>NZ_OY781873.1:1200000-2400000 GCF_963677075.1 uncultured Sphaerochaeta sp. | reverse complement strand
ATTGCTTATGGTGGTCGGCAGCAGGGAGTGCAAATGCCCCTCCATGTAAGAAGAGAATGCAAGGAGCATTTGGCTCAATAGACTTGGGACTGAACAACTCTATTGTTATGGGATATCCATCATGAGCAATACAGGTTTCTCTCTTATGCGTGAGTGTCTCAGGGATGGATCGCCGTACATATGCAGAGCGGGTCAACCTTTGCAGCAATGGTAGTAAAGGTGCATAGAAAGGAATACTCATCTGCAACGTATGAAAATCTTCATGTACCGGATACTTCTTCATGTTGTCACTCACTAGCTGTAGGATGCTGAATCATATCATGAAACCAAATCTCAGCATACAGAGCACCTCCTGGGGAAAGGAGGTGCACAGAAAAGATCTTAACCCTGTTTTCAATCCAAGTACGCCTTGAATGCAACACTGTTGAAGGAACCGCTTAATGTGTGAGGTTCTATATCAAATATTCTTCTATGTGGAATGTAACGATATCCGTGCACAAATTGGATGGAGACTCCCTGGAAGATGTTCACTTCAAGTCCGGTAGCGACCGTGCCATGCATTACATACTCGAGGTTTGACATGACGTACTCATCATCCTCACTGATTAGGTGCCCGATAGCCATGGTTCCAATTCCAGCTTGGACAAAGGGGTTGAATGCTGCATCATGGAACATTCTGGCAGTTACTGCCAAGCCGCTGCTGAAAGCAAACGTTGCTTCTGTTTCGGTGATATCAACACCAAAATCTTCTCCAGGAAAATTCGAAAGCGGTTCAATTCTTGCGAATATTTCGGTGGATGTCCGGCTTGAAAGCTTGCTTCCAACGGTAATACCAACATTTGGTACTTCCTGTTCTTCTACCATACTATGGCCATAATCGATGCCGAGGTAGATACGAGGCGATAGGTATTCACACCTGTCTGCTGCGAAAAGGGTTGTCATCGTGGTGAATGCGATGATCATGAGTACAGCAAGCTGTTTCGTACTGTTTTTGTTCATAATAATGCTTATCTCTCCATAGAATTTTGGAGGTCTTCACGAACTCCTGCTTGTACTTTGCAACAACCGTGCCAAAGCAAGAAACCATGGAAAATAGAACGAAAAGAACCTGCACATCACATGGTGACTACCCCTGAATGGTAAAATCGACCAACTGAAAGGGGGAATTTACCAAAACAGTAAAAGATATTTATTTCTTTTTGCATACTCCATACAGTATATTTTCCTACCCTGATACGATACAAATAGATACAATACTATGTTCTGGGAGATAAAACATGTTGGTTCTGATTATTTCATTGGTTGTGCTTCTTTCGAGTTGTACCACCACGTACGTAGGCGAAGCAGAGACCGGGATTGTGCAAATACCCTCACGTGATGGGTACTTAATCGAAGGATTCCTCTCCATGCCCGATGATGGGAATGCTGAAACGCTGGTTGTGTACGTCAATGGTTCTGGACCGAACACTTATGATAACAAGCGAATGCTGGATGAGAAAAAACAGTTCACCTATTTTGATCTCTTCCGCGATGAGTTCAATGCACGTGATATAGCATTCTTCAGTTACAATACCCGTGGGGTAACCCCTTCAGATGAACCACCGTACTTTACTTCAGTTGATGACATTGTCTACAGAAGCTATACCCCTCATGCAAGTGTGAATGATGTTGTTGCAATTGTTGATCAGCTGAGAGAGTACAAAGGGCTACAGAATGCAAAGGTCATCCTCCTGGGATGGAGTGAAGGTACCTTGATCGCTCCCTTGGTGTCACTGAAGACGGATGTTGACGGACTTATCCTCTGTGGCTTTATGTATGACGATATGATGAGTATTCTCGATTGGCAGCAAACAGGTGGGTCAAGCATGGTCTTCTACCGCAACTACTTTGACTACAACAAGGATGGGATTGTATCACCCGAAGAATTTGTTGAAGACAGAAACGGGATTGCAGCACATTTCGGTGTTACCTATGATTACATGGACCAGGACAAGAGCGGGGTCATGGATGAAAAAGATTTTGCCATCATGCTTGAACCAACCAGGAATGAGCTATACCGGGCCATCGAAGAGAGAGATCGAGAGTACCTAAAGCATTCCTATGGGGTATATCTTACCCCAGAATGGTTTGATGCACACAAGATGATGCCCACTAACCAAGAAATCCTTCCATTTGTTGACATTCCGATCCATATCATCCATGGGACCTTTGACCAGAACGCTCGGGTAGAGGGCGTCTATGAAGTCAAGGAATTGTTTGAGCAATTGGGAAAAGAGAACCTAACCATCTCTGTCCATGAAGGGTACAACCATGATCTGAACTATATGGACTATGTTTTCACTGAAGAAATACCTGAAGGATTAGCTGAAATTTTTACTACAGCTGAAACATTGTAATACTCGGTGAAGGTGAGACCAGGGGGATTCTCTATCTCATCCCCCTGGGATCGTGCTTTTTCATCTCTTGCTTCTGTACATACATCTTATGGTCTGCAATATTGCTTAGCTCATCAGAAGTCATCCCAGGCAGGGGTGAATGGTACCCGTAGCTGAACCGTAGGTTCTTGATGAGTTGGTTGTCATTCTGCTGCAAATGCCCCTTCATCATCTCGATGATAGCTTCAACATTACCAGAGTCAAATATTGCTGCAAATTCATCCCCTCCAAGTCTGAAGGCAAGTCCCTTGTGGGCAAATGCTCTCTTGAGTGCCTTGGCAAAGCAGATCAGTGTATAGTCTCCCATTTCATGGCCATATTTGTCATTGATCTCCTTGAAGTAGTTCAGGTCAAACACAATCAGTGAGAACTGTTTGTTGCTTTGCAACAGGTGCTGCATATACGCATCATAGCTGCTGCGGTTGTAGAGTTTGGTTAGGTAATCCTCATCGGATGGTGTAGATTCAAGAAAGACATAGATGACAAACAAAGCCAATGCAATTGATGTCCAGGAAAAGTGCAACTTGGAATTGAAAAATTGAAGTACCATTCCTGCTATGGGGATGAAAAAGAAAAACTGATAGATCAAGGTTTCATTGCGGGTAATATTCTTTCTATTCATGGTGATAAAGACAAAGAAATACCCATACAGCAAGCCAAGCAAGATGTAGTGGATGAACTTGAAAGGTTCACTACTATAACTGTTGGTCTCAGGGTTTACTGAGAAATAGAGAGGCAAGAAGGTATTCATGATAAGTATAAAGAGTGTAAGCAGGCTTGCATGCTGATAGTACCATCTCTTTTGGACTCTCTTCCTGTCATGAAACATCCTGAAATCCACATAGGACATGAGCAGTCCCCCGATGACAGGACCAATGAGGTAAAGCAGGAAGTTGGTGGAGTATTCAAGGAGAAATGCACCAAGGAATTGCTCGCCATCAATTATCCATGTCAGAGGTTCATCGATAATGGCAATACTGGTAGTGAGCAGGGACCAATTGAGGAGATGTTTACTGAATGTCTTGATCCTTGATTTCTGCATGAATAGATAGAGGATTACCAAGATAGCGAAGGCAAATATGTTGATCTGGAACTGAATCAGATAGTTCATCACCGGCCCTCCCTAAAACAAACAGATACAATAGTATCTTCATCATACATCCATGCGTTATCGCTTGACTAACATTAAAGATCTGACAAAAGTGAGCAACGAATTCTATCGGGAATAGTTCAAGCTATGCAATAGGACAGGTGTCTGATTCTCTCTCTGTCATAGGGTAGGGGATTCCCCCATTTGCCCGAATCACCTTTATTTCAGGACGAAGCTTTACATGCTCGGGAAAGTCTTCCCAACTGCCCCCCAGCCGTTTTAGAAGAAGGGTGGAGACTTCTCTCCCAATCTTTTCACAAGGTTGTGCAACTGCATAATGACAGAGCTTGAGCAGTGGAGCATAGCTGAGATAGTCAAAACTTGCAAAAACCAGTTGCCCCAGCTGATGAGGGGAGAGCATTTCTAATGCTTGGATGGTTGCCCCTAGATGCAGGGAATCATTGGCAATGAAAAAGGCTTCTGGATAATCTACTTCAAGAAGTGCTTGCCTGAGGAGATACCGCCCAGAGGCCTGGGTCATTGCATCCTGATGATAGACGAATCGATTTTCGACTGTAAGCCCCTGCTCCTTCATTGCCTCCAGATATGCGTACAATCGTTCATGTGCCGTATGGATACTGAGGTCTCCACCGATATACCCGATTCGCTTATATCCTTCATGCTTGAGCGCCTTGATCATCTGACGAACCCCATATCGGCTGTCGGTTTCCACAAAATCAACCTTAAGTCCATCGATACATCGGTCGACCATGACCAAAGGGATTCTTGACAGTGCATTTGCCAGGAAGTGCCGGCCATCTGCCCCTGCCGGCATCACCACAATCCCATCCACATTACGTTCAATGAATATCTGGAGCTTTCGCTTCTCCTCTTCCACTGAATCGTTGGAAGAGGTGATGATCAATGAATATCCGTGCGGAGCCAGGCAGCGTTCCATTGCCTCGACAACTTCCATGAAAAAGATGTTGGAGAGTTCTGGAGCGATAATACCGATCGTCTTGGTATGCCGAAACTTGAGGGAACGTGCCACCTCATTACGGTTGTAGCCAAGCGTATCCATGGCGTCCAATACTTTTTTTTGTGTGTGTATGTTCACAGAATCCCCATGGTTGAGGACACGAGAAACTGTAGCAATAGACACATTCGCTGCTCTTGCAACATCTTTGATGGTAGGGGATGCCATGTTGGTCTCCTCAGAAAAAGGGGTCAGCCGGTACAAATGCCGGTGACCCCCCAAACTTATGAGATGCAATCTCTGTTCAACGGTTCATCAATCGTAGATCAAACCCTTGATGTCTGCATCATCCATGTTCTGATAGTTGTAGAACTTTGCACCGGTGTCGACATCAGCAACAGGTTCACCCTTGTAGGCTTTGTATGCCAGTTCGACTGCTTTGTATCCAATCTGGTAGGGGTCTTGGGTAATGGAACCGAGGAAGTATTGCTGGCGAACCGCATTCTTCTGTGCAGCGCCTGCATCATACCCGATAACCACCACATCCTTGAATGCGGAATTGCTCTTCAAGGTTGCTCCATCGTTGGTTGCAGCAAGAAGACCCTTGACCGTTGCTTCATTGGAACAGAAGATTCCCAGAACATTGTCACTGGTCACCTTGTTCAGCATTGCCTGTGCTGCATTGGTTGCATCAGTCATGGCGGCAGAAGCGGGGACGATCATCTCAATAAAGACTTTTCTTCCCTTGGTTGGGCTGTCTGCAGCAATGTATGCAGTGTTTCCAATTACTGCAATATCACTCTTGCTAAGTGAAGTGTTCTCGTCAATCAACTTGATCATGGTGTCTCTGAAGCCCTTTCCACGGCTAAGCAGCGATTCACCTGAAGCGTCCTGATTCATGACGACAATCTTGACGGGCTTGGCGATTGAAGCAGCTTCAATTTTGCCTTTGATCACATCAAACATCTTCTCGGCAGCCATCCCTGCTGCGGCATAGTTGTTGGTTGATGCATTTGCCCAAATTGATCCTGCTGGAGCTTCCGGTACACCAGAGTCAAATCCGATGACAGGAATACCTTGGTTCTTGGCCTGCTGGAGCTGGTCAAGTACACTGCTGGTATTCAATGCCGCCAAGGCAATTGCCACAGGGTTCTTTGCCATTGCATTATTGAGCATCTCAACCTGGATTTGTACATCACTTTCTGAAGGAGGGCCTTCAAAGGTAATATCAACCCCATAATCTGCTGCTGCCGCATTGGCTCCCAGTTTCACTTGCTGCCAGAAGTCGTGTTGTTCTCCTTTTGAAACAACAGCGATATAAGGCTTTTGCTCCTTTACTCCTTCCGCAAACAGAACAGTGGAAGTAAGCAACACTAGAACCATTAGAACGACTAAGGTCTTCTTCATACTAATCCTCCTGTTTTCTACCGGATCCAATAACCCGGATTTGCTATATACAACGGATGTATTCCGTTATCTCTTTACGAACTCTTTCTCCTTTTTGCGTAGCTCAGCTCTCTGTGCCTTCTCTTCCCGTCTCAGCGCACGATATCGAGAACGCATTTCCAGACGAAGCTCGGCAAGTTTCTTCTCTATCTCTGGTTTGGTTGCAGGATCAGCAGAGGACATTTCTGCCTTCAGTTGAGAGATCTTCAGCAGCATTTCCTCCTTGTACCTGTCAGACTCGGAGAGAATGCGAACCTCAGAAGATTTTTTCGTTCGATAGATATCGAGCATGACAGCGCCCAGAACAACTACACCAGTAAAGAACGTCTGGTATTGTGACTGTAGATCCATCGATGGCAATCCAGCGCGTAATACACTCATGATATACACACCAATCATTGTCCCGAAGACTGAACCAGCCCCTCCGCTAAGACTGGTTCCCCCGATAACGGTTCCTGCTATAGCATACAATTCAAAACCCTGGCCTTGGGCAGGCATAACGGTGGTGTAGACTGCAGCAAAGGCAATACCGCCGATACCGGCAAGGAAACCGCTGATCACATAGGCCATCATTTCCCATTTTGCGACATCAATACCGCTAAGACGTGCTGCTTCCTTGTTTGATCCAACTGCGAAAATATATCGCCCCATCTTTGTTCTGGTAAGAATGATATAAGCAATGAATGCTGTACCGAAGAGTACGATGGCACCGGTGGGGTAGGAGGTATTATCCTCCGCAATAAACTTGAATATTCCCTTGAACCAGCTATCTTCTGCCCCACGAGCCGGGAAGGTAGCACTGCGCACATTCGATACAATGGATCCGGTACCTAAGCTGATCATCATGGTACCGAGGGTTGCGATGAAAGGTGGCAACTTCAGTCGGCTTACCATGATGCCATTGAAAAGACCAAAGGATGTTGCAACCACAATGATGAGGATCAATGAAATCCACATTGGCCATCCCCATGTCTTGTATGCTGTTCCGCCGATGATTGTCGCTGCCATCATCACTGTACCACAAGAGAGATCAATTCCACCGGTAATGATGACAAAGGTAACCCCGATGGCCAGAAACCCAATATAATAGGAAGAGTCAAGGATGTTTACCAATGTCGTATAGGAGAAGAAGTTCCTGCCAAAGAGCGCAAAGAATGCGTAGATGATAACGAGAGCCAGTGGTGCAAGCAACTTTTGGAGATTCAATCCTTTCTTTTTTTTCAACTCAACCAAATCCTTCGTTTTCATCTAGGGTTACTCCTATCCATGTTGTGTAGCCAATTCCATGATCTTTTCTTGGGTTGCCTCTTCTATTGGAAGGAACCCAGTGAGTTTTCCTTCACACATTACTGCAATTCGGTCACTCATTCTCAGAATCTCATTCAGTTCACTGCTGATCATAATGATGGACTTTCCTTCCTTGACGAGTTCATTCATCAGGTGATAAATCTCACTCTTTGCTCCTACATCAATCCCCCTTGTTGGTTCATCGAAAATGAGGATGGAACAGTTCTTGATCAGCCACTTTGCGATAACCACTTTCTGCTGGTTGCCCCCAGAAAGATTTTGTACGAGCTGGTCCAGTGAGGGTGTCTTTACATTGAGTTTCTCTACATTCTCTGCAGCAATCTGATGTAATTTGGAACGAGGAAGGAAGAGGTTGGGGCAGAGGTCTTCGTACGAAGCCATGATGGCATTGGATTCGACAGAGAGCTTGATCGCCAGGCCAAACCGTTTTCGGTCTTCTGATAGGTATCCAATGCCATTGAGCACGGCATCTTCCGGACTTTCAATGAGTGTCTTCTTTCCATTAATATAGATTGAACCAGAGGCTTTATCTGCACCGAAGAGAGCACGCATCGTCTCAGTCCTGCCCGCACCCATGAGTCCAGAAAATCCGAGGATCTCTCCCTTATGCAACTCGAATGAGATGTTCTGTACAAGTTTGCCCGCATTAAGATTCTCAACCTTCAAGATAATTGGTGCATTATCGGGAACATTGCTTTTTGCTTTAGGCTGTTCATAGATAACCCGTCCAACCATCATGTTGATCATCTCATCCTTGCTTAACTCCTTGGTTAGCTTGGTACCCACATATTCTCCATCCCTGAGGACGGTAACTCGGTCGGTTATAATGCCGATTTCATCAAGACGGTGGCTGATGTAGATCATACCAACGCCTTTTTTTGCCAAATCTTTCATGATGGTAAACAGGTCCTTGATCTCTCTGTCGGTCAAGGCAGCAGTAGGTTCGTCAAAGATAAGAATCTTGAGATTATGGGAAACAGCCTTTGCAATCTCAACCATCTGTTGCTTGCCAACGGTAAGGTCCCGTACCTTTTCTTCTGGGTCTATGGACATATTCAGATGAGCAAACAAATCCCTGGCTCTCTTGTTTTGTGCTTTCTCATCCAAAAACAAGCCATGGTGTTTGGTAGCCTCACGCCCAATATAGAGATTTTGTGCTACAGTGAGATGCTCCATCATATTCAGCTCTTGGTGCACGATTGCAATACCTGCATCCAATGCTTCCTTAGGGCCCTGTGGATTAAACAGCTTACCCATGTAATGGATTTCACCTGAGTCTTTTGGAAATATGCCAGTGAGGGCTTTCATCAATGTTGATTTGCCAGCCCCGTTTTCACCGACGATTGCATGAATTTCACCTTCATACAGATCGAAATCTACACCCTTGAGTGCATGTACACCGGCGAATCGCTTATCAATCGCTTTCATGGACAGGATTACGTTACTCACTCCGCATCTCCTTGTACATTTGTATTATTTGCACGTCAATTCCTATCTGTCAAGGAAAATTTGTAAACGTTTACAATAATGCAATTTAGAGACAAGAAAACTTACCTTCAGTGATGTCTAATGCTCATTGTTTGGTAAGAATGTGAGGCTTTTCTGCCAGAGCTTTGCAGCCATCTCTCGGTCGAGTGCATGAGGTGCGGGAATTTCTTCAGTTGTGAAGTTGAAGAACTTTCCTGTAATTCCCTCCACATCAGCAGAGACTCCCAGGTAGTACAACGCCTGGGCTGACAGCTGGGGGGTTCTGGCTGAAGGATTGATCAGGTGATGCTTGAACCATTTATAGAGCTTCCCGTTATTTTCACCCATATTGGTCCTTACATCACCAGGGTGCATCGCATTGATCGTAACTCCACTATCCTTGAAGTATTCGGTAAAGGGGAAAAGAGAGAGCAGCTGTGCAGTTTTTGCTGAGCCATAACTCTTCAGTCCACTATAGTGGTGCCTCTTCCAGTCTAGATCATCGAGATGCAATCCTGAGAGTGCGAACCTGTGCCCCTCAGAATTGACATACAAAATTCTTGCACGTTCATGTCGTTTGAGTTTTTCCATCAACAGGTAGGTAATGATGAAGGAAGCAAGATAGTTGACCTGGAAGACCTCCTCCAAGCCATCGGCAGTAAACTGCTTTTTGGTATTGTATACCCCGGCGTTATGAATAAGCACTGCGATATCTTGTGCTAGTCCTGCCAGCATGGTAGCGGCAGCATGTATCTGATCAAGATGCGAGAAGTCTGCAATAAAGTAAGTACAGGGTACCTTGAACTCATGCTCTATTTCTTGTTTCAGCTGTTCTGACTTCGCCTTGTTTCGGTTGATTAACAGAAGAGAGGCCCCGTGGGAAGCGAAAAGCCTGGCTGTCTCGTACCCGATGCCTGAGGTAGCTCCTGTGATGACAACCAAATTTCCGGTGAAGCCTTTCTCTTCGCTTTTGGGAGTTGCCTTGTTGTTCTTGAGCATGGCTGCAATATGTGACCATTCGTACTCTTTCAGATAGGGATTCATGACTACCTCTTGTGTTACCCAAATTTCTTATGCATGAACTTGCGATAGGCTTTGCCGAAGCGGGGGATGTTGTCAAAGATATCTCCCCATAGGTCATAGTAATCGCGTTGTTCTATGATTTTTCCTAGTTCGTTCAAGGTGACCCTGCTTGCGCCATATACCGATGAATTGGGGTATTTCTTGAAACTCAGTGTCATCTCCCACTCAAGGAACATAACATTTCCATTCTGTGCGATGTTCTTGATATCCATCTTCAGGTCGCTGGACCTGGCGATCAAGCGCTCGGTCATTGCAGTGAATTCTGCAATACCATGGATTTTCTGGACACTGTCCCAAAAGAAAATATGCTCATCATAGTAAGGTAGTATGTGGGACCAGTCGGGCTTCCCCTCTGTATTGTAGATATTGGTCCATAATTCTCTCAGTTGTTCTTTGCTCTGTATAGAAAATTCCATTGTACCCATTCCTGATTACTGATAACTTGATGTGAAATATATAGCACAGTTTTTGCTGTGCTTGGGAAAATGTTCGCAATTGGAGCGGCAATTTTCACTTTTCTGGTATGGTATGCAGACTCTACGCCCACAGAGATATCATTTCATAAACGTTCACTATTCTCATTCCTATGTGTTGAACTCTTCATATGAATCGAGAAAGACACGAACGGATGATGGTTTAAAGTGTGTTCCTGTACATCGATTCAATTTGTGCATTGTGCCTACCTCATTACTCAAAACGACCAATCATAATGTACAGAGGACAAAAACTACTGCAATGGTAAATACCAAATAAAACCCACCAATTATAATTGCCAGCGTCCTGGACTACCCACTGACACTAAGCTGGTGCTCAGTGTCCATATGTTTCAGTCTAGGATACAATTGTGAATAAAAGGTCATGATTGAGAAAATTAGGGCGATTACGCTGAATACCTTGGTCTCTTTTCTTCCGGTGATGACAATTCCAATGATCAGCACGATAAAAATCAACTTGGTGCCTGCAACCCAATCTCTGGGTCCCTTTGTGATTTCTCATATGCCTTGAACACTCCCACGGCATTCCCCCGTGTTGAGGAAGGCATCCTGTAGAGTAACACCACATTGAGAGTCTCCAAGGTGATAAATGCAATCAATACCCAGGAAAGAATATCCATATATGCTCCTACAAAAACGCCTTTTCCTTGAGATAGTTCTCAGCGACCATCCTGGCTGGTTGTCCCTCAACAGCAATCCTGCTGTTAAGCAACTGCAGTGTTTCAAGGTCAAGACTTTGGAAAACAGGTTCTAGAATAGTCGCAATTTCAGGATTTTGCTCAAGCACTTCAGAGCGGATGATCGGGGAGGGAGCATAGACCGGTTGGATGTTCTTCGTATCGGTGAGGACCTTCAAGCCAAGTGCAGCAAGCTGTCCATCGGTTCCGTATGCCATAGCAGCATTGACCCCTTCCTGACCAGAAGCTGCAGCCTGCTCGGTGAGGGTTGTGTTCCCACCTGCAAATACCAAGAGCTGGCTTTCATCAAGAGAAAATCCGTATCCCTTCTCAAAACTGGGGAGTGCTGCCTCACTGGATACAAACTCTTCACTTGCGGCAAGCTTGAAATGACCTCCATTATTTACATAGACGGCAAGATCATCCAAGGTTTTTAGGGATTCCTTTTCAGCGAGATCCCCACGAACTGAGATTGCCCATGTGTTGTTGGCAGGGGCAGGAGTGAGCCAGACTATGTTGTTGGCTTTTAGGTCGAGCTCAGCAGCCTTTTTATAGCCAGCTTGGAAATCCTTCCAGAGCTCTGCTTCGCTCTCTCCAGAGAAGAAGTAGTAGGCATTGCCAGTATACTCTGGGTAGATATCGATTTCACCAGCGATGATGGCAGAGCGGACAATGGGTGTGGACCCAGTTTGCGTCTTGTCGATAACACGAAACCCATCATTCTCCAGCATAAGTACAATCATGTTTCCCAGCAAGGCGCCTTCTGTATCTATCTTGGAACCCACAGTTATCTCTGGCTTATCCCCACGCTCCGTTGTACCTGCAGCAAAAATAGGTATGGACAGCAGTAAAAGTGCCAATGAGAGAAAGAGTACATTCTTTGCAAATAGTTTCATGATTACGCCTCCGATTTGAGTGAAGAGAATACCCAGGGAATCAATTCCGCCACAGTAGGGTGAGGAATGACGGTATCCTGGATTGTCTGATAGCGAAGTCCTGCTTGCATGGCGAGAGCGATCATACCGATCACTTCATCTCCACCCACACCAAATACAGCAGCCCCAATAATGGTATCGTCCCTCTTGTGTACCAAAATCTTGATACGTCCTTTCGTCTCATTCTTCTCCTTCGCTCTACTGATTGTTTTCATCTCCTTGGTTGCCACCAAATATGGAATATTTTTATCCTTTGCTTCTTTCTCACTCAAACCTACTCTTGCAAGTGGTGGATCGATGAATAGTGAGTAGGTGGGAATACGGTCAGTTATTTTTTTCGAACCTCCAGAAAGCACCGAGAGGAAAACCTGGCCGTCATGGACGGATGTGTGGGTAAAGGCACCTCGTCCGTTTACGTCCCCGAGTGCAAAGATATGGGGGACGGATGTTCTACACTCATCGTCAACTGTGATGAATCCTCTTTCATCCATCACGATGCCAGCACTGCCCAGGTTGAGTGCGTCACTGTTTGGAACTCTACCAATACCAACCAAAAGGTGGGACCCTGTTATGGTTCCTCCCTGGTAGTGTACTGAGATTGACTTGTCAGCTTCTTTTGAGACAGAGCTGATGGCGGCGGAGGTAACGATTTCAATTCCCTCATCTTCCAAGATCGAACGGGCAATCTCACTGATCTCTTCATCCTCCCTGGAAATGATATGTGGAGATGACTCAAATATCGTTACCTTGGAGCCGAGTCTCCTGAAGGCCTGGGCGAATTCCAGCCCGATATACGACCCTCCTATGATCAGGAGATGGGAAGGGAGCTCCCCTAGAGCCAAGATTCCCTTGTTGTCCAACCAAGGAACGTCATCGATATCAGGGATATCAGGAACCCTTGCCCTAGTGCCCGTATGAATGACGATTTTCTCTCCATTGATACGTGTTCCCTCAATCTCGACGGTATGTGAATCGATGAATGACCCTAAACCAGCATAGAAGTCAACTGTTTGTTCTAGCCATTCCGTAAACCCTTTGTTTGCTTCATCACGGATGGCATTGACACGTTTCATGACCTTGGAAAAATTGGTCTGGTAGGATGCTACTTCGATGCCAAACTCACTTCCTCTGTGAATCATGTGAGCGGTGCGGGCGCTTGCGATAAGGGTCTTGGTTGGGGTACACCCCCAGTTTACGCAACTTCCTCCAACACGATCTGACTCAATCACAGCAATGGATTTTTTTTGCTTCAGAAGTTCTCCAAGTATGGTCCCCGTTGCTTGCCCTGTTCCAATGATAATCACATCATACTGTTTCATCGGGATTACCTCCTGATAGAGCTTCAGTATACCTAGCACTATAAAGGTGATTGCTCACCCACACAAGAAAATAGACCCCGTGAAAACTTGATTCCCTCCCTTTCTCCTGTTATTCTCAAATTAACCATGGAATAGCGGCCCACTCATGAGAGGGATAGATGGTGATTACTAGGCGGTTAGCCACAGAGGGGAGAGTCATTGAATCGGAACGTACTCCAGTGGAGATCCCTCGATAAACAGGTGATATTAACGCTGTTCCTTTTTTTTGTGAGCTTAACCCTGCCATTTATTCAATCACGGGAAAACAGGATATCTGAAGAGTTTACAGTATATGTGCTTTCACTTGGGTTTATTTCCATACTTCTCTTGCTTACGCCCCCACTCATTCTCTTGGTAAGTGTAATCATTCCAGAGAAAAACCATGCTCGGCACCTTGCATCTATTTCCATGGCGTTTGGGGTGTTGTTTCCCATTTTGGTTCTGGGGATTGCTGGAAATACTTTGGTTGAAGATCTGGGGGCTTTTGCCCGCTATAGTCCAGCATCAGGGATGTATGTGTATCTTGCCTCTGTCTCCATTCTTTACTTCATGCAAAAAACCTTGCATAGACGTGATAAGATTGCCCTCTTCCTGGTATTGACCATGATAGTAGGCATGGGCTTTCTTGGCATGTTTGATCGCCTGGGAATTCTCCTGGAAGCAAGGAACCTGGGCACACGCTTGGCCCGTGAGATTCTATCTCATATCAGGATTACCGGTATAAGCCTGCTTATCAGTATGCTTATAGGAATTCCAATTGCATTTCTCGCCTTTATGAACAAAGCTGTCAGACGTGTGGTATTCCCCATCCTCAATGTATTGCAGACCATTCCAGGAATTGCTCTTTTTGGTCTATTGATTGCTCCACTTGCCGCTCTCTCCAAGGCTTTCCCGGTTCTTCGACAGTGGGGAATCCAGGGAATAGGTAATGCACCAGCAATCATTGCGCTCAGTATGTATGCACTCTATCCGATTATCCGCTATACCTACACATCTCTTACTGGAATTGATGAGCAAGTGGTCCTTGCCGCGAAGGGGATGGGTATGAACTCAACACAATTATGGAAGATCGTCCGCCTTCCCCTGGCAACGGTTGGGATCCTCCATGGTATTCGGGTAGCATTGGTACAAACAATAGGGAATGCCACACTGGCAAAGTTGATCGGAGGGGATGGACTTGGGGTCTTGGTGTTTGAGGGACTCGGCCAAGCTTCAGTCGATATGGTCTTGCTAGGTATGTTGCTTATCATTGCCCTGACCGTAATCTCTGACCGGCTATTCCAGCTCCTGATTATTTTCTTCACTCCTACATTCTTGGCAAGGGAGGAACGCTGATGCAATTGCCTGCCCATCCTATCCTTTCTGATACTTCCATTTTCCTACAAGCAGACCGTATTTCTGTGCGATATGGAGAGACAGAGGCCCTCAAGGAAGTCTCCTTACAGATTCCCACTAATCGGGTAACCGTGTTGATCGGCCCTAGTGGGTGTGGGAAATCAACCACGCTCAGGTGTATCAATGCGCTGGTGAAACTCTCCTCTGGAGTCATAACCTATGGTGATGAGTCTATACAGAACATGAATGAGACTGAGCTCAGGAGATCCATGGGGTATGCCATACAGTCTGTTGGTTTGATGCCTCACCTGAGTGTAGAAGAGAATGTTGACCTGGTTCCACGATTGCTTGGACAGGAACGGTCAGGAAGAGGGGAGCGGGTAGAGCGATTGCTCACTCTGGTGCGGCTGGACCCCAAGATTTACCGGAACAAATATCCCCATGAACTCTCCGGTGGGGAAGCCCAGCGTGTAGGGGTTGCCCGTGCCCTTGGAGCAGACCCTCCTGTACTGCTGATGGATGAACCCTTTGGGGCTGTGGATCCTCTTACCCGTGAACAGCTCCAGGATGAGTTTATCCGTATCCAAAGGCAATTGAAGAAGACCGTTATTTTTGTCACCCATGATATTGATGAGGCTATCCGTCTTGCTGACTATCTGGTGATCATGAAGGATGGGGAAGTGGTACAAGCTGATACTCCAGAGCAGATTCTTGCCGCTCCACAGGATGACTTCGTGGAGCAATTTCTCGGCCCCGATCGGTCACTCAAACGCCTATCCCTCTTTACTGCCGACCATTGTTGCATACAAGAAGTACTCTCTGGGATGGAAGAGGCGAGCACATCAGTATTACCTGAGGATTCACACAGGTGTTATTGGCAAGTTGATGAAAAAGGGCGACCTATCAAAGGGTTTGTGTGGGTGAAGGGCCGTCTCGTATCGCGTGCGGTACACAGCGCAAACCATACAGTACAGACGTATTCATCAATGAGGGAGTGTATGGCTGCCATCCTGAGTTTGGGGTTGCCTGCAGCTGCCGTGGTGGATGAGGAAGGACTGTTATTCGGGGAGGTTCGATTTGAGACAATCCAAACAATCAGCATCTCCTAGAGAAATGATCAAGCGATGGGTACCTCTTCTCCTGATCTCTGTTGGGTTGGCCCTCTATATTTCCTCTGATGCATTGCAAACAACGATTCTCTCGTTCTTGTTTCCTTCAGAGACACAGTTCACCCATTCAAGGAAGACCATTCTGCAAATGACCGGTGCCCACATTACCCTAACGATTGCAGCAACGCTGCTTGCCAGTGTGTTTGGCATATTCATTGGGATTTTGGTTACAAGAAGGGCAGGAAGAGAGTTCCAACACCTGGTACTTAAGCTGAATGCTTTTATCCAGACCTTTCCTCCTTCAGCGGTAATAATACTTGCATTTCCCGTGTTGGGTTTTGGTTGGCAACCAGCCTTGTTGGCGCTGTTTCTCTACTCTCTCTTTCCTGTCCTGGGAAACACAATAGTAGGGTTCAATGCAGTAAACCCAGCTGTAATCGATGCTGCAAAGGGAATGGGAATGACTTGGTTCCAGCAACTTCATATTGCTGAGCTCCCACAAGCGTTGCCCATGATAATCACCGGTATACGACACTGTTATATCCTCAATCTTGGGACTGCCGCCATCGCAGCAGTAATTGGTGGGGAAGGACTCGGGACTATCATCATCAGTGGACTTACCCTGCGTAACTCTGCCTTGGTACTCTCCGGCACCATCGTAATCAGCATGCTCGCTTTCATAGGGGAACAGGTATTTGGTCTGCTCTCCTGGAATCAGACAAGTCATGCAGGGAGAACAGAGCAACAAGCCACTATGTCAAAAAAAGAGAAGTAGCCATACTACAAGTACAATGAGAATACTCAAGAGAGTGCCCAGAAGATAATACTCTGCAAAATCCTTATCCTTGAGCATCTCATAGCGAGAAATTGACTTTGCCGCCATCACCAAAGCCAGTGCACCAAACTGCCCAAGACTGAGCAGTATTATCATGATATAGCGCTCAAGGGTACCGATCATGGCCCCGGCATTATTTCGGGGTGTCTCTTCTTTCTTTCCTAAACGTGAAATAATGTGTTTGATGGTAATATTGGAAGGTTTAGCAAGTATCAAGATACTGACAGCCCAGGTAAGGATGGTATCAGGGCAAAAGTTACTGGAATTTAGCAAACCGGTAAGCCATGAAGCTGGAGCTAATGGTGCTGGAATGAGTAGTGTTGCCACTCCTGCTAGTGAGATGAGATGGACTGTTTGATCGGCCAGATATAGTGTGGATTCCTTGCACTTTCCAAGTCTGTGAAACAAGAACTTTGCCGTGTCTATACAAACGTGAAGAATGATGAGAAATACAAGTGAATTGACCAACGACGGGGAAGGGTGCATAAATGCTAGTGAGGTAAAAAATGGGAGTGCATATATAAGACTATGGAGCAGTACCGCTGGATATTTGTTTCTCTTTGACGCTGCCAGTCTTTCACTCTGGAGGTAGTAGTCACCCAATATATGTAACAGGAGATAGAACAGGAAAATATCAGTATTCATTAACATGCCTCACTTAGTCTGCTCGTTATTCCAGCTAACGTATGCAAGTAGGTATAAAAATGAGCCGAAGATAATGCGCTATTCACCGTTGGTTGTGTGATACCGAGCAAATCAGCTGTTTTCTGTTGGTTATATTGTCCTCCTTCCATGAACGTGTGCAATGTTTTCTGCTGTTTTTCTGTCCAGCCTTCTTTCAAGGTTGAAAGGAGGGAAAAAGCCATGTTGAGCATAAGAGAAAGATTCTCATCATTAATAATTCCGATTCGAGTGGTAGTATATGGTTCCTTATGTTTTTTTTCGCTTTGCTTCAGGTGAGTTAGCATATCACGTGCAATATGATATGCAGGACCGTCCATTCCAAACGGTGAATCCTTGATGATTTCAGTATGGATTTCTCCGATACCGATACCAAATCGGATACGTACCGGCCACATATGACGTTCAATATAATCAACAATGGAAACTACATGAGAACAATCACTTAGTAATCCCTGAAACTCATCTCCTAGGGTAATGGTGAAGGAGGAAGTAATCGAATTCTTCTCATTTGTGAGCTGAACTTGTTTTTTAGTAGAGTATGAAAAGGGTGAGATATCTAGGATTTGTTTGTAGGTATCCAAAAAAGCAAAACTGTTTACTCTCTGCAAGACCTGCTGCAGTTGTATCTGGACCTGTTTTCGGTTTGTAAGAGTCCGAGAGTCAATAATGTCACCAATAATAGCGACGTAGTGTTGTGTGTTGTCCATGAGAGTAGATTACATCTGATCGATTTCTCTGTCAATATAGATATATAATACTATAAATAACAAATATAATAATTAGAATCTATAAATAGGATATAAAGCATCAATAAACTATATAGTTTGTGAATCTTTTATACTTACAAACCGCTTACCTAGTTGCAGTTAACCGGTTCTGGTGTTACCACAAGCAATGTTTCCAAGGATTGGAAAAACAATTCCCTCCATGCAAAGTCACCAGAAAGAGTGCACCACATATACTCATAACCAGTAAACATATAAGCCGCCGCTTCATAGAGTACCTTTGGTTCATTGCTGTTGAGAAACTGTCCTTTTTCTTGGCCTAAGGAGATGATATCTATTGCAATCTCCTCTAAGTGTTTCCTTAGGTGTAGAGCACGGTCTTTCCTCTGAAGATTCACGATCAACAGTTGAGTGTTCAACTCAGGTCCCAATGCTATGAACTGAGTGATGAGATAATCAAAGAGGTGTTTTATTTGCTCCCAACAGGAAGGTAAGTGCAGCATCTGTCTTAGCATTGGGGTCAGATTGTCAACGATAATATCATAGCTTTGCAACAGAATGTCCTGTTTTGACTTCAGATGATAATAGAACGTGGTCTTCGTAATGCCACAGGCTTCACAGATATCATTCACGGTAACTTTCTCATACCCCTTATCTTTGAAAAGCTCATTCCCCTTGGCAATAATCTGTGCCTTCATGTCCATACCACGATCTCCCTTCGCTCCAAACTCTACCAGAAGCATCCTCATTCAACAAGTGTGCATGATGGATAGCCATATATCGATAAAATAGTATTGACAACACATGATTGGTTTGCTAAGGTGTACCCAAGTACAACAAAGTATTACCCGAGTAATATAACCACCAAGTACTTAATCAGAAAACTCAATACAGGAGAGGAACGAAAGATGAAACTTTTAGAACAGACACGCATTGCAGGCATGAAATTGCGAAACCGCACATACATGGCACCGATGGGAACCCAGACAAACGCTGACGGTTCCTTCTCCGACAGATCCATTCGTTACTATGAAGAGCGCGCCAAGGGTGGTTTTGCACTCATTATTACTGGTGCAAATCAGGTTACCATGGAGTATGAAGCAAAGGCATGTAATGTACTTGGTACTGCAAAAGCATTCGAGCAGATGAATTTCCTTGCTCGACGTATCCATAATCATGGTGCAAAACTTTGTATCCAGCTTACCCCAGGATTGGGAAGAATGCAGTTCACCACCGGTGATGTACGACCATACTCTGCAAGTGAAGTCGATTCATTCTGGTTTCCTGAAGTGAAATGCAAGGCTTTCAGCAAAGAAGATATCCAGTTCCTCGTCACAAAGATGGCAGAAGGAGCTGCAACTGCCAAGAACGCTGGGGCAGATGCAGTCGAGCTACATGGATATGGTGGGTATTTGATGGACCAGTTCCAGTCAACCCTCTGGAACAAGCGCACTGATGAATATGGTGGTAGCTTGGAAAACCGTATGCGTTTCTCAGTAGAGTGTGTGAAGGCAATTCGTCAGGCTGTAGGACCGAACTTCCCGATTCTTTACAAGTTCACCCCGTACCACGGAGTGGAAGGGGGTAGGGAGCTTGACGAAGGAACTGCAATGGCAAAGATACTTGAGGAAGCTGGTGTCGATGCACTCCATGTTGATGTTGGTTGTTATGAGGCTTGGTACAAGGCAATCAATACCGTTTATCAACCACCAATGGTACAATTGCCAGTTGCCGCAGAGATCAAGAAGCATGTAACGGTACCTGTACTGTCACAAGGAAAAATGCAGAATCCTGCAGATGCAGAAGCTGCCTTGCAGGATGGAAAAGCTGATATGATCGGACTGGGGCATATGGCTATCGCTGACCCTTACTGGGTCCAGAAGGTCAAGAAACATGAAACCTACGACATTACTCCCTGTATCGGCTGTAATGAGTGTCTCTTTGCTGGTTTCAGTGGAAAGATTCTGCATTGTGCTGTGAACCCGCTTGCTTTCGCTGAGGATTATTATCCTGTCGGTAAAGATGATTCCAGCAAGCGTATCCTGGTCATCGGTGGTGGTCCTGGTGGTATTGTGGCTGCACTGACTGCAGAGCAGAGAGGCATGCAGGTAGAATTGTGGGAGAAACGTAACGTGCTTGGTGGATTGTTGCTTGCAGCAGGTGGACCACGCTTCAAGAAGGACGTGAAGGACTACGTCGACTACTTGGTTGGAAAACTGCACCGTAGTAGCGTGAAGGTTTCACTTATGAAGGACGGAACTCCTGAAGAAGTTCTTGCTGGCGGTTACGACAAGGTGATTTTCGCTACCGGAGCAACGCCCATTATGCCTCCGATCAAGGGAATTGACCAGGATTGGGTAACGGGGGCAAATGACCTACTGACCAACAAGAAAACCTATGGAAAGAAGGTTGTTGTGGTTGGAGCTGGCTTGGTCGGATGTGAGACCGCCTGTCACTGTGCAGAGAAGGCAGATTCTGTAACCATGATCGAGATGCTCCCTGAGATTCTTGCAACCACAAGACACTGCAAGAACAATGACCAGGCACTTCGTCAGTTGATCGAGGACTGCAAGGTGAAGAGTGTGACTTCTGCAAAGGTGCTCTCATTTGAAGATGGCAAGGTCATCTATGAGAAGGACGGCAAGAAACATACCCTTGAAGCCGATACCGTTGCAATTGCTGCTGGATACAAGGCAAATACAGAGTTGTATGATGCACTTTCTGACAAGGTCGACTGTGCCTTGGTAGGGGATGCTGAGAATCCAGATAATATTCTCTCTGCAGTGCACCATGGATTCCACGCAGTTCGCTGTATCTAATCCTTTCATACACATATTTCTCAACAAGAGGGGGTGCTTTGCAGCACCTCCTCTTGTATTGAAGTAGGTAATTAGCACAAAAATATAGCGTTTGGAACAGAAAAATTCTTCATTCAAGAAAAAAATAACGATTGCTAGTATGAATACTTGACACTAGCAACTATACATATTATTTTTTCACCGTTCGTTACACGAGGAGTTATTAATGAAGAATGTATTGATCATAGGCGGTGTTGCAGCTGGAGCAACGGCAGCAGCAAGAGCACGAAGACTAGATAATGATGTGAATATCACCCTCTTGGAGGCTGGAGCAGATGTCTCGTTTGCAAACTGCGGCCTTCCTTATTACCTTGGACGGGATATTGAATACCGTTCTTCCTTGATTCTTGCAAGTGAAGAGACGTTTCATGAACAGTATCGCGTTAAGGTACATACCCATACAGAGGCGCTCGCTATAGACCGTGAAAAGAAGCAGGTCAGAGCAGTGAATAATGTTACTGGAGAGGAGCATGTGTTCCCCTACGACTCCCTGATTCTCGCCCAAGGTGGAAAGCCGGTCGTACCGCCTCTTCCAGGCGTGAATAAGGAACATGTGTTCCAACTATGGACCCTTGCAGATATGGACAGGATCGACCACTACATCAATGAGAAAGACCCTAAGAAAGCAGTAGTAGTTGGCGGTGGTTTCATAGGCCTGGAGATGGTTGAGGCACTCACCAAGCGTGGGATTGCTGTAACACTGGTTGAGATGGCACCCCAGGTAATGCCCAACCTGGAAGGGGAGTTTGCAGGGTTTATCACGTATGAACTATTGGATTATGGTGTGAAGCTCAAACTGGGTAAATCAGTAGAGGCTATCGAAGATAAACAGGTACTCATCAACGACGGTACCTCCATTGATACCGATTTTGTTCTGCTTTCAGTAGGTGTGCGTCCTACCTTGCAACTTGCAAAGGATGCAGGCCTCGAGATGGGCACTTCCGGTGGTCTTAAGGTTAACGAGCATATGTGCACCAGTGATCCTTCCATCTTTGCTGCTGGGGATATGGTGGAGATCTCTCACAATATCCTTGGGAAAAATGTGAGGATGCCACTGGCAGGTCCTGCAAACAGACAGGGAAGAATTGTTGGAGAGAATGCTCTTGGAGGGAACCGTACCTATAAAGGTGTTTCCGGTAGCTCGATCGTTAAGGTATTTGAGGCTATTGCTGGTTCTACAGGAATGAGTCTAAAGGCAGGTAGGGATGCAGGTCTCAGCGTTGATGCTGTGGTCGTGCACAAGGCCAGTCATACTGCTTATTACCCCGGGTCAGAGAAAGTGAGCTTGATGCTCGTGTTTGATAAAAAGACCAAGAAAGTACTTGGAGCCCAGGTCGCTGGACGGGTAGGGATAGATAAGAGAATCGATGTTATCGCAACTGCTATTGCAGGTGGACTGACACTTGATGATCTTGCTGAACTCGACTTGGCGTATGCTCCTCCGTTCAACTCACCGAATGGGCCAGTCAATATGGCAGCTTTTACCGCAATCAACCATACCAGTGGGTTCAGTCCTTCTATCCTTGCACAGGATTTTGAACACTTTGTCATGGAACAGCAGCCTATTGCAATCGACCTTCGTGATCCGATCAGCTATGGAAAAGCCAATCTACGTGGGACCAACAACTTGAGCCAGGATATGATCAGGGAGAATCTGGACAAGATTCCCAAGGAGAATCCAATCATCCTTATCAGTGATGATGGGCAGAAGGGTCACGTAGTACTGAGAATGCTCAAGGGTGCAGGGTTCGACCGTGTGTTTAACGTGAGTGGTGGCTACATCAGTCTAGAGCGACATGCCAGAGCTATTGGTTTCCAGTATCTACAGGTAGGAAAGTTCCCGATCGTAAAGAAATCTGTAGAGGATTCCAAGGAGACAAAGAGTGAAGAAGCTGATGAGTCTGAAGCGCTTGCTTCTGAAGGACCAATCATCCTGGATGTCCGTACTCCTATGGAATTTGAAATGGGTGCATACCCAGGAGCAATCAATGTTGGACTCGATTCCCTACAGGAGTGGGCTGAAGGAATAGAAGATAAAGATCGAGAGATCATCATCTATTGTGCTTCAGGAGCCCGATCCAGCTATGGCATGCGTATCCTTAACCAGATGGGATTCACCAATGTGGAAAATGGTGGTGGTCTGCATAATATGATGGCGAGGGGTTAATCGTTCTGCTTATAAGCAAGCCGGGCTTTTCTGATGAACAGGAATGCCCGGTTTTACTTTCTATACCAAGTCTCCTATGTATGGTATATTGCCTTTCATGAAAACCATGAGAAATATTCTAATCCTTGGCTTTGGTCTTATACTTGGGCTTCTTTCTTCTTGTGCTTCGACACAACTATCCAGTGATATAGATATGTCTGACCCCAGAAGAGAGGACCTACAGCTCCTTATGACTACCCTTGAGCATAATCATCCTGATCTGTATAGCGTGACCAAGGAAAAAGCTTTCAAGACATTGTATGATGAAATACTGGTATCGGCTCCCCAAATGGAAGATATTGAATTCTATTTTGCCGTACGTGAAATCGTTGCCCAGGTAGGTGATTCCCATACGATGGTTGGATTTCCCAAGGATATCGCTGCAAGCTTGCATGCGCTTCCTATCCAGATTGCATATATCGACAATGCATGGCGCCTGATTGTGGTAGAGAAGAGCCAAGAGCCAATGCTTGGTTCTGAGGTGCTCAGCCTCAATGGCGTATCGATTGAGCAGATAATGGAAAAGGCAGAACCGCTGGTTGGATATGACAATCAGGTTTGGTTCAGCCAAAATGTTTCCCAGCTTCTTAACGTTGCAGAGTTCTACTCATATCTGGGGATAGCTGAGAATCCCAGTGATCCAATAACGCTTACCATCGACCATCGCACTTGTCAGAATGTCTCTTCATCTTCAATCACACCAATTTCAATCACTGAGTTTTACCAGAAAGAGTTCGTGACCCTGTATGACAATCCTTCCCGTACCGGTAGTGCGCGTGTCTACTACCGAACTGAATTTCTTGACACTCAAGAAGATATACTCTTCATACAATACAATGTCTGTGCCTCAGACCCTGCTTTCCCTATAGATGCCTTCATTGAGGAGACCTTGGCCCTTGTATCCTCCAAGAAACCTGCCAAGATTATCGTTGATCTCAGATATAATGGAGGAGGCGATTCAAGTTTGTTTGAACCCATGATTGATGGATTGGCAACGTATCAGAAAACACAGGGATTTTCACTGGATGTGTTGATTGGAGAGCGTACATTCTCTTCAGCTTTGATGAATGCAGTACAACTCAAGCAGCACTCAAACGCAACGCTTGTGGGAACACCCACGGGAGGGAGCGTGAATCACTTTGGAGAGGTGAAGTCCTTCACCCTTCCCAACAGTGGGATTCCCGTGCAGTACTCAACAAAGTTCTTTGTCATGGACAAGTCACACCAGGGTGGTTCCCTTCAGCCAGATGTATTCGTTACTCCTACTGTTGAGGATTTGCTCTCTGGAGTTGATACCGTGGTTCAGACACGTATTAAATGATCAGGAAAGAGCATAGAAGTGTAGGAAATGCTCTTTTTCTGGTCGTCTACGAACATATACTGAGAAGGTTTTTCCCAAATTCAGACAATCTTCCGATAGGATACACAACGCAATGCTCCTTACACTGCTGATGAAAATCAACAACGAGGAGCATTTTTATGCACAAAAGAACAAAACGACTTATTCCTATTGCAAACATTCTCATTGCATCCCTTCTGATCATTTCATCCTGTACTCATACAGCGACTATACGTGATCAAGCAGGCAATAGGCTGGAGTTGGAAGTAGATAGCAGGGAACGTGTATCGATCAATGGTACAAAACAGGCCATCTATTTGGCAGGAGAGAAAAGAGAAAATCTTTCTCCTTGGGCACTCCTGGGGTGGTTTTCTGGGTTCTCTTGCAGCTGTAGAGCGACCTGATCTATTCCATGCCTTCATTGCTGCCTCCCCACATATCAACTCTACTGAGAACGACACCATAGGATACAGAATGATATTGGAGGGTGCGAGGAGAAGAGGAGTTACAAAAACAATCCAGACACTTGAGGAGATTGGATTACCTCCTTACGAAAAGATTGATAAAGAGGGGAATCTGGTAGGAGACGGGCAAGCCTATTATGCGTTACTTTCACGCCTTTATTCATACAGTCCCAGTGCTCCAAGTGATCATGGTTTTCGCTCAGAGAAAATGTTTCTTGCACCTGAACACTCTTTTTTCTCTAAAATAAATCTGGTCAGAGGGGTGGTCCGTGGGACAAAGACTGTCTACCCAAAGATACGGCATAGAAGTCTGGAAGAGGAAGCCAATTGATTCACCATACCACTGTTTGTAATCAACGCGGCATACGATATGACGTGCGTTTCAAGTATCACCGAGCGTTGGTATGAAAGCGTCGAAGCACCTGAAAAAAAGATGCTATGGTTGGAACATTCAGGACATAACGGAATATACACAGAGAGTGAAGCGTTCACGGAATTCATGAAGGAGTCTGTGATACAGGTACTACCTGAATAAGTAAGGACCATTGTATTTCATATTCTCAAGATGAATGATGACCGGAGAGAACTCCGGTCATCACATGAAAAAGATTGAGTGTCAGTCTGCCAAGAGAATAAGGGCATCATGGGCCTTGATCGTGACATCCCCACTAACCATCTGGCCGTTGTTGGTAACTGTATCCAATCTGCCTTTGATGTGTCTGGGATTTGTCCTGTTCAAAGGTCCCTTGATATCCCTTAATGATACCGTTTTATCCTCATTGGTAGCATTGACTATGACAATGCCATGCTCAAAATCCCTTCTGTAGAGTCCACTATCGCTCCTGCTGATCTTCACATTGGACACTTCCACGATTCCTTGCTTGCCTATATTGAGCATACAGCTCATGAGTTGTTTGGCGGGTACGGTAGTGTGGAAAGTCACATGACCGGAGGAGCCTTGTAAAACAGAGGAAAGAGGGTAGTAGTCTATCCAAGTGTTGTCCAGTGAGACATTGAGCGTTGGATTGGAAGTTGATGTTTCCAAGATTTTCCAATCTAACTCAATGGTATATTGCTTGCTCTCCGTTTCCTTGGTTTTTTGTTTAAAGAGATCAATGTACTTGGTTCTTCGGTTCCCCAGCATTATGGGCTCAGAGATGCTCAATACCACCTCCTCATTGCTGTATAGGTGTTCCGTATCTGCCAAGGCTTTTCCAAGCCAACCTTTCCCTGAGATATCATCAGTACTTCGACCTTGGGGTGTGACCAGAAGCTCGTCGAAGAAGAAGGGAGCACTACGACCATCTACCAAGTCATACTCATAGAAGGAATCGGTCAAAAGTGCAGTCCCCAGTGCAAACCGATTAAGCGGGTAATCGGATTCGAGTGGCTCACGTTTTCCATCGGTAAACTCTAGAGGAGTTGCCTCCAGAAGAATTATTGCTGGGTCAAGAAGCATGTCTTCCAATTCCCATATATGGTTTACCAGATGACTCCATTGTGCTTCTCCAAACCACTCTTTTTTCCCATCTTTATGATACCAGCCCCAGTTGAAATTTCGTATTGTCACCCCATTGCAGAAAGGGGCAAGAATAGGATCGATCAGATGTCCTGGAATAAGTAATGTATTCGCTCCAGCTTTTTCTCTGAGAGATCTGATCATTGTCAGAGAAGAAGCAACTGTCATTTCATGGATCCAAGGAGGGGTCTCATCCTTTTTCTGGTTTACATTATAGTCGGCGTCCACCTTGGTTTTATAGCTAATCCCCTTAATCAAATCGTTACCACGATCCAGGAGTTGCTGAAGGTACACCCCATCCCAAGTACCGTCTTCAACGTGAAGATCGAACATGGTTTCCTTCCAGTAATCAAGGTAGGTTTGCCCGCTACTGTTTGGGGGACAGAAGGGTGATATATTCAACAACAATGTATCGACGCCATCCGTGTCGTTGATTCTCTTCCCTTTTACTGTGGTGAGGATCCAATCCGGATCAATGCCACGGATGAAAGAAATTTCAGCATTGGCAAGCTCGTTGGTCATTTGCTCCTGCATGTATTCATCACCTTCCCAGAACGTATGTGTGGTTACCGAGGGAAGAAGAAGAATCGAAGGATTCTGCGTACGCATCCTTACCGCAAATGCGGGATCATTGGTGCTGGTAATCTCATGCAGAGCGAGCAGAACATCGTTGTATGCCAATTTCTTTTCAAGTTCGAAGAGACTCATCCATGGAGTTTCCCCCTGGGCGGATCCACTTCCATCAGAAGCGACCCATTCACCATATGCTGTAAAGAAATCACCAAGGCGAGGATATACTGCCTGCAAGGCAGGTATTTCAGGGGCAGGTTGTACCGGTATCTGTTTCGATAGCTTGATATTGGTGAATTCCATCTCTACATCATCATGGATTCCCAACTCCAATATATAGGTGCCATCCATTGTTCCTGTTTTCACTGCACCTGTATAGTGTCCTTCTTGCACATTATATGCAGGTACATTGAGCATGCCACGATCTGTGGCGGTATCAGACTCGAGGAAAAGTCGTACCCAGCCAAGATGTTCCCGGTTATTAATATTCTTGTTCACCTTGTAGTCAAATTCAAAGAGAATGATACTATCCTTGGGTATGGTCATTACCTCAGGGTTAGTCCAGACCCTTGAGAATCCTTTGGTGAAGATACTGGAACCGTCTTCTATGATAGTACTCGGTTTGATTGAGAAATTTCCTTCACCTCGAAGGAAAAGTGAATGACCGTGTCTCACGGCGTCCCCATGTTCCTCTGCGACAACCTTTCCAGTTTCTAAGTCAGTTATCACAATATCACGAACAGCAATGGAACCTTTCCTGACAATATTCATAAGGAGTATGTAGTCAGGATAGTTCTTAAGTCGTGCAGTGAAAGATGCTTCTCCTTGGCTGCCCTCGGATTCTGTAATGAAGATACTGTCACCTACCCAGTCGTTTCGAGAGGCCCCGGTATCAGAGTAGAAGATTACCTCGAATCCTTTGTCTGGGGTTTCCAGTACCTTATACGTGAATTTTACTTCATAGAGCCCATTTGCTTTGAGTTGTATAGCCTCGAGGTCAGTGGAATAATATTGCCGATAATCACGTTCTCCTTGTGACCTCCCCACAATCCAGTAGTCTTCAGGGTCACTGGGAAAAAGGCCTGCCTCTTGTAGCAGAAAACCTGGGGTAGGGGCACGCATGATAGTAGAGAAAGTCTCAACTCCCAAGAGTTCGTATTCCCGTCCATATCCTTGAACGGATTCGGGGACGGAAAGTGGCATTGTCTCCAGTTCCTGAAAGGATGGAGAGTACGACAGTGCTTCAATTGTTTCTTGTTGTGTGTGTGAGCAGGAAATGGAGAGCAGCATTAACAACAGGACGAAGCCAATAAGAAAGGGACGTATCCCTTTTCTGGCGTTGCGGTCCATGATTTGCTCCTTTTTAAAAACCTGTAATATCTACCATATTGAACCTGTTTTTCTTTCTGTCAATATTGTGAATCGATTCTTGATGTAACCATGGGAAAAGAAAAATATTCTGGTTAACTAGTATGAATTACCTTATATATAGTAGATAGTAACGAGGATTATTCACTATTCACCAATTTTAATGACAAAGTGATTTACTAAGATCATATACGTATTGATGTGAATTATTTTCAAGGTAAAAAATATCCAACTGGCACATAAGCGTGCTAGTTGGATATTTCCTGTAAAACCTGAACTATTAACTTAGACGTTTCTTTTGTAGGTAGTTTTGTATAAGCCTATTGGTAGTAACAAACCCAACCACCTTACCATCCTTGTCCTTTACAATAAGGATATTGGTTTTTTCCTCTTCCATTACCTGAAGTGCATCATACAGATTTGCAGAGTAGGGGATGGATATGTCGATTTTCTTCATCAACGAGGAGACTGGTTCTTTGCTCTTTTCTTTACTCTGATGCAATCCGATGTATCCTATAGTTCCAAGCACATTGTCCCCATCAATTACAGGGAGTAACCCGATTCCATGGTCATGCATGATGTTCCAGACAGTTTCTGCAGTGTCGGAGGGTTTGCAGCTGATCAAGTCCTTTTTCATGATTTCTCCAACAGAGAGAGTCTTCATGGTCGGAATTCGCTTGTCAAACTGTATTTGGATACCTCTCCTGGTGAGTTTCTGCGTGTACATTGTCTCACCGTAGATAAGCCTTGCAACAAAGAAAGAGAGTACTCCGCTGAGCAACAGGGGGAGCATGATTGCATAGTCCCGTGTCATCTCAAAAACCATGATGATAGCGGTAAGTACCCCACCAGTTACCCCCGAGACAATTGCGGCCATCCCAACAATGGCATATGCAGAGATAGGACCAGTTGTCTCTGGGAAGAGCGTGTTCACGATAATGCCAACCGTTGCACCCAAGGCACCACCAAGAAAGAGTGATGGGGCAAAAATGCCGCCAGACCCTCCAGAGGCAAGGGTCAAAGAGTTAGCAAGCAATTTCATGAATATAAGGGCGAATGCCATCACCAATGCAGTGATCTTGTTATCAAGAACCAAGTCGAGGAAGTCATAACCAACTCCGAATACATGATAATTACCAAAAAGGCGGAGGCTGATATAGCCGATGGTTCCTACGATCAGTCCACCCATGATTGATTTCACTGTAGCAGGAATTTTCAGTCCATCAAAAAAGTCTTCCATTCCATACACAGATTTGATGAAAACAACAGAAAGCAATCCTGCGAGCAACCCTAACAGTGCATAGAAAATGAGTTCATAATGGGAGACCATCGTATATTCAGGAACAATGAAAGCAGGGTGTGAACCCATGAATACCGCTCCCACAGTAGTGGCAATAATTGCCGATACGACCAATGGCATAATGGTCATGATACTATATTCAGGAAGAATGAGTTCCAAGGCGAACATTATGCCGCCGATAGGTGCGTTGAACGTTGCACTGATTCCTCCCGCAACTCCAGCACCTACAAGGATGATAGTCTCCCTGGATGAGAGCTTAAGTGATTGCCCCAATGTAGAACCAAAACTAGCCCCAATTTGGACAATGGGGCCTTCCTTACCGACAGAACCCCCGGATCCGATCGTTATTGCAGATGCAAATGATTTCACCAGAGCAACGACGGGGCGTATCTTGCCTCGGTTTTCTGATACTGCGACCATGACCTCAGGAACTCCGTGTCCTTTAGCCTCCGGTGCCCATTTTGTAGTAATCCATTGGGCGAGGGTAATACCGATTGCAGGAACAGCTATAACAAAGGGACCCCAGGAACTGATAAGTCCTCCACGATTATGTTGGAAGGAGAGTTGACCGGAGAAGAAAAGATTATGGAAGAACTCGATCAAGTACTTGAATCCGGCAGCACCCAATCCTGCTATGGCTCCAACAAGAATACAGAGAAGGCTGATGTAGACCGTCCGCTGAATTTGGTTCTGCTGTGTTAATACTACCCGCTCATATGTGGGTTTCTCAGAAAACTGGTTTTTGTTTTGCATTGTGCATATAGTTGTAACGAACAAACCGAAAAAGGTAAAGGCGGGTTTTGATAAGAAAAACCAGACAAAAATGTTTTCTTGTATGCGATTTGTTTTTCATTCTATTGCATAAGGCTGATACCTTACTTCAACGACGTTAAAACTTCCTCAATCTTCTCTGCCGCGCTCTTGATAACCACATAGCCCCTGTCGCTAATGGTTTCCTGGGGAGGTGAATCTTTTCGTCTCATACTAAGCCAGAGAGCATCGCTTCCTACGACTTGCTGGCAAGCAGAAACAAAGAGCGTGACGCTATCAGTTCCCTGTTTGTATGTGGCAAGTCGTTCTTCAAGAGATGGTACTTCCAATTCTTCTGCAAGCTTCTCTGTTTCCTGATGGATATCAGCGTAGAATTCACTGGTGCTATCAAGCAGCGACAAGAGATAGAGTGAGGTTTCCAAAGCCAGAGGTCTAAAAAGCCTGAGTTGCAATGTGGTTGAGGTTTGGCCCATGTAGTACCCTACAAGGTCTCCGAAATCTGAATATGCCTGGGATATTTCTGTTGCAGTATCCCCTATAACCTGATAACACATCGCAAGCTTGTCGTCATCTGTCATTCTGAATCTCCTGTCAGGTTACCAATGATGCGGTTTCGTCCTGCTTCCTTTGCTTGGTAGAGCAAGGCATCTGCACGCTGTATGGCGCTATCCAGCGTATCATCAGTCGTAAGCAGGGTAAAGCCTCCGCTTAAGGAACATCCGTGAGTATCTGGATATTGCTTACAAATATCGCGCATCATCTCTTTCATTCCTTGTAAAAGAGGTGCAATTGTGTCCTTGTCCCTCCTTACCACTAAAAGCAAGAACTCATCACCACCCCAACGACCCAAAAGATCTTGCTCTTCAAGCAGAGAAGATAAACCTTGTGCAGTATGCTGCAATACGACATCACCACACTGATGTCCGTAGGCATCATTCAGGTTCTTGAAATAATCAATATCAAGCATAAAGAGAAATGCAAAAGCACTATCTTGTTTCTTAGGTACATAGAGACTGATGAGTTGTTCGATGGTACGGCGGTTATAGAGGGTAGTAAGTTCATCATGCTCGGCAAGGTTCTTCAGATGCAGAGAAAGGGTCTTCTGGTTTTCTACTTGCGTTTGGAGATCATGTAATAACTTCTTATAGACCAGTAGGAGGATTATGAAATTGACAATAAAGAGCATCAATCGATTGACGACCGCTGTAAGGGCATACCCCGTAAGATCGAATCCATTGGTAGAGGGGTTGCCATGGATGATATTTTCGAGTGTGGTGATTATCCTGTAGATCTGAGTAAATCCTAAGATGGTGTAAATCACAAACAATATCACCATGAGTGACCCGAACCAACCAGAAAAATTTGGGATGAAAACAGTATAATAGAGGGCGATGATTGCAAGAAAATAAAGTGCATTGATGATGATGAAAATTTCCAAGGGGAGTGAAAGAAAGATCTCAGTGAGAGAGGAAATAATCATGGAAAGTATCAATGCGTAACAAATTTTCCAGTGAACTGGACGTGCAGTATAATGAGCGAAGCCGATGTAAAAGAACAGCCCCCCACTGAATAGCATCAGATTGGCAATAATTCTGGAGAACTGGAGTCCTGTTTGTACAAACACCATTTGCAGTATCAGACCAATTGTGTAAAGAAATAAATTGAGCGTCCAATAACCAATTCCTGGAACCTGTCGTTTTGAAATAATCCATGCATAGCACATGACCGAAAAAAACAAGAAGTGATACACATTTTGGATGATGATTCCCTGCAACATTGATGCTCCCTTGGTCGTATATCCTATCAGAATCATACGGTCTGTAGGACATGTAGGCAAGAAAAACGTAAGAGGTAGGGAAGAAGTTTTACAAACAAGGATTTATTTGTCTATCTTACACGTTCAAAATTGATACATAGCACAGGGAGTCTCACGACTCCCTGTGTAATCACTCGTATACATCCCCAAGAGCTCTTGGTGCTTTGGTCTTTGATGAGAAAAAGAGCAACAAGACCAGGGTAACGATATAGGGAAGGGTAAGGACGAGATCTCCAAAGGAAGATGGCAATTCCAGTTTCTGTACCAGCACATATCCAGCACTCCGGGCAAAGCCGAAAAGAATACAAGCAAGGAATGTCCGGCTAATTTTCCAAGAACCGAAGATATAGGCAGCAATGGCAAGATAGCCAAAACCCATATAAATGTTCGGAGAAAACGTGGTAGAGATGGAGTAGGCAAAACACATGCCCCCAAGCCCTGCAAGAGCACCGCTGACCAATACCGATATAAAGCGGATTTTCATGACATTGCCACCAGCGGCAGCCACTGCATGGGGGTTGTCGCCACATGCTCTGATATGCATACCGAACGGAGTCTTGTAGAAGATGTATGCCATAAGGAATGCAACTACAACAATAATCGGAATAAAAGTGTACAGATCAGTAAACACAGCTCCCAGGATAGGAATTCTTGATAGGAAGGGAACCGTTACCTTGGGGAAGATCTCCAAGAGGAACTTGTTCGATGGTTGTCCAAAAACTGATGCATTGATCTGGTTTGCAAGAAAGGCAGTGAGAGCTACACTAAGCATGTTTATAACCACACCGCTGATAACCTGATTTGCCTTGAACTTGATACACATCAGTGCATGAAGTGATGCAAGCAACGCTCCTCCTGCCATGGCAAACGCCAAGGAAGCATAGATAAGCAATAATGGGTTCCCTGTGATAACACTGCTCAGAAGAGCATAACTCAGCCCTCCTGCAAAGGCACCAAAGCCAAGCAGTCCTTCAAGGGCGAGGTTTATCACCCCGCTTCCCTCACTATAAATGCCCCCGATTGCAATGATGAAGAGCGGAATGGAGAATGCGATTCCTTCAATGATAATGCTGTCCATACTCAAACCTCCTCAGCTTCGCGGGCATAGCGGTTTCCAAGAGCCCTGAAGAAAATACCAATTGCACTGAACAACAGCAGGATACTGGTGATGAGTGCAGCAATTTCTCGAAGAACCTGCATTCTTGATGACATGTAAGTCGTACCTGAGTCGAATACCATGACTAATAGGGATGCGAAGAAGCTTCCAATGGCGGTTGTATTGCCAAGGAGAGCGACCGCAATGGAGTCAAACCCTAGGGAAGGGAGTACCCTTGGTTGGATCGAGGCATTGCTTCCCAGGTAGTAGGAAACACCTGCCAAACCTGCAAGAGCTCCGCTGATCAACATCGTTGTTACCATAGTCTTCCCGACATTGATCCCTGCATAGTTGCTGGCTTTGCTGTTCAGTCCTACTGCCTTCAGTTCAAACCCAAAACGGGTTCGGTTGATGAAGTAACGAATCAAGAACACAGTGAGTAGAGCAAGCGGGAAAACCAAGTTGATTTCCATCTTCAAATTCATGATCGGGTAGTCGAAGAGTGTCAAACGTGCATTCTGTCCAACCTCAACCGACTGACGAGTGATCGGGTCAACAAACTTGGTCTGGATAAAAAAGCTGACCACATAACTGATAATATAGTTGAGCATGATTGCCACAACCACCTCGTTCATGTTGAAGCGGTGTCTCAGATATCCGATCAATACTCCGATCAGCCCACCGGCCAAGATCCCGATCAGGATAACCAAAGGTTTTGCAATAATCGGGGAAAGTGATGAATATCCCACCAAGACAGTTGCCAAGAATCCAGAGAATACCATAATGCCGGAAACGCAGATATTGAAGATTCCACTCTTCAGGGCAACCGCAACAGAGAGTGCGGCGAAAATCATGGGAGTCGTGTAATTAAGCAAACTCATGAAGTCGGTAAGCTGACTCTTTTTTCCAGCATACCGTGCCTTGGGAAGAATGCCGGAACCTTGGAGAATGCTCCGGTACGCTTCAAGAGGGTTTTTTCCGAGCAGCAACAGCAATACCGCTCCAGCAAGCAGGCTGAGAAATATACAGAACAGACTTACCCTGAGTAGTTGATGCTTGCCTGGACCACAACAGGACATAAATAATCGTTTGACAAGATTAGGCTTTTTCAACATGTACCCCCATCATATACTCCCCAACCTCAAGTTTGGTCATTGTTGATGCTGGCTTGATCGTCTGCTTTCTTCCGTTGTAGAGAACGAGGATCGTGTCAGCAAGCTCCATGATCTCATCAAGCTCCAAGGAGATGAGCAGAATTGCCTTCCCCTGTGCCCTGAGTTCATCAATTTTCTTATGTATAGTCTCGATTGCTCCTACATCCAACCCACGAGTAGGTTGCACAAACATCAATACGTTTGCCTGCAGATTGATCTCACGAGCAATAATGGCTTTCTGTTGATTTCCCCCGCTCATACTTCGAGCCAAGGTGGAGGCACCCGAACCACTACGGATATCAAAAGAGGAGATAAGCTCGGTAGCGAGAGTATCCATCTCCTGTTGTTGCAGCACTCCACGTGAGTTGCTGTACGGTTCTTGGTAATACTGCTTCAGGCAGAGATTCTCACGGAGAGGAAAATCGAGTACCAGACCAACAGAGTGTCTGTCTTCAGGTATGTAGGCAACTCCTGCCTCAATACGCTGTCGAACGGTATACGTGGTAATATCCTGCCCATCAAGCGTAATAGAACCCTCTTTTACAGGAAGGAGCCCTGCAATGGCATCCGCGATCTCAACCTGTCCATTACCGGCTACCCCTGCAATAGCAAGTACTTCCCCCCTATGGAGGGAGAAACTTACCTTGTCAACTTTTCGAATATGGTCATCCGTTTCGACAGTAAGCCCTTCAACACGAAGTGCTTCGGCTCCTTGGGAATGCTCTGTGGAGGTAAGGGTAAGGGAAACATCTCGTCCCACCATCAAGGCACTCATTTCCTGTGTAGTGGTAGAGGGTACATCTAGTACACCAACCAGTTTTCCTTTACAGAGAATGGCACAACGGTCGGCAATCTTCTTGATTTCATCCAATTTATGGGTGATGAGAATGATGGTTTTTCCGCTGTCCCTGAGATTCTTGATGATACCCAACAAGGATTCAATCTCCTGTGGGGTTAAAACTGCACTTGGTTCATCAAAAATGAGAATTTCTGCATTTCTGTAGAGCATCTTGAGTATCTCAACACGTTGTCGTGTCGATACGGGAAGGTCCTCGATGATATCCTCTGGATTTACTTCCAATTGGTAGTGCTTCGACAGTTCACGAACCTTATCATTTGAAGACTGTACATCTACATATGGAAAGAGCCCAAGATATCGTTTCTTTGGTTCTATTCCCATGATGATGTTTTCTGTGATGCTCTGGTTTTCCACCAGCATGAAGTGCTGGTGTACCATACCGATGTTCAAATCATTTGCAACAAGTGGACTGGAGATATGCTCTTTCTTTCCCCTGATCAGGATTTCTCCTTCATCGGGTGTCTGCATACCAAAGAGCATGCTCATCAATGTCGACTTGCCAGCACCATTCTCACCGAGAATTGCTAATATTTCCCCTTTCTTGATGGAAAGAGAGATGTCATTGTTCGCAATGATCCCGGGAAATCGCTTGGTAATGTGTCTAAATTCTACCACCGTGTCCACGTCTTGTTGCTCCCTACAAATAGAGGTACTGGTATCAGTCGATACCAGTACCGAATACACGTAAAATCAGTTTACCTTGAATCCCTCAGGAGTGAACCCACCAAAGTTGGAGGCAGGAACGATTGTCTTATCCTGAACCAGCTTATAAGCCTCATCTAGCTTTTCAATTGTGGAAGAGGCGAGCTGGTGACGACCATTCTCTTTCACAAACCCAGTTGAATCGGTGTCAGCTTTCAGCAGTACATTGGCGCCCTCGAAAGTACCGTCCTGAATACTGGAAAGTGCACGATGTACATTCAGGCTCATCACCTTCAAGACACTGGTAAGGATAATGTTGTCGTTTCCGACCTTGCCGTCATCCCACTGGTCAACATCGCATCCGATGACGTGCAGCTTGCCATCACTCTCTTTTGCTGCAGTAAAGACTCCGTTCCCGCTGGCTCCGGCTGCAACAAAAACAATGTCTACACCCTGTCCAAGCAGCTGCTGTCCGATTACCTTGCCAGTTGCCTCATCTGCGAAAGAACCGACATAGTTACCACCTACATTCGCACCGGTAACATCGGTACCTGCCTGGGAGGCCAGTTCAACGAGTTCAGCTTTGGTTCCGAGTTTCTTGTTTGCATAGATAACACCACTCTCAAAGCCATACTGGTAGTTGACGTTTGAAGGGTAGGCAACACCATTGACTACCGCAACTTTGTTTGTCTTGGTTTCAAGGGCGGCTGCTACGCCGGCAAAGAATCCACTTTCCTGTTCTGCAAAGGTCATTGCATATACATTGGGAAGCTCAACAGTGTTTCCTGCGGCATCAGTGGGGTAGGTATCTACCAGGATGAACTTTGTCTCGGGATTTTCCTTTGCCAACTCACCGATACCTGCAAACTGGAATCCTGTGCATACAAGCACATCATACTCAGCTACGACATCAGCTGCAGTCTTTAGAGCAGCAGCAACATCCCCACTGGGTTCACGAATAGCCGTTACCTGTGCTTCAGGATTCTCATCGATGAATGCCAGGATACCGTTGTAGTTGTCCTGGTTGAAAGACCCATCATCGACACCACTTGGGGTGGTGATAATGGCAATGTTCAGACCTGTTTCCTGTGATGTCTTTTCTGCTGAACCTGCTGCGAACAACAGACCTGCAATAAGAACCATTGCGATAAAACCAACAAATTTCTTCATTTCTATCTCCTTCTACCTATTTTGTGATATCCATCATTTTCCATGATGAGTAATCTCTCTCTTGATTGCTGTTACTCACTTGCTGAGATGACGTTTGATCTTCTCTGCATTTGGGGACTCAATGATACCTTTCTCAGTGATAATGGCGGTAATAAGCGAAGCATCGGTAACATCAAAAGCAGGGTTGTACACCTGTGCCCCCTTAGGCCCCGTACGTTTTCCAAAACCATTGATCACCTCATCTCCGTCACGCAACTCAATAACAATATCGCTGCCTGTCTCTGTCGAAACATCAAACGTTGAACTTGGAGCAGCCACATAAAAAGGAATGTGGTAATAGCGTGCAAGTATCGCAACACCACTGGTGCCTATCTTGTTTGCTGTATCCCCGTTAGCGGCTATTCGATCAGCACCTACAATTACTGCATCGATTTTCTTTTCCTTCATTACCAATGATACCATATTATCACAAAGAACAGTGACATCAAGGCCACCTTTTGCAAGTTCGTAGGCAGTAAGTCTACTTCCCTGCAACAACGGTCTTGTCTCATTCGAATAGACCTTGAATTGATACCCTTGTTCATGACCAAGGTAGAGTGGGGCAAGAGCGGTTCCATATCCACTGGTGGCCAATCCTCCTGCATTGCAGTGTGTCATCACACCCCACTGTTTCTCCTTGTCAAAGAGGGACAGCCCATGCATTCCTATTGCCTTGCCCATCTCCTGGTCTTCATTGAAAATGGTATTGCTCTCCTGCAATAACGATGCAAGTATATCTACTTGCTTGCTGCCTGGCTTGTTACGGACATCAGTGAAGGTCTTGTTCATGCGGTCCAACGCCCAGAACAGGTTAACTGCAGTGGGACGACTGGATGCAAAATACTCTGTAAGTTCCTTCATGTCCTGCTCCATATCCTCAAGACTTTGGTACTCTTTCTGTGACAGACACACATAGATCCCATAGGCAGCAGCGATGCCGATGGCAGGAGCACCCCTGACGCGGAGTTTCTTTATAGCTTCGAAAATGGATTGTCGTGTATCAAGATAGAGGAACTCCTCGGCAATGGGAAGTTTTGTCTGGTCGAGCAATACGAGCTTAACTGGATCATGTTGCAAGTAAACAGGGATAGTGGTAGGCATGTAATTCTCCTATTATTATAGATGAAGGACTGCATTGGAGCAGTCACAATGGTCTTTGGTCAATGGCTTTGTCGTAAAAATATTGCTGATGATCTGCAAGGCAGACTCCTTTGCTTGGGAAATCCTTTGTCCGTGGTCGATGTGTGCAAGATTCTCACCTTTCAAACCACAAGCCATGTTTGAGATAAGGCCGATAGCGGCATAGCACATTCCCAGCTCTTTTGCCAGGAACATTTCTGGAATGCCTGTCATGCCTACCAAGGTGCCTCCACATGTTTGGAACATGGCAATTTCTGTTTTACCCTCAAATCGGGGACCTTCCGTACAGACGTATACACCTTGGGTATGGATAGGTATGCCAGTTTCCTCTGCTGTTTCTACGAACAGCGACCTCAGATTTTGGCAATAAGGGTCACTCATATCAACATGGGCTACCTTGTTGTCATGCCCATCAAAAAAGGTCTTGTTGCGACCAGTGGTGAAATCGAGAAAGTCCTCAATAACAACCAGTGATCCTTCATGGATTGATTCATCCATCGACCCACTGGTGAGCAACGCAAATATATGGGTAATTCCCTCCTGCTGGAGTGCCTTCATCTGGGCTCGGTAATTGATGGCATGGGGCGGTGTATTATGAGCTTTTCCATGCCGGGGAAGGAAAAGAATCTCTTCCTCAGCAAGAGTAAAACGGTACGTCTCTACATTCCCATACGTTGTTTCTATAATAAAAGGCCCTTTCAAGTTGGCTAGTGAGCCGACCCCGGTTCCTCCAATGATAGCTTTTCTACAATACTGCATGGTAGTTCCTTTATAAATCCGAGGGATGAGCAATGACAAGATTCTTCATGTCAGACTCTTTTATCCCGGCTTTTTCTGTAGTAATGATACAGTCGAAGTCTTCAACCTTTGCAAATTCGTGATGACTGAAAGCAGAGAACTTGGTGGAATCTGCAATCAGGATACGTTTCTTTGAACGACTAAGCACGAGTTGGTTGATGACTGAAACATCATGGTCAAAGGAGGAAACTCCCCCCTTCGTGATTGCACTTGCACCGATGATGCATGTACTGAAATTCATTGTATCAATGTTTCCATATACCTCAGGACCATGGGTAATCCCATAGCTATGATCGAGGGCTCCTCCGATAACAATCGTCTTGATCTTGTACTCCAATAGTTTCGGAAGATGGAAAATACCATTGGTAACCACAGTGCAATGCTTGCCTGCCAGAAAGCCAATGAGGTAGTTTTCCGTAGTACCCGGGCCGAGATATATGAATTCATTGTTCTCAAGCGATTTTGCAGCTTTACTGCAGATTAGGTATTTCTCTTCAGAATTAACCTCCAGCCTGGCTACTACCGAGTGTTCGGCTTCTTCATTTGGCCTTACCCCGCCGCCATTGAGAAGAATAATCTTTCCTTCTTCTTCCAGTTTCTTGAGATCACGACGAACGGTTGGAAGAGAGACGTTTGTCAATTCCAGCAACTCTTCAATGTAGGCAATCTGCTTCATTTTAATATATGAATAGATCTGGTTCTGACGTACGTAGGGAATCATAACAGTGACCTCCATCTGATCTCAGTTCTGTAAAGATAGGCAGCCCTTAGGCGGCTGCCTATCCAACTTATGGTATCTTACTGGTAATCTGCACCGGTTAGATAGCGGTAGAAAGCATTATTTACGAATAGTGCTTTCTCCTGTACTTCCAATCCACTCAGGTCTTCCAGTGTATTGATAAGGTTGTGCTTGTTCTCAAGCAGGGAGAAGGGGTGGATGGAATATCCGTCCTCCATTAGGATACAGTCGACGATTTCCTGGTATGCCTGGGGGGCGGCATTGAACGTTGTGCTGTACAGTGGTTGCCACCAAGCACCTTGGAGCAATGCCACGTTGCTGCCCTTTGCTTGATTCTTGTCATTTTTCTTTGCATAGGTGTTGATGATTTGGTCGAATTTCAATAGATCTTCTTCCTTTTCGAACTCGAATTTTGCGTCATACTCAACTGCATAGGCAAGATAGAAATCTTCACTATTTTCCAGAACCATGTAGTAGGGACTTGGTTCAGGTACTGGACCCCAGTCAAGCAGGTATTCATAGATGGAGACTTTTGGTTCTATCTGCAGTTTGGCATTCATTCCTTCACTGGCAAGAAGAACAACAAGCTGTTTCAGGTGGGTCTCATCGCTATGGCCATACTGGATGGTACGGGATGAAAGGAATTGTGCATCATCAGCATCCCTCTTCAAGTTGTATCCGGTGGAAGCCTTTCTCTGCACCGCTTCAGCACCGATTGCATCCAGATTGTTGTCGGAGAAGAGGGTATAGCTGTCAAAAGCGTTGGAAATTCGCATAAGGATATCGCTATCCTGTATATTGCCGATATAGTTTCTACTTACGCCGTTTGCATTGGCAATGCTCATCAGCAGATTTGCAGCAGTTATGCTGTCAAGTGATGATGTTCCCATGATTTCCTCGGCAACAGAAGGGGGAAGCAATGATGCATCCAGGGCACATGCAAGATAGGGTAGTACATTCTGGGGTACTTTGCTCATTACTCCGTGGAAGGCAAGTCTGCTCAATGCCTTCTCTGTACTGTAGGTCAAGGCCAGTTCAGTGAGGTCAGCGGCAGCCACCAGTGCTTTGAAGATGTCATCCTGCTCATTGATTTCTATCACTGTTCCGCTCAGTTGGTTGAGTGCCTTCTCAAAGGATGCAATTTCAACCGAATTGCTGGGAAGTGTGATCCCAAAATAGTGCTCGAGGTATTCAGGATTGCTTTGATCGGCAAACTGTCCTTCATTGATTCCAACCCCAAAGAGCAGTGTTGTCAGGCACAGTATGCTCACAAACATCGTGATTTTTCTCATGTTGTCTCTCCTTTCTTAGTATTCCAATGGTGTGATCCTATTAAGAACGTATCATTGAATCATAAATATGTCTAGAAAAATCAAAAACTGATTTTTCTTGAAATCTTTATTCTTTTTTGATATTCACACGAAAACACAGAAAATGTGCACAAAAAAAATTTGTTCATAGAAGAGGGATGTCATGATAACATGTTAGCTGGAGAGGGATTGCAAAGGATTGGATAAGGTAAAAGATTGCTAATAGCAAGTAATTATAGCATGTTTCTTGACAAAGTGCCAACTTTAATAGTTTAATAGAGTTGTCGGATACAGGAATTACACACACTATGTTATGTGCATTGGTTGCACTAACGTCCTGTACGATTGTGAAAAATGGTTCCTAATGTGGGAACTTCCGACAAGAAAACGTCTAGATTCAAACAACTTTGAGGAGGAATTATGCGACGTACATTATTACTAGTACTTTTGCTTGCGATACCCATGATGGTATTTGCAGGAGGAGACGCTGAGAAAGCAGCTCCTGTTAAACAGATTCGTGTGGCAGACCAAGTTCCTGGATTGATTACCCCGGGTGTTTGGGATGGTCAGGTATTCTCCATGAACTCATCCATCTATGAGTATCTGATGGAGATCAATGCAGAAACCGGTGAACTTGATCCTGTGCTTGCTACAAGCTGGGAAACCGACGCTGGTAAGGTATGGACCTTCAAGCTGAGAGAGGGTGTCAAGTTCCACAATGGTTCTGATTTTACCGCTGAGGATGTAAAATTCACACTCGAAAGAACTCAGGATCCTGATCTTGGACACTTGAAGAAGTCTGACTTCGAGGTCATGGAATCTGTACGTGTAGTTGATGATTACACGGTTGAGGTAACGCTCAAAGAACCTCGCCCAACATTTGTATATCAGATGACCGACTACAGTATGGCAATCCTCTCCAGCGAGTATGACTATGACTCCTATGGTGAAACCAAGCCAATGGGCACCGGTCCATTCATGATGAGTCAGTTGGTTCCCAAGGAATCAGCACTGCTTGAGAAGAATCCTAACTATTGGGCAGAAGGACTTCCAAAGGTTGACCAGATCGCCATTTACTTTGTAGGCGATATTGATGCCAGTATCTCCATGCTTGAATCTGATCGTGTAGATGTAGTTCCCTTCATCACCCCTGAGATCAAGCAGCGTCTTGATGGTGTTGATGGCATTTCCGTTATCTCTCCCTATCAGGAACAGAGATTTATCTCCATGCGCGTAGATGAGGCTCCTTTTGATGACAACCGTGTTCGATTGGCTTTCAAGTATGCCATGGACCCTGAGGTAATTGCCCGCAGTACCGCCAAAATGGAATTGGGCAATGGTGTCTACTATAATGAGACCCCGATCATGAATGCCTTGGCTGAGTACAAAGAGATTCCCTTGCGTGAGAGAAACATTGCAAAGGCAAAGGAATTGCTTGCAGATGCTGGCTATCCTAATGGCTTGAGCACTGAACTCTACTACGCTTCTGACCACCCATTTGGTAAGGAGCTTAGCCAGACGGTCAAGGAATTGGCTGCTGAGGCTGGATTCGATATTGAGCTGAAGGGATATACCCGTGACGTCTACCTCTCACAGTACTGGTTGAATGTTCCCATCTCCCTCACCGGTTGGGGTGGTCGTATTGACCCATCCATGTTGCTCGGACTTGCCTTCAAGGGCGGTGGTCCTTGGAATGAGTCCCATCTGGATGCACCTGCTCTCAACGATCTAATCGAAAAGATTTCCGGTGAGGCAGATCCTGATCAGCGCATGAGCTACTACCATGAGCTACAGGAATGGTTCTATGATAATGGTCCTCTGATCAATGTACAGGTTCCGTATCTGGTGGCGATCAATGACAGTGTTGTTGGTTACCGGCAGCCGATTACCATGCTTCCACAATATAAGTACATGGATATTCTATGAAGAGATTGATGCAAATGTTTCTTCGTCGTCTGGGGTCGCTACTTGCGACCCTGGTCGTCATGTCGTTCATCATCTTTTTGCTTGTTGAAATCATGCCAGGTGATGTCGCACAGATGATTCTGGGCCAGAGTGCTACAGAGGAGGCCGTAGCTTCCCTTCGTGAGGCAAGGGGGCTCAATGATCCCTTGCTGGAACGCTATGGAAGATGGATCAAAGGTGTCGCGGTCGGTGATTTAGGTGAATCCATTTATATGAAGGGTGTTTCGATCAATTCCATACTTTGGAGGAAGGTCGGCCATTCAGTAATATTAGCTATGACTGCCTTCATCATTTTTGTTCCACTATCTATCTTCTTTGGGGTATTGGCCGGGGTAAAAGAGAAAAAACCGACAGACTCCATCATTTCTTTCTTTGGTTTGGCGACGATGGCCCTCCCTGAGTTTGTTTCCGGTGTTATTCTTATTACCGTCTTTGCTGTTCAGTTGGACTGGTTTCCCATTGTCAGCGTCATTCCCATCGGGGAAAGCATTTGGCAGAACCTGAACATTGTAATTCTCCCTGCATTATCCATTACGTTTGTTATGTTTGGATATATCTCGAGAATGCAACGTTCTTCCATGATCACCGTAATGAATTCTGACTACATCAGGGCAGCTACCTTGAAAGGTATGCCGCGCAAGTATGTCATTTTCCGACACGCATTGAAAAATGCAATGCTTCCCACCATTACCATTATTGGTATGAATATGGGTTGGTTGTTTGGTGGTCTTGTCGTAGTTGAGACACTCTTTGGATTCCCAGGGATGGGCTCATTGTTGATGACAGGAATCAAGACACGCGATGTGCCGCTTATTGAGGCCTGTGTACTCTTGATAACCGTCATCTACTCACTCTCTACGATGATTACCGACATTATGTATAGCTATCTCAACCCGAGGATCAGATACCAAGGAGGCCAGAAATGAAGTATTTCTTCTATCAATTGAAAAAAAGTCCATTGGCCATGGTTGGTATTGCAATTATCTTGTTCTGGTTGATAGCCGCTGCAGTAGGCCCCTCCATGATTCCCTTCACGCATACTGCGATGGATTCTGAGAATCAGATGGCCTCCCCTGGTGAATATGGTCATGTGTTGGGCACCGATGGGCTTGGCCGGGATATTCTTGCGAGAATTGTCTATGGCAGTCGATCAATCCTTACCGTAGCACTACTGACCTCCATATTTTCCACATTGGTGGGTATCTTACTTGGTTTTTCAGCAGGGTACTTTGGAGGGAAGCTTGATACCGCGTTCCTTCGTGCAATGGATATTCTTATGGCCATTCCTCCCTTGGTATTGTCCATGGTTATCCTTGGTATTCTTGGAGACTCCAGTATTGCGAGCTTGACAATCATTGTATCCATTGCGTTCGTACCTGCTACGGCACGTGTCTCCCGTGGAGTGCTTTTGACGGAAAAGAGCCAAGAGTATGTCTCTGCTGCTCGTATTCGTGGTGAGAACCATCTGTACATCATGTTTGTTGAGATACTTCCCAATACCATGGGACCCATCATCGTTGAAGCGACTGCACGATTTGCGTATTCAATTATGATGGTTGCCTCCCTCGGGTTTTTGGGAGTTGGATTGCAGCCTCCCACCCCTGACTGGGGTATGATGGTTATCGAGAACAAGCCGATCATTGCACAAGCGCCTTGGGCGGTCCTGTTTCCAGCCTTGGCTATCGCTTCCTTAGTGATTGCCATCTCTATTTTCTCTGACTTTGTCAGTAAGGTATTGATACATGAACGATAATATTTTAGAAATTGAAAACCTCCATGTACGATTCAGCACCTTTGATGGAACCTTCTCGGCGGTCAATAATGTATCCCTGAATCTGGGATACAATGAATCGATCGGTATCATCGGTGAATCAGGTTGTGGTAAGAGTACGCTTTCGTTCACGGTCATGCGCTATCTTGCCAGTAATGCAGAAGTTGAGGGAGCCGTCCGTTTCAAGGGTGATAATTTGCTTGAGAAATCGGAAAAAGAGATGGAATCGGTGCGTGGTAATAGAATTGCCATGGTATTCCAGAACCCATACTCCTCTCTCAATCCATCCCTTACCATAGGATTTCAGCTGGATGAGGTGGGGATGCACCACCAGAAACTGAACAAGGCACAGGCAAGGAAAGCAACGATTGAAGCCTTGGAGATGATGAATCTCGGGGATCCAAAGAGCATTGTAAGAAGGTATCCTCATCAGGTCAGTGGAGGTATCCAGCAAAGGATCTGTATTGCGATGGCATTGCTCTGCAAGCCGGACCTTATGATACTTGATGAACCGACGACCGCCTTGGATGTTACCACAGAGGCTGTCATCCTAGATTCCATTGCAGAACTCAGGGATAAGTTGAACATGTCAATGATGTACATCTCACACGATATTGGTGTTATCAATAAAGTTGCGGAGAACATCGTGGTTATGTACAGCGGAGAGATTGTTGAGAGTGGTCCCAAACAACAAATCTTTGAGAATCCCGTACATCCATACACCCGTGCCTTGATCAACTGTATGCCCCGTGGTGGTGTTGTGAAAGAGAAGACAAAACTGAATACCATCCCAGGCTATGTAAGGAAACGTGGTGCGAATGAAGGCGGTTGTCCGTTCGCTGACCGATGTGACAAGAAAAATGATACTTGTATCAGTGAATATGGAACCAAGAAAATTGGTGAAAATCATTATGCGGCATGTGACCGTGCATATGCAGAGGATATCCCTGATACAATCCATGTGCGTCTTACACCGACTCCACGTAAGGATGATCCTGATTTTGACAGTGAACGAGATCTGCTGAAGGTTGAGAACCTACATAAGAGTTATGGCAGCAGACGAAAAGTATATGCGGTAAATGGCATTGAGTTTTCAGTCAAGCCTCATTCAATTCTTGGAATAGTGGGTGAGTCAGGGTGTGGTAAATCTACTACCGGACATATGGTCAGTGGTTTGTTCCCGCCATCCAAGGGTAGGATTCTCTTTGGTGATACCGATATTTCCATTGGTTGGAACAAGCGGGACAAAGAGACGCTGAAGAACATTCAGCTTATCTTCCAGAATCCTGGTCGAAGTCTTAACCCATCCCATACTGTCGAGAAGATCATTGGTCGAACCATGCAGAAGCTTGCAAACATCAATGATCCGAATGAACGGCGTGAGAAGATCATCGATATTCTCAGGAAGGTTGACTTGGGGAAGGAATATTTGGAGAAGAAACCCCGTCAGCTCAGTGGAGGAGAGCAACAGCGAGTGGCAATTGCCCGCTCACTGTCCATCTCTCCAAACCTGATCGTCTGTGACGAGCCAACCAGTGCTCTAGATGTCTCTGTCCAGGCATCGGTACTCAACCTACTCAATGACCTACAGGTGGATACGCATGTTGCTTACGTGTTCATCTCCCATGACCTGAATGTCATCAACTACCTCAGTGATTACATCATGGTCATGTATGCAGGAAAGATTGCTGAGTATGGTAAGCGGGATGAGGTGATGGAAAACTCCCACCACCCCTATACCGAGGCACTGCTCTCATCGGTTCCTGAGGTAGACCCGACCAAGCAGAAGGAGATTATTGAGCTGGAAGGAATGCTTCCAGACCCTGCCAAGAAGGTAAAGGGGTGTCCATTTGCCGGTCGATGTCACAAGCAGGTAGGTGAGATTTGCGAGAAGGAGTATCCCCCCATGGTGCGCCTCTCCGAGGATCACTACTACTTCTGCCACATCAAGCCGTAGGTATAGAAAAAAAATAGTCGAGAAAGGGGTCATTGGTCTAAAAAACCGATGATCCTTTTCTTTGATGTAACTATCTTTATGTAATAATGAGTGATGCCATTAATCATATATGAATAAGTATGTCTCTCTAGTGTTTTGATTGCTTTACATGCTGTTTCAGCCTAAGGATCTGTGTCCGTACGAAGGTTACCGTAGGAGAGGGAACAGTTGAGAAGGTAATCCATCTCGCCTGAGAGAATTCAGAGATGTAGGGTGGTGTTACCTGTTTATGGAGACGGTATGTATAGACTCGGTAGTGAAAACCTGGCATATCAAGAGACCAGAGAGGGAACAGTTTTTCTGGGGATGGGACATCCAGTCCCACTTCCTCCTGGCACTCCCTTATTGCTGTCTCTTTGTAGGAAATCTTTCCTTTGGTATCATGCCCATCTCTTGCTCTCTCCCATGTTCCCCCAGGAAAAGACCACTTATGGTTTTGAGGCGGCATGGAACGTTTTCCCATCAGGAAGGAGACTTCACCTGTTTCGCTGATTGTCCAAAATATGATTCCAGCCCCGTGGTACGGTAGATGCATCGAACAAACTCCTTGCTTCAATATACACGAATGAGTTTCTCCTAGGGTAAAAAACTACTGCTACTTACGGGAATATACATATCTTTGATATTGTCAGATTATTAGTTCAGATTATACTGAAGGTATCCTGGTAGTGACGTGGGAGGTGCTTATGAGAAGCCTCGTTCGTTTTCTTTGCCTTGGTATTCTGTCAGTTTCATTTCTCTTGCACTTGGATGTAACCTTGGTTCCGGTGAAACAGCGGAAATTACACTGAATGCGGTGGTTGCCGGGGAGGGGACGGTTGAAAGAACTGTGGACGAGGACCCTTGAGAATCGGTAAACATCTCTCCGTCCTCGTATAAAATGCTTATCACCTATTTTGCCTTGGAACGTGATGATGGACTGAAAGTCATCTTAATCGAGGATGAGAGCGCAGAACCTCTTGATTTTACCGGTTCTGTTGGGGCTGATGGACTTTTCCTTGCAAGGAAAGCAATACCGACTGGTTCCTATGTGGCCTATGAGATGAGCTTCACCTACCTGGAGATGGATGTACCATGTTCTTTCAATGTTCCTTCCTGGTCGACAGATGCTGCCCACGCTCTGGTGACAGCCACCCATGATGCAGGTGGTTCTCCCTCCCCTGGTAGCTACACCATCCGTCAGTATTTCAATGTTGATGGACAATTCCAGAAACGGGACATGGTAGTGAATGCAGGGACCGAGGAATCGCCCAACTGGGTATGGATGAGAAGGGAATTGGAGAATTCAGAGGGAAACAGAAAGTTCTTCCTCGATCAGGAAACGCATCCCTACCAAAGCAGCATCGATCTCTTTGCTGATGAGGATTTCTGGGGTGCAAACGATACATTGGATGATGAAGATCCCGAGATCGTCATAGAGAGTGGCAACACTGCAGGTGGTCTGGATGCAACAATCAATAGCTTTATCGTCTCGGTTCCCAAGACACTCCTAATTACTGTTGATGTAACCAACTCCTTCAATTTCTGGGAAGACTCCACCAATAGTACCTATTACAACGGCACCCTCGACTTTGGACCATCATATGATGAGATTCCCATAGGTGAGGGTGCTATCGAATATTTTGGGGATAAAGGGTTCCACCCCTTTATGCCGAAGTTCAATCTGAAAATGCTGTAGAGCACTTAGAACGTGAGTACCTTGTCGCTGTCGGCAGTCCACTCTCCAAGGGCTGCCATGGTGGACTTCTCAGCGCCGGCAAAGTATGGTTCATTCTTATGGGTACCACAACGAGCCATACAAGTTCCACAAACCCGTACCTGAACGCCCTTTGCGATCAGGTCACGAAGCATCTGCGATAGGTCCTGGTCATACTCGATTGGCTTCTTGTTTGAATCACGGGCAAGATCGACAGAATCATTCATCAGGAAGATTCGAACTGTATGGCCATTAACCTGCAGTTGTCCAGCAAGACGAAGGGCACTCCACGTTACATCGCTCCCATCATAGGAAGCATGATTGAAAATCATGAGTATACTACTCATTTTATTTCCTTTTCCTGTATAAATGGCCCAAGGTCCATATCTGCATAGGAAGCACCAGGTCGTACGACGGGGTACAATACTTCCTTACGGTCGGTAATCACCTCAAGCAAGCATGGTCCAGCACTCTCCATCCACTCTTTGAGCGCTGGCTCTATCTCTTCTTTCTGTTCAATCCTTTTGCTATAGGAGAAACCGCACAGGTCTGCCATCTTCGCAAAATTAACATCTTCATTCCTACAGGTAGCAGAGTGACGACCTTCATATGCAGCATCCTCAAGATTGTAGACCATCCCATCAGCGTGGTTGTTCAGGAGGAGTATCTTGATGGGAAGGCAGTTGGTTCCTATCGTGAAGAGCTCACCCATATTCATCCTGAAACTTCCGTCCCCGTCCACTACGATTACCTGTTTGTCTTCATTGGCGTGTACTGCTCCAACAGCAAGGGGCATTCCACTTCCCATGGTCCCAAAGGCACCACAGGTGAGAAAAGAACGTGGCCTTTGGCATCGAATGTACTGAGCAGAGAACAGCTGATGATTGCCCACCCCTGTGGTGATGATGGTGGATTCGTCGATAAGCGTATCCAAGGTACGTAAGACCTCTGCCATCTGAATGATGTCAGCCCCAGTATTGTATGCGAGCGGCCAACGTCGCTTCAGTGCTGCTGCATGCTCTCTCCACGTATCAATGGTGAGCCTGAGGTCATGGGTATCAGCCCAATCGCAGAGGTCATGAAGAATGGTTGCAGCATCTCCAATGAAAGAGAACACAGGTCGCCTTTCTCCTCGAATCTGTTGCACCTTGTCGGCGTGAATATCGATGAACGCAATTTTTGCCTGAATGGCAAACCCTACCTTTTCAGCAACACGGTCATCCCAGCGGACTCCAATGGCGAGAAAGAGGTCGTTCTCCTGGATGATCTTGTTGGCGGCAGGTGTGCCGAACATACCGAGCATCCCAAGATTTATATCCTCACGTTCATTCACCACCCCTTTTGCCATCAAGGTATTTACTGATGGGATTGAAAACCTTGCATTGAAACGTCTGATGGCTTCACTGCCACGTTCACTGTTAAGCCCTCCACCCAAATACAGGAGTGGATGGTCTGCCTGCTTGAGCAGGTCGAAAAATTGTTTGCATTGTGAGGAGGAGAGATGGACATCCTGATCATAAATGGTGCTGAACTGTGCAAGGGGGAGTGCTTCATACCCGGCTGCTTTCTGTTGCAGGTTCATGGGAAGGTCTATGACTACTGGTCCGCGTTTCCCTGATTGTGCCAGAAAGTATGCATCCTTGATTACATGTTCAAGGTTGTTCAAGGCCTTAACTGAATACACCTTCTTGGCTGTTGGGCCAAAAACTGAGGCAACATCAATATGCTGGAATGAGTCGGTTCCAAGCTTGTGCTCCGGTACCTGTCCAGCGATTACCACCAAGGGAATGCTGTCAGCGTAGCTGTCAGCCACTGCTGTCAGTGCATTGGTGATGGCCGGGCCGCTGGTTACAATAGCAATCCCAACCTGTTCACTGCTTCTGGAGTATCCTGCAGCACTGAAGGCTGCACACTGCTCATTGGCATTCACGACAATCTTGATTGAGCTCTTCGCCAGCTCATCCATGACCGGTAGAATTGCCGCTCCTGTATATCCAAAGATATACTGTACACCCAGATCCTCAAGGCTTCGAGCAATAATCTCTGCTCCGGTTTTGAGTTGTTTAGCCATAGTGGACTCCTTTTTGGCATGCTAAAGAAATCTACACAAACAGTCAATTCTGTCGAACTAGCATAGGCTCTTTTTGCACAAATAATGAAAAGACAGATAAGCAATGCTGTTTTTAGATTTCAAATTTTTCTTTTCTCTAGTGGTAAAAGCTGTGGTACGCTTGGGCATGATGGTTGATGAACAGCGAATCAGGAAACTCAATACCAAGCCAACACTGCATGAAAAGCCGTATGTTGTGTATTGGATGCAGGCATCCGGGAGGGTGTATCAGAATGAAGCACTCTCGTTTGCAATAGAGACAGCAAATTCCCTTAAGAAGCCTTTGGTTGTCTATTTTGGAATCACTCCACATTTTGCAGGAGCCTCAGCCCGTCACTACCGCTTCATGCTGGAAGGTATTCGGGAGGTGGAGAAGGAATTGCAGAAGCGTTCCATACCCTTGCTTGTCTCTTCTTTTGGGGTAGTGGAAGGTTTGGAAAAGCTTCAATCAAGTATTGCCTGTCTTATAGTCGACAGGGCATACACCACCATTGAACGTTCTTGGAGAAAGGAGGTTTCCTCGTTTCTTGCATGTACCGTCTATGAGGTTGAAGCGAATGTAGTGGTGCCCGTTGAGGCGGTGAGTGATAAGGAAGAATACTCTGCAGCTACCCTGAGAAGAAAAATTGAACCCATGATCTCCTACTTTGCACAGGAGATCCAGATCACAGAGATCATGGTGAAAAGCCAATCCCTTGATTTCCCCTTTGAATCAGCTGATCTTGAAAACATCCCATTGCTTCTTGAATCCCTGGGGATTGAGCAGAAGGGTAGTTCAATTTTGCCTTTACAGGGGGGCAGTACTGCAGCGCTCACTAAACTGGATGACTTCATCGAACATACCTTGGTAGGCTATGATACAAAACGCAATGATCCTGCACAGAACCACAGTAGTGGTCTCAGTGCGTATCTTCATTTTGGACAGATCAGCCCAGTTACCATCTACCACGCGGTTAAGGATCTGGATATCAGTGATGTACCGGCATTCCTGGAGCAGTTGATCGTCAGGCGTGAACTTGCCTATAACTTTGTTGCTTTCAACCCATTCTATGATCAGTACGAGGGGCTTCCATCCTGGGCGAGGAAGAGCCTAGAGGCGCATGAGGCCGACCCAAGACCTGTTACCTACCGCTATGAAGAGTTGGAAAGGGGAGAGACCCATGACCCCTACTGGAATGCAGCACAGAAGGAGTTGGTTCTATTGGGTCGAATGCACAACTACCTGAGGATGTACTGGGGGAAAAAAATCCTGGAGTGGAGCCCGACTCCCAAGCAGGGATTTTCCTGGGCACTGAAACTCAATAATACCTACCAGGCAGATGGACGTGATCCAAATGGGTATGCCGGTGTTGCCTGGTGTTTCGGCAAGCATGACCGTCCATGGGTGGAGAGACCCATATTCGGAAATATCCGTTACATGAATGACAAGGGGCTGGATCGAAAATTCAACATGAAAGCCTATCTCCAACGTATTGAAAAAGAAACATCCATCTAGGAGCCCAGTTTTCTCAGGTTCTGGACTTCTATGATGAGAGCACCCTCGTCATTTTTCACCAGTCCGAAGACCAGTAGCGGCCAACGACCTGCCAGCAATGGGTAGAGACGATTGTAGAGATCAGGGAATAGTACTGTCTCATAGAGTGCTGTCTCATCCTCAAAGGAGACAAAGCTCATGCTTTCCCCCGTCTTCGTCAATACCTGCTTCTGGGTTATCTGGTAGCCGATGAGCGTGACATACCGCTCCACATGCTGGCCAATCTCTGAGGCCTTGATCCGATGAACTGATCTCAGGAGGTGTGCGTAGAGGACCAGGGGATGATGATTCCTGAGGAAGCCCAAGGATGCAAACTCCCGGTGGAGCTCTTCTTCACTGAAAGAGCGATGTACGGCAACAGGAAGCTGTTCTTTCTTGCAATAGGGGAGAGGCGTGGCAAACAGATCTGCCTGTCCATAGGATTGATTAGCACGTGTGGTGGTAAGCAGGAGCCTGAGCTGTTCACTTCGTTTTCTCTCAGGTGCCAATGAGTCAAACGCACCAGAGGCTACCAGGGCGACCAGATCCTCCCTGTCCAGGGAGAGCCGGAGGGAAGCCTCTTCCAAGCTGGAGAACCTTCCTCCTTGTTTTCGTTCCTCAATAATTCGCTTCATGGCCTTTCTGCTGAGTTCAGCGATGGCCATCAGGCCGATGATGAGGGTGTTTCCTTCTGCCCAGTACGTAATCTTGCTGATATTGATATCGGGGCCGGCTATGGCCAGGCCCATCCTTCTTGCCTCACTGATGTACGCCTGTGGTCGGTAATATCCTCCTTGGTTGGTCAATACGGCAGCCATGAAATGGGCCGGGTGATGGACACGGAGGTATGCACTTTGAAAGGAGACCATGGCATAGCTTGCTGAGTGGGGCTTGCAAAAGGAGTAGCCATCGAAGGAGAGCATCATCAGCCAGATCTGTTCAGCAACAGCAGTGGTTACCCCACCAGCATGGCAACCTGTAAAAAACTGGTCCCTGAATGCCTGCAACCGTTTTCCTGCTGCTTTCTTTGCGATGACCTTGCGAAGTTGGTCGGCATCAGCCTGGGAGAAGCCTGCCAGGGCAACGGCTGTCTTGGAGACATCTTCCTGGTAACAAAGTATTCCATAGGTCTCATCGAGGATATAGGCAAGCCTGGGATGGAGAGGTTCCCATCGTTTGCCTTTCAAGCGTTGTACGTACTCATTGATGTACTTGTTTGCTGCAGGCCGTATAATGGAGGAGTGGATGACAATATGGGCAAAATCCCCTCGTCCTGTTTTCTTCTGCAACTGTCTCATTGCAGGGGATTCAATGTAGAAGACACCCATCGAGTTCCCACAGGCAAGAGCATCGATCGTATCAGCATCTTCTGCAGGTTGCCAGGTTCCTTCATCGATGGATACTCCTTCTTCCCGCAGGTTTCCCAAGGTATCACGAATGACTGCAAGGGATCGGTTGCCCAAAAGGTCGATCTTTACAAAGCCTGCCTGCTCTGTTCCATCCTTCTCCCAACTCAGCAGGGGATATCCTTCAGCTGAACGCAGGATCGGGGCATAGCACGTTACTTCTTTGGGTGTGATGACCAACCCTCCGCAGTGCATGGATATCTCTTTGGGAAGCCGGTCAAGGGCTGAGGCTATACGGACGATGGTCTGCCACAGGGGGTCAAGCAGCGCATCGACACCCTTCCTGAACAATGTCTCTTCTGCCTTGGTGATCTGTGCGTCACTCAGCCCATAGCAGCGGGCTGTTTCGCGAATGGCCGAACGCAGGCGGAACCGGTTGTGGTTGGCCACCCTCGCACAATGATCAATGCCAAAACGTTCAAAGACTGCAGCAAAAATCCCGTCTCGCTCATCCCAAGCAAAGTCAACATCAATGTCCGGTGGATCCTGGCGGGAAGGGGAAAGAAATCGTTCAAAGTATAGATGATGGGCAATGGGATCCACATTGGTGATGAAGAGACTATAGGAGACGATGGATGCAGCTCCTGATCCCCTACCGCAGGTCCTGCTGCTCATCAGCACGATATCGTGCATCACCAGGAAATAGGGAGCGAACCCCTTCTCGTTGATGATGCCCAGCTCATAGTCGATGCGTTCCATGATGGCATCATTGATCTCCCCGTAGCGGTTCTCAGCTCCCTGAAAGACCCGGTATCTCAGTTCCTCTTCTGCGCTCCTATTCTCCGTGACTGGATAGGTGGGGAAGATAAGGGAAGAGGAGAATGGGTCATACGGCCTGATTCGTTGTACATGTTCCATGGCCTCTGGCCAGGGGGCAAAGGACTGCTCCCACTCCTTCTGTCCAAGCAAGATGCCACCTCTTTGGACGTACTCATCCTCTGTAAGGCTGCCCACACTTGTATGAAGGGCAATGGCTCGAAGTACCTGGTGAACTTCCCTTTGACTTTCGGCGAGGAGAAATGCCCCATCAACGGCGAGAAGGGGAACCCCAAGTCTCTTCGCGGTGGTTATGATCTGCAGGGAATCCGGGGTAATTGCGCCATAGAGGTCAGCTCCTCTACCGGTAAGCTCGCTCAAGATTGCACTGCTTGTGGTTGCCAACACCAGTCCTTCTGAAGTTTCCTTGAGTGTAGAGAGGTATGAGAAGGAAGGGTCAAGATTCCTCTTGCTGATGAGCTTGCAGAGCAGCTCATAACCCCCTTGGTCCTGTACAAAGGCAAAGAGGTCTCCCGTCTTCTCGGTAAGCAGGCAAGCGCAGATAAGGGAGATTCCCCTCTCTTTTGCAGCTTCCCTATAGACAGGATACCCATAGAGGTTGTCACGGTCTGTGATGGCTACCTGTTTTACCTGCATGGACTGTAGACGGTCGAAGAGCTCATCAACCGAAACAGGGGAGAAGAGAAGGGAGTAGGCTGTGCTTAGGGCTAGGCGACTACGCATGGGCAAGTGCTGCCCCATGGGTCAGGATGCCAGGACCAAACTTATGGCGCATTCGGTCAACTGCCTGCTGCAGGGAATCAGAGCGATGCTGTGCATCGGGAAGAAAGAGGTCCAGGGTCGGGGCGAGTGGGGAGAGTTCGCCTAGGGAGAGAGTGCAAGAGAGAATACGCACCCTCCGGCTTGCTGCCAGCTGTGCAACCTTCCATGCGACAAGGGATATTTCAAGGTCATAGACCCATTGTCCCTTTATGCGATGGGAAGCTTCACTTCTCCTTCCATCACTGTAGAGCAACGCTATGTGGATCTTTGCCGCACCAAGTCCTGCAGTTCGCATAGACAATGCAGCATCCTCCCCAGCTGTAACCACTGCGGCCTTGAGAGCATCCATCTCGAGGATTGGTTCAGCAAAGCTGATTTTTCTCTGCACAATCCGCTTCTCCGGCAATCCGCTTTGTAGTGGGCTGTTATCCAAACCACGGGCGGCGTCACGGAGGGCAAGACCCCGTTTTCCCAGGAAGGCCATCACCTGCTCATCCCCAAGGGCGGCAATCTGGCCAATTGTCGTGATTCCTGCAACAGAGAGTAGTCGTGCAGTGGCAGAGCCCACACCACTGAGCAAGGAAACATCCTGCCAAGCAAGGAATGAGGCCTCATCACCTTCCCTGACCTGTATAAGTCCGGCAGGTCGGGTGGTACGGGTACCCACCTTTGCAACCAGTTTATTGGAAGCAACTGCCACAGAGGCCTCAAGATTCAGCTTTTTCCTGATCTCGCCCTGGATCTGTACCGCGCTATCCACCACCGGGCCAAAGAGACGGGTGGTTCCCTGCATGTCCAGATAGATATGTCCTCCCCGGTCACACTGGATGCTTGGAGAATACTCCTGTGCGATGGAGGTGATTGCTCTATCGGCTTTCGCGGTGCTCTGATTGTCCCAGGGCAGTACCTGCAGGGAGGGAATCATCTGCTTAGCATAGCGAAGGGGCATGCCTGCCCGTATCCCCTCTTCCCATGCTCGGCGGGATGGGGTAAGCACCACAGTCCTTGCTGATCCCTCAAGGGCAACCACAAAGGGGGTGTCAGCAAGACTTGGATTCTTTGCCACCTCTACTGCTGCTGCAAAGTCGGTTACATTGATATGGATGATGCTTGCACCTGCTCTTTGCATACCTTGCCTCCCACTGCCAACTGGTAGAGCGTCAGTGCATTGGCTACTGCCTGACCCCTTCTATGGTTGTTGAAGTAGATGAGCACCTTCTGTGCATATGTGGTAAATGACTGGATACGCCCAAGTAGGCTGGCAAGCTCTTTCTCACTGTAGAGATAGTCGTAGCGGCTTGCGCTGTCCGATCCCCACCATGTCTCCTCATTCCTGCCGTGCAGCCTGATGTATGCCAGTGAGCTGCTGGTTTTAACGTCCATCATGGGTGGGTTGCCTTTCACCGAGGGGAGGTCAAGGGAAGCAAGGGCAATATTCCTCTCTCGTAGTGAGTCGAGCGTGCGGTTGTTGTACCAGCTGCTGTTCCTGAACTCGATGGCAAGCGGGAATGGGGAGAGGGATCTCAAGAGTGAGTCCAGATATTTTCGCTCTGCCACTTCATAGTGAAACGAGTAGGGGAATTGCAGGAGAACGGCACTGAGCACCTGGTTCTCTACCAGCGGCTCAAGGGCATGGGAGAACAGGAGAGCCTGTTCCCTCCATGAAGAAGGATCAATGGTATGGGTGAGGCTCTGGTGGGCCTTGATGGAGAATTGGAGGGATGGAGCACTCTTATGCATTGCTGCAAGCTGAGGAGACTCTGGCATACGATAGTAGCTGAAGTTCAGCTCCACGGTGGGAAAGCGTTGGGCATAGTGGGCAAGGAACTCTTCTCGTCTCGTTCCTGGTGCATACACTGGTCCTATCCACTCATTATAGCTGTAGCCTGAAGTTCCAATCAAAACAGTACTCATACTCTTGATATACTATATATATGTTAAGTAATCAAGAGTAAAATTCATGTCTCTTGCCTCCGGGGAGGATATCATCCATACTGATGCACAACATTTTGGAGGTGGATGTGCATACATATGCCGGTATTGTTTTCTGTGATGTGGATGGAACGATTCTTCCCCATGGGGAGAAAACCGTCTCATCGGATTTCTTTGCCTTGGTAGAAGAATCAAGGCAGGCTGATTTCCTGTTCTGTATATCCAGCGGGCGATTTCATGAGGCGCTCCTTCCCCTCTTCTCTCCAGTCTCTTCCAAGGTGGTTTTTTCAGCTTCCAATGGATGCAGGGTACTATACCAAGGAAGAGAGTTGTTTCCTAACCACGGAATAGATCATTCCTTGGCTGAGCAGATTACCTCTTCACTGCATGCCTGGGGGGCTACGGCGCTTATCTCAACGACAGAGGCTATCTGTCTCCCCACGGTAGCCCGCGAACAACTGAAAGCAAAGAGCTATCTGGCAAAAGGATATACGAAATTTTTTGACACATTCAGCGAAATCCCAGGGGATGTGCTGCAGATCACGGCTGTATGTGATGGCAATATGCCTGCAATCCTGGAGAGAAGCCGGGAGGCTTGGGGATCCGCCTTTCATGTGGTTACTACAGGCAAAGAGATGTTTGACATCTGTCCTACCTCGAAGGGGATCTCATTGAGATCAATCAGTGAACACTTCTCTGTCCCCATCGCCCATACCTATGCCTTTGGGGATGATGAGAATGACATTCCCATGCTTGAAGCTGCAGGCAAAGGGTATATCATGGGGAATGCACACCATGGAGTGAAGGACAGGGGGTTTGAACACTGCCATGATTTGATCGGGACGATCAGGAAAATACTCGCAAAGTAAATAGAGAAATGCTGGCAGTATAAGTGAGCTGTGTGCTAAAGTAGTGTCATACATTGTTTTGGAGGACTGGGAGTAACACTTTTGAACGTTCCTATCAGTGCAATCCAAGGGCAATATGCCCTCACTATTTTTGGTGTGGCAGTATTCCTTTTAGGTCTGCTTATCCTTCTCACGGTCATCGTAATCATGCAGAAACGTAAGGCAAGAACGTTCCAGACGCAGGAAACTTCGCTTCAACACACATCAGCATTGCTTCACTATGTAATTGAGCATTCACGCTATGCCATTGCAATTCATGATACAGAGCTTCGGTACCTCTACGTCAGCAAGAAATATTGTGAGGAGTATCATATTCCTGATGGGAACGCAATCATTGGAAAACACCACTATGAGGTGATTCCCAATCTTCCCGAGAAATGGAGAAAGGTCCACCAGCGTTGTCTGAAAGGGGAAGTAATCAGTGGGGAGGATGACCCCTACACCCATGAGGATGGGAGCATGGATTATACCCGTTGGGAGTGTCGACCCTGGTATAGGGAATCAGGAAAAATTGGGGGGATTATCGTCTATACCGAGCTGCTTACCCAGCAAAAGAAGATGGCCTCAGAACTTAAAGAGGCTCATGACTATCTCGATGCCCTGCTCATGGAATCAAACAGCCCTATCCTTGTCTGGGATGCTTCATTCACTATCACCAGGACCAACCACTCCTTTGCATCTTTGTTGGGCCTTCCGATAAGCGATATAGTAGGAAAGAATGTGGGATTTGTCTTGACTTCGCTGGGACAGGAGGAACTTAAACGGCTGGAAAACCGTTTGGAAACTGAACACAGTCTCTCCAATGTTGAGATTCATTTGAAAACCATAGAGGGAGAAGTTCGGACCATACTCTGGAATGCTGGACCGATCCTAGACCCGATTGATGGCTCTCTTGTGGCAACCATCGCCCAGGGGCTGGATATAACCGAGCGTAATGCAATTGAGCAACAAAACAAGGAACAGTTGGTTGAACTAAGACGTTGGTATGCAGTAATGAGCCAGAGAGAAGAGCGGATCATGGGTCTGAAACGAGAAGTCAACGCTCTTCTCAAGGAAATCGGACGGCCAAAGCGGTACTCCTCAGTGGAAGAGGAGGGTAATGCATGAATACCCGGCGCTTGATATTGCTCAGTATGCTTCTCCTGCTCACCTCAACACTTTTTGCCGCTGATCCCTCCTTTCTCTCTTCCTTGAGTGAAAATGAACGTATTTTGCTTGCACGACAAGCTCCTCTCTCTGTCTTGGTCGATCCTGCGTGGGAACCTCTTGAGTACCTAGACAAGAATGGCATGCCTACAGGCCTGAGTTTTGCATATCTACAGAGCGTCAGCTCTCTCAGTGGACTGACCTTCATTCCTGTTGAAGGGACTTCCTGGCAGGATGCCTATGAGAAGTTACTCAGTGGTGAAATTGCCATGACCGGAAGCATCAGCAAGACAGAGGAGCGAGAGGCAACATTGCGTTTCAGTGAACCATACCTGACTGTACCTCTTGCAATCATTGCTGGAGAACAGGTCGGGTATATCGGTAGTTTGGCAGAGCTTGAAGGAAAGAAGGTCGCAGTAGTTTCCCATTATGCAGCCCAGGAGTGGCTGGCACGAGATTACCCAAATCTGACCTTGGTTGAAGTATCTACCGTTGAAGAAGGCCTCACCCTCGTTGCACGGGGAGAGTGTTTTGCCTTGGTGGAAAACCTGTTGGTTGCGAACCATTATCGGTCCAAGCTTGGGTTATCCAGAAAAGTAAAGGTAGTGGGTACCACTGCCTACATGAACTTCCTCTCTATTGCTATTCATGAGGACTATGCCTCTATTCTTCCCATTATCAACAAGGCACTCCAGACAATTGACAGTGAGACAAGGGAGAGATTGTATCGGGCATATTTGCCTCTTCAGTATGAAAAGACTGTGCAGAGTACCACTATTTATCTGATTATTGGTATAGCATTGTTTGTCGCTGCATCTCTGGGGTTCTGGATATTGAAGCTCAGCAAGGAAGTAAGAAGAAGGGAAGCGGTGGAAAAGGAACTGGCAGACAGCGAAATAAAATTCAAGCAATTATTCTCCAATGCTCCCCTGCCTATGGTCCTTCTTACCCAGGAGGGTACGGTAGTTTCTGTAAACGAAGCATGGAGTACCACATTTCAATTCAAGCAAGGTGAAATAGAGGATGTCGACATGTGGTATGAGAAGGTTTACCCTAACCCAACGTACCGGATAAAAGCAAGAGAATCCTGGGAAGAGGCTGTTGAACAGTCCATAATCAGGCATTCTAGACATATTGATTCACAAGAATTCACCTTGGTTACAGCTACTGGTACTGTGTTGGAGATGGAAATTAGTGGAGCATTCCTGGATCGTTTTCTCCTTATTACCTTTTTTGATATCACAGAGAGAATATCCTCCATGCGTTCACTCCAAGCTTTGCAGAAACAGACCGAACAGGGGAGAAAAATTATTCTCAACGCGCTTGAGGATCAGAGAATTGCCCAGCAGTCGCTCGCTCAAAGCAAAGCCACCCTTGATGCAGCAATCAACAGTATGATTGATGCAGTGTTTATCATAGACCCTGAAAGTCGTTTCATACTGGTTAACCATTCATTTTTGCACTACTACCGGTTCTCAAAGCGTTCAGAATGTCCTGATGACCTGCGCGCATTTTCTTCGCTGTTTGAAGCCTATGACAGTCAGGGGAATCTGCTGGGGCAACAGATGTGGGCGGGCTTCCAAGCACTCTCTGGGAAAGCAGGTGACACAGAGTATACGGTAGTAAAGAAACAATCAGGAGAACAATGGATAGGTAGTTACAGTTTTGCTCCTATTCGTGATGAACACGATGTGTTGCTTGGAGCTGTTGTGGTTTGTCGTGATGTAACGGAAATTCGTGAGAACCAAAAAAGACTGATTTATCAGAGAAACCATGATTATCTCACCGGTTTGTATAGTAGAGTCTATTTCGAAAGTAAATTGAAAAGGCTTGAACATGCTGGATCATTCACCCTTGCATTGGTGGATATCAATGGTTTGAAACTTATCAATGACAGCTTTGGGCATGAGGTGGGGGACTCAATGCTTAAAGCTACAGCCCAGATACTCAGGATGTGCAGTAATGATGAGACAACCATTGCACGATACGGTGGCGACGAGTTTGTCTTTCTCATTCCAGGAGATTCTGTGCAGGAAGTAGAATCCCTGTTGTCCTGTATAGAAGAGCGATCCAAGGAGATTCGTATCGAGAGCTTTAGGCTCTCTCTCTCCTCTGGATATGCTGTTAGAGAAGTAGGGGATGAAAGCTTGCAGGAGACACTCAAGCGCGCTGAGGATAACCTGCAACGGAACAAGATTTACGAGAGTGCGAGTGCAAAGAATAAATCCATAGGATTGGTTATTAATTCCCTGTTTGCAAAAAGCCCCCGTGAGTTGCAACACTCAAGGAGGGTAAGTGCACTCTCTGTTTTCCTCGCCCAGCAGTTGCAGCTTCCTGAGAGTGAAGTCAAGCGTATCCGAATTGCTGCCCTGTTGCATGATATAGGAAAGATTGGAATTAATGAGTCTATCCTCAACAAGCCAACCAAGCTTGATCAAAATGAATGGGAAGCGGTAAAGCGACACCCTGAGATTGGGTATCGAATTCTTTCTGCTTCTGCAGAGTATAGTGATCTATCCTTGTCTGTACTGGAACATCATGAGATGTGGAACGGAAGTGGATATCCAAGGGGATTGAAAGGTGAAGCTATCAGCTTGCCTGCGCGGATTATCAGTGTCGCGGACAGCTACGATGCGATGACCAGCGAACGGTCATACAAGAAACCTTTACTCCAGGAGGTAGCTGTAGCAGAAATCAAGCGTTGCAGTGGCACCATGTATGACCCTTCAGTTGTTTCTGTGTTTCTCTCCTCCATCAACCATTTTTCTGTAGGGGATGGGGAATCAACAGAAGAGAGTCTGCTCTTTTCATAGTTGGAACGTTATTCCGAAAATGTAAAAAAAAGTGTATGTGTCCGAGCACATTTTCTTGCAATCTTCATTTGGTGTGGTAGTATGTTAGTAGAAGCAAAGCATCTATTACTACTATGGAGAGTATTACATGAAGAGTTAGCACCGACAGAAAGTCCTGAAAGAGAACCTCAGTTCCTATATGTTTCTGGTACCTTGGTTGCTGGGATTTTTTGTACTTACCCTATATCCGATGTGTTACTCAAATTCCCGACCTAATTATACCTAGGTCTCCTCGCCTTCCTGTTCATCATCATCTATAGCCTTGTTGAGCTCCTCGACATTCATTGTCTCTCCCTTCCAATGGTACTCTATCTTCAGGAGGTCGAAGACCAGCCTCTGTGCCTTGGTCGGCACCGTCCACAGGTCCTTGTAGGTGCCGGTGAAGTGGATTCTGGAATAGGTTGCCACCTTGTTCAACATGTCCCTCGAATCCCAATACTTCCTGTCCCTGGGCTTGATGGCCGAGACCTTGCCTCTCAGCTCATTGAGCAGGATGAGGGTGATGAAGTTGACGAACAGCCTCCCTTTCATGGTTTTCTCACCATGGACATTGAGCCTGTTGCAGTCCAACAGGTTCTTCATGTCGTCGAAGTGGAACTCGATGTCGCACCTGCGGTTGTAGTGTCCCAGGGCCTTCGATGCATCTTTCTCCGCATTGGTGAGGATGATCCAGAACCCGCTGTAGCCGTTGATGTAGGCATTGACGGCCTGTTCGTTCAGGCTGACTTTCCTTCCCCTCTTGGGGGTCTCCTTGACAGTGAAGTAGGTGTCGTACAGGTTCTTGTGCTTCTCGAAGGTATCCCCGCTTGCAAGCTCCTCCTCACACTTTCTCAGCTTGAGCATCAGCGATGCGATGTCCTGCTCCTTCCTGACGGGGTCGAAGTAGACATGCCTCCAGGTCCTGCCGTAGGACTCGGTCTTGTAGTCGGTGAGGCCATAGATGTAGGACTTGTCGTCCTCGGGATTGCGGATGATGTTGGCGGGTCTCCGGATTGAGTCCCTGACCTTGTCGATCAATTCTTTCTGCCACTTGAGGCTGGAGGGTACGGGGATGGTGAACTTTTGCCCCTTCCCTGCTATGTTCCTGAGGTTCGCCTCGCTGTAGAACCCCCGGTCCCCCACCAGGTTGATGTCCTTCACATCGAGCTTTTCCAGGCTGCCCAGCACATGGGCAAGCACGATGGAGTCCGCCATGCTTCCGGGCAGCTCCGAATACCAGAGAGGGACGTTCGACGAGTGTGCACTGAGCAGTCCTAGATTGATCTGTCTCAGGTTCTCGTGGTCCCGGTTGTACCCTCGTTCCACATAGGTATTGTTTTTCCCATAGGACGAAATCGAGGTTATATCGAACAACAGTGCCTTTTTCTTCGCCTGCTTGTTGATCCAAAGCTTGAAGAAGGTGTTGCGCCTGTCATCGGACAGGGAGGCAAGCAGCTCGCTGATGCGCTGCGAGCAAAGGGCCCTGCCGTTGAAGCCGCGGTCATTCAGCCAGTCCTCGGCTCTGCTGAGGGCCTTTCCCTCGCAGACGCTGTACCTTGCAAGCTGGAGGATGGCATCGGCGTCATAGGGTCCGAATGCTTCCTTGAGTACCCCCTTGATGCCGACGTCCTTGACCACCTTGTCCAGGATGAGGTTCTGTCCCATCAGGGTGGTTTTCGAGACAAGCGGATTCTCGGCCTTGACGGCTTCCTCCCTGGCCAAGTAGAAATCGTTGTATATCTCGCTTCCGTCAGGCCCGAGGCGGCCGATACACTTGCGCTTGTGCTCGCCGCGCATCTTCTCGCTGTTCCAGAAGGCCTGGTCCTCGTAAAGGTAGGTGACACCGTTCTTCTTGTTGGTGACACGGATGATTTTCATCGGTTTTGCATTGGCATCTTTCATAGATACAATTATATCTATGTTTGATGCTTTTGTCACGTACTTTCTGCCATTATCTGCAACTATTTAAAAGAATTATTCAAATCCTAGTTACAACTGAGACGGGAATTTGAGTGTGTTACTCACTCTATCTTTCATTTACCCAGTTCAATATCCGCACACCTCCTGAATGGATTGGGCTGAGGAATTATCTGGTCATGTTTGCTGGAACCGATATACTTCCTCGTGACGATCGCTTCGTAAATTCGATGATCGTTACATTCAAGTTTGTATTCATCTCCGTGCCCTTGAAGTTGGTGTTCGCATTGGCTGTTGCCATGCTTATGAACAAAAAGCTCAAGTTGATTCCGCTCTACCGTGCGCTCTACTATATTCCAACCCTCTTGGGTGGAAGTGTCGCCATAGCAGTCCTGTGGAGACGACTTTTTGCTGGAGACGGGGTGTTGAACATGATTCTGGAAAGAACACTGGGACTTGAGATGCTTCCTGCCTGGATATCGAATCCAAAGTATGCACTCTATACCTTGATTCTTCTTGCAATTTGGCAGTTTGGTTCACCCATGATCATATTCCTAGCAGGCTTGCAACAAATTCCCAGGGAGTTCTACGAGGCCTCCAGCGTTGATGGGGCAGGGAAGATTCGGCAGTTCTTCGCCATTACACTTCCTTCACTCTCACCTATCATCTTCTTCAATTTTGTCATGTAAATGATCAGCGCATTTCAATCATTTACCCAAGCCTTTATTGTTAGCGGAGGTTCGGGAGGTCCTCTTGACTCAACGATGTTCTACAGCCTGTATCTGTATATCAAGGGATTTGGGTTTGCTGAAATGGGATATGCCGCGGCAATGGCTTGGGTCTTGCTTATTATTATTGCTGGGCTTACTGCACTTTCGTTCAGATTCTCGGGTGCCTTGGTATCCTATGGAACAGGGGAGTAGGGTATGCTGAAGAGAAAAGAAAAAATCAACAGGCTGCTGCTGAATGCATTCATCATCGTCCTTGGGGTAAGTATGCTTTATCCGATCCTCTGGTTGGTCGGGGCCTCGTTTAAGCCAAGCAATATGATCTTTACCGATCCATCCCTTTGGCCTAAGGAATTCACCACTGAAAACTATCCAGTTGGGTGGAACGGCATAGGTATCGTAGGATTTGATACCTTCTTCAAGAACTCCTTTACCATCTGCTTACTCAGTGCTTTAGCCAACGCAATGTTCTGTTCGTTGACAGCCTATGCATTCGCCAGACTGAAGTTTGCTGGGAAGAAGTACTGGTTTGCACTTATGATGATTACCCTGATGTTGCCATCCCATGTTACAACAATTCCTCGTTATATCATGTTTCGCAACTTTGGTTGGATTAACACGTTCTTGCCTATTGTGGTACCGAAGTTCTTTGCTACTGATGCATTCTTTATCTTCCTGTTGGTACAGTTCATCAGAGGATTACCAAAGGATATTGACGAAAGTGCGGTTATCGATGGATGCAGTAAGTTCGGTATCTATACAAGGATTATCATGCCGCTCACGTTACCCGCCTTGATTACAACGTTATTATTTTCATTCTTATGGACTTGGGACGATTTCTTCAACCAGTTGCTCTACTTGACCAGTCCTGATAAATATACTGTCCCCATGGGACTGAGACTGTTTTTGGACGCTTCTGGCATGTCTTCCTGGGGGCCGATGTTTGCTATGTCTGTGCTTTCGCTCATTCCTGCATTCATTTTGTTTTTCTCCTTGCAGAAGTATTTTGTCAGAGGTATCGCTACTACTGGTATCAAGGGATGATAGCATCCCAGAAACATAGGAGGTTTCTATGAAAAAGACCTTATTGGTTTTGCTTTTCGTTTTACTGAGTGCTTCATTGGTTTTTGGTGCAGGCACCAAGGAACAAGCAGCAGAGACTGGGGAGACTACTGTCCGCTGGGCCTATTGGGGCAGTGGAGAGAGAGTCACCATCAGTCAGGAAGCCATTGATCTGTACGAGAGCCGAAATCCAGGAGTCAAGGTAAACCCTGAGGTTTCCGGTGGAGCTGGTGATCACTTTGTAAAAGTAGATACACAGCTTGCAGGTGGAAATGGTCCTGATATTATCCAGATGGGTGGAAACATTTACGACTATGCGGATGTGCTTCTCCCATTGGATCAGTATGCTGGAACCTTGTTGGATACTGCAGTTATCGACCCAAGTGCTGTTGCTAGTGGTACCATTGATGGGAAGCTTCTTGGCGTCTCTACTGGTGTTACGATGCCGGCATTGGTTTATAACAAGTCCATGATTGAGAGAGCAGGGGTTCCTCTTCCAAAGAGATCTTTGACGTACGATGAGTTCCGTGACTATTTGGTATTGCTCAAGAGCAAACTGCCTCGTGGTGTTTATCCAATGCAGGATATTGGTGTTATGTCTACCAATTCCACACCATTTGGATACTGGACCCGATATAATGGTACTCCTCTCTATGATGCAGCTTCTTCCAGTACTGATGTAACAGCTTATGATGCTCAGAAGTACCTTGAGCTGTTCGCTGATTATCGTAAGAATGGTCTGGTACCGCCCCCTGATGTAGCCGCTGGTTTTGCAGAGAACAATGCAGACTCCTCTGCCTTGATTGCTGGAAAGGTAGCCATTGGGTATCTCTATACCAACCAACTTGGTGGGTATCAAGCAGCAACAACCGATGAGCTTGAGCTCATGGAGTTTCCAGGCGCTGCAGCCACCAAGGCTCTTTGGCAAGCTCCTAGTCAGTTCTATACCGTAAACAAGGATTCAAAGAATCCGGAAGAAACGGTGAAGTTTATCAACTTCTTGGTCAATGATCCTGATGCAGCTTTGATTCTTGGAAGCAACAGGGGAGCAAGCGCTTCAGCTACTGCTCGTGCAGCTGGTGCAGCAACCCCAGCAGATCAGAAAGTTCTTGATTACATGCAGGTTGCAGGTCCCCACTCCTCAGCAGAGACAGACCATGTGCCCAATGACACTGAGTTCAATAGCACACTCTTTCTGATTTATCAGAGAGTTGCCTTTGGTGAAATTTCAGCTGCAGAGGGTGGCAAGCAGATTCATGATTTGTTGGTTCGTCTGATCAACAAGTAATCTCTTGCTTTTACCAATAGGGGAGGGACTATTCGGTCTCTCTCCTGTTTTCTGCAATTTTCACTAAGATAATCACCATTGGTCGATCTTTTTAGCTGACGTGTGGGAGGAAATAGGGTATATATGAGTTTATGACTCCCTTCGACCAGAGAACCAAACGTTTCATCAGAAACTTGAAAGCTACCAGAATAATCTCAGCATTGCTTGCTGTAGAACAGTTGCTCTATGGTATATTTTTAATACAGCCAGGTACTCCTGTGAGAGCCCAGTACTTCCTCAGTGCCTTTCTTATTTCATTTCTCTGTCTCATCAGCCTTGTGATAAGCAAGCCTAAAGAAACCATCTCTGGAATGGGTTATCCATTTTTTGAAATGCTGCCCCTTGCGCTTGGCATGGTTATTGCTCTCAATAGGATGTTTGCAAATAAAGGAATCCTCTTGAATATTCCCACGCTTTATCTAGCGTTCATCTATGGCGGAGCTGTCTTCTTTCTTCTGGATTATGTCCAGTCTGGTATTCTTTATGGTACGTTTACCATTGCCTCGATTGTTATGGTGAACTCGCATTCACTGCTTGCAAACAATGTTCCTTTTCGTACCGATTTTGTCATAAACAATGGAATTGCCTGGACTGTTTCAGCGCTTAACTATCGTTATTATAGACAGGAACAGAAGCATATCAGGCTTATTGAAGAACAAAACCAACAACTGCGTATGCTCAGTGAACAGGATGCACTGACCGGATTACTCAACAGACGCAAGATAGACAGCATAATTTCAGAGCTATTGAAGAACAAGAAAGGTGGTACTGCAGTATCTGCACTTATCCTCTTTGATCTGGATCATTTCAAACTGGTCAACGATACCTTTGGTCATCAACGGGGGGATCTTCTCCTGAAAGAAATCTCTGCTTTAGTAAAAGACCAACTGCTGGAAGATGAATCACTTGCGCGTTGGGGAGGGGAGGAGTTTCTCATTCTTACCAAGCGTGATGGAAAGGCTCTCGCAGAATCATTACGAGAGAACATTGAGAACCACGTATTTGAACAGGTGGGAAAGATTACCGCCAGTTTCGGGGTCTCTCCCGTACTTCCTGACGATTCCGAGGTCAAGATATTCCGTCAGGTTGATAAGGCCCTCTATCGTGCCAAGGAGATGGGGAGAAACCGAGTAGAGGTGTTCACCAACTGAGGAAAAACAGACAAACCCTTTATTATTACCAATGTACTAAAAATATAACTCCTCTTGTCTCTCAAATAATAATCTTGAATACAAGTGAACGCTTTGTTTCTTTGAGATTGGTTCTGTTATCGGTAGAACAGAATACATGAAAAGGGTAGTACTATGAGAAATAATATACTACTGAAAGTTATATACGAATTAAGTTGACCGGTTTATAAAACCGGTTTAGTATAAAGGAGTACCAAAGAAAATGATGGGAGAAATGTTTCTCCCCAATGATTACGGTAACACCAAAGGAGAATGAATCAATGAAAAAACATCTGTTTATTGCCTTTTTGATTGTCATGATGGCAATGGGTTCACTTGTATTTGCAGCCGGTGCCCAGGAAGCTGCTCCCGCCAAGGAAGTGTATTTCTTGAACTTCAAGCCAGAAATTGCTGATGTGTACGAATCCAAGATTGCACCTGCTTTTGAGGAGGAGACGGGAATCAAGCTGAAGGTCGTTACTGCGGCAAGTGGTACCTATGCTCAGACACTCAAGAGTGAAATTGCAAAAAGCAATCCTCCGGTAATTTTCCAGACCAATGGACCTGTAGGATTGAGAGAGAGCAAGAGTTATACCGCTGACCTTCGTGACACTGGGTACTACAAAATTCTCAGTGACAAGTCAATGGCTCTTACTGATGGTGAGAAGGTCCTGGCCATCCCGTATGCCGTAGAAGGCTATGGAATTATCTACAACGATGCAATCATGAGAAAATACTTTGCCCTTTCTGGCAAGGCTGTATCCATCTCCAGTGCAGATGAGATCAACAACTTTGCAACCCTCAAGGCAGTCGTTGAGGATATGACCAAGCATAAGGATGCCTTGGGTATCAAGGGTGTTTTCGCTTCCACCAGCCTGTCTGCAGGTAATCAGTGGAGATGGCAGACTCACTTGGTAAACGTTCCTCTCCATTTTGAGATGGTTGCAAGGGATATTCCTGCTGGATCGAGCGTTCCTGAACTTGAATTCACCTACAGTGAAAACATGAAGAACATCTGGGATCTCTATTTGAACAACAGCACCACTGCTCCTGGCCTGCTTGGAAGCAAGAGTGTTGATGATTCAATGGCGGAGTTTGCACTTGGCCAGGCTGCCATGGTACAGAATGGCAACTGGGGTGCCAGTCAGATCCTTGGTGTCAAGGGTAACAAGGTTGCTGATTCCGACATCAAGTTCCTGCCCATCTACACCGGGATTGAAGGTGAGGAGAATGCAGGATTGAACGTTGGAACAGAAAACTATCTCTGTATCAACAGCAATGTGAGTGCAGAACAGCAGGAAATGGCTGACCAGTTCCTCACATGGCTTTTTGCCAGCGAAACAGGCAAGCAGTTCGTAAAGAATGACCTGATGTTCATTACACCGTTCAACTCCTTCAAGGATAGCGAGCTTCCTACCGATCCATTGGCCAAGGAAGTTATCCGCTGGATGAACAAGCCTGGTGTCAATTCTGTTCCTTGGGCATTCTCCATCATCCCCAGCGAGGAGTGGAAGAACAAGTTCGGCGCAGCTCTTGCTGAGTACAGCGTTGGTAGGATGAATTGGAACGAGGTTGAGAGGGTTGCTGTCGATGCTTGGAAGACTGAGTACGACTTGACCAACTAATTTTCGTAGAAAACATGTCAGGATAGACCGCCTACCTTCATTGGAAGGCAAGGCGGTTTACCTGTTTTACAAGGGAGTCCCTCATGCAAAAGTCCATACAGAAATATTTTGCTTTATTTGCGCTTCCAGGTCTGATCTGCTTCGCTATTGCGTTTCTGATCCCAATGGTTATGGGGGTGGTTCTTTCCTTTTTCAAGTTCAGTACCGTAACAAATGCAACCTTCAATGGCTTGGAAAACTACCGAAACATCTTCATTGACAAGGAGTTCATCAGCGCACTATGGTTCACGGTCCGTTTTACGGTGGTTTCAGTCATTACCATCAACCTTGGAGCGTTTGCACTAGCAATGTTGCTTACCAGAGGTATCAAGGGAACAAACCTTTTCAGAACGGTATTCTTTATGCCTAACCTGATAGGAGGCATTGTTCTTGGTTGGATCTGGCAGGTAATCATCAATGGTATTCTTCTCAGGCAGGGGGTTACCATCGTCAGTGATCCAAAATATGGATTCTGGGGTTTGGTTGTCCTGATGAATTGGCAGAATATCGGATACATGATGGTCATATATATTGCCGGTATTCAGAATATCTCCCATGATCTCATTGAAGCAGCACAGATTGATGGAGCCGGAAGATGGACCATGTTGCGTTCAGTCATCCTTCCCTCGATCATGCCATCAATTACCATTTGTAGTTTCCTAACCCTTACGAACGGATTCAAGTTGTTTGACCAGAACCTTGCTCTCACAGCTGGTGCTCCTGGAAAGCAGACAGAGATGTTGGCTCTCAACATCTTCAACACCTTCTATGGCCGCAGTGGCTTCGAAGGGGTAGGTCAGGCAAAAGCAGTGCTCTTCACCATCTTGGTTGCGATCATTGCCCTAAGCCAGCTTCGTCTTACCCGTAACAAGGAGGTAGAGGCATGAACCTACAAGCCAAAGAGAAACGGATCAACTATGGTTTAATCATCCTGCTTTCCCTCCTTGCTATTCTGTTCATCTCACCAATCTTGATTGTATTGATGAACTCTTTTAAATCAAAGCTGTTCATTTCCAATGAACCATTCTCCTTTCCCAATCCTGATACCTATGCAGGAGGGGAGAACTACATTACAGGATCAGAGAAGATAAAGTTCTTTGATGCATTCGGCTATTCACTGTTCATCACTGTTTTCTCCGTAATCAGTATCTCATTGGTTACGAGCATGCTGGCATGGTATATAACCAGGGTGAAAACAAAGTTCACCAACTTTGTCTATTATCTGTTGGTGTTCTCCATGATCGTCCCCTTCCAGATGGTCATGTTTACGATGAGTAAAACGGCCAACATACTCCATCTCGATAATCCAGTCGGCATTATCGTGCTCTATGTAGGCTTTGGTGCAGGACTGGGAACCTTCATGTTCAGTGGATTCATTAAGAGTATTCCCCTTAGCCTTGAAGAGGCTGCCATGATCGATGGGGCAGGGCCTGTAAAAACGTACTTCCTCATTGTCTTTCCGATGCTTAAGCCAACTGCAATCACGGTTGCCATCCTGAATTCCATGTGGATATGGAATGACTACCTGCTCCCTTACCTGACCATTGGAACAGAGTACAAGACGATTCCTGTTGCCATCCAGTACCTGAGAGGTGGCTATGGAGCCGTCGATATGGGGGCTATGATGGCAATGCTGGTCTTGGCCATGGTTCCAATCATTGCTTTCTATCTTGCAGCACAGAAGCACATCATCCGTGGTGTAGTTGCTGGCGCTGTGAAGGGTTGATGACAATGAGAAGTACTTATCATGAGAGAGGTGTGCAAGGATGAATAGCAAGCATAGACGAGATGCCGGTATTCTCTTGCACATCACCAGTCTTCCTTCTCCTTACGGTATCGGGGACTTAGGGCGTAATGCCTATGCTGTTGCCGATTGGATGGAGAAGGCAGATATCCGCCTCTGGCAGCTCTTGCCGCTCAATCCAACAGGATTTGGGAATTCTCCCTATGCTCCACGTTCTACGTTTGCCGGCAATGAATTGCTTATTGATCTTGAATCGTTGATGCATGAAGGATACCTTTCTTCTAGTGATTTGCAATCCATGCCATCTTTCCCGGATGATAGGGTGCATTTTCAACTGGTGCAGGAAAGAAAGCTGCCAATCTTGAAGAAAGCTGCCATCTCTTTTCTTGAAAAGAAAAAAAATCAGGAAAAAGCATTCTTAGGGTTTTGTAAGGATCAAGCGTTCTGGTTGGATGACTACGCGCTTTTCATGGTCCTGTATGAGACCTATCAGGATGCACGTTGGTTCAGTCATTGGCCCAAAGAGTTTGCCAAACGTGAGAAGAATGCCTTGAGAGCGTTTTCCCTGGAACATGAGAGAGAGATAGCCATCTGGAAGGTGTTGCAATACTTCTTTGCTTTGCAGTGGGATGCATTCAAACGCTATGTGAATGCAAAGCGAATTCAAATGGTGGGTGATGTTCCTATTTTTGTGGCAGCTGACAGTGCAGATACCTGGAGTAATCTACATCTGTTCAAGACCGATGATGATGGGCATTTCAGTGCGGTTAGCGGCGTTCCACCAGATATCTTCAGTGCAACCGGGCAGCTTTGGGGCAATCCTGTTTATGACTGGAAAGTTCTTGAAGCAGAAAAGTACCAGTGGTGGATCAAACGATTGGAACGACTGTTTGCCATGATAGACATTCTGAGAATTGACCACTTCAGGGGGTTCGATGCGTATTATGAGATACCAGCAGGGGATAAAACCGCAGAACGTGGGAAATGGATTACGGTTGACGGCAAAAGCTTTTTCAAGAAGGTGAGAGACCACTTTGGATCAGTTCCCATCATTGCAGAGGACCTTGGGTTGATGACTGACTCAGTTGAAGCATTACGGGATGACAATGGATTTCCGGGAATGAAAATATTGCAATTTGGATTCAGCAAGGATGAGAAAGGGAGAAGTAATTATTATGATGATTTTCTGCCGCATAACTGGCAGGAGAACTTTGTAGCGTATACCGGTACCCATGACAACAACACCACCCTTGGATGGTTCAAGTCCTTGGATGTACAGGATAAGGAGATGGTGCTTACCTATCTTGATTGCAAAGAGAATGAGGTGTTGCGTAAGATGATACGTACCCTGATGCTCTCCTGTGCTCGTACAGCCATCATCCCCATGCAAGATCTTTTGGAGAAGGATGAGGAAGCAAGGATGAACTATCCTTCAACTTGCAATGATGTCAATTGGAGTTGGAGAGCTACTGCAGAAGAGTTTACTGATGAAATTGCTCATGAGCTGGCCCATCTGGTTGCAATTTCTGCCAGAAATGGGCTGCTGGGAAATTGAATGTGGCGCCCTAGGGTGTTCATATACCTTCCTGACAAGGCCGGAACTGCAAGGTTCCGGCCTTGCTCCGCCTCTTAAGCCTTGCTACAGTAAGGCATGAGTACCCTGCACTTTGGAACATGTTCGTGGAAGTATGAGAGTTGGGAAGGATTGGTGTATGAGCCTGGTAGTACCGAGCGGTACCTTGCCCAGTATGCCAATACCTATGATTCGGTGGAAGTGGATAGGTGGTTCTGGTCGTTGGGAAAGCGGAGCTATGGGCTTCCTGACCCCCATGATGTGAGAGAATATAACCAGGATACTCCTGACAGCTTTAGGTTTACCATTAAGTGTCCAAATACCTTGACCCTTCCATTCAGTTACCAGAGCAAGAGTGAACCAAACCCTTGGTTTCTTGATGCCGAGGTGTTTTATCGGTTCATAGAAACCCTTGAACCCCTTATCCCGAAAATAGGCTTGCTCATGTTTCAGTTTGGATACCTGAACCGTAGTATGTTCAAGGATCGTGATGAGTTCATGGAATCCCTTGACAGGTTTTTCTCCTTGCTCCCTGATTCTCTTCCCTATGCCGTAGAGCTCAGGAACCCTGCATGGATGGATTCCTCCTACTTCTCCTTCCTGGAGCAACGGCATATTGGTCCTGTATTGCTCTCTGGGTACTGGATGGATGATCTTGACACACAATTACAGAGAGCAGGGTCCCATCTCCATTCACCTTTCTGTGTACGTTTACATGGTGAAGATAGGAAAGAAATTGAAAAGGAGAGTGGGGGGAGGTGGGATCGAATTCTTGAAAGCCATGATCATGAACTGGTCGCAATTGCTCCAAGACTGGTAAAGCTTGCACAGGAGGGTAAGGTGATTTACATCAATGTGAACAATCACTATGAAGGGAGCGCCCCACTTACCATCAGGAAGTTGATGGATTATCTCCAAGAGGCATAGGCAGACGATGTACGAATCATGGAAGGTGTGCTACGGTAAATTGTAATCAGGAGGCAAGCAGAATGGTTGGCTTTCCTGTCAAGAAATTACCAGAACTCTCTGCATCAATCAATGCAATGACAACCATAGTCAAGGAGCAAGGATCAATACGGTTCTTGCTCTTTTTCATTTATATCAACAAGGAGGGGAACCAATGAAAGAGAAAACGTATTCGAATGGACAGGTTGAACAGCGAATGCAGGGTGGGAAACTGACTTATTTCTTCAAGGATGGAAACATCAAGGCTGAGGGACCCATCAAGGATAACCTTATGGACGGGCTTTGGCATTACTACCGAGAGAATGGGATTGTATGGCAGGTAGGGAATTTCAAGCATGGGGTAAAACATGGTCCGTGGGTTCGTTATGACCGTGTAGGGGCTGTTGAGTATGAGGCACAGTTCGAAGACGGAAAAGAAATTGCTAAGCGGCTGTACCACTGATATTGGATTCTGGAAAAGCGGTGGTAGAATAGAGATATCACACTAACCGATTAGGAATCGGGGAAAAGGAGTAGAATGATGAAACGAGTACTCTTGAAGCGGGTATTGCTCGGCATTGTGATGCTTTGCATCACAATGGGATTCCTCTTTGCACAACCCCTGCCAGAACAGGCGGAGGAACTGGTCATCCTGGCTACCACAGATATTCATGGAAATGTCTGGGGATTCAGTTATGAGAACGACAAGGAGACTAACAACAACGGTATGGCCCGCATTGCTACCTATGTGGAGCAGGTACGTGAGGAACATCCAGCTGTCATCCTGGTAGATAATGGTGATGTTATCCAAGGGAATATCATGACTGATGATATCTACAACAAGAGAGAAGGCGAGCATCCTGTCATACGTGCGATGAATCTCTTGGATTATGACAGTCTTACATTGGGAAATCATGAGTTCAATTTTGGAGAGAACTTGATCAAACGAATCCAAGAGCTGGCAAATTTCCCAGTACTTACGGCAAATATGTCGCGAGCGGATGGCACCATGGCCGCACTTCCGTACACCATAGTAGAGAGGTCTGGAGTAAAGGTCGGTATCATCGGCCTTACCAATCCAAATGCACCAAGATGGGATGGTGAAAAGACTGATCCATTTGTCTATGCCCCTGTAGGCCCTGCTGCAAGACGGGTAGTGGATATTTTGGATGATAAAGTTGATGTCCTGGTAGTTGTAGCTCATGTGGGACTGTACCCTGAGTACGATGTTGACGGAGGCAGTGATGGAGGCCTTGCTATCCTGGAGCTCTGCCCTGAGATTGATGTGCTTATCGTTGGGCATGCCCATACCACAATCGCAGAGGTACAGGATGGGATTGCTATCGGCGGGGCAAAGAACCTCGGTCGTGAGGTTATCCGCATCGACCTTAGTCTTGATGAGAATAAGCAGGTTGATGGACAGGAAGTGACCATCGTTGATATGACTGACTATGAACCGAGTGAGTTGATCAGGGGGAATGCTTTCATCAAGGAGGCACATCAAGCTACCAGAGACTTTATTTCCGGTGGAGCACCTTCTGCTGATGGAAGTCCCAGTGGTGGTATCTTTGGTACAGCAGCAGTTGACTTCCAACCCAAGAATGAGATTATGGGTATCCCCGAGGGAAAACTTCGTGATACCGCTGTCATGGATTTCATCAATGAGGTACAACTGCTTAACAGTGGTGCAGATGTTTCAGCAGCTGCGCTCTTTGCCGATACCAGTGATATCCCCAAGGGTCCGATCAACTACGGAACCATCTTTGGTATCTACAAGTACGACAATACCCTCTATCGAGTACCAGTCACTGGTGCTGAGCTGAAAGCCTACATGGAGTGGTCTGCAACCTGTTACAACCAGTGGAAGCCTGGTGATATCTCCATCAGCTTCAACCCAGATAAGCCGGGTTATCTCTATGATATGTTCAGCGGTGTGGACTATGAGATCGACCTGAGCAAACCTGAAGGGCAGAGGATCAAGAATGTCATGTTCAAGGGCAAGCCGCTCTCTGATACACAGAAACTTACCCTTGCTGTGAACAACTACCGCTATTCTTCGGCCCTGAAAGCACAAAAACTGGTATCTGGGGTACGGGAATGGGAGAGTCCAAACTCAATTCGCGATATGCTCGTAGCCTATATCAAGGAAAAGGGGACCATATATCCAAAGGTAGACAACAACTGGAAGATCGTTGGGGTGAACCTTGATAGTCCCTATCGCAAGCAGGTGATCAAGATGGTAAATGAGGGGAAACTTGAATCGCCTTACAATAATCCATTGAATGTTAACGAGCTGAAGAGACAGGGAATCATCAAATAACAGAAGTGTGGGCTGGTCATCAAGCCAGCCCACAATACTATGTCTCTTGATCGTCATCCTTGAGTGCTTTCCTACGGGAACGTACGCTCTCGGTGAGCAGAAACTCAATCTGGCCGTTTATAGAGCGGAAGTCATCTTCCGCCCAAGCGGCCAGCTCTTTCCACAGCGATGACGAAAGACGCAACAATACCTGTTTCTTGCTCTTATCCTTTGCATCCATACGTCATCATCCTTATGCTAATAGAGTGACCCACTGTTTACGATTGGCTGTACATCCTTGTTTCCACAAAGAACCACCAAAAGATTGCTTACCATGGAAGCCTTACGTTCTTCATCCAGGTTCACTACCTCACTTTCATTCAACTGCTCAAGAGCCATCTGGACCATTCCAACCGCTCCTTCCACAATTTTTTGTCTCGCGGCGATAATAGCAGAAGCCTGTTGACGCTGCAACATTGCTGCAGCAATCTCTGGTGCGTAAGAGAGGTGGGTAATTCTTGCCTCCAGAATTTCCAGGCCGGCAACGGCAACCTTGCCTTGTAGTTCCTTCAGCAGATCCTCTGCTACCTCCCTGCTGCTTCCTCTCAATGATTTTTCATCATCATCACTATCATAAGGGAAGAGCCGTACCACATTTCTCAAAGCACTATCGCACTGTATGGAAAGATAATCCACATAATTGTCAACGTCAAACACCGCTTTCGCAGTATCAACCACTTTCCAGATAACGACAACACCGATAATGATTGGATTGCCCTGTGAGTCATTGATTTTCTGCTTCTCATTGTTCAGCGTCATTGCTTTGAGGGATAACTTTCGTTTTGGAATCTGTATCGAATAGGCTGTAGTTCCACTCTTATTCGCATCCGGTTTTCCTTCCAGCTTATAGGATCCTGAAGAGTTTTCAGATGAAGATGCAGGATTAACCGCTGTTACAAATGGGTTTACAAAGAAAAATCCTTCTTTCTTGAGTGTCCCATAATACTTACCAAATAAGGTAAGCACCAACGCTTCATTCGGTTTGATTATCTTCAATCCCCCAAACAGGATTGGTCCAATGATAAAACCATAGAGTGCTCCAAGAGTAATGACAACTGCACGTATGGCTCCTGGAATATCTGCAGCTATGCCAAAGATGAACAGGGCAAATGACAAGAGGATAAGCAGCACATTGACTACCAGGATCGTCAATCCGATTGAAGGTCGGTTCAGGACTTTTTCTTTTGAGTAGACAGGTTCATTCATACGAATACCTCCAAGGTGTGATAGTAAAAGATATCAAAATGATATCAATTAGATAATTCACTAATCGAGGAGAATTGTCAAGATTAAGACTTGTAAGAAATTTGGAATACAAAACATATTTGTACAAATACGCGTTATGCCTCCCAGCCTTAGGGACACCTCACTCTCTATCGGCATCGCACTACTGCTGTGTGCATTGTCAATAAATTCTGGTATACTGATGAAACGAAAAGACCTATGAGGAGTAGTAATGGATACTTGGACACTAGATGACGCAAGAAAGCTGTATCACATCGATTCCTGGGGAAATGAGTATTTTCATGTCTCAGAGAAAGGGGAAGTGGAAGTACGGCTCAAAGATAAAGACCCAAATAGTCAAGTAAGCTTGTTATCCATAGTCAAGGGTTTGCAAGAGAGAGGTATGAAATTGCCTGTACTCCTGCGATTTTCAAATATTCTTGACTCGAGGATCCAACATATCAATGAGAGTTTTCTTGGTGCCATGAAGGATGCCGGCTATACCGGTACCTACCGGGGCGTCTATCCTATCAAGGTAAACCAACAGCAACAGGTTGTTGAGGAAATATGCAAATACGGTAAACAGTACCATCATGGCTTGGAAACCGGCAGCAAGGCTGAGCTTTTGCTTGCCCTTGCTCATATAGATGATCTGGAAGCCTATGTTATCTGTAACGGATACAAGGATGAGGAATATATTGACTTGGCCTTGAGAGGCCTCTCCATGGGGGTGCAAACCGTTCTGGTGGTGGAAATGCCGGGGGAAGTGGATATCATTCTGGAACGGAGTAGGGCAATGGGTATAAAGCCCAATATTGGACTGAGAATGAAACCCTCAACCGTTGCAAGTGGACACTGGACAGACAGTGGTGGGGACCGCAGTGTCTTCGGCCTGAATACCACACAGGTTATCCAGGTGGTTGATAAGCTCAGGAAAGAGCAGATGCTCGATAGCCTGAAATTATTACACTATCATCTGGGAAGCCAGATTCCCAACATTCGTGATATCCGTATGGGTGCAACGGAAGCAGCACGTTTCTACTGTGGATTGGTTCATGAGGGTGCCCCTATGGGATTGTTGGATATCGGAGGGGGATTGGCAATTGACTATGATGGTTCTCATACCGATAGCTCAAACAGCCGAAATTATTCCACCAAAGAGTATTGTGATGACGTTGTAGAGGAAGTAATGACCATCTGCAAGGAAGAGAATGTTACCCATCCAACCTTGCTCAGTGAGTCTGGAAGAGCATTGGTCTCCTACTACTCGGTCCTGCTGCTCAACGTCCTGGATACCAATATTTTCTGGAACGGGAAAGATGTTGAGGCAAATCTCGACCCAGAGGTACTTCCAGCATTGGAGAACCTCCTCTACGTGAGGAAGATGCTCAATGAAAAGAATGCACAGGAGTGCCTGAACGACCTGAACTATTACCGTGAGGAGATTAGAAACAAGTTTCTCTATGGTAAGGTGAATATGAGGGAGCGTGCTGCAGCAGAGCATGTTTACTGGTCTATTGTTGCAGAAATCAAGCAGACCTATGGAGAAGTTGAGTCCCCTGAGTTTGAGAAGTTGGAGCAGCAATTATCAGATATCTACTATGGAAACTTCAGTCTCTTCCAATCACTTCCTGATGTATGGGCGATTGATCAATTATTCCCCATCATGCCGATCCATATGCTGGACAAGAGGCCGGACAGAAAGGCAATCCTGAGTGACATCACCTGTGACAGCGAGGGAAAAATCGATCGATTCATTGGTCGCTGGGAGGTGGAGAACACCCTCAGCCTTCACACCCTTCCTGAGAATGATGACTACATCCTTGGGGTCTTCTTGGTGGGGGCTTACCAGGAAACACTGGGGGACCTGCACAATCTGCTGGGAGATACCAATGTTGCCTCAGTAACCTATGAGGACGGGAAATTCCGACTTCATAATGAGTTGGAAGGTGATACGGTGGCTGATGTATTAAGCTACGTGGAATATGAGCCTAAACATTTGGAGGCTCTGATCAGAAACAAAGCTGAACGTGCAGTTCAGGATGGAAGGATAACCCCGCTTGAGAGGCGGCGCATCATTGCTGCCTATACAGCCGGACTCAGAGGATATACCTACTACGAAACCGACCAAGAGGAGTAAAACATGGATAAGAAACGTTTGATGATCATAGGAGCAGGTGGTGTCGGCAATGTTGCCGTACGCAAATCTGCCAGAATGGAAGACCTCTATGAGGTAATCTTGCTAGCGAGCAGGACAAAAGCCAAATGTGATGCAATTGCTGCTGAGGCAGGACCCGTTCCTGTTGAAACGGCACAGGTCGATGCTGATGATGTTGGGGCCTTTGTCAGCCTCATGGAATCTTTCAAGCCTGATGTGGTACTCAATGTTGCACTTCCTTACCAGGATCTTCCGATCATGGATGCCTGCCTGAAATATGGTGTTGATTATGTTGATACTGCAAATTACGAACCAAAGGATGAAGCACATTTTGAATACTCCTACCAGTGGGCCTATCAGGAAAAGTTCAAAAAGGCTGGCTTGACAGCACTGCTTGGAAGTGGGTTTGACCCTGGGGTGACCAATGTATTCACCGCATATGCTGCAAAACACTATTTTGATGAAATGCACTATCTTGATATTGTAGACTGTAATGCAGGGGATCATGGAAAGAGCTTTGCTACCAACTTCAATCCTGAGATCAATATCCGTGAGATTACGCAAAATGGTCGCTACTACGAAGAGGGAGAGTGGAAAATCACGGAGCCCTTGGAAATACACCAGAACGTGGACTATCCACGAATTGGGGGGAAAGAGAGCTATTTGCTCTTCCATGAGGAGTTGGAATCTTTGGTGAAACACTACCCGAGTCTGAAACGTGCACGTTTCTGGATGACCTTCAGCCAGCAATACATCACCCATCTGAAGGTGCTGGAGGATATTGGAATGACCAGTATTGAACCGGTCATGTTCCAGGGAATGGAAATCCAACCACTACAGTTCCTCAAGGCTGTACTTCCCGAGCCTTCCTCCCTTGGTGAAAACTACAAGGGGCAAACCTCCATTGGTTGCCAGATCAAGGGTATCAAGGACGGCAAGGAGAGGACTCTCTACATATTCAACAACTGCAGCCATCAGATGGCGTACCAGGATACCAAAGCACAGGCAGTAAGTTATACAACAGGTGTTCCTGCAGCACTCGGCACCAGTTTGGTTGCCCGTGGCATCTGGAAGGAGCCTGGGGTAAACAATATGGAACAGTTCGACCCTGATCCATTCCTTGAGGAACTTGGGCCATTGGGCCTTCCCTGGGAAGTGGTTGTCGATGGCAAGCTTGCCTTTGGTGAGTAGCTCATGATCGATTTGAAAAAGATTAGCCATACTCCAGCCTTTGTGTTGGAGTATGAGCTTCTGAAAAAGAACCTTTCCATCATTGAACAGTTGCAGAAGGATCTTCCCCTCTCATTCCTCTTCGCCCTTAAAGGGTTTGCGATGCACGCGGTATTCCCGGACTTGGCCTCCGTTGCGAGCGGGGCAACTGCATCCTCACTGAATGAGGCACTTCTTGCATCTCCCTATTTTGATGAAATCCACGCATATGCTCCGGTGTATCAGAAGAACGAATTTGAAACCATTGCCTCGATGGCAACACACATTACGTTCAACTCTGTTTCCCAGCTGGAAACATATCGTGACAGAAGTAGCAATGCTCAATTGGGACTTCGCATCAATGCCATGTACTCGACAGTCTCTACTGCCTTGTATGATCCCTGTAGCTACGGGAGCCGTTTGGGTATACTTCCCAAGGATCTTCCACAACTCCCAGAGGGGGTGAGTGGATTGCACTCCCACAACCTCTGCGAGAGTGGTGCCCAAGAGCTGGCCCATACGCTCTCATCAATCGAAAAGCATTGGGGGCATTTACTTGGTGATATAGAGTGGTTGAATCTTGGTGGTGGACACCTGGTAACCAGAAAAGGGTATGACCTGGATCTTTTCAGGAAGACGATCATGGATTTCCACGATCGATATCCCCACATTAAACTTATATTGGAACCTGGTGCAGCCTTTGTTTGGGAAACTGGGTATCTGGTAACCGAAATTCTTGATATTGTTGATAATGGTGGTATCAAGACACTGATGATCGACGCCTCCTTTGCTGCCCATATGCCGGACTGTCTGGAAATGCCGTACTCCCCAAATGTAATCGGAGCGCAACTGGAAGAGAATGGTGTCTACCGTCTTGGTGGATCATCCTGCTTGGCAGGGGACTGGGTGGGTAGTTACACCTTTGAGAAAGCACCTAAGATTGGGGACCATCTGGTACTTTGTGACATGATGCACTACACCATGGTCAAGACCACCATGTTCAATGGTATCGCCTTACCGGATATCGGCATCTATCGCGATAATACCTATACAGTGGTGAAAACCTTCGGATTTGATGATTATCAACGACGCTTGTCGTAGGAGAGAGAGAATGGAACACTGGTTTTTAGATTCAGAGTTTCCCAACTGTGACAAGGAAACAGCACGATTTTATGTAATCCCTTTTCCCTTGGAGGATACAGTCTCCTACATGGGAGGCACAGCGGATGGACCAGAGGCCATCATAGAAGCTTCTTCCCAACTTGAACAACTTGTTGAGGGATTCGGGAATCCCGGTGCCTTGGGAATTCATACCAGGGAACCGCTTGGAACAGAAGGTATGGTTGAACAAGCGATAGCAGCCGCTGCTGAAGCTATCCTCCAAGCGTATGACCATGGCTCCATCCCTGTACTTCTCGGGGGTGAGCATTCAGTTACCAATGCTGCAATCCCTCTCTTGAGGGACCGATTTCCCCAAGGGGAGGTCGGTATCCTACAATTCGATGCACACATGGACCTGAGAGATGCCTATGAAGGTAGTAAACTGAGCCATGCATCGGTCATGAGACGTGCCGTAGAGGCAGGCATCCCACTTTTTCAGGTAGGGATACGGAATTATAGTGAGGAAGACCTTGAAGCACGTGAACGCTATGATGTTGGCCACTATGATGCATCGTTCCTGTATAGCCAAAAGAATTTGCACTCATTGGAAGCACTTGACCTTCCGTCTTCTTTTCCAAAAAAACTATACATTACCTTCGATGTCGATGCATTCGATTGTGGGTTGATGAGTGCCACCGGAACCCCCGATCCAGGTGGACTCTCATGGTGGGATGCAATTACGTTACTAACCGTTCTTACCAAGGATAGGACGATTATTGGATGCGATGTAGTGGAATTGGCTCCCAATGCCTTACATCACCCCTCCTATACTGCAAGCAAGCTTACGTATTTCCTGATGGGATTAGCCAGCAAGCGCTGTTCCCAGTGAAAAGGCTGCATTCAACGCTTCTTCTTCAGGGGTGTCCAAGGCGATAACAGGATCGGCAACCAATACTGCTCCTGCTTCCTTGGTGACTTCAGCCCAGTCTTCCATCCACTCTCCATCTCCCCATCCGTATGAGCCGAAGAGCCCAACCGGTTTTCCTTCTAGATGGGGAAGGAGTGCATTGAACATTGGTTCGAATACTTCATCCTCCAAGCTTTCAGAGCCCATTGCAGGACACCCAAAAGCTACCGCATTATAGCTATCAAGCAAATCGGCAGAGAAGAGACCGGCCTTCAGAGAAGAGACCGGCCTTGATCACCTTTATTTCTGCACCGGCTTCCTTGGCACCTTTTGCCACCGCTTGAGCCAAGGCTTCGGTATTTCCCGTTCCACTGTAATATACAATTGCAATACGTTTCATAGTTCCTCCATCGGAGCTTATTACTAGTTATTTTATAAGGGTTAGACGTTGCTAACACTTATGATAAGTACTACACTATTGTAGGGAAGCATGTCAAGAATGAGATTATCGGTTGTTGTGCTCAGCTGCCTTGAGAAGCCGTTGCATTTTCAAAGCCAATGGAGAGGCAGGACCAAAATAGACGTGGGCTTTACGGTGAGCCCACCGGTAGAGAGTCCTTGCATCCTCAACTTCACCGAGCTTGCGATAGCAGCGCGCAATATGAACAAGCAGTCCAATTTTCTCTGCTTCAGAGGCAAAATCCGATTCTATATCAAGGTAGGACCGGATAATCCTGTACTGTTCAAGGGCTTCTCTCCAGGCGTATCTCCTCTCAAGGCATACCCCAAGTGCACAGCGAGCCATGATACTCTGACTGCTCGTAGATCCTTGGAATGAGGTAAGGATGGTGAGTACCTGCTGACGGAGCAGAAGCTCCTCATCAAACTTCTTTTGGATATGGTAGATGTCTGCCTGTAGGCAGAGTGAATCGATATAGAGATCATAGGAGGGGCCATTCTCTTTGGTGTAATCACGATTAAGCAGATCCTCAACAATGGATTGTGCCTCAGCGCTTTGTCCATCATCAAGATATGAGTTGCCTAAGGCGATCATGGCCTCTATGGTTGATTCATCATCATCACCATGAAGGATCTGACTTGTCTGATAAATCTGTTGAGCAACCTCCAACTCTTTATGGGTCTCTCCTGCACGGTAGTAGGCCATGTTCAAATCCCCCATCAGGAGTACATATTCTTGATTCATGGGGCCATATTCGTTGAAGTGAGCTACTCGCTTCTTCTCCAGATCGGCAATATTCTGATGTACCCGTGCAAAGTAGAGCGGGTCATCAAGTTCACTGGAGAGTAGTAATCGTGCAAAATAGTTTTCCATATCCTTAGTATACACAGATGGGTTTGTACCCTACAAGCTCTTCTCTGCACGAACTGCAAGATAGCAGTCATGGATATAACTGTCGATCATCATGAATCCTGCAGTATCGGTGTAGATACCAGTTATATGAAACCCAGAGTCCGTAAGCCCCCCAAGCAAGTCTTGCAAGGTATGGGAAAATTCAATGGTATCATGTTTTCTCATTCGCTTTTCCAACTCCTTTTTCCCAAGGCTTTTTAGGTCAGAGTAGGGGATGGTGTATTTCACATGGAGGTGGTTTCTCAAGGCTTTCTTTTCGTCAAAGAGATAGAGCACCGGGTTGGTGATGCTGGTAAGCAATCTCCCACCTTTCTTCAAGATTCTGTAGCAGTGATGATACATGCTGTGTACTTCATCAATGAAACATGTGGAGGTTGGGTTGTATATCAGGTCAAATGTAGAGTCTGCAAAACAGGAGAGGTCACGCATATCTCCCTTGACGAATTCCATTTCCAGTTGGAGTCGCTCAGCATAGGAGGCATCCTGTGCGAGTTGTTTTTCCGAAATATCATACAGGATAACCTCAGCGCCAGCGAGGGCAAGGAGAACCGCTTGCTGTCCACCACCACAGGCAAGGGCAAGGATCTTTCTCCCTTTTACATCACTAACCCAGGAAGGAGGGACCTGCTTGAACGGAGAGAGAACCATATCCAATTCCCCTCTGCGTGCTTTCTCTATCTGTTCTTCAGTGCAACCATCTGTCCAAATAGTGTGTTTTTCAACTTCACTATCCCAGGCTCGTGCATTGTGCTCAACATATGTATCCATGTGTGGAGGGTACCATGGAAGGGAATAGTTTGCAATGAGCTAAAATACAACTGTATTTATTGTATTGTTTTAGAAATGAGAGGAGTGTAGGTAAGGATTCCTTGTACGCGGTGGGACTGCATCAGGGCAATACTTTTTGCCTTGCTGGTAAAACATGCAATCTCGGGAAGCTCTGTATACCTCGCTCTTCGAAAGAGCGTAATATGTGCTTTAAAACGGGTATCTTTGAAGACCACATGATACTCTTGCAACAGGGCAACAAGTGTTTTCTGTAATTGAAACAATCCTGTATGATGGGCTATTCCACTGTAGATGATGTCACCTTCCTGTTTGGGAAATGTCCCTACATGATTGAACAGGACTTCCATCTTTCTTTTAGGCATTGCCTCAAGGATATCACTAAGCAAAGGTAGGATCTTCTCGTCCTGCTCTCCGAGAAAAGCGAGGGTGAGATGGAGATTCCCTTTGCTCGTTGGTTTTCCTTTAGAGAGATAAGGAACAATGGTGTTCTGGATGGATGTAAGCTGTAGCAAAGTGCTCTCAGGAAAGAGCAGTGCATAAAAGAGTCTCATGCAGACAGTATACTATGAAACAAAGTCTTTGTAGCCAGAAAAAAGCATAGTATAGTGTTGTGAGGAGATAATCATGAAGATCGTTCTTATTGGGGCAGGTAGTGCACAGTTTGGGCTTGGTACCCTTGGCGATATTATGCAAAGTAAAACATTGGTGGGAAGCACCATCAGCTTGGTGGATATCAATGACCAGGCATTGCAGTCCGTGTATGGCAAGGCCACAGCATTTGTCGAAGAGAATAATCTCCCTTTTACCATTGAGGCAACCACTGACCGCAAGAAAGCACTGCAGGGTTGTGATGTAGTGGTCATTTCCATCGAAGTGGGAAATCGTTTTCAGCTCTGGGATGAGGATTGGACCATAGCCCAACAGTACGGCATTGCCCAGGTGTATGGGGAGAATGGTGGACCTGGAGGGGTATTCCATTCATTGAGGATTATTCCTGTCATCATGGAAATCTGTGAAGATGTAGTTTCTCTCTGTCCAGATGCCTGGATTTTCAACTATTCCAACCCAATGACCTCCATAGTCACGACTGTGCTCAGGAAGTATCCATCGCTCAAATTCGTGGGAATCTGCCATGAGATTGCATCACTGGAACGGTATCTCCCCTCAATTCTTGAAACGCCATTCTCCAATCTGCAAACCCGGAGTGCTGGTTTGAATCATTTCAGCGTGCTTCTGGAAGCGTACTACCGGGACAGCGGCAAGGATGCCTATCCAGATATTCTGAACAGAGCTCCTGCCTTCTTTGAAAAAGAACCAGGGTACTCCGATATTCTCTCCTACATGCAGCAGCATGGAGAGGCGTTCATCACAGAGGGATCCACTCATCGTCCACTACCAGAGGGAACCAGAAGCAAGAAGCCCTGGGCGGATAGGACACTGTTCAAGGAAATTCTCGATCATTACCACTTGTTGCCAATCACTGTTGACAGTCATTTTGGGGAGTATATCAGTTGGGCACAAGAGGTTGTTGACCATAAGGGGATAAAGGATTTTTATTTCTTATATCAAAAGATGCTATCGCGTTTGGAACCAAAGATTGAACTGAAAGTAACCGAACGTTTGGTCTATATCCTTGAAGGCATTGAAGAGAATAGCGGATATGAGGAACTGGCTGTAAACATACTGAATAATGGATTGATTAAAGATCTTCCCCCTTGGATTGCAGTTGAGGTGCCGGCGAAAGTATACAGCAAGGGCATGAAAGGTGTTGCTTTTGACAGTTTCCCCAAAGGGTTCGCCGCCCTCCTGAGAAACTACTGTGGTGTATATGACCTGACAGCTGAGGCTGTGCTGCAAGGAAAGAAGGAGTATGTAATCCAAGCCTTGCTGGCCAATCCAGTGGTACATACCATGAGAAATATTCCTGAGCTTGTTGATGTGATGATAGAGCGTCAGTGTAAGTGGTTGGGGTATTTGCGTTGAAATAACAAGACCTCCCTGGTAATTCCAAGGAGGTCTCTATAGCGGCAAAGGGACTCGGACCCCTGACCGAACGGATATGAGCCGTTTGCTCTACCAACTGAGCTATGCCGCCGTAACAACTCCCACACTATAGCCAATGCCCAAACAGTTAGTCAAGAGGGTTTTTGTCACTTTTTGGTTGGGGAAAACCATGATATGCTTAAGTTCATGGATAAGAAACGATATATATGTCCAAAATGTGGCGGCACTCATTATGAGAGCGACCGGTTCCAGGCAACGGGTGGCAATTTCGCCAAGATTTTCGATGTCCAAAACAAACGGTTCATCACCGTCACTTGTACCAATTGTGGGTACACTGAATTGTTCAAACAAAATGAACAGACAGGATGGAATATTTTGGACTTCTTCTTGAATTAACAGGAGGTGCTATGCAGACAGTTACGATGAACAACAATCATGAGATTCCGCAACTTGGATTTGGCACTTGGCAGATCCCTGAAGGAAAAGCAGCATATGTGAGTGTTCGCTATGCATTGGAGGTTGGGTATCGTCATATAGATACTGCAGCTGCCTATGGCAATGAGGCGAGTGTTGGACGCGCCATACGAGAGAGTGGGATTGAACGGGAGGAGATTTTCCTAACCACCAAGCTACATAACAATGATCATGGCTATGAACAGACTAAGGAAGCATTTCTGGAAAGCTTGAGAAAACTGGATACAGACTACATTGACCTCTATTTGATCCATTGGCCTAATCCCATTGCATCTCGCTCACATTGGCAGGACGCCAATAGGGGGAGTTGGAAGGCCATGGAGGAGTTTGTCGGGCAAGGCCTGATCAAGAGTATCGGTATCAGCAACTTCCGTGAACATCATATTGAATCCTTGCTCGAGAGAGCTGAGATCAAGCCGCAGGTCAATCAGATCCGGCTCTATGCTGGTGAACAACAGGAGAGATTGGTCCGATATTGCAAGGACAAGCAGATGGTTCTGGAAGCATATAGTCCATTAGGCACAGGAGGCCTGCTTAGTAGTCCCCTGATCAAGAGCATTGCTGAAGAGGTAGGGAAGAGTCCCGCTCAGGTATGTCTTCGTTATGATATCCAGAAGGGGCATGTAGTGCTTCCCAAATCAGTTACACCTTCCTCTATTCTCCAGAACAAGGATATCTTTGATTTCACGTTGAATGAAGAACAAATGGCAAGGCTCGATGAAATGGAGAATATCTGTGGACCAACGCAGAATCCGGATGAAACCTCCTTCTAAAACCTCTTGCTTTCCTGCAATCGTATGAGTACTCTTGTAGCATGACTGGATTCTTCATTAAAAAAGCGTTTTTCGATGGCTGGGACAACCTCATTTCGATGGTTGTCCACAACCTTGGGTTCCTCTTGATCTTGCTTGCCTTCATGGGAAGCATGAGCCTCATGGAAATACATGGATTGCTATCCGTAGTTGCCATGATTCTTTCAGTAGGCCTGTTTGCCTTCTTCACAGCAGGCACTTCAGCCTCTACCTGGGCATATGCAAAATATGAACGGCCTGGCTGGGAAGGATTCAAGCATGGCATCAGGGACTCATGGAGACATAGCCTTTTTTACTGGCTGCTTTCCGTGCTTGATGTCTCACTCATCCTGTTTGTCATTCCCTTTTACCTAAGCTATGGCAATGCGGTAGGAACTCTGCTCAGTGTCATACTTTTCTGGTTGTTCATGGGGTTGAGTTTCGCCCTTCTGTATTACTGGGCACTCTTTCGTTCGATGCCTGGGGACCGTCCGATCAAGACTCTGAAAAAGAGCTTTCTCATTGTATTTGACAACCTCTTCTTTACCTTGTTCTTTGCTGTGTACCAGATAGTGAATTTTGTGTTATCGGCACTCCTTGCAGGCCTAGCCCCTGGAGTGACCGGCATGTTGCTTGCCAGCAGTGATGCCGTCAAACTGATGATGTACAAGTATGACTATCTTGAAGAGGAACCGGAGGCTGACAGGAAGCATATCCCTTGGGATGAACTGCTTTATGAAGAACGCGAGAGTGTTGGACACCGTTCCTTGAAGAATATGATTTTCCCCTGGAAAGACTGATATGTCCTATGAAGTTGAACTGAAAGCCCATGTGGATGATCCTATTACGCTCAAGCATGATATCGAGCAGCAACCTGGCATTGGAGAGGTGTGTTGTGAAGAGAAAGATGACATCTACTATGCTTTGGCGGGGCAGGAGCCTCTCTTCCGCCTACGGATGGAGCGCTTTGGACCTTCTTTTCAGAATCTATCAGGGAATGTACGGTTTACAAGAAAATACAAGAGCCTGAAGGATGGGATTGAGGTCAATGAGGAAGTTGAGTTTCTCTCATCCTCCGACCAGGCACAGCAAGCTCATGCCTTCTTCCTCAGTCTTGGATATGAGGTGTATATCAGGAAAACCAAGCGGGGATACTCATACGATTGGGTATTCGATGAGACGCTCTCACCCCTTCATATAGAACTGGTGGAGATTGCCTCTCTTGGCTGGTTCTTGGAGATGGAATTTGTGTTGGAAACAGCAGAACGGGTCCCGTATGCCAGGACCCGTCTACTAGAAGTACTCTCATTGTTGGGCGTTCCCCAAGAACGTATCGAGGAACGCTATTACATGCATCTACTCAAGGATTTTTCGTAGGGTAGTGAGGAACATTCTCCAAACCCAAATACTTGCTGATGCATCTCACCAGTACATCATGATCCTCAAGATCGGTAAGACCGCTTACCATTACAGCCCCTACCAATCCAACTGATCTGACAACAATGGGGAATCCTCCACCACAATCCACAAACCTGGTTGGATCCAAACCACGTTCACTCAACGTCTTCACTCGTTTCTTCAGGAATAATGAGTATGCCAAGGTACTGGTTTCAAAGTGCTGGACCGTATTGAACTTTCGGTCGATCCAGTCCTGTGAGCCGCGATTTGAACCTTCAGCGGTAAAATGAAACAGTGTCTTGCCACTCATTGTCCTGATGCATATGGCGATGGGAATCTCTTTGCCCAAAGCTTCCTCTGCAAAGATCTTTCCCAGTTCCCATGCATCACGATTTGAGAAATGATCGAACTGCAGTAGTTCTTCCTGGCTTTCTACCAGTGCAATCTGTTGTGAAAGTTCCATATGCTTATTCTCCCGGGAAGTGTACACCCCATTGGCCTCTCAGGGTATCCATTACTTCCATTACCTTGATGATTTCACTGTGAGGCATCTGCTTAAGCTCGATTTCGCCCTCCTCAAGTGCCTTCCTGCATGCTTCAACCTGATGTTCGAACCCTGTGATGTTCTTGAAAGGCTTATAGGTCTCAACCAAGTTGTAATCACGGTCGTATACATTGATCCCTTCACAGTTATTGATGTTGAGGAACTCAATAAACCCCCTGCTGCCGAATATAGCACCACGTCTGTCACTGGTACTCAGCATGGAAGAGTGAAGGATAGCCATCTTGCCACCCTTGAACGAGAGGGTGATGGAGTTGGACTCATCGACACCACTGTCGGTCTTGATGCACGAAGATTCAATGGACTCTATCTCATTTCCAAACACCATCATGGCGAAGTTGATCGGGTACACTCCCAGATCCAGAAGAGCACCTCCTGCAAGCTCCGGGTCCATCATGCGTTTCACGCCCTTGATGGGATAGCAGAGATTTGCGGTTAGTGAATGTGGTTCACCGATAACCCTGCGTTCAAGAATCTGTTCAAGAACCAAACGCATAGGTAAATATCGTGTCCAAATTGCCTCAGCTACCAGAAGCTTTTTCTTTTTCCCAAGTGCTATGACTTCCCTGGCTTGCTTTGCATTCATCGTGAAAGCCTTTTCGCCAAGTACTGGTTTCCCATGCTCCAAGGAGAGCATCATATGTTCATAGTGCAAGGAGTGTGGGGTGCAAACATATACCAGATCAACATCGGGGTCACCCAGCATTTCCTCATAGGAACCGTACGCTTTACGGACATTCCACTTCTTTGCGAAGTCACGCGCTTTCTGTAGGTCTCTAGATGCAACAGCATAGGCTTCCACCTGTTCCATCTCTGCTATCGTTGCAGCCATCTTGCGGGCGATGTTTCCAGCACCCAAGATTCCCATTCTCATCATACCGTCCTCCTGATGTACTCAGTATAGAGGCAACCAGTCGGAAAGAAAAGTGCAATCTATACCGCTAAAGCAAAGCTCCAAGTGCTGTGGAGAGCGAAAGGACGCCTATCAAGGCAAAAGCTGAATTGGTTTTCATACGAGACTCTGGCTTGAATACCAAGGTTGCGACTGACCAGAGACTGAAAAGTATGCAACGAAGAATGGAATCCAGGCTCATATCAACAGCCAAGGAAACAAAGGGCAAGAGAGCGGTAATTGCCAGACTTACCTGCAAGGAAAGATGTGTTCTACCGGAGAGAAAGAGAAATGCAAGGGCGATCAACACCAATACAAGACTCCTGACCATGGTAAGGCTTGAGGGCTCCTGTAAATGTGCCCAGAGAAGATTTACCACTGCCAAGGCAAAAATCTTTGCACTCTCCTTGATATACGAGAAGATGAGATGAGCTCTCTGTTCAGTTGAAAAGAAATGAAAAAGAGCAGAACAGATGAAGCTGATGATAAACAGTGAGTAGGTGAGGACGACCAGCAGACTGACACCCTGACCCTCTACCATCTGGTTTATGAGGTAGATGATGATTGCAATACTGGAGAGAGAAGCAACGATATCAACAATCCCGTTGAAAATGCTGTAGGACTTGAAGGCCCCTTTCGGGTCCTTTGCTTTTGCAAACTTCTCTGCATTGAAAGAGAAGTTGAATGAGGTTCCATTCTTCAAATCCGCCTTGAATGAAACTGAATGCACATGCTCAGCGTGTTCAGCTATCTCATCAACCCGGTTCTTGAAATCTGTAAAGATCTTATGTACATCATCCATATTTCAACTCCAGAACTTATCTGTCTTAATCTCGACAATCAATGAATCAATGGATTTCCTAAGCTCAGTCAGGATCATCTCTCGTGCAGCGACTCTATCATCCTTGGCTGCTTCCAAGGCCTCAGGGAATTCCATCGCCTTCCCAATATTAGCATAGTAGTTCCTACTTACGACTCGCATTTCTCGCCTTGCCGTTTTACTGATCTTGTTTCTCACTCTTCTTCTTGGTGCGATCAAGCCAATGGGAACAATAGGAACAGGGTAGGAGAGGTACATCTCAGCAATTCCCTGCTTGAAGGGCATCATCTCTTCCTGGGTGTTCAAACCCCCTTCAGGAAAGATATATATACTATCTCCTTTCTTGAGGTAAGAGACTGCCTGGTCAACAACATGTCTGCGGTCTTCCTTGCTTAGGGCTTTTATTTGTTCCGTCCAACCAAGAAAGGATCCAATGACTGGAATACCGAAGGCAGGGCCAATGACCATATGTAACGGTTCATCAGTAAGGGTGGTGACAAAATGCACATCACTGGAACTGAAATGGTTGGAACAGAATATTTTGGGGCCTTTGGGCAGATCTTCTTCCTGCCAAGTAAAGAAGTCATAATTGAGAGCCAAACCAACCTTGACGACGGTACGGTAAATTCGATGTAGGAACAAGCTCAGAGGTTTCATGCATCCACATTCCTAAATGCTACCATGTTGGTAGCCATACCTTACGACCTAGTTCACCATCATATACCTGATGTGCCCTTATTTGATATACCTCATTGAGTAATGCATCATTGAATACTGTTTCAGTAGGTCCCTGGGAAACAATATTCCCTTCCTTGAGGACCAGTGCAAGTTGGCTGTAGACCTGTACAAGCAACATATCATGCAGTACACAAATGACGGTATACCCTTTATTTACCAGATCAGTGAGCAAGCCCATTATTGCCCTCTGGTGGCGTACATCGAGATGATTCACTGGCTCATCGAGTAACAACAGTCGCCCATCCTGACTCAATGCCCTTGCCAGCAGCACTCGTTGCATCTCTCCACCGCTTAGCTCAGTTACTACCTTGTGCTGCAAATGCAAAATATCACAGGAATCCATTGCAGATTCTATTGCATGCCCATCATCCTCTCCCCCATGTGCATATCGTCCCATGGAGACCGCCTCACGGACGGTGAATGCATAGTCAAGCTTGCCATTCTGGGCAACAAAACCCAACTTGGTTGCAAGCTCTTTCTGCTTGAGGTGCTGAATATCCTGACCATCTACATAGACTGCACCAGAATCGGGTTTAAGCTGTTTATATATGAATTTCAGGAGTGTGCTTTTGCCGCTTCCATTCGGGCCGGTAAGTGCAATGAACTTTCCCTTGGGAAGGGTAAGGTCCAGCTCATGAAATATTTGGTGTTTGTCATACCCTCCACTGAGGTGACTTATCTTGAGACTATCCATAGCGGTACCGTCCCTTTCGAAGCAGGTAAATGAACAGGGGAACACCAAGTAAGCTAGTGATAATACCCACAGGCAATTCACCGCTGGGAAGCATAACCCTGGAGACAGTATCACTGGCGAGAAGAAGAAAACCACCGAAGAGACTTGAAGGAAGCAGGAGCCTGTTATGCTTGGGGCCAACCAGCAATCGTGTTACATGTGGAGCCATCAAACCGATAAATCCAATGACACCAAAATAGGAAACACAGATTGCACTTGCTGCCGAACCAGCAAGCAAAAGAACAAGCCTGGTTTTTCCAACAGCCAACCCCCCTGCATGTGCAGAAGCCTCATCAAGGAGCAACATATCCATGTTCTGATGGTTTGCCCGTAACAGCACAAAGAGGAGGAAAAACGTGAATATAAGCGCGATGACCTGTGTATAGGTGCTGGTGGAAAAACTTCCAAGTGTCCAGTAGAGAATACGTTGGTATTGCTCACGATGCAGAAACATCAACAGTGTCATCGCCGCACTGAGTATGTAATTTACCGCCACTCCGGTCAGTAGAAGTGTCGTATTACTGCTCTTTCGCTTAAGGGCCATTCCTACAATGAAAAGCGTGGTAAGGGTAGCTCCAAGGAGTGCACTCAAGGGAAATCCCAGAAGTGGGGCAAGCCCAATGAACAGTGCAAGGGCAACCCCGAAGGATGCCCCACTGCTGATGCCCAGAATAAAGGGATCGGCCATGGGATTGCGCAGTGCCGCTTGGAACACCGTACCAGCACAACCAAGGATTGCACCAGAAAAAAATGACGCAAGTATCCTCGGCAACCGGAGCTGCCAAATGATATATCCTTGGTTGCCTCCAGTCTCCTGGCCTGTGAGTACTGCGATTGTATTCGCAAGGGAGATATTGGAAGGGCCCAAGGTAAGGGAGAGCAACATCAATAGCACACTGCTGAGCGCAAGTGTTGCAGACAGCCCTTTTTTCATTAGTTCGTTTCCTGATGGATCAACTCAGCAAGTGCTTTCAATGCATCAGCACTCCTTGGTCCTTGCCTGCTGGTAGAATCTGCATCAAAGCTTATGATTGTACCAGTCAAATCGCTATAAGGCTTTGTGGTTGTAAATTCCTGAATTGTTGCTTCTGCGCTTTCTCCCCAGCGGGGATTGAGCAGGAGAATCTCAGGATCGGCTGCCATCAGAAGTTCCTTGCTGAATGTCCAGTTCTTGGCACTCTTTGCCACGTTTGTTGCCCCTGCGAGTTCTATCATCTCCCCAAGGAAGGTATCGCCGGTGGCGGTAGCATCAAAACCTCCGAAGTCGATAACCATGTACACTGAGGGCTTACTCTTGTTCTGGTAAGTGTTAACAACTTTCCGCACGGTATTCTGCATCGAAAGGATGATAAGTTCTGCTTCACTCTGCTTTCCCACCACCTCAGCTATTTTGCGTATCAACTCATAGGTCCCTTGAAAGGTTTGCTGTGTTTCAAGTTGGACTACTTCAATACCAGCTTTTTCCACGGAGGCGAGAAAATCATCAGAAACAAAAGCACTGCTGATAACTACACTAGGCTCAAGAGAAAGCAAGGTTTCGAGGCTAGGGTTGTACAAGGTTCCTACCGACGGCAACTCAACAACCTCTTCAGGGTAATTGCAGTAGTCGCTTCTTCCCACCAAGTAAGACCCTGCATCCAGGGCATGGAGTGTCTCGGTGACGTTTGGGGAAAGACTTACAATACGGATTTCCTCAGCTTGCTTCTGGGTCCCAATCTCAAGTACTGGTTGTGCACCAATACGGGAGAATGTAAGAAGCAGAAAAGAAGCAATGAATAGGAGATAGTGTTTAGCGGTTCGATTGTGCATAACGCCCCTTTGCACGGGCATGTAACATACCCTGACCTATACTCCGTAGGCCGTCGGAATTTATCCATGTCAGGTCTCCTGGCTCAGGCATGCTCAGAATCTGCGACTTCCCATTACTTAACTTACTTAACAGTGTCTTGGTGCAGATTCCCAGCCTCTACAGTGGCGGGACCGCAGGGGCTTCAACCCCTTTCCCTTGGCATGGACAATCTATCCTACGAAGTAGGGCAGGGGCTGTCAAGCCATGCCATAGGAGCTTATGATCTTTGGCTTTGGAATAAGAGGAGTGATTTGTATTGACTAATTGCCGCCCGGAGAGACTATTCGTTGGAGTTTGAGTATCTGTTCCTGCCTTCCAAGTACCAACATGCTCAATCCTTCATGCAGTACAGTGCTTGAACTGGGGTTGTAAGTAGTAGACCCATCACTCTCTTTTGTGGCAAGAACAATCAATCCTGTTTTTTCCGGAATACGGGCCTCCAGTAAGTTTTTTACCAGCCAGGGGCGAGGATTTTGTTACTTCAATTTCTCCCAGATCAAGCGTATCTTCCCCAATGCGGGTGATTGCATCAAGGAATGAGATGATCTGCGGACGGAGCATAAGAACCGCCATCCGGTTTCCTCCCAATTCATTCGGGTTGATGGTGCTGTCTGCACCAGCCTTCTTGAGTTTCTGTGCAGCTGAAGGTTCAATGGCGCGTGCAACTATTTGCAGGTTCTTGTTTATCTCTCTTGCCGTGAGAACGGTAAATACATTCTCAGCATCATTGCCTAGGGTGGAAACCAGGCCTTTCGCCTCCTTGATCCCTGCCTGCATCAAGATGTCTTCATCTGTTGCATCACCATGAATGACAGAAAAACCTTGATTTAGAAGCTCTTCGAAGCGTATAGGATCCTTCTCGATGATGACGAATTCTGCGTGACTTCGTTTGAACTGCTCGAATAGGCTGACACTCGTCTGGCCAGCTCCACAAATAATATAATGGTTCTTCATGTTCTGAAGTCTCCTTTGTACACGTCTGTTGAGTAGAATCCGTCTGAACTCGCCCTCAGCCAAGAATGCAGCCAGCTGTGAAAAGGCATAGGCAACCAAACCAAGCCCACTGATGATGATAAGTATGGTGAAAAGTTTGCCTGCAGCATCAAGATTTTCAATTTCCCTGAAACCTACAGTGGATACCGTGATAACGGTCATATACAGTGCATCCACGAAGGCCACATCAAGGAGAGCCATATACCCAATGGTTCCCAAGGTAATGAGTAGAAGGATTAGGATAATAAGATAGATAGCATTTGTATGGCGTTGCACACATCGCTCCTTATCTACTGGATAGTAATACTGTAGCGTACTGCAGACCAAGATTTCAATATTTTTCAATCGTTCTTTCCTGCCTGTATACCATTCCTGTAGTTGACCGGAGGGGCCAGCTATATTACTATCCGGTCTATGAATCATGCAGAAATTGAGATCTATACAGATGGTGGGTGTCTAGGGAATCCTGGTCCCGGTGGATGGGCTTTTGTACTCAGGGCCGATAATGGGAAGTTTGAGAAGGAAGCAAGTGGATTTGAGGCTGCCACCACAAACAACAGAATGGAACTAAGGGCTGTCATTGAAGCCTTGAAAGCTTGCAAGCAGTATAATCCTGAACGTATTGTCATCAATACAGACAGCCAGTATGTGAAAAACGGTATAACAAGCTGGATCAAGAAGTGGAAAGTCAATGGATGGCGAACCGCTAGTAAAAGCCCAGTCAAGAATAAGGAGTACTGGGTTGCACTTGATGCACTCAATGAACAGTTACCGGTTCAGTGGAACTGGGTAAAAGGACATGCCGGTATTGCAGACAATGAACGGTGTGACCAGCTGGTAAGACAGGCAATGGAAAACGGAGCATGAAACGAAGAGAGGCATCAATCTGGCAACTATATCTCACGTTCTTGAAGATTGGTGGACTTACCTTTGGCGGGGGGTATGCAATGCTTCCCATGCTCCAGCGGGAAGTCATAGATATCCACCACTGGGTCACTGAGGAAGAGGTGTTGGATATTTATGCAGTTGGGCAATGCAGTCCCGGCATTATTGCAGTGAATACGGCCACCATGATCGGTTACCGAAAGCGTGGTATTCCTGGTGCCATAGCAGCAACGTTGGGAGAGATTACCCCCTCTCTGGTTATTATCACTTTGCTGGCAACCATATTATTGCAGGTACAGGACAATCAATGGGTCCAACGTGCATTTGGCGGTATACGTGTAGCAGTGTGTGCACTCATCACCCAATCGGTGATTACCCTCTCAAAGAAAAGCCTAATCGATCTTCCAACCGTATTGCTCTACCTTGCCACAGTATCTCTCACACTGGCATTCTCCCTCTCTCCTCTGGTTGTTGTTCCCTTTGCCATCCTCTGGGGACTAGCCGTACAGAGGATAAAGCGGAGGAAAGCATGATCTATTTGGAACTCTACTGGGAGTTTTTCAAGATAGGACTCTTCGCAATTGGGGGTGGGCTTGCAACCCTGCCTTTCTTGTATACACTTGCCGAGACCCATAGCCACTGGATCACATCCAGCGATATTGCCGATATGATCGCCATTAGTGAATCAACACCGGGGCCTATAGGCATAAACATGGCAACGTTTGCCGGTTATCAGGCAGCAGGTCCCTTGGGAGGCTTGGTGGCAACATTGGGAGAGATAACCCCATCGCTGATCATCATCATTTTCATTGCACGCTTTCTTGGTCAGTTCGACAAGAATCCGTATGTGAAGGATGGTCTCTATGGATTGAGGGCTGCTGTTGTAGGACTTATCAGTTACGCTGGCTTGAAATTGTTTGGAACTACTTTGCTAGATGGAGGAAGCATCCGGATCAAGGAGACGATTCTCTATCTTCTGCTGGTTTTCCTTGTGCTTCGTCTGAAGAAGATTCATCCACTGTACTGGATTCTTCTGGGAGCGGTTCTTGGGATTGTGTTGCGTCTCCCCTCGTAAGATACTGGACCATGGAAGCATACCAACTCCCGTCTCCTTCGATTGAAGCGAGTAAGGTAAATGCATCCTTTTCCTTCTGGTGTTTCTTTACCAAAGAGAGGGCAAGCTCTTTTGCCTGTTCCTTGAAACCCCAGTTTGCAGCTTGGGTAGCTACCTCGAGCTGTTCAGCGTAGAGGGTTGGATTCAAGCTGAATATGCTCTGATACACCCCTAAGGCTTGTTCATACTGGTTCTGCCCAGCAAAGGCCTTGGCCTTGAGAAAAAGAAACGAGAGGTGGGTAGGGAAGTTCTGGAAAGAAGCATCGCTTCTTTCCAGAACCTGTTCGTACTCACCAAGATGAAAAAGAGCCAACTGTTCATTGTATTGATAGGAAGCCTGACTGGGGTCGAGGAGAACCGCTTCCTTGTATAACTGCGCAGAAGCTGCATACTCTTGATCCTGGAAAAGCTGACTTGCCTTTTCTGCTGCCAAGGCTGCCCGCTTCCCGCTACCCATTGAGGTGCAAGAGAAGAGAAGCAACGTACTGGACAGCAGTAAGACAGTCAGTATCCTTTGCATCAGCGCTCCAGAACTGTTTGTTCTATTTCCCTCACCTGTGCACGATAGAGATTGGTGATGGCAGAACCATAATCTGCAATAAGCTGGATGATATTCCTTGGAGTATCGCTATTATCCATACCATTGAGTCTGTCACCTGCATCTCCCAATCCAGGGAGGATATAGGCTGCATCGTTGAGTACCGGATCCATCCAAAGCGTATAGACTTCCGCTCCTTCAATGGCACGGGCGATTCGCAGGGAACCCTTGAGTGCACTGATTACATTGATGAACTTGACTGACTTGGGCTTTACCCCGTTGTCCTTCAGGTATTTCACAATGGTAACCAGACTTCCTCCGGTTGCATTCATGGGATCGGCAAAAATCAGATCCTTCCCGTCAAGTGATTCGAGATCAAAATAGGATTTATCCAAATCCAGGATGTAATCCATATTTGCCTCTTTCTTTGAGTCATCCCGCTTGATCTTGAACAAGGCAAAAGGAGTGACAAACTTGTCAGTTGAATATTCTTGGATCTCCTTGCTGAGGATCATGCTGGGAAGGAGAGCACCTCGCAGCATAACACACATGACACTGTTCTTGATCAAGGAGTCTACGTCTGGGATTCTGTGTACCGCATAGTTCCTAACTGGGCTGGTGACTGGTGTCTTGGTGATGATCGATCGTTTGGTAGGCAGTGCAGCATCAGCAAATACGTGGGAGAAGAGCATCTCGTAAGCACGTTGGATATAGTAGAGAAATTCCTCATGGCCGGTACTGGGATCGCGAAGTTTTGCAATCAATCGACTTGCCTGTCCATGCTGTTCCTGAGGGGTTTCGAATGAGTAGACGTGAATGGAAGGTTCCTCTGCACAGACATCCTTGAGATACCGTCCAATCTCCTTGGCACTCTCGACCAAACCTTTGCGAGAGGTCTCAAGCCTTCCCACATCACTTGCTGTTTCGAGCACAGAACAATGATGAAGCGACTGCTTGTACAACTCATCAACATGGGCGATTTTATCCTTGTCCGAATCCTTGAGATATCCATCAAGATCGGTTGCATGTAATACGATTTTATTCATGTAGCTATTTCTCCTCAGTAATGGCCTCTGATTCTACCCCAAGATAGTGAGTCTGTCACCCCTTTACAGAGCCTGCAGTAACCCCTTTAATGAATTGAGTGCTCATCGCTAGATAGAGAACAAGGACTGGAATTGCAGAAAGAGTGAGAACTGCCAGTACCTTAGACCAGTCAGTCTGGTACTGCCCAAAGAGACGGGTTACTCCGAGTAGCAATGTCTTGTGCCGTTCATCATTGATAAAGATCAGAGGAAACCACAGGTCGTTCCAAAATGGGATAAGGTTGTAGATTGCCGTTGTGGCAAGGGCAGGGCGGATCAGGGGGAGAATCACCAAGGTATAGATTCTTCCACTGGTAGCACCGTCAATGATAGCTGCCTCATAGAGATCCTCAGGCAGTTCCTTGATGAATGTGGTAAGGATGAACACCCCAACCGGAAGTCCCATGGCTACATAAATGGGGGGGAGTGCATAGATGGTGTTGAGTAGACCAAGAGTTCTTACAATTTCCAGCAATTTTATTGAGGCTATCTTGATGGGAATCATCATACCTGCAATAAAAAAGTAATAGATAATATTGGAAAAACGACTCTTGTAGCGTGCCAATGCATAGCCGGCGAGACTTGCAAGCAGGGTTACCAGCAAAAGAGAGATTGAAACCACAAGGAAACTGTTCTTGAAATATGTAAAGAAATCACCATCACGAATAACCGTGGTGTAGTTGGAGAAATTCCATGTCCTGGGTATCCAAAAAGGGTTCTCATAGATGGTCAATCGTGTCTTGAATGAGTTGATCACCAATGTCCATATAGGAAAAAGCACAATAAAAGTCCATGTCAGCAACACAATATGAGAGAGTACATGCCTGTTTTCTTTTCGTAACGATCCACTCATGCTAGGCACTCCTCTGTGTGTTTTTCAGGGTTGGAATGACCAATACCAAAAGTAAGAGAAAGGTGATTGTTGAAATGGCAGCTCCCAGCCCTGCATCAGGAATCCCGATTGGATGTTGTCCTGCAATACCATACCGGTAGAAAAGTGTTCCAATAAGGTCTGTAGAGTACTCTGGGGCTCCATTCACGTTCTCCATAGCGAAGACGATATCAAATGCATTGAAGTTGTTCACAAATGTAAGCACTGCGATGATTCCGACAACTGGTTTGATAAGGGGAAGCTTGATGTACCAGAATGTCTTTCCATTGCCAGCTCCTTCAAGTCGTGCTGCCTCCAGCAATTCGGTACTGATATTTCTCAATGCTGCAACAAACATCATGGTAGGGATACCAAGCCACTGCCAACAAGAGACAAGAGAGACAGCCCAGAGAGCTGTATTGGTATCGCCTAGATAGGGGTGTTTGAGAAACGGTAATCCGATGGAAACAAGAAAGTCGCCTGCCCATACAGGGTTGAGCATCAGTTTCCATAAGTATCCTGTGATAAGAACAGCAAACGTAGTAGGAATGAAGATGATGGTCTGGTATAGGTGTCTTCCTTTCATGGTTTCATGAGTAAGCAGAACGGCAAAAAAGATACCCAGCCCATTCTGGACAATGAGATGCACAAAAAAGAATTTCCAGGTATTGAAAAAAGCTCCCCAATATCGTGTTGAAATTTCTGGGTCAGTAAACAGTCGTTTGAAATTATCCAGACCCACAAAGATTCTGGTCGCTTGGCTGTTTCCACTGAAAAAACTCAAACGTAATGAGTCAATGAGAGGAAAGGCCATAAAGAGGGTATACACAAGCAACGCTGGAGCCAGATAAAGCAACCAGGGAAGATGATGGGCGTGTTTTGGACGCATACGCTACCTCAGAGATTTCCCGGGCATATGCCCGGGAAGTAAGATTCTGTGACGGTTGGTTACATCAATGCCGAAACAGAGTCAGCAGCCTGCTTGGCGGTAATATCTCCTTTCATCACCTTGATAACCGCTTGGTTCATCGGTGAATAGAGATTCATCAGCTTAGGCCAGACAAATCGTGCATCAGTTTCCTTTCCTGCATTGAGTGAGAGGAACTCATTTGCATGGGGATCCTCGAGCTTGATGGGGAAGTCGATCATCGGGAAGTAACCACTTGGCAGGTTCTGGCTTGCTGTGGTAGCTCCTTCCTCTGTACAGAGCCATGCAAGGAAGGCTTTTGCCTCCTCAGGATACTTGGTTGCCCTATTCATCGTGATAGCCATATCGGGGTGGAAGCATATAGCCGTGTTCTTCCCTTTTGGAGCAGGAATGGAAAACAAGCCCCACTCAAAGGAAGCATCCTTATAGACACCGGCTGTCCAGCTACCGTCCACAAACATGACTGCTTTCTGGCTGTTGAACAGTACCTGGCTGTCATTGTAAGTAACTGACTCAAAACCATCAGGACAGTATCGGGCAACATCTGCCATGGCTTGGTAAGCTGCTACAAAGTTTTTATCATTGAGAGGAAGTTCTTTATTCTCATATTTTACCCGCATGTCAGCTCCACCGATATAATTGGGGAGCAGACCGAAGAAGAAGGTCTCAAGGATATCCCATTCATCAGCCAATCCATTGGCGAGGGGAGTATATCCTCTGTTTTCAAGAGTGTTGCAGAGTGAGAGGAATGATTCCCAGTCGTTTGGAACGGCAAGCCCTTCCTTCTCGAAAATATCCTTGTTGTAATATACTGCATGACTTACAGCTGCAAAAGGAACAGCGAACATGGTACCATCACTCATTTGCCAGGGGGCAAGATTGCTGGCGGAGAAGTTATCCATAAGTCCAGGAATGTCCGTGCAATCGGCAAAATATCCGGCATTGAACAACTCTTGACCTGCTGCGTATGAACGGGCGTACATCAAATCTGGGCCGGTTCCACTGTCCAGTTGCAGACGCAGGGTGGCGTTGTAGTCTGGAGGATTTGTCGGTTGGAATTTGATCGTTACCTCAGGGGCAAGCTTTTTGTAAGCAGCAAGCAAGCGATTCATCTGCTCTACATCATCGGTTCTCCAGGAACCCATGGTGAGCACAACCTCATCAGAGGCCTCAGCCTTTGATCCTTGGGCGGAAACAGGAAGCAATACACAAAGAAGCAACAGCATAGGTAGAAGAACGTGCACTCGTTTCATACAATACTCCTTCTTTAGTGAAATTTTGTTATAGTATAGCATTAAATAAACTGATGTTTGTAAATTTTCTACTTCTTTACAAGGGGAGGACAAAATAGGGTCATTGTGATAGGATGCAACTATTCTTCTGTTGTGAGGTGTAACATGAATTTAGTTTTTCTCGGCCCTCCGGGTGCTGGTAAGGGGACCATCGCGTCCGAAGCAAAAAATCATTTTGGCATTCCCCATATCTCGACCGGCGACCTGTTTCGCAGTCATATAAAAGGGGACACAGACCTAGGAAAGCAGGTAAAAGCCATTTTGGCTGCTGGCGATTTGGTTCCAGACTCTGTGACCATTGAGATGGTCAAACAGCGTTTCCTTGAACCTGATGCAAAGAATGGTTTTATCCTTGATGGATTCCCACGCACCATCGCCCAAGCCGACGCACTCGCTGAGATAAAAAAGCTTGATGCAGTTGTGAATTTTGTCCTTGATCGGGAACAGATTGTCAAACGATTGAGTGGAAGAAGAGTGTGTAAATCCACAGGAAGAACCTATCATATCCACTACAACCCACCTAAGGTGGAAGGTATCGATGATGAGACAGGAGAGCCTCTCATTCAACGTGATGATGACAAACCTGAAGCAATCCTGAATCGTTTGAGTGTCTATGAGCAGCAGACAGAGCCCCTTATTGCCTACTATCGTGAAAAAGGATTGCTAGTCGATATTGATGCTTCCTCAGCTCCCGATAAAGTTCTCTCTGCTCTGATCAAGGCTGTTCAGAAGTAAGTTCCTTTACGGAATCACGTTTGATCAACGTGTAGGGAATTTGAATATGGACGCTTTGCAAAGTCTCCTTGTTTATCATGTTAAACAGGGCTTCAGCAGCAAGGCGTCCTTTTTCCTGTGCTGGCTGGTCTACTGTTGTTAGGTGGGGAATGACACAGGTAGCTTCATCAATATTGTCGAATCCTGCAATAGAAATATCTTCAGGGACAGACAATCCCTCTTCATTCCAACTGACAATGCATCCGATTGCCACAATATCACACATTGAGACAACACAGGTGGGCCTCTTTTCGAAAGCCAAAATTTCCTTGCCTCGCAGTTTTCCATCTGCAAGCGTAGGTTCACTCACCAGAACCGGTACATCTTGCAGTGAGATTCCAACTTCCTTCAATGCTTTCCTGAAACCCTCCATTCTTCGTTGAGGAAGGCCCATCTTTGTTGCCTTCTCAGCAAAAATGTCTTGTCCAAGAGAAATAATGCAGATGTTACGGTGTCCCGATTCGAGTACTGTTTTCATCAATTCATAGGAAGCCAACTCATCATCGATGTTTACACTGGGCATATCTTCATCAGGAGTCCCATCAAGGGTCACATAAGGGATCAAGCGGGTTTTCATGACCGAGACAATGTCCATGCCTACCTGCATGCCCATGGAAATCAGACCATCTACTGCAGCATTGCGTACAGCTTCTGTTACACTTTCATTCAATGGTGGGATCAGGGTAAGCGTATAGCCATATTTTTCACAGACACCCCCAATGCCTAGTAGTACTTGTTGTGCATACGGGTTCTGTAGTGAGTACCGAATTTCCTGTGGAAGCAGGAAGCCTATGGAAAGATGTCTACGGAGTGAGAAATTGCGTGCCATTGGATCAGGTATGTATCCAAGCCGTTCAGCGGTCTCAAGAATCTGGTTGCATGCCTTCTCGCTGATCCTCGATGGATCATTGAATGCAAAGGAGACTGCAGTCTTGGAGTATCCGCTCTCACGGGCGATATCCTTGATCGTAGGTCGTTTTATTCTGGTTGTTTGCTCTGCCATGGTGCAATCCTCAACTTCGGCCGATATCCTACCACAATGTTGTATTGAAGGGGAACAATGCAGGTTGCACAGCCGCAAAACTTAGTATATTGTTATACTAAACCGGTTTTGTAGTACAGTCAACAAACAATATAAGGAAGTAATATGGTCAGTACAACCTGGAAGCAATCCGTCGATAGTAATGTCTCCGCCCTGTATGTCAAGCCGCTCTACCCAAAAAAGGGTGAGATGGTGAGCGTTTCAATACAGGTAGATTCCTCCAATACAATCAAACAAGTCAGATTGGTGAGTTTCCAGCTTGGCCGTGAAATGCAGATTGTACTGGATAAAGTGCAGGAAGGGTCTCGCACATTGTACAAAGGCTCCTTCAAGCTGGTGGATACTGCAGCCTATTGGTATTTCTTCCTGTTGACGGATGAAAGAGCGTATTCCTATAGCAAGGTGGGAGTGAAGGCTTCTGTTCCACCTCTTGCAGAATGTTTCCATTTGGTCAGTGATCTGGTCCCAGTAACGTGGGTAGGTAGTGGCCTCTGTTACCAAGTGTTTCCTGATCGATTCCGTAAAGGAGATCTGGCTGTTGGTGCGAAAGAAGGACAATACAGGTTTGATGGGGGAGAGGTCACCGTACACGGTTTTGATGAAATCCCCCTTGAGTTCGAGAAAGGCCGATGCCTTGATTTCTTCAATGGTGACCTGAAAGGTATTGAGGATGCCATTGACCATTTCAAGAGCCTTGGCGTAACGGTTCTCTACCTTAATCCCATTGGGATGAGCAGAACCACCCATCGCTATGACTGCACCGATTTCTTTCATGTAGATGAGAAGCTCGGGGGAGATGAGGCGTTTGCCCACCTCTGTGAGGCGCTCCATCAGGAAGGAATTCGCGTGGTGGTCGATATTTCAATCAATCATACAGGAACTGAACATCCCTGGTACAAGAAAGCTCTCTCTGATCCATCAAGCAAGGAAGCCACTTATTATTACATCAATGAGGATGGCTCTGTAGCGTTCTGGCAAGATGTCGAGACGCTACCTCAGCTTAATTACAACAGCGAAGAACTACGTGATTTGATCTACCGTAGCCCTGATTCCGTATTGCGTTCTTTTCTCAGGAAGCCCTACCACCAGGACGGTTGGAGGCTTGATGTTGCAAGTGAAGTCGGAAGGAGGGGCGATGATCAGTTGTGCGAGGAGATCTGGAGGGAAGTACGACAAGCGGTCAAGAAAGAGAATAATCAAGCATACTTGGTAGGAGAGGACTGGGTGGATTCCACCCCATTCCTGAAAGGTGATATGTGGGATGCAACCATGAACTACTTGGGAAGCAGCCGGCCAATGAGAAGCTGGATGGGGGAGAAAGACCGTTACATGGCTGATGGCTGGGGACAGAATCCTGGGACGACGAGAGCCTTCAATGGGATTGAGTTCGCACAAGCGCTGCAAAGCCATCTGCAGTCAATGCCACAACAGATGCTTAGCATGCAAATGAATCTTATCAACAGCCATGATACCCCTCGTCTCTATGCCCATCAGGAGATCTTTGACTTTTCTCTTTATGCTGGAATTGTAAAGTTGTTGTATGTGCTTCCCGGTATGCCAAATATCTATTATGGGGAGGAAATTGCGCTTCCTGGCCCGTACGGATCAGTTGAATCCTCACGCTATCCCATGCAGTGGGACCAGGAACAGTGGAACAAGGATTTCTTCTCACTCTATACACGGCTTGGACAGTTCCGCTCAGCTCATGCTGATACCCTTGCCCTTGGTGCTTGGAAGCTACTCTATAGCGATGAATACTCTCTTTGCTTTGTTCGATATACGAACCATGAAGCAATTCTCTGTATCTTGGGAAAGCATGAGAAGCCAACAACCATTACATTCGACAATACCCTGTTGCAAATAACACACTTCGAAGGTTGTGATGCTGAGAGAGCAACAATTCATGATGATTATATTGAGGTTGCTCTGAAGGAAAAAGATTCTTTGCTTTTGGTTGGTAAGCGGTAAGCTGTCTATAGATAGTATGCAACAAATTGGCTTGATTTTTGTTGCAATATGCTTGCAATAGTATAAGGTATCTGTGCACAATATGGTGCCAAAACCCTCTAAGGAGTTGCGTTATGGCCTACCTCTATGAAGAACCTTCCCGAACATTCAGTGAATATCTGCTAATCCCAGGATATTCCAGCACCGAATGCATTCCAGCAAATGTGTCCTTGAAGACACCCTTGGTTAAGTTCAAGAAGGGGAAAGAACCCTCCATCACCCTCAATATTCCCATGAGTAGTGCCATCATGCAATCCGTGAGTGGTGAGGAAATGGCCAAGGCTCTCTCAAGGGAAGGTGGTATCAGTTTCATCTATGGCTCACAGCCTATCGATGCACAGTGTGCAATGGTAGCCCGGGTAAAAGCGTTCAAGGCTGGTTTTGTTCCCAGTGATTCCAATCTCAGGGCTGAGGATACGCTTAAGGATCTGATAGAACTCAAAGAAAAGAAAGGACACTCTACCATTGCCGTGACAGAGGATGGCAGCAGCTCAGGAAGACTGCTTGGCGTGGTCTCTTCACGTGATTGGAGGCCAAGTAGGACCTCTCTCGATACCCCGATCAACCAGATCATGACGCCATTTGCAAATTTGGTGTACGCCCGTGAAGGAATAACACTCAGTGAGGCAAATGACATTATCTGGGAACACAAACTCAACAGTCTTCCCATCGTGGATGAGAAGAATCGACTCAAGTATTTCGTTTTCAGGAAGGATTATGACTGCCATAAGGATAATCCTGATGAGTTGCTTGATGAGAAGAAACGTTATTGTGTTGGAGCGGGTATCAATACCAGAGACTTCAAGGAACGGGTTCCGGCCTTGGTTCACAGCGGTGCCGACGTTCTCTGTATCGATTCTTCTGAAGGGTACAGTGAATGGCAACGCCTGACACTCTCCTGGATCAAGGAGCAGTATGGGGAGAGCGTGAAGGTGGGTGCCGGTAACATTGTGGATAGAGAAGGATTCCTCTTCCTCGCTGAAAGCGGTGCTGACTTCGTGAAGGTCGGCATAGGAGGAGGATCAATCTGCATAACCAGAGAGACGAAAGGAATTGGAAGGGGACAGGCAACTGCCTTGCTTGAGGTCGCAAAAGCCCGTGACGAATACTTCAAAGAAAAGGGTGTTTATATTCCCATCTGCTCTGATGGGGGAATTGTCCTCGACTACCATATGACCATCGCATTGGCAATGGGTGCCGACTTCCTGATGTTGGGACGCTATTTTGCACGATTCGATGAGTCTCCGACAGAGAAAGTGAATGTCAAAGGTTCCTACATGAAGGAATATTGGGGAGAGGGATCTTCCCGCGCACGAAACTGGCAACGATATGACCTTGGGGGGGATGGAAAGTTGAGCTTTGTGGAAGGAGTCGATTCCTACGTACCCTATGCAGGACCATTGAAAGACAATCTCAACTTGAGTTTGAGCAAGATAAAATCAACCATGTGCAACTGTGGAGCGCTCAGCATTCCCGAATTACAACAGAAGGCTCGATTAACCGTTGTCAGTTCCACTTCCATCATAGAAGGTGGAGCGCATGATGTGTTGCTTAAAGATTCCCAGGACTCGGTGAAAAAATAGGTGTTTTATCATACTTCTTACATGATATGTGCTACAATGAGTTACTTTTTGTGGAATAAGGTGTAAGAAGTATGAACGAGGTTGGGCACATCGGCCCTAATAAAGAGCGAATGCTTTCCATCAACAACCTTCCCGGTGGAGTGGGGGTATATGAGCTTGGCGACGAGATACGTGCAACCTATCTCAGCAGAGGGCTGTCCAAACTGCTCGCATACTCTCCAAAAGAGTTTCACAACTACAATGAACTGGATTTGTTGGATTCCGTACATGAGAGAGAGCGAAAACGCATTAAGGCAGTATTCCAGAAACTGAAAAACAGCCACAAGGAATTGGATGTATCCTTTCGATTACATCGTAAGGAAGATCGTTTCATCAGGCTGCTTGGAAGGTACAGCCGTCACCATGGACAATTCCCGGTATACTACCTCGTGGCAAGTGACGTTTCAGAAGCTCACCAAAATGCCCTTGCATTGGAAAGACAGAATACCAGGCTCCAGTTTGCATTTTCTCACTCTACCTTGGAAATGTGGGAGTATCATCTTGATGAAGATCATCTTGTAGCGCTCTCAAGAACCATTCTTGGTGGCCATGCTCCCCTTGAGATTGACAACCCTGCTGCTTTCTTGCTTGAAGAAGGGTATATTCATCCTGACTTCTCAGTGACTCTTAACTATGATTTTGCTCAATTACAAGCTGGTAATGAACCAGATTCTATTCTTTCAGTGCGGAGTGAAGCAGGCTCTTTCCGATGGCTGAGATTGAGTTATGCTTTTCTTTCAGATGCGGAAGAGGAACATCGTAGAGCGATAGGAATTTTTCAGGATGTCCATGATGAGATAGCAATGCGACTGCAGGCATTAGGGCAGGATAAAGCCTTTTTTGGAGGGTTTAATCTTGATTCTGGTACCCCGGTACTTGCAGACAATCGTGTTTGGAAGATGATGAATGGCTGTGATGATTTCTACACTATGTACGATTCAGTCCTGCAAGAAGCAATTCAAAAAGAATATCTTCCTGTATTCCATGAAATTGACACCAGTGAGAAGCTAAAGCTTTTTGTAGAGGCCGGGAATAAAGAACTCACCATAGAAGCAAAAATGATACACCCTTTCCACAGGGAGGATGGGTATCGATGGGTTAGGTTTCATTTCAATGTTTCTGTTGCCAACAATACTACTATTGGATATATCGCAATCAAGGACATCGAGGCAAGCAAGGTTCAGGAACAAGCCTTGGAAAAGCGGGCACATAGCGACAGCCTTACCGGTGTATATAACCGATTTTCCCTTGAAGAGCTCGTTACTCGATATCTTAGGGATGGTGGTAACAGTGTTCTTTTCCTGATTGATATTGATCGATTCAAATTAATAAATGATACCTATGGCCATGACCTTGGGGACCGTGTACTTAAGCGAATTGCCTTCCTGATGAGAGAGGTGTTTCCGCAGGGAACGATTATTGGCAGGCTTGGGGGAGATGAGTTTGTTGCATATGTCCCGCATTTTACAGAAGCACTTCTACATGCCGGAGATGAGTTCTGCAGTCTTGTTGCCGAGGACAGGACGCTTGGGATTCTCATTACCTGTTCCCTTGGCTACTGCCTAAGCCCTGAGGATGGAACTACATTCAACGAACTGTATCAACATGCAGACCTTGCCTTGTACCATTCAAAAAATCATGGAAGAAACCAGTGTACCCACTATGTCTCTGAGATGGGAATGCATAAGACACTCTGTTGGACCAATCATGAGTGGATGTTGGACAATCTCCCTGACACGGTCTACTTGAGCGATATGCAGAGCTATGATCTACTCTTCTTGAATAAAGCTGGCAGAGAGGCTCATTCTCCTGATGCTAATTATATCGGTAAGAAATGCTATGAGGTGATTTTTCACAGAGATCAGGTATGTGAGCATTGTCGTTTTCATTCACTCAGCTATGATAGCTACAGTTTTTGGCAAGAAGCCGATGAGTTTGGGAGCATATGGCTCTGCAAGGAGAAGTTGATACTATTCAACGAAAAGCCTGCGAAGCTGTCCATTCTGGTGGATCAACTGAAACAGGCCAAGCAAATTGCAGAGAAATCGGCTACGCAACCGATGAAATTGCATCTTTCCCGGTCAAGCTATTTCAAGTTATTGCAGCGAGGTGACTCCTCCTGGGATTATGATGTCAATCATGATGTACTTTCGCTCTTTGTGTTTATTGATGGGCAACCATATAGGGAACAGGTTCATGGTTTTCTTAAACGAAATGCTGGTGTTAAAGCAATGCTTGCAGAAGACCGCCCACTATTTCGGGAAGCACTGAGAAAACGTGTCGCTGAACCAGATGGCAGGCCTACACAGGTTCGCCTTACAGTATCATCAGGTTCTTTCATTCCTGTATTATTCTCTTACTACTACATGGACCATCGTATAGGAGGAAACGTTGTTCGGTTTTCTCCTTCTGGATATATTTCCCCAGAATGTCCTCTCAAGGAGATTTTACAGAATTTCAACGTTGCTCTGCTTCATCTTGCATGGGAGCGTGATACTCTCACCTTACTCATGGCAAATAGGAAATTCCATGAGCTGTTCAATAGTGAGGATGCAACATTGGAAAAAGACCCTCTCGGATGGCTCTTGGCCTCAGAAAGGAGCAATGTATTCTCACGTATGAGAAGCTTGCAGGAGAATCACCAAAGGGGAGAAACGTTCATGGTAGGGGGGCATGACAACCGATACTTCTCGCTCACCTGTCAACTTGGAACCTGTTACGGTTATGTCCAGATGGTTACCTTAACCCTTCAGGATGTCAGTCGTGAACATAAATTGCAGCAACTGAACAAGCGTATACTTCCTTATATCGAGCAGAGTAGGGAAGGTATTGCTGTATTCTCCCTGGAGTCGTATTCCCTGGATTTGCAGTATGCCAACGAGACTCTTGCAAATCTCCTGGGGTATGAACGTGAGGATTTGATTGTACAGCTCAAGAACAATGCAATACGACTCTTCTATCATGAGGATAGAACCTTGCTGCTGCGCCATGTGGAACGACAAAGTATGACGAGCATGACATCCGAACCTTTCAATCTCCGACTTGTCAAGAAAGATGGTGATATCATTTGGTGCAGGATTACGTTCCGCCAGATGGGGATTCAAGGAAGAGGGGAGCCTTTCAGCTTGCTAATAGAAGACCTCTCTGAATCGATGCATGATGAGAAGGTTCTGCAACAAGTACAGGAACAACTGTCATTTGCCTTGAACCATAACCTGGTAACAGGTTTATATACTCGTCAGAGATTTTATGAGGCTTGTCGTGAATTCCTTGATACCCATACCAATACCTCCTTTGTAATGGTGTACTGGAACATTGAACGGTTCTCAGTCTTGAATGAGTTGCTGGGATTTGATCGTGGGAACCAGGTTCTGCAACTCGTTGCTCGATCACTTAGGGATTTCATCAAGAACCATGGCGTGTATGGACATGTTGGGGCAGACCATTTTGCTGCTTGCATACCCAAGGAAATGAGCAGCGCGAACAAACTGAAACAAGCCATCGATATTGAACATATCGGACAGGATATTGGATTACATCTTTCAATGGTTTTCGGTATGTATGAGATTGAAGATCCCAGTCAAGGTATTCCCTCCTTACTGGATAAAGCGCACAGTGCTTCAAAGATTTCACGATTTCGTAATAGGGAAGGGTATGCGTTCTATGAACCTTCCATTCGGAGTGATACGTTCAATGAACAGGATGTACTCAATGAGATGCAGGGTGCTTTGGATGGCGGGCAGTTCACCTTCTTCCTACAACCCATTTATGATATCCAGGGAATGCACATACACTCTGCAGAGGCGCTATCTCGCTGGGTGCATCCGACAAGAGGGGTAATTCCGCCAAAACAATTCATTCCCGTTTTCGAGAAATATGGTTTTATTACTGCACTGGATATGTCAGTTCTCTCCAGTGTATGTGCATTCATAGCTGAGCAAAAGATCGATATTCCTATCTCTATCAATCTCAGCAGGATCGATGTAAATAACAAGAATATCGTGAAGTTCATCCTGCAAACCACAGAATCATATGCTGTAGACCACTCGTACATTCAGTTTGAGATTACCGAGAGTGCCTACATAGACAATCCTGTGCAGATGTCTGAGTTGGTCAGTGAACTGAAGAGCCATGGTTTTACCATCTTGATGGATGACTTCGGCAGTGGTTACTCCTCTCTGCATATGCTCTCCACTTTGCCGATGGACATCATCAAGGTTGACCGTTCCTTTATCTATGAGATTGGTGAGAATAATCGCTCTAAAGCTGTGCTTTCCTCCATCATACAGATGGGAAAAGAACTGGGGATGGATATGGTGGTAGAGGGAGTGGAGAATGAGAAACATCATGAATTCCTGAGTGAAGCCGGGGCTCTCTTTGGACAAGGTTTCTATTATCAACGACCCATGGAGAGAGAAGCTTTCCTTAAGTTGCTCATACATGGTTGACAGTTTTCCTCTCTTTGTGATACGTTCTGTTTCAACGGCCGGATAGCTCAGCGGGAGAGCGGTTGCCTTACACGCAACTGGTCGGGGGTTCAAATCCCTCTCCGGTCATAGACGCACTCTTCACAGAGTGCGTTTTTGCTTTGATAGGGGTACTATTGCCGCTCAAAATGGTTGTGAGTATAGTAGTATCTGACAATGAGGTTATGGTATGGATCTGACGTTGTTGATCTGGTATTTTTTCTGTTATTCTATTCTTGGTTATATAGTTGAGGTTCTGTATTGTTCCATAAGACAGGGCACGCTCGTAAACCGTGGATTTCTTCATGGACCCTATCTTCCCATCTATGGGTTTGGAGCGGTGTTGGTCATTTTCGTCTTTGCAAGATTATCCAACAATCCACTTATCCTTTTTTTCATCGCTGTTATTGGTACCAGCATCCTGGAATATGCTTCAGGATATCTTGCTGAGACACTGTTTTCCATCAGATTATGGGATTACTCCTCTGCACGCTTCAATCTCAAGGGAAGGGTCTGTCTCCTCAACTCAACCCTCTTTGGAGTGCTCTCGCTTTTTGTCACCTATGGCGTTCATCCCCATCTGTCAGCATTGTTCGGTCATTTCACTCCAGCTTTCATGGAGCATGGGGCAAAAATCATCATCGTATTGCTTAGTGTTGATACCACCAGCTCGGTACTGCGAATGAGCGCCTTCCAGAAGCAACTTGCAGATTTCAAGGAGAAGAAAAGGGAGATTGAAAGTCGCCTGAAGGTACTTCGCGAATTCAGAGAGAATAAGATGCTTGAAGGTTTGCGTGTAAAGTTGGATACTGAATTGGATGAATTGAAGATGCGTCTCAGTATTTCTGCCAAACGAATCTTGCATGCATTTCCCTCGCTGACAAGCAACAACGAGGAAAAACGGTTGTTGCTGGAAACATTGAGAAAGACCATACGGGAGACTGCTTTGCACAAGAAGTTGCATAACAACAAGCATAGGAGCGACAAGAGAGATGATTGAGTTACGGGAACACTATCAGGAAATATTGGATAGCCTGGGCGAAGCTGCAAAGATTGCCGGGAGAGACCCAAATGATATTACGCTGATGGCAGTAAGCAAGACCCGTACCTACCAGGAGATGCTGGACCTGTATTCGTGCGGACAACTCCTCTATGGGGAAAATCGTGTACAGGAAGTACAGGAGAAGGTTCCTCAAACAAGACCAGAAGGGATGCGACTGCACCTGATAGGGCACCTGCAATCGAATAAAGCAAAAAAGGCGGTAGAGCTCTTTGACGGTATTGATAGTGTGGATTCCCTGAAACTTGCCAAGAAAATTGAAGGATATCTTTCCCGTCCATTTCCCATCCTGCTTGAACTCAAGACAGCACAAGAAGAGTCCAAAAGTGGGTTCACTTGTGAGGATGAGCTCTTCTCAGCCCTGGATGTCATCATGCAAAGTACCTATCTCCAGGTACGTGGGTTGATGACCATTGGTCCGCTGGATGGAGATGAGAAGATGGTAAGAACAGCGTTCTCACGACTGAGAAAGGCTTATGATGCGGTGCAAAAGCGATTTGCCCCACCATCATTCGATACCCTGAGCATGGGTATGAGTGGTGACTACCGCCTGGCAATTGAGGAAGGTTCCAATCTGGTAAGGATTGGCACAAAGCTGTTCGGGAAACGGGGGTGAGCATGCGCCGAGTCATGGTAATCCTATTGCTGCTGCTCATGATCTTCCCGTTACAGCTATCAGCTGACCAGCTCAAGGGGTATGAGCCCTATGAGGAAGAAGAGTTCCCCCTCTGGAGTTATAAGATCAGAAGGGCTGAGACGCTCTTCTTTGGCTCTATGGTAATCACGCTCCCGGTGGCTGCATTGCTGTACCGTGTTGCAGTGGATACCGAGCTTATTGAAACACCATCGACTGACTTGCAAGGCTTCCTCATGCAAGGTTCTATTGCTGCCGGTCTTTCACTGGGAATATCGATTGCTGATTATATCATCGGTGAAGTGGGGAATAGAGATGGGCGTTAAGGAAGGTAGGTTAGACCTCGTTGTAGAACCCTTGGAACATCCCCTTCGTTTGGATGTCTATGTTGCAAGCCATAGTGACCTCATCTCACGTTCTACCTTGAGTGAAGCAGACACCACGATTGAGCTCAATGGCAAGACAAGCAAGAAAAGCAAGCTTGTCAAGGAAGGTGATAATATTGCCATCCACTTCAGTCAGTCATTCTTCGAAGGAATTGAAGGGGAAGATATTCCACTCAACGTCCTGTATGAGGATGAGGATCTTCTTGCTATCAACAAGGAACAAGGGATGGTGGTACACCCTGCAAATGGAAATATGGAACATACCCTGGTCAATGCATTGGTCCATCGCTACGGCAAACAGTTCTGTGAGGAACTGCAGGATGAAGATGAAGGTGAGGATGAAGTAGACCTCTCCAGTCCTGCAGTTCGTCCCGGTATAGTGCATCGCTTGGACAAGGATACCAGTGGAGTCTTGGTAATTGCCCGAAACAGGACAAGCCACAGGCATCTTTCTGCACAGTTCAAGGACCGAACGACGAAGAAAATCTATATTGCCTTGGTAAGAGGAGTTTTTAAGCAGAGACAGGGTATCATAGAGAAACATCTGAAACGTGATCCCAAGGACCGAAAGAAATTCACCACATGTGCTGATGATGAAGGAAGATATGCCAAGACAGAATATCAGGTTTTGAGACAGTACCGTGGGTTTGCACTCTTGAGGATTACCCTCCACACAGGACGAACCCACCAGATCAGGGTGCATTTAAGCAAGGAAGGTCACCCGATCATTGGCGATCCTATCTATGGGAAGGATGATGGTCAGACCTTGATGTTGCACGCCTTGATTCTTGAACTTGACAGCCCATCAAAAGGAAAGAGATTACGTTTTGTTGCCGCAATGCCTGAACGATTTCTCTCTTATGTACGCTCTACTCATCCTCTCTCCAATTCTGGCGCTCGGTCTCAATCTTGCCCAACTGCAAAAGATCGTGGTTGAACATACGCTCGATTCTCAACTTGCTTGCCGTGCCATGTCCTGGGAAGAGAAGTATGTTCTCATCGAGTGTCATTAGTTTCTGATTGATGGATGAGATAAGCAGAGCCTGCTCCCGGTATCCGGGTGTTGACCCTATTCTACCACAAAGCAGCGTATCACCAGTAAATAATGCATGGTCGATTTTATATACCATGCTGTCCAAACTGTGACCCGGTATATGGATGACCTCAATTTCCAAACCACAGAGATTAAGAACTTCTGCATCCTCAATTGGATGATAGAGAAATTCATAGCTACTAAAGGCTGAGGCATGGACCTCCACATCGTAGATCTTCTTCAGGGTGCCAAGTCCCTCTGTATGGGAAGGGTGTCGATGGGTAAGCAGTACATGTTTCAATTTGTACCTATTTGCCTCAATCAAGTTGATCAACTCCGTATCCACATGTCCAGGGTCGATCAAGAGGGCATCACTGCCCTCCTTACGGGCAACCAAATAGGTATTACAGAAACCTACGACTGAGAAATGCTGATAGATATTCAAAAGCGTGCCTCCTCCCAATTGGAGTAGCGGAAGGAGACGCGTCTCCTGTCAGTATAGACAAAGTCGGCTTTCTTCAAGTTGCAATCCTCAAAATCAGTATCCCTGAGGAAACTTGAATTGAAGGTCGAAAAGTAGAGGTCACAGTCTCCGAATGAACAACGAAGTGTGTCAATTCCACTGAAATTGGTATGCATGATCATGCTACCTGAGAAATCACAGTCGATCATCTTACTACCGGAAAATACACTGTAGCGGGAGATGATACTGTTGAATTTGCACTTTTCGAAGAGACAAAAATCGAAAAAACTGTTGAGTAAGGTGACTTGTGAGAAATCCACACCTCGAAAAGTGCACCAAGCCATGTTGGAGGCAGAAATGGTTTTCTTGCCCAAGGTTAGGTTGTCAAACTCACTACCAGTCAAAGAATAGTCAACAATATCGTTGCTGCCGGTTAGCCGATCAAGACAATCCTGGTAGAGTTCGTCTTGGTTCTCGCTGTGGCGATAACAATGGCTGCCTTCATTGCATACATAGGTATGGCAGAGTGGGTGAGAGCACGTTTTAAAACTGAACATAGCATTACAGTATCAAATACCATCTGGTTGTCAAGAGCCCCGTTTGCAGATACAGTACTTCCTGGGAGCTAGAAAGAGATGCAAACAGGCCTGATAACCAGAGGGATCAACAACATTTATACGGTGGAGTCTCAAGGGAACTCCTATCTTTGCCGTATCAAGGGAAAACAGTTGTTCCAAGTTACCGATGAGTACAATCCACTTGCCGTAGGGGACCAGGTATTTTTTGTCCTTACCAATGAGGGAGAGGGTTTGATCACGGAACGGCTCGAGAGACGTAACTGTTTCCAGCGCTGGAATGCGAAGAAAGGATGTAATCAGACCGTGGTAGCCAACATGGATTTGGTCGTCTGTGTAAGCAGTGTTGAAAGTCCTCCTTTCAGGCCACGATTCATCGACCGGGTAATAGCTTGCTCCCGTAAAGCACCGGTTATGATTATCCTGAACAAGAGTGACATCCTTCTCACAGAGGAAGAACATGAGCGCTTTTCCCTTTACGGTAAACTTGGGTATCAGACGATGGCGGTCAGTGCTGCCAATGGAGAGAATCTTGATCGATTGCATGAGGTTCTTAAGGGTAAGACAGTGGCATTTGTCGGACAGAGTGGGGTTGGAAAATCAACGTTGATCAACCGATTGCTGGGAGTAGAGCAAAAGACAGGGGAAATCTCCCATAAGTATAATCGTGGTCGGCATACCACCAATCATGCTCTGTTGTTGCATGGTCCTGATTTTACGATTGCAGATACGCCTGGGGTAAGGGAGTTTCTCGTACCACACACCGATCCCCACGAATTAAGCGATGCTTTTCCTGAGTTTGCGGAGTTTGCAGGCTCATGTACGTATGAAGGATGCCTGCATCAGGGAGAACCTGGATGCAAGGTGATGGAAGCAGTGGAACAGGATCTCATTCACTACGATAGATATGAGAGCTATCTCAGGATGCTTGCTTCCCTTGATGAAAAGAAACCTGAATGGATGGGAAAGAATGACCGTTCAAAATCCTGGGTCAAACGAATGGAGAGAGATGAATCACAAGAGTATTGAAGAGCTGGGGTTCTTCCAGGTTTTACAACAGATACAGAGCATGAGTCACGCACCAGAAGGTGTGCAAGTTCTTAAAACGCTTCCTTTTTTAGATACACAGGATGAGCTTACCGTACGTCAGAGACAAGTTTCAGCAGCAATGAAACTGCTCTCAGGAGCCGATAGGCTCATCATCCACTCATTCCCTGCAATCCAGGAAACGCTCTCATCTCTTGATGATCCTACCCAAGGAGCAGAAGGGTATGAACTGCTCGACCTTGCCCGGTATATCCGTAGTGCTGAGCATCTGTATAAGCATATGGAGTCTGTGCAGGATCCTGATGGTTACTTCTCGGTGTTGCTCCCGCTCTTGGGAGAAGGGTTGCCACATGAACTGGTGGCTTTCGCTGACCAAGCTGAGAACACGCTCGATGAGAGTGGTCAGGTAAGAAATACCCATCCAAGGATAAGTGCTCTCTTCCGTCAGGTGGAGGCAGCCAAGAGCGAACGATCCCGCTTCTGTGCCCAGTTCATCAGGAGCAATCCCACTGCAGTGCAAACTGACCAGGAAGCAATGAGGGATGGAAGATTGGTCATTCCCGTAAGAAGTGACCGGAGAAGTCAGGTACAAGGATTTGTATCCAGCAGTTCCAGTTCGGGGAATACCGTATTCATGGAACCCTATACCCTTGTAGAGATGAATAATTCGGTGATGATCGCACAGAACCAGATACTCGTGGAAATAGCGAAGATTCTCAGGGAACTGAACAGCAGTGCAAGAGCACTCAGAACGCAGCTGAACGCTTTATCCACTCGTATTGGCATGCTTGATGCCATATTCTCTATCGCTCTTTGGGCTTTGGAAACACACTGTACCGCCACAGACCTGAAGACAAAACGATGCAACCTTGAGCTGGCCCGACATCCATTGTTGGGCAGAAAAGCTGTTCCTATCTCCATTGCACTCGAAGAAGGTGTACGGGCAGTAGTCATCAGCGGTCCGAATGCTGGAGGAAAGACTGTTACGATCAAGACTGTGGGGTTGTTTGCACTGCTTAATCAATACTGTGGATTCATTCCCGCAAAAGAGGGGAGCAGCCTGCCCTTATTTGACAATCTGTTTACTGATATTGGTGACGAACAATCGATTGAGGAAGAGCTTTCCACCTTCAGCGGCCATATGAAACAGATTGGTTACATTCTCAGAAACATGAGTGAGAGAAGTTTGGTTATTCTCGATGAACTTGGTAGTGGCACCGATCCAGTGGAAGGTTCTGCAATTGCCCGCTCTGTCCTTGAATTCTGTTTGGAGAAGGCAAAACTGACTTTGGTAACGAGTCATCATGGAGTGCTCAAGCAGTTTGCCTATGCAAAGAAGGAAGTGATCAATGCCTCTATGGAGTTCAATGAGCACTCACATATGCCAACCTTCAGGGTTATACAAGGATTGCCGGGAGAGAGCCACGCGATCGATACTGCCCGCTATATGAAACTTCCTGAGGAAGTCATATCTCGTGCTGAACAGTACCTTGGCAGTGAAGCGGTCCAGATTGCTTCCATCATCAAGGATCTTGAGGAAAAACGGAAAGAGCTTGAGAAGCAGGAAGAGAAAACCCAAAAACGGTATTACACGCTTCAGCAAGAGGTGAAACAACTTCAGCTCAAGGAGCTTCGTGTACGTCAAAGAGAAGCACAGCTCAAGGATGAACAAACAACTGAGCTTGCCCGATTCATGAGTGCAAAACGAAAAGAGTTGGAAAACCTTGTAAAGACCATGAGGGAAGGTGAACTGGATAAGGCTAAACGCAAACAGGTGAAAGCGTATGTACAAAGCCTTGAGGACAGGGTGCAAGATGAACAAGCTCTGCTGGAACAGAGTGAAGAGGAGCTTTCAGATCTGGAGGTCCAAAATCCACAGGAGTTCAGTGAAGGCATGGAAGTGCTCTGTGGAACTGCAAAACGATTGGGAAAAATCCTAAAACAGCAGGGAAGGAATAAATATCTTGTCGCGATTGGCTCAATGCGAATGACACTCGAGGGCAAGCAATTGCAAGCAATCAAGGAGCAACAGAAGAAAGTATTGGTGTCCTACCATAGCAGTACTCCGCGGCCTAGACTGATGCTTGACCTGAGAGGGTATACCCTGGAGGAAGCTCTCTCTTCCCTTGAGCAACAGATTGAAAGCTGTTTGGTTCATGGTGTTTCTCAATTTTCCGTCATCCATGGGTATGGGGACGGAATTCTCTCCAAGGGGATTTCCTCGTATCTGGAGAAGCATCGCTCGATACAAGGATTCCGATTTGCCACACCAGAGGATGGAGGTATGGGAAAAACATACGTGCAACTTTAGAAATATTGATCATGCCCTCTTTACAGAGGGCTTTTTACTAAGTATACTAATTTAGTAATTTACTAAAGGATTCAGTATGAACAAGAAACATCTTAGAGCCCTTTATGAGGAGCAAAAACCACCAATGGGTGTATTTCTTTTGGTTGATGCCAGTACTTCACAAGAGTACCTGGGTGTAAGCAAAAATTTTCAGGCAACCAAGAACTCTCTCTTTTTCCGTCTCTCTGTTGGGGCACTTGCAAACTATCCATCATTACAGAATAGCTATAGCAAGCATGGGCCTTCCATTATGGATTTTTCCGTTTTAGAAGAGCTGGATTATCAAGAGGATGTTTCGGATTATCGTGCAGAACTGGATACCCTGCTCTCCATGATGAAACAAACCTATATACACGCAAAGGAGATACATGTATGAAGATACCTACAAGTTTGAAACACAAGCCCGTTATCGTGGTACCGAACTATGAACACGTTGATGGAAAACAGGCAAATGAAAGTGATGCCAAAGGTCTCTCGATTGGATTGGCTCAGTGGAATGATCGGGGCAGTGTGGAAGCATCAGCAAAGGTGTGGCGTTATACTGGCGAGAAGTGGTCACGCCAGAGTGAAGAACTTCCCCTTACCCGTGCACTTGACTTGGCAATCCTGATATGTAGGACCAATCTGTATTTTCAGGATGCCTATCGATTTCCTAAGTTCTATGATCCAGATCAAGAGACCATTGACCGTATTGGACTGCAAGGGGATGCTATGAGCGTCGAGGTTTGCACAGATAATCCAATGATTGATACCGATATTCGACTGCTCAATGATGCCCTATCCCAGGAAGGGGAACGACTTGGTGAGCGGTTTCGTGTGCTTGCAGATATGTTGAAGCAGATGGGGTACTGAGATAGCTTGCACCCAGATACAGTGGGTGATACCATGAAATGGTGAGGGAGGATCTATGTCAGACTATATGAACGGAACAGGTATTCAATACCATTTGCATATCAAAGAGGGCGATGTAGGTAGATATGCCATTCTTCCTGGTGATCCGAAGCGGGTGCCACTGATTGCTAAGTATCTTGATGATGCGTCTCTGGTGGCTGATAGCAGGGAATATGTTACCTATACAGGGTTCCTGGATGGGGAGAAGGTATCGGTTACCTCCACTGGTATTGGTGGCCCTTCGGCCTCCATTGCAATGGAAGAACTCTTCAAATGTGGAAGTGATACATTCATCCGCATGGGTACCTGTGGTGGTATCGCCTTGGAAGTGATGGGCGGTGATGTCGTGATTGCTACCGGTGCTGTAAGAATGGAAGGAACCAGCAGGGAGTATGCACCTATAGAATTTCCTGCTGTAGCTAACTTTGAGGTTGTATCAGCATTGAAAGAGGCTGCCGACCAACTTGGAAAAAGAAGTCACCTGGGTGTCGTACAATGCAAGGACTCCTTCTACGGTCAGCATGATCCTTCCCTGATGCCGGTCAGCTATGATCTGATTAATAAGTGGGAGGCTTGGAAACGACTTGGTGTCTTGGCAAGCGAGATGGAGAGTGCTGCTCTCTTTGTGGTTGCTGCACACTTGGGTGTTCGCTGTGGTAGTGATTTCTTTGTGGTGGGTAACCAGGAGCGTGAACTCCTGGGTATGGAGAACCCAAAGCTCCACGATACCGAGGATGCCATACGAGTAACAATCCAAGGGGTTCGTAATCTTATCAAAAAAGACAAGGCGAAGGCGAACAAATCCTAGCACGTTTCTTTTCCTGCAAAATTGATTCCAAGCTGAAAGGCAGGACATTTGTTCCTGCCTTTCCCAATTCACAGAAACAGTGACTTGCATGGTAGAGTTCATAGGTACCAGAGAAAGGGTAGTGTTTCCCCCTGGCTCCCAATGTACCAAAGAGTGGAAGCAAATGGGCGGAATCCACTGCAATAAGATTATTCATGGTATTGGGAAAGGAGAGCAACAAGTCAATTGAATGGGGCAGTAATAGGTAATCAAGAATACACCCACCCGCATTTGTAACTTTCAGATAATAGTGTGCAAGCAGTCGATAGGCCTCCTGTGCATTACTGAAGAGCCTTACCGTACTATGTTTCTGGATTCTCCCGTACATGATATTCCTCCTTGTACATCTGTAAGAGGAATATCAACATATATGCTTCAATAAAGTAATTTGCCCTGCGATAGCAGTAAAGTCTCTTGTGCAGCGAGCAGTTCATCCAAGTCTTCATCCTCATCAGCGGTTACCAATACCCTGATGGAAAATACTTCCAGACCAATATGCTCATATGCATCCTGGAGAGCTGTATGCGCAAATGTCCCAAGATCAAGACGGAACCGTATAGCTTGTATGTCTTTTGCCATATTTTCACTGATAAGAAGGTGGACCATCCCATCGTGAAGATTTTCAATACAGAGAATCCCCCGTTTACTATCGTTGGTATAGAGATGGGCATGTCTAGCAAGCATATTCATGGGAACATCCTAGCAAAAATATCGGGAAGGGTATAGAATTCCGGTGATTTCTTTTGGCTATTGGGGAATAGATATAGCCAAATGGACAAAAATTGACAAATAGGTTGAAATTTTATGTTCATTGCACGATAATTCCCTACAGTTTGGCAAATTTTGCGTATATAGGCAGAATCCAAATATTTCGTGACCTATTGGAACTCTAGGACAAGGTAGGAATTCAGATGGCTCAACAGATTCAAGATTTGGTTGCTTCCATCCGCAGGGATGGAATTGAGGCTGCCCAGAAAGAGGCTGATCAGATTATTACTGATGCAAAGGCTGAGGCTGCATCGTTAGTGGAGAAAGCCCGTAAAGAGGCTGCTCGGGAAATCGAGAAAGCTCACAAAGAGATCCAGACGCGGGACCAGAGTGCAATCAGCAGTCTTCAGCAGGCAAGCAGGGATGTACTACTCTCCCTGAAGAAGGCCATACAGGCTGAACTGGACAGGATTCTTACAGCTGATATAGAGAAAGCCTATTCCAGCAAGGACCTTGTCAATGTAATTATCAAGGTTGTTTCTTCCCTTTCAGATATCGGGGGAAAGGAACTGCAGCTGAGCAAGAAAGATTTTGATCAGCTCGCAACATCCCTGAAAAAGGAGCTTGGTGATGAACTCAAGAAAGGTCTTGAGATCAAGGCAGTGCCTTCTGCAAGATCTGGTTTCAGGGTGAGTGAGAAGGATGGTTCGGCATTCTATGATTTCAGTGCAGAGGAGACTGCGGAACTGCTTCGTCCGTTCCTTTCTCCTTCCATCCAGGACATCGTTTTCAAAGCGGAACAATAAGGAGTTGTCGTGGCTTCCTACTATTATTTGGTAGCAACGTTACCTTCCTTACGGTATGACGGAGTGCTTCCCTTCACAACTGATACCTTTCTGTCGCTCTGCAAAGAGCAGGTAAGCAAGGCTCACTACCTACTTTTGGAGCAGGCGGTAAGCGGTGTTGCATCCTCACATCATTTTCTTTTCCAGTACCAACATTTTGCTGGCATGGTAAAGAAGGAGTTGACTGAGGCAAGAAGTAGGAAACTTTCTCTCTCTGATCCTTCCTACCGAAATGATGGGGATAAAGAAGCCAAAATCAGTGATACTGTGCGTCAGGCTCTTTCCAGTGATGACGTACTACAGGCTGAAATGTTGCTGATAAGGCTGCATTGGAACTATCTGGATGATTTGAGTGCTCTTCATACATTTGATATTGAAGGGCTTCTTTCGTATGCGTTGAAACTGAAAATGTTGCAAAGAAAAAGTCTTTTTACCCGAGAGGAAGGAAACGCTGAGTTCAAGCGTCTCTTTTCCAATATTCAGACTGAGATTGAGAACAATTAGTGGAGTTGGATATGGCAAATACAAGTGGGCGTGTCTTAGGCGTCAACGGGAATATGGTAACAGTCGAGTTCGACAGTGCTATTGCAAAGAATGAAGTCGGATATATCCATGTTGGTGATGATCGCCTCAAGGGTGAGGTAATCCGTATCAATGGGAATACGGCTTCCCTGCAGGTCTTCGAAATGACTGGTGGAATCCGCGTTGGGGATACAGTAGAGTTCTCCGGCGAGATGTTGAGTGTTGCCTTGGGGCCCGGGCTCTTGCAGCAGATCTATGATGGTTTGCAGAACCCCCTTCCTGAACTCGCAAAACAGTGTGGGTTCTTTCTCCAACGTGGTGTGTACCTTGATGCAATCCCCAACAATGATTGGGAGTTTACCCCTGTAGCAAAGGTGGGAGACCATCTTCGCCCCGGCGATACCTTTGGTACTGTCCCAGAAGGTCTGTTCACCCACCAGATCATGATTCCATTTAATCTAGCAGATACAGATTGGAAGGTTGTAAGCATCAAGGAAAAGGGTAGCTATGGCGTTCGTGATACCATTTGTACCGTAGAGGATGCAAAAGGTAACAAGAAAGACCTTTCCATGATCTTCACCTGGCCGGTCAAGAAAGCCATCAAACTCTATGAGGAGCGTCTACGCCCCGATGAGACCTTGGTGACCAAAATCAGGATCATCGATACCTTCCTCCCTGTTGCCAAGGGTGGTACCTACTGTACCCCTGGCCCGTTTGGTGCAGGAAAGACTGTTCTCCAGCATATGACCAGCCGTAATGCAGATGTGGATATCGTAATTATTGCTGCATGTGGTGAGAGAGCCGGTGAGGTAGTTGAGGTTCTCAAGGAGTTCCCTGAGCTTGTTGACCCGAAGACCGGTCGTTCATTGATGGAACGTACCATCATCATCTGTAATACCTCTTCCATGCCGGTAGCAAGCCGTGAGGCTTCTGTATACACCGCTGTGACACTTGCTGAGTACTACAGGCAAATGGGACTCAGTGTCCTGCTCTTGGCTGACTCCACCAGCCGTTGGGCACAGGCAATGCGTGAGATGAGTGGTCGTCTTGAAGAGATTCCAGGTGAAGAGGCATTCCCAGCCTATCTTGAGAGCCGTATTGCAGAGTTCTATGAAAGAGCTGGAAAGGTACGTCTGCGTGATGGTCGTATCGGTTCGGTAACCATTGGAGGAACAGTCAGTCCTGCTGGTGGTAACTTCGAGGAACCAGTAACACAGGCTACACTCAAGGTTGTTGGAGCTTTCCACGGATTGAGTAGGGAACGCAGTGATGCACGTAAATATCCTGCAATCGATCCGCTCACTTCCTGGTCGAAATATGAGGGTATCATCAAACAGGCAAAGGTCGAGTATGCCCGCAATATCCTGAGAAGGGGTAATGAGGTCAACCAGATGATGAAGGTTGTCGGTGAAGAGGGAACCTCGGTTTCAGACTATATCACCTACCAGAAGAGTGAGTTGATTGATGCTTTTTACCTACAGCAGAACTCCTTCGACCCAGTCGATGCTTCGGTCCCACCTGAAAGACAGAAACATACCTTTGAGGTACTGTTCAAGGTGCTTGCGACTGAGTTTGATCTAGAAGATAAGAAACATGTGCGTTCCTTCTTTAACACGCTTAGACAGAAGTTCCTTGACTGGAACAATGTTGAAACGAAGAGCGAGCGCTTCACACAGATAGAAGGGGAGATTCTTGCCCTGTACCAGGGAAAACAACGTAGTGTTGATCCTGACGCTGAGCAGTTGATCTAAGGGGTTGCAGATGCAGAAAGTCTATTCAAAAATTGAATCCATTGTAGGAAACGTCATCACCGTGCGTGCCGCCGGGGTAAGCAACAGTGAGCTTGCCATTGTCACCTCTGAAGGTGAGCAGAGCTATGCGAGTGTCATCAAGCTTGATGATGATCTGGTCTCTTTGCAGGTATTCAGCGGAGCACAGGGCATATCCACCGGTGATCAGGTGCGATTCCTTGGCGTTCCGATGCGTGTCTCGTATACAGAGAACCTTCTCGGTCGTGTATTTGATGGTACTGGCAATCCCCGTGACAATGGGCCTTCACTGTCAGACAATATGATTGATATCGGTGGTCCTGCGGTAAATCCTGCAAAGCGTATCATTCCTCGTAACATGATCAGAACGGGTATCCCGATGATTGATGTATTCAATACCTTGGTTGAGAGTCAGAAACTTCCCATTTTCAGTGTCAGTGGTGAGCCTTACAACCCACTGCTTGCGAGAATTGCCATGCAGGCAGAAGTTGACCTGATCGTACTTGGAGGTATGGGTCTCAAGTATGATGACTATCTCTTCTTCAAGGATACCCTTGAGAGTAGTGGTGCAATGAGTCGAACGATTATGTTCATCCATACTGCAAGTGACCCAACCGTTGAATGTATGTTGGTCCCTGATATGGCTCTTGCTGTTGCTGAGCGTTTTGCACAGGATGGCAAGAAGGTACTTGTACTGCTAACTGATATGACCAACTTTGCTGACTCCATGAAAGAAATGGCCATTACCATGGACCAGGTTCCTTCAAACCGAGGATATCCAGGTGACCTCTACAGTTCCCTTGCATCCCGATATGAGAAAGCTGTTGACTTTGAGGGTGCAGGTTCTGTAACCATTCTTGCGGTAACCACCATGCCTGGTGATGATGTCACGCATCCGGTTCCTGATAATACCGGGTATATCACCGAAGGTCAGTATTATCTCAAGGGTGGAAGAATCGAGCCATTTGGGTCGCTGAGTCGTCTCAAGCAGCAGGTCAACAAGGATACCAGGGATGACCATCGTGCTTTGATGGATGGTATGATCAAACTGTATGCATCATACAAGGAGTCACTGGAAAAGAAATCGATGGGCTTCAATATGACCGATTGGGATGAGAAATTGCTCAAATATGGTCGATTGTTTGAAAGCAAATTGATGGATTTGAGTGTGAATATCCCCCTTGAGGGAGCGCTGGACTTGGGATGGGAGATTCTCAGTGACTGTTTCGAGCCAAATGAAACAGGATTGAAGAGTGATTTGATCCTGAGTCGCTGGCCCAAGAAGATGAATGACTAAGGAGTCGAGATGGCCGTCAAACTGACCAAGAACGAACAGAAACTCCAGAAGGACAGATTGAAGCAATACCAGCGTTATCTGCCGACCCTGCAACTGAAAAAACAACAGTTGCAAATGGTTATCAGGCAAATTTCTGCTGAGGTGGCTTCACTGAAGAAAAAGCAGGAGGCGCTCGTTCAGGACATGCAGACGTGGATTGCTGTGTATCATGAAAATACCGCATTCGCTTCTGAACTGAAGGTTGAAAAGCTCATCAAGATAGACAAGGTGGTTAAAGCAAAAGGCAATATTGCCGGTGTAACCATTCCAGTATTCAAGGAACTGACCTTTGTTCCCATCTCCTATGATCTTGCTGACTATCCTCTTTGGGTGGACAAGGGACTGGAGAGCCTTCGTGACTTGGCTCGTTATGATGCCTTGATCGCAACACTGGAACAACAGGTGAGACTCCTTGAAAAAGAGTTGAGAACCACCAGTCAACGGGTGAACCTTTTCGAGAAGGTGAAGATACCTGAGGCAAAGGATAATATCCGTCGTATTGCCATTTACTTGGGTGACCAGCAGACTGCTGCTGTCGTCCGTGGTAAGATCGCCAAGAAAAAGCTGATGCAGGGGGCATGAGATGATTGTACCAATGAAAAAGGCCTACATCGTCGTTCAGGCACATAATGGCCGTACCATGCTCAGGGATCTCAGAAAAGGTGGTCTGCTCCATATAACCAGTGAACAGGTCCAGAGTCAAAAGATTGAACAGCTCCAAAAGCGTTATGACCAAATATACAACTTACGGAATGTCATTCTTGATCTTCAAGACAAAAAGCATATGCCTGCCCAGAGTGAAGTCTCTGATGAAGTGTTTTATGAACTTCTTGAACGCTATCAAGGACTCTTGGAGACAAGAGATGACCTATTAGAGGAAATCAAGGCTGACTCGGCTCAGATAGAGGAGCTTAAGGAGTGGGGTGATTTCGACCCAGAGGAAGTGAGGCAATTATCCCATGAGGGGATCAAGTTGTTTTTCTATACCCTTTCCAAGAAGGACCTGAAGAACCTGGATTCCTCAATCCAATATATTGAGCTTTCTCCTGTTGCTGGACAGATGGCCATTGCAACTGTAGGGGAAGCACTCGACTCATCCGTTCCAGCCAAACCCTTTACCCTGAGTGAACATGGTCTTGGCTTTCTACAGAACAGGAAAGCTTCAGATGAGAGCCGCCTGAAGGATGTAGTCAAAGCTCTCAAGGAGGCAGGTAATTATCTTGATGCTTTTTCATTCCAATTGAAGAAGCTGGAGATGGCAATGCGCTTTGAGGAGGTGGGGGAACAGCTTGAAGGGGGAGATGACCTGGTCTGGCTTTCGGGCTATCTTCCAGAAACCAAGGCAGATGACTTTATATCCCTTGCCAAGCAGAAGGGTTGGGCATACCAATTGGATGATGTCACGGAAGAGGACACTCCGCCAACTTTGATCAAATACCCTAAGGGAGTGGGAATTATCAAGCCCGTGTTTGATATTCTGGGAACCGTTCCTGGTTATCGTGAAAATGATGTCAGTACCTGGTTCCTGTTGTTCTTCACCCTGTTCTTTGCGATGATCATCGGAGATGCAGGTTATGGTATTATCTTCATGGCGACTGCTGTTCTTTTACATGCAAAAGCCAAGAAAGCCAATACCATGGTTATGTTGCTCTATGTACTGAGTATAGCAACAATTGTGTGGGGATCATTGACTGGTACCTGGTTCGGATCGAAGGAAATCCTTTTGGCAGTTCCATTCCTCCAAACATTGGTGATTCCTTCCATTTCCAACTATCCTGAACTTTTTGGTTTGACTGCCAGCACAGCTCAGAATACGGTCATGAAGTTCTGTTTCATCATTGGAACGGTTCAACTCAGCTTGGCTTGCATTCTCAATGTAATCCATAAGATTTCCAAGAAGGACTTGAGCTTTGTTGCCGATATTGGGTGGTTGATGGACATCCTTGCCCTCTATTTTGTGGTATTGCAACTGGTTATTGGAGAGACAGCCAATCTCATGTATGTAGCTGGAGTGGTTGGATTGGGATTCCTCCTTGTCGTGGTTTTCGGATCACAAGGTCCCGGCATCAAGTTTGGAAAGGGACTTGCCAGTGGGTTGGGTGGTTTTTTCACTACCTTCCTCAATACCATCAGCGCATTTTCAAATATCATGAGTTATATCCGTTTGTTCGCTGTTGGAATGGCTTCTGTTGCCATTGCACAGAGTTTCAACAGTATGGCAGGTGGAATGCTTAGTGGATTTGCACTTGTTGCTGGAATCTTGGTACTGGTAATCGGGCACTCCCTGAACATTGTAATGGGGCTGCTTAGTGTAGTGGTGCACGGTGTGCGCTTGAATCTATTGGAGTTCTCTGGTCAGCTCGGCATGGAGTGGACTGGGATCGCATATGAACCGTTTACCCAAACGGTAGAAGAAAACTGATCGTTGTTTGGTAACAACTAAGGAGAAACACATGGGAAACTTGGAATTTATTGGATTGGCATGTGCATTGGCTCTCTCGGCTCTTGGGTCGGGTCTTGGCGCTGGCGCTGCTGCCCAGGCAGCAGTTGGTGGTTGGAAGAAGTGCTACGCGAACGGTAAACCTGCTCCGTTCATTATGGTTGCATTTGCCGGTGCTCCGCTTACCCAGACCATTTACGGGTTCCTCTTGATGAACTTCATTGCCGCAGCCATTGCTGCAGGGGCCTCATCAACTTTGGCATTGGGCGTTGGTGTGTTCGGTGGTGCAGCTATCGGACTCTCTGCATGGATGCAGGGAAAGACTGCAGCCTGCGCATGTGATGCACTTGCTGAGACTGGAAAGGGTACTGCAAACTACTTTATCGTTATCGGTATTGTTGAGACAGTTGCTCTCTTTACCTTGGTCTTCAGTTTGCTTGCCTTGCAATAAGCAGATTACCGAACAACGGTTCACAATAGAGATGGACACCCATGTGGTGTCCATTTTTCTGTCGTATGGTCCAATATTCTTGGTATATACCTTGGTAATTACTTTCCTTTATTGTACGTAAATATTAAAAATATACAGCCTACTTTCGTATGTGTTCAATGTAAACATATGCATATAAAATTCTGTAATTAACTACATTCTAACATTCTGGATATTTTATTAATCATAACCTTGACAACTGGAATATCCGTACTATACTAGAACCATAAGAACCAAGATTATTGGAATGAATATTCCAATTAGCACGTAATGAACAGGAATATTGTTCAAAAAAGGAGAGTGTTATGAAACGGATTTTGTTGTTCTTGGTATTGATCACATGTATGGTCAGTATGGTATTTGCAGCTGGAGAAAAGGAGGCAAGCGCCTCCTCAGCAGAAGGTACAGAAATATCTTTTTGGAATGGTTTCACTGCTTCAGACGGTGATATTCTCAGAGAAATATTTGATCGATTCAATGCTGAGAATCCACAGGATATTAAGATTGATATGGATATAATGCCATGGGGAAATATGTTAGAAAAACTTGCTGTTTCTGTTTCCACTAAGACAGGTCCGACATTGATTCTTCTGGGTTTGGAGAATATTCCAGAATACAGCCAAAGTGGTGCTCTATTATCGCTGAATGATTTTTGGGAATGGTCAGGACTTGATAAGGATAATTACTCCCCTAATGTGCTGAAAGCATTCCAGTACAACAATAATACTTATGGTATCCCTATGCAATATAACTCTCATTACTTGTATTGGAATAAAGACTTATTTAGGGAAGCAGGACTTGATCCAGAAACCCCCCCAAAGAATTTCTCAGAATTTATTGAGTACGCTGAAAGACTTTCTGACCCAGCAAAAGAACAGTATGGTTATGCCTTTGCGGCAGACAGTGCAGTAATCACCAATTTCCTTTGGAGCAATGGAGGCGATTGGATAACTGCAGACAATACTAAGTCAGCGATTAATTCACCAGAAGCAATCCAAGTTTTTAAAATGTTCCAGGATTTTACAAAAAACAAGATTTCTCCTACTGGAATGACCGGTGCCGACTTGGATAATCTATTTTACGCTGGAAAAGTTGCAATGTATATAAATGGTCCTTGGTTGATTGCAGGGTGTAGGGAAAAAGGAATTGATTTTGGGATCGGTTCAATTCCTGCTTCTGACTCAGGAAATAAAGAATTCATTGGAACAGGTGTAGCTTTCATGATTACTTCAAGTGCCACTAAAGAACAAAAAATTGCTGCTTATGAAGTTATCAAGTATTGGCTTTCAAAAGATATTTTAAAAGAATGGACATTGCGTAATGGATTTCCAGCTTGGTCACAAGAAGTCTTAGATGATCCTGAGGTCCAGGAAAATTTGATACAATCGGAGCTTGGTACTATTACCCAGTATACAAGAATACCTTTTGAAGGGCTTCCTGAATCGACCCAAATTCTTTCTGACTATGTGAATCCAATTCTAGAGCAATTAACTTACTTGAGGATATCTCCAAGTGAGGCAGCTGCAAAAATGGAAGAAGGTATTAATAAAGTTTTAAGTAATAGATAAAGTTATTTATAATTATAGTTGCTGTATTAGAGAAATCCAATACAGCAACTATCCTCTAGGTTGGTGATAATCGTGAAATACTCGCAAAAAAGAATAAATTCAATTTGGTATAATCCACAAGTCGCTGCTTGGGTGTTTTTATTCCCTTCCCTTGTATCTCTTATGGTATTTGTTTTTATTCCTTTATTAACTGCATTCCTGATGTCCTTTTTTGATGTAAATATTTTCCTATCTTCAATAAAATTTAGTGGATTTTCAAATTTGAAAGAATTAGCAGAAGATAGCCGATTCTGGAATTCATTGAAAAACACTTTCCAATATACTTTTCTTTCTGTGTTTATCGGAACAACGTTTTCATTGGCCATGGCTTTATATGTCAGCAAGAATTCCATTTTCCGGAAGTTATTACGTTTTTCATTTTATGCTCCAGTAGTTTGCTCAATGACTGCGATGGGAATCGTTTGGTCCATATTACTAGACCCTACAATCGGTATGATAGCTAAATGGACACAGATGATTGGTTTACCCAAAATGGAATTTTTAAAGAATCCAGATATGGCAATGCCACTCGTTGTATTTGTTTCAATATGGAAAACTTTTGGTTCTGCTATGATCATTTTCATAGCTGCTCTCCATGCAATTCCCAATGTATATTATGAAGCTGCTGTTATTGATGGAGCAGGGGTATGGATTCAATTTATAAGAATAACTCTTCCACAGATTCTACCGGTACTAGGATTTAATGTTATTACATCAACAATTGCAGGTCTTATGGTATTTGACCAGACATATGTAATGACGCGCGGAGGTCCTCTTTTCAGGACAGAAACCATTGTCCAATATTTATATTCCCGTGCATTTTCAATCAGTCCTTTCCGCCTAGGGTATGCATCCTCAATTGCAATGATTCTTTTTTTTATCATCGCAGTAATTTCTGTGGTTCTGTATAGATTTTTCTTGAAAAATGAAAATAGGGTATCTGGGAATGAATAAAATGAATAAATACAAACTCAGCATAGTTCTCAGTGTTTTTACAATGTGTATTGTACTTGTGATTGTTCTATATCCATTTATCTGGCTTTTCCTTTCATCCTTGAAATTCGAGATGGATATAGTAAAGTTTCCTCCAGAAACTTTGCCTGAACGTTTAACTTTTTCTCAATATATCCGTGTTTGGCAAAAACTACCATTACTTACAATGACAAGAAATACAATTATCTTTTCTACTATGACCACATTTACTAACTGTCTCTTATGTGCAATGGGAGGGTATGCTTTTGCAAGAATATTTTTTAAAGGTAAAAACATTGTTTTTATATTCATTCTCATATCAATGATGGTCCCTTTTCAAGTTTTTATGATACCTCTCTATATAATTGAGTATAAGATTGGAATTCTTGATAGTTTTTTGGGGCTTTTGTTGCCAAGACTGACATGGCCATTTGGTATATATATGTTACGTTCTTTTTTTGGTTCAATACCTAAGAGTATCGAAGAAGCAGCCAGGATTGACGGGGCTAATGAGTACGTTATCTTCTGGCGAATCATGTTTCCACTATGTATACCTGCCGTATTGACCATCGGAATTATGACATTGGTGAATAACTGGAATGATCTTGCATATCCACTAATTCTAACAAATTCAATACAGATGAGAACATTGTCCGTAGGCTTAGCAATGTTTGTGGGACAAAGAGTGATTGAATATGGTCCTACTTTGGCTGCTGCTGTGGTTTCTCTGATACCACTAATGATAGTTTATGTATTTCTACAGAAGTTCTTTGTCAGAGGTGTAGTTATGTCTGGACTCAAGGGTTGAGCACTATAAAGTGAATATAAAATTTAAAACTAATTATTCAAGAAGGTAATATGAATACTAATACAGCAACATTGATACTAGAAAAAGAATATTGTATTGGAATGACTGACGAGAGGCTGTTTGGGTCATTTGTTGAACATATGGGATCGACAGTTTACGGAGGTATTTTTCAACCTGATCATTCCTCATCCGATATGTTTGGCTTCAGGCAGGATACTTTAAATATGCTAAAAGAATTACATTTATCAGTCATACGATATCCTGGTGGAAATTTCGTATCGGGATTTGATTGGAAAGATTCAATCGGTCCAAAAGATACACGTCCAAGACGACTCGATCTTGCTTGGAAAGCTATTGAGTCCAATCAGTTCGGTCTTGATGAATTTATGCAATGGCTTGATTTATTGGGAAGTAATGCAATTCAAACGATAAATCTTGGAACAGGAGATATGCGATCTGCTGTTGATCTACTTGAATATTGCAATATGGATACGACTACTGAATATTCCCAGCTTAGAAAACAATATGGACGAAATAAACCTTATGGAATAAAGACATGGTGTCTTGGAAATGAAATGGATGGACCATGGCAGATTGCTGGAAAAAGTGCAAATGAATATGGACGATTAGCTTTGGAAACTGGAAAAGTCATGAAGATGTTGGATCCGTCTATCGAGCTCATCCTTTCAGGTAGCTCGACTTCCCGAATGGACACTTTTCCAGAGTGGGACAAAGATATTCTCATGCATTGTTACGAAATAGCTGACTACATATCCTTACACCATTATGTAGATAGGACTTGTCCTCCTCAAGAAATATCAAAAGAAAGTTACTTTCGTTCGGCAGAGAAGGCAGTACTATTGGATACTCCGACTTATCTAGCCAGAACACTTAATGTAGAACAACAGATTAAAGATATTATTGCTACATGTGATTATGTGAAGGCGGTGAAACGAAGTTCAAAAACAATGTATCTTTGCTTTGATGAATGGAATACTCTTAGCTCTAATAAATATAATCAACCAGAACGTAAACTTTGGGAGATTGGTGAACCTATTGATTACGTTCCACATACTATGGAAGATGCCCTTGTTGCTGCTTCAATTATGATGGCTATTCTTCGACATGCTGATAGAGTTAAAATTGCTTGTCAATCCCTATTAGTTAATACAGGTGGGCTCGTGTTTACTTCGCCTGACGGAGGAGTGACGAGAAATACAATATTCTACCCATTTTTACATTTATCACGATACGGGCGCGGTATAGTCTTAAAGAATATACTTATGTCTCCTGTTTATGATTGTGAAGAAAAAGAAGGAGTTCCCTATATTGATAGTTTAGCAGTATTTGATGAAGAGAACCAAATACTCAGTATTTTTGCTATCAACAGGGCGGTCAATACCATTCAGTTGATGGTCGATACTCGTGACTTTGGATCAGTTACAGAAATGGAACAAATCATTATGAGGAATGATGATTTACATGCATTTAATGCAATCGGTAAACCAGAAACAGTATTTCCTTCAAAAATTCGTCAGGTTCCCATAGAAGACGGAAAGTTAGAAGTTGAACTTGGTTCATACTCATGGAATGTAGTTCGTGTTAAATACGGAAAGCAATAGATAAAAAATTTAAAAAAAGTTGGAGATTGCTCTATGAAGTATTTTGGTATTGATTTAGTCCCTTTGCATAAAGATCTCTCATTTCAATGGTTTTTAATGATTGGCTATGTTATGGTGCCAATTTTTCTAAAATTGATTGCTAAATAAAGAAGAAATATTCTTTGTTGATATGAAGTTACCTAACAGTACCAGTGGTGGTGTTAAAGGATAACCTATACTATTAATACAGGAGAGAACCTTCGTGAAATGTATTGTACATGCTTCTAAAAATTATGTAATTGGTACCGCCGATAAGCGGTTGTTTAGTTCCTTCGTCGAACAATTAGGACGATGTGTATATGGTGGTATCTATGAAAAGGATCATCCACTCGCTGGTGAGGATGGACTACGTACCGATGTCATGAAACTTGTCAAGGATCTTGATGTTCCCATGGTTAGATTTCCTGGTGGCAACTATGTATCCAACCATCGTTGGGAAGACTCTGTGGGACCTGTTGAAGAGAGGCCGGTACGTCTTGACCTCGCATGGAAGGCCTTGGACCCCAATACGTTTGGCATTAAGGAGTTTATGGATTGGTGCCAGAAAGTTGGCACAGAACCAATGATGGCCCTCAACCTTGGTACGCGCGGTATCGATGAAGCGAAGGACCTGGTTGAGTACTGTAACCACCCAGGAGGTACTGCCTTAAGTGAACTGAGAAAGCGTCATGGTTCAGAAGCTCCTTATGATATCAGGATGTGGTGCCTGGGTAATGAAATGGATGGACCTTGGCAAGTTGGACACAAGACAGCCGAGGAGTATGGGCGTCTCGCATCAGAAGTGGGAAAGGCTTTAAAGCTCTATGATCCCAGCCTTGAATTGGTAGCTTGTGGTTCCAGTAATAGTGATATGCCTACATTCCCAGCATGGGAAGAGACAGTCCTTGAGCATACTTGGGATATTGCTGACTACCTGTCACTGCACATGTATTTCAGAAATGATGAGAATGATGCTGAGACCTTCCTTGCATCAAGTAAGAAAATGGATACATTCATTGAGACTATTGTGCATGTATGTGACTACGTACAAGCAAAGAAGCGTTCCAAGAAGACCATGTATCTCTCATTTGATGAATGGAATGTTTGGTTCCATTCAAATGAACACGACAAAACAGAACCTGACTGGAAAGTTGGGAAGCATATCCTTGAAGACGTATATACCTTTGAGGATGCCTTGGTGGTTGGTTGTCTCCTCAATAGTTTACTCAAGCACTGTCACCGAGTGAAAGTCGCATGCCTTGCCCAGTTGGTGAATGTCATTGCGCCGATCATGACCGAAGATGGGGGACCGAGTTGGGTTCAAACCATCTATTGGCCTTTCTATTATGCATCAAAGTATGGTAGGGGAAAGGTACTTGATATTCGTTTAAAGGTACCATCCTATGAAAACCATCGCTATGGAGAGGTCCCGTATGCAGATGCAGTGCTTGTGTACCATGAAGAGGAACAAGAACTTGATCTGTTCGTGGTAAACAGAAGCCTGGATGAAGAGATGGAGATTGATTTGGATGCAACAGGTTTTTCTAAGCAAATGAAAATCATTGAGCATATTACATTGCACCATAACGATTTGAAGGCTGTAAACGAAAAAAATAACCCAGAGAATATTAAACCTGTAGTAAAAAGTGGGAAAATGGATACGTTTATTGCTCCAAGGCAATCTTGGAATCTATTCCGGTTCTCAATTTCATAAAATTTGATGTTTCAGCTATTTGGTTTGTGTTAGGATGAGTGTTAAGAGGGATTAACCATGCTCAAAGAGATACTCCTTGATTATTCCGATAAAGAGAAAATGTTGGTTGTTGCAAAGGCAATAGCAAATGAAGCGAGGATCAACATCCTTGAATTGCTGAATGAACGTAGCCTCAGCGTCAACGAAATAGCTGAACATCTTGAACTACCCACCTCAACTGCTGCCTTGCATGTGAGCATACTTGAGCGAGCTGGTTTGCTTATTACTGAGTCCCAGCCAGGGATCCGAGGTTCCATGAAGGTAAGTAGCAGGGGGTGTGATCGTGTATTGATCAAGCTGCTGCTTGATCAATCGGATGCGCTGAAAGAAAATTCAGTGGTTCTGAATATGCCGATTGGGAACTTCGTTGATTGCGACATACATCCTACCTGTGGATTGGTGAGTGAAAAGAGTGCAATCGGTATCTTCGACCAGCCATGTTCTTTCTACTATGCTGAGCGCACCAATGCTCAGTTGCTTTGGTTTTACAAGGGATATGTGGAATATCGTTTTCCCAATGCAGTTGCAAACCTGGGGAGACCAAAAAATCTGGATCTGAGCTTTGAAGCTTGTTCAGAAGCTCCCTTCTACCGGAATGACTGGCCAAGTGATATCACTGTATGGATAAATGGAAGGGAGGTGGGTACCTGGACGAGCCCTGGTGATCTTGGAGGCAGGAAAGGAAAATACAATCCTCCCTGGTGGCCAGATACTTTGAACCAATATGGATTGCTCAATCACTGGGTGGTGAACAGCAAAGGAACGTACCTGAACAATGAACTTATCGGGGATGTAACCATCGAAGATCTCCTTCTCTGGGAGTCATGTTTTATCAGTGTAAAAATCGGCATCAAGGAGCATGCAAAAAATATCGGTGGTGTCAGTCTCTTCGGAGAACACTTTGGTGATTATCAGCAGAATCTTCTCTTGAAATTGGATTATGTATTGCTTTGATTTGATCTTTCATGCGAGAGAAGCCACTGCTTCCTATCTAGCCCACCTGCATACCCTGTGAGGGATCCCTGCTTTCCGATAACCCGGTGGCAGGGAATGATTATACTGATAGGGTTCTTGTTGTTTGCCATTCCTACAGCACGTACAGCCTTAGGATTACCAATGGCAATTGCAATATCCTGATAACTGACCAAAGTCCCATAGGGTATCGTACAAAGAGCTTCCCAAACTGTTTTCTGGAAGGCAGTACCCTGCAGTTCATAGGGAACCGTGAATTGCTGTAATTTCCCGTTGAAGTATGCATCCAATTGTTGAATCGTCATAGCAAGGACAGGATTACTTTCTTGTTCTTCTCTTATTTCTGAAATGAAAGAAACCCCCAGCAATGCATCCTGATTACTTGTAAGGTACAGGGTGCCCAGGGGGCTTTCATAGGTGGTTGAAAATAGGTCGCTCATAGTATAAGCGTATTGAGAATAAGGGGGAGAAGCAAGGCTCTTCCCCCTTATCAGGTATAATTATGCGATAACGCGTACCCGTTCCTCTCTAGGAAGGAAATCCTTATCACCTGGATCTTTTTCAATTGAACCGAAAGGCATTTGAGCGATCAGTGACCAGGAAGAGGGGAGGTTGAAATGTGCAAGTACTTCTTCCTCAATGAGATTCCCATAGTGCTGCAAGCTGGCACCAACTCCAAGTTCAGCGAGAACCGTCCAGACAGAGAACTGTGCAATACCGGTTCCATGATGACTCCAGAGTGCGAAATTTTCGCTATAGAGTGGCATCTGTTCCTGAAGACTGCGGATGGTTGCCATCTCTTCAAAGAACAGAATGGTTCCCGAAGCTGCCTTGAATCCGGCAATTTTCTCTTCAGTCTGCTTTTTCTGCTCAGGGTCGTCTATCATCGCAACAAGTTTGGAGAGAATCAAATCCCAAAGCCAATCATGCTTATCTCCATACAGAATGACAGCTCTACTTGTTTGCGAGTTGAATGCAGATGGAGCATATTTGATTACTCCGCTAACAGCATCCTCCAGAGTAGATTTCATCACGGGAAGTTCTTTTCCCAGATTATAGATTGTGCGTCTTTTTTTCATGCTATTGATAATGGTGTTTTCCATGTAAATATTCTCCTTGACCACAATATAGTTGTTATCAATAAATCTGTAAAGGCCCCTTTGCCTATTCTTGTAAGATGTTTGAATTGGGTATATTCTGGGCAGACTATGATACACGACACGATTGACCAACTCACTTTCTATGCACCGGCAATACCACATCTGCAACAAGTGGCAATGCTCGATACAGCGGGTACTTCAATGGAAGGAATGCAAGTAAAGTTCTCTCAATACATTACAGCTCCCTTTGGAGGTACCTTCATGGTACATCCATCAAAGGTATGTGTATTGCTCACCTTGCAGGGTAGTGAGTTGCTCGTTACTACATACCGGAGAAAAGATCAGGAAGGGACGAAGGATGAGAATGGATTCATATCCATCCCAGACAGTCAGGTTACCGATGTTATTCGCTCGGAAGAAGGAACTTTTACTGTTTTTATGCCAGGAGAGCCGTTCTCCTTTGGAATCCAGGGAGAAGAAGGGCCAACAATGGTAAAACATCTGCTAATTATTCTGGAAGAGAGCTGATAGGCTTTACAAATGTGTAGTAATATCGTACCAATACTATGTGTATGACTGAGAGGAGCATAGGATGACAGGAGATCAACAGGTACATATCGGAGATAGTCTTATCGGACGCGGGCTACCAGTACTTGTGCAAACGATGTATGACAGTGCAATTCCCCATGAAAAAGAAGCATTGGAGGAATTGACTCGCAGGATTGGGAAACTCAACGCAATGGGATGCGATGTTATTCGCTTCTCTTACCCTTCTTCTGAGGATCATGATACGTTCAGCTATCTCTGTAACAAGAGTCCAATTCCCGTTGTTGCCGATATACATTTTGACTACAAACTAGCATTGGATGCACTATCATGTGGAGCACACAAGATTAGGATCAATCCAGGCAATATCGGTGCAAAATGGAAAGTTGAAGAGGTGGTGAAGAGCGCAAAGGATCAGGGCAAGGCAATTAGGATAGGCCTGAACAGTGGATCCTTACCACGTGGAAACGATCCTACAGAAGTACTGATGACCAATACGGCTCTTGAATACCTGTCCTGGTTTGAGCAATGGGGCTTTACCAACACAGTAATCTCCCTGAAGGCAAGTGATACAGATCTTACCATGAAAGCAAATCGGCTGTTTGCTTCCCAGAGTCCCTACCCACTGCATCTTGGAGTTACCGAGGCCGGTTCGGTAATATCTGCAGTTACTCGCTCTACATGGGCATTAGGTCAACTTCTCAGCGAGGGAATCGGCAATACCCTGCGCATCAGTATTACAGGTGATATTGAGAGCGAAGTCCAGGCAGGTGTTGAGCTGCTGAGAACCTTGGGGATGAGAAAGAAAGGCATCAGGATTGTAAGTTGTCCTCGTTGTGGCAGACATAGTTTTGATTCCCAGGGATTCCTGGCATCCGTAGAACAAGATCTCCTCACCATCGATAAGGATCTGACCGTTGCCATCATGGGTTGCCAGGTCAATGGTCCTGGTGAAGCAAAAGCAGCCGATTTGGCTATTACTGGTCTTGGCAATAGTATATTTCTCTATGAAAAAGGGAAATTGGTGAAAAAAGTAACGCAGCAGGAAGCAAAGGCTGCTTTGATGGAAGCAATTGAACATGCATAATACGTTGATAATCAAGGGTGCCAGGGAGCACAACCTGAAAAACATCGACCTTGAATTGAAAAAAGATCAGTTGATCGTTATCAGTGGTCTCTCTGGAAGTGGAAAGAGCTCCTTGGCTTTTGACACCATTTTTGCCGAGGGTCAGAGACGCTATGTAGAAAGTCTGAGTTCTTACGCCAGGATGTTTCTTGATAAATTGGACAAGCCTGATGTGGATTATATGGAAGGGCTCAGCCCGGCAATTGCAATCGAGCAGAAATCAACACATCGTAATCCTCGTTCAACCGTTGGTACCGTCACTGAAATATATGACTATTTCAGACTGTTGTGGGCAAGAGTAGGGAAACCACACTGTCATGTCTGCGGTCGAGAAATCAGTGAGATGAGTGTAGACCAGATCATTGATGCCATTTTCAAGGCAGAGGATGGTACAAGAATCATTGTAAGCGCCCCTGTTGCGATTGGAAGAAAAGGGGAGTTCAAGAAAGTTTTTGAGGATGCCCGTACAGCAGGATTCCAACGTGTAAAGGTTGATGGAAAAATGCTCAATCTTGATGAGCAGATTGTCTTGGAAAAACAATTCAAGCACTCCATCGATATTGTCGTTGATCGTTTGATTCTCAGTAGGGATATCCGATCCAGGCTTGCCTCCAGTATCGAGACCTCAAACGAGATGACGCAAGGTCTGGTGAAAGTGACTTTTCTCGGGGAAAACGGGGAAGAAAGTTACGAAGAGGTTTTCAGTGAGCGTAACAGCTGTCCCCACTGCGGCATTACCCTGCCTGACCTCGAACCACGCTTGTTCAGTTTCAATAATCCCTATGGAGCTTGTCCAGAATGTAATGGACTCGGGATCAAGACAGAATTTGACCCGGATCTTATTATCCCTGACTATTCAAAGAGCTTCAATAAAGGTGCCATCGCCACGATGAACCCCGATGCAAAATGGTCCAGGTCTCTGGTTGAAGCACTTGCCAAGCACTTACATTTCACCCTTGATACCCCATTCAGCAAACTGCCAGATGAGACCATCAATGCATTGCTCTATGGTACCAAGGAACGAGTATTTGTTGAGTATGAACGGGAGAAGAGCAATCAAACGTACCGGGTAGAAAAACCATTCCCTGGCATTATTCCTGATCTGCAACGCAGGTATTATGAAACAAACAGTATGCAGATCAAGATGTGGATGAACAGTTTCCAGACAACCAAGGTATGCCCGGTATGTCATGGTGATCGTCTACGTCAAGAAGCGCTAGCAGTGACAATCCATGATATGAATATCATGGAAGCAACCCGCCTCTCTGTTAAGAAGGCGCACGCTTTCTTCAATGACCTCACCTTAAGTGATCAGGAGATCATGATTTCCAATCAGGTACTCAAGGAAATCAGGAGCAGGCTTACATTCCTTAGAAATGTCGGCCTTGACTATCTGACACTCGACAGAAGCAGTGCCACCCTCAGTGGAGGAGAAGCACAACGTATCCGTCTTGCAACCCAAATTGGATCTGCACTTAGTGGTGTACTCTATGTATTGGACGAGCCGTCCATAGGATTACATCAAAGGGATAATCAGAAGCTCATCGATACACTCAAGCATTTGCGGGATATCGGCAATACTGTTTTGGTGGTTGAACATGATGAGGCTACCATTAGAGAGGCTGACTACCTGGTTGACCTTGGACCGGGCGCAGGTGTCCATGGCGGGTATATCATAGCTGAGGGAAGACCTGAGGAAGTGGAACTTAATCCTGAAAGTATCACCGGACAGTACCTTGCCGGTACCTTATCCATGGCCATCCCATCCAAGAGACGGAAAGGTTCTGGGAAAGTGATCAGCGTAAAAGGTGCCAACAAGAACAATCTCAAGTCAGTGGATGTTGATTTCCCCCTTGGAAAACTTATAGTACTCACCGGTGTTTCAGGAAGTGGAAAGAGCTCCTTGTTGAATGAAGTCCTGCTTCCTGCAGTGAAACGCCAAATGGCGAACAAAAAAGCGAATTATGACGGTTTCAGTGATATCAGTGGGGCTAGACATATCGATAAGGTGATCAACATCGACCAGAGCCCCATCGGACGTACTCCCCGCAGCAATCCTGCTACGTATGTTGGGGTCTTTACCGCTATCAGAGAACTGTTCGCCTCCTTGCCGGAGAGCAAGGCTAAAGGATACAAGAGTGGCCGATTCAGCTTCAATGTTGCAGGGGGAAGATGTGAGAACTGCCACGGTGATGGGAACCTGAAGATAGAGATGAACTTTCTGCCTGATGTCTATGTAACCTGTGATGTATGTCATGGCAAACGATTCAACAAGGAGACACTGGCAGTCCATTACAAAGGCAAGAACATCCATGATGTTTTGGAAATGACCATTGAAGAGGCAAGCGAGTTCTTTAGTGCAATTCCCAGGATTAAACGAAAGATAGACACACTGCAGTCAGTTGGCCTTGAGTATGTAAAGCTTGGGCAAAGTGCCCTTACCCTCAGCGGAGGGGAAGCACAACGTGTGAAACTCAGCCTTGAACTTTCTAAGGTGGGAACAGGGAAGACGTTGTACGTTCTGGATGAGCCGACCACAGGACTTCACTTTGCAGATGTCAAGAAGTTGATGGAAGTATTGAATAGATTGGTAGATGCAGGGAATACGGTAGTGCTCATCGAGCACAACCTTGATGTCATCATGCAAGCAGATCACCTCATTGATCTTGGTCCAGAAGGAGGAGATGGGGGTGGAATGGTTGTAGCAACAGGAACTCCTGAGCAACTTGCACTATGCAAGGAATCCCACACAGGGTATTATTTAGCTCAGATGTTGCATGAAAAAGGTTGAGAAACACAGATTACCAATACTGATGATTCTGGCTCTACTTATTTTGGGGAGCCAGTTTCTCTATGCCCAAGATACTTCCTTGTTGCTTGCCTTGCGTATCGAACGTGCCAGTGACGAAGAGCTCATCGAGATGGCTGAGCTTAGGGGTATTGGGGCAGATAACCCTGCTGCTATCCGTGAAGCACTGTACGAATATCATTCGATTAAGCATAGTCGCATAACCTCCGATGAAGAGGAGAGCTCATATAGACTTGAGATCACACAAGCTAGAATAATGCATACAGATGCTGATTCCTCTCTTCTCACGCTTTCAGGAGATGTCATCGTCTCATTTGTAGGAGAGGGAAAACAGGAGCCTAAACAACTTAGGGCACAGAATGTGCTCATTGACCTCTCCCATACCTTGCTTACCGCTTCAGGTTCTGTGTTGTTTGAGGATAGGGGTGCTGATGCTGCCTTGCAAGCGATAGAAGGAAGCATCGTAACCTTCGATTGGTCGGATGAGACACTGACCATCAGCGGGGCAACTACCAAGAGTGATCGTGAGAACAGTGAGGATGAGAATGTCAGTATCTATACCTCTGGAAGCCTTATCACATACCAAGGTACTGATGGTGGAATATATTATCAGGATGGGCAAATAGGGACACGTGCGGTGGATCCTCTCTCATCCATCAGGGCTGATCGACTAAGCTTTCTCTCAGGTGGTGATCTCATGGTTCATGACGCTGCCTTGTATCTTGGTCGGGTTCCTGTTTTCTGGACGCCTTTTTTCTTTTTCCCTGGAAACCGGATGGTGGGCAACCCTGCTCTCGGATTCACCAGTGACCGTGGAATGTTTGTTTCTACAACGTGGGAAGTATATGGATCATATCCAAAATTCGAGGAGAGTGAACAATCGAGTATAACCAAGCTGTTAAGTTCTCCTGATGAAGGACCAAAGTCCCCAGGGAAGGTTCTCTATACGAATACTGGAGAACTTTCTGCGGTACAGTCCTGGGCAAAGGAAACCGATTCCTATCTTACATTCTTCTTCGATGCCTATGAGAGCGCGGGATTGCATGCAGGCTATGACAGCAAGACAACGTTCTTCTCAAAACGCCTAATATTCAACTCCCTCTCTGCATTCGCGTTATATCCCTTGGGGACAAGTCCATTAGCGCTCTATTCTGATGTAGGATACAACCGCTACTATCTTAACCAGGGAGTTAAACTAAGCACCACATGGGCGAAGCTCGATATATCAATGCCCCTCTATTCTGACCCAAAGGTGCTCAGCATGTATGGAAATCGACTTACCTCATTTTCCTTTGATGCATTGCTGGGAAAGAATCAGGAATTTCCCACAACCTACCGATCAGACATCACCGGTTTTACTTGGAAGATGAAGGGATCATTCTCGCTTCCAACCAGTACTCTTTCGCCATATATTTCTTCATTGAATATCTCCAATCTCGAAGCTGATGCGCTCTTCAAATGGCAGGATGAAGGCCCTGCCTACTCCTATGTATTGCAACAGATGCATCTTCCTCTTTTTTCTCTAAATCTCAAAGGCACTTTGCTTGATTATTCCTCTAAAAAACCTAAAACATCGGAAAGCAAGGAATCAGTTGAAGAAAAGAAAAAAGATATCTTGTTGCCTGAGGCATACAAAATCACCTTTGCGAACGGTGACGTTTCATCAGAAGTGTCTGAGAAGTTGATATCCCTGTCCTACTCCCTAGACCAGAAGGTTACCCATACCCTTAATGCAACGCTTGGTGTGATTGATTGGGATGAAGCATATCTTTACAGCCTTACAAAAGGGTCTATTGCACTGAAAGCTTCGCCGAATACCAAGCTCTTTACGATCTCGAGTGAATTGCTTCCACAGCTTACCTTCCTGGAAGACCAGAGCAAGAGCATCTATAAAAGCTACGCATATCAACTCTTCAATGTAAATACGGTTGCTGTTCCCTCTATTGGCCTGACCTATACCTTGAGCCAACGACTGTATCGTTATCAGGAGAACTACAAGAAACCCCTCGGTAGCCCAGTAGAGAGTATCAAGCAAGAGTATGCGTTTGACGATGAGTCTGTGACAGTGCATCAGGTCCGCTACCAACAGTCTTTCCCTCTTGGGGAAGCAACCATAACGCCTAGTGTTACTGCAAGTATCTATCCAGTAAAGCAGAGCCTACTACCAGGATTGAAATATGTTATGGGACCGCTCTCAATCTCCTCATCCCTACTCTTCAGCGAATATGAGTCATCTCTACGCAAGGATACCTTGAAATCATCATTTGCCTATACCACGAAACCACTTTCTGTTTCTCTATCTGGGTCATACGATTTTACGAGGACCACTACTTCCTGGGAAGAGGCCATGCATCTTGAAGGAACAATCAAGGAACAGTTCTTTTCATCCTTTCTCACTATGACACAGAGATTTTCATTCTCGTTCCTTACCAGTGATGGGAAAACAAACTATTTTGATCATATTACCTATGATGCAGCGATTCCCCATCTCAAGGTAACATATGCATTAAAGGGGGAGGCGTCAGACTTGCAAGCTGAGAAACTACAGATTGATGTTGCAGGGAAGGATATACAACTCAGGTGGTGGAAGAGACGTATTGCCCTGACATTGGGTATTGACTCTTCCCTGAAGTTCTTTTATCAGGACCGATACGCAAGCTCCTTCTCGATAATGGCATCAGCACGACTGCAAATTGCTGAGTTTTTGGATATAACACTTGCTGCAAAAAGCACAAATACCGGGTTCTTCCACTATTACGATGTTGATGATACATTCTCTTACTCCCTGCTTTGGCAGGATCTGCTGAGAAGCTTTGACTTCAGTGGAGATGGAAGATACAATACGCAATTCAACCTCAGTGAGCTCTCCATTATGTTGGTCCATGACCTTGAAGATTGGTCACTGAATTGTAAATACAGCGGAAGTGTTGTATTATCGAACAACCAATACAGCTGGGTTCCAACGGTTTCAGTCTACCTTACCTGGAATACGATTCCCGAGCTGGATGTGGAAGAGACATGGACGCAGGACAACAGTGTTTGGATGCGTTCATCCTCCTCATAGGATTATGCATGGATAGAAGTGTGGAATTTTCCAATGAAGAACAGATGGAACGGGTGCTGGGTATCAATGATCGGAATCTTCCCTATTTAGAGGCGTTGCTTGGATGTGATTTGTTCGTAAAAGGCAATTCGCTTTCTTGTCTGAGCAAAGATGAACAAGTCTCCAACCGATTTCTCTCCTTGATGGCACGTTTGCAGAAACTTGCAGAGAATCAGCACTATTTCAGTGAAACAGAAATTTTCATGGAATATCAGGGCATGAAAAGCGACCAACCAATCCAGGAACTACTCTCCAGTGACCAATGGGAAAAACCATATATTATGGTGCATAATCGTTTTGCCTATCCCAAGAGTCGGATGCAGGAGCAATACATAAAAAGCATGATGGAGAACCAGATTGTTTTCGGTATCGGTCCTGCGGGTACTGGAAAAACTTTCTTGGCAGTAGCCTATGCACTTGGGCAGTTGTTGAGTGGGAAGAAACACAAAATCATCCTTACCCGACCGATTGTTGAAGCAGGGGAGAGCCTAGGCTTTTTGCCTGGTGATCTTGCCCAGAAGATCAACCCATACCTAAGACCGCTCTACGATGCAATGGAAGCCATGGTCAGCATACAGAATATCAGGCGTTTGGAAGAGAATGGGAGCATTGAGATCGCCCCTCTTGCTTATATGAGAGGAAGAAGTCTGCAGAATGCGACAGTCATTCTTGATGAAGCACAGAATACCACCAAGGAACAGATGAAGATGTTCCTCACCCGTCTAGGCGAAAATGCCAATGCAATTATCACAGGAGATATCAGCCAGGTTGACCTTCCCAGGCACAAAGATAGTGGATTGATCCATGCAATGCAGATATTGCAAGGAATTGCTGGGCTCGATTTCATACGTTTCGATTCTCGCGATGTGGTACGCTCCCGAATTGTACAGCATATTGTTAATGCGTATGCAGGGGATGAGGGGAACGAAAAATCATGATTAAGAAAATGCAAATTTCTGAACGCAAACAGAAAAAACGTGAGCTTCAACAACAACTTTCTCTCATTTTAATGGTGCTTACCGTTTTTCTGGCAATGGTGGTACCGCTTTTAAGTACTCACTCCAGTGGATCGGGTCTCAAGGACTTGGGATTACGATATACAGAGGGTGAACTCTCCAGTGAGGATATTTTTGCTACAAGCAGTTTCCAATACATTGATGATGAACAAACACAAAAGCTCATAGAACAACGAATGCAGGAAGTACTACCGTATTTCAGTTACTCACTCAGATCATCTACCATTACCAGCAGGCGTTTGGATAATTTTCTTGCTCTATTTCGCCAAGAAAACATAGACTCCAAACCCTTCCTGGAGAAGGAAGGGCTCACCGATGAACGTAATGTTGTACAAAGAATTGCAGGGCTGGCTCCTGACCAACAACAATTGTTGCTGCAAGCACTTGAAGAAACAGGCAGCTATGTCTTGGAGAGAGGATTGTTTGATGAAGAGGAAGTGAATACCGTTCGTTCCCAAGGCTATGAGGAGCTACTCGTGAGAAATAGTCTTCTCCAACAAGAAAGCAGTGAACTTTCCAAGCAAACCATTGATACGCTGCTGACGAAAAAGAATCTTCCTTCACAGCTGTCTTCTATACTGGAGCCGTACGAGCTTATCGATAGTCAGTTCCAACCATATCTCGTACTGGATGCACTGGAGATGCTTTTAGACCCAAATGTAGATTATGAAGCTGTTGAGACACTGACACTCAGGGAGGAAGCTGCTGCAGAGATTCCCGAGCAGGTGATAACCATAGAACGGGGAGAAAAGATCATTGCCAAGGATACGGTGGTCACCAGCTCACAGATTGATCTGCTGCGATTGATGGGGTCGAACAGCTTTCAGTACACGATCCTTGAACTGATTGGTAGGGCAATCTTCATCCTGCTCTCAACAAGCGTTTCTGTATATGTCTTTATTCAATTCCTACATGCAGAAAAGCGATTGTATCTCTATCTGAACCTTATGCTTGTTTCCGTATCATTGTCGCTCGTGGCAATGTATGTAGTCAGTCTGTTTTTTACTTCACGGTCCTCTTTGTTTCTGGACTCCTATCTACCTGTATTTTTTGCACCGCTCTTTACCAGTCATATCACCAGCAAGAAACGCTTAGGTTTGGTTAGTGCCTTTCTACTTGCTTGTTATGCAACATTGATGGAACAGTCGAGTTCTATTACGTTTTTCTTCGTTTTGACCATCAGTGGTGTCTGTCTCTACTTCTTCCGCTATACGATCAAGCGAATTGATGACGTATTTAATTGGTTCTATGCTTGTGTTATCAGTAGTTTTGCTGCCCTTGCACTGTATATGCTGGAAGTATTGCCCCTTCACCAGGTTATGCCTCTTGTTGGTGGGATGATTTTGAATATCACCATCACGTTGGTATTTCTGGAAGCATTCGTACCATTGGGCGAAAAACTCTTCAATATTCCTACAGCGTATCGTCTGAGCGAGCTGGCATTCAGTGCAAGCCCTGTGCTAGACCGTTTGGAATCAGTAGCACAGGGAACATACAATCATAGCAGGAATGTGGCAGACCTGAGCTTCAATGCAGCTCGCTCCATTGGAGCAAATGCCATGCTCGCACGAGTAGGTGGTATGTATCATGATATCGGGAAGGCTGACCATCCTGAATACTTCATCGAGAACCAGAGTGGGGAAAACAAACATGATGAAATCAAACCATCCCTCTCGGCGGCAATCATCAAGAGCCATGTGAAGCTTGGATTGGAGAAGGGAAGGGAGGCAGGTCTTCCTCAGGAGGTGCTGGATATCATCAGCCAACACCATGGCAATGATATCATTCAATTCTTCTATAATGAGGCAAAGAACCAGGCACAAGCTGCGGGAATGGATGTAAAAGAGGATGACTTCAAATATAATGGAAATCCACCAGCTTTTCCTGAATCTGCCATTGTAATGCTTGCTGATTGCGTGGAAGCTGCCAGCCGGACCTTGAAACGGCCAAACCACTCGAAGTATGAAAAACTGGTACACTCGCTCATCATGGGAAAACTGGAGAGGGACCAACTCAAGAACAGCCAACTTTCCCTTACAGACCTTGATCAGATAGAGGATGCGTTTGTGCAAACATTGCTAGGACGTGATCATCGCCGTATTGAATATCCATCAGAGCAGAAAGGATAACCAGGACAATGAATACATATTATATCGATGTTTCCTATGAGGATGAGCAGTATGCCGAACAGGCACCATCCCAGATGGTTGTTGAACATCTGGAAAAGATGCTCGCACTGCTTGGACAGCCAAGCTGTGAATGTTCTGTTAGCTTTGTAAGTGATGATACGATTCAGGATCTGAATAGAACGTATCGCGACAAGGACGAACCTACAGATATCCTCTCTTTTGTTCAGGAGGAAGATGTAGAAGATTTTTCTTGGCCTGAAGTACAAGTAGGATTGATTGATGGTCCGCCAGAGGAAATCAGGGTACTGGGAGACATGGTAATCTCTCTTGATGCCTTGAAAAGAAATGCACTATCCTTTAGTGTAGAACCAGATGAAGAGTTGTTTCGCCTCTTGATCCATGGCTTGCTTCACCTTCTCGGTGAAGATCATTCCAGCAATGATGCTGATGAGCCGATGTTGATCAAGCAAGAGGAACTTCTCCATCAATTGAGGGGGAGCAAACGTTGAGCTTGCCATGGAAAAGTCTGTTCAAGAAACGCTCTGACGATCGTGAAGAACGATTTAAAGCAGAGTTGGAAGAGCGGCAGACGATGATCGAGGGCATTCAGGAACTGCGGGATAAGACTGTTAAGGAGATTATGATTCCCCGGGTCGATGTCCAGTTTATCAGTAGTGATATCACGATTGATGAGTTGTATGGGATTATTCAGGAACAAGGATACTCCCGTTATCCAGTATATGAGCAGACAATAGACAATATTGTTGGTGTTTTATATGCTAAGGACATCATTCGTAATGGCATAGACAATGTATTTGATGCCAAGACACTGATGAGACAGCCGTATTTTATTCCTGAAAGCAAGCATCTTGATGATTTGCTCAGAGAATTCAAATTGAGAAAAGTCCATATTGCCATTGCTATTGATGAGTACGGCGGTGTGAGCGGTATTGTCTGTATGGAAGATATTCTGGAGGTCATTGTTGGTGATATCCAGGATGAATTTGATGATGACGAAGATGATGGAATGCGAAAGCTAGATGACAATACGTTTGTTGTCGATGCAAGAACTTCCATTGAAGATTTGAATGAGTCAGTAGGCTTGCATCTATCAGAAGAGGAGTATGAAACAGTGGGAGGCTATGTCTTTGAACTGTTTGGGAGAATCCCACTCAAGGATGAGTCTGTTGAGGATGATGAGGCTATTTTTACCGTTGAGGATATTGATGGCCATAAGATCAACCAATTGAAATTGGTTGTCAAAACATAATATATATACGTTGACCCTTGTAGAAGGAAAACAGTATATTAATATCGATTCACAATTACATTTCCCGGAGGAAACAAACAATGAAAATTGCAATTAATGGTTTCGGAAGAATCGGACGTAATGTTTTCAAGATCGCTTTTGAAGACAAGGACATCGAGATTGTAGGCATCAATGACCTTACTGATCCCAAGACCTTGGCCCACCTTCTGAAATACGACTCCACCTATGGAGTATACTCCAAGAGCGTTGAAGTAACAGACAATGCTATCGTCGTTGATGGTAAAAACATTCCTGTATTTGCAGTACGCTCTCCCAGCGAACTTCCTTGGAAGGAGCTTGGTGTTGATGTAGCAATCGAATCCACTGGTGTTTTCTCTGTTGCTGAAGGCCCAAAGGGCGGTTACAAGGATCATATCAAGGCTGGTGCCAAGAAGGTTATCCTTACCGTTCCTGCTAAGGACCAGATTGACCAGACCGTTGTCTGTGGTGTCAACGATGATGCTATCGATCACAGCCTTCTTGCTTACTCCAACGCAAGTTGCACTACCAACTGCTTGGCTCCTATCGTTAAGGTTCTCAATGACAGCTTTGGCATTGAAGAGGGCTTGATGACCACTGTTCACTCCTATACCAACGACCAGGTAATGCTTGACCAGCCCCATAAGGATCTGAGAAGAGCAAGAGCTGGAGCACTTTCCATTATTCCTACCACCACGGGTGCTGCCAAGGCTGTTAGTTTGGTTATCCCCGAGATGAAGGGCAAGCTTAACGGTATGGCAATGCGTGTTCCAACCCCAACCGGTTCAGTTGTTGACCTTGTGGTAACCTTGAAGAAGGATGCATCTGTTGAAGAAGTGAATGCAGCAATGAAGAAAGCCAGTGAGGGTGCCATGAAGGGCGTTCTTCAGTACACTGAGGATCCCATCGTTTCCCGCGATATTGTAGGCAACACCCACTCCTCAATCCTTGATGCTGATCTTACCATGAAGATGGGCGAGAAAATGTTCAAGGTTATCAGCTGGTATGACAACGAAATGGGTTACTCCAACCGCGTTGTTGACCTTGCAAAGAAGCTGGTTAAATAACTCTGTGTTACTGTGAATGTCAGGCCTGTTTCTACAGGCCTGATTTCCTTGCTAACGATTACCATCGAAATATAGAGGAAAGCTATGATTCTAAATACCATTCGAGAGTGTGATTTTTCAGGCAAGAAAGCCTTGATTCGTGTAGATTTCAACGTACCCATCAAGGATGGCGTGGTTACTGATGATACACGTATAAGAGCTGCACTTCCTACCCTTAAGTATCTGTTGGATAACGGTGCATCACTTGTGGTCATGAGCCATCGTGGACGACCAAAAGGGAAGAAAAACCCTGAATTCTCCATGGCACCAATTGCAAAGCGTTTCAGTGAACTGCTGGGCAAAGATGTCCAACTTGCAAGTGATGTAATCGGCGAAGAGGTTACCAGACAGGTTGCTTCAATGAAAGCTGGTGATGTTCTCTTGTTGGAAAACGTCCGTTTCTACAGTGAAGAAGAGGGCAATGATCCCGATTTTGCAAAGAATCTTGCTTCCTTGGGTGATGTCTATGTAAATGATGCTTTTGGAACAGCACACCGTGCCCACGCTTCTACCGAAGGGGTGTCCCACTATCTGCCTTCCTATGCAGGCTTCCTTATTGAAAAGGAAGTTAAGTTTATGGCACCGCTCTTAAGCAACCCTGAAAAGCCTTTTGTTGCCATCATCGGAGGTTCCAAGGTTTCCAGTAAGATTAGCGTCTTGGAAAGTCTGGTAAAAACTTGTGATACGATAGTCATCGGTGGTGGAATGGCATATACATTCCTTTCTGTCCAAGGCCACACCATTGGAAAGAGTCTGGTTGAAGAAGAGTACAAGGATGTTGCTTCTTCCTTCCTGGCAAAAGCAAAAGAGAAGGGTGTACAGGTAATTCTTCCAGTTGACCATCTCTGTGGAGCTGAGTTCAAGGAAGATGCAAAGGCTGTCAGTGTTGATTCCACTGATATTCCAGAGAACCTGATCGGTATGGATATTGGCCCCAAAACCATATCCTTGATCGTTGATGCGGTCACCAAGGCAAAGAGTGTTGTTTGGAATGGTCCGATGGGTGTATTTGAGTTTGATGCATTCGCTGAGGGAACCCTTACCGTTGCCAAGGCACTTGCAGAGAGTCAAGCTACCTCTGTTGTTGGTGGCGGTGACTCTGTTGCAGCTATCAACAAGTTCGACTTGGCAGACAAGATCAGTCACGTAAGTACCGGTGGCGGTGCTTCGCTCGAGTTCCTCGAAGGAAAGGTTCTTCCAGGAATCAAGGCATTGGAGAAATAAGATGAGAAAACCCTATATCGCTGGAAACTGGAAAATGAACATGACTCCAAGCGAAGGTGCAGCCTTCGCTAAGGAGCTTGCAAAGGCAGTGGAAGGAACAAACACAAAGGTGATGGTTGCTCCCCCTTACGTCACAATCCCTGCTGTGCTCGAAGCACTCAAGGGCTCTGAGATTATTGTTGCTGCACAGAACATGAGCGACAACCTGAAGGGTGCATTCACTGGTGAGGTGAGTGCAACCATGCTCAAGGATCTTGGTGTTACCAATGTTATTCTTGGGCACAGTGAAAGACGTGCCCTTTATGGTGAAACAGATGCTTTCATCAACAGAAAGGTGTTGCTTGCACTCGCTGAGGGCATGGATGTCGATCTGTGTATCGGTGAGACCCTGGAAGAACGTGAGGCAGGTAAACTTGAAGAAGTATTGAGCCGACAGGTAGAAGAAGGTCTGAAGGGTGTCTCTGCAGAGCAGATGAAGCATATCACATTGGCTTACGAACCTGTTTGGGCTATTGGGACGGGAAAGACAGCAACCCCTGAAGATGCTGACGCTGCACATGCTTATGTTCGTAGTCTTGTTGAAAAACTCTACAATAAGGGTGTTGCAGAAGAGCTGATTATACAGTATGGTGGTTCAGTGAAGGCTTCGAATGTGAAAGCCTTGATGTCTAAAGAACATATCGATGGCGCACTGGTTGGTGGTGCCTCCCTTTCCGTGGAGCAGTTCCTTCCGATTGTGAACTTTGATAAGTAAGTATTCGGAGTAAAGAGAAAATGGGTGTTTTGAGCATTATTCTGTTGGTATTATTCGTCGTCGTCAGTCTTCTGTTGATTTTCCTTGTCGCAGTACAGGATGAGCATAGTGAAGGCCTGGGCGGAATTTTTGGTGGTGGAAGCAATACCGCCTTTGGGTCCCACACAAGCAGTGTGGTAACCAAGGCTACAGGGACGCTTGCAGTCTTGTTCTTGCTATTGGCCCTTTTGGTGGCTTTCGTGAACAAATCGCCATCACAGGATGAGTTGCTCGATTCCGTCACTACGGAACAGGTTCAACAGACTACCGATTGGTGGACAAGTGGCGAAGGTGCAGCAGCAGCTGAAACAGTTACTGAAGCCAACTAGGACGGTCGCTGTTCCAATAACTATCGACTACCGGCCGCAGACATGCGGTCGGTTGCTGTTTCAAGGGAGTGTCTATGAAAGTTTGCGTATTATATGCACCAGCATCGAAGGGGAATGATAAAATGAAGGCAATCGCCAATGCGTTGTCGGAAGGTATCTCCTCCCAAGGTCATATGGTGGATGTATTCGATATGTCCCTCGAAGCGGGTAAGATTGTTTCTTTCTATGATTATCTGATCATCGGGACCGAGACACTCACGTTCTTTGGTGGGAAAATACCAAACACTGTTTCTGGGTTCCTGAAGACAGCTGGTAGCATTTCTGGAAAACGATGCATGGCTTTTATCACGAAAGGGGGTGTCCGATCCATGAAAACACTCCAGACGTTGATGAAAACAATGGAGAGGGAAGGGATGTTCCTGAAGAAAAGTGAGATAATCAACAAGGTTGATCTTGCTCGCGCTGTCGGTAAACATGTGAAAATCTGATTGATTCCCGATTCTGTTGGTAGTACCTTATGAGAAGATATTCTTAGGAGTTGTTATGTTCCTGAAGAAAAGTGAGATAATCAACAAGGTTGATCTTGCTCGCGCTGTCGGTAAACATGTGAAAATCTGATTGATTCCCGATTCTGTTGGTAGTACCTTATGAGAAGATATTCTTAGGAGTTGTTATATGAAACGTAGATTTAGTGTTTTGGCTGTCATTCTGCTCATCGGCACAATGGCCTTTGCTGCAACGATTGGTGCCCCTGCCGCAACAGTGAGGCTCACCAAGACCACACCCATCAGCATGGCAAATCTTGATGCAGAAGTAGCACAGTACAAGGCAAGTGCAGCAGAGCAGGGAGAAGACCCTGAAAGCGTTGACCCACTGCAGGTATTGAATCTTCTGATCAACAATGAACTATTTCGTCAGGGTGCTGCCCGTGATGGTGTCAAGATAACTGATGCGATGGTAGATAGTGCTTATGATTCCCAGAAGGCCAATCTTGAGGCTTCTTCTGGGCAGGCATTCACCGATGCACAATTCGACCAGATTATTACCAATAACTTCGGTTCTGTTGATGCATATCGCAAAGCTATCCAGGAACAGTTGATGGTTGACTCCTATGTACGTATGAAGAAAGCCGATATGCTTAGTGCAAAGGTCCAGATCTCTGACGCTGAAGTTAGCTCCTTCTATCGCAAGAACAAGACTCGTTTTGTCAGCCCTGAAACAGTGAAACTGAGTCATATCTATATTCCTTTTACCAATGACTCCCAGAAAGACTCACAGAACAAGACGCTTCTGGAAAATGTTGCAAGAGATATCAAGAGCGGATCCCTTTCATTTGAGAAAGCAGTGGTCCAGTACTCACAAGATACTCAGAGCAAGAATAAGGCTGGTGATATTGGTTGGCTGACCATGGATAATACTGAAGCGCTTGCTGGTCTTGGAGATGCTTTCTTTGATGTGGCATTCACTACAGATGTGGGAAATGTCAGTGATGTAGTAACCAGCAATACCGGATACCATATCCTAAAAATTCTTGCGTACAATGATACCAAGATTCTTCAGTTGGAGGATCAGATCAGTCCAACCACTTCCACTACGGTAGAACAGTACATCAGAAGTGAACTTGCTGCCGCAAAGCAACAATCGAACTACTATGCGGCGATCAACAGCCTGGTGGATGATTTGAGAAAATCTGCCACTGTTAATATTTTGTATAAATAACATGAAAACACGACATAAAGCACGCGAATTAGCGCTACAGACTCTCTATGCAATGGACTTCAATCATACACTTGCGTTGGAATCCATACCGTACATCTTCAGTGGTATCACTGATGAAGAATATAGCTTACTCGAGGATGATGTAAAACTCTATGGTATGTATCTTGTAAGGGGTACATTGGAAAATCTTGAGAAGATTGATGAATCGATCAGTAAGTTTTCACTCAATCGTCCTCTGGAGCGAATTGATATTGTAGACAGGAATATTCTCAGGATGAGTGTTTTCTGCCTCATGTTTGGGGATATCCATCCTCATATCATTATTGACGAAGCGGTAAAGCTGAGTCAGGATTTTTCCACTGAAGTAAACTATAAGTTCATCAATGGGATTCTGGATGCGATGCAGAAACAGCTTTTCCCTATTCAGGAGCAACATACCGATGATTCGTTTAAAGACTGAAGCACAGATTGCTGGCATACGAGAAGCTTGTCATCTCACAGCTGAGCTTATGCATAACCTCTCCTCTTATATACAGGAAGGGATGTCCACGTTTGATATTGACCAGTACTGTTACCAGTTTATTGTGAACCATAAAGGGGTCCCTGCATTCCTTCATTATGAGGGGTTTCCTGCTACAGCCTGTATTTCAGTCAATGAGGAGGTAATCCATGGGATTCCTTCGAAGAAACGAATTATTCAGGAAGGCGATCTGGTTGATGTTGATCTGGGTATCAACATGAATGGGCACTTTTCCGACATGGCAAGGACATTCATCGTTGGAAAGACCAAGGATGAGTACCAGCAGCTCTGTGATGTCACAGAAGAGAGTCTGCGTCTCGGTATTGAGGCGGCTTCTCAAAAAGGAGCTCGGATCCAGGATATTGGAGCTGCTGTCTACAAACATGCCAGAAAGCATGGATATGGAGTTGTGAGAGACTACTGTGGCCATGGTGTCGGGCTTGATGTACATGAGGAGCCTGAAATTCCAAACTACACCAGCTCCTATTTGCCAAACCCTCGTATTCGGGAGGGCATGGTATTGGCTATTGAGCCTATGATCAACTTGGGAACCCATAAAGTAAGACTTCTTTCAAATGATTGGACAGTCGTTACGGCAGACGGGTTGCCATCTGCACATTTTGAGGATACTGTTGCTATTACAAAACATGGCTTGGAAGTTCTGACGGTTTTCTAGTCCCTGGGGGTCTTTTCTATGGTAATTAAAGAATTCATTACATGCGATGATATTCGTGACAGTGCATTGAAGCTAGCGCATCAGATGTACAAGGAAGATCATTTCGTTCCGGATATTATTTATGCTTCACTCAGGGGTGGTGCCTATATGGCAAACGTCTTTAGTGAATATTACAAGATGGTACGTATCAGAGAACAGGGTAGACCCGTTTTTTATGCTGCTGTTGTTGCCCGTTCCTATGGGTACCTGCGAACCCAGACAAATGTCATGGTAGACGGATGGACATACAGTCCTGAGCACCTAAGAACAGGTGATAAGATCCTCTTGGTTGATGATATTTTTGATACAGGAAAAACGGTCAATGCATTGGCAGAAATCATCATGCGTAAGGGGATACCCCGTGAGGACCTCAAGATTGCTGTCTTCGATTACAAGGTTCCTCTCTACAAGAAGGAAGAACCCCTTCCAGTACAACCTGATTATTTCTGTCGTAAACATGTCCTTAACAGCCCTGATGATGAGCGTTGGATCCACTATAACTGTCACGAGTTCCTAGGCCTCAGCAGTCAGGAGATTGATCAGCAGTTCCAGGATGAAGAGGTCAGGAATATCCTCCATGAGGTAAGGGGAGACTAAGCCAACTTATTTTTCAAATAGATATTCCAGGAAACCAATGATTGCTTCCTTGTTTGGGGCACTTTCTGGAATGACTAGCACTGATGCATCAGAATTAGCATACCTGCTTCCTTCAAGATTGAGTAGGTATGTTTTTCTTTGTCCATTACTGTCCTCAGCCATTTCCAGATATGGGGTGATGATCTCTAGTGAGGGATACGCTTCCACCAGTGTAGAGAGATCAGTCATGGGCAAACCGGAAATGTAATGCTCTGCTACATGAGGTGGTGCTATCAGGATATCAAGTTCCTTGGCTGCCATATAGGCATAAATCTTTGAAAGACTCGATTCAATATATCGGTCAGCACTCCCAAAAACCACATAGAGAGAGTCGTCAACAATAATCCTTTGATTCTTCTGAATGTTGAACAACTTTCCAAGCTCCTTTTCCAGAGAGCTTGCCTGGAAAACATCTTGCTCATCATTGGCCACAAACAGTTGTAAAACAATTTCCTTTTGTCTTTGAATGAACAAATCACCGATATATACTCCGACCAGTAGTATCAAAACGACGAGAATAACTACTGATTTAGATGGTAATGTTTTGAATGTTCCTCTTAGAATCATTATTGGTTGCCTCATGTTCCTAAACTCCCTATCATAGTACGGTGAATAGAGGGGAATTACTATGAATATCAATACTATTTTTGATCCTGATAACGTTGTATGGGCTTTTCTGCTGAAGCTGTACTATTTGGCCTTTGCAGGATTGCTCTGGTTTATATCCAGCCTCCCCATCATTACCATTGGTGCTGCTACAGTGAGTCTCTATTCATACTGTTTCAATGTACTGGATGGAAATGAAGGGTATGTTGTCAGGACCTTCTTTTCAACGTTCAAGCGTGTATTTCTTCAAGCTACTATGGTTTTTCTCCTAATCGCAGTATGTTTAGCCTTTCTGGTTTTTGATGCTTGGTTTTTTCTACAGCAGATCCCAATGCTTTTCTTTGTAGCTATAAGTCTCATGCTATTGGTATTAGTTGGATCGGTACATGTATTTCCCCTACTTTCTAGAAAACAACAGTCTTTGAAAACTCTACTAGCTTCTTCATGTATCTTGGGGTTCAAGCATCTTCCAGTAAGCATCACTGTTCTAGTAATTTCCGGATTATTCATCCTTTCACTGTATTATGCTCCTGTAACCATCTTTTTTTCCGCAGGATTGGTCTGTGCACTTTCAACAATGTTTGTACGCGCACTCTATATTCGTATTGGTATCTAAATCAGTATTGATACAACATTGCATATTAGTCGGTCATATCTATACATGAGATTAATATTGCTTAATTTTAAAATTCAATATCATACATTCTTTACACATCTTTATCATTATATTAACAAATTTTCTTTGACATATGGAAGTAGAAAACGTAGACTTATTGATGGGATAACCCCACACTAGGAGGAAAAACATGAAAAAAATGCTACTTCTTATGACTATTTCATTAGTCGCAATAGGTATGCTCTTCGCCGGTGGTGCAACAGAAACAGCCGCTCCTGCAAAAGCAGCTGTATCATACGAAGTAACCGAACCGATCACGATCGAATGGTGGCATGCTCTTGAGCAGCAGTATTGGCCATTGGTCGAGGAAATTGTTGGAGATTTCAATAACAGCGATTCATTGGTTACTGTGGAAGCAAAATACATTGGTAACTATGCTACCGTAAACGAGACCTTGGTTGCTGCTCATGCAGCTGGAAGTGGTCTTCCTGCCCTTACTGTTGCAAACACTCCCTATGTTGCTGAATATGGTAAAGGTGGCCTTACGGAAGATCTTACCCCTTACATTGAAGCAACTGGGTATGATATCGACGACTTCGGCGAAGGTATGATTGCTGCAACCAGTTTTGAAGGGAAGCAAGTAACACTACCATTCCTTATTTCCACACAGGTTATTTACTACAATAAGACCATGGCGGACAAAGAAGGTATTGTTATTCCCAAGAAAATTGATGATCTTGATGCATTCATGAAGAAAGCAAGCAAGGTATCCAGCGATGGTACTACTGATCGTTGGGCGATCATCATCCCAGGTTGGGACCAGTGGTACTTCGAACCGATGTACCTCAATAGCGGTGTAAAGATTGTCAATGAAGATCGAGTAAGTACTGATCTTGCCGGCCCCATTTCTGTTGATCTCACCAAGAAGTTCCAGAACTGGGTCAATAATGGGTATACCTATTGGGCAAGTGGAACAAGTGCTTCTTCCAATATGAGACAGAATTTTGTCGATCAGAAGACATTCTCTGTTATTCATACAAGTAGCTTGTACAATCTCTATACTGGTTTGATTGGTGACAGTTTCGAGCTTGGCATGGCTTGGCTCCCAGCAGGGGACACCAAGATCAGTGAGATTGGTGGAAGTGTTCTGCTGATTCCTTCCAAGAATGACCAAAAGACCAAGAACGCTGCTTGGGAATTCCTGCAGTACCTGATCGGTAAGGATGTTAACATGAAGTGGGCTGATGGTACTGGTTACATCCCAACGAGAAACTCAGTTCTTTCCAGTTCAGAAGGTGATGAGTTCTTGGAGAGAAAGCCTGCATTCAAGGCAATTTTTGACAACCTTGATGAGATTAATCCAAGAATCCAGCACCCAGGTTGGAACCAATTGGCAACTATCTGGAAATCATATCTTGACCAGATTATGATCGAGGGTGTGGATGTAGAGTCCAATCTTGAATACATGGCTGAAGAGATTGATGAGGTTCTTGCAGACTCTGAGTAATATGTCTTCATTATGTTTTGCCGTCCGGTGCAGTGATGTACCGGCGGCATTATCTTGCAAATAAGGAATGCTTGGTATCATGAAACAACGTACTCCACTACAACGACGTATAGAATCAGGAAAGGACTTTGCAACTGTTCTTCCTGCACTACTTTTTTTAGGGCTGTTCATTTACTATCCAGTAGTACAGGTGGTAAGAATCAGTTTCACCAATTGGAATTTGATCAATGATAACTATAAATATGTGGGACTGAAGAACTGGATCTGGTTGTTTCAGGGATCTGGCACAAAGTATCTCTTGAATTCTCTGAAAGTAACAGCGCTCTTTACCCTTGGAGAACTTACCATCACTATCGTTGGTGGTATGATCTTTGCGCTTATCATGAACCGAATCACTGCATCGTTTTCCGTCATGCGTGCTCTAGTATTTCTCCCAAAATATGTAGCTATGTCCAGCGCAGCAGTTGTCTTCATATGGATATTGAATACACAGAACGGTATTCTTAACTTTTTCATTGAACAATTCGGGGGAGAACGCGTCAATTGGTTGGGTGACCGAAACCGCGCCCTGCTGTCAATTCTTATGCTGACAGGATGGAGAACAGTTGGCTATGGCATGATGATCTATATTGCTTCAATGCGAGGTATCAGCAAGAACTACTATGAAGCGGCCTCAATAGATGGTGCAAGCAAGTGGATCCAATTTTCAAGAATCACTCTACCTCTTCTCTCTCCAACTACACTTTTCCTTTTTGTGACAACTTTTATCTCTGCTATGAAGGTATTCCAATCGGTAGATGTACTTACTTCTGGAGGGCCATACCGTTCCACTGAAGTAATTGTTTTCATGATTTACAAGTATGCGATGGAAGATTTCCGAATGGATCGTGCATCCACCATTGCAGTAGTCTTCTTCCTCGTGCTGCTAGCTATCACCGCTGCTACGATGAAAATCTCCAACAGGAGGGTGAACTATGATGCGTGATACAATAACACAAGAGCAAGCACGATCGCTGAACGAGAAGGCTATCAAAAGGAAGCAGGTACTCACAATCCTGCAATATGCATTAGCTGTATTTGTGACATTATTCATGGTATTTCCATTATATTGGATGTTCATTTCTTCGGTAAAATCACAGGAAGAAATACTGCTTGCGCTTCCAACCTTCTGGCCAAAGGAGTGGCATTTTGAAAATTACTCGAATGTAATGCAACGTGCCAATTTCAGCAAGTATTACTACAATACAATCGTAATGACTGCAGGTATCCTTATCAGTCAGGTCGTCACAGGCGTACTAGCAGCCTATGGGTTTTCCAAAGGAAAGTTCAAAGGAAAGAAGGTCTTGTTTGTATTGGTACTTGGTGCACTCATGATTCCCTTGCAAGTGACATTCATTCCTTTGTATATCATGTTTGCAAATTGGAAGCTTACCGACACATTCCTTGGCCTGATTCTACCAGAAATGGTCTCTCCCTATTATATTTTCATGATGCGGCAAGCATTTCTTACCGTAGACGATTCCTATATAGAAGCAGCCAAGATAGATGGAATGGGGAGGCTGGGTATTATAACGAGAGTACTCGTACCTATGTGTAAATCCACCTTGATCACCATTACATTAGTTACTTTTACCAATGGATGGAATTCCTATTTCTGGCCGAAGATCATTGCCAAGAATGAGGTACGACGAGTATTGACTGTTGGCTTGGTCCATCTCCGCAATACCTTTGCAGGACTTGATACCATGAACAACCATGAGATTATGGCAGGTGCAGTCATGAGTGTCCTCCCAGTTATTGTACTGTTTTTCATCTTCCAGAAATATATGCTTACCGGGTATGAAAAGACAGCAATGAAATAAGGTAGGAAACATATGAAGGTTATTGCACATAGAGGATTTAGTGGTGTATATCCTGAGAACACCATGCTTGCATTTGAGAAAGCACTGGAAGCTGGGTGTACTGCCATTGAATTGGATGTACATTTATCAAAAGATGGTTCACTGGTGATCATCCATGATGAAACGCTGGATAGAACTACTGATGCTGTAGGGTTTGTACGTGACTTCACCCTAGCAGAGCTGCAAAAATGTAATGCTGGAACAATCAACACTTTCCAATCAATTCCAACACTTGATGAGTACTTCACATGGGCAAGAAACCATGGAATATATACCAATATAGAAATCAAGACCGATCGTTACTACTACCAAGGAATTGAACAAGATACATTGGATTTAATCAATAAGCATGATTTGAAAGATCAATGCCTTATCAGCTCTTTTAATCATGGTTCAGTAATCAGAATGAAACAACTTGACAGCTCGATACTCTGTGCATTTCTGGTTGATGCAAAAGGACTTGGAGCAGCTGGCGCTTATTGTGCGAGCTTTGGTGTTGAGTATTATCATCCCAACGGGGTTTCCCTTACACAGCGGGCAGTTGAAGAATGCCATGACCATGGAGTCAAGGTGAATGTATGGACTGTCGATAGCCTTGATCGTATGCACGATATGAAAACCTGGAAAGTGGACGGAGTCATTTCCAATTATTGTGATTCTGTCTTAAAATTGGTTTAGGAGTATTCATGCAGAGAAAACGTAATGTAGTTATAGTGCTTCTACTTTTCATGGCACTGTCTTTGTTTGCTTCCAATTTGCTGGTACGTCATCCAGGTGATTTTGCCATCTATTTTCTTGATCTTGAGGTAAGCGAAACAGCTGAGGACAAGAGTGGGGATGCAACCATTCTCATCAGTCCTGAAGGGCAGGTAATGCTCCTCGATTGTGGACACCCTGAAAGTGCGCCACAAGTCCAGGAAGCACTCAATGCATTGGGAGTAGAGGAGATAGACATATTCGTCGCTTCTCATCCACATATCGACCATATAGGAGCATTTCCAAGCATTGCTGCTTCTTATCCTATTCATCAGATCTATCGCTCTGCATTGGAGTATCCTACAAATACGAATCAGGCAGCGCTTATGGCAGCCGAAGCAAATCAAATACCTACGACTATCCTTGCTGAGGGGGATTCTTTTTACTTTGGTGAATCAATTAAGGTTGCAGTATTCAATCCTCCACGTGAGATAGTGTATCCAAAGAACTTTCCTGATAACTCAACGCAATTCGTGAATAATCACTCACTTGCCCTGCAGTTTCAGTATGGTAGCTCTACTGCATGGTTCTCTGGTGATTTGTATATGATCCAAGAACGTAAGCTTACCCAGAAGTATGGAGATGCAATCCAGAGTGATGTTGCTAAAGCCAATCATCATGGAGGGGATACTTCAAATAGTCTTCGTTGGATTCGCACCCTTGATGCAGATATTGTTGTGGCAATGCACGACCAGCTCGACAGCATGACGGTTTACAACAACTACAAGAAGTATGGAGCTGAATATCATCTTACGCTGAATGATGGATTGGTGAAGGTTGTCATGGATGATGCCAAGCATTACCAGGTCTTTGATACGAAGGAAAGTTGGATGAATTAAAGTTATTCAGCAAGCTTAATTAATGTTTCAAAGGTGGTGAATTACTAGTAAAACTATTCATATGCAATTATGTTTTCTTTAACTTAATACTGATGCCGTAAATTCATTGTTTCATAATTTCTAGTAATTAATAATGAACTATTTTGCGTTGAGTTCCTTCAAGATCAATAAGGTTTTGTAGACGCTTCCAATACGTCTTGATATTCTATGCTTGATTATAGATACTAAATATAGTATCACTATACATAAATAGGAGTGGTTGTGTGTCATCAAGATTGATCAAACTTGTAACAAAGATGAAAACACAACCAAACAATATTAGCTATGAAGAACTAACCTATGTGCTAATAAATATTGGATGTGAACGACGTGATGGAAAAGGAAGTCATTTTATTTTCCATCTTCCTGGTTCTAATGCACGACTAACTGTTCCCAAAAAAAAGCCTGTTAAGGCATGTTATATAAGACAAGCAGTTAGAATCTTTAGTTTGGAGGACCTTCTAGATGAAGAAAATTGAAGATTATTTGAAATTACCTTATACCTATGAGTTTAAAAAAGAGGACGATGGAACATATTTTATTTCAGTAAAGGAACTCGAAGGTTGCTGTTCTGTAGGGGATACTGTTGAAGAGGCCCTAGAGATGATTGAGGATGCAAAAGAAACGTGGTTATCCTACAGCCTTGAGAAGGGGTTGCCCATACCAGAACCAGAAAATATAGACAGTAAATCTTACAGTGGAAAGTTTATTGTAAGAGTCACCCCTACGTTGCATAAGCAATTATCACTTCAGGCTAAATCTAATGGAGTAAGCTTGAATTATTATGTAAGCGAAATTCTTGCAGGAAAAAGTTCTGTTATTGAAACCCAAACCCGTTTCATCGAGGCTATTGCTGATAGGTATGCAAGACAAGAAATAAAAGCCTTAACATCAGGAACTGGAAAATTGGAGATTAATAGTGAATCTGTCACTACTCAATGGAATTCACAATCCAATGTGATGGATTTCCCTACAAAAAAAAGGATGTAATCATGATACTTGAAGAATTACTTGCAGAAATGAACATCGATACTGTAACGATTCCTGAGTACTGTTATTATTTCGATCAAACCAAGATAAAATCTGGAGCTTCGTTATACTATAATTTTTTTATTGATGACAAGAAGGTCTCTTTCAAACAAAAGGGAAAAGAGATTGATATCAAGATTCCCTATATCTTTTCAGCTTCTTCAAAAGAAACAGCAAGGTCCAAGAAAGATAGAGAAGGAATTTTCTTTAGCCTAGATATTACTTACAATCTATCAATTACATTAGAGAATGAAATTATGATTGAAAAAGAACATATGGATGCCTTCCTAAATGGTGTTGCCCCAAGGATCTTGCATCCCTATTTTAGACAATCTGTATCTGAATCCCTGCAAAAAGCAGGATTGCCACAATTGAATCTTCCTTTATTTGAAAATTTCTCTGAGCCTTTAGATTCTTGAGCGACTTGTGATTAAACACCATAACTACCTTTGGTAGGGTAGCTATGGTGATAATAATTCCAATAACTGTTATAGGGTGTACTCTTCTGAATTAGACGAATCATCTCCAGCAATATCAATCTCATACATACCATTTTCTAGAGTAGCTACCAACAATACGTTTACACTCTTCTCATAGCTATCTACAATTTCTGCTGCATCAAGATAGGCTCCATATCCTTCACGGATGGTACTGTACATAACAGAAGCAGTGTCAGCTACCGTAGTATCTGGAAAACTGATTACATAGAGTGGCTCATTGATTCCTTCTGGCTTGGTAATAAGTCTTGTGGTAGTACCATCACTGGTAGCATACATGAATGCATGTTTTTCATACGATTCATTTGTGTCATGCATCAGGTTGAACGTAGCTGCAGAGGGGGTTGCTGCTGCATACAGCTTACCATCAGTGGTAAGGAGATATACATCGGAATTGATAACTGCCATAGATGCAAACCTATAACCACTTGTTGATGAATTGAGTTCAGTGACTGTAGTCCCATCATAATAGAAGTGTTTGTAATCACTACCATCTGTCAAAGAGACAAGTAGTGGGGCAGTCGCAGATACTCCCAAGTGCTCCTTTCCACTCAGCTGTAGCACAGCTTCCAGCGCATATCCACTAACCACTGGTGTTCCTGCTATCACAGTCAAAGAGTCACTATAATTATAGAACTTAAATGTATTGGTAACACCATCTTTGGCAAGCACCAACCCATTAGCCAATAGCTTCACGGTATCATATGTTGAAAAATCGGCGATTGCAGCACTATCTAAAGTTCCTGTTGTAAGGTCATAGCTATACATTTTTTTGGTACCATCATTTGTCTGGAACACAACCTTAGCCGCAGTAGTATCTAGATATGCAGATTGAATAATATTTCCTTCTTTATTAGCTACCAGCTTTTGCGAACTGGTACCATTGGTTGAGTAGAGACCTTCATCAGTCAAATAGTACAAGGTTTTTGATCCAGTGGAGTCTAGCCCCACAATCTGCTTGTAGACAATCCCTACAGGAGCCTTGGATTCACTGATCTGCCTAAATAGACCTGCAGTTGCATCGGCATTACAGCTAAGCAGCATGAAAGAGAGGAGAAGTGTAAGTGCAATCGATGTCAATATATGTTTTTTCTTCATGGGAAGGACTCCTATTGTCTGTAACTGATGGAGAGGGTGATGGGTACAAAACCCACGAGCGCATTGTCTTGTTGCAAATCTTCATAGTAGTTAAACTCGGGGATCAACCAAAGTCCGGTATTGATACCAAACCCCCAGTTCTCTCCAGGAAACCAAGTGACACCAACTTCCATGTTTGCGTACATGGTCATCATGGAAGCGTCATTGTACTTAATGTACGCTCCACCCAGGCCAAAGGAAATGGGCAGGTCCCATTCACCCTGGACAGGGACATATGAATACTTTGCGTAAAAAGGAACTGCAGTGAACAACATCTTGGCTGCAGAAAAATTGAAGTTATACCCGATCTCACCACCAATTGCGGTCTTTGGAGTATTAAACACCTGATAACTAATGGCACCATATCCGCCAACCTTCATACCCGTATTCTCTTCTCCCGGACCGACCAACGTTGATGGAGAATCATCAGAAAAGAAATGGGTAAATGCAGGAATGGTGGTTCCTATCTTGAAAGAGAAGATTTGATTTCCTTTATCATAGGTGTCAGCTGCAAAGAGAGAAGCTGAGAGCAAGACAAGGAATAGTGGTAACAGTAGTAATTTTTTCATTCGGTACCTCAGTATATGTACAGGAAACAAGGTGGTTTCCTGTCAGTTACAATAGCATAGCTTCATACCCACTGAAAAGTATAGTAACAGAAGAATGGAAAAGCAAACAGACGGTTTACCTTTGTTGCCATTCGTTGGTATTTTGCGGTACTGTAGGGGATATTGAGGAGCAAGACATGCAGATACTATCAGGAAAAGAAGTAGCGCAAAACGTTTATGATACACTTACCGAGGAAGCAAAACATTTCTTGGGGAATTATGGGTATGCACCAACTCTTGCAGTTGTTCTGGTAGGAGAAGACCCAGCTAGTCAAAGCTATGTGGCTGGGAAGAAGAAAGCATGTCTCTCTCTTGGTTTTGGCCATAAGGACTATCATCTTCCCTCTGATACTTCCCAGGGGCAGCTCCTTGCACTGATTCATCAATTAAATACAGATTCTTCTGTACATGGGATCTTGGTACAGATGCCGCTCCCTGAGGGGCTCGATCCTGATCAGGTGATTCAGGCCATTGCTGTTGAGAAAGATGTAGATGGCTTCCATCCTCAGAGCGTAGGGAACCTCCTGATAGGCAACCCTGGCTTTGTAAGCTGCACACCGAAGGGAGTAATGGAAATACTTGACTATTACCACATAGAGACCGCAGGCAAGCATGCTGTGATCGTGGGGAGAAGCAATATTGTAGGGAAGCCCATGGCAAGCCTCCTGATGCAGAAGGGAAGAGATGCAACGGTGACCATCTGTCATTCAAGAACGAAAGATCTCCCATCTATCACACGCCAGGCAGATATTCTCATTGCTGCAATTGGGAGACCCCACTTTATTACCTCCGATATGGTAAAAGATGGGGTAGTGGTCATTGATGTAGGAATTAACAGAATTGAGGACGCCAGTCGTAAGCGTGGCTACCGACTGGTAGGTGATGTCGACTATGAACACGTCTCACCACGCTGCAACGCCATTACTCCGGTTCCCGGTGGGGTTGGGGTGATGACCATTGCCATGCTTATGAAAAATACCATGCAAGCTGCAAAGCAGTTTGCAAGCAAGGAAGTGAAATGATTCACACATATTGGCTTGAGACCTACGGTTGCCAGATGAATATTGCCGAGAGCAATGCACTGGAACTGCAGCTCAAAGGAGCCGGATTGGTTCCCGCAGCAAGTGCTGAACAAGCAGATTGCGCTATTTTGAATACCTGTACTGTACGAAAAAGTGCTGATAATCGTATCTGGGGAAGACTTGGTTTCTTTGGTCGGATCAAGAAAGAGCGACCTTTTACCTTGATTGTAACCGGCTGCATGGCAGAACGCCTGCAAGAGGATCTGAAAGATGAAGCCCCACAGGTAGATTATGTGATCGGGACGAACGACAAACAACGTATCGTCAATATTCTCACCAGTAAGGATGGGAAAATGGACGAGCACTCCCAGTCCTATACCTTTGGATCATCTTACTATCAGGAAGGTGAATTCAGCTCCTTTATTCCCATCATGAATGGCTGTAACAATTTTTGTGCTTACTGCATTGTCCCCTACGTACGTGGACGGGAAGTGTCACGACCAGTTGAAGATATTGTGAAGGAATTTGCTTTCCTCGACTCCAAGGGAGTAAAGGAAATAACCCTGCTTGGGCAGAATGTAAATAGTTATCACTTTGAGCAGGATGGGAAAATCATCAACTTCCCCAAACTACTGAAGATCCTGGCTGCTCAAAAGCACTCGGTCAAGTGGATACGTTTTGAAAGCCCGCACCCCAAGGATTTTACCAGCGAACTGGTACAGGTGATCAAGGAAGAGAACGTGATTGCCCGTCACTTGCATATTCCACTGCAGAGTGGATCAACGAGAATTCTCTCCCTCATGAACCGCAAATACTCTCAGGAACAATTCCTTTCACTGATCGACGAGATCAGGGAAGCAGTTCCAGAGATTACGTTTTCCACCGATGTAATGGTGGGCTTTCCCTCCGAAACAGAGGAGGAGTACCAGGAAACACTACATGTTCTCTCTCATATGAGGTGTCTTGAAGCATTCATGTACTACTTTAATCCCAGAGAGGGCACCAAGGCCGTAGACATGGAAGGGCAAGTGGATGAGGAGATAAGGAAGAGACGATTGAGTGAACTCATTGCTTTCCAACATGCAATTTTTGCGGAAGAGAAGACAAAACGCAGTCATGAGGTAGTTGAAGTATTGGTTACCCAGGTTTCCAAGCATGATGCTTCCCAGATGCTCGGGAAAACAGAGCACAATGAAATGGTCGTTTTCTCTGGTTCTCCTGAAAAAGGAAGTATTGTTACAGTTCGCCTGAATGAATTGAAAGGAAACACCTATAGCGGAATTCTGGTATAATTTGGAGTGTAATGGAAAAACAACAAGCATTCGAGAAAAAATTCAACACACTCAGAGCAATGATCAGGGGAAGCCGTTCCCTGGTCGTGCTTACTGGAGCAGGCATCTCAACGCTCTCCGGAATACCTGACTTTCGTAGCAGCAGTGGAATATATGCAAAACGTTGGAATGAGTATCGAGTTGAAGAGATCTTGAGTATCGGATTTTTCCATGCTCATCCAGAGCTCTTCTACGAATGGGCAAGAGAGTTCTGGTATACATTGGATTCTTTTCAACCGAATGTGGTTCATACCAGTCTTGCTACCTTGGAGAGAAAAGGCTATGTGCGAGGTCTTTTTACACAAAATATTGACATGCTGCATAAAAAGGCAGGAAGCCGAAAGTGTTATGAATTGCATGGAAGTGCTGAACACCACCACTGCACAAACTGCAATAGCTACTACTCCTATGCATCCATTGCCCCTATCGTATTGAACGGGGAAGTACCACGGTGTACGCAGTGTGGGGCTGTGATCAAACCGGATATCACCTTCTACGGAGAGAACCTTGATTCCTTGGTACTAGCCAAGGCATATGAGATGTTCAGCCATAGTGATCTTACACTGGTCCTGGGCTCCTCACTGTTGGTACAACCTGCTGCAAATCTGCCGTATCATTCACTACAGAATAGTGCTTCGCTGGTAATCGTAAACAAGCAAAAAACTGGATACGATCGATCAGCTACTTTACAGTTCACTGACCTACAACAATTCGGTGAAGCACTCGAGGTATTTGCAGAAACACTTGAGGAAAGAAAATCACTGGTTTAACTTTCGCTCTTACAGTTTTCCCCGTACAATAACGAATATGAAAGTTGTTGTCGCGGATGATGAGAGAAGAGTATGTGCCCTTATAGTTGCATTGATTGACTGGGATGGACTAGATCTACAGAACGTTGGGACTGCCTATGATGGATTGGAAGCTTTTGATGTAATCAAGCGAGAGAAGCCTGATCTGGTTATCACTGATATACGTATGCCAGGTATCGATGGCTTGGAATTGATCAGTAAGGCGAAAGCACTATATCCAGATTTGCAATTCATTATTATCAGTGGCCATAAGCAGTTTGACTATGCACAGAGTGCCATCAAATACGGTGTAGGCGAATACCTGCTGAAACCGATCAAGAAGCAGGAGTTGAACCAAACACTGCAAAGGATGAAGAATCGATACAGTGAGCAATCATCATCGAAAGCCTTGCAGAAACAAGTAAAGGAAGATAGAGAGTATTTAAAGAGTACCAGTTTTTTATCATTCTTGAAGAATAATGATCCTCAGATTCTCTCTCCCTGGATTACCGACAACACCGTGCTTAGTATCGGGATAATTGGTATACAGAGTCCATCAAAGGATCCAGTGGTTCAACTGCTTCAAGAAAAAGTGAGAACCGCTTTGGAGAGAGACTCCCTCAATGTCTGTCTCCAAGCATATCAAGGAGATATATACCTATTTTATAGCTATCAGAGTGAACAACATTCTCAGGTAATTTTGGGGGCTGAGAATTTGGTTGAAATGCTCAAGGTTCAGGATCAGATATTTCAAGATTTAAGATGTTCGATAGCTATAGGATTGGAGGTAACAACTCTTGATGATCTTCCTCTATCATTGTTATCAGCAAAACAAGCCTTAACAAGAAGACTGGTAGAAGGACATCATCGCTTGTTTGAAGCCGAAGACTTGGAAAAATGTACCATAGATCCTTTCCTTCAAAGTGTAGCAGTTTCGTTCGAGAAATGTTGTGCTCAAGATAATCTGAATACTGATTATCTCACTTCAGATATGTTTCGTACCTTGGAGAAACAACAGGTTTCCCTCTATACCACAGTGGAAGTGCTTCTTCAGTCCTACCGACAAGCCCTACAGTTTGCCAAAGAACAGTGTGCACAGGAGGATACAGTAGAGAACCATGAACAGGCAATGCTTGAAGCAGAATCTCTGGAAGCGTTAAAACTATCCTACTGTAAGGCAATGCATACACTCCTGGTTCAGTATCGCAAGGCACGAGAAGTACTGGTTAGTAAACCCATAAGAATTTCTATAAACTATCTCCAAAAACATTATAAGGATGAGATGCTCAGTCTGGATCTTGTAAGTGAACAGGTAGATCTCAACAGTTCCTATTTCAGTGCGCTCTTTAAAAAGAGCATGGGTGTCGGTTTTAGTGACTATGTACTTGGCCTTAGAATACAGGAGGCAAAACGTTTACTGGTGGATACAAATAAAGGGATAGCTGAGATAGCATTTGAAATAGGTTATCATGATCCGAAGCACTTTACGAAGTTGTTCAAAAAGAGTTGTCAGATTAAGCCTAATGAATACAGGAAGCTCTATGGCTGATACCTATCGATATCTAGAATCACGTATACTCCTTATTGCCTCTCTCTTTGTATTGCACGTCCTCCTTGTGCTTGCTGGTATGTTTCTCTACCTAGAGGAACGTATCCAGACACCACTGGTTCTTCTTTTCTCACTTGTAAGCTTTTTCTTTCTGCTGGCTTTTAGTTATTGGTGGATAGTGCTGCCATATAAAAGAACAAAACATATCTGGCAGTTGTTTGCTACTGGATACACCTTTCGATCAATAATAGACGAACAAACCCCGTTAGCGAAGGAATTGGTTTCGGTCAATAGAACCTTGCAGACGGTGCTCAATAACGATCACTTAATGAATGCGAGCAAGCGTCAAGCTCAATTCTTGGCGCTCCAGAATCAGATTAATCCTCATTTCCTTTACAACACCCTGGAAGGGATTCGCAGTGAAGCACTGCTTGCTGGGCTAGATTCAGTTGCTACCATGACCGAAGCACTCTCCACATTTTTTCGCTATACCATTAGCAATGTAGAGAACTTGGTGACTCTTGGCCAAGAGCTTGAAAATACCAAGAATTACTTTTTTATCCAACAGTTTCGATTCGGCACCAGAATCAAGTTGAGTATAGTATTTGATGAGGAAGAAGCAAAAGACATCCTCCTGTACCGTATACCTAAACTCACTCTTCAACCTATTGTTGAGAACTGTATCCTCCATGGTCTTGAATGCAAGGTTGGGGAAGGACATCTTCTAATTCGTTTGGAACGTACTCAGTCCAGGCTCATCGTAACCGTAAGTGATGATGGGGTAGGGATGGAGCCTGAGATACTGGAGAAAATCCAGAGAGGGTTGAATATACGCAGTTTTGATTATGTGAAGCGAGAGGAGAAAGAAAGCGGAATCGCATTGGTGAATGTCAACAATAGAATCAAATTATTGTTCGGGGAGCAGTATGGTCTCATTGTAACCAGCCAGAAACAAGTGGGGACAGATGTAATCATCTCATTACCAGCAAGCAAGCAGGAGAAAGCTGAATCATGAAAGAGGAAGTATTTCGTCTTGAGCAGGTATCGCTTCCTCCGTTTTTACACGATATAAACATTCAACTCTTTAAAGGAGAGGTAGTTGGCCTAATAGGGGTGAATGCACTTGGTATCGAGGAACTGCTCACCATTTTCCAGAAGAACATCCCACTCCATTACGGACATGTTTACTGCCAAGAGCAATTGGTCAATGATTACCTCTCCAGCAATCGTAAAGAGAATAATGTAGCGGTGATTGATCGTAAGAGTATGCTTATCGATAATCTGAGTGTTGAGGAAAATCTCTTTATCCTCAGAAAAGGAAGTAAGCAACATCTCATCAAGTATAAACTACTTTCCTCACAGATGCAGCAACTGCTGGCACCATTCCACCTTGAAATCAGTAACAGAACTCTAGTGAGTGACCTTTCTTCTTTTGAGAAGCTGGTGATACAATTTGTAAAGGCCAAACTATCCAGAAGTAGCTTAGTCATTCTCAAGGATATTTCTACCTTCGTCAGTGAGATGGATTTGGCAAAGCTGCAACCGATTCTTACCAATTTCATACATGAAGGAATGACATTCCTCTATGTATGTAATCACCACCAAGAAGCTTTTCGTTTCTCACACCGATGTTATCTTATGCGAGAAGGTAAAATTATCAAACACCTATATCCTGATCAGATGAATGACAGGGTGATCAACCAATACGCCTATGAATTCAAGGAATCCATCGAAGAAGGAAAGCGACAGGAACAATATATCCAGAGACCTATCTCAGAAGGCTATTTTAAAATCAACCACCTCTCCTATCGTAACATAAAAGATATACATCTTCAAATCGAAAAAGGCGAAACAGTAGTACTCATGGATAGTGAAAATCTTATTTTGGAACAACTATTTTCATTGTTGAAGGGTGAGACAGAACCTGAATCAGGAAGCATTTTATTGGAAGGGAAAAGACCTACAATCTCCGATCGCTCCATCGCACTGGTTCCAGCAAAACCTGAACAAAGTCTCATTTTTCCCCAACTCACGGTATTGGACAATCTGTTATTCACCAGTGACCATAAGGTGCCGTATCTTTGGTTGACGCGGAAACGTAGAGTTGCACTTGGCCACGATTTGGAAGAACCCTTTGGAGAATCAATAACTGAAACATCTGCAGAGGAGTACTCCCAGTCCTATAAATTAAGATTGGTGTATCAACGATTACTCCTCCAAAAACCTACATTTCTTTGTGCTGTACAGCCATTCGCTTCGATAGATATGTATCAACGAATTGAATTGATTTCCACCTATGACCTATTGAAACAGCGAGGAACTACGATCCTGATCCTCGCAGTCTCACTATCAGATACGCTGCAGATTGCAGACCGTCTGTTACTGTGTAAGGATGGAATGATTGAGCGACAACTGCTGCGTCATGAATTTTCCCAATATCGAGGTTTTGCGGGATCAATTCCTCAATAATCCAAAATAATTCCACCTCTTTCTAAAAAAAGGGCACCTATCTAGCTTACTATTCCCATGCAACACTTACATACATGAATGATCAACCATACATCGTAGAAATGGAACATATTACCAAGACCTTTCCAGGTGTAAAAGCACTGGATGATGTCCAGTTCCGCTTAAAGGCTGGCCAGGTTATGGCATTACTTGGGGAGAATGGGGCTGGGAAGTCCACATTAGTGAAAATCCTCAGCGGAGTATACACCAGGAACAGCGGAACAATGAGGTTGTTTGGAAATACGATTGAAGGCGATCTTACTCCCAAACAAGCTCAAGAACTAGGTATATCGATCATACATCAAGAATTGAATATGTGTTCTCATCTTACTGTCTGTCAGAATATTTTCCTTGGACATGAACATACAACAGGGAGATTGCTTGACAACAAGAGTATGCGCAGCCGGGCGAAGGAAGTATTGCAATCTCTTGATATTGACCTTGACCCTGACATGCTTGTTGGTGACTTGGCAGTATCGAAACAACAGATGGTGGAGATTGCAAAGGCTTTGCAATCAAATGCAAAGGTACTAATTATGGATGAGCCCACCAGTGCATTGACTAGTGTGGAGATTAACCAACTCTTTCGGCTAATCAAGGGCCTAAAAGAGAAGGGGGTGGGAATCATTTATATCAGTCACCGTCTGGAAGAGTTGCAACATATCATCGATACAGTAACCATAATGCGGGATGGAAGATTCATTCTTGAAAAACCCTTTCATGACCTTACCATGAACCAGATTATCGCACATATGGTAGGAAGGGAGATTAAGGAGAAATTTCCTAGGATTCCTGCTCATCAAGGGAAAAAACTATTCAGCGTACAAAATCTGTGTGCAGGTCCATTGGTACGGGAGATAAATTTTGATGTCTACGAGGGTGAAATACTCGGTTTTGCTGGATTGATGGGAGCTGGACGTACTGAAATGACGAGAGCCATTTTTGGTGTAGATCCAAAAGAGCAAGGCCTCATAACTGTTGACGGAACGGAAGTTACTATCAATTGTCCAGAGGATGCGATACGTCATGGTTTGGTGCTTGCTCCTGAAGATAGAAAGAAAGACGGAATCTGCGTCAAGCTCTCAGTGAGAGAAAACATTGCCTTGCCTAACCTTGACTTGCTTTGCTCCAAGGCTGGCGTTATTAATCGCAAGAAAGAAGCCGAAATGGTCAACAAAGCTATTAAGGACTTGAAGATCAAGCTTGCAAATGCAGAGGTCGATGCTTCTTCCTTGTCAGGAGGAAACCAACAAAAGGTAGTCGTGGGTAAGTGGCTTGCCAGAAATAGTAAAGTAGTTATCTTTGATGAGCCAACACGTGGAATAGATGTTGCTGCAAAAGTTGAGATCTATCAGCTTATGAATCAGTTGAAGGAGTCAGGTATTGCAGTAATGTTCATATCCAGTGAGATGCCGGAAATCCTCGGTTTCAGTGACAGAATTTTAGTTATGTGTGATGGCAGGATAACGGGTGAATTAACTCGTGAGAATGCAACACAGGAAAAGATACTTGCACTTGCAACACAGTTTGAAAATAAATTTGAGAACCAGGTAGGGTGAGGGAAACGATATGGTAGCGTATATTGAAAAACCATTCAAACGGTTGATGGGAATACGGGGAATAGGACAAGTACTGACGGTAACTGCTGGTCTTGTTGTGTTGAGTGTTATTTTTGGGATAATGAATCCAATATTTTTCTCATCCCGTAATGTGGCAAACTTGCTTCGCCAGATTGCCCCAATACTGCTTATTGGAATTGGACAATCCTACGTACTGATTACTGGAAATATCGACCTTTCCATTGGTTCTGTAGTAGGCATGAGCACGATGATCAGCGCTACCCTCATGACAAAAGGAGTGAATCCTTGGTTGGCTGTATTGCTAACTATCGTTGCATGCCTTGGAGTGGGATTGTCAAATGGTCTGCTCGTGTCGTTTGCGAAATTACCTCCATTCATCGCTACGTTGGGAACCATGACAATAGCCCGAGGCATAGCGCAGATAGCAAACAACAATTATAATACCGATTCAATCGGAGAAGCAGCACAAGGCCTTCGCGACTTCTTCTATTATGGAAAGACTTTTGGACTCTATAACACTATCTGGATTGCTCTGGTACTTTGGTTTATCTTCAACTTCATCCTCACCCGTACAAAGACAGGCCGGCATATTTATGCAATAGGGTCCAACGCAGAGGCAGCTAGACTCAGTGGTGTTAACTTGGTTTCTACAACAACTAAAGCTTATCTAGTTTCTGCTTTTGTCTCCTGTGTTGTAGGCCTTATCACCACCGCTACCAGTGGAATGGGTACCATGGATGCAGGTAATACCTATGAGCTGTACGCTGTTGCTGCCTCGGTGATAGGCGGCGTTTCCACCCTTGGAGGACAGGGAATGCTCTTTGGTACAGTGATCGGTGCCTCTATTTGGGGCGTTCTTCAGAACGGTCTGCAATTTGCAGGAGCCCCGGTTGCCATCAGGAATATAGTTATTGGAATCATTGTCGTTATCTCAGTATTGCTTGATGTCATCGTCCGCTCAGGCAAGAGTTCCCGGAAGAAACGGACGGAAGTAAGTGTTTGATCATAATCACCTTAGGTGAGAAATAGTAAAAGGAGTGTATTAGTATGAAGAAACTGAGTATGGTACTATTGGTACTGCTGATTGCAGGGTCACTGTTCGCACAGGGCGCAAAAGAGGATTCTTCTGCCTACAAGATTTATCTGATCACAATGGATCAGATGGACCAGCACTGGGTAAATGTGGACAAGGGTGCACAGAAAGCAGCAGCGGAATTGGGCTCCGTCGATTACAAATGGTTGGCTCCCGATGTAAAGGACGATGCTAAGCAGATTGAGAGCATCAACAATGCAGTTGCAGGTGGTGCTGATGCCATTCTTCTGGCTGCAAATGGTCCGAATGCAGTAACTGCTGCCCTAAAAGAAGCTGAAGAAGCTGGAGTTACCATTGTCTATGTTGACTCTGCAGCAAACTTCCCTGCAGTACAGACGCTGGCAACAGACAACACTGCTGCAGGTACTACAGCAGGTGAGGAGATGCTTGAGGCATTGAAAGCTAAGGGTGTAAATACTGGAAAGATTGGAGTAATCTCCGTTAATAGTGCAACGGCCTCCACTGTTGCTCGTGAAACAGGTTTCCGTGAGGCCTTCGAGGGCACTTCCTTTGAAATCCTAGAGACCCAATACTGTAATGGAGATGCTGCTGTATCAAAGGACATGAGTGCAAACTTCATTACTCAAGGTGTGGTTGGTCTTTTCGGAGCCAATGAAGGATCCACAGTTGGTATCGGAAACGCAATTGCTGAAGCAGGAACTAGTGTTATCGGTGTTGGATTTGACAAGAGTGATATGATTCTTTCATTGATCAAGAGTGGTCATATTCTTGCTACCATGGCACAGAACCCTGATGTAATGGGATACGAAGGTGTAAAGACTGCCTATCGTGCATTGAGTGGCGAGGCTATCTCCCAGGACTATGTAGATACCGGCGTATCTGTACTAACAAAAGAAAACCTGTAAAAATACAGTAAAGTTGAACCTAGCAAGGAGGGTATAAGCCCTCCTTGCCTTATTTGTAAATTCTGAGTATAGTAAAGATACCTCAAGGGATTAGTCCCATTGGGGGTGTTTCGGTTTCGACTGGCGGAAGATCAGGCCAGTGGCTGCAAGCGGAGCGCCAACTCCTAAAACTAGCAAAAACAATTAACTGCCAAAAAAGAAGACGAAGTCTCCTTCGAAGCAGAATACGCTCTCGCTGCGTAACAGCACGAGGACGTACAGGCCCGTCTGCTGCCGCTCTTAAGCAACGGATACCTGTAAAAGTAAGAGCTTACCCAACCCAATGCCTATGGGGGGAGGGGACATTAAAGTAGGCTACAAAGAGTGGACGTTTTGCCGGTGAACCTAACGCACTTTGGAAATTTTGATCACCAGCTAAGCTTGTAGACGTCCCTGGGTGGCACGTTAGGACGGGGGTTCGAATCCCCCCACCTCCAGAAACACAAAACCCGTCTTCTTCGGAAGGCGGGTTTTTTACGTAAAGCACCCAAACATTCAAAGTTCCTTACACTGAATCAGGAAGAAGTTGGAAGTTATCCAGCTTTCTGCTTGCATTTGGTTGAGAATCACCTGCTGTCAGCCTATACTGTGGTGATATGAGTACAACTCTTTTTCAGGAGCCTTCATGAATATTCTCCATACATCAGACTGGCATCTTGGTCGTTCGCTGTTCTCACAGAAACGCTATGATGAATTTGCCGCATTTCTTGGTTGGTTGATTGAAACCATCGAAAATCAACAAGTAGATATCTTGTTGGTATCCGGTGACATCTTCGACACCAGTACACCTAGCAACAAAGCCCAGCAACTCTATTACGAGTTTCTCTACAAAGTCTCCAAATCATGTTGCAAGACCGTCGTAATCATCGGGGGAAACCACGACAGCCCATCATTCCTACAAGCTCCGAGCGCTCTCTTACATGTACTCAATGTACATGTAATTGGATCCAAAAGAGAAACGCCAGAAGAAGAGGTGCTTATAGTTGAGGCAAATGGTAAACCGATGGCCATTATCTGTGCTGTCCCTTATTTGCGAGACAAGGACATCCGCTACGCAGAAGCAGGAGAGACCATTGATGACAAGAATAGAAAACTCATGGAAGGAATAAAGGAACACTATAAAACAGTTTGTAGTATTGCAAAAAAGAGACAAATGGAATTGGGAAACAATGTACCCCTCATTGCAATGGGGCATCTCTTCACACAAGGTGGCAAGACAGTAGAGGGAGATGGTGTGAGTGAACTCTACATCGGATCCCTTGCACAGATAGACAGCTCTGTTTTCCCTGAATTCCTGGATTATGTAGCGCTTGGGCATCTCCATGTACCACAGTGTGTAGGGGGTAAGGAAACAATACGGTACAGTGGTTCCCCGATCCCCATGGGATTTGGGGAAGCAAAACAGCAGAAACAGGTTGTATTGCTGCATTTTGATAAAACCCTTTCCATAGATCCTCTTCCTATACCATCATTTCAACATCTGGAAAGCATCAAGGGAAATATGGAGCACATTACCTCAAGAATTCTACAGCTTAAAGAGACGGGTGAATCCGCTTATATTGAAATTGAGTATACAGCACCCGAGATGGTCACCAATCTAAGTGAACAGTGTGAGGAACTTGTAAAAGATTCAAACCTCACCATACTCCGTATACGGAATCGTCAATTCATACAACGTGTTATGGCATCAATGCAGGTACAAGAAACCCTCGAAGACCTAAACCCTGAAGAAGTCTTTACACGATGTCTCGATACATTTGCAGTAACCGAGGGAGAGCGACAGCCCCTGAGAGATGCTTATCATGAAATACTCTTGGAGATGCATGATGAAGATACCTTTGCTGAATAGGACAAAACCATGAAACTACTCGAACTCAGATTCAAGAATCTCAACTCACTCTATGGAGAGTGGATTATCGATTTTACTCATCCAGAATATGAATCAAATGGTATCTTTGCCTTGACTGGACCAACTGGCGCAGGTAAGTCGACCATTCTCGATGCCATTTGTCTTGCTCTTTATGGAGCAACACCAAGGCTTGGAAGAATTACCAAAAGCAATAATGAGATCATGAGCAGACAGACAGGAAGTTGTTATGCAGAGGTGTTGTTTGCCTCAAACGCAGGACGATTTCGTTGTCATTGGGAACAAAGAAGAGCACGGAGCAAGGCTGAGGGAAATCTGCAGGAAGCAGAACATCAAATCTTTGACGCTGATAACGGGAAACCGATTGAAACGATGAAAAGTCGAGTCGGGCTTGTTATAGAAGAAAAGACAGGAATGGATTTTGACCGGTTCACTCGTTCAATCCTCTTGGCTCAAGGTAGTTTCGACTCATTCTTGAAAGCAGACAGTGAGCAGAAATCAAAAATATTGGAACAAATTACCGGTACCGAAATGTATTCTGAGATCTCCAAACGGGTACATGAGAGACAGAGAAAAGAAATGGATGCATTAAAACTGCTCCAGGCTGAAACCTCTGGTATTGTGATTCTGGAACCCGAACAAGAAAAAACTATAAGAGAGGAGCTGGAAGAAAAACTCCATCAGGAGAAAATCCTTACCAGCGACTTGTCAAAAACAAACGAAGCCTTGCTTTGGATGAAGAATATAGAGAATCTCAACAAGGAAATCAATGACCTTACCCAAGAGAAAGAAGCACTCAATCGTGAAATGGAAACATTCAAACCAAGAAGGGCAATCCTGAGCAATGCCACCAAAGCCTCATCTCTGGATGGAATATACGCAACACTCTCAGCCCTCCGTTTACAACAAGCTGAAGATAAGACTGCTCTAATAGATGAAGAATCAGCTCTCCCTGAAAAGGAGACTTCAACAAACAATCAGAGCAAAGTTCTTACAGATGCAGAACAACTGACAATACAAAGAAAACAAGAATTACAAACAGCAACTCCAAAACTCAAAGAAATCCATGACCTCGATCAGAAGATAGCTGATTTGGAAAAAAATGTGTCTGACGAGGCTGAAAGTTACGCAAAAGATACTGTACAGATAGATGCTGATAAAAAGATTCTAATCGAGGAGCAGAGGAAGAAAGCTGAAAGTGAAACCCAGAAAGAAACCATAGAGCACTATCTTTCTGAGCATTCACAGGATGCATGGCTTGTCAGTGGTCTTACCGGTATTGAAGAGCAATTAGGATCGCTCCTAGAGAAACAGAAAGAGATAGAAGAGAAGGGAACTGCTCTCGAAATAGCTGAAAGAGCGGTATTTACCGTTACTAAGAAACTAAAAGAAGCAACAACACTATGCACTGAAAGCAAAGCCAAACTTGAAAATATCTCTTTTAATCTCCAGGAAGCAAAAAATGCATTGAAGAGACTTCTAGAAGATATCCCTCTTAGCTCCTACCGCAAGGAAAAAGATTCCTTGCTTCGAGAATTAGCATATATCAAGAGAATTGAGGAACTGGAAAACCTTCGTACAAAGCTGGAGGATGGAAAGCCCTGTCCACTCTGTGGTGCAATAAAACATCCTTTTGCAGAGGGTAACCTCCCTGTTCCCGATGAAATTGAACAACGCATTGAAGAATTGACAACATTAATTACAGAAGCTGAGGATCAAGAGATAGTCATAAGTAATCTTGTACAAGCAGAAAATGATGCACGTACTGCACTGCAAGCGTATGAGAAAAGAGAAGCGAGTGTAGCAAGCGAGAAGAAATCCGATGAAAGAACCTGTAGCGAGATCGCTTTGAGTGTCAAAAGCCTTCGCTCAAATATTGATGAGATCATACAATCTCTTTTGGAGAAATTGAGGCCATTGGGTATTACCCAAGTAGATGCTTCTTTGGTTACATCCTTAAGGAAAGTACTCGATTCCAGACTGAAAGCTTGGCAAGAAAAGACGAAACAGAAGGCAGAAATAGAAAAACACATCGACAGTATTGGGGGAGAGATTAAACATCTAGAGGGTATGATTTCCACTCAGGAGAAAGCTCTGGTTGGCAAAAGGAACCATCTCGATACGCTAAAGCAACACCTAGCCGATGCCAAAGATACGCGAAAAAGCTTGTATGGTGATGTAATTCCAAATGTTGAAGAAAAGCGTTTGACCGATGCAATTGCTAATGCCGAGTCAGCTGAAAAGAGTGCCAGAAGTCTACTTAATGAACTTCAACAGAACCTTGCTACAGCGAGAAGCAAAGTTGAGTCTAGAAACAAGAGCATTGAGCAACGGGCTCCAAAACTTGCAGAAGCAGGAGAACAATTCCTGAAAGCATTACAATCCTCCGATTTTTCTGATGAGGAAGCATTCAAGGAAGCCAGGCTTTCCTATGAGGAACGGGAATCCTTATCCCAGAAAGCAAGGGAGTTGGATAATACAGAAACTGCACTTGAGACCAAGCTGAAAGATCGAAAGGATCGTTTGGAATTAGAGCAGGGGAAGCATCTTAGTGAGGCAACATATGAAGATGTACAAGCACAAGCAAACACCTATGACGAGTCTTTGAAGCAGTTACGAGATGAAATTGCTACCTATAAACATACACTGCAAGAAAACACTGCAGCGATGGAACGTATACAGGGCAAGAAGCTCGCCATAGAATCTCAAACACAACGTTGCGCTCGTTGGGACTCCTTGCACAATCTCATCGGCTCAGCCGATGGAAAGAAGTACCGTACATTTGCCCAAGGGCTTACCTTTGAATTGATGGTGGCCCATGCCAACCGTCAGCTGGAAAAAATGACAGACAGATATCTATTGATCAGGGATGAATCCCAACCACTGGAACTGAATGTGGTTGATAACTACCAGGCAGGCGAGATTCGCTCAACAAAGAACCTCTCTGGAGGTGAGAGCTTTATCGTAAGCCTAACCTTGGCGTTGGGGCTGAGCCAGATGGCGAGCAAGAAGGTGAGGGTAGACTCATTGTTCCTTGATGAAGGATTCGGCTCTCTTGATGAGGAAACCCTGGAGACAGCACTGGAGGCGCTTTCAGCGCTGCAACAGGATGGAAAGTTGATTGGTATCATTAGCCATGTCTCTGCTCTGAAGGAGAGAATCAACACGCAAATCTCGATTACGCCTCTCTCTGGAGGCCGCAGCACAATCAGCGGACCAGGCTGTAGGAAGCAAACAACATAAGAAGCTACCAAAACTATGATCAACAATATACGTGTACGGAATAGAAAAAGTCTCATTGACCTAATTATCGGGGTATTTGGAATTTTTAGTACACTTCTTGTAGTAGTCTGGCTGAACCAACAATTCCTGATGCAACTAGCCCTTGGCTGGAGAATGGTTTTGTTGATCACTTCCCAGTGGTTGTTTATGATCGTTCCGTTACTCCTGATGCGTATCAATCATGAACGTATACGATTTCTCATGAAATCAGAAGGAAGGTTGGTAAACCAGATTTTCACTGGAATCGGTCTTGCGTTCCTGATGTCATTCCTTTTTACCGTGGTTCCTATTCTGCTCGGATTCAAGGAAATGGTTGGAAGCACAAGCTATACCAAGGTATGGCAATTTGCTTTTGATTTGCTCTATTCTCTATTTGCAGTTGCTTTGGCAGAAGAGTTTGTATTCAGGGGATATCTCTTTCATAAGCTCTTGGAAGTAAAGCAATCAAAATGGTTCGCCATCCTTATCTCATCAATATTGTTTGGACTGTTCCATAGTTTTCAGGGTGATATTCTTCAGGTTATTGTGACCACATTTCTTGGCATTCTTTTTTGTCTTCTTCGGGAAAAAATCACATCCTGCTCTCTCCTTTCCTTGGTAATCATCCATGGATTGTATGACGCCCTGATTACACTCTGGGTTGCAATCCTATGATCCTAGACACTATTGCTTACTTGCTGATGACTTCTGGTATTGGTGCTGATTGAATAAGCAAAAAAATCTCATTACACTAGTATATTGTTAACAGAAAGCGTAGATCGACCTTTCATCCATGGATGTAGTATTCTTGACGATGTTTTGTCGATTTTGGAAGGAAAATAGATGGTATTACCAATTCTTGCCGTTATTGGCGGCCTTATTGTACTGGTATTGAGTTCAGATAGATTTGTAGATGGTGCTGCAGCCACTGCGCGCCATTTTGGCATGCCCTCTCTCCTGATAGGAATGGTCATTGTAGGGTTTGGTACCAGTGCACCGGAAATGGTGGTCTCTACATTGTCAGCTCTGCAAGGAAGCCCTGGTATAGCCCTGGGAAATGCGTATGGGTCCAATATTGCCAATATTGGTCTTATTCTCGGAATTACAGCCATTATAAGTCCAATTACAGTGAGTTCAAAGATCTTGAAGAAAGAGTTGCCCATACTCTCATTGCTTACACTGCTTTCCGTTGTACTGCTCTTCGATTTGGATATTTCTCATTTTGATGCAGCGTTAATCTTGGTAGTTTTTGCCCTTTTGATATTCTGGAGTGTATACCAAGGCTTGAAAGAAGGTAACGATCGACTCGCTGAAGAGATTGATGAAGAGGTTCCAAGCCCGTTATCAATGAAACGTGCCGTACTCTATTTGATTTTTGGTCTCTTGTTTTTAATTCTTAGTTCCAGAGTTTTGGTGTGGGGCGCTGTGGAGATTGCTAGATACTTTGGAGTCAGTGATTTGATCATCGGTCTTACCATTGTCGCTATGGGAACCAGTCTACCTGAACTTGCTTCCTCGATTCTTGCTGCCCAGAAAGGGGAGCATGATATCGCGCTCGGGAATGTCATTGGTTCCAACTTGTTCAATACCACCGCTGTCGTTGGCATAGCAGGAGCAATTCATCCATTTGCTATTGATCCAATGGTTGTTTCACGAGACATGCTTGTCATGTCTTTGCTTACACTCAGTCTCTTTATAATCGGATACCGATTCAAGAAGGATAGGCAAGGTCGTATTAATCGCTTTGAAGGAATTGGCTTATTGCTCTGTTATTTTGGATACACGGCTTACCTGATCCAATCCTCACTCATTTAGGTCTTTCTTATACCTTCAGCTGTTTACCATGCTCCAATGGATAATGGAGTCGGTCAAAGAGTGGAAATCCTTCCAGTGCATGCTCGACTTCCATGATATAGCGATGGATATCATAGTCGACTCTTCGGTGAATACACCGAATACTGGTATTCTCAATATCCACAAGAGCATAGCTAGGTCTAACATCACCATCAAATGAATAGCCTACAGCCCCAGGATTAATGAATCTGATACCATCACGTTGAAAGTCAGCAGGAATATGCGTATGGGCACTGAAAATCAAGTCCACTTTCTCTTCTGCAAGTTTCTTTGAAAGTCCTGGAGAAAAAGGAGTATCCTTGGCAATGCCTTCATTATCATCATAGGGAGTTCCATGACAACAAATGAGGGAGACACCCTCTATCTCCAATCGTTCTACAGAAGGAAGGCTGGAAAGCTTTTCCTTGGCCTTTTGATGCATCCTGATGGAAGTGTATTTCAGAAGTTTCAATATCTGGGCGTCATGTTCACTCTTGACGGGAAATGCCTTGATATTTTCCAGGTACACATCCGTGTTTCCTTTGATCATGACCAAAGGTTTTTGCTCCATAAGCAAATCAAAACAAAGTTGAGGATCAAGTCCCATAACCACCAAATCGCCTAGGAAAATAACCTGGTCAACTTTGGAGGCCTTGGCATCATTTAATACTGCTTCAAATGCACGGATATTACCATGGATATCACCAAGTACAGCTAATCTCACTGCTGCCACCTCCTAAAAGTGTTGTATGAATTTTACCATAGGCCCAATTTGAATTAAACCACACAGGCATTCAGTTTTGATCAAATTCTTGCTTTAATACGCTTAATTTTGATACATCAACCAACTTATCGTCTGTAAACCATCAATTACATTACCTTTCACAATGGTTTTGATTCAAGAAGAGGAAGGATCATATTCTGTTGAGCAAGTTGCACACTCTCAAGCCCACGTTGGCTTAGGTGCGTGTAAAGATTACTCAATTGTTCACTCGTATGACCAATCGTCATTCTCAATACATGCTCATCTACAGTACCACGTAGGAGTGTATTGGCCATATGTCTCAATGAGTGGAAGGTTATATTCCTTTCTTGGAGGCTACTCTTGTCAAAAACACCACTGCGTACCAACTCCTGTTGAAAACGTTCAGAAAAATAATGACTTGATACAAACGCTCCATGCTTCTTGCTCCAGAACACCAGGTTATGTGTATGAGAGAATGGATTTTCCAAGGCCAATGCCTTCAGTTCATCACATACAAAAGTAGGGCAGGGTACCATTCTTGTTCTTTTTCCTTTTGGAACTTTCAGTCCAGCTCGATCTGCATAAGCCTGAGATATGGTGATCATTCCCTCTCCAATTGCTTCCGCACACAATCCACGTAACTCACCGGCTCGCATACCAGTCAGTAGAGCCAAAAGACATGCCAGATAGATTCTTTTTTCACTATGTACTTTTGCATATTGCATGAATGCAGATAACTCTTGCTCACTAAGTATGCCCCGCTCCTGATGCTGTGCAGCAAGTCCCTGTATGCTCAATACCACCGTGGGAGGAACAAGGCCTCTTCTCTGTGCCTCACGGAGTGCAACGAGTATGGTGGTCATTGCCATATTGATCGTCGTATTACGAATTGCACCTTCCTGTACCAATTCAAGTTGTAACCGTTCAAGTTCAGTCAATGTTACTCTTGAGAGTAGCAGATTCGTGTGGATACGAGGAAATACGTGGTTTTCCAGGAGGTTTAACCGTGTAGCAAGGTAATCGGGAGAAATTGATCCTGGATCCAGTAGATTTCTTCGTTTAGCGTATTCACTTGCCTCCCAGGTATAGAAATCCCTAAGATAGCTTACCAGCGTTTGCTCAGTTTCTTCTGAGAAGATAATTCCTGCGTCCAAAGCTTTATAACAGATACGTATAGCCTCATCTCTTCTTTTTATAGGAGTTGTATCAAATATCCCCAAGCGTTTTCTCAGCATCTCCACACTTTTCTTATTCGTCCGTTTTCCAGTGTCCGGATCACGAAATAGTGCGTAGTAATACGTCCTTTCGCCTCGAAATATTCTACATAGGGTAAATGGTGCTGGGCTGGACATTATAGCTCCTCGTATTCGTTGTTTGTTCAATTATTTGTTCAATCGTTTAAAATAGTTCATTTTTACATTTGCTATATAAATCTTTTTAACCTATCTTTTATAGTACTTTATTAGCCTCCTCATGTCTATCTTTAAATACTTTACTACTTACTGTGTCACAGTAAGTAGCTTGTATTTCTATATATTTTTATATATTGTATATTAAATGGCTATGCATTGTTTATGCATATAATATATATTTCAATTAATTATATTTTTTGACTTTGTAAATTGAATTTTGCCATTTCTTATTATATTTTATATATTGTTTAAGTTGTTTTAAAAACTTTTATTGCAATTTATCAACTTTTGACGCATTTTTGTTTCATAATATACTTTATTAATATGTTTCTATAAATTTCTCAAATTCTTATTAAAAATTTTTTATATTTTATTTATTTACATATTCATTTATATGCATTTTATTATGACTGTTTTTTGTTTTTCGTATTTTACAAGATACCGGACAAAGCATTCTTCCTACCTGAAAGTCTGTAATACACATCTATTACATCCTTCTTCATTACATGTTGATACCTAATTGAATATTTTGCACTGAGGGATAAAGACAAATAAAAACCACCAGGAAGCTTGTTCCTGATGGCTATAGATGTAATGAGCTCAATTAATATTGTAGTTGTTTCAATTCACGCCGTGTATCACGGTTTAGATCTCTTTCCTTTACCACAGCACGCTTGTCGTGCAACTGTTTACCTCTACATAGGGAGATCTGTACTTTTACGAGATTTCCTTTCAGGTAGATGGAGGTAGGGACCAAGGTGAACCCTTTCTCATCGACTTTCCGCTTAAACTTCTTAATCTCTGCCTTATGGGCAAGAAGACGACGATTACGATTTGGTTCATGGTTGTTGATATTGCCATGGGTGTATGGTTGTATGGTAAGACCAACCAGGGTCAATCCTTGTTTATCAATTGTCACATAGCTGTCAGAAAAGCTGAAACGCCCATCTCTTATGGATTTCACCTCTGTACCTGCAAGCGATATACCACACTCGAGATCTTCTATAACCTCATAGTTGAAGTAGGCCTTTTTGTTCTTCTGGAGAAGTTTGAATTTGTTTCTATCTTGTTTCATCTATTCATACCAAGCAACACGGAATCCAATTTGGTCCCCACAAGCATCACTTTCAATAACACCGACCGTGTGTTCGGTGATTGTTTGGGGATCATTCAGGTAACTGCCACCTTTCACAACTGGTTGCATCTGGAGAGAGAACGCTTCATGTAAGGCGAGGCTCTCCTGGTAACCGGTTATCCGGGAAAGGGGAATATAGGGCGTCTGCGTAAGTTCCCAGACACCTCCCATAAGCGATACAGGACCGCCACTGATATCTGGAGAAGGGGAGAGAGACGTTGTGTAGTTTAAATCATTCTGTTGAAGGGCGGCAAGACTCCACATTGCCTCAGTGGGAAGGAAAACCTCTTTTCCTGTTTTTTCACTCAACCAAGTACAGAAAGCTTGTGCAGCATGATAACTTACATTGAAAACAGGACGGCTTGTAACAAACACCGATGAGATGGTCATACCTTCCAGATATGAGTCATCCACCAATCCCTTGCTCATCAACTCATCCTTATTACTCTTTTCCCAATAGGGATTGTCTTCCAGGAATAACGCCCACTGGTACTGGCTGATCTCTGTTGCTCCAAGTACAAAGGAAGGAACATCCACAGATACTCCTGCTTCATGTATCTCGGGATACTGGGAAGCAGTTTCCCTGCCCATGATAAAGGAAGTTTGAGGGTAGGCAAACCCTGCAAGTTGGAGATCTCCAAAAGAGAGTGATCGCTTTTCAGGGGTAATGGTAGGTACACTGGAAGCGAGGCCCAAGCGTGTACCTGCATTGTTGGTATTCACTACCTGTTCTGCAATAGCAAGTAGGTCACGCACTGAATCGCTTATCTCCACTGCCTCAAGCGCATCCTTTGCCTCGATGAGCATGGCCTCATTGCTGATAAAGCGAAGTGCTGTTTCAAGGGTTGCTTGCGTATATTTCTGATCAAAGCCAAGTGCCTCAAGGTCGTGGATCAGATTTGAGAAGAGTGGACGAATACGGGTAACCTCGTCATAACTGAGTATGGCACTTGCATCAGCAATTTCCTGAAGATTGAATCGATTGATAGCATTCTTGCTATCCTCATCCAAAGAGAGGGTAGGGATTGGAGCCTCCATCGTACGATGAAAAAGCCAGGTCAAAAAGACAGGATGGTCTACCTCTAATATATAGGAAGCATAGGGAATACCTCCCTTCATCAATGCTACCTCGTGGTTTCCACTCTCAATAAAATACTGATAACCAGTCACCCCAACATATGAGCCATCAACAACTACTCCGCTCTCACTGAGTTGCCCACGAAATGTGACGTATCGTCCTCCCTTGTTGATTCCAGGGAAGAAGGCAATGAAGAAGATTGCCGCTGCCAGGATAATGATAAGGAGTATCAAAATAAGAACACCTGGCCTCAGGCCCAGAACATGTGGCAGCTGAACCTGATCAACTTCAGGCAGTTCGATTCGTCGTTTCATACACGATAAGGTATCTTTCTGGTGTTCTCTTGTCAACTGAACTCTATTGTGATAGCTTGCTTCCTATGGAATCATTATTGGGTTTTCTTGAAAAACATACGATACGCATACTCACTCATCGCAAGGCAGTGAAAGCCTATGAGATGTCCCAGAAGACTAAACGCACCTTTATTGGTGAAGTAAAAGGCTGGGTCGATGCCCTGGTATTTGCGGTATTTGCGGTATTACTCATCAACCAATATATCTTCCAACTCTTCGTCATACCATCACCCTCCATGGTGTCAACACTCAATATTGGGGACAGGGTGTTTGTAAGCAAAACCATTTATGGCATTGAAGTGTACCCTGGTGGTCCGAAGATCTTTTCGGCAAACAGACAAGTACAACGTGATGATATCATTACCTTCTACAATCCTGAGTATGATTCAAAAGGACCATTTTTTGATGTACTCTCCCAGATCATCTATATGGGTACCTTTTCATTGGTGAATATCGATAAGAATGAGGATGGATCCATCGCTGAAAGGCTCTATGTCAAAAGGGCAATTGGATTTCCCTCTGAGACGATTCGCTTTGTGAATGGTAATGTACAGGTTCGCCCTGCAGGTTTTTCATCGTATATTGATGAAGATTCGTTCAGATCTGATCTCTCTTTGGTAGAGGGTCCACATAGAAGTCTTGATGCCTCTTCCTACGAAGGAATTCGAGCATGGGGTAGTCTGTTTGGATACCAGGAAGCTGGTCTGGACCTGTCAGCAAGCCCTGCCTACCTGAAGAGCCAATATGCAAGCGTACAAGGGGACTCCTATCCCGACGATATGTACGCATTCGAGACTGCCGCAAAGCGAACCAAACACCTTATAAACCCAGCGGACATGCAATCGAGAAGCGATAGCGCGAAGTATCAAAGCGGAATCTATGTTCCGCAGGACTCCATCCTTCCTCTTGGGGACAATCGTGACAACAGCCGTGACGGCAGGTATTTCGGCCCTGTGACCCAGAAAAAAATCAATGGTTCGGTTCGGTTTCGTTTCTGGCCCTTCACAAGCATGAAATATCTGGGGGATGCATAGTGCTCACATTAGGTGCAAGCAACCCAAAAGCCCTGTATCTCCATATCCCTTTTTGTACCACTCGTTGCTCATATTGTGCGTTTTACAGTGAACCAGAGTCCTCTTGGAGAGGATTCCAGGAAGCCTATGTTTCACGTCTTGAACAAGAGATCACTATAGTTGTCGAGTATACCGGTGGATTTGAAACCATTTTCATTGGTGGAGGAAACCCTGGATCCCTTACCTGTGAACAGCTATCCCGCTTGCTTGTTGCAGCAAAAAGTCCCCAGTGCAGTGAAGTTACCGTTGAGATGAATCCTGAGACGTTTTCTGAATCTTACTTTCCTCTATTCGAAAATAAACTCGTCACCCGTGTAAGTATGGGCATCCAGAGCATGGATGATTCAGTGCTTCGTCAACTGGGTAGGAATGCAACGGTAAAAGACAACTTGAGGGCGATTGCCCTCGCCAAGAAAGCCCATGGTCTCTACGGTATTGATCTTTCCTTTGATCTGATGGCAGCACTTCCCGGTCAAAGCATCCAGATGGCACTACAGGATATTGATACCATAGTATCGCTCGGTGATCCGGGGCATATCAGTCTCTACTGCCTGACCGTAGAGGAGGGCACAGAGCTTGCAAGAAGAGTCTCAGAGCGAGAGCTGAAAGTGTGGGATGATGATGGCCAGATGGAATTACTGGGAAGATTGTGGGACCGACTTGGCCAGTTGGGGTATGAGCACTATGAAGTATCGAACTTTGCAAGAAATGGACGATATTGCAAACACAACCTTGTGTATTGGAACCTGGATCCCTATCTAGGATTGGGAAGCAGCGCTGCTTCATTCCTGCAATCTGAAAGCCATTCATGGCATTACAGCCAGAAGGAAGACCTTCAAACATTTGCTGAAGAAACGCTGTTCAGTGGGTATGAGAAAGAAAAACTTGGCAGTGACCAACTGGTTGAAGAATACCTGATGATGGCACTCCGCACAAACCGTGGGATTGAAAAAAACCTTTTCAAAGCACGCTTTTCCCTTGATTTTGATTCACTATTTTCAAAAACCATTGCAAATCTCGATCTTCTCTGGTATAGAGATACCCCACATTTATTTGTATTATCTAAAGTTGGATGGATGGTTCTTGATGAGATTATCCTAAGGCTTGCTCTCCAAATTCCGCAACCCCTTGACCGCCACTAGCGCATATGATAGGTTAAATGGGCTATAGATTTCATGATATTTTACTAAATAAGAGGTTCAATTATGTCCGGCCATAGTAAATGGGCTACCATTAAACACAAGAAGGGTGCTGCTGACGCTAAACGCGGCCAGAAGTTCACGAAGCTGATCAAAGAAATTTCCGTTGCTGCCAAGATGGGTGGCGCTGACCCCGACTCCAATGCACGGCTTCGTACTGCTATTCTCAAGGCTCGTGCAGAGAATATGCCCAAGGACAATATTGACAGGGCAATCAAGAAAGGTTCAGGTGAGTTGGAAAATTCCACCTACTATGAACTGACCTATGAAGGATATGCAGTTGGTGGTGTAGCTCTTATTATCGACACCCTTACCGACAATAAGAACCGCACAGCAAGTGATGTTCGTTCCACGCTTACCAAGAACGGCGGAACACTGGGCAATAGCGGTTGTGTATCGTACATGTTCCAGACCAAGGGGATCATAACCTACGATTCATCCAAGTACACTGAAGAACAGATTTTCGAAGTGGCATTGGAGAATGGTGCTGATGATGTAACGACTTCTGATGAAGTAATTGAAGTAATTACTACTCCAAGTGACTTTGCAAACGTCCTGGAAGCCATGCAGGCTGCTGGATTTGAGCAAGAAAGCGCCGAGGTAGAGAAAGTTGCAGACCAGACGGTCACTCTTGACACCGAGAAAGCCCGCAAAGTACTCAAGATCATCGATAAGCTTGAAGAGTTGGATGATGTCCAGCAAGTCTCTTCCAATTTGGAATTGCCCGATGATTTTGAGGATAGCGACGAAGAATAAGGCATGCGAATCCTAGGAATTGATCCAGGATATGCACAGACAGGCTGGGGTGTTGTCGAATCAGATGGGCAGCATAACCGGCCTGTTTCTTTTGGTGTCATCAAAACCAGTACTTCACAACCAGACAGCCAAAGGATACACTTTATAGCGAAATCGGTTGGGCAGTTGGCTGAAGACCACCATGTGGATGTTTGTGCCATGGAAGACATTTTTTTTACCAAGAATGTCAGTTCCGCCATCCCGGTTGCGAAGGTGATCGGAGCCTGTATACATCAGATGGGATTGCAAGAGCTCCCGGTCAAGTTGTACAGCCCTCCCACCATCAAGAGTGTTGTAACAGGTTTTGGTGGTGCAGAAAAGCACCAGGTCCAGGAGATGGTTCGTATCTTGCTGGGTTTTGAGACCATTCCCCGTCCTGATCACGCTGCAGATGCCTTAGCTGTTGCAATCTGCTTTGCTGTTTATGATTTTTCGAGAATAAGGATGAAATAGCCATGATCAACGCACTGATTGGAGACATCGTATCCATCGAAGAAGGAACCCTTTTTTTACGGTGTGGCCATATCGAGTATACACTTTCGGTTTCCAGCCAGACTGCCAGCACATTCAGTAATCTCTCGCTTGAATCTCGTAGGGGAGTGAGAGTCATGACCGTTCTTGTTCATCGAGAGGACAGCATGTCACTTTTCGGTTTCTCTGATGCAGATGAGCGGGAAGCTTTTCTTCAGTTACAGACAGTATCGGGAATCGGGTCAAAACAGGCACTGAAGATCCTCAGTGGTATCAACGTTCGAAACCTTGCAGAGGCATTGGATAGTGGGAACCTGAAATTGCTTTCATCCATTCCTGGGATTGGTCCGAAAACCGGACAGAAGATGATCCTTGCCCTGAGAAATGTACTGGTATTGGATGAGGATAAAGGAAGAAGCCAGAGTGGAACGAGAAAACAGGCACATCACCCATACAGCGATATTATCAATGCACTTGTAGATATGGGGTATGATCGTCGTCTTGTCGAGGAAACCGTGGACAAGGTCACTGAGAACCAGGCTTCTGAGCTCGAGAAGATGAGTCACCATGATGCCGAGGAACATTTGTTCCGTTTAAGCATCAAGTTGCTCGGATGACAGGGATACAATGTATATGGAAACCAATCAACCGGATTTACACGAACTGATACAAAACTCCGTGACCTCTTCTTCCTTTCAGGAAGAGGGGGACAGACAGGAAAATATTCTTCGCCCAAAATTGTTGAAGGATTTTCAGGGACAACAAAGGCTCAAGGATAATCTTGCAGTCTTTGTGCAAGCAGCACGGGAGAGAAAGGAGTCATTGGATCATACGTTCCTTATCGGCCCCCCTGGACTGGGGAAGACCACCCTGGCAAGTATCATCGCAAACGAGATGGAAGCAGAGATCCGGATGACCAGCGCACCTGCCTTGGAGAAACCCAAGGATCTTGCAGGGATTCTTACCAATGTCACCGAGGGATCTGTTTTCTTTATCGATGAAATTCATCGACTCAAACCTGCTCTTGAAGAGATGTTGTATATTGCTATGGAAGATTTTGAGATCGATTGGGTCATCGGACAAGGGCCTGCAGCCCGTACGATGAGAATTCCCCTTCCAAAATTCACCTTGGTAGGTGCTACCACCAAAGCAGGTTCTGTATCCAGCCCTCTCTCCTCACGATTCGGTATTACCTGTCATATTGAGTTCTACAATGAGAAGGAACTGGCAAATATCATCAGGCGGTCTGCCCAGATCATGAATGTACACATTGAGGAGGAGGCAATCATTCTCCTTGCACGCTGCAGTAGGGGAACACCCCGTATAGCCAATCGTCTCTTGAGAAGATTGCGGGATTTTGCTGCAGTTATGGGTGATGGTATTGTCACCACTGCTGTGGTTGACCATGGTATGGAACGGCTCGGGATCGATACCAACGGACTTGAGATGCAGGACCGCAATATACTGCGGACCATCATCGAGTTCTATGATGGGGGGCCTGTAGGCGCCGAAACCTTAAGTATCAGTGTTGGAGAGGCAATAGAATCCCTTGAGGATTTCTATGAACCATATCTGATCCAGAAAGGATATCTGAAACGAACACCACGTGGCCGTATGACCACTAAACTTGCCTATGAATTGCTGGGTATACCCTGCAAAAGGAATATGGATGACAATCAAGGAATTCTCTTTTGACCTGCCTCCGCACCTGATCGCACAAACACCTGCTGACAAAAGAGGGGAGGACCGGCTTCTGGTACTGAACCGCAGTGATGGCAGTGTTGTTGATGAACAGATGCATCATTTTGCCTCCTACCTTGAGGAAGGTAGCGTTGTTGTGGTGAATAACAGCAAAGTCAGGAAAGCACGGGTATATGCTACCAGTGATACTGGTAGTACCGTTGAATTTCTCTTTTTGGAAGAAAACCTTGACAACACTTGGCAGTGCATGGTCACCAAGGCAAAGCGTCAGAAAGTAGGAAAGCACTATACATTCTGCAACGAAGAGGGAAACTACAGCCGTAAGGCCTGGATTACCGAAATTGGTGATGATGGGACCAGGACTGTTGCCTTTGATTCCCCGCTTGATGAGGATTTTTTTCGTGTACTTGGACACGTACCACTTCCTCCTTATATCAAAAGGGATGATTCTTTTGCTGATGAGAAACGCTATCAGACCATCTACGCAGAAACGGAAGGATCGGTTGCAGCACCCACTGCAGGACTTCACTTCACTGAGGATATTCTCTCTTCAATACGGAAAAAGGGTTGCTTGATAGTCCCCATAACGCTGCATGTTGGACCGGGTACATTCCTTCCTGTCAGAACAGAGCATCTGGATGACCATAAGATGCACTATGAACGGTATGAGATCAGTGAGGAAGCTGCAAACATCATCTCCCAAGCTCATAGGGATGGCAGAAAGATTGTAGCTACAGGGACAACCAGTGTAAGAACCCTTGAGAGCGCCTTCAACAGCGCTGAGCAACGCCTTGAGCGTGGAGAAGGGCGGACAAATCTCTTTATCCGCCCCCCCTACCAATGGAAAGTGGTTGACCAGCTCCTGACCAACTTCCACACCCCCGAGTCAACATTGCTGGTACTCGTCTCTACCTTTGCAGGAAAACACCTCATCGATAGCGCTTACCAGCATGCCGTGGAAAAGGAGTATCGCTTTTTCAGCTATGGGGATGCAATGTTCATCCGCTAGAAGAGAATCTCCTGGATGTTCCTTGCAATCTCCTCCTTAGGGAGAAGCCCATCAAGTCTCACCAGCGTTACTTCCTTGGAAAGAGTATCAAAGATGCGCTCATAGTTTTCTTTCACTTTTTCGAGAAACTCATGACGCTCAAACAGCTCCTCTTGATCTCCTCTTCCCTTGATCCTTCTCAGGCATTCATCAACCGGAGTATCGATGAAGAATAAATACTGGGGGGAAGGGAAGGCATTGAGCCTCTGTATCGTCTCGAAATCGCTGTCAACACTCTGGTATGCCAGGGAAGAGTAGAGATAGCGGTCACAGATGACCATCTTTCCCTCATCCAAGTCCCGCATAAGACCATTTACAGGATTATTGAGATGGTCTTCTCGGTCAGCTGCATAGAGCATTGCCAGTGATAAAGGCGTGGTGACAATTTGCTTTCTCAGCACGGAACGGACAAGCCGCCCGATTGGTTTATCGGTAGGTTCAAAGGTTGCACGGCAGGGGCGGTCATTCTGGTCACAATATTCTGCAAGCAACTGCATCTGGGTAGTGGTACCCGCTCCATCCAATCCCTCGAAAACAACAAAATTCTGCAATACTGAAGGCATATCCATATCTCCTATCGTATCTCTATGGTACGGTAAATACACCACAAGGTAAATCAGTTTTTTCACGCATTAATGAGAGATAATCTGGAAAAGGGAGGTGCCCAAGCCATGCACTATCGGCTATACTTGTACAGAAAGGTGTAAGAGGCGTGCGATATCATACAACATTGAAGGACATAGCCATCTCGGTACTCGTGCTTGTCAGTTGTGCCATTCTCACCCTATGGGGGATGGTATATCTTGATATGCGCAATCCAAGCCGATATCTTTCCGATTACTTGATTTCCTCCCTCAAACAGAGCAGCTCAATTACCTTCTCCGCCACCGGTATAGAACGTACATACCTCAGGGACTTGACCATTCTCAACCCTTCCTTGCAGAAAGATGACAAGGTCCTCGCCTCTGCAGAGGAGGGAACCATCAAGGGAGGGATACCCTTGCTTGTCCAATCTGTCATTCAAGGAAACAAACGTGTGTCTCTTGAATTGGAGGAAGTACAGGTGCAACTCGATGATTCATCTTTCCTCTCACAGAGTGGAAATGAATCATCAGATCTTATCAGTCGTTGGTTGCAGGAAAACACCTTCCAAGTCAACACAGACTCTTTGGAAGGTACCTTCAGTGCTTCAGCATTCACCGCTGATGTACAACAAGCTGCCTTCAATTTTGAGATGCAGAGAGGAGAGGCCCTTCCTACACTGCAGGCAAGAGCCGGAGGTATGTCGCTATATAATGACAATGCAGATATTGCTCTAGAGGGGACAATTCTCAACCTTAACAAAGAAGGTACGGTTTCCTTCACATCATCTCTCTTGAATCTTGCTACACAACAAGGGTATGGCAGCATGGAAAACCTTATAGCACAAGGATCCATCACAGGTTTCAATCTTCCAACAGATGTAGGATTGCTATCCCTCTCTGCGGCAAATGTCGATGCACAACTACCAAACCTATCGTTTTCAATACCAGAGTTCAGTGGTACGGTTTCACTGGAACAAGGTAGGCCACAACTTGCTACACTCTCATTTGACGAAATGATCATGCGCAGCAATCAGATTGAACTGTATGCTCCAACAACCACATTGCAGGGAAGCTGGAGTGAAGGACAGCTCTCCCTTGGTGCTGCTACGAAGGAGGGAGAGCCGCTTACCTTCATTGTGCAGGATACACTCTCCCTAGACAGTAACAATCTGATTCTTAATGCCCGATACCAGAGCGAGAGTGAGAATATCGAAGCATCGGTATTACTTAATCAGATAACCTACCAACGAGAAGATCTTACAGCTCGCCTGGATTCCGTATCCATAAGCGGGGAAGCACAACTGAAAGATGCTGTTTTTGAGAATGCCTCAGCAAGCATGACCTCCCGCAGTACGTTCTCTCTGCTTTCAGAGGGGATAGAAGCTGCTTCCCCTCTCACCTCAACAATTCGTTATGAGAAAGATCGATCCTCATTGAGTGCCTCCCTTACTTTTGAAGAGCTGATATCTTCATTCACCGATGGGCCCCTTTATACCCGTCTCTCATACCAAGGAAATGTGCAGGGAAGACAGTTACAGGGTGAATTATCTCTTGATGAGCGGTTTAACCTGCTTTCAGTATATAATCTCCCTGACGAGGAAGTCGGGTCTCTTCATATCAGCTCACGTATGGATGAATTCCCTCTCTCGTTCCTTTCTCCCACAATCACTCGCTATGCGCCATTCTTGCAACCGTATTACGACGAGGTGACAAACCTTACAGGGAACATTTCATTCCAGTCAGAAACAGGGCAGGGGACTGTCATGCCATTTGACGGCACCCTCGCCATTGATCTTGCGCTTCGGCAAATGAAAATTGGAAAAGTTGAACTCGATGCAGGATTCATTTTCCAAGGGTATGTAAAGAAGGATGTGCTCGATGTAGAGGCATTGACCATCGCTACCAGTGGATACAGACTGGTGTACACAGGAAAAACTGACTTGTATGACTGGCTTCCCAGTGGCCAATTGGATCTTTTCAGGAGCTTTGACGGACAACTGCTTGGAAGTATCAATTTCTTCGATGAACCTCCAAAGCAGTATCGGTTCAAGATGACCACTCCATTTGAACAGTCCCTCTTCATTGAAGGAATAGTAAGTTCATCTCCGCAAAATATTCTGATCGGAGATGCCCAGCTTGGAATCTTCGAAACGCTCTATCCTTTCTCGTTCCTGTTGCAGACCAGCACATTACAGCTTTCCATCAAGCAAGAAGATGCATTTTCTCTAACCACGAATCTTGCTCCACCTATTGTTGCGGATGTCACCAGCAATGGGCTGACACTCCCCAATCGTGGATTCTTTGCAAATGCCGAGATTTCAGGTGAGACGCAACTGGCATTCAACAATGCTCGCAGCTGGAGTATTGAAAGTGATCTCCTTACTATAGGGAAAGTGGTCTTCCAAGGTCATATCTATACACTACAGACACCAGTATCAATAACGCAGGAGAGCATCACCCTGTCTGAAATCTTACTGACTGATGAACAGGAAACAGAACTAAAGAGTGCACTCTCCTACAGGGGGACTGATTTCCTAACCTTGGCTACACAATCCTTCCTCGCTCCATTCGATGCTTCGTTTACCTTGGAATCCAATGATGAGAGGAAAATTGCCATCTCTCTGATGGGTGAAGATGAACGTATCAGTACGGTGGTCAGACTTTCAGAACTGCCACTCGATAGATTCTCTATCTTTGGTGATGGTGTGGTGGTCAATTTGGATATCCTTGGCTATACCGATCTCAAGCAAACCATCAGTGCCGATGGGTTGCTGCAGGTAAGAAAAGGAGAGGGTACATTCTTTACCAAGATTGAAGCAAGTGACTCAACATTCAACCTATTTGACTCACAATTCTCACAAGGAGATCTTTCTTATGCAGGCAATCTATTGCTGATCAATGGGAATAAAGCCTTGAGTGAAGGAGTATTCTCCCATATCCGCCATCTCACCTACAAAGATCAACAGAGCAAAGCCAACTATACCCTGGCACTCGATCTTGGGAAGATGGAAACACTCTTTGATCTTCCTTCAGCACTCTCTCCGATCATGGAAGGAAGGGCGAAGGCTGTGCTTTCCCTCTCGCACATCCTGTTATATGGCGAGGGAGGAATTGCTGACGGTGTATATGCACTCTCACTCGACAATCCAAAACTTTCCATTGAAAGCGATCTCCTCTCATTCAACTATGACTTGACAACACAACACATTATGGGTGCTGCAGATCCAGCATTTGGAATTGGACTATCAGCCCAGGGTTCTCTTGCTGAGGAAGACTTCGGTCTTCTCATTGAAGACATTCATTTTCCTTTGAATCTGCTCAACCGCACATTCCTCAAACCAGTGTTCGGTTTCCTGGACGGCATTGCAGAAGGGGAAGTTTTCGTGGGAGGCAGCAAAGAGTCACCACGTCTCTATGGACAGGTTTCTGTCAATTCATCGAGGATGGAGCTATTCTGGCTGCCTGAAGACATCATTACCATGAAAAATATTACGGCCACGTTGGACGGGACACGAGCGATCACCCCGAATACGCCATTCTTCTCAACCAACAAGATTACTGGAAAAACCGTTGAAGGCTACGGCAACCTTGGAGCAAATTTTGATGGCTTGCGTCTGCTTAACTACGAAATACATGCTGACAGTGGCAACGAGATGCTCTATGTATGGATCCCCATGCAGGGCTTTGATGTTGATATCCGCACCTATGCCGGAGGTACTTTCAACCTATTTGGTGTGGGTTTTGAGACATGGCTCGATGGAGAGGTGACCATCCAGGACACGACTATCAGCTTGGGAATCAAGGATCTTCCATACTGGTATGTGGCAAACAACCTCACGACTACTGATTTCTCGGTGGTTACCGGAAGAAATGTCTCCTTCTTCTATCCTAATACGCCTAATCCATTCATCCAGGCAACCATCACGGAAAACCAGAACATCAATTTCACCTTCGATCATATTACCGACGAATTTGTGATCGATGGTAACTTATCGTTCAGGAGTGGAGAGTTCTACTACTTCCAGAAAAACTTCTTTATTACTGAAGGATCACTTTCGCTTCACACCGATGCTCTCTCTGGGCAGAACACCATCCAGCCAACCATCAATCTAAGAGCAAAGTTGACAGATTTTGATGCACAGGGGAACAGGGTGGATATCTTCCTGGTACTCCGTGAGTCAAGCCTCACCAACCTTAACCCACAATTCGAGTCGACACCACCAAAGGATGTGAACGAAATACTCGAGATTCTTGGTCAGTCAATTCTTCCTACTGGAGCGTATGGACAGGTCAACCTCTACAGTGTTGCAAGTCTTGCAGCAGCAGCCACTGACGTTGCAGAACGGCTGGGATATTTGCAGACCAGTCAATCAACCTTGCTTACCGATTCAATCCGCATCTCTTTAGGCCTTGATATGTTCTCCATCCGAAGTAATATCCTGCAGAATATCCTCATCGATGCTCTTCCTGGAGGAAGCTTGGCCAACCTCAGTCCACTTGCACGATACCTGAACAATACCACCATATTCATGGGTAAGTACGTAGGTGAGCAGTTCTTCCTGCAGGCACTGGTCCACCTTACTGCCACCGATGGAACAAAAGCCACCCGAACGTTCATTTCCCCCGATCTTTCCCTTGATTTAGAGCTGTCACTTGACTGGCAGAATCCTATAGGGACATTCTCCTTCTTTACCCAACCTAATGAGTTGTCGTTTGTCAATATTTTAGATACCATTGGTTTTAGTGTAACCAGAAGGTTTGTTCTGCGTTAAACAAGCATATACGAGGAGCTATCATGAACATGCGGAAATCGCGCCGTTTCTTTTGCGCAATCCTTATCATTATTTTTTCCCTTTCCCTGTTGAGTGCCGTTGAAGAGGCCCCATGGTACATAGGCAAAAGAATTGCATCCTTCTCCAATACAGGCTTGCAGAATGTCCCTGAAAGCACGATCTTGGATATTCAATATGCATATCTGGATGAACCTTTTACTGATGAGTTGTTCAATGAATTGCAAGGAGAGCTTTATGCCCTCGATTATTTCTTGTATTTCCTTGCTGAAGCACAACGAACAGGGGAGGGCAACAACGAACTTGAAATAGTCATGGAATTTTATGAATTGCCCTATATCAACCAAGTTACGATTGAAGGTAATGCAGGAATAAAGACGAAGAATATCGAGGAAGTTCTCCTCAGCGGGGAGGGCACATTCCTCCAGGAGCAGAATATTGAACTTTCAAAGGATGAGATCAGAAAGCTTTATGAAGAGAAAGGCTATGCCGATACGGAAATTTCGTCTTCTTATGAGATTGATGAAACTACCAATACAGTGAGCCTGGTATTCACCATTGAAGAGAACAAGCAGAAAAGAATCGGCGAGATTACCTTTGAGGGCAATACATCACTTGCTAGTGACCAGCTTGAGAAACAGCTTTCCTCAAAAACCATCAGTTACTTCAATAGCGGCTACTATAATCCATCAACCATTGAGACTGACAAACAGAACCTTATCACCTTCTACCAGAGTAATGGTTTTGTCGATGCAGCCATCTCAGATGTGAGAACAGAAGATATCAGCAGAGAGGACGATGAATATACACGACTAAGGGTCATCTACCAGATTGAGGAAGGGGAACAGTGGAAATTTGGTGGTATTCAAGTCGAAGGGAATACAGTCTTTAGTGATGAACAATTCCAGGACCTTATCAGCATGAGAGAAGGTGCTGTCCTCGATATCAGCCGTGTCCAGAAAGAGATTGAGGCAGTGACTGATCTGTATTGGAACAATGGATACATCTTCAACCTCATTTCCAGTGATATGGTACGTGATGAAGAAAACAAGGTTATCACCTTTATCCTCACTGTGCAGGAAAACCAACAGGCCATCGTGGAAGATATCCGTATCGAGGGGCTTACCAAGACAAAACCGTATGTGTTTGAACGAGAATTGACCTTCAGTCGTGGTGATGTGTTCAGCAAGGAAGCCTTGATCCGCAGCGCACAAAACATCTACAACACACTTATTGTCACCGATGTCCAGTTTGACATTATCAATGGTAGTGAAGAAGGGACTGTCGTACCTGTCTACACCGTCGTTGAAGGGAACCAGATGGATATCCAGTTCGGAGCCACCTTTGGTGGAAATGTTGACGGATTCCCAGTTTCAGGATTCCTCCAATGGTCTGACAAGAACCTGGGAGGAACCGGCCGAGACCTTGCAATCACCACCAACTTGAGTCCTGACACCCAGAATTTCTCCATCTCATTCACTGATGGATGGTTCAAGGATTATCGTTGGTCGAATGGATTGAGTTTTAACTTTGAGAGAAGCAAGAAGGAAAGCGTTCTGCAACGGGGACTTGGTAGTGAATACTATACTGGTCATGATGTTGCCATATTGGAGGATAATGCCTATCCACTTGGATATGACAGTTATCTCAGCTATCTGGCAGCAGACAAGGCTCTTCCCGCTAACTCTGATCTGATGAATTATCTGTACTACCGAATTTCACTTGGGTATAACACCGGTTATACCTTCATGTTCCGTCCTGGTTCCCTCACCGTAGGAGGAGGGCTTTCCATAGGGCTTAACTATGCTGACTATAACCATTCTGTCTACGACCCTTATGAACGCTTGATCAAGTTATATGGTGATAGTTGGAAGTTTAGTAATCGACTCAGCCTTTCCTTTGCATGGGATGGCCGTGACCGGATCGAGAATACCAGCAAGGGATACTACCTCAGCCAAAATTTCACGTATGCCGGTGGTATTCTTGGTGGTCTTTCCAACTACATCAAAACTTCCTCATCTGCAAGTGGATATGTGAAGCTCTTCTCATTTGAGCTTGCAGAGAAGGATGCCAATGTTGTGTTGGGAGCTACCACCACTGTCAGCGCTATGCTACCCCAGTACTATGACTATAATAGTAGATTTGATACTGGTGAAACTCAGAAATGGGATTGGTACGATGCAAAACAAGGTGCCACCCGCTATGAAATGCTCTATATCGATGGCATGAATACCGGTCGTGGATTCTCGGTTATCTTTGACCAGGCATATCTTTGGGACAACCAAGTTTCTATCAGCTGGCCTCTTGCCCATAATGTACTCTCAGCAGAGATCTATGGTAGCGCCACTGGGGTGAGTACCGATTTACAGAACATTGCACCATCCTCACTTGCTTGGTACTACTCCATGGGAGCAGGAATTAAGTTGAAGGTACCTGGATTCCCACTGGGATTGTATCTGGTGAAAAACGCAAGCTTTATTGACAATACCTTTGCATGGGATGGAGGAACCATCTTCAGGGGCAGCAGTGAAGACAGTGGCTTGAAACTGGTTCTTGCGATCACCACAACGCTGTATTGAGTATGAGCGCGAAAGAGACTTTGACACCCATGATGGTCCAGTACCATCAGATCAAAGAGCAACACCAAGGGGAAGTACTGTTCTTCCGCCTTGGTGATTTCTATGAGATGTTTGAGGATGATGCCCGGGAAGTCTCCCGCCTCCTCAACCTAACTCTCACCAAGCGCAATGGTCAGCCAATGTGCGGCATTCCGTATCATGCGGCAAAAACCTATATCAAACGATTGTTGGAAGCAGGGAAGAAGATTGCAATCTGTGAGCAGACCAGCCTCAACCAGGAAGGCGGGAAAAAGCTGGCAACCCGTGAAGTGGTGCAGGTTATCACACCTGCTACAGTCATTGAAGATGACTATCTTAATGCAGAACAATCCAGCTATGTCTTGAGCATCTCATTCCAGAAACAGGGTATTTCTGTCAGCTATGCAGACATCACCACAGGTGAGTTCTCATTGAGGACGCTAGGAAAAGATCATCACTATGGTTCACTGCTTGCTGTATTGGAACAAGTGCGGCCCAGGGAACTCTTGGTAAATGAGGACGATTATTTTCTCTACCAGGACTACCAGGATTTACTAGCCTCTCAGCAAGCAATGGTAAGCAAGCTTCCGCCTTGGAGATTTTCCATTGCTGATGGATACAGTTTGCTCTGCAGCCATATACGAAGTACGAGCCTGAAGGCCTTTTCCCTGGAGGAAAAGGACCATCGGCTTTCCAGTGCAGGGGCTCTGCTCTGGTATTTGAAAGAGACAGCAAAGACAAGCCTGAACCAGATTGACTCATATACGGTGGTTGAAGAGACTCAATTTCTGCATATCGATGAGGCAAGCAGAAAAAGTCTTGAGCTGGTAAGCAATACCAATGATGGAAGTGAGAAATTCACGCTTTTCTCGGCGATCAATGCCACCCTCACCAGTATGGGTACCCGTCAGTTGAAAAACTGGATCACTCAAGCCTTGACTGATATCGAGCAAATTCTCTTTCGCCAAAGATGGGTTGAGATGCTTTTCCTGGACCGTGATGAACTGGGCAGGGTCAGGTCGATCCTGAAACAAGTATTGGATATCCAGCGCCTGACTAGCCGCATTGCCATGAATAGGCAGGTTCCCAGGGACCTGACAGGGATTGCCCAGACCATTTCAGCCTTTTTCCAATTGGTTGATCAACGATACCAAGATCTCCTTCCCTCCAAGCTGGATGAAACGCAGCTTAACATGTTGCTCCAGCTTGCAAGTGAAATTCAGGAAGCCATCAATGACCAGTGGCAAGGTCCATTTGAGGAAGGAAAGGTAATCCGTAAAGGTTTTGATGCACAACTTGATGCACTCAGAGGTACCAAATCTGGTGGTAAGGAGCTGTTGGACGCCTATCTCAAGCAACTGAAGGAAGAGACGGGAATTCCTACCATAAAGCTCTCTTCCAACAAGATCCTTGGTCATTATATTGAGGTTACCAAAACCCATGCCTCTAAGGTTCCCTCTACCTTCTACCGCAAACAAACACTGGTGAATGCCGAAAGGTTCACCAGTGATGAATTGATCAAACTGGAACAACAAATCCTTGAGAGTGCCGCTTTGGCTGAAGAGAGGGAGAAGGAAGTCTACGAAACATTGGTATCCAAGACCAGGGACTTACAACAGATTCTACTTTCCATCAGTGGATTCCTCAGTGACCTGGATTGTTTGCAGAGCTTTGCAAGTACGGCAATCACACACCAATATACCAAGCCGAGCTTTACAGACGAGGATGTGCTTATCCTGGAAGGGGCAAGACATCCAGTGGTAGAACAACATCTCACCCCTGGTGGTTTTGTTGCCAATGACCTGACGATAAGAAGTACCGGGAAACGGTTCTGTTTGATTACAGGACCGAATATGGCAGGCAAGTCAACTTTCCTCAGGCAGAGCGCATTGCTGGTTCTCCTTGCGCAAATTGGCAGTTTCGTCCCTGCAACGAAAGCAAGGCTTGGCATCGTCGATCGTCTCTACTGCAGGGTAGGGGCGAGTGACAATCTTGCCCGTGGAGAGTCCACCTTCCTTGTAGAGATGCAGGAAGCTGCCCACATTCTCAGAACAGCTACAAGGCATTCTCTTGTAATCGTAGATGAACTGGGCAGGGGTACCAGTACCCAGGATGGAATGTCGATTGCCTATGCCATGATGCAGAAACTCCTGTCCATGGATTGCAAGACACTGTTTGCAACCCACTACCATGAACTTGCCCGAATTGATACCAGCGCCATCCAACTCTTGACGTTGCAGGTAAGCGAGATGGGAGGGGAAGTAAAGTTCCTGAGGAGAGTCATTGAGGGAATTGCAAACAGTTCCTATGGGTTGAATGTTGCAAGAATGGCAGGGGTTGGCCGTGATATCATCCGCCAAGCCCGTCAATTCCAGAAACAACATTTTACTGAGTATGACCTAGCTGCCATGCAACCTGATCTGTTCAGTGCTGCCTCTGAACAGGAAGAGCTTCCCTATAGTAATCTTGATGCAAATGAAAGAGAAGTCATCGATGCATTGGAGTCATTCAGCATAGACCAGTCATCTCCCTTGGAGGCGCTCCTGTTATTGAAAGATTTACAGGAGAAATTGCAAGCAAGGTAGCCACAGATCCTTCTTAAGGGGTATGTGGTGTCATCTATGCAAGAAACTTTCTGATACAACACTCTGTCCAACATGTAAGGAAGCCATTCGGAGGGCTGGGTATGATTTTCTGTTCACGCATCGCTGTCCAGTCTGTGGACAACCGGTGCTTGATGCTACTTATGCCTGTCCATTCTGCAGCAAGGGAGTACTCTCCTATGGCCCATACGGAAAAACACTCGCATCTTTGATCAAATGCTATAAATTTGGGGGAGAACGGTCTCTTACACCTCTCCTCTCTGGGTTATATCTACCTCTAGTGAAAAGAGTGACCTCTCCGATCATTATTCCCATACCCTGTTCCAGGGAAGGGTACAAGAGAAGGGGTTTTGACCAGAGTGAGGTTATTGCCTCCTATCTTGCAAGAAAAGAGGGCTATGCCTATCTTTCTCTTTTCAACAGACATAAGGGAATACAACACAAATATCTTTCCAAGGAGCAACGCTTGGGTGAACAAGCAATGCAATTGACACATTCCAAGAAAAAACACCACCAATTTGTACATTTTCTGTCAGCAGGGTATACCGCCACACTCCTTGATGATGTTAAGACCACAGGAGCTACTTCTCGACGGGCAAGTGAACTGCTGGAGTCATATTTTGGCTGTAAAGCAACGATAATGGTACTTGCTGATGTCTAGGCATACATGCATCGTTGACAAAGATCCTCGTTATCGATACTATTTTAGCAGGATTAGTTGTTTATTGGGGATCGCCAACCGGCGCATCCCTTTTTTATGAACTTTTTTCAGGAGCAGTATGATACAGAAAGGAATAGAAGAAACACCTTTGTTTCGTGAATACGAACCTCTGCTGAGTGCAATGGGCATTACATTGGTGGACATCAATGAGATTGACCGCGGAAGCAGTGTCCTGGTTACCATTGTAATCTTGGCAAAGGAAGAAGAAGTAAATGTCGACCACTGTGCGAAGGTATACCGATTGGTATATCCAAGAATGGAACTGATATTGGGGGAGCGTGATCTGCAACTCGAGGTAACCACTCCAGGCCTACAGCGCACAATCAAGGATAGCTATGAGTTCAGCTTGTTTACCGGCAAGCGTGTACGGGTTTATGATACAAGTAAGAAGGCATGGGTAAGTGGCATCATCAAAACATGTGATGACCATTCGCTTACGCTTGACGAGGTATTTATTGAGGATGAAAAAGAGATGATTGCAACAATGGTTGTGGAGCTGGCTTCTATCCAGAAGGCTAAACTCGACTATAGATGGGAGGACAATTCACATGGCAACTGAAATTGGTGACGCTATTAGAAGTATGGTAGCGGAAAAGAGCATTTCCGAGGAGCTGGTTATCAGCACCATTGAGGACATACTCCGTGCTGCGTACAAACGTAAATTCGGTACCGATGAGAATGCCGTCATAGAGTTCAGTGAAGATTATACCAGCGTTGAGCTCGCGAGCAGACGCCAGATTGTCGATGATGACGAATGGTACAATGAGGTAACTGAGATTCCTCTCAGTGAAGCAAAAGAAATCCACGAGGAGTGTGAGATTGGTGATGAGTTGCTCATCCCCGTCGACCTCAAGGAATTCGACCGTATCAGTGTACAGAGTGCAAAACAACGCGCCCATCAGAGCTTTCGAGATATCCAGAAGGATACGCTGTACAGTGAATTCAAGGCAAAAGAAGGTCAGTTGATCATCGGTTATTACAGGAGACAAGCTCCAACCGGCGATATCTATGTCGATATCGGCAGCACTGAAGGCCTTCTTCCCAGGAGAAACCAGTCCAGCAGGGAAAGCTACCAGAGCAATGACAAGATCAAATGCTATGTTGAGAGCGTAGAAAAAGCTGAACGCGGGGTTCGGGTTATCCTTTCAAGAACAAGTAGTGAATTGATTCGCAAGCTCTTTGAGGTTGAAGTACCGGAAATTGCTCAGAACCAGATTGATATCATCAAGATTGTTCGTGAAGCCGGATACCGCACAAAGGTTGCCGTTGCATCACGTAATGACGATATTGACCCTGTCGGAGCCTGTGTTGGGTTGAAGGGAAATCGAATTCAGACTATCATGAGTGAGATAGAGGGTGAGAAGATTGATATTCTTCGCTACGATCCCAACCCAATCAACTATATCCGCAATGCACTCTCCCCAGCGCAGGTAAAGGATGTAGTGGTTCTTGACAAGAATATCTATCATGCAGTTGCCATTGTTGAAGACAGCCAACTCTCATTGGCCATTGGTAAACAGGGCTTGAATGTCCGACTCGCCAACAAGTTGGTAGACTGGATGATTGATGTGAAGACCCAGGCTCAGTTTGATGAGATGGATATTGCCAAGGAAGCCCGTTCAAGGGCTGAAAGCATCTTCCTTGATGAGCAAGAGTACTATGGTGAAGAACTCGTTGCCCAGAATGATGAGGAAGTGTTTATTGGACAGGAAGGCGAGGTTGTTCCTGAGGAGAGCTTCGTTGATGAGGATGAGATTGCCCTCTCTGAACTTCCTTTGGATGAGATGTTGCTGAAGAAACTCCATTTCCACGATGTATATAGTGTTGAAGAGTTCATCAATCTCAGCGAAGAGGATCTCGCGAGCTTCAGTGATTTGAGCGAGGAAGAGATTATTGCAATCAAGGATACCATCAATGAGTACGTTGATATCGTTGAAGATGAAGAGGAAGCTGAGACTGAGTATGTCTGTCCCAATTGTGGTTCCTCCATCACAGAGGATATGAATGTGTGCCCAAACTGTGGTACAGGTCTGGTATTTGAGGTAGAGTAAATTATAGAGGAAATAATGTCGGAAGAGAATAACAAGCCAAAAGCAACGTTGATCAAACATGTTGTGAATCCTACGGAACACAACAAAGAGCAGAAGAGTCCCGCCAAAGAACCTGAGTCCAAGCCAAAAGCTCCCGCTGAAAAGCGTAGGGTGGTTGTGGTAAAGAAGAAGGTAGTCGTGGTGAAGCCTCAGGCTCGCAAGGAGGCTGAAAAGCCCGAGAATGAGAAGCAGGAAGGCAAGAAGACCTCCAAGGATGAAGGCAGTAAGGAAGCATCTGAAAAGAAGAAGACAGCTTCTGAGGGCCGCACAAGCAGTGTGGTTCGAAAGGCCCATCGTCACAGTGGTTCAGAGAACCTATCCTCTTCTCCCTTGCATAACGGTCCGGTCGTCATCAGACCGACCAATCTGCCACCGGTCCCCAACCAGGGATTGACGGTCAAGGATCATAAGGAGTTGCAGGATAAAAATCCTGGTGGCATCTCTTCCAAAGAGAGTCCAGTCCCCAGTGCTGGCCCACGTGTAGCCGGTATGGTTGGTGGACGTCCAGCTCCTGGGACCAGACCACAATACCGCCCCAACAACAACAGGGGTGGGTATCAGGGTCAGGATAACCGTGGACCTGGAAGACCTGCCGGAAATGGCGGATATCAGGGCCAGGATAATCGTGGCCCAGCTAGACCTGCTGGAACCGGTGGGTATCAGGGTGGACCTGGTAGACCTGGTGGATACAGACCTAATCCGAACGGTCCTGCAAGGGGTGGTGCTCCATTCCAGCGCAATGGCGGTGGTGGTGGGTTTAGAGGACCTGGTGGTCCCCGTCCTCCCTTTGGTGGATCTCAAGGGGGTGGTGGAAATCGACCTCCTATGCAGGATATGGCTCCTGTTAACCAGCGTACCAACAAGAAAAGCTTCAAAAAGAAGAACAACGCTACCTATAAGAAACGGAATGCCGAAGAAGAGAAGGAATTCCAGATCCAGAGACGCAAGCAACAGGCAGCAGCCAAACTTGCAGCAGTACCCAAGTCCATTGATATGATGGAGGTCATTACCGTAAGTGACCTTGCCAAGAAAATGAACTTGAAAGCTGGAGAGATTATCGCGAAGCTTCTCAAGATGGGCATGATGGTTACCATCAACCAACAGATTGATCACGAAACAGCTGAAATCATCTGTAGCGAATATAACTGTCAGGTAAATCTGGTCTCTCTCTACGATGAAACTTTGATCGTAAGTGATCCGGACAAGGATGAGGACCTGATTGATCGTGCACCAATCGTGACGGTCATGGGACACGTTGACCATGGTAAGACCAAGTTGCTTGATGCAATTCGTTCCACCAAGGTTGCTGAAGGTGAGTATGGTGGGATTACCCAGCATATCGGAGCCTACAAGGTCGATCTTCCTGGAAAGGGTGAGGTTGTCTTCCTCGATACTCCTGGACACGCCGCATTCTCCATGATGCGTGCCCGTGGAGCGCAGGTTACTGACATTGTCATCCTGGTGGTTGCAGCCAATGATGGTGTAATGCCGCAAACTCGTGAAGCTATCGACCACGCTCGTGCAGCCAATGTTCCCATCATTGTAGCGATCAACAAGTGTGACCTACCTGAGGCAAAGCCTGAGCGTGTCATGCAACAGCTCTCTGACCTTGGCCTGATGCCTGAGGCATGGGGCGGACAGACACTGTATTGTGAGATATCTGCACTGAAGAAGATTGGTATTGACGAATTGCTTGATACCATCCTGCTTGAAGCTGAAATGCTTGAGCTGAAAGTCAATGCAAACTGCAGGGCTGAAGGAAAGGTTATTGAAAGTAGAATCGACCAGGGTAGGGGTATTGTTGCCTCCATCTTGATTGAACGTGGTACCCTGAGACAGGGAGATCACTATGTTGCAGGTATTTACCCAGGCCGTGTGAGAGCCATGTTTGATGACAAGGGAAACAAGATTGAGGAAGCTGGTCCTTCCACTCCTGTTGAGATCATCGGTCTCTCGGATATCCCGGGAGCAGGCGATCCGTTCCAGGTCACCGAAGATGAGAGACAGGCTCGTCAGGTTGGTAACAAACGACAGGAGCTCGAGAGAATCGGGGATAGCCGTAATGTGAAGAAGGTTACCTTGGATAATCTCTACACCAAGATCAAGGAAGGTACCATCCAGGAATTCAATGTCATCATCAAGGGTGATGTACAGGGTTCTGTTGAAGCATTGCAAGGCGCGTTGCAGAAACTCTCCAATGATGAGATCCATCTCAATGTAATCCGTGCAAGTGCCGGTGCAATCATTGAAAGTGATGTCACCTTGGCCAGTGCATCTGAGGCATTGGTAATCGGGTTCAACGTACGCCCAACTCCAAGAGCCCAGGTACTTGCTGACCAGGAAAAGATCGAGATCCGTAAATACAACATCATCTATGATGTGGTAGACGATATCAGAAGTGCTATGGAAGGTATGCTCAGTCCTGAGGTACGTGAGGTTGAGATTGGAACCGTTGAGGTCCGTGATACCTTTAAGGTACCCAGAATTGGAACAATTGCCGGATGTATGGTTACTAGTGGAAAGGTCAAGAGAAATGCCTATGCAAGGGTCTTCCGCGAAGATATCCAGCTCACTTCCGACAAGGTCAAGATTTCGAGCTTGAAGCGATTCAAGGATGATGCGAGGGAAGTTGCAGAAGGCTTTGAATGTGGTATTGGACTTGAAAATTTCAACGACTTGCATGTCGGAGATATCCTTGAGATCATTGAGACCGAGGAAATCGCCCGCAAGTTGGTAACAAAAAGTGAATAACAACCATGAGTGAATATAGCCAGAAGCGAATAGAAGCAAAACTCTCTGAGGCGATCAGCATGCTGATCGTCAAAGGGGAGGTGAAAAATCCTCTGGTCAGCACCCTTTGCTCTGTAAGCAAAGTGGAGCTCTCCCAGGACAATGCCTATGCGACCGTATTCATCTCCTCGGTTCTTGATGACAAGAGCCTTGAGGAGAGTGTTGCCGGGTTGCAGAAAGCAAGTGGATTCATTCAGAAACGTGTGGGGGCATTCCTGAAAACCCGGAATACTCCTGTACTGAGATTCAAGGCAGACATCTCTCTGAAAGAAGGACAAAAGATCAATGCCTTGATAGACTCATTGGTGGAAGATGGGAAAGAACGCTAGTATCCTCCTCATCAACAAGAAACGGGGACTAACAAGTTTTTCGAGTCTTAATGATATCAAGCGTACCATAGACCCAAAAGTAGGGCATGCTGGTACGCTTGATAAGTTTGCAGAGGGACTCTTGATTGTGTTGACAGGCAGTATGACCAAACTGAACATCCTGTTTTCCCAGATGGACAAGCAGTATCGTGCACATATCCAGTTTGGAAGTGAGACTGACACCCTTGACCCGGAAGGGGAAGTGATAGCAGAATCGGCTATTCCTTCCTATGAAACCATTTTGCAAGTCATTCCTTCGTTTGTAGGGGAAGGAGAGCAGGAACCCCCTGCTTATAGTGCCCTGCACATCAATGGGAAACGGGCAAGTAAGCTAGTCAGACAGGGCAAGCAGGTGGTCATGCCAAAACGACCAATCACCATTTATGCATTCACCCCAATCAGTTATGAAGCTGGTGTCCTTATTGCAGATATCCATGTATCAAAAGGCACCTATATACGAAGTATTGCCAGAGATTTGGGAAAAGCGTGTGGAAGTAGGGCTCACCTTACCGCTTTGACAAGAACCAGCATTGGGCCGTTTTCCCTTGATGAAGCGGTAGATGCAAAACAAACAGAAGACCTTGTATCCTCCATGCAGTATACTGATGCGTATCTGAAAAGACTGGATACCATCAGTATATTTGAAATACCCGATTCTGAATTGTTTCGTGTAGCCAATGGGGGCTATCCCCATAGGATGACGTGCATTAAGGAGGGTAGGGATGCAGTCTTTGGTGCCTTGTATAGCAAGGATGGTATCCTACGGGCAGTATCCAATATTGAAGAAAATCGTCTAATTGCTCAGATACACCCGTTTTCAGGGGGAAAACAGTATGAAACGGTATGATTTCATGCATCTTTCGGCGCATCCTGTCCTCTGGCAGGTACCCATGGTTGTCTCCATCGGTGTATTCGATGGTCTTCACCGTGGCCACTTGACCATTCTGGACCGTACAATCTCTCTAGCCAAGGAAAATGAGTGGGAGAGTATGGTGATTACCTTCGACAAAAATCCCAAGATGGCAACGAAAAGCCAACCATACCATTCCAAGCTCACCACTGAAGGCCAAATGCAGGAAATCCTTGCCAATCTTGGTGTTAACCATATGGTAGTCATTGACTTTTCTGCTGATTTCAGTAAACTCACAGCTGAGGAGTTCCTAACTTTGGTTTGTGCTTTTTGCCAAGTCAAGGCGATGGTTGTCGGAGAAGATTTCCGCTGCGGTGCCCCGGCTTCAAGTGCCGGACCTGTTCAGCTGCAGGAATATCTGAACCGATTGTCACCAGGGGCATTTGTGGAAGTTCCTCCTTTTGTCCAGACCGATAAAAGTGAGGTTGTTTCAAGTACCTTGGTGCGTAAAAAACTTCTTAAGGGCGCTTTGGAAGAAATCCAAAGTATGCTCGGCAGACCGTATGAATTGGATTTGGTGGCTCACCCCTCCAAGTTTACAGAAGACGGGCTGCTGTACCGTACGGCTTCCTTCATGCAATTGCTGCCGATGGCTGGCGTGTATGATGCCTACCTTACACTTTCGGATGATACGAAGGTTCCCGTGAAAACAATCATAGGGGATGAAGACCTTCTGATTATTCCAAAAGAGGTAATGTGGGATATGAAACTGTTACGTACAAAAAGACTTAGCTTAATTGCTAAGGGGAGTAGTTCATGATCTCGAAAGAACAGAAACAAGAAATCATCGCAAAGTATGGTGGTGATGAGAAGAACACTGGATCAACCCAGGCACAGATTGCTTTGTTGACCGCCAGAATCAACGACCTGCAGATTCACTTCAAGGCAAATCCTAAGGATCATGCTGGAACAAGAGGGTTGTTGCAGATGGTCGGACAACGCAGACGTCTTCTGAAGTATCTGCGCAACAACGACATCGACGCCTACCGTGCGCTGATCGCAGACCTCGGTCTGAGAAAATAACGGTGGTGTTTTCACGGTAATTTTGTGTGAATGGCTCCGATGGCTTTTCAGGCTGTTGGAGCTATTTATATGATATAGTAAAGAAGAACAAAAAGAACGAAGAAAGGAAAAAGTAAAATGGAAGTTAAGAAAGTATCTATACGGATTGGTAATTCCGACCTGGTTTTCGAAACCGGAAAAATTGCCAAACAAGCCAATGGCTCCGTCTATGCCCATTATGAAGGGAGTGCGGTTATCGCAACGGTCTGCTGTGGCAAACAACCCAATGAAGGCCTGGATTATGTACCACTCAGTGTTGAATATAATGAAAAATATTATGCTGCAGGAAAGATCCCCGGTGGATTCCTTAAGAGGGAAGCCCGCCCTAAGGACAAGGAAATCCTCGTCAGCCGATTGATCGACCGCCCAATGCGCCCCTTGTTCAACAAGGCCTTTGGTAGGGAAATTCAGATTGTCCCCACTGCAGTCTCATCAGACATGAACAATACCCCTGATATCATTGCCATGAATGCAGCAAGTGCTGCTGTCACCATTAGTGATATCCCATTCGGTGGCCCTATTGCTGCTGTACGCATTTCACTCCTTGATGGCAAGTATATTGTCAACCCAACCTTCAGTGAAATTGAAAAGAGTGAGCTCGATATTGTAGTTGCTGGGACCCGTGATGGAATTACCATGGTTGAAGGTGGTGCAAAAGAGGTGAGTGAAGAAGTGATGCTCGAGGCAATCGCAACTGCCCAGCCTTTCATCACAAAACTCTGTGATGCACAGCTTGAACTGCGTGAACTTGCAGGAAAAGAAAAACTCCCCATCATCGAGAGCACAGTTGACCTATCCTGGCTTGAGCCTGTGAAAGCGTTTGCATATCCCCTGATCAAGGAAGCATCCTTCGTCAAGGGTAAGATGGAGCGCTATGCTGCTCTTGCTGAAGTGCATGACCAGGTGAAGGAAAAGTTTGCTGAACTGATTGCCGAGGATGAGAACCGCCCAGGCCAGCTTGGCGGGCTCTTCGAAGATCTCGAGTATGAGATTCTTCGCGCCTCCATCCTCAACGAAGGTGTTCGTACCGATGGTAGAAAGGTAGATGAAATTCGACCGATCACCTGTGAGGTTGGACTCCTGTCCAGGACCCATGGTTCAGCGCTCTTCACCCGCGGAGAGACCCAGGCCTTGGCAGTCACCACGCTTGGCACATCCAGTGATGAGCAAATGTTTGATACCATTGATGGTGAGAAATCCTTCAGTTCCTTCATGCTGCATTACAACTTCCCTCCCTACAGTGTTGGTGAGACCGGAAGGCTCTCCACCGGTAGAAGAGAGATCGGGCATGGTCACCTTGCCCAGAGAGCTCTGGAGGCTATTATCCCATCCAAGGATGTATTCCCCTATACCATTCGTGTTGTCAGTGAGATCATGGAGTCCAACGGCTCCTCATCCATGGCATCTGTGTGTGGTGGTTGTCTCTCATTGATGGATGCTGGTGTTCCTGTAAAGACTCCGGTAGCCGGTATCGCCATGGGCTTGATCACCGAAGGTGCTGATTACTCCAAGTATGTGGTACTTAGTGACATTCTTGGTGAAGAGGACCACCTCGGCGACATGGACTTCAAGGTAACTGGATCACGTGAAGGTATTACTGCTTTCCAGATGGATATCAAGATTGCCGGTGTCACCCCTGAGATCATGAAGAAGGCGCTTGAGCAGGCTAAGAAGGGAAGAATCCATATCCTGAATATCATGGAAGACACCTTGAAGACTCCTCGTGAGGAGATCAACGAGTACGCTCCCAAGATCCTGACCATGAAGGTTGACCTTGAGAAGATCGGTGCTGTCATCGGAACCGGTGGTAAGACGATCAAGGCAATTGCAAGCCAGAGTGGTGCAGAAGTAAATATTGCTGATGACGGGACCATTACCATCTTCGGTAGGAATGCTGCTGCGGCTAAGCTGGCCAAGGAATTAGTACAGTCCATCGTTGAGGAACCCGAAGTAGGAAGAATCTACCAGGGAACCGTAAAGAGGATCATGGACTTTGGTGCCTTCATTGAAATCCTACCAGGTAAGGAAGGGCTCTGCCATATCTCCAAGCTTGCCAAGACTCGTGTCCAGAACGTCGAAGATGTACTCACTGTTGGTCAGTCCGTACCGGTGAAACTTATCGAGATCGACCGTCAGGGTCGTTTGAACCTGAGTTACATCGATGCAATCGAAGGCAATGCCAAATAACATGGAGAGCCACTCGATTCCGGTAAAGGTCAAGAAGCTCAATGAGCACGCTCTCCTTCCCGTATATGGGACGGAGAGAAGTGCAGGTGCTGATCTTTCAGCCTGCCTGGAGGAGGATTTACTCCTGAAGGCAGGTACCTATGCAAAGATTCACACCGGATTGAGTATTCAGGTTCCTCCTGGATATGAGGCACAGGTCAGGCCAAGAAGTGGGCTTGCTGCCAAACATGGGATCACCGTTCTCAACAGCCCTGGTACCATCGATAGTGATTATCGAGGAGAAGTGGCTGTCCTCTTGGTCAACCATGGGGAGAAGGACGTGGTCATCCATACAGGAGACCGTATCGCACAGATGGTTATCGCACGGTGTGAACAAGCCTCCTTTTTGCCGACTATGGAGCTTGATGCTACAGAAAGGGGAAGTGGAGGTTTTGGTTCAACGGGAGTATAACGTTGAAGCAAGGTGCACGATTCAGCTTAGTATATCGCCACATAGGAAGGGAGTACCTCCTTTCCTTTATTGTGGCGTTCTTTTTTTTCTTTTTCATTTTTTTTATCAACCAGATTCTTCTTATTGCCCAGAGGATACTCCTCAAGCAGGTAGATTATCTCTCGGTATTCCAGCTGGTAATGCTCTCAATCCCACAGTTTTTACTTTACACATTCCCGTTCTCCAGCCTCACTGCTTCAAGTATGGTTATCGGTGACCTCTCTGGAAACAACGAGATCCTCGCAATCCGTAGTAGTGGGATATCATTGAAACATGTGTTTCTACCCATCATTCTCATCTCCCTGGTCTTTTCATTCATGACATTCCTTACAGCTGACAAGGCGCTCCCTTGGAGTACCAAGAAGTATCGTGAACTCTACAGCGGTCTTATGAGAGAGCTTCCTACCTTGGAACTTGCCAGCAACTCCACGAATACGATAGGTAACAAGGTCTTGGTCAACAAGGAAGTGGTTGGAAACACCGTTCACGATATCGTTTTGTTTGAAACTTCCAATGACCGAACCGGCCAGATTCTTAGTGCCCCAACGGCTGAAGTAACACTCTATGATCTGAATGCATTCATATACCAACTTGAAATGGTAAATCCCTTGATGCTCAGAAATGATGTGGAAGGTGGATGGGCTCTCTCAAAAGCGGATAGTGCGAGGTTCTTTCTCAATTTCTCAGGACAGATAGCCAGTCTTGCCTCAGCACTCCCTTCTCAGTTGTCAGTAAGGGAACTACAGGAAAACATCGCCATTCATCGCTCTGCCCTTGAAGAGGAAACAGTGCGCCATGAAGAAAAGCTTCAAAAGGCTCGGTTGCAACTTGCCACACTGATGCAACAAGAATCGGTTTCCCCTGAGAGAATTGAGGAAGCTGAACAGGAAGTAAGAACACTTGAGGAGAAAACTCCGATTAATTTCTACTACCAGTACTACAGGGCTGAACTCCATAAGAAATTTGCACTCAGTGCTGCTTGCTTCATGTTGGTTTTTCTTACCTTTTCGCTCTCCTTCTTCAAGGTTAAGCATGGCCGGCTTATTGGATTTGGTATGTCAATGCTGGTAGCAGTACTTTACTGGTATCTTCTTTTCTTCTCACAAATGCAGATTTTCAAATTCCCCATAAACCCAGGATTCCTGATCTGGATACCCAACGTATTGATGTTTTTTACCGGCATCCTGATCATGCTGTTTGCGAGGCGTCTATGAAGCTGCATGACCGCTATGTTGCCCGTTCAGTCACTATCGTGGCAACTCTCGCCTTGGTGTTATGTACCCTTATGCTACTCAGTGTTGACTTATTCAGCAATCTTGATGGGTACCTTACGAATGAGGTAAAACCATTTACCATCCTGACTTTAACCTTGTTGTATACTCCCCAGGCGGTACTCTTTGCACTTGGTCCATCACTCTTGTTCTCTGCCACATATTTCCTCTCACAATTGCAAGCCAATAATGAGTATATCTGCTTGCTGGGAAGCGGGCTGAGTTATCGTAGGATTATCACCCCCATCCTCGTACTTGGAGTTCTGTTCAGCCTTCTGGAATTTGGTTTTGGAGAGTATGTCTTCATACCAGCTGAAAGAACCCGCGAAATGAAACAGGATGAGCTGTTTGGATTACGCAGTACCTATGACAATAGAAATATTACCCTGCGTGACCCAGATGGCAATTATGTAGTGCATGCAAAACAGTACAGTGATGAACAGAAAAGATTGGCACAGGTACTTCTGGTCCTGCTTGATGATGAAGGGGCAATGAAGGCAAGGGTTGATGCAGCCTGGGCATTTTGGGAAGAGGAGAGTGAAACGTGGAGGATGGAGCGAGTCAGATTCCAACAGATTGATGGCGCTGGCTTGGTCGTTGACTCAAGTGAAGTAGGGGAATTGAGACTTGATGAGTTCACTCTTGCTCCTTCCTATTTCAGGAATCTGAGCAATGATATCACCACCATGGAGCTTACAACAGCTGTCGATTACCTGAGGCGTATGCAAGTGCTCGATCCCTCGAGATATCCTGAGCTTGCCACTGATTTCACCAAGCGTTTGCTTGAGCACCTCAATCCTCTTATCCTGTTGTTCATTGCCTGCACCATCAGCTACAGGTACAAGAAAAACATACTGCTTTTCAGCATCATTACCAGTCTCTCCATTGCCGTGATATACTTCGTGGTACAGATGGTCACCATCATCATGGCAAAACAGGGTGTTATCGCTCCCATTTGGGGTATGGCAATCCCGATGATTGTGATAGTATGCATAGCACTGGCAGAAAGAGCCGTATTACGTTAGGGGTATTTGTATGGCAATATTTCGTACTATCCATCAGGATACCAGCAGCAATGCTCGCCTGGGTATCCTTTCACTTGGCCACGGAGAAGTGGAGACACCGGTATTCATGCCTGTAGGCACCAAGGGAACAGTGAAAGCAATGTTCCACGAGGATGTCAAGAAAATCGGATACAAGCTTATCCTTGGCAATACCTACCATCTCTATCTCAAACCAGGGCTTGAGGTGCTTTCCCAGTTTGGTGGACTGCATAATTTCTCACACTGGGATGGGAATTTGCTCACCGATAGTGGTGGTTTCCAGGTATTCAGTCTCTCAGGGCTCAGGAAAATTGGAGACAAGGGAGTGACCTTCCAAAGCCATATAGACGGTTCAAAACATATCTTCACACCAGAGAACGTAGTGGATACACAGAAAGTAATCGGCAGTGATATTGCCATGTGCCTTGATGTATGCACCCCTCCAGATATCAACCACCGTGCGGCCACTGAGGCGATGAATATCACCCATGCTTGGGCTAAACGTGCTATTGAACATCGTCAGAAGCTGGGAGATGCGTTCAAGGGCAACCTATTTGGCATAGTCCAGGGCAACTTCTATGAGGACCTGCGCAAGCAAAGTGCTGAATTCTTCAATGAGATGAATTTTCCTGGGATTGCCATCGGGGGGCTCTCGGTAGGAGAGAGTAGAGAACAGTTCTCCCACTATCTTGGGTATACTGCTGAATTGGTAACCAAGGAAAAACCAAGGTACGTCATGGGTATTGGCAGCCCAGACTATATCCTGGAAGCAGTGGAAAACGGTATTGATATGTTCGATTGCGTCCTTGCAACCCGTATGGCACGGAATGGTGGCATTTTTACCGATGACGGTGTTATCACGCTTAAGAAAGCAATCCATAAATTCGATCATGGCCCACTTGAAGAGGGCTGTACCTGCAGGGCATGTACACAGTATAGCCGAGCGTACATGCATCATCTTATCAAGACCGGCGAGATGCTTGGAGGTATGCTGGCTACGGAACACAACCTGACCTACTTCTACCGACTGATGGAACGTGTCCGCCAGGCTATCAGGGAAAATCGATTTGCTTCCTTTAAAAGGGAATACCTTGCAAGATTCTACGCAAAGTAGCAAGACAGCTAAAAGCAGTTTTGCCATCATGCTCTGCACGATTGCAAGCAGGCTGCTCGGGATTGTGAAAGCTCGTGTACTCTCCTCGGTCTTTGGAGCGAGTGGGGTGGCAGATGTGATTAACTTCACATTCAACATCCCCAATAATTTCCGAAAACTCTTTGCTGAAGGGGCCGTCAACTCAGCACTCATTCCTGCTTTCTCCAGCCTCCTTGGATTAGGGAAGAAGCGGAGCTCTCTTCATCTCTTCAGTTTGCTTTGCACCTACCAGATCATTCTTCTTATACCCTTGGTATTGCTCTCCTATTTCTTTGGTGAAGAGTTCATATCCCTTATCAGTGACTTTGACAGTGCCCAGGTTGCCTTGGGCGCAAAACTACTTCCTTTCTTCATGGTCTATCTGGCAGCCATCAGCATGGGTGCAATTTTCAATGGGGTATTGCAATCTCATCACAACTTTCTCCATGCCTATCTTTCCCCGTTGCTTTTCTCAATTTCTGTTATTTTTGGGGTACAGTATCTCACTCCTTACCTTGGTGCAATGAGTATGGCTTGGGCTACTCTGGTTGGAGGACTGCTGCAAGGTTCCTACTCCTACCTTATGCTTAGACGCTACGGCTATCGGCTGAAACCAGCAATAAGACAGGCAGATACACCGCTGAAACCTGTCATTGGGGCATGGTCCTTGGTTGTGCTCGGCATGGGAATGCAGGTTGTCACACAGTTGGTGACCTATCACTTTGCATCCACCTTGAGCGAAGGAAGTGTAACAGCCTTCGCAAATGCAACGATCTTTTACCAGACGCCTTACGGAGTCTTTTTCAACGCAATCAGTGCAGTAAGCCTGCCCTTGCTCAGTCGCTCCTATGCCCTTGGCCAGATGCAAGAGATGCAAAAACATACCCGTCTGAGCATTGTTCAACTAACTAGTCTCCTGCTTCCCAGTGGAATTATTCTCTTCTTCCTTAGCCAGGAGAGTGTCAGCGTGGTATTGCAGACCGGTAATTACACGCTTGCCGATGCCCAACTGACCGCATTGGCCCTTCGACCCTTCCTGTTGTTCATGGTAACCACCAGTTGGTATGCCATGCTGCTTCGTCTTGGCTATAGTGCAAACCGCTATGCCCTGATGACCAAGGTCACCTTCTTACAGAACTTTGTGGATATCATTTTGATGTGGATCTTCATCTCGCTGGGGTGGGGAATCATATCACTTGCTCTTGCCAATGGAATAAGCTATGTAGTGCTACTGGGATTCTTGTCATTCAAATTGAGAGATCTCTACAATCCGATAAAGGATACACAACTGAGACGAGGATTGTTGCGTACTGTAGCCGCAAATATTCCGATTATCGGGTACTGCTTGATTTATGCTTCCTTCGGCATGACTTGGTATCAGAGTGGATCCAACTTGAGAAACTTCTTGATCCTTTCTCTGGTAGCCCTTGGATCACTTGTGGTATGGCTCCTCTCCTATGCATTGCTGAAGGTGGAGCTACTCTCGCTCTTCCGTTCCAAGAAGCAAGGCAGCAACCTGTAAGGCAACCACCTCATCCAGCTTTACCACCATTCGGTCGAAGGTAACCAATCCATTGAGTTCCTGCTGTACATCAGTCAATTGAGTATAGACGGAAGCTGCGAGCCCTTTTTGTTTGGCAGGATATACTTCTTCCTCGTAGAGCCTGAAGAAGGCATCATTGAATGCTGTACGATCATGCAGATGCTTATATCCAAAGGGTTTTTCTCCTTCATCGTCATGTCCTTCAACACGATACAGATACCCTCCAAATTCTGAGAGAATTATTGCTCTGCCGAGTTTGTCTGGTTGGTGGCGGTACCGTTTGAAATACACATGGCGGGAAGAGAATTCACCAATACCCTGGTCATACCAGCCACTGGTACAATCGATGGTTCTTGTTGAATCGAGAGCTTTAACGAGGGAGTACATCTCTTTCGCATCGAATTGTCCCCAACCCTCATTGAAGATGACCCACATGGCAATACTGACACAGTTATAGAGTGTTTCTATCATCTGTGTAAGCTCAGTGGCAAACATCTCTCGGTATTTTGCATCCCGACTGCCCAGCAGTCGATAGTGATGGTCTTTCACCTTAAAACCAGACACAAAGAGTGGGGCAGACATAATGGGTTGAACAGGAGGCCTTCCCCCACTTACCATATCCTGCCAAACCAAAAGACCTAGATGGTCACAATGATAATACCATCTTCGGCTCTCTACTTTTGCATGCTTTCGAACCATATTGAAGCCCAACTTTTTCACCATGACCAAATCGTCAATGATTGCTTGGTCACTTGGAGCGGTATAGAGGCTTTGAGGCCAGTATCCTTGGTCCAGGATTCCGTGCTGGTAATAAGGTTTTCCGTTAAGCAACAATCTTCCATCCTGCACCTCAAAGCTCCGCAATCCAACATAACTTGTTACGATATCACTGCCCATCTGTACGGTGATGTGGTAGAGATATGGATCTTCAGGACTCCAAGGGTGTACCTTCTCCACCTGACAACAAAGACGTTGGTTACTCATTCCCTTGCACTGTTTATGCCCATCCAAGTATGAGACGGAAACCTCATGTACCCCATCATTGGGAACAACCTGGACGTACCAGCAGTGCTGTGAGAGGTCAGGCGTGATGATGAGGTTCTTGATATAGAACTGGGGAACTTCCTCAATCCAGACAGTCTGGTGAATACCACTTTGCCCCTGATAAAATATTCCCGATGCTTTGGATGCCTGTTTGCCTCTGATGATCGGCTCACTGTCTCCAGGATCAACAACCTTGACCAATAAGTCGTTCTCTTTCTTCAGTGAATCTGTGATATCGAAGGAGAAGGGGAGGTACCCTCCCTGATGCGATCCAACCTCAATACCATTCAGGAAGACAACACATGAATGATCGACAGCCTCAAAATGCAGTAGGAGTCGTGAATCGGGAGAGAGGGCAGTATATGTTAGTGTACGATGGTACCAGAGTCTTAGATTTGCGGTAATCTTAGTTTGCAACCCACTGAGTTTTGTTTCCGGTGAGAATGGTACAAGAATACTTAGAGGGAAATATTGTGGCCTGGTCTCTTCGTTGCTTATTGCAAAATCCCACCAGCCATTGAGGTTCTCGTAGGAACCTCGGACCAGCTGGGGACGTGGGTAATCTTCCAAGACAGTATGTTCATCAACGGTGTACCTTTCCTGCATGTGCCCATACTACCACAGAGATTAAAAGCCCTCAGCAATTATCTTGCCGAGGGCCCTGTTTTTCTAGAAATCAACGACTGAAATCGACTTGACCGTAAAGTCATAATTCTGATCGTTAAGGGTGAAGGTAAATCGCTCCCCAACCTCATGATTGAGCAAGGCTCTACCGAACGGGGCGAGAAGGTTGATGACATTCTCATTGGGATTTGATTCCCACGGTCCCATGATGGTGAACACCACTTCTTCGGCATGGATATTGTCCATCATAACCACCTTGGTACCAAACCCAACCTTAGAAGAGTCTACCTTGTCCTTGGTAATGACCGTAGCACGATCGACCTCTTCGGCGAGTCTGCGTAAAGTATTGTTCAGGAGACTCTGTTTCTCCTTACCATACTTATATTCACTGTTCTCTCGAAGATCGCCCAACTCCCTGGCTTCACCAATTTCCTTGGCAACCTCTGGTAGTTCCACATGCTGGATATGCTCAATCTCTTTCTTCTTGGCTGCAAGACTGCTGGGAGTACAGAAAAGACCGGTGGGAACAACGCTCTGCTTGTTGATCGGCTCCACTTCATCAAAAAATTTGAATGAGGGGAACTGCTCGCTGATTGCATGCTTGATCTCAATTTTCTTTCCACCAGGAAGATTGAATACATTTGCCACAAGGCTGTAAATCTTCTGTGCTCTCTCCTCATTCCCCGCCGCCACAAAGTTCAGGACTGCACGTTCATCAAAGAGGAAACCCATGAGCGTCTTTGCGTTCTTGCGGTTTTCCTGTACATCCTTTCGGTTGTCGATACAACGGTTGGTGAAGTCGAGCAATTGCAATTCGGTGTATAGCAGCTGCTCAGCGGAAATACCGGCTTTCTCCCAATACTTCTTCTCACCGTTCTTGAGCAGGTATATCAGGGTATTTCCTTTTTCCTTGAAGTTTTCCACCGCATCGCGGTAAATGCCTGCAAGAGCACTGTACTTTTTCTTCTGCTTGTAGATATCGGGGATGTATCCGGTGAGGTACGAGTCAAACAGAACTGCAAGGATTTTCTCCCAGCCAGGAATTTCCTCAACAACATGGTCGATGAAGGCTTTCTTTAGCTCGGGATCCTTGATTGCAGCAAAGGTTGCCTCAACATTATCACAGCGCTCATAGAGCATAGCGAAGGTCAGCGCATCAGGATAGCTGATAAAGTTCATATTCTGATGTTTCACCAAATCTTCAAGCAGCAAATAACAACTGAATGTAATGTCATTCGCCACCACGATCGGCTTGAAGGCACCATTTTCCTCGAAGAAAAGATCACTGAAGTATCTCACCATCTCAAAGAAGAAGTCGCTCTCGACGTCTCCCTTTGCAGCAATAAAGTCCTTCAGGCTCTTGATCTTGTCATAGATATTCTTCTCATTCCTGAAAACCTGGAGCTGTTTCTCTTCATAGCTTACAGGGGTGGAACGGAGAAGGTATGTATCCACATCATTGCTGGAAAGATCAAAGAGTGGGTTGGTCATCAACTCCTTCTTGGCCTGATTGAGCCAAGGAGTCCACTCCTTGACATCAAGGATGGAGGGAACCAATTCACTCTTGATCTCTTTTAGGTTGATCCTTCCCTCATTGCTGGCCATCAAGGTCTTCAGTGTCCAAGGAATATCCTCCTGCACTTTCTTGCTGAGTTTCTCTCTTGGCAATGCGCTCTTGAGCACCCAGATATGACTCTTAGGAAGTGCCTGCAAGCTCTTGAAAGCCATTGAGGTAGACATCCTGCTGCCTTCCTTGCTTGACTGTCCAGCAAAATCCACGATGACATCACTTTCATCAATTGACCGTATTCTACCGATTCGGTTTGTACTGTTCTGGAAGACGAATGTACCCTTGTCGAAGGCAATATTTGTTTCGAAATCCTCGATACTGTGGAGAATGTCACGATTGATAATGCTTGTCAGTGCACTGGACTCAAGACAGCTCTTGAGCCTGGAATGGGTCTTGTATTTCGTCTTGTAACTCTTGATCAGGTTTTCCCTGGCAAAGGTATCTTCGCGGTCAAGGGCAAGCATCTGTTTCTGGCATTCGACCTGATGGTCAATGTCATCCTTGCTTGCATTCTCAAGATCGCGCAACAACGCAACTGCAGTACTCTTGCTCACAGCAGACACCTGATCTGCTACAGAGATGAAGTAACCGAAGTTGTCTTCTTCCAATTCAAGAAGGGCAGTGAACATTGCTCTTACTGAGGAGACATCTTTTCTCTTGATAAGCCTGTGGATACCTTTCTTATAGAAGGAGATGGCTTTATCTTTGTTTCCCTTCTGCTTTGCATGTGAGGCAAGTTGGCGGACGATCTCGACTTCTTCGTAGTCCACCTTCACCAAACGTTCCCAAAGCTGGAATTTCTCTTCTTCCTTTCCCATCTGTTCATATGAATCAGCAAGCAAGCGAAGCGCATGCTTGTTCTCATTGCGACTGAGAATTTTCTGTGAGAGATATTCAACAATATTCCATTTCTTGGCTTCCATGAACATCTCAATGAGGCTGAGCAGCTGCAGATAATCATCCGCTCCTCTGCGTTCCAATTGGATGGACCCACTGATGTACATGGCAATGATGCTGTTTCGCTCCTTCTCACTGAGGTGCGTGTCGCACAAGCTCTTTGCTTCAGTTTTCTGTTCTTCGTCCATCTCCTTGATGTTCTTGTCCAGTTCCTGGAAGCTGCTTGTTGTATAGGTAGTTACGGTGCTTCTCGTCCATTGCTCTTCTTTCAGCAAGTTCTCAATCTCTTGGAATCCCATGGTTTCCTCCAAACATATTTGTCCAATTCTAAGACGTAAATAAAACCGGGCAGACCGGGACATAGCCTGCTCGGGTTTTGCATTCATAGTTGCTTTTCTATAATATAGCACGATTTGGAAAAACTAGCAATTGATTTAAGGAAAGTGCATAAAACATATTAACAAATATATAGTATTTCCTAATAGCAGTCGTTGCAAAACCTCTCTCTACCTGTTATAAATGGAGTATGGAAACAGCTTCACTAAGAATCGCACCAAGTATGTTGTCTGCTGACTTCTCATGCACCGCAGAGGAAGTACAGAGCATCAACGAGAGCAAAGCAGATTGGGTACATCTGGATGTCATGGACGGTATGTTCGTCCCGAACATCACCTTCGGTCCCAAGTTCATCCAAGATCTCAGACCTCACTCAGACTTGGTCTTTGATGTGCACCTTATGATTGATAAACCAGAGCGGTATATTTCACTGTTCGCTGAGAGCGGAAGTGATTATATCACGGTACATGGGGAAGCATCACTGCATCTTCATCGTACCTTGCAGATGATAAAGGCTAGTGGTTGCAAGGCTGGAGTATCACTCATTCCTTCCACACCTGTTAGCATGATTGAACCTATCCTTGATATGGTCGATTTGATACTTGTCATGACGGTGAATCCTGGTTTTAGCGGTCAGAGCCTCATCCCTTCCACACTGCAGAAGATTGAACGGCTTGCTGAACTGAGGGAACAACATGGATATGACTACCTTATCAGTGTAGATGGGGGAGTGAATCTGGAAACAGTAGGTGAGATCGCACAGCGAAAAGCAGATATAGCTGTATGTGGAAGCGCCTTCTTTGGTGCTCCAGACAGGGCTGCATTCATACAGGCGATGAAGGAACGGGCACAGGCATGAAGGCGGTCATCCAACGTGTCCAGGATGCAAGTGTTTCCGTTGAGGGAACTATCACGGGTCAGATCGATCATGGCCTTCTTGTCTATCTGGGTATAGGACACGACGATACAGAAGCTCAACTTGCATGGTTATGCGAAAAAATTGTGAAGCTACGTATTTTTACCGATGATCAGGGCAAAATGAACAAGAGCCTTTCTGACGTACAGGGGTCCATACTGGTCGTCAGCCAGTTCACGTTGCTGGCAAATCTACGAAAGGGAAATCGCCCATCCTACAACGATGCTGCACCACCACAAAAAGCTGAGGCTTTGTATGAACAATCCCTCAAGTTGTTTGCTCAGTTGGGGTTTCCTGTCTCTTCAGGTGAGTTTGGAGCACATATGAAGGTGTCCTATACCAATGACGGTCCGGTCACCCTCATGCTTGAAGCAGATTAAGAAGTATTGAACTTATAGTGTAAGGTTACAGAGTATTCGAGGAGCATATCATGGCAAAGAACAGTAAAGATACGACATTCCCCACTGACCAGAAGCAGAAGCGGGAAGCATTGGAAGCAGCAAGGGTCCAGATTGACAAGCAGTTTGGAAAAGGGTCCTTGATGAAGTTCGGTGACAACAAAGAAAACCGAAACATTGAAAGCATCTCTTCCGGGTCCTTGCTTCTTGATGAAGCACTTGGCATTGGAGGATACCCAAAGGGTAGGGTCATTGAGATCTACGGTCCTGAAAGCAGTGGTAAGACCACACTTGCTCTTCATGCTATTGCAGAGAGTCAGAAAGCTGGGGGAATTGCCGCATTCATTGATGCTGAGCATGCTATGGATCCAAGTTATGCGAAGAAACTGGGTGTAAACATTGAAGAACTCTGGATAAGCCAGCCGGACAGTGGAGAACAGGCCCTGGAGATTGCAGAATCCCTGGTACGGAGTGGGGCAGTGGATATCATTGTCGTGGACTCTGTTGCTGCCCTTACCCCACAAGCAGAAATCGATGGGGATATGGGTGATAGCCACATGGGACTCCAGGCTCGGCTGATGAGCCAAGCACTGCGCAAGCTTACCGGTCTGCTTTCAAAGAGCCACACTACCATCATTTTCATCAACCAGATTAGAATGAAGATCGGCATCATGTTCGGTAACCCAGAGACAACCACAGGGGGAAATGCCCTGAAGTTCTACTCTTCAGTCCGCCTCGAGGTTCGCAAGATTGAGTCCATCAGTAAAAGTGCTGATGATATCGTTGGAAACCGAGTACGAATCAAGATAGTGAAGAACAAGGTTTCGCCTCCATTCAAGAAAGTTGAACTGGATCTTCTCTTCGGTGAAGGTATCAGCTATATTGCAAGCATCCTTGATGCAGCGCTCAAGTACGAAATGCTGGAGAAAAGTGGCTCCTGGTACTCCTATAACGGAGAGAAGATTGGACAGGGAAGAGAGCGGACATTGGACTTCCTCAAGGATAACCCGGATATCGCCACTGACCTTGACAATCGCCTCAGGGCAAAGATGTTCCCCAAAGCCGATGCTGTCGAGGCAGTGGAAACTGCTTCAGAAGGCAAGTAATTCCCAACAAGTACTGCTGAACACGGAGGTGGAACAATCCACCTCTGTGTTGTCAATACAGCAGGTGTTCGGTATACTCCGGGTGAGAGGGGAATGCTGTGCAAGAACAAACAGTACAAGAAGAACAAGTGCCAAAGGGGGCGACTTTCCATACCCCTACTTTCGATGGTCCATTGGACTTGTTGCTGTTCCTCATCCAAAAATCAGAAGTCAATATCTATGACATTCCTATTTCGCTTATCACTGAACAGTTCTTGGGATATCTCAAGGAAGAGAAGGTGACTGAGCTTGGTGACCTGACGCAATTTTACAAGATGGCTGCAGACCTGCTGTATATCAAGAGCAGGATGCTGCTCCCTGTTGAACTGGAATTCGATGAAGAATACCAGGACCCCAGACAAGAACTGGTGGACCGTCTGCTGGAGTACCAGAAGTTCAGGAAATATACTGAGTTGCTTACTGGAACCAATACCAGTGCCGAATTGTTCATTACCCGGAAAAGCAGCCAGTTTCGTCTTCCATTCGGAGATGAGGAACTGTTTGGTGAGGTTTCATTGCAGGATTTGCTCAAGACGTTTTCACGGCTTATGACCACCATAACCCCAAACAAGGTGTTCAACGTCTACGAATCGGTAACGGTCAATGAAAAAATCGCCTTGATGCAGGAATTGTTTGAGACTCAAGATTATATCACCTTGGAACAACTGATCGTCCATGCTGACCAACTGCTCCATATTATCTGCAGTTTCATGGCAATTCTTGATGCATGCAAACTCAGGATGATCACCCTTGTACAGAGTGAACCGTTCGGTCCAATTCTCATCCGCAAGGTCGATGAAGCCTTTGAACAGGATTTTGAACACATGTACGATGATGATTTCGAGGAAATTGAGGAAGAAATCATCACCGCACCTATCTCAGAAGGTGAAGAAGAGAGGTTTTTTGAGGAAGATGCAGATAATCTCCGCACAACTACTGACGATGGTCGCGTTTTTCTGTATGATGATGAGAGTGAGGATGAGCAGATCATTCTCGACGATGAGTGATAGGAGCGTTAGTGGTGGATAGGAAGAGGCAAGTGGGCAACGCTGGGATACAGCAAAGCCCCCTCTTGAGTACCGAGGCCCGGTTGGTCGAAGTCATTCTCTTTTTGGAGAACGAACCGGTTAGTTTGGAACGATTGAGCAAGATGACCTCCCTTTCGGAGGAGACAACAAGAAAAGCCATTACAGAACTGCAGGAACATTACCGTGAATACCTGCATGGACTGGACCTTGCCGAAAGCCAGGGTGCCTTCCAATTCCTACCTTCCTCTGATCTGCACGACAAACTTCGTTCCTGCTACGGCAGACGTGTCGACAGACGCCTCAGTCGTGCAGCCTTGGAAACACTGTCCATTGTGGCATACAGCCAACCGATTACCCGTAGGGAGATAGACAACATCCGTGGGGTTAGCAGTGACACCATCATCCGTTTGTTGCGAGACCGAGAATATATCAAGGTGATTGGAAGGAAGGATGTCCCTGGGCATCCCTGTCTCTACGGCACCTCGAGGAAATTCCTTTTCGAATTCAACCTAGCAAGTATCAGCGCACTACCCAAGCTCTCCGATATCGACCGACTGCGATTTGAAGCAGAACCAACACAGGAGAAAGAAGAAGCATGAAATTATCATATCCGCTTAGATTACAGGTCTATTTGGCAAAGAGTGGTTGCGGGTCCCGCAGATCCTGCGAAACACTGATCACCAGTGGGCGGGTAACCGTGAATACGAAACGGGTAACAGAACTGGGAACCAAGGTCGATGAAGAAGATGTCGTTATGGTAGATGACCAGATGGTGGAACCAAGTGAGAAAACCTACTACTACGCCTTGCACAAGCCCAAGGGGTTTGTTTGCACGAACTGGGATCCAAACGAGAAAAACTATGCACGTGATCTGATTGATATTCCAGACAAGAATCTTCTCTTTCATATTGGTCGTCTGGACAAGGATTCCAGTGGCTTGATTCTCTTCACCAACGATGGGGATGTAGCACAGAAGATCATGCATCCCTCCGAGGAGATTGAAAAGGAGTACCTGGTAAGCTGTACTACCGGCGTACGCAGGGAAGACCTGGATGAGGCCCGTAAGGGAGTCCTCATAGACATGCCGCAACCTTATACAATCAAACGTTTTGAAATCATCAGCAAGAAATGGGTACGAATCATCCTAACTGAAGGAAAGAACCGTGAAATCAGAAAGATTCTCAGCCACTATGGGTATGAGGTGAAGCAGCTGGTCAGGATGAGAATTGGTTGCATTGAACTGGGTGACCTCAAACCAGGACAGTACCGTAGTGTCACTTCTTCCGAGATCAAGGCGCTTTTGAGGGGAGAAAATGATATTCTAAGAAAGAGTTCAGGGAGAGGATGGTAATGGTTGTAGCCATAGACGGACCGGCTGGAGTTGGGAAAAGCTCCATTGCCCAGATGATTGCAAAGACTTGTAATTTCTACTATCTCAATTCCGGTTCATTCTATAGGGCCTACACCTACCTGCATGTACAGGAAGGGAAGAACCCCATGGATTACCCAGCAGTCCTGGAAACGGCAAAGCACTATATGCTCTCTATTGAAGATGACCGCATCTGTGTCAACGGCACTGATATTGAGGATAAGCTGCATACCCCTGAGGTTGACGCAGTAGTAGCGCAAGTATCAACATATCCTCCGCTTAGAAGCTATGTGAATGAACAGCTGAGAAGGATTGCAAAGGATATGGATGTGGTCATTGAAGGGAGAGATATTACGACCGTGGTCTTCCCAGATGCCGACTTAAAATGTTACTTTGATGCAAAGGCTAAAGTTCGTGCTGAACGTCGTCTCAAGCAGCATCCAAACGGACAAGATTACGAGACTGTGTTGCGACAAATCAAGATGCGTGACGAAATTGATAAGGGCAAGGAAGTTGGTGCACTTCGTGTTGCAGAGGATGCTCTGTACATAGACACCTCGTACTTGACTATAGGACAAGTTTGTGAGAAAGTGTTATCTGCTATTTTTACGCTCAAGGGCGATGTAAATAGGTAAATTTAGGATCAGGAGAAATCAAGTGGCTGAAGAACAAGAAATGGAAGAAAAGAAGACCAGAATGCAGGATTTGCTGCAGGAGGAGTATCTTAAATCTCTTGATGGAATCGAAGACGGTCAGCTCGTGGCCGGTACTGTTGTCCAGGTAAACAACGAGTATGTATTCGTGGATGTCGGTTATAAGAGCGAGGGTCGTATCTCTCGTGACGAATTCGCATCGATTCCTGAAGTAGGTGATGAGGTAAAAGTCGTCATTATCACCAAGGAAGGGAAGGGCGGCCAGATCGTCGTTTCCAAGAAGCGTGCCGATTTCAAAGAACGTACAGATGAACTGAAGACTGCTTCTGAAAGCAGATCTCCTGTTTTGGGCAAGTTTGAAAAGGTAATCAAGGGTGGCTTCGAGGTTGACCTCGGAGGCGAGTACAAGGGTTTCTGTCCCCTCTCAAAGGCTGATGTCCAGAGAGTTGAGGATCCCGAGACCATGATCGGTATCACTGATTACTTCATCATTGACAAGTTCCACGGTGGCACGAAGCTTAAGAGCGTTGTGAACAGACGTGAGTATCTTGACCAGAAAATCAAAGAGAATAAAGAGAAATTCTTTTCCACCGTCCAGATCGGCGATGTAGTTGAAGGTGTCGTGAAGTCATTCACCTCCTTTGGTGCATTCATCGACCTTGGTGGATTCGATGGACTCTTGCATATCAATGACATGAGCTGGGGCCATGTTACCCGTCCAAAGGACTTCGTGAAGAAGGGACAGGTGGTACAACTCAGACTCATTAACATCGACCCGGAGACCCAGAAGATCAATTTGAGCTTGAAGCACATGCAGGAAGATCCATGGACCACCTTCGAGCAGAAATACAATGTCGGTGATACCATCAAGGCTCCGGTAACCAAAATTACCACCTTTGGTGCTTTCATTGAGATTGAACCTGGAATCGAGGGCCTTGCACACATCAGTGAGTTGTCCTGGACCAAGCGCATCAACAACCCCAAGGAAGTCCTTGATGTAGGCGATGTCGTAGAAGCAAAGATTCTTGGTTATGACCTCGACAAGAAGCGTGTCTCTCTCGGCCTCAAGCAGCTTGAGGAAAATCCTTGGGATACCATTTCTGATCGCTATCCGATCGGTATGACTCTTTCAAAGCCAGTTGTGAAGATCACCAACAGTGGTGCATTCGTCAACCTGGAAGAGGGTATTGATGGATTCCTCCATATTGATGACATTTCCTGGACCAAGAAAGTCAAGAACATGGCATCCTTCTGCAGTGAAGGTGATGTTATTGACGTTGTGGTCATTCGCGTTGAGCCGGACAATCGTCGTATCCGTCTTGGTGTCAAGCAGCTCGAGGGCAACCCTTGGCAGACCTTGCGTCACGACTATCCCAAGTTCAGCACGATCAGTGGTGTTATCACCAACGTCACAGACTTTGGCGTATTCGTGAAAGTCATGGGAGATATCGAGGGACTGATCAGCAAGTACAACTTGGTTGGTCCGGATGAGGAATTCACTGATGAAGTACTGAAGAAGTACAATGTCGGTGATCCCATCACTGCAATGGTTGTAGAGTGCAATCCTTCGACCCAGAAGCTTTCACTCTCCGTAAAGGAGATGGTAAGACGCTCTCAGCAGTCGGAAATTGCAAAATATATCCACGAGGATAATGAGAACGATACCTACTCCCTGGCAGAAATGATGCGTTACAAGGATGAGGACAAGGAGAAGGAAGACAACTAAGGTTGTGTTCCAAATCACAGGCGGCATACCTGCCGCCTGTGTCATATACCCTTGATAACGGAGATGAGCCATGAGTAATAATTCTAAGGATACAGCTGAGTTGACCTTGGCTGAACGAATCGAAGGATTTTTGAACCGCTTCCTTGGCAAGAACAAGAAGGCGTTGATCATCGTTGCAATTGTTGTGATTGTTGGACTGGCAACATTGGGCATTGTGCTTACCGTGAGCCAGAAGAACCTGCAGGCACAATTCAACGAGATTGATCAACTAGAAGCCTCATTTGTTGAGCTTCAGGCCATGGGAAGTGATGACGAAGCGTACCAGGAGACCTATGACGAACTGGTTGCTGGTCTGACAGAGCTTGCAGGCAAGGGAAATGAATACCCAAGTCTAAAGGCAGAGTATCTATTGGGCATGGTGGCATTCCAGGATGAGGAGTACCAGAAGGCAGCTGACAGCTTCCTTTCTGTCTACACTGAAGCAGATGGTAACTATCTTGGTTCTCTGGCACTTGCCAATGCTGCAGCAGCAGCTGAAGAGCTCGGAAATGATTCTCTGGCACTCGAGTACTACACCAAGATTATTGATGAGTTCGGGTTTACCGCAGCTGAGTCAGCTAAGGCTCTTTTCGGGCAGGCTCGTCTGCAAGAGAAATCTGGTAACATTGAGCTTGCTAAGGCAACGTTCCAGCAGCTAGCTGACCAGTTCCCAACATCCGAGTATGCCAAGCTGGCAACCAACAGACTTGCACTCCTGTAAGCAAACGGGTTAGGGTAGGTTAGAAACCCACACCATAAGGAGGCAGATGCATGAAGAGAAGAATACCCATTCTTTCTGCTGCGTCTGTCTTTTTTATTGTCCTGATCCTGCTTGTATCGTGTGGAATTGCAACCATATTCACTTTCGGTTCAGGTACGGTATTTACTGATGGAGATACCAATGGAGATAAGGTTGGTTTAAGTCTCGATGTTGATGATAGCCTGGGTACTCTTAGCCTTATTGATTCAGGCTCTGGTCCATCTCTGATGCTATTCTATACCATCACTGACTCAGAAAACCCACAAAATTTCAAAACAGCATTCAATACCACATATAAGAGGGATTTTAATGGTGTGCAAATTACCTCTGATGCAGTGCTTTCGGTTAATGATATAACGCTGTATCGCTTTTCTGATATTCTTGGAAATACATTCCAAGGACCAGAATATATTGCCACTGCCAGTTCACCAACATCCCCTGATTTCAATTGTACGCTTACAAAAACAACAGTATCAGGAACAACAGTATCTATGGACTTGGTTTTCGATGTTGGCTCTTATACCATTCATAATTCACCAAAGCTTTATAGATATAATGGGAAACCATTTGAGACAGCCAGTACTGAAATTAGAAATTCATCTTTTCCAGATTATTTTATTGGGGATACTGAAACCAACATGTATCTTCACATCTATGGTGCAGTAAACGTCTCCAAGGGAAGTTTTAACAACATCTACTGGACTGACCTGGTACATCTCGGGTATATCACACTCTAAATCGAAATAAACCATAACAAAAAGGTAAGAGCGAAACCAAAAACGAAATTCATATATTTTCGTGAATAATATATATTCTGTTAACTAGTAACATTCCAAAGAAGATTCATTCCAATATGCAGATACCTTTTCCATGTATTCTTCATCTTTGATTATGGGCAAAGAATATGCTACGGATATACTCACATACCCGTAGCATTCATATGAACTTGGTTTCAATTCAGTTGAACCTACGCTGGTTCCTGTTTCTTCGGCATTACAAGACCAACAGCGAAGAAGACAACCCCGATAATGATCAGGACAATGGCCGTCTTGTTCATCTGGGCAAACGTGTACCTCACAATGTTTTCTATGGTATCCGCTGGAACGGGAAGCGATCCAAAATCGATACCCGCAAGACTTCCGATTCTATCCAGGCTTGAATACATCGATTTAATGATCAGGAACAATGCACCGCTGAGCGCTGTGGTGATCCCGAACCATTGCATTCCAGTGCTTCTCTGCAACAAGAGAATACAGAGAATCAGGAAAACCAGGAAAACGATTATCATTACAAGCAATCCCAGCCAGGTGTTCATGAGTGAAAGATATCCACGGACCATAGTGATGGTTCCCGGAGCCATGTCGTTTACCAGATCTTCTATCACCAGGGTTTCCGGCAGACCAAGCTCGCCAACAATCTGTTCAGCGATCATTGGGATATAGGCCTTTGGAGCCCCGAACATAGCCATCAATTCCATATCAGAGTACTGCTCCAACCCCTTGGCGATATTCTGTTCGATTTGTTCAAGCCTTGGGACCATATCGATGACTGCTGTCAGTTTCCCGGTTTCACCAGTGAGGCTGTTCACTACATCGTCAGTGACCATAATTGCCTGATCTTCGATCCAGTCCACACCCAGGGCATCGATGATTGCACCGCTGAGCAAGTCCACCTGTGCATTAACACCGGCTTTCTCTACAGGATCTGTGATGGTTTTCCCACCGGTCAGACCATCGAGGACAATATCAGGGATCATGTTGGAGATCTCACCATGCACCAATGCCGGTATCTCATTCTCACTGACAACCGTATGGTAGTATCCTTGGTTGAGCAAGGTATTGTTCACACCGCGATACACCATGAATGCCATACCGTATACGATAACTACCACAGACAGTAGTACCAATACAATAATCTTCAGCGCTTTCACTTTCTCTGCCTCCTTACTGGAACAGTTCAATACTTATTCCAGTTCAAGTAATCCATTACATGGTGAGGCATGAAAAAGTACAAGTCAAGAAACGAGTAGATGAATACGTAAAATCTCTGGAAATACCAGTTACTCTACGGTAACCGATTTTGCAAGGTTCCTCGGTTTGTCGGGATCATTTCCCTTCTGCACGGAACAGTAATAGGCATACAGCTGACTTACCATCACCGAGAGAATGGGACTGAACAGAGGATGTGTCTGTGGAATACGGAATATCGTATCAGCCGTTTCATCGAAGGTGTGGACTTGCTCGAAGGTAATAACCAGAGCTGTTGCTCCCCTTGCCTTCACTTCCTTGATATTGGAATCCATTTTTGCAAACAATGAAGGCTGGGTACAGAGAGCCACCACCAATGTGGATGTGTCGACAAGCGCTATAGGTCCATGTTTGAGCTCACCTGCAGCAAACGCCTCACTGTGCGTATAGCTTATCTCCTTCAGTTTCAGGGCACTCTCCAGACTGATGGCATAATCGACCAACCTCCCCATAAAGAACACCTTGGTCTTGTTGAATTGGTTTGCCGCAAACCTCTGGATGTCCTCCTGTCGGTCGAGCAACCGCTGTGCTTGGCTGGGAAGCTCCTGCAGAGCTTCCAGTAAGACTGACTGTTCAGCTTTCGCCAACAAGGTTGTCAGGGAGAACAGACTAAATAACTGGGTTGTGAAAGCCTTGGTCGATGCAACGGCGATCTCAGGCCCGGCATTGGTATACAGTACCTTGTCCGCCTCACGGCTGAGTGTGCAACCAACCACGTTGGTTATCGCCAAAGTCGGTATGCCAAGATTCTTCAGCATCCTGAGTGCTGCGATTGTATCGGCAGTCTCCCCGCTTTGACTGATAAGGATACATATTTCCCCTTCCTTTCGGATATGTCGCTTGTAACGAAGTTCACTAGCGATCACAACCTCAACAGGGATGGCTGCAACCTGTTCAATGACATAGGAAGCTACCATTGCAGCATGGTAAGCAGTACCACAACCGGTGATCAGGAGATGACTGGCATCCTTTATGAGTGATTCAATATCCGCCGGGAATGATAGTTTTTCCTGTTTGTCGAGCTTTGGCCTGAGCGTATCGCCAAGCGCCTTTGGTTGTTCACATATCTCCTTGAGCATGAAATGCTCGTAGCCGCACTTCTCAGCAGCCTCCATGTCCCAATCGATGGTCTCACACGGACGAGAGAGTTCTTCCCCCTCAAGATTATAGATATGCACTGAATCCTTGGAGAGAACGGCCACCTCCAGATCGTTCAGGTACTGAACCTCCCTGGTATGGGAAAGCAATGGAGGGACATCGCTTGCGATCAGGGTTGCGCCTTCTGCCCTGCCTATCACCAGCGGGCTGTCCTTTCTTGCCACCACCAAAATATCCGGTTGGTCCGCACAGACCACGGCAATTGCATAGGAGCCCTCCAGACGCTCTACAGTCTCCCTGACTGCAAGCAAGAGGTCTCCGTTGTAATGGAAGTCGATCAGGTGTGCAATGACCTCACTGTCGGTCTGGCTGGAGAAAGAAACCTGATGCTTTTCAAGCCAGGTACGTAGCTGGCTGTGGTTTTCGATGATACCGTTATGCACCACAGCAATACTCTGGGAAACATCAGTGTGTGGATGGCTGTTCAAATCACTGGGTTCTCCGTGGGTTGCCCAACGGGTGTGTCCGATCCCACAGCTTCCTTCAACGGGATTCTGTTCGACCAGGAGTTCAAGATTGGATAACCTTCCCTTGATCTTCCTTACTTGCAGGTTTCGTTCCTTGGAAATGACTGCAATACCTGCAGAATCATAGCCCCTGTACTCCAGTCTTCTTAGAGCTTCAAGCAAGATTGATGAAGAACCCTCATTACCGATATAACCGACTATTCCACACATGGCAGCCTTCCTTTGTTTTGTAGTACCATATGTTGTCTTGTTTTTTCTACTATTTCATGGTCAAATTTCAATAAATTCCTTTCGATTTATGATCCTGAGTGAAATAAAGTAACTAAGTATCAATAAGCCGAATACCAGTATTCCTGCGAATATGGTAACAGATGCATTATTCTGCGGGCCTGCTTTTGAAGCAACAGTGGTGAGTGCTGACCCAGCTCCCACGATGAGAAACGTAATCAAAATGTACCACACCCTGCTCTTCTCAAAACCGAATTTGAGAATAAGTGGATAGTTCAGGGAAATGAAGAATAGCCCAAGCAAAAGCTGAACAGTCAATGCATTGAGTAGTATTTCACCCTCAAAACCATTGAAAATAACAGTGGAAAACAAAACCAACAGAATAGAAACGGCTACCGTGAGAAATCCAAACAAATATTTGCTCTGGACTACCGCCTTCCTGGATACAGGGAGTGCAGAGACATACGCTTCCCAACCATCACTCTGGTCGTAGGCAAACGTGGTAAGGGTGAGCATTACCATCATCATGGTACACATTGCCGTATAGAGGAATCCGCCCTGTAAACCTGCAAACACTGCAAAGAAAAGAATAATAAACAGTGTGTGCTCAGATTTTCTCTTCAACACATATATATCTTTCAACATCAATGTAATTACTGTATTCATGACCAGTCCCCCCCAACCGAAAGCATGATGATGATTTGCTCCAGGGTGACACGTTGGACCTCACCAAATTGAGGAACATCCTCACTCCTCATCAGGAATTCACTCTGGAACTGGCCATCTTTCCTACCCTTTATCACATTGGGTTCAATATCAGCAATCCTTGTGGAAGGGATCTGTACCAATCTATACCGTTCAAGCAGTTCATCTTTCTCACTGGATAAACGAATCTTCCCGTCTTCCAGAAATGTCACATAATCGCAAAGCTTCTCCAGATCACTGGTAATATGGCTGCTGATAAGAATCGTGTGATCCTCATCTTCACTGTAACGGGAGAGCAACGTTATGATCTCATCCCTGCTCACAGGATCCAGTCCGCTGGTTGGCTCATCGAGAATCAGGAGCTTTGAGCGATGACTCAGTGCAATTGCCAGTTGTACCTTTACTTTCATGCCCCTTGAACACTTCCTATAGGTTTTTTTTGGGTCAAGATGGAATTGTCTTAGGAGTTGTTGATAGTAAGAAGCATCCCAGTTTGCGTAGAGACCTTGAAACACCCTTCCTAGTTCATTCGGGTTAAGCATGCTTGGAATACCAGCATCTTCCACCATGAAGCCTATGGAGTTCCTTGTCTGGTCATCCAATCCAATATTCGTACTGCCAAGAACCGTAACTTCCCCAGCATCCTGTCGCAATAGCCCCAGCAGAAGCTTTAGGGTTGTGGTTTTTCCACTTCCATTTGCTCCTATGAGCCCATGCACCGTACCCTGTGCAACAGAGAATTCCTGGTATTCGAGGGTGAAATTTCCTAGTTGTTTTTTCAAATCCCTGCATATGATAGCCTGTTCCATCTTAAGCATCTCCCCGCTTCAACAATGCATACATCATTCCAAGTTCATCTTCCCCGAGATCCAAGAAATCTGCGAGCAACATGATTGCCCTCATATGTTCCTCTATTTTTCTCAGGTACTCCTCCTTGATCTGCTCATGATTACGGGAGGCTACATAGCTTCCCTTTGCAGCAATGGTCTGGATATATCCTTCCTTCTCCAATTCATCATACGCACGTTTTGTGGTGATGACGCTGATCCTCAGTTCCTTTGCCAACACCCTGATGGATGGAAGCAACGAACCCTCCTTCAAGACCCCGGAAACAATCTGTGAACGTATTTGTTCTGCAATTTGTGCATAGATGGGATCGGGGTTTGCATTCGAAAGAATGATGTCCAAGGCTGTTTTCTCCTTTCTGTTCATATACAGTATATACAGTATGCACTACATGTCAACCACTTTGGTCTATCGGTTCTCAAGATTGTCCGGAATCGTTATACTAATGTATATGATTGACTTCACCTTTGAAAAAAAAGACTTATTACCAGACGCTCTGATGCAGCTCCATGCCATCGTCACCCTGCTCAGGAGCGAAGAGGGATGTCCATGGGACAGGGAACAAACATCCAAGAGTGTTGCAGAGAACCTGCTTGATGAAACCTATGAGTATATCGATGAGGTTAGCAAACAGGATCTCCCTGGACAGAAGGAAGAACTGGGTGATGTACTACTTAATGCAATGATGTTGCTGGAGATCCACGAGGAACAGGATGATTTTTCTGTTGTTCAGGCACTCAATGATGTCTGTGAAAAGCTCATAAGAAGACACCCCCATGTATTCTCCACTGCTGAAGTCAGTTCCTCCGGTGAAGTCATTGACCTCTGGAACGCCATCAAGACCAATGTTGAAGGCAAACAGAGCAAGGATGATGATTTTTTCAGCAGGGTGCCCTCCTCCCTACCCCCTCTCGAAATGGCTAATGAGATCCAGAAGAAAATCCGGAAAGTTGGGTTTGATTGGCCTCATGTAGATGGGGTGGTAGAAAAGGTAGAAGAAGAACTCAGCGAAGTACTACAGGCAAAAGACCATCAGGATAATGCGGATGAAGACTTGGAAATGGAGCTGGGAGATCTGCTGTTTGCCACCGTCAACCTAACCCGGTTCCTGGGCTACAATCCCTCAGTTGCCTTGCATCGTTCAAACCAGAAGATGCGTGGTCGTTTCAATGCGCTCTATCAACTGGCAAAGCAAAAAAACGTACCATTGGATCAGGAACATCTTGATGAGATGGATCAACTTTGGAAGGAGGTCAAGAGCGAGGAAACCCGCTAGAAGGAATGGCGTATGGATAATACAGCAGATAAGAACACTCGTGCAAAGAGAGAACGAAAAAAAGAAGGCGGAGCCATCTACGAGCGAATCGCCTATGATATTGCGAAGAGAATCGCCAATAATGAGATCGATGAAGGGACTCGGCTCTCTGGACGTTCACTCATGTCCAGTGAATACGGAGTATCCCCTGAGACCATCAGAAGAGCCTTCGCCCTCCTGGAGGAGCTCGAGGTGGTTCATGTCATGCACAACAGCGGTGTTCGTGTACTCAGCACAGAGAAAGCAAAGACCTATATCAAGAAACATCACAAGCATGATGAAGGACGATCCCTGTTGCAAAGAATGAGGGAAATCCTGAACGAGCAGGAGTCCCTGAACCGTGAGCTGTATTCCACCGCAAAACAGCTTTTTACTATGAACAACCGATTCCGGGAATCCAATCCATTCCCACTCTATGAATACACCATAGCTGAGGAGAGCAAGGCTATCGGGAAAAACCTGGGGGAGCTGCGTTTCTGGCAGGAAACCGGTGCCACCATCGTAGCCATCCGCAGGGATGGGGTGATCAACCTATCCCCGGGACCGCTTGAACGAATGGTCGCCGGAGATATCCTGATGATGGTGGGGCCACACGATTGCCTGAGAAGAACCGAACAACTATTGGATTGAGCGTAAATACTCTACATATCCAGTGTCCCAAGATCCTGCAAAGAGCTTCTCTCGCTTGATCGTAAGCTTGCTTGCAATCAGAAACTTGTCAACATCAGAACCGAAGAGCAATTTGATCAGGTTACGTTCCCCAGTAATACGAACCATGTAATGGTGAGGTGTATCTCCCTTGGTTACTTCCAGGGAGGTATCAGATGCTTGCAAACGTTTCTCCAAAATCTCTGTGTACGGTTCCTCACCTTTGGTGTCGATGCTGAACAGGCTTCCTTTCAGGTGCTTGGCAAGCGTCTGCTTTTTCGGTCCCCTCAGGAATAATACATCCAGGATTGCGTATCCTTCGTTAAGGGTTTGTTGCAACTCTCCTCTCACCTTTTCCTCATCCAGCGTTCCGTCGTCCACCAATTCTGCGAGCATTACCTCTTCTTCACCAGCGATTCCAATGGAAAGGGGGTTCACAAACTCAAGCTTAGGCTTGGGATTGAATCCTTGGGTGAACTGCACATCAAGCGCTGAGCGCTGGAATGCCATCTCAAAGTTTCTCATCGCATTGATATGGCTTACATAGAGCGCAGAGCCATGTCTGGAATAGCGAATCACCGTCTGTACCGTGTCGGCTTGAACTGGATGAGACAGGTTAGTTTCTACAGGTTTCACATCTTTCTTTTGCTCAAGAATGGGATCCTTGTGGATTACATCCACTACCTGATGGGCAGTGGAGCATGCTCCACACTGATGTTCACAGACATCGTAGCAACGATCGGTTAAGAGTAAATTCTTCGCCCTATCCCACTCTTCCTTGAGAAATTTCTTTCCGACACGCAAGGAAACAGAATCCCAGGGCAACTCCTCATCAACATCATAGTCCTTGAAAATAGCTTCCTCTGGATTGTAGGGAGCTTCAGCAATAGCCTCTTTCCAAAGATCATACTGGAGGTACTCATTCCATGCATCCAGGCGGCACCCCTTCTGGTAAGCATCCTCAATCACATCTGCATACCGAGCATCGCCCCTGCTGATCAGACCCTCAAGATAACTAACGCTCGGTTCGTGGTAACTTACCTTGCATCCCTTGATCCGCTCATTGATCATTTTCTTCAACTGGCTCAGCTGTTGGTAGCTCTGTTCAGGGGTGAGCTGTCCACACCACTGGAATGGGGTATGCGGCTTGGGGATGAATGTGCCGACGTTGATATTCATCCGTATATGGGTCTCATCCCAGATTGCCCCAAGGTAGTCCACAATTGCTTGGTTCTCTTCCTCTCGGTCTACTACAGGAAGGCCAATCATGAAGTAGAATTTTGCCAGTTTCCACCCTCTGCTCTTCGCCTCCTTGGCAATGCCAATAACCTGTTCCAAGGGGACAGGCTTGTTCATGGCAAGCTGCCATGACTCTTTGGGTGTCTCGATGGCAAAGGTCAGCCCACTCTTACGTACCTCACTCAACTGCTCGAGGATTCCCAAGGAGAAGGAGTTGACCTTCAAGCTGGGCAGGGCAAAGGAGACATGCTTGGAAGCAAACTCTGCATTCAGTGTCTCGATCATCTCCTTGATATAGGGATGGTCCCCACTGGAGAGAGAACTAAGGGTTACCTCCCGGTATCCCAACGTATCGACATACTGACTCACCTCTTCCTTGATGGTTTCATAGAGCTTCTGCCTGTATGGTTTGTAGTACTGTCCTGCATGACAGAAACGACAGCCGTTGGGACATCCTCTCATGATCTCCACAACCCCATTATCCTGGGCTACCTTGAAGGAAGGAACCACATAGTGCTGGTATCGGGCATCACGCTTAAGCCCGAAGGAGTCATCAATGAATCGCAAGGATCGCTTCTTCTCTGGTGACCAGAGGAACGGGAACTCCTGGAGCATCTTGAGTGTTTCCACTCTTCCATTGCCTTGCTCCCTGGCTTTTCTCATGGCCTGGACCACTTGTTCCAAGCCACCCTCAGCCTCACCAATGAAAACAAAATCCACAAACGGGGAGAATGGCAGGGGATTGGTTACCGCAGGGCCTCCAAGAATGACAATAGGATGCTCATCCCCGCGGTCCTTGCTCCTGAGAGGTATTTGCCCAAGTTCCAATACCTGGAGTACATTGGTTGCACATAATTCATACCCGATGGATATACCCAACAAATCCAACTCATACAATGGCTTATGCAGATCCAAGGTATAAAGGGGAAGCTGTTTCTTTCTCAGCAATTCCTCAAAGTCAGGGGCAACGGAAAAAACCCGGTCACAATGCACATGTTCCATCCGGTTCAGAAGATCGTAGAGGATTCTCACGGCATTGTTGCTCATCCCTATCTCATAGAGATCAGGGAAACAGATTGCTGCATGGAAATCCACAGCACCCATGTTCTTCTTACCATAGTGGAATTCTCCACCAGTATATCGGCTTGGTTGTGCAACCATTACCAGATCGTCGGCTAATGCCTCAAGTATATTCATTCTCAATCCTTTCTCTATATATTCATTCCATTGACAAGGTCTGGTATTTATTGGCCAGAACCCTGAAATCTGCTTGTGTACAAAGTGTAGCTAAAGATGCATACAGCATCTGTCTCTCCTGCGTGGTCAGGTCTGCCTGCTCATACTCCTGAGCAAGGGGGACCAGCGTCTGTGCCCATGCCTTTGATGGTAGCTGAGAAGCAATAGTAGCAAGCAGAGACACTGCTTCTCCATTTTCCAGATCCCCAAGTGCATCTCGTATCTGTCCAAGGGGTGCTTCTGCCTCGAGCAGCAAAAGTGCATACTCCCTGTCATCCAACTGCTGCCTGAGGTAGGTGGCAAATACCATGGCTGCCTCCTGAGAGCGACCAAGGGCCATCAGTGCCTGATAGTAGGCTCTCGCTCCCTGAGTCCCCAGGGCACCAGCCTCATCAAGGAACGCGGCTTGCCCAACAACGAGCTCTGCATAGCCTTCACGGTCAGCGAGAATAAGCATCAGGTTCCGGGCCGCCATACTGGCTCCTTCTTCTCCTGTTATCTCCTGATACAAATCAAGGCTCTGCAATGCCGATTTGTTATCACCACGCTCAGCCTGCGCAAGTGCAAGATAGTAAAGGCTACCGCTTCTGTAGGTTTCCCTGAAATCCTTTTTTGCTGCACGGTATAAGGCATCCCATTCCCCTCGCTGTGCAAGCTCCTGCAAGGAGGAAGCATCTTTTGCACAGGAAGAAAACAGCAAAACAAGAAAAAAGGAGAACAGAAGGAGCTTCCACAATCGTGTTTTCTTCATCCTCTGTTCTCCTGTCTATCATAAAACAAGGCAAGCAATAAGCCGGGTTCTGTTTGTGATGATCATCTATCCAAGAACCTTGTTGCCAAGGCTCTTTAGCAACCGACCCGCAGGTTCAGGGCGGACAACCCACCTGCTGCTTGGTTTTGCTCCTGACGAGGCTTACCCTGCCACCCCTGTTGCCAGTGGTGCGGTGGGCTCTTACCCCACCATTTCACCCTTACCGGAAAACCGGCGGTATTTTTTCTGTGGTGCTCTCTATAGCGTTACCGCTCCCGGGTGTTACCCGGCGTCATGTCCTATGGAGCCCGGACTTTCCTCAAGCGGCTGGTAGCCGCCCGCGATCATCTAGCCTACCTTGAAAAAAACCTAGAGCAAATCGTCGAATTCACTGCTATCGACAAAGTCGGAAAGCCCGCCTTCCTCAATATCCACATCTTCAACATGCTTGCGGAACTTCTCTTCTGCACCTTCAGCTTCCTCATAAAAGAGAATACGACTGCAGTACGGGCAGAATTCAATTTCCTTTGCTTCCCTGACCTCATTGACGAACTGGTTTGGAAGAACGATATGACAGCCCTGGCATACCAATCCATGGATGGGAACAATCCCTTTTCCTTTCTTGTTCTTCACAATATTGCAGAACTTGTTGTACAGGTCTTCATCAATGTCACCACCAATGTAACTAAGGCACTTTTTCTCAAGTGCTTCAAGTTCCTTCCGTTTCTCATCAAGCAGGGATTCAATCTTGCTTGCCTCGCTGTCAACTTCCTGTTTCTGGAGTGACATCAACTGCTCTTTTTCAGTAAGGCGTTCACTATACTCGTTGACCTGCTTCTCTTTCACATGCAACTGCTTGAGCAGACTCTGTTCCTTTGCTGCAGCATCCTTGATCTCTTTCTCCAACGCCTCAAATTCACGCTGGGTACTGATCAACTCCATCTGCTTCTCAGAGTTTTCACGAGCCAATACTGCATCATCATACTGGATGTGAAGGCTTTTCAGATCATCCTTGGCTGCTTCACTTCTCGTATGTTCCTCAATATATTCAAGGTTAATCTTGTCGAGCAGCTCCTGCTTGACCTTCAAATCCCTTGGCAACTTGACAATCTCATCCTCAAGCGCAAAACGGTCACTAAGGTCTTCCTGCAGCTGGTTGAGTCGTGCAAATACTTCTGCTTCTTCCATCATCTTCTCCCTGTATCTCTCAAATGAAATCCTTCAATTTCCTACTTCGCTTGGGATGTCTGAGCCTTCTCAAAGCTTTTGCTTCAATCTGGCGGATACGTTCCCTTGTTACCTCAAAATACAACCCAACTTCCTCGAGTGTCAATGAATACCCATCATCGAGTCCGAATCGCATTTTCAGTACTTCCTGCTCTCTTGCAGGAAGTGTAGCCAAAACGTCCTTCAGCTGTTCCTGCAGCAGTGCATATGCTGTCTGTGTGGCTGGATTCTCGACTTCCTTGTCCTCAATGAAATCACTGAGCAAGGAGTCTTCCTCTTCACCAACAGGAGTCTCAAGGCTGATTGGCTCACGGGCAACATTCTTGACTGCCTTGACCTTGATCTCGGTCCAGCCCAGCTTCTCAGCCACTTCCTCATCGGTGGGTTCACGACCCAAGGATTGCATAAGCATCCTTGACTCCCGTACCACCTTGTTGATCTGTTCGATCATGTGTACGGGAACCCTGATGGTTCTTGCCTGATCACTGATCGAACGGGTAATTGCCTGGCGGATCCACCACGTGGCATAGGTAGAGAACTTGAAACCCTTGCGGTATTCAAACTTCTCGACTGCCTTGATCAATCCAATATTGCCTTCCTGAACCAAGTCAAAGAAGTGCAAGCCACGGTTGGTATATTTCTTAGCGATGGAGACAACCAGACGCAAGTTTGCCCTGATCAACCTATCCTTCGCATCCTTCATCATCTTCTGACCATACTTGATCTTGGTGGAATGAATCAGGATATTCTCACAGGTATCCTCAAACTGATATTCTATCTGTTTCAGGTCCTTCTCCGTGAGCTGCAAGTCCCTGATCAGGTCCTTGATCGTATCACTGCTTAGATGAAGCTCTTCCTCAATGATGGCACTCTTGCCTTGGGTTGCAAGGTCACGGCCAAGTTGACGTAGCTCCTTGGGGTTGGTTATATGCAACTTGTTTTCCAGTTGCTGCTTCTTCTCTTTGTATGAACGAATCCTGTTCTCTGCATCAATGAAGTCATGGGTGAAGGAGGTAATTTCCTCAGGCTGCAGATCAAACTTTCCGAGCTTCTTGAGCAAGGTCTTCCTCGATTTCAGGAGTCCCTCTTCACGCAAGACATCCTCGCCTGTGCTGATCATCTGCTCTTTCTTGCCCATATAGTTCTTAAGCCCGGCCTGAACTTCCTTCAAAGGCTCCTTGTAGTACTGGTTGAATCGCTTCTGTACGGTAACAAGTTCCTTATAATCCTTCGCGTTGTACTCTTCTTCCTGTCCCTCGATCTTCAGGTTGAGTGTCTTGAAGATTTCATAGAAGCGGGTAATCATGACACCGCTTTCCTGAATGACTTCCTTGATGATCAAGGCTCCATCTTCCATCTTCTTACTCAGCTCAACCTCTTGCTCAGCGGTCAGAAGGTTCTCCCTTCCAATCTCCCTGAGATACAAGCGTATAGGATCATCCCCACTGGTATCGCTCTTATCGGTACCGAGGATTGTATTGTGCCTGCTATGATCGCTGTCCCCATCCCGCTCTTCCAGGCTGGAGATGTCAACAAACCGCTCACCGCCCCCTACCGAATCATCATCGGTACTTAAGGCGGTCCAGTCACTCTTTATGGAATCATCTTCCTCTTCATCTTCATCAAGCGCATCATCGTCATCATCCGCATCGGGATCAGACCCATGTTTTGCTTTCTTCTTGGATTTTTCTTCATCATCCTTGATGTGTTCATCAGGAAAATGTTCAATCAAGTCATCAACCGTGATGCTCTCATCATCATCAAGAAGGTCATCCGGCTCATCATCAAGGTCATCTGTATCGATTTCATCGGGATTCGGACCATCTGGAAAAACACCAGCAACATGGGCATCCTCACTCTCTGTGACATCAATTTCCAGTTCACTGAGTGTTTGCATGATTTCATCGACAGCCTCATCCGTGGCATGTTTCGGCCCGAGAGCATTGCGTATCTCGTCCTTGGTCACCTGTCCGGTCTCTGCTGCGCGCGCTACCATGTCCTTGAGAATGGTCTGCGAAATAGTTTCATCAAGCATCTGTATTTCTTACCTACCCTGTTTACATCTCCTGTCCAAGAGTACGCTTAAGTTGTGCTATCTTAGCATCAATCTCAGTCTTCTCTCGAAGCAGTTCCTCGATCCCTTCATCCTCAGTTCCGTCCTGAAGACTAATATCCAAAAGTCGTTTATTGCTTAAACGACGCTTCTCATAATTACGCAGTTGAATTCGATTCACTGCTTCGTTGAGAACTTCAACTGGAGCCAGCCGAAATTCCTCCATAGCAAAGGACGATGCTACGTCACTTCTCAGTTGCGGGTCTTCAATCATCTGCAAGATATATTCATCGTGCTTTCCGACATCTTCCCGTGCAGCCTCCTCCAATACATCATAGAGAGCCTCAGCCTCACTGTCCTCCAGATCCTCAACAGCTAATTTGTATCGAGTTTGCAAATACAAATCCCGGTTGTTGACCAAAGTCAGCATTGCATACAAATCAACAGAAATGGTCGCTGGATTCAACGCCCGGATCTGTCTCTCCTCATTCCTGACAGCCGGTTTAACAACAACCCGCTCCTTACGTGAATAATCGTCAAGAATTGACGACTCGTCAACATTCAAGCGGGAAGCCAGGATTTTTATTAGATCCTGCTTCTCAATCGACGACTGTGTGACGTCCAAATATGGCCGAACCGCATGAAATACAGAGGTTTTGCCTTTGGGCGTCAGTGTATCATACTGGTTTACCGCATTGTTTACAAGATAATGAAACCCTTGAACTGCATGTTGCAGCTCATTTTGCAGGGCTTCCTCCCCTTTCTCCTGCACCAACTCTGAGGCATCCTTTGCACTCTTGAGCATGAGCACAGAATTTTCCATGCCAAAATCCTGGGCAATGACCAATGCTTTCTGAGCTGCACTCTGCCCTGCCCTGTCGCTATCGAAGAGAATCTGTACCGAGGTACAATATCTTCTCAGCAATTTACCCTGGTCTTCAGTAAAGGAGGTACCCAATGGAGCCATTGCATTGGTAAAACCACTCTGATGCAGGGCAACCACATCGAAATTTCCTTCACAGAGTATAGCCTTCTGGCTTTTCTTGATGGTTTCAAGTGATTCATACAAGCCGAACAGGTTGTGTTTCTTGCTGTAGATCATTGTCTCTGGGGTATTGATGTACTTTGCTTTCGAGGTATTTGAAAGGTCCCTCCCCCCGAAAGCTACTGTCTTTCCTTGCCAGTTACGGATGGGAAACATCAAACGGTCACGAAACAGCGGGAAACGGGGATTGTTCTGGCTGAAGAGACCACTCTGCTTGAGGAGTTCATCACTGTAGTGGTGTTTGCGGAGGAATGAATACAGCCATTGCCCATCTGAAGGGGCATACCCAAGGTTGAATCGCTCCCACATCTCCTCGCTGACATTACGATCTTTCAGATACGCCCTTGCTTGTTCTGCTTGTCTGGAATGTACCAGAAGGTAGTGAAACGATCCGGCAATCTTGTCATAAAGCTCAAACAAGGTCTCTTTCAGGTCACGCTTACTCTTATCCTCTTCAGTCTCATCTGCAAGCTCAATGTTTACCCTTCTTGCCAGCATCTTGACTGACTCGACAAAACTCACCTTCTCCATCTCCATGAGGAAGTCGAACATCGAGCCGCCTTTCTTGCAACTGAAACAGTAATAGAAACCTTGTTCATCAACTACGGAAAAGGACGGAGTTTTCTCTTCATGGAAAGGGCAGAGGCCCCAAAGCCTTCCACCCCTGGCACTCAAGGTGACATAATCAGAGACTACCTCACTGAGTGGGATTCGTGCCTTGATCTGTTCAAGTACCGATTCCGAAATCTTTGCCATCGCTTTACCTAATCCCGTATGATCGGACTTTGCTGAAGATCTATCCTCAAGAGATCATCGATCTCTTCTTTAGAATAGAGTCTCCCCCCTCCGATTCCCGGACATGACTTCTTCTCTTCTTCCCAATGTTCCTCGCTCTCCAGTATACTCATCCAGAACGGATAGGTCCTACACTGCCTGGGTCGTCCTTCATATACCGAGCAACCCTTTTCGTTCAGGAACACACAGTCATAATTCTGTTTTTCCTTCAAACTGATCATGGAAAATGCACCCATATCAACTATCCGGCAATAGGTTTTTATGAATGCTTGCTCATCCATACCGGTATGGGCACAAAGTCGATCAAGATCTGGTTGCGAGAGAAATACATACCCCGGTTCACAGCTGCAACAATAGCGGCAACCCTCTATACAAGAAAACCGTAAGCCATCCTCATAGAAGCAACTCATCAACACCCCTTTTTCACGATACAGACAGGAAAAAGGCCTTCCTCAAAGAAGAAGGCCTCCAAGTGGAGAGAGAAGGATTCGAACCTTCGAAGGTATAACCAACAGATTTACAGTCTGCCCCCTTTGGCCACTCGGGAACCTCTCCATGCCAAAAGACATTCGTACATTACAAACTCTGCATTGTTTTGTCAACCTGTCTCAGTAAAATTCTTGATTTCTCTCATTGCAAGGCGTTTTTCCCCAAGTTCTTGACAGATTTGCCCTCTGTCGATATAGTGCACAGAGTCAAAGCCGACTTAGCTCAGCGGTAGAGCACGTGACTTGTAATCTCGGGGTCGTCAGTTCAATCCTGACAGTCGGCTCACATGGGGGCACACCACTATGGTGTGCCCCTTTTCATCTTTCCCGCACAGCTGTGCTCACAAATCAATCCAACTGCTCTGCTGATATCTTGCAATAAATAGAAATACTTGTTATAGATAGTGTTTGTTAGCCTTGGCTAATAATTTAATACGATTAGGTGGTACTACTACACTATGGCAATATCGAGAACTCCTGTTTTCAAGAGATGCAATTATTTGGGGATCGATCCCCTGGTATTGGGGTATGCCCACAAACCAAGCATCAGACGAACAAAGACTACAAATCGACGACGCAAGCAGAGTGTGTATGCGCGTCAGCTCATAGAGAAACAAAAACTGCGTTTCATCTATGGTGTACTGGAAAAGCAATTCAGACTTATTTACGCAAGAGCAGAGAAAATTGACGGGATCACTGGAGAAAACCTACTTACCTTGCTTGAACGCAGATTTGACAACACCATATTCCGCCTGGGACTCTCAACTACCCGGAAGGAAGGCAGACAACTGATCAATCATGGTCATCTTATGCTGAATGGGAAGCGAGTGGGCATTCCTTCGGTAACACTGAAGGTCGGGGATGTCATTTCGGTCCAGGAAAAAAGCAAGCAGGCATTCAGGTTACGCAAACTCGCCCAGAAAAGGAAAATTCCTGCTTGGCTGGAATTTGATGAAGATGCACTAGAAGCAAAGGTAGTCAGCCTGCCGGTGAGAAGTGATATCGATTATGATGTCACTGAATCTGCGGTTGTTGAGCTTTACTCCAAGTAACTTATACAGAGGAGCCGGTCAGTTTATTTTCTCCGGCTCCTTTTTATTCGTACATCCATATCATTCTCTTCACTATCGAGTGCTTATTCCTATTCCCTGGTTTCGCACTGCCCTGTGGAACTCTTGATAATGAGATTTGGCTTTAGGATGACATCCGTCCTCCCTTCTCCTCTACGTCTTGCCTGGAGTTGTTCAAATGCACTCCTACCCAACAACTTTGGATCCTGATGTATGCTGCTCAGGGCAGGACGGGTTATATCACTGAGGAAGGATGCATCATATCCAATTACGGAGACCTGCCTCGGAACATCGATATTCTGCTCCCTCAGTGCCTGTAAAACACCAGCTGCAACAGAATCATTACAGCAGATAATTGCAGTGAAATCACAGAGGGTGGAGAGAAAATGCTTGGTCATGGTATACCCGCTCTCATAGGTATATCCTGTACTGCAGAAAAGTTCCTTTTGTATCTTTACTCCATATTCGCTCAAAGCCTTTTGGTATCCTTTCAAACGATCGAGGGATGAATAGCTCCCCAGGAGTCTCCTGTCATGGAAATTGAGGAGGTCATCCGGTCTTTCACTCCAGAAACTTGCGAAAAAAGCAATCTGACGATGTCCAGCCTTTAAAAGGTACTTTGCTGCAAGATATCCTCCAATCTCATTGTCATAATAGATATGACTTGCGTAATCGCAGTAATCGTGCCTATAGATGATCACAATTGGGGTGGATATTGCAAACAATGCAGGCAGCAACGAAGAGGAAGTATCACTAAGGGGACAGAACAGAAGACCATCCACACCAAGCTTTGCAGCCCTGCGAAGGTTCTCCTCTTCCTGCACTGCACTACCCTCCGAAGAGAGAATCATGAGGGTCTCTCCCTCCTGATTGGCTTGAGACAGTATCCCCTCCACAACTGAAGAGAAGAAGGGGTTATCCAGGGTGGGAACCACCAGTGCAATCATGACATGTGGTCGCTTGGGTTTCTTGGGTATATATCCTAAAGTGGACATGGCCTCGCGTACCCGTTTTGCTGCAGAAGGTTCCACACGGTTGGCATGGTTCACAACCCTGGACACCGTTGCAATGGAGACTCCTGAAGCCCTAGCGACATCAGTAATGGTGACCTTTTTCCTATTCATGCATCCAGCTCCCTGATGTCTGCTCCACAGATACGAAAGGCGTCAAAAAAGCCGGGAAAGGAGACAGCAGCACACTCCGCATCCTCAACGGTCAGACCTTCCTCTGTGGCAAGGGCAAGCGCTACCATCGCCATGGCAATTCGGTGATCGCCTGAAGATCCAACAGTTCCCCCTTTCACCTTTGTAGGGCCCTTTACCACAAGCGAATCATCCCCTACCTCCAGATTGCAACCCAAGGCATTGAGTTTGTTTGCCATCTCAGCTACGCGATCAGTTTCTTTCTGGCGCACATGGCCAAGATTGGTGAAGGTGGTAACCCCATTTGCTTGCGTGGCAGCAACAGCAAGTGCAGGCAAGGAATCAGGGATATCACCAAGGTCTATCGTAAGACCTCCCTGCAAGGTTGCCCCTCCCTTTACCCTGAGGGTTCCCTTCTTCTCGTCTTTTTCCACATATGCACCCATTGCCTGCAAGATATCAATTACTCGTTTATCCCCTTGGCTGTCCTGAAAATCGAGAGAGGTCAGAAGCAAGTCGGATTTACTGAGTGTGGCCGCTACCAGGGGAAAGGCTACTGCAGAGAAATCTGCAGGTATGGTAAACCTTCCTGGAGTATAGTGTTGCCCACCTCTAATATAAAACCTGGTATAGTCCTCATTCCTCTCAACTTCAACTCCATAACGTTGCATCCAGTCTAGGGTTATCTGCACATAGGGTGTCTCCAAAGGGTTTTCCACCAATATCTCGGTATCTTTTTCTGCCAATGGGCTGGAAAGCAATAGGCTTGATACATATTGGCTGTTGCTTCCGTTGATCCTTACCTTTCCCCCTTTCAAGACCCCCCTGATAACCACAGGTGGAGCTTCCTGCCCCTCCCGGGTCAGGAAAGCCGTCGCACCAAGCGTGTTCAGTGCATCAACCAAGCGCTTGATAGGACGTCTTCTTATCTGCTCATCACCAGTAATCACCGTCCATCCATTCACCAAGGCAGCAACGGATGAGAAGAAACAGGTGGTGGTACCTGAATTCCCTGTGTTGATGCAGTCCTCAGGAGTAACCAAGGAGCTTCCCCTCCCCTCAATCACCCAAGATCCTTGCTTCTCTTCTATCCTAGCACCAAAAGCTTTTGCAGCGCCCAGTGCACTCAATCCATCACCGCTGGTCAGCGGGTTACCGATGATCGACTGCCCATCAGAGAGCAAACCCAGGAGAGCAGCTCGTATGGTGTGACTCTTGGAGCCAGGAACCTGAAGACTTCCATGCAAGGAACCGGGTTTAACAAGTACACGCATACATCACATCCTTTTCAATCGTATAAATCGCTTCAAGGCCCTGCTGTTTGAGAGTAGTGTCAGAACAACCAACGTAAGCAAGATCATGGTTATGGGTCTTCCTAGCAGTGCCACAAGAAATACATCCTCGCTGGAGGCAAGGGATATGGCTCTGCGGAAATTGGAATCCATCATACCTCCAAGGACGATGGCTAGTGTCATGGGAGCAACAGAATACGAACGACGTCGCATGAAGAAACCCAATACACCGAAGAAGAGCATTAAATAGACATCAAACATCCTATTGTTTGTTGCGAAGGATCCGATAATACAGAGTATGGTAACCAAGGGAAGCAGAATTCTCTTGGGGACAGCAATGATCTTGCTGATCCTCGGAGCTACCAGGAGACCAAGGATCAAGAGGAAAACACTCCCAATGAAGCCACCAGCAAGGATTGCGTGAAACATTGGGGCACTTGTCTTGATGAACATTGGACCAGGTTGTAATCCATGAACATAGAAGACTGAGAGAATGATTGCAGTGACAGCATCCCCGGGTATGGCGAGGGTAAGCATGGGGATCATGGCTCCTCCAATACAAGCATTGTTGGCCGACTCACTGGCAACAATACCTTCCACTGCCCCCTCTCCAAAAGGAACGGAGGGATTCTTGACCAATTTCTTTGCCTGACTATAGGCAAGGAAAGCTGCAACAGGACCTCCTGCTCCAGGCAAGGCACCGATGACAACCCCGATGGTTGCATACCAGAGGGAAATAGGAGTATGACGCAACACCTCTCTCGTTTTCAGTTTCTGGTATGAGAGAGCGTTGACATCCCCACCCCCAAGACTGGTGGAGATGACCATCAACACCTCAGAAAAGCCAAAAAGACCCACCAGCGCCGGTACAATATTGATTCCTGCCTGTAAGTTCTCGATACCAAAGGTAAGCCGGGCGGTACCCATTACCGAGTCAATGCCTACCATGCTGAAGAACAGACCGAGACAGGCGCTGATAAGTCCCTTTGCAAAATGTTTTGTTGTCAGGGAACCTACGGTGGTTAAGCCAAAGGTTGCAAGAAGAAAGTAGTCCATCGGGGTGAATTTCAACGCTACAGAGGATATCGGCTGGGCAACAACTGCCAAGGCAAGGAACCCAAAAAGCGTCCCTATGAATGAGTACATGACCGCGTAGATCAGGGCCTTGTACGCCTCACCCTTTTTTGCCATGGGAAAGCCATCAAGCGTGGTTACCACCGATGAAGGTGCTCCAGGAATATTGATAAGGATGGCAGAGAGAGCACCACTGAATACACCTACCACATACACGCCCATGATGGTGGCAAGGGCATTGGTGGTCTGCCATGAGTAGGTGATTGATACCAGAAGCGCTGTTGCCATGGAGACCGACAAACCAGGAATGGAACCCACGAAGAGTCCAGCCAGCGAGCCGGCAAAGACAAGCAATACAAACTGAAGATTGCTTGCATAGGAAATTATTCCAAGAAACATATCCATTATCCAATCCTCCTACGGAAGCATAACGTGCAGCAGCTTTCCAAACAGGAGATACATCAAAGAGGTAAATCCTACAGAGAGCAAGCCGATCAAGAGATACCTTCGCTCTCCTAGGTAAAAGAACAATCCGAAGAGGAACAAGGTCGTTGAGACGAGAAACGTAAGATAGGGCATCAACATGACATAGACCAAGGTTGCAAGCGTTACCACAGCTGTATCACGTACCAAGAACACTACAGGAGTGACCTCTCCCTTCTCTTTACCTGCAGAACGAAGCAGCGAGAGGGAGAGCGGAAGCAGGAACACCGCTACAAGCAGGGGAAAGAGATAAGGGGACTGCTGCCAGACTACCTTTGCCAGGTGATGCTCCACCAACGAATAGACAATGGCAGAGATGGATAACAAGAGAAACACGAATCCTTCGATTCGTGAATATGCTCCACTTCTTGACCGATGTGTTTCTTCCATGAGGACTCCTTGTGAAAGGTCTTGCAGAGAATTTCTGCAAGACCGAGTAATATCTAGTACTGGGACTTCTCAATCCCGAACTTCTCAGGACTGAATTTGGCTACCCCACTATCGTAGAGCATCCAGGAAACCAGAGACTCCCAATCCTTGTAAAACTCCTTCATAGAAGCTTCATCAGGATATTTCTCATAGAGCTTATCCAAGGAGTTCTTGGCTACAAACTCTTTCCAAGCAGGTTCCTGTACAGCTTTCTTTGCTGCATCACGAAGGATGGTGACCACTTCAGAGGGCACATCCTTATCCACCAAGAATGAAAGCGGGGTGAACGGATTGGAGAGATAGCGCTCTGAACCAGGAAGAATTTCTCCCAGGGTAGGTACATTAGGATGAGCTTCCAGTCGGTCAAGGGCAGAGATACCCAGCAACTTCAGGTCTCCGCTCTCCAGGTATCCGGTGACTGTGGAGTAGTTGGAGTTGGTGAAATCCACTTGGTCTCCCAGTACAGCGAGGATGCAGTCTGCACCACCAGGATATGCAGTAAGGGCCATTTCCATGCCGAACTTGCCATAGATCATAGCCTGCACATGCCCTGATCCACCTGGTCCGGTATAACTCATTTTCACTTTTCCGGGGCGGTTCTTGATGTCATCTACCAGATCCTGAAGGGTCTCATATTTTGAATCCTTACCTACAACAATAACCTTCGGGTCATTGACGGCAACCATGATCGGGGTGAAATCATCATAACTCATCTCACTCAGTCCCATCACTCTCTGGGTCCCCAATGATTCTGCTGTGAAGAGAACAGTATAACCATCACTCTTCGCGTCAAGCACGGTACGGGCACCAATGGAACCGCTTGCCCCACCCTGGTTGATGACAGTTATGCTCACTCCAAGATGTTTCTCCAACTGGACGGCCAATTGTCTTCCGCTGATGTCTGTGGTGCCCCCAGCTCCGTATGGGACAATCATGGTAATCGGTTTGTTTGGATACGAAGCGTCTCCTGATTCGGTGGTTCCAGCGCCCCAAAGCATGGAGATGGACAAAAGCAACAAAAGGAAAACAAGCATCTTGTGTTTCATATGGCCTCCTACGGTACCAAGTGTAAATTATCATAGATTATGCATCAGTTTGTACATTTATGCAATATTTATACATAAATTCGAAACATCTATCAGTAGCTTATTTATATAAAGCAACTTAATGTTTACAAACTCTCAGTATTTATCTGTAAATTTACATCTCTTTTCAAAAAAAAGATCCTTCCCCTCCTTACATGGAGGGGTGGGCATACTCTGGGCGAAGCACCTCTGCTCCCTGCATAAACACAGGAATTGTCTGTTCCATAGGATGGTTCACGACAACCAACATCCTGATAACCTTCTCCAACATCCCATCGATTTCAAGTTCCTGCATACAGAACAAGGGGGTTGAACCACAGTAACCTGCTTTTCTCAATCCTGTTGCAGGATTTCGACTTTTCAGATCACTGGTTTGGGTGATCAGGAGATAGGCAACTTCCTCTTCCTGCAATGAATTAAGGGCAAGCACTTCCCGGTAGAGTGTTGCAGCGGCAGTTTCTATGAGCTCAGGTACATCTTCCTGTACACAAATAGCCCCCCTGATAGCACAGATGGTTGGTGGTAATTCCATAGTTACTCCTCAAGCAATATATGATAACATCATCCTATCGTAATTCCTCTCGTGATCACATGTTCCAATAACCCTACAATCAAGCTTAAGGCAAAGACTGCGAGCATCCTGAGAACAGTTAGCAATACTGCAGAAGCAGGGAATATTCGATCCCCTGCCCAGACCAAGAGGGAGAAAACCAGAATCCAGAATCCAAAAAGCAAACTGGTCCAGCTTATGAGAGAGAGAAAGAAATGCAGCAGCCCAACAAACTCCATGCTTACAGCAAAAAAACTACTTGCTATATAAACAAGAAAAAAGAAGAGATAGAGCAAGAGTGTATAGGTATGTACCCGACTGGAAAAAGCCAGCAAGCGCCGTGTCTGCAACATAGATTGATGGTATCACCTAAGAGAGCTTGTCTGCAACCGGGAAACTCACGAAGAGTTTCCCCTGGCCAGAGGCAAATACATCCAAGACCGGGGAATCTGCTCGGTTTGAGAGAGAAATAGAGGACATGGATAATACATGCTGGCTGAGAGGCCATTGCAACTGCTTTGCAGTAATGACTACTTCCTTGGTGAAGCTCGAGGGAATAAAACTAACCGTTTGTGGTGGATTGTGTATTTCAAAGCGGTGGTACTTTCCGACCAAAAAAAGGCTCTCATAGGCTGTATACCATGCAGAGGGAGGACCATACTGGTCAAAAAGGCTGTAGGTGGTAAAGAGATGGTCCATACGAAACCCTCCACCACCAACGAGAACATAGGTGGAAAACCCGAGGGAGAAGGCTTTTCGTAACGCCAGCTCAGTATCGCTCTCATCCTTATCTGCAAGACTCTTCTCATGGTCAAGGTGTTGTATCTCAGAAAAATACCGGGTGGAATCGAAATCCCCGATGCATAGATTGACGGGTATCCCCAAGGCTTTTGCTGCCTCATACCCACTATCAGCTGCAATAACCATATCTCCAGGTTGCAGAAGATCCATAGGAAGCCGGGAAGGAGCCCCTCCACCTGTAAATATTATAGCTTTACTCATAAACGCTCACTTTATGTTGCGGATTTATCAATATTATCATAGTATATTACCACATTCATAAATAAAAGAGGAATGAACATGTCCAACGTAACTCAGCAGCTCTCGAAGGTTGCGCTCAAGCGCGCAGATATCATGATACCAAAAGCAACAGTAGATCTCACAAAATGGGCAGTTGTTGCTTGTGACCAGTATACTTCAGAACCCGAATATTGGGAACAGGTCAAACAACTCGTGGGGGAGAATCCTTCAACACTCAACCTGATCTATCCTGAAGTGTATCTTGAGGAAGCACATCCAGAGAAACGGATTGAGACAATCAATGCCACCATGAAACATTATATACAAGAAGATCTGTTCAACGTATATAAAAATGCTTTTTTCTTGGTACATCGAACCACTCCCTCCAGTAAGATCGGACGATGGGGGCTTCTGGTTGCACTGGATCTTGAGCAGTATGACTATGCCCCGGATTCACGCAGCATGATCAGGGCGACTGAGGGAACCATTCTCTCCAGGATACCACCGAGAAAAGAGATTCGTAAGAATGCACCGCTTGAACTTCCCCATATCATGGTTTTGATCAATGACGAGAAGCGTTCGGTCATTGAACCTCTTGCAAAGAAGAAGGAGAGGCTTCCACTTGCCTATGAAACAGAACTTATGGCTGGAGGCGGTGCTTTGAAAGCCTGGGTTGTCGATACTGACGAAGACATGCTCAAGATTGCAGAGTCCTTGGATGGAATGCTCGATGCACTCCCCCAGGATAATCCCCTGCTCTATGCCATGGGAGACGGGAACCACAGCCTTGCAACAGCGAAGAGTTGTTGGATGGATATCAGGGAGACCCTCACGGAAGAAGAGCTAAAAGAGCATCCTGCACGCTATGCACTGGTTGAACTGGAGAATATCTTTGATGAGGGATTGGAGTTTGAACCGATCCACCGTGTACTTTTCGGCCTTGACCAGCATACGTTTGAAAGCGAGCTTGCAAAAGCCTGTGGCCATTTTGAGAAAGAAAAGGTATCAGACCTGAAATCACTCGACGCAGCAATCAACAAAGAGGATGGCGTACAGAAATTCGGGTTCTGTGACAAGCATGGATATCAAGTGTACATACTTACAGAGCCAAAAGCTTCCATCGCCGCAGGCACCCTGCAATTGATCATAGACTCATTGTTAGCACAGAAAATTGCCAGTGTTGACTATATCCATGGAAAGGATGTCACAGCTACCCTGGGAAGCAAGGATGGCAACATTGGGCTCATCCTGCCGGAAGTCTCCAAATCAACCTTCTTTGATTCGATCATCAGGGACAATGCTTTGCCGAGAAAAACCTTCTCCATGGGAGAAGCACATGAAAAGCGGTATTACATGGAGGCAAGGAAGATTCAACGCTAAGAAAGAAGTGCTGAAGCATCATAGTCGCCACAGCGCAACAAGGTGTAGGGAGTTGTCGTACAATCGATCAAGGTGGAGGGAGTATCCCTCTGCCGCATCGGATCCACGACAATGGCCTGCACCTTATCTTTGTATGTGAAGATAATATCTGTAATATTGGTTATGGAGTACCCATGGGGATTTACGGCAGTTGAATAAATCGGGGAACCGAGGCGGGTAAGCAATTCCTGTATGAATGGGTCCTTTGGAACCCGTATTGCAAGAGTCCCTTCTCCGTCCTTTGTGGGAAGGATACAGGTGAGAGCACAAGGCCAATGTTCATGGAGTTCCTCTGGAACTTGGCAGAGTTGTTGTGCTTGTTCGAGCGTTGCCAAGACAGCAAACTGCTGTTGCCCAAGATGCTCCTTCAAGGCACGTAGTTTTTGTAGTGTTGTATCGACTTTCCCACTCAGACCATAGATTGTGTCACAGGGAAGGATCATAAGATGGTCCTCCTGGAGATGAAACACACATCGCCTTAATGTCTCTGGTTCTGATTTATAGAGGAGTTCTGCTTCCTCACCTCTCCAACTCATACGTACGCCTCCGCCTTTTTTGCATCCACCAATAGCATAGCGTAATCATTGCTGCCATGACTAGGGAGGCAAGAGCTAGATATATGGTAGGAATTCCAGAAAAACCCAGAGACTCGCCTGATTCAAAGGTACGGAGTATCCTATCCTCATTGGAGTTGGAGTTTTGTTCCTCATCTATGAAGTAATATACCTGTTCTCCTTCGCTCTGATATCCATACCTGAAGGCAGCATCCTTTAGGGCGTCTTCACTGCTCGCTTCATCTCTCTGTCGCTTCAGGGAATCTACCTGTATTGAAAGCACCGTCTGTTCATAGGAAAGTCTTGTTATTTCAGTTTTCAAGGCTCGATTGTGCAGAATTCCCCCGATGCCAAATACTGTCATGAGCAAGGAAAAGATAAAAACTAGGCTGAAAGCGAATAGTAGTGGAATTTTTCTTGTCATGCCATCCTTCAATCACTATACTAAGTATGATACTATACCAGTAATACTGGTGTAAAGTTTGCATGGAGGTGGCAATGTCTGAAAACAAACACTATGGACGGCAGATTTTTCTGAGCCTGTTCCTTACCGTATTTATTCTCTTGGCCGGCCTCTATCTAGCTTCACGGTATCTGTTACCACTCTATGATGTCAATCAACAGCAAATTTACGACATATTGGTTAAGTTGTTTCCCATTCTTCTCGGTCTTGTCATGATTGAGGTTGGTGTTATGATCGCTCGCAGGAGAGATGAGGAGTACGCTGACCAAGTAGACAAGCTCCCTCCCAATGCGTATGACAAACCATTCTACACCCTTCCCGGTGATGACCCAAGCCACCTTCACAGTGACGAGCTATTGTTCAGCCAACAGAGAGTAAACACAAATACTTCCCAGATACAGGAGACCATTGAAGAAGAGGAGCTGAAGCCACAGGCAGTCGCTTCCGTCGAACCAATGGTTCCCAGGGAAGAAGAGGCAATGGTTAAACGCTTTGAAATGGCGGAACCAGAACAGGAAACAGTTGAAGCAGAAGAAAAGATTGCTGAGCCTGTTGCTGAGAACATTACCTACAATACAGACTTTGATACTATTCTGGAAATGGAGCTGAACAACTCCAAGGAGATGGATTATGACCTTACCTTGGTCATGATTGAAGTCACCGAAGGTCCTGCTTCCCTTATTGCAAACAAACTGATGATGCTTAGCGGGGAACTTGCCTACAGCTTTACGCTTGAAGGCGGAAAAATTGCCATGGTCCTCCCCTTTTACAATGGCGACGAGGCACGCTCATTCACGCTCTCAATCATCGAGAGTTGCCAGAAAGAGTTCTCAGGTTCTTCATTGCAACTAGGATTCGCTTCACGGAATGGAAGAATTGTTGACAAGGAACAATTGCTGCATGAAGCACAGAGTGCCTGCAGCAGCAACTGGGAAGATAACTAATCCTTCAAAGGAATCTCAAAACTCATCCTATCCTTGGTCAGTATCGTATCAGGGAAGATTTTTCTGGCATCCTTAAGCAAGAAGCGTAGTTCTCTGTCCCCATATCGTGGACTGTAATGGAGCAGACCAAGCTTGGCCACCTCTGCATCTTTTGCAATTTGGGCAGCCTGACCGGCAGTCATGTGCTTTTTCTCATATGCTGTCTCTTCCATATCGGACGTAAACATCCCCTCACAAAGCAGGAGATCACTATGCGCTACTTCCTTGGCAATGGACGGAAGATACAGAGAGTCAGTGACATAACTGAATTTCCTTCCCCCACGCTTCTCTCCCATCACATCTGCGCTGGAGACTACCCTACCATCACTCAGGGTAACAGTCTCTCCTCTTTGCAGTTTCCCCCAGAGTGGTCCTACCGGTATTCCCAGTTCCTGTGCCTTCTCTGGATGGAATTCCCCTGGTCGGTCTTTTTCCTGCATGACATATCCCAAACAGGGTTTGGTATGATTGAGCCTGAATGCACGCACGATAAAGTCATCAGTCTCCAGGATAACACCTGGTTCAACCGTCTTTACAATGATCTCATAGTTGATATACATATCAAGGATTCTTCGATTGGCATCCACATACTCCTTGAGTTTGGGGGGGCCATAGAGCGTAAGCGGCTCATCGCGGTCAACCTGACTGGAAAGCATAAGTATCCCTGGGAGTCCGGTCACGTGGTCTGCATGCATATGGCTTATAAAAATGGAATGAATCTTCTTCCACTTCAAATTCAGCATTTTCAAGGAGACCTGCGTACCTTCCCCACAATCGAAAAGAAAGAGTTCGCCGTCTCGACGAACCATGGCACTGGTAAGAAACCTATTGGGAAGGGGCATCATGCCGCTGGTCCCGAGTACAAACACTTCAAAATTCATAGAGCAAGTATACTGAAAAACACCGGTTAATCAAAGTGTGTACAGCTTAAAGGTTCAATTCGTTTTACCCGCCGTAAACTAAACTGTACAGATACCACACTTACCAGAAGCAGAACCAGTACAATGACGAGAATATCTCCCAGAGGATAGACCACACTAAAATCCAAGAGATAGTAGGAAAGGGAGGGAATTGAACGATCGGCGACTGTGCTAAGCAATGGGGAAAGATTGCTTGACATCACAATTCCAAGCAAGGTTCCCCCTATCATGGAGAGAATCGTAACCATCATGACCGTGTAGAAATAGACACTGCGGATCAAGCCATGGCGTGCTCCAAGCAAGGTAAGCATAGCTACCTGATGCTTGTCATCCTCAACCAGTTCCCTGCTCAGTTCGCTGATGAAATAACCACAGAGCATTGCAACAGCCACCATAACACCCAACACAGCCTGCCTGCTTGTATTGAGGTTTGTAGCAATGGTGAAATTCTCCTCATCCCAAGAAGTCACCATAAACCCATCAGAGCGATACTCCTGCTTCAAAGGCTCAATCCTCTCCTGGCTTACCAACAATTCATGGTAGGTCTCCTCACTGCCCTTGAACAGCCGATGGATCAGGTTATAGTCACAAAAGGCAAGATTCGCATCAAGTTCCCGATATCCTGAATCATAGAGATTGCCCACTACACAGAATTGTGGACGGATCCCATCATCACCTACCAGCATCAAGGCAACACGATCACCTATCCCCACCTGGAGTTCATCAGCCAAGGTGGTGCTGAGTAGTACCTGTTCCAGCGTGGTACTATCCTTGGGAATTCCATCCATCAAGGTAATCTGTGAGGTTCTCAGCTCGTTGAAATATCCGTCCTCAACACCTTTGAGCCTCACCATCTTGTTTCCTTCTGGACTATAGATCAGGGCATAGCTTTGAGAAACAAGCTGCACATCCAGCACACCTTCCTTCTCGGTCAGTACACGTGTGGAATCCTCATGCACTTGCAGATGGCCATTACCCAATAGAGCATATTTATCAGCAATCCCCTTACTCATGGATACCACAAAGATTTGTGCAAAGACCAAGGCTCCAACTACCAGAGTGATCAAAACGAGATTAAAGAGGATTCGTTTTCTTGCTGCTCTGCTTCCTTTATACCCGAGCTTTCTCAGTACCAGAAGACGAAGAAGTCCCTGCTTCAAGAGCGCACCTCCACATTTCTATTATGGAGTCGATAAACGGTATTGCACCGACTTGCAAAGGCAAGATTGTGTGTGATCAACATCAGGGCTACTTCCCTCTCAGCGACCAATGAAAAGAGAAGATCTTCAACCAGTGCAGCATTTCTCTCATCCAATGAACCTGTTGGTTCATCGGCAAAAATCAGGGAAGGTTCATTCACCAGAGCCCTTGCAATGGCGACTCGTTGGCGCTCCCCTCCGGAAAGTTGGTCGCTGGTATGTCCAAGTCTGTCCTGCATACCAACCAGTTCAAGCATTGCCAAGGCCTTACGTGAGGCATCTCTCTCACTGTACCCCGCAATCATGGCAGAGATCTGCACATTCTCAAGGGCTGTGAAATCATCCAGGAGCAGACTGCTCTGGAAGATGAAACCCATAGAACGGCTTCTCAGCCGACTGAGGTGTTCATCATCGAGGCAGGGAATCTCCTTACCTTCAAACCGGATACTTCCACTGTCTGCTGAGAGCAACCCTGCACTGACCTGCAACAGGGTCGACTTCCCACTCCCACTTCTCCCGGTGATCGCAATACTTGTTGCACGATTCAAGGTGAGAGATACCCCTTCCAATATCTGGATGGGCTCTCCTCCCCTAAGGGTTGCGGGAAAACTCTTTGAGACTTGTTCTAGGGTAAGTACCTCAGTTGACTTCATCATGCGTAAACATCTCCATGATATCTGCCTTCAGGATCTTATGGGTCCCATGGAAGGACGCAATGAGGCTGAAGACAACAATGACAATAAACAACACCAGAAGTTCCAAACTCCTGATCTCAAGTTCAAGATGAACACCCATCGACCTGTAGACATAGGAAGAAAGGGTTGGGTAGATGGCAATACCTGCATAAGAGAGAACAACGCCTACCAAGCTTCCAATGACTGCCACTACCACCGCCTGCAACACAAACAGGGCTTGTACCTTTGCCTTGGTAAGCCCGATGGCACGGAGCATGGCTATCTCAGTTTGCTTTGCGAGCAACAATCTTCTGGAACTGTTCCTGATATGTACCAGTATGACCAACACCATCAGAAAGAGCATAAGTGCCATCATCTTCTGTTCAAGTTCCATTGCACCATACAGGGAAGCATTTATCTCCATCCAGGTGCTTGTATTGGTAAAGCCCAATTGCATGATTTCAGCTTTCACTTCCTTGACGTCGTGGGTGGTGAATACCCCAATCTTCAAAGGAACATCACCTTGCAGGGCAAGTAGGGTCTCTACATTACAGAGGAAGGTGGAGTGATCAAAATCATAGCTGGTTGTATAGTAGACGGCTCCCACCTCAAGTTCCTTTCTGGAAGGAACCACTGTTGCTTGCTTGCCTTTTTTCAGGAATGTAAGGGTAAGGGTTTCACCCATATCGATGGAACGTGTATTTGAGTAGGAAACCGCAATCTGCCCTTCCTGAAACAGGAATCCACGATAGCTGTTTAGATTGGAAAGAAATCTTCCCTCCCCATCAATACCCCTAAGGCGACCAGCAATGGTCGACCCATCAGTTCCCTGGGCAATGACAGGAATATCTACATACACAAAGGCATGCTGGACAGAGCCCAATCCCTCGATCAGGGTTGCAGCCTCATTGGCTGCAATGTAATCATTGCTCTCCAGGTCTATCTGAAGATCGAATGACTCAAAGGTCCTGATATCCTCGAACTGGTTCCGCTGTAGGGCTTGCATAAATGAAAGCACTGCTACGATGGCAAAAAGACAGAGAGCCAGACCGAGGGAAATACGCACACTTGTCCCGCGATGCCGATTCTGCCTGGAGAAGGCATAGCGGGTGGCAAGGCGCAACAACAAACGCATGATTACCGGTATGAGATGGAAAGAATTCTCTTTCCACCTGGAGCATAGGTGATATCACAATACGGACGTCCTTCACTATAGAGTGTCTGGACCCGCTTCCCATCATCAAGGAAATGCAAGATGCTGGTGGTGCGACCTGCTTCCTTCTCTTCAACCATCGCTATTTCTCCCTTCTCATAGCTGCTCACCACTTCACTTCCATCATTTCTGATAGTGTGTTCACTGACCAGTTCGTTCTCTTCATTATACCGGTATTCAGTCTCACTGGAAGGATTTTTCTTCAGGACCAATAAACCCTGTTCATCATAGCGCTCTTGCACCACACTACCGTCCGGTAGTGTACGCTCAACCGTGAATGAACCTGTCTCTTCGACAACCACATCCAGTTGTGTATCCTCTGATTCTGATGAAAAAGGTTTTACAACGGTACTTCCCTGAATGGTAAGGAACGTCTGTCCTCCCTGGGTATCTGCATAGGTAAAGGAGTGTTGCTTACCTTCCTGATTGAAATAACGTATTGAGCTAGCTTCTCCCTTCACAGTCACAACTGCAAGCAAACTTCCATTGGATGCCGAGTAGGTGAAAAGCTGTGCCTCCTGAAATGAGCCATCCTGATAGGAGGTAACTCTCTCAAGCTTTCCATCCTCTCCATAGTAGTATGCATGTGAGATGGACCCAATTTGCTCTTCGCGCAACAAGCCATCCCTGAAAACACGAGAAACCAGGATCTCTCCATCAGGAGAGGACCTGGACACAATTCTATTACCATCATCATTGGAAATGGTCTCTTTCCAGATCATGCCACCAGGTCCCCAGAGTTCCCTGTTCTCATCGGTGAGGGAAAGATGGTAAGGGGATTCTCCCGATAACGAACCACGCTCCTGGGCGATACTGTTTGATTGCACCAATGTTGAAGCAAACAGCACCGAGAAACAGAGAAGCATGGTTGCGCTGGAGATGAGGTGTTTCATCTTAATCTGTGAGACCTACCAGTGTGTTAAGGAAGTCTTCCTTGTCAAAGGCTTTGATATCCTGGTATGTCTCACCGGTACCCACGAATGAAACAGGAATACCAAACTTTTCACCGATCTGAACCAAGGCTCCACCTTTTGCCAGACTGTCATATTTGGAGAGGATCAGACCATCGAGCTTTACTGCCTGGTTGAAGAGTTCAGCCTGGCTGATCCCGTTTTGACCGGTAGTGCTGTCAATAACGAGGAATTTCTTGTAGTGGACATCATCAATGCCCCTTCCCTTTACAATCTTGTCAATCTTTGAGAGTTCCCTTAGCAAATTTTCCTTGTTGTGCATTCTCCCGGCTGTATCAACCAAGACCAGGTCCTCACCTCTTGCCTGGGCAGAGGTAATCGCATCAAAGACAACCGAGCCTGGGTCGCTGCCGCTTTTCTGCTTAACAATCCGGCAACCAAGACGCTGAGCATGGACTTCCAGCTGATCTATGGCAGCAGCACGGAATGTGTCAGCTGCAGCAAGCAAAACCTGTTTTCCCTGCTTCTTGTACATATTTGCAAGTTTTGCAATGGTGGTGGTTTTGCCAACCCCATTGACTCCCAACACCAGGAAAACCGTAAGTTTCCCTGGTTCGAGGGCAGGTTGGAAAGCTTCGATCTTTTCATGCAGGTGATTCTTCACCAACAACTGCAAATCTTGGGTAGTTTTCGATTTTTCGCTTTTCGCCCGTTTCCTTACCTCATCGCTGATGGTAAAAGCCAGTTTGGCTCCCAAATCACCCTCAATAAGAAAATCTTCAAGCTGCTCAAAGTACGACTCATCAAACGTATTGATTCCAAACAGGGCTTTCAGCTTTGCCCCAAAACCTTTCAACATACAATGCTCCTCATCATATTCAGATACCTGCATCAGCCATGGATTCATAGGAGAGAAAATCCGCAGCCATTGCAATCGAGCTTACCAGTGCCAACGAACTGGTTCCAACCAAGCCTACTTGCCAAAGAGGATTGTCAGTCGCATACATTTGGCTCAAGACGGTACACCCGATATAGGTTCCGAACCACAGAATAGTATTTCTCAGCCGTTTATAGAAGTCCTTCTGTGCATCATCGCGCAGGGAAGGATAAGCAAGTTCCTTTGCATTCAGCGTAACTGTCAACTCCTTGTAAGGGGGGCTGTCAAGATGAACGACCCTCTGGGCAAAGCCTTCCCCACTCAGGGTAAGTACCATTGGATATGTGGGATCAGAAAGAGAGATGGAAAGTTGCTCTGTCAATGGTTTTCCATCGAGGAACCAGTTCACCTTGGCTGTTTCACTATGCACTACCAGGGTAGGAAACGTTACTTCCTCAAACGAGAACTGAAAAGGCTGAATGACATCAGCCTTACTCACGATCTCCATCTCCACCGGCTGGTAGCCAGGAGCATTCAAACCAAGTATATGAGGTCCTGGCGGTAGGATAAGCGTAGTATCGAGGAGATCTGTTGGCTTCCCATCAATGGAGACGGCTAGACCGGGAGGGATATCTTCGAGGGTAACAATCCCGAGATTTCCTTTGCTTGCAAGGGCGAATATAGCTTTCTCCAATGGCTCTTCCAATGGTTGGAAGTAGGAGTTCTGTACCAATGAGTCAGAGAGTGTTTTCTTCTCTGTCAACTTGGGATGATAATACTGAATCCGTATACGCTGAAATCCTGCGAGCTCTTCTGAGGCAAGCAACAACAATGCATCATACGTGTTTTTGGAACAGAACCAGTCAAGGGCATCATCGCTTGCCTCTAATGCGTTTGCAAGATCCTGATCAAATTGTGCAAGGTGGTATGTTACCGGGAGGGAATCAAATTCAAGAGGTGGTGCAGGTTGTTCTGCATCCAATATCTGTTGTAATTTCTCTTGGTCATGGGAAGCATAGACTTTACCAAGCTCACTATTACTTTGTGCCTGAGCTTCTTTTTCCCATTGATCCAAGAGAAGCGTTTTCTCATCTTCATCAAGAAAGATCTGGCTTCCATAGCGTTTTGCTACATTTTCAACCATCTCAGTGAGTGTATCGAGCCTGGTATCAAGAGGAACGATGCCGACAGAAAAAGACATCGTACCCTCTTGTGCAGCAAGCGTTGAGGCGCAGAGGAGAAACAGCACAATACATACTGTACGAAGGGCCATGTTTTTGCCCATGCCCTACTCCTCCTTCTGCCCCCATTGCAAATAACTTTCGATGAGGGGTTCGATCTCCCCATCCATGACTGCCTGAATATTGCCAATGGTCGCCCCTGTGCGATGGTCCTTGACCATGGTATAAGGCTGGAACACATAGGAACGAATCTGGCTTCCCCAGGTAATTTCTTTCTTCTCTATGGCATCCTTTTGGTGTTCTTTCTCTTTTTCTTCACGGTAATACTCGTACAGACGACTCTTGAGCATCTTGAAAGCGACATCTTTGTTCATCACCTGGCTTCGCTCATTCTGACACTGTACGACAATTCCTGTGGCATAGTGGGTTATTCTTACAGCACTGTCGGTCTTGTTGACATGCTGACCACCAGCCCCACCGGCCCGATAGGTATCAAGACGATAATCCTCAGGCTTCAGGTCAATCTCGATGGTGTCATCGATCACCGGGGATGCATAGACACTGGTAAACGATGTATGCCGGCGCTTCTGGGAATCAAAAGGACTGATACGTACCAATCGGTGGACACCAGCCTCTCCTTTCAGATACCCAAAGGTATATGGTCCGGAAACCTTGATGGTCGCACTCTTGATACCACCCTCATCCTCCTGGAGATCAAGTATCTGGCTTTTAAAACCGCTACGCTCGCAATACCGGAGGTACATGCGCATCAACATATTGGCCCAGTCACTGGCTTCAGTTCCACCTGCTCCTGCATGAATGGTGAGAAAGCAGTCATTTTTGTCGAACTTACCATCAAGCAAGGTCTTGACCCGTAGTTTTTGATAGGTGGCAAGCATGGTCTCAATTTGCTCGTTGATCTCAGCTTCTTCTTCGGCATTATCCGGTTCATCTGCATAGATTTCCATGAGCTCGCTCATTTCATCCATTTTATCGATCAACTCTTTCCAGGTATTGTAGGTATCCTTCAAACTGTTGAGTTCTGTGAACAGAGCCTGTGCATTGTTTGGATCATCCCAGAATCCCGGTTCAAGTGTTTTTGCCTCGAGTTCTGCTATCTTCGTTTCCATCCCTTGCGGGTCAAAGACGCCTCCATACGGTGTAGGCTTCTTCTTTTACTGATTCAAACTGTGATTTATTCTGGAAAAACATCTGTGTACTCCTATTTTCGTTCAACACGTAGACCCAAGGTAATCTTCTTTTCTCCACCACTAGCCAAGACAATCGGCCATGAGGCCATGAACAGGGTGTGCTGGTAGAGCGATTCATTCCCAAGGACTGTTTCGCTCTCAATAGTATAATCTTCCTTGAGCAAGGTAAAGCGGGTATCGCCTACCAAGGTCAGGGAAGTGCTATTGGGTTCATCATAGATTCTCAGCGATTTGACTTGCTCAAGAACCACTTCTTTCTCTTGCCATGTCAGATTTTTCTTGTTTTCCAACTGGATAAAGGAAATGGGAAGACCATGTGAGTCAATCGAGAGAGGGATCTCACAGCCATAGATACAGCTTATTGGTTCCTCCCCGATGTTGGTGAGCGTTATATCTACCAAAATGGTATTCTGTCTTAGCTTGAAATGTTTGGCTATTTGCAAGCTTCCACCGATGATTGGACTGTCACCAGTTGTGCAGGTAGCCAGATACTCGGTATTCCTACGGTCTACTCCCTCAAGATTATAGACCTGGCTTCCCATAGCCAAGCAATTCTTTTCATCCAACTTGGTATATTCGTCCATGACAAAGTTTTCTCTCAGAAAAACATCGCTGAACAATCGCTGTTTTTGTCCGGGAGGAAGCTGGTGATGATTGCCAATGGAACTACCAAACTGTGAAAGTGGACTGAACGTATCCCCATAATTATACAAGGAAGGCAAATAGGTAAGTTCTGAAAGTGAGCCGCCCTTCGGATCAACCACACAACTCAGGTACTTGCCAAAGAACAGATATTCACTCAAGGCATCGTGGTCAAAGTCATTGTTCACCGGATAGCTGTAATCCTTGAGTGCAGTGAGCACACTATCCGCTTCACTGATGTATCGCCAGAACAATTTTCTGACCGATGAACGCAGCATTGGTGCATTGGCATCACAGAGATACATACTCCCACAAGAGATTTTCTGGATCAAGGATTCCAAGCGTTTCCGCACATCCTTGTCCTTCTTGTACATACGTGCCGTTTCCACCATGGTGGTATAGCGCCCATACAGATAGGCAAGACTTTCGTCCTTCACAAACAACTCATTGATGCACCCCAGATCTCCCTTATTTGCATCAATACCATACCACCCTGCTTGTAGATACCCTTTCTTAGGAGGGTCATTATGGAGATATGCTTCCTCAATGGAGCTGGTCTCATACCCAAAGAACAGATCGAACAGTTGTATGGTCTGCTGTGCGGTCACTCCTGCCTGCAACAGATGATCAAGGTTGATCATAGCCATAACAAAGGGAGGCTTGCTCTCCAGATAGTTCCTGATACGTTCAATCAAATTTCCAAAACTGATAGCTTTTTTTGCAAAAGAGGCTATCAGATCACTTATGGTACCATCCATGGGGATGATGGAGACAGACTTCCCCATTTCCTGCATGATGAACGGTTCATCGAATTGCTGGAGCCCTGTCTCGTCAGAGGTGGAAATGATTATTGAATCGATAAAACAAAGATTTGCGGTATTGATGTATAACGGATTGAAAACCTGCCCATAGCTGAAAAGGGTCTTGGAACGCTGTCCAAACCGCTTTCTCAGATAGGTGGTTGTCATTTCTATCTGGTTGGAACGGTCCTTTGGAGAGAGCAAGCTCAGGATACTCTGGTTGAATGAACCGGTGAGCAACTCAAGCTTTCCATTTTTGGCAAGGTCGGATATCAAGAGATTAACCGAACTATGGTTAACATCAAGCCAATCAAGCAGGGGTATACTCAAGGAAAGTTGCATGATTGCATCTTCATGTGCATGGAGATGAGTAAGCAAAGGTTTGCATACAGCTTCCAATGCCCGTTCGTAAACGGGCATTGGCTCAGCATTGGTGATTTGACTGTACGCACCTACTAATAATTTCATGCACTACCGCTTGATGATACACTTGGTCGGACACGCCTCTGCAGCATCAGCAATCTGGCTGTGTGGGAGTGTCTGATCGAAGGTAGAAAGAAAACTGTCAACTTTACATCCTGATTCAGGATACTTGTTTTCACAGATTTTACAACCAATACAACCGACTGTACATACTTTTCGTACTTTTCCACCCGGCTCATGGCTGTTGCATTCAATTACATATTCACTATCTTCATAAATCATGTGCATAGCACCCGTTGGGCAGATCTGCACACACTTTTCACAGCTGATACACTTCTTTTCATCAACGATGATGTATCCCTCAGCATCCCTGCTGATGGCACCGGTCGGACAAACCTTGATACAGGAACCGAGGTGCAGACAGGCTGATTTGCAACCGTAATCCCCACCAAAGAGCAGAAATGCTGCATTACAGTCCTCAAGACCTTCATATTTGTAGTCTTGTGAACTCACATCAACATTACCACGGCACATAACGTGGGCCACTTTTCTTCTCGTTTCACCGGAAGCTTCAACCTTCTGTCCCATGATCTCTGCCATTTTAGTCACCAAGTCGGGACCACCAGGACTACAGAGGCCAATTGGAGCTTCGCCAAGGGCGACAGCTGCAGCATACGCAGCACAACCTGCATACCCACACACACCACAGTTAGCACCAGGCATAATAGGTTCAAGAGCCAAGGCCTTTGGATCCTTCTTGACCGCCAATTTCTTTTCTGCATAGGAGAGACCGAATCCGAAGAGTCCACCTAAAACGGCGACTACAATGATTGCCATAACAATATTCACAACGATCCCCCTTATAACAGATGTAGGTTGGTAATCAATGACTTGTCAAAAGCCATGAAGGCCAAAGACATCAATCCAGCAGAAATAAAGGCAATGGGAACGCCACGATACGCTTTTCTCACCGGCTGCAGATCAAGTTTCTCGCGAATATTGCTCATCAACACGATAGCCAGAGTGAAGCCAAGACCTGCAGCAAGCCCTCCAATAAAGGCTTCCATCACATTGTATTCATTCGTGATATTGATAATGGCAATACCCAAGACAGCACAGTTGGTGGTAATCAGGGGAAGATAGATACCCAGAGCCTTATACAAGGCTGGACTTATCTTCTGGATCACCATCTCCAACAGCTGTACCAAACTTGCTATCACAAGGATGAATGTGACCGTCTGGAGGTACTCAAGACTAAAAGGGACCAATAAGAAGTAATAAATTGCCCAAGTAATCACAGAGGCAACCGTAGTGACAAAGGTTACAGAGGCACCCATTCCGATGGCATTCTCACTGTTCTTCGAGACACCTATAAACGGACACATGCCCAAGAACTGGGAGAAAATAAAGTTATTAATAAATATGAAGGTTATTAGTATTGCAATATAACTCATGTTATCTGTCCTTCTTACGTGAAGAGTTCCAATCGAAGAACGCCTTCAGGAATCCCATGATCAACAACGCACCAGGTGCCAAAGAGAACACTCTAATTGGATTGTTGTAGAACCAGGGAATATTAATTACACCACTGAAATTGCCAATGGGAAACAGGGTAATGGTACCAGAACCAAATAATTCACGAATCAAGGCCAGCAAGGTCAGACCCAATGCAAACCCAATGGACATTCCGATTGCATCCAAAATGCTATCAAGAACGGTATTTTTACTCGCAAACGCTTCAGCCCTTCCCAGAATGATGCAGTTTACCACAATCAGTGGAAGATACACACCCAATGCATTATAAACAGAGGGGACATATGCATGCATTACCATCTGGATAAATGAAACCAACGAAGCAATAACAACAATGTACGCAGGAATATGTATTGATGCAGGTATGAATTTTCTCAATGCTGAGATAATCATGTTACTAAAGAGCAAAACGAACATTACACCTGCAGACATACCAATCGCATTCGAAACCTGGGTAGAAACTCCTAGTACAGGACACAAACCCAACATCAACACAAAAATCGGATTATCCTTGAACAGCCCTTTGGAGAGTTCTTTCATCTTGCTCATTTCACACCTCCAATATTTTTCACATAGGCACTCCCTGCTTCAATCGCTCTGGAAACTGCTCCAAAAGTGATGGATGCACCACTAATCGCTTGAGCGTCAGCATCGGTGAGCATGGTTTTATCTGTTGGAACAGGGGTATCAGCACCAGTTCCTTGGAATTTATCCATATATGATGAATCTGCAGCTTTTGATCCAAGGCCAGGCGTCTCACTATGGGTCAAGAGTTGAGCAACCATCATTTCGCCGGAAACCTTATATGAGGCAACCAAGGTCATCTGTCCACCATATCCGGCACTTTTCAACCCTACAATATATCCGGCAAGTTGCCCATTATCGGTTAAGTCGATGGTATACGTGACATAGGGGTCAGCCTCTACCGGCTTTTCACTTCCAATTGCAAACCCATTGCTGACTGCTGTCAGTGCCAATTGTCTTTGTTCATATTCATATTGCTGAATAACCGGGGCAGTGATTGAGTTCGTCATCGCTAAGGCAAAGGCGCTTACAGCACAGATCGAAAGCAATATCAGTGAATATTTCAGATTCTTTGTCATGCCCTAGCCTCCTTCTGCTTCTTCCTCAGTTCTCTGGTATCACCAAATTTACGAGGTATGATGTATCTGTCTATCATCGGTGTAAAAATGTTCATCAGGAGGATTGAAACGGAGACCGCTTCAGGCATGCTCCCGAAATATCTGAAGAGGAAGGTGAAGAAACCACACCCAATCGCATATACAATCTGGCCCTTATGACTGATTGGGCTGGTTACATAGTCCGTTGCCATGAAAATGGCGCCAAGCATCAGACCTCCACTGAAGATGGAAGAGAGGAAACTACCGCCAAATATACCCAAGCCTGATGGGATTCCACCAAACATCCAGGATAATACTGCAGTAGAGAGCAAGTAGGTCACCGGAATATGCCAGGTGATGATCTTCCTTGCAAGCAGATAAAGTCCACCGATAAGCAAGGCCAGTGCACTAACCTCACCGATACATCCGGCTACATTACCAAGGAAGGTGTCAATGGTAAAGGCTGAAATACCTGTCATAGCTGAAAGGTTTTGCGCAAACTCAGTTGCAGGGTACCCCATTGATGAGAGCAAGGAACTACCATCAAGGCCCAATGTCCCACCAGAAACAGCTGTCTTGCTTAGTGAGAGAGGGGTAGCCGAGGCAAGTGCATCAGGAAGAGCCGAGGCAAGGGTTCGGGGAGCTACAAAGCTGCTCATTGGTGTGGTAAACGAGAAAAATACGAATACACGACCAGCGAGTGCAGGATTCGCCCAGTTAGCACCTAGGCCACCAAACACCCATTTTGCCACAAATATTGCAAACACACTTGCAAGGAACGGAACAAACAAAGGAACCGAAGGACTCATGTTCATTCCAACCAACAAACCGGTCAAGAACGCTGAGCCATCCCAGAGGGTTGACTCCTTGTACAACTTGCCAAGCAAGAACTCCGACAACAAGGCTGTGAGGACAGAAACCCCAAGCACCAACAGAGACCTGAAGCCAAACACATACACACCCCAAAGGGTTGCAGGAGCAAGTGCGAGTGAAACACTCCACATAATGGACGCGGTATCTGTCTTCGCATGGAGATGCGGCGAAGAGGATACTGTCATGGTAGGTTTATTCATTTCTTCTTTCTCCCCAATTTCTTTCCAGTCTTCATCGTATGAACCAATGGAAGATGTGCAGGACAGACATAGGAACAACATCCACACTCCTTGCAATCCATCAACGAGGTCTTCATCGCTTCCTCGTATTCACCATTAGTGATATAACGGTAAAGCTTTGCAGGCATCAGCCCGATTGGGCAGGCTGCCACACATCGACCGCAATTGAGACAAGCGGTTGAACGATATTTCTTCTGAGCACCGAGAGCAAGCAGGCCACTGGAGCCCTTGGTTATCGGCGTTTCTGTATCGAAGAAGGAGAAACCCATCATAGGGCCACCACTGACCAGTTTCTCTGGTTCACTGGAAAATCCCCCACAAAAGGCAAGCAGATCACTCATCTTCGTCCCTACCGGGGCAAGGATGTTCTTGGGATTGGCAATACACTCACCGGTAACACTGATAACGCGTTCATAGAGGCTCTTCTTCAAGACAATTGCCTCATATATGGCATTACAGGTACCAATGTTCGCCACTACTGCACCTACATCGAGTGGAAGCTTACCAGAGGGGATCTCGCGGTTTAGTGTTGCCTTGAGCAACTGCTTTTCATCTCCCTGGGGATATTTCATCTGAAGCCCAACGATTTCGATTGGATACCCCTTCTCCTTGACTATCTCCTTGAGATGGGCGATGCAATCGGGTTTATTCATTTCTATTCCGACAATAACCCGTTCAGCCTTGACAATCTTGGCAGCAATCATTGCTCCCTCAAGGGCCTGCTCACCTTTCTCAAGCATGATTCGGTAGTCAGCTGTCAGATAGGGTTCACACTCCACACCGTTGACTACGAAGCTATCAACTTTCTTGTCCTTGGGGATGGAGAGCTTAACATGGGCAGGGAATGTAGCCCCTCCCATACCAACGATCCCCATATCCTTGATACTGCTGAGCAACATGTTGCCATCAAGGCTCTGCCAATCAACTTTTTCTTCGGTATCAGCAGGTTGCTCTTCATCAGGAACAATGACAAATGCGTCACATTGGACGCTGTTTGCAAGGGTGACCTTGCGTATTTCCTTGATGGTCCCCGATACTGGAGAGTGAACATCACTACTGATAAAGCCTGAAGCTTCCCCAATCTTTTCACCTTTAACTACGGTATCCCCTTTCGCCTTCAAGGCTTTTGCAGGGGCACCAAGATGCTGGGATAAAGCAACAATCAATTCTGAAGGCATGGGTAATCGTTCAATAGCCTCTGAGCGACTGTATACCTTTCTATCGTCTGGATGCACACCACCCTTACTGAACGTAGGTATTCTTTGCATGCATAACGCTCCTTATGTAGGTGATTAATAGTACAGAATGCATATTTTAACAAATGCTGTTCTATTGTACAAGAATTTCGGTATAATGAAAACCATGAATCGAGTATTTAAATATGCGTTCTGGAAATTAAAGGGCATAAAAGTGTATGCTTTGGTCGGTAAGAGTGGAACGGGAAAAAGCTTCCGTTCAAAGCTGATAGCCCAAAAATTTCGTATAGATCTGATCATTGACGACGGTCTCCTCATCGGTGGAGATCGCATCATCGCAGGCAAGTCAGCCAAACGGGAGGAGAACATGCTCTCTGCCGTAAGGACCGCTGTCTTCGATGATGCCGAACATCAGAAGGAAGTGAAGCAGGCACTCAACAAGCAGAAGTATCACAGGATCCTGATCATTGGGACCAGTGAGAAAATGATTTATAAGATTGCCGCCAGGCTTAATCTTCCCCAACCTGAAAAACTCATGCGCATCGAGGATATCGCAACAAAGGAGCAGATTGATACTGCCATGCGTATCCGTTACAGCGAAGGGAAACATGTAATCCCTGTTCCTTCAATCGAGATAACCCGCAACTACCCACAGATTGCTTACGATTCCATGCGAGTATTCTTCAAGCATGGAAGACAAGTACCCTTCCAGCGCAGGAATGTCAGCTTCGAGAAAACCATCGTACGTCCTGAGTTCAGCAAATATGGCAAGACCACTGTCAGTGAAGCTGCACTTACCCAAATGGTTGCCCACTGTCTCGATGAGTTTGACAGTCAGATAAAAGTAAAACGGGTACAAGTACAGGTGAAAGCAGAGGGGTATGCACTCACGGTAAAATTACGCGTGCCAATGCAACACCAGATAGCGACCACCCTTGGAGAACTCCAGGAATACATAGCAGACAGCCTTGAGAAGTATGGAGGCATCTTTGTCTCCAGCGTAAATATTGAGATAGAGGAATGGGGTTAGAGATCGTGTGCCTCTGCACTGCTCTTCGGCTGCTCACTGGAAGTCCCTCCACCCTTTTGGGCGGGGGTTCCTTTTTTCGGCCCCCTTCGGTTGTTCCTTCTTCGTGAACCAGACTGTACTTCCCCAGTCCCTTCTGTTCTTCCCTTTCTCTTTGGATTGGGCTTCCTGCGCTGAGGAACACGGTTTGCAGGCCTTCTCATCCTCACACAGTTTCTCGGTGTCTTGAATCCACGCTCAGTCAACAGGCGTTCACTAGCCAACTCTATATCATAGTTGGAAGGAGTCATCGGACTGATCAACACCTTGATTTGGCGGAATGTTTCCTTGAATCGTTCATCAGGACTCATATGATCATCAGCAAAGATAACCAAGGGGTCTACCAGAGCCTTGATCATATCAGCAAGCTCAACTTCATCGCTCTTGCCACGCTTGGCAAGCATAACCTTCTTATCCAGTTCCTCCAGACTTTTCTGTACCTGGGGAAAATTGCAATAGATGGAGAAAGCAGGAAGCATAAAGACAAGCAGCTTGTATTTATTCAACTCATTGAAAATCTTGACACTATGACCGCTTGCAAGGATCTTGTTCACCTCTTCTGTCAAACGGCTTGTCGATACCCGTGAAAGCTCTCCCGAGTGTTTGCGGATTGCTACACGGATACTCCAGCGAAGGGTAAACCCTGTGGTGGAGGCATACTTGATGGCCCTGATCATACGAACAGGATCCTCATTGAATGTCTCATCGAGGGGAATGACAGAGCTTATACGCTTTTTCTTGAAATCTTCCATGGCATTGTTGAAATCGAGCAACTGGCCATTGGTTGGATCGTAATAAAGGCTGTTGACTGAGAAATCACGGCGTTTGGCATCCTGGTCGATGGAACCAAACACATTGTTGTTTCCCTCCATTGCTTCCTCGCCGCTCCTGAAGGTGGATACTTCCAGCACCTTGTCCTTGAATACCAGATGCACCAATTTGAAACGCTTGCCGATGATCCTTGCATTCCAGAATAAACGCTGGATCTGACGAGGTGAAGCACTGGTGGCGAGGTCAAAATCCTTGGGAATATTTCCCAGCAACAGGTCTCTGACCGCTCCTCCTACCAAATACGCTTCAGCACCGGAGTTTTGCAGCTTTCGGATAGCCCAAAGGGCATCACGATCGATCAAATGGTTTGGTATCTTATGTTCAGTCTGGGTGTAAATATTCGCAACAGGCAGCGTTTTCCCATGTTCGTCTTGTTTGTATCGTATCAGCATATCGCTCTCATAGAAGTATAGGGTGTTAAAAGAACCGCATATTGCAGTGCACAAGCGATTCGTTATACACTCTTTGTACACCATCCACATCAAAAACACAACAGGAGTATGAATCAATGAGCAAGGAACCGAAGGCAAGAAGCATTATAGAACCTAGGGTTCTCAAGGGTTTCAGAGACTTTTTGCCCTCCATGGAAATCCCAAAGAAAGCAATCACCAACAACCTCGAGAAACACTTTAGGTCCTATGGATTTGTTCCCATTGATACTCCGGTACTTGAATACACCGAAGTCCTTCTTGGCAAGGGTGGAGGAGAGACAGATAAGCAAATCTTCCACTTTAAGGACAATGGCGAGAGGGATGTTGCCCTTCGCTTCGATCTGACCGTCCCCTTCGCTCGCTTTCTCGCGCAACACCAGAGTGAACTCTCCCTACCCTTCAAACGCTTCCATATAGATAAGGTATGGCGGGGAGAGAATCCCCAGAAAGGTCGCTACCGTGAATTCACGCAGTGTGACTTCGATATCGTGGGTGTTGACAACGCAGAGGCTGATTTTGAAATCCTTTCCATGATGGATAGTTCATTCTCGGTAATGGGTGTTGAGAATTACCAGTTCTGTATTGCACACCGGGGTTTGTTCAACACCTTCCTCTCACATCATGGCCTGCTTGAACTGAGCGTAGAGATTCTCAGGACAGTAGATAAACTCAGGAAGATTGGAAAAGAGGAAGTACTGAAGCTCTTGAGAGAACTCACAGGCGACGTACAGAAGGCCAATGCAATTCTACAGTACATCAGCAAGGAGGATGAAAAGGAGCCCTTTCTCACCACCTTGGATAGGCTCACAGCCCTCTCTGGTGGAGAGAACCCACACAGTGAGAGAATGAGAACCATTTACTCCTACCTCTGTGAGGCTGGGATTGAGAAACACTTCACCTTTGACCCCTCGATCACACGTGGACTCGACTACTATACCGGTATCGTGTATGAAACCTTCCTCACCGAACTCCCCCATTTCGGCTCTGTCTGCAGTGGTGGTCGATACAATGATCTTGCAAGCCTCTATACCAAGGAGGAACTCCCTGGAGTGGGAAGTTCCATTGGCTTGGATCGCCTGTTAGCCGCACTTGAGGAGTTGTCCAGCCCATTGGTAGCATCTGCCAGCTCAGCTGATGTGGCAATTTTCAACACCGATGTTAAGCATTTTTCCCACTATGACCGAATCGCGCGAGCAATGCGTAAGGATGGGTTAAGGGTGGCCGTCTATTTGCTCAACAAGAAACAAGGAGCCCAATACAAGTGGGCTGAAACAAACGCAATACCGTTCGCTATCCTTCTTTCAGATGAGGATGTACAATCCTCCACCCTTACATTGAAGAATCTAAAGAACAGGGATATGCACAAAGCTCTCTCAATTGAGGCGGCTATTGCACTTATAAGAAAGGAATTACTTTGAAAGACATGAAACATTTGCCGGTCTATATGCACCGGCAGGAGATTCTTGATGGCCTTGAGCAAAATCAGGTCATCATCGTCGAAAGCCCAACGGGAAGTGGAAAAACCACTCAGATCCCCCTCATTCTTCATGAAGCTGGCTATGCAGATGCCCTGCAGGTCGGCATTACCCAACCAAGGCGAATCGCCACACTCAGTGTCAGTGAGTTTATCAAGAAACAGGTAGCCCGTAACGACGAATTCGTAGGCTACAAGATGCGCTTTGAGGACACCACCAGCCCAGGAACCCGAATCAAGGTCATGACCGACGGTATTCTCCTGATGGAACTCAAGGCAGACCCACTGCTTCGTTCCTATTCTGTCATTCTTGTCGATGAAGCACATGAGCGTTCGCTCAATATCGATTTCATTCTGGGGCTTCTCAAGCATGTCATGAAGGAACGCCCGGAGTTCAAGGTCATCATCTCCAGTGCTACCATCAATACCAAGGTATTCAGTGAGTTCTTTGATAAAGCTCCCATCATCAGCATTGATGCACGAGTCTATCCTGTAAAGGTTATCTATAAGCCACTGCAACGGGAATCACTTGAGTATCAAGTGGAAGCAATCACCCAGATTGTTACTACCGAGGCCAAGAAAAAAAGTGGTGACATCCTGGTCTTCATGAGCGGGGAGTTTGACATCACCAACTGTGTGAATGCACTGTATATGGCCGATACTGACAAGCGGCTGGAAATCTATCCGTTGTACGGAAGGCTCAGCAAAGAGGAGCAGGAGTCGGTCTTCAACGATACCTCCCCCGGAAAAACCAAGGTGGTTGTTGCCACGAACATTGCCGAAACATCAGTCACTATCGATGGTATTACCACTGTTATCGACTGTGGGATTGCAAAAATAAACTTCTACAACCAGAAAGATTTCACCTCTTCCCTAGTCCCACTTCCCACCAGCCGTTCAAGTTGTGAACAGAGGAAGGGGCGCGCTGGACGTACCAGTCCTGGTGTATGCTACCGTCTCTACGGTGAAGATGACTACAAGAGCAGGCTGACGTATGGCACAGAGGAGATTCTCAGGACTGACCTGAGCGAGGTTGTCCTACGTATGAGTGACCTGGGAATAACTGACTATGAGCATTTTCCTTTCATCACCAGGCCTAAGCATAGTGCCATCACCAGCGCAGAGGAGACACTCAGGTTCATCGGGGCAATCGATGAGAAGCGTCAGCTGACCACTGTCGGAAGCCTGATGTGCAAATTCCCCCTGCTTCCCCGTCACTCCCGCGTCATCGTGGAAGCGATGATGAATCATCCAGACGTCCTGGAGGAGGTCTTGATCGCAGTGAGTTTCCTCTCTACCAAGACGCCATTCCTCCTTCCTCCTGGGGAAGAGGACCTCAGCCGTGCTGCGCACCGCAGGTTCAACAATACGGAGTACGGCGATTTTGCTTCCTACCTGAATATCTACCATCAGTATACTGCCAATACCGGCAAGGATGCCAAACAGCGGTTCTGCAAGAAGAACTATCTCGATTTCCAAGGAATGCAGGAGATAGTCCATGTCAATGAGCAACTTGGTGAAATCTGCGGAGACGTGGGATTCCCTCTTGCAAGTGGTGGAACGGTGAGAGAGTATCTTTGCTGCATCGCCAGTGGATTGATGCAGTATGTGTGTATCAAGGCACGGGGAAACATGTACAAGAGTCTTACCGCAGACCAGGTGTTCATACACCCAGGAAGCGCCTACTTCAAGAGTCTTCCCCAGTTCATCATAGCCGGTGAGATTGTACAGACCAGCAGGCTCTATGCCCGTAGTGTCAGTCCTCTGGACAAGGCATGGCTAAACGACATCTCCCCTGAGCTCTACCCCAAGCTTACTGCATTGGTACAGAAGGAACGTCCTTCAGGCAAGCTGCAGAAGCAGGAGGTACGGGAAAAAGCCATCAAGGAGAGAGAGGAGAAGGGAAAAGCCACCATCACGGTGTACAAGAGAACCTATCCTACGCTGGTACTTGGAGGAAAGAAGAAGAAAGAGAAGCTTGTTGCCCTTATCCCGCTTGAGGATTTGAACTACCTCAACCAGATGAACGAGAAGGCCCCCAAGAGACCGAAGAACTTCCCAGTAGCCATTCTTTACAGGGGATTCTATATTCACTATGGAGATAAGTTTTTCTCAGCACTTGAATTGCAAGGGAAAGTAAATCCAGGAAAGGGTATTCTGGATAATCCTCCATCAGGAATATACACCATAGAGGATGCTGGCATTCTCATTGACAACCTGCATTGGTTGCTCGCTTTGACCAAGAGCAAGAAACAACGAAAACACTTGTATTTTGTGGCATTGGAAGAGAGTGGAAACGGCAACTATCGTTTCACTGCAGATGATGATTGCTTTGATGCCTTGGACACCTCGCTTTACACGCTTCTCACCCTCGCCGACTCCTTGGAGGCGGCACAGATGAAGAAGCAGGCAAAAGAGGTGACCAAAATCTATGGCAACCTGTTGAAATTGGTGGAATAGCTCCCTAGAAAATCGGCTTTGCTATAACCAAATGCTGGATAAGCTGCAGATCAAGCGGACTGAGGACGGTCGAACCCTGTTTTTCCAACAGGACAAATTGCACCTTCCCGTCCGCTTTCTTCTTGTCCTTGAGCAGGTGGTCACGGTATTCAATCCAGTCACCACGACCGATACGATACTCAATGTCATACCCAAAGCTCTTGAAAAGCTTGGTTGCCCCGCTTGCATATGCCTTGTCGGTAACACCAAGTGCAACACCAGCCTCGAGTGCTCGACAGGTTCCCCACGCAACACAGGCACCATGGCCCCACATCAGATAGTGGGATGAGGACTCCAGGGCATGCCCAAACGTATGCCCCAGATTCAGACTCTGCCTTATGCCCTTGGTCTCTGTTGGGTCCTGTTCAATGTACCACTGCTTTACCTTGAGCGAGAGTTCCACCAAGGCAGCCAATGTTTTTGGGTCCCTACTGAGAATCTCGTTCTTACGAACCAACAGGAATTTGTAGAGTTCCTCATCCTGGCTAAGCAAAGCATGCTTGACCACCTCGGCCAGTCCATTGAGAAACTCCTTGTCGTTGAGGGTTCTCAGGGTATCGATGGAGATGAGCACTTCACTGGCTGGATAGAACGAACCGACCATGTTCTTCATTCCCTTGAAGTCGATGGCGGCCTTGCCTCCCAGTGAAGCATCAACCATGGCAAGCAAGGTAGTGGGAACCAAGGTAAGACGGCAACCACGCATATACACCGATGCAGCAAAGGCGGACATGTCACAAACCACTCCCCCTCCAAACCCAATAATCCGGCCATCGCGTGCAAGGCCTTCATCGAGAGCTGCACTGAGAATACGTTCCAAGGAAGAGAAATTCTTTGCACTCTCTCCACTTTCCAGGACAACATGGCTTGGAGGAAGCTGCTTGAACAGTTTTGCCGTATTCGTATCAAACACCCATAATACCAAGCGTCCATACTCACCAAGATGGGCCGAAAGGTCCTTCAAGTCGTCAGCAAGCAATACTTCTGTCTGCTTGCCATTATCTAACTGCGTAGTCACCATGCTTTTCATAGTACTGTTATACCCCAGAGCAGGGGTCCAAGACAAGCGCTCTCTTGAGCCTACATACTTGCAAAAATCCACCCATTATCCCACAATACCGATATGCAAGAAATACGCTATTTTGACAGTGCTGCCACCACCATCATGAGCAGAACCGCTCTTGATGTGTACCAACAGGTAGCAAGTACATACATCGGCAACCCAAGCAGTCTTCATGCTGAGGGGATCAAGGCAAAGGAAAAGCTTGAACAAGCCAGGGAGGATCTGGCTGGGATTCTTTCTGTCCCCAAGGAGACCCTCACCTTCACTGGCGGGGCCAGCGAGGCAAATGCCATTGTCTTCAACAGCTTGGTTTGGAGACTGCAGAAACCACATGTGATCATCAGCAATATTGAACACTCTTCCATCAAGGAGTATGTCCGGCTGATGAAACAGTTGGGCTGGAAGGTCACAACCCTTAATGCACCGGGTGGATTTATCAAGGCAGAAGATCTTCGCTCTGCCTTGACTAAACAAACACGTCTGGTCTCCCTGATGCTCGTGAATAATGTCGTGGGCTCCATCCAGGACATCCAGGCTCTGGTTGCTGAAGTTCGTGCCTTTGAAAAGGAACAGGGAGGAAGAAAAATTCACTTCCATACCGATGCAACCCAAGCGCTCGGAAAGATTCCTTTTTCCCTTGAAGCACTGGGAGTGGATAGTGCAGCCTTCAGCGCGCACAAATTCCATGGACCGAAGGGAGTTGGATTTCTCTACAACACTGATCCAGCGATTGAGAGCCTCTCACGGGGAGGCGGACAGGAGGCTGGTCTGAGACCAGGAACAGAGAACCTGCCTGGAATTGTCAGTATGGTCGAAGCAGCGAAAGAAGCCATGGAGCAGTTTTCCGATCACGAAAGGCAGGTCAAGCAGATCAACACCCTGCTTAGGAAACGTCTTCAATCCTTGCAGGCCATCAGCCCTGTGGATTCCTGTTCACCCTATATCCTGAACATTGCCACAAATAATCTACCCAGTGAAGTATTCACACGGATGCTGTATGACAAGGGATTTTGTGTCTCCTCCGGTTCTGCCTGCAGCAATAATGCAAAACAGAAGGGAGAGGGAGTCCTTGACTCCATGCAGGTTCCGCCCTCATTGGCAAAAAGCAGCATTCGGATCTCATTCAGTGCTGATACCACTACAGAAGAAGCTGAAGCCTTGGCCGAAGCTATCACCACCCTCATCCAGGAGCATGCATGAAAGATTCCACTCTCTATTTGATACGATTGGGAGAAATCTCCCTGAAAGGTCTGAACCGCGATTCCTTCGAGAAACGCCTGAAACAGAACATCAAGCAAAAACTGAAAGGATATAAAACACAGGTTAATCGCCAAAAAGGCCGAATATTCTTTGAAATCAGCAACGAGTGTCCTAAAGAAACCGTTGAATTGGCACTGGGAACCACCTTTGGTGTGGTAGGCTACTCCCGTTGCCTACGTTGTGAGAAAGATATCTCTGTTATCAGGGAGACTGCCAAAAAACTGATCGCTGAAGAACCTTTCAACATAGGTAAGGGTACTTTCAAGTCAATCGCCAAACGCGCTGACAAGAGTTTTCCCATGACCAGTTATGAGATCGACTGCTCTCTTGGTGAGATAGTCCATGAGATGTACCCCGAGATGACCGTTGATGTGAAGCATCCTGATCTGACCATCCATTGTGAGATCAGGGACCTAGCCTATCTCTATACGTCCCCAAAACCGGGCCTGGGGGGATTGCCTGTCTCTACAGCTGGAAAGGGAATGTTGCTCTTGAGTGGAGGTATCGACAGCCCAGTTGCTGCCTACCGTATGGCACAACGGGGGTTGAAGATGGATTGTATTTACTTCCACGCCTACCCCTACACCAGTGACCAAGCCCTGGAAAAAGTGAAAACCTTGGCAAGTCTCATTGCACCATATCTCCAGGCAACCAGGCTGCATGTTGTGCCATTCACCGAGCCTCAGCTCTGGATCAAGCAACACAGCAGGGAGGATGAGACCACATTGATGTTCCGTGCAGCAATGATGCATGTCGCCAATGCTATCAGTGAGAGAGAAGAAGGGACCTGTATCGTAACCGGTGAAGCACTCAGCCAAGTGGCGAGCCAGACCCTTGAGTCGATGGCCTTTACTGACAGCATGAGTGATCAGTTGGTTCTCCGCCCACTAGTCGGTATGGACAAACAGGAAATCATGAATCTTGCCATGAAGATTGGTACCTACGAGACTTCAATCCTTCCCTATGAAGATTGTTGTGTCATCTTCAGTCCAAAACACCCATTGGTGCATCCAGACAAGTTGGTGGAACAAGAGCATTACCGCTCCATGGGTATTGAACCATTGCTAGAAGAAGCAATCAAAAACACTGAAATTGTCGATTTTGGTGCGGATGGTATCGATAAGATAATAGACAGATTTAGCTTTTTTGTATAAATACTGATTGTGTTCGCTGTACCATAACCAAAAAAATCGATATGGTTTGGGTATTCGGAGGCTTTCTTGATGAAGATCGGCTTGGATGTTGGTTCCACGACCATGAAATGTGTCGTGCTTGATGATACGATGCGGGTACTGCATACAGACTATAGACGTCACTACTCTCAGATTGCTGAGACAGCATGTACCATGCTTACCGATATCAAGGAAATCTGCGCAGGACAGCCTACTAAGTTTGCGCTTTCTGGGTCGGCTGGCATGGGGCTTGCCCAGAACCTGGGCCTCCCCTTTGTCCAGGAAGTATACGCAACCAGGATAGCAATAACGAGATTCCTTCCCCACACCGATGTTGTCATTGAACTCGGAGGTGAAGATGCAAAGATCCTGTTTCTTTCCCAGAACATGGAAGTCAGGATGAACGGGACCTGTGCCGGTGGTACGGGTTCCTTTATCGACCAGATGGCAAGTTTGTTGCATGTAGACCAGATGGAACTGAATGAACTTGCAAAGCAGGCAAAGCAGAGCTACTCAATCGCCTCCAGGTGCGGTGTGTTTGCAAAAAGCGATATCCAGCCCTTGGTGAATCAGGGGGCAGAGAAAAGTGATATTTCGCTCTCAGTGCTCCAATCGGTAGTAAACCAGAGTATTGGAGGACTTGCACAGGGGCGACCCATCAAGGGCCAGGTAGTCTACCTTGGCGGACCGCTTACATTCCTCAGTGAGCTGAGAAAGGCGTTTGACAAGGCCCTTGGCCTTGAGGGTATTTGCCCTGAGAACTCCCTCTATTATGTTGCCCTGGGAACAGCACTCAGTGCTGACGAACAGGAAATTGAGCTGGATGAGTTAATTTACAACCTTGAACATTATGTTACAGGAAAAGCTTTTACTTCTATTCTTCCCCTATTTGAAAATCCAGAAGCTTATGAAGCATTCAAGAGTCGTCACGCAAAGGCAACATTAACCAAAATTGATCCGGCACTATATTCAGGTCCAGCATTCCTGGGTGTGGATGCAGGTTCCACTACCATCAAGGCCTGCATCATCGACCCTGAGGGAAGATTGTTGTACAGCCGATATGAGGCAAACAATGGCAATCCAGTGCAGGCCATCAGGGAGTTCCTGGAAAATTTCTACACAACCTATCCCCAATATATCGATTGAAAAATCTTGCTCTACTGGTTATGGCGAACATCTGCTGCAGAATGCCTTTGCATTTGAGTACTCCCTCGTAGAAACCATGGCCCACTACAAGAGTGCAAAGACCTTCCAGAAAGATGTCGACTTTATCATCGACATCGGCGGACAGGACATCAAATGCTTCAAGATCAAGGATGGCACCATCGACGATATCTTCCTCAATGAAGCATGTTCGTCGGGCTGTGGTTCCTTCCTGCAGACCTTTTCCAATGCACTTGGCTATTCCCCGCAGGAAGCAGCAGCACTTGCCATTAAGGCAAAGAATCCTGTTGATCTGGGCTCCCGTTGCACAGTATTCATGAACAGCTCGGTCAAACAAGCCCAGAAGGACGGGGCAAGTGTTTCAGATATCTTTGCAGGATTGGCCATCAGCGTCGTAAAGAATGCACTCTATAAAGTAATACGCTCCACCGACCCAGCAATGTTGGGCAAGCATATCGTTGTACAGGGAGGGACATTCCTGAACGATGCAGTACTCCGTTCCTTCGAGACGGAGCTGGGAAGTGAGGTGGTCAGGATACAATGAAGCAGGACTCATGGGTGCATATGGCTGTGCCTTGCATGCCCGTGACCAGCACCATAAAGGTCCCACAGCAAAGGTACTACCCTCTCACTCACACAACTTGGAACACTTCACCCATCGTACCAAGACCACATACTGCAAAGGATGCACCAACAACTGTTTGTTGACGATCAATATCTTTGATGAAGGTCGTAAGCTGGTAAGCGGTAATAAATGCGATCGCATTGTCAGCCCTGATACGTTCATCAATAACCCGGAGCAGCTGAATATCTATGCCTTCAAGCAACAATATCTTGCTCATCTGAAGCCCATAAAGGGAGAGAGAGGAAGAATTGGATTGCCTTTGCAACTCAATTTCTATGAACAGTTACCTTTCTGGCATACCTTCTTTTCCCACTTGGGTTTTGAGGTCGTGGTCTCATCCCCATCAACGAGGGAAACCTATCTCAAAGGACAGTCCACGATCTCCAGCGATACCATCTGCTATCCAGCAAAATTGATGCATGGACATATCAAGGCTCTGCTGGAGAAACAGGTTCCTGCCATCTTCTATCCATGTTCAAGCTACAACATCGACGAAGAGAAGGGAGACAATCATTTCAACTGTCCTGTGGTAGCCTACTACCCTGAGGTGCTTCGGCACAATATCAGTGAGTTGCAGGACGGCTCTGTTACCTTCATCAGTGATTATCTATCGCTTGCCGACAGAGCCTTTCTTCCAAAACGGATGTATCAGGTTCTCAGTCAGTACTACCCTGTCAAGAAACAGGAGATCAGGGCTGCAGTGAAAGCAGGGTACGCAAGTCTTGAAGACCTACCAGAAAGCCATCAGGGAACAGGGGAAACTCATCATTGAACAGGCACGCAAGAGAAATTGGCCGATCATGGTCCTTGCAGGAAGGCCCTATCATGCTGATGCTGAGGTAAACCATGGAATCGATGGACTCCTCTTGCAGTGCGGATGTGCAGTAATTAGTGAGGATGCAATTGCTCATCTTGTGGAGAAACAACCTAGAAAGGTACTCAACCAATGGACTTACCACGCCAGGATGTATGATGCTGCCCGTTATGTTACAGGACAGGAGGATATGCAGTTGATCCAGCTTGTTTCCTTTGGCTGTGGGCTTGATGCGGTAACCTCCGATGAAATAAGGGATATCCTTCGAGAAACCGATAAGATATACACCCAGATCAAGATTGATGAAATTGCAAACCTCGGAGCAGTCAAAATTCGCATCCGTAGTCTGCTTGCAGCACTCCAGGAGGCCAAGGAACAGCGATGAGCACACCGTTCACCAAAGAGATGAAGAAGGATTACACCATCCTGATCCCCAATATGAGCCCAATCCACTTCAATATCGCCAAGGAGGTGTTCTCCAATCATGGTTATAATGTGGTACTTCTGGAGAACCAAGGCCCAAATGTTATCCGTGAGGGGCTTCGGTATGTCCACAATGACATCTGCTATCCTGCCCAGCTGGTAATCGGTCAGTTTATCGATGCCATCAAACATGGAGGGTACGATACTGACAAGATTGCCTTGGTCATCACCCAAACCGGTGGTGGTTGCAGGGCAAGCAACTACCTCTTCCTTCTCAGAAAGGCATTGGAAAAATGCAATCTTCCCCATATTCCCGTGATCAGTCTTAATCTCAAGGGAATGGAGAAGAACCCGGGCTTCAAGATCACTCCCTTCATGTTGCTGCAAACCTACAGTGCCTTTATTTACGGTGATCTTTTGATGGCACTCAGTAACCAGATACGCCCTTACGAGATACAAAAAGGAGAGGCAGATGCCTTGGTGGCCAAGTGGACCACCTACCTCTCTGACTGTTTTGCCCATAACCGTGGATACATCGGCTGGGCGATGAAGCGGAACCTCAACAAGATCTGTACGGAGTTTGCTGATATCGAGACGCGAAGGGAAGAACGTATCAAGGTAGGAATTGTTGGGGAGATCTATATGAAGTATTCTCCTTTGGGGAACAACCACCTCCAGGAATATCTTGAGGAACAAGGATGTGAGGTCATGGTTCCTTCCATGATGGGTTTTCTTTACTATGGTGCAGACAATGCCATCACTGACCGTAAGTATTACGGTGGAAGATTTATCAGTGCGAAGGTCACCCAGTTTATACTACGTCAGCTCTACAAGGTGGAGAAGATGAGCCGGCAAGCAATGATGAAAAGTGGCAAATTCACCGTACCTATCCCCTATACCGAGATGAAGAAACTGGATGAAGGGCTGCTGGACTATGGGGTAAAGATGGGAGAAGGTTGGTTGCTTACCGCCGAGATGCTCGATCTTGTCCATAGTGGGTATCACAACATCGTCTGCACCCAGCCGTTTGGATGTCTACCCAACCATGTCAGTGCAAAAGGCATGATACGGGCTGTGACAGAGCGGAGCAAGGACGCAAATATCGTACCAATCGATTACGATCCTTCCGCTACCGGGGTAAATCAGGAGAATAGAATCAAGCTAATGCTTGCAATTGCACGCGAAAAGTTGGGGAATCAAGAAAAAAATACCTGAGCCTACCCTATTTCCTACTATTCTACTTCCATTTTATTGAGTACATTATGGGTATGAATATTGAGAGAATAGACACAACCAGAGAACTTGAGCAGATGGTCAGGGATGACTTGCTCTCACTATCCCAGGAAAAATCAGGCTCCTTACATATTGGATTACCAGGTGGAAGAAGTGCGTCCCATCTCATCAATGCCATCCTCACGCTTCCAAGTGAGTCACTTGGAAGAATTCGCCTATATCTTATCGATGAACGTCTTGAGGGTGAACGAAATGAGGATACGCTCAGGGAAGCTGGGTTGCAAAAAGCATTGGATCAAGGGACCACACTTACCATTGTCAGTGAAGGAAAGTCCCTTTCCGATGAGCCTTTTGACCGTCTTTATCTTGGTGTAGGAGAGGATGGGCATATAGCAAGCCTCTTTCCTGGTTCCTGGCCGAATAGTGCTGATGCTCAAACCATGGTGGTAATCGATAGTCCCAAACCACCTAAAAGGCGGGTCACACTCACCTACCATGGTTTTCTCACCCTTGCCCGAGAGGCAAAGGTGTATCTGCTCTTCCTGGGCGAAGGAAAAAGGGATGCTCTCAATAGGTTGATGTCCGGCAAGGAGGATGCACATACTCTGCCCTGCTCCTTCTTTGTTCACCAACCATTCCATGGTACGATAGTAACAGACCTGAGGGAGAAAACACTATGAAGAGAATCATTATCCAATATGGTGGCACGGGAGACCTTGCACTGAAGAAACTGTATCCTGCCTATGAGCATCTCATGGAAAAGGGCGATGCTTTTGAGGTACTAGCTCTTGGAAGACGGTTTACCACCAGAGATGAGTTCCTCTCTGAGATTATCAGGAAAGATGCCCCATCCTCCTTCACCGACCACCTTGATTACCTGTACTACGATATGAGCGATGCGAATGCTGTCACCATACTTACCACCCGTTTGAAATCCATGTGTGGGGAATGCGACGAAGTGGAATTCATTTACTATCTTGCACTACAGCCTTCCCTCTATGAGATTGCTATTGAGCAGATCCAACAGGTGGATAACCAGCTGGATTGCATCTGTTCACTGACAAAGAAGATTGTTGTTGAAAAACCATTTGGATTCGACCTGGAGAGTGCCCAGCGTTACAACGATATCCTGGAAAAGGCCTTCACTGATGAGGAGATTTTCCGTATCGACCACTATCTGGGCAAGGAGTTCATGCAAAACCTGCTTTTGATGCGGTTCCATAATGACATAATCAGAAGAATCTGGGACAACAGGACCATTGAGTCCATTGAGATCATTTTTGACGAAACCCATGGAGTGGACCAACGATTAGGATTCTATGAGAAGATCGGTGTGGTACGTGACACTATCCAGAACCATATCATGCAGATCATCACCTACTTGACGATGAGCGAACCTGCAAGTCTGACTCCAAAGGATATCGCCGTCGAAAAAGAGAAGGTTCTCAGGGCAATATCCCCTATCCAGGAATTCCATATGGGGCGATATGAATCACTGGGTTCGGGTAGTGGCCATGTGGTACATACTCCCACGTATGCTGCATTCAAGTTGTTTGTAAACACCTACTACTTTACCGGTATTCCCATCTATGTACGAACAGGGAAGATGCAGAGTGAGGCAAAGAGCTTGATTTACATCAAGTTCAAGAACGCCACCAAGCAGGTCATGCATGATGATTCCATTGCAGAGAATGCGGTGATCATCACCATACACCCAGAACTTACCATTGACATCAACATGAATCTGAAGATGCCCAATACTAGTTGGAAGTCAAAACCTGTTCGGTTCCGTTTCAACCAGAGCGAGACCTTCGGGGCCAATACCCCAGAGGCATATGAACAAATCGTGGAGAAGATCCTACAGGGAGACAAGAGTGTATTCCCTACCATGCAGGAGATCACCGAGTCATGGCGGATTGTGGAGCCGATGCTTCAGGAGAACCTTCCAGTGGAGGTTTATCCGATCAGGACCCTGCCCCGCTTCGCACTAAATATGGCGAAAGAGAACGGGTTTACCTGGTTCGATTAACCCAAACAAGGCCACCGATTCTCTCGGTGGCCTTCCTATTTCAGATAATCAATATCGTCAGATAAGAACGTGCATCTTCTCCTTGATGGCATGGATGTTCTCATTACCGATAGCATTTGCCTTACGGGTCCCTTCAACAATTAGGTCTCTTACCTCATCACGATGGGCTTCATAGTAGGCACGCTTTTCACGGATTGGATCCAACATCTCATTGAGTACTGCATTGAGTCGTTTCTTACAGGCGACACAACCAATCTGAGCAGTTCTGCACATTTCAGCAATGTTATCCTTTTCCGCCTCATTGAACACACAGTGGTACTTGTACACATTACAGATCTCGGGAGTACCGGGAATCTTGATCGTAACACGCGCAGGATCGGTAACAGCATTACGTACACGCTCCCATACTGCCTCCGGGGTATCAGAGAGGTAGATTGCATTGCCCATGCTCTTACCCATCTTTGCATTCCCGTCCAGTCCAGCGAGTCTGCCAACAGTACTGAGCTTTGCCTGGGGTTCAACAATACTAGTCCCATACATATCGTTGAACTTCCTGACAATCTTGCGGGCAAGTTCGATATGCGGGACCTGGTCTTCCCCTACCGGTACCAAATCTGCGTTGCAGAAGGTAATGTCAGCAGTTTGGCTGACAGGATATCCTAGAAAACCATAGGTAAGGTCAGCATACCCATAGTTCTTTGCCTCTGTCTTGATCGTGGGATTATGACGGAGTTGGTTTACCGTTACAATCATTGAATAGAAAACCGTCAACTCAGCAATGGAAGTGATCTGCGACTGTTGAACCAAGGTGGCTTTCCCAGGATCCAATCCAACAGAGAGGTTGTCGATTGCCACATCATAGATACTGCTGTTGATCAACTCAGGATCTTCAAAATGGGTGGTAAGAGCCTGCACATCAGCAAGGAGAATGAATGTCTCATAGGTATGCTGCAACTCAACCCGACTCTTGAGAGAGCCTACATAGTGGCCGAGGTGCAGTTTGCCTGTTGTCCTGTCACCGGTTAGAATGCGTTTCTGTTTCGTTTCCAAAAGACTACTCCTTCTCGTCTACCTGCTCAACTTCAGCAGGTTGCCCGTCATGTTCTTCATGGAATGAAGAGGGCTTGTTCACCCGCCTCATGGTATGTTCCATATTGCAGGCAGGACAGACTGCAGGAGGCTCATGCTTGTCCAGGGACTGGACCAATTCAACCCGTGCCTTGCAAAGTTGGCACTCATATTCATACGAAGGCATAATGTGGTATCTCCTCTTATGGGTTTACAGCAGACCACTCAAGCTCTGCTTGAGATTGTTCATCTGCTCTTCACCCAAATCCATATGTTTGATCGTAACTAGATCATCTTCAATCAGGAACATCTTCATCAAGTCGGCTATCTTGAAGGGAATCTTCTCTCTCTTCAGTCTAGCCAGATAACCAGTTCTTACCATCTGGGACAGTGTAGTGGCAAGTTTGGGGGTGTCCATCGTGATATAAGCATCCAGGCTGTACCCCCCATCCTCTTTCTGGTTTATCAGTAAAAGCATCACCTTTGCCTGGGTAATCACCGTATCCGGCAACTCCAGACCAAGATCAAAAAACGTCTCGGGCTCCAATGAATAGACCGCGATGTTTGAGGAAGCCATATCGTTTGCTGTGGGCAAATCAATCAACTTCCGCTCAGCATCGTAAAGCTCATACACCTCTGGGTACTCCGTGTTGGTGAAGAGTATCTTATCATTGTTGGGAGCATAGATGCTCAACTCCCCTTCCTTCTGCTGGAAGTACGTCAGATCATCCTGGGCATACTGCCTCTTGAGCTCCCTGGAGTACATCATGGACGTGTTTGCCAACCACTTGGGATAGTCACCCTCGACCACCCCATAGGCATCCAATTCCTCAACTTCCAACGGGTACGTATCCAATCTTGGGGAAAGCGAGAGAGAGATTCGCTCGGCTCGATCAGCAAACTCCTGCATATCGGCAAAAACGCCTTTAATGAGCTCGCTCTCCTTCTGGGCATCCACGGTTACAACAATGACACCACTGTCCGCCATTCCCTGGAAATCAAAATAGGGAACCTCCTTCCTTGCCGTTGTGGCACAGGAAGAGAGGAAGAGCACCAAAAGAAACCCGATAGGAACCAGCCTGGCAAAATGTTTCATCACGCTTAATCCTTCTCTACTTGCAACCTCACCATATGGTCATTGCAATCAATACCTTCTCCTGTCAGTGTACCAGAGCGCAAGGTATTGGACAACGTCTCCTTTGCAATGGTTTGTCCATGCTGGTCAAAGACCCGCTGAATCACCTCATCACCATCATATGTCAGCACAATTCGGTCAGATACGGCAAACCCACTCTCTTTTCTGAGGTTCTGCACAGAGCGAATGATATCACGTGCAATTCCCTCATCTGCGAGTTCCTGGGTAACCTTGGTATCGAACCCTACGGTAAGCGATCCATCATTCAGTACCTTTACACCTTCCATTTCAGTCCTCTGAACAATGATTTCATCCTTGGTGATTGAAATCTCGCCATTGCTGTAGGAAAGTGTGTGTGGTGTGCCGTCAAGGATGGAAGCGATCTTCTCTCCATCGAAATCAGCAATCTTGGATGCAACTTCCTTCATATCCTTGCCCAGGGATTTTCCCAGAACCTTGAAGTTGGCCTTTGCACTATACTCTACAAGAGAGGACTCATCAGATTGCAGATGCACTTCCTTGACATTCAGTTCCTCTGCAATGATTGACTCCATGCTTGCCAGAATTTCCCGTTCATCCTCTTCCCGGTCGACGAGGAAAAGCTTCTGCAGAGGCTGACGAATCTTCAGGTTGTTGGAAGCTCTCAGCGATCGACCCATGGCAATAGCCTTCTGGGTCAGGGACATCTGGCTTTCAAGCGTCCAATCCCTCTGGCTCTCATCATAGTCAGGATACATACAGAGATGCACACTCTGAGCCATATCTCCCCGTTTCAAGTTCTGGTAAATCTCCTCACTTGTAAACGGAATGATCGGGGCCACAACCTTGATGAAGGTCATCAGGACATTGTAGAGGGTATCATACGCCTGCTTCTTGTCCGTATCGTTCTCACCCTTCCAGAAGCGCCTTCGGCTTCGGCGGATGTACCAATTGTTCAGGTCATCGATGAACGGAACAAAGGATGCACATGCCTTCTGGATATCATAGGCATCAAAAGAATCGGTGGCAGTCTGCACGAATCGTTGGGTTGCACTGGTAATCCAGCGGTCCATCGGGTTCGTAAGATCCTCAAAGGCTGTTTCAGATGGTTCATACCCATCAATATTCGCGTAGGTTACGAAGAATGAGTAGGCATTCCAGAGAGGGATGATCAAGGTCTTGAGTACTTCCTTTACCGACTCCTCACTGAACTTCAGATCCTCTGCACGAACGACAGCACTATTCATCAAGGCAAAACGAAGACTGTCTGCACCGTAGGCGTTTACAATCTCCATCGGATCGGTATAGTTGCGTTCACTCTTGCTCATCTTCTTCCCATCGGCTGTCAGAACAATGCCGTTGGTGATGCAGTGGGTAAACGCTGGTTTCTCCCAGAGTCCTGCTGCAATAACCGTCAAGGTATAGAACCAACCACGAGTCTGGTCCAAGCCTTCACAAATGAAGTCAGCGGGGAAGTTATTTTCAAAATACTCTTTATTTTCAAATGGGTAGTGTTGCTGAGCATAGGGCATGGAACCCGATTCAAACCAGCAGTCAAGGACATCGCCGATACGGCGCATCGTTCCCTTGCCGTCAGGACTTGGCCAGGTCAGATCATCAACATAATGCTTATGCAGATCTTCAACCTTCTGCCCACACTTTGCTTCCAGCTCTTCCCTGCTTCCGATTACCTCTAGATAGTCACTGCCATCGCACTTCCAAACCGGGATCGGGTTCCCCCAGAACCGGTTCCTGCTGATTGCCCAATCACGAGCTCCCTCAAGCCATTTGCCAAATCGGCCATACTTGAGATGTTCAGGCATCCAGTAAATCTGCTCATTTGCATCAAGCATGTGTTTCTTGATCTTCTGGATGTCTACAAACCAGCAACTCATGGCACGGTAGATCAACGGCTTCTTGGTACGGTAACAGAAGGGATACGAGTGAAGGTAGTTCTCCCGCTTCACCAGCAGCTCATGCTCCTTCAGATAAGAGATGATATCCTTATCTGTATCCTTGACGAAACGACCAGAGAAGTCCGGCACCTCATCGGTAAAACGGCACTCCAAATCAACAGGGCAAACAACAGGAATGTCTGTTCCTTTGAGTACCTGATAGTCATCTTCACCGAAACCGGGTGCTGTATGGACAATACCACAACCATCTTCGGTGGTTACATAATCACCCATCACACAGACAAAGGCGCCCTGCTCCTTGAGATCTGCAAAGTATGGGAACAAGGGCTTATAACGCATACCTTCATAGAAGGTACCCTTCTGCTCATCAACAATCTCATAGGTTTCCTCGTCCTTGTAGTAATGATCGAGGCGTGCTTTACCCAGGATGTAGAAATTCCCATCACTCTTATCCTTGACCTTCACATAGTCGATGTCTGGACCAAAGGCAAGCGCAAGGTTGCTTGGAAGTGTCCAGGGTGTAGTCGTCCAAGCAAGGAAATAGGTATTCTCCTGCCCATCAGCTGCAAATCGAACGGTTACAGCCTGATCCACGACATCCTGGTAACCTCCGAGGTTAACCTCGAAATTTGAGAGAGGACTTGCCAAGGCTGGGCTGTATGGAAGGATATTGTACCCCTCATAGATATAGCCCTTCTCAAAGAGTGTCTTGAATACCCACCAGATGGACTCCATATAGTTGGTATCCATGGTGCGATAGCCATGCTCCCAGTCAACCCAACGTCCCATGCGATTAATCGTCTGTTTCCACTCTTCGGTGTATCGCAAGACGATTGAGCGACATTGCTCATTGAACTTGGCCACACCATACTCGGTAATCGCAGAGTGTCCGCTGATGCCCAGCGTCTTCTCCATCTCATACTCAACAGGTAGCCCATGACAGTCCCAACCGAAACCACGTCTGACCCGTTTGCCTTTCATGGTCTGATACCGGGGAATGGCATCCTTTATGGTTCCTGGAACCAGATGCCCAAAATGGGGAAGCCCGGTCGCAAACGGAGGTCCGTCGTAGAAAACGTATTCATTCTCTTCAGACCGCGTTTCGATTGATTTCTTGAAAATATCCTCTGTCTCCCAAAAAGAGAGAACGTTCTCTTCCATCGCAGGAAAGTCCACTTTGGTGGTTACTGGACGAAACATACACACTCCTTCAACTTGCCCTTATCGGGTTATCGCATAGATGTCATTCTATTCAGAATACGTGTGCATGACAACCTTTGTGACTGGTTTTTCCGTTGACCTTCTTCCGTTGTCGCGATACTGTCTTGTTATGCAGCAATTCCCAATTCCATCTGTGATCCAGAGGTTCTCACAACAGTTCAAGCAAGCAGGTTTCAGCCTCTATATTGTAGGGGGTGCCGTTCGTGACCATCTGCTGGGTATCAGCAACGAGGACTTCGATTTTACCACCGATGCAAAACCAGAGGAGGTCATGAGCCTCTTCAAGGCTGTCATCCCCACTGGAATTGACCATGGCACGGTCACGGTGCGTTACGAGAAACACAGCTTCGAGGTAACCACCTTCCGCAGTGAAGGTTCCTACCAGGACGGAAGGCACCCCAGCAGTGTGACCTTTATCACAAATCTTGAAGAGGACCTGAAAAGACGGGACTTTACCATTAATGCCTTTGCGGTTGACTTGAATGATAGCAAGATCATCGATCTTTGTGGTGGAAAGAAAGATCTGAAAAATAGGATCATCAGAGCAATTGGAAATCCCGAAGAACGATTTGAGGAAGATGGACTGAGAATCCTGAGAGCATGCCGCTTTGCAGGCAAGCTCAATTTCATCATTGAAGAAAATACCCTCAAGGCCATGCATACCTGCAGGGAGAATCTTCTAAATGTAAGCAGCGAACGTATCCGTGAAGAGCTCTTCAGGCTTGTACTCTCCGATCATCCCGAGGTGGGACTCAACTACATGAGGGAGTGTGGCATATTGCCAATTATTCTTCCCGAACTTGCAGCAGGAGATCAGATTGACCAGAAGGGTATGCACCATGAGGATGTACTCTCACATGCCATCACCACCTGCCAAGCTTCCGTAGCCCTCTCAGACCGTCTGGAGGTACGCCTTGCCGCCCTTTTCCATGATATTGGAAAGAGTGAGGTGATGGAAGAAGGAGCGGAACGCAACACCTTCTACAACCATGACCTGGTTGGAGAGAAACTCACCATCAAGGTCATGAGACGACTGAAGGCAAGCAATGAGCAAATCCGTCTTGTCAGCCTCTTGGTTCGCCATCATATGTTCAGTTACCAGAGCAACTGGAGTGACAGCGCTGTCAGGCGCTTTCTCACCCGTGTAGGCAAGGAACATGTGGGCATGCTCTTCAGCCTTAGGATAGCTGACCAGATAGCCATCCATGGTAAGGCAGATATCAGATTGCTTGAGGAATTGGAAGAGCGGATCAAGGGTATCCTTGATGCCCAGGATGCCCTGTCCATCAAGGACTTGGCCGTGAATGGCAATGATTTGATGAAGGCGGGAATCCCTAAGGGAAAACAACTTGGGAGAACCCTTGATTACCTGTTGGAAACAGTACTTGATGATCCCGCTCAGAATACGAAAGAACAACTATTGGAGATAGCAAAAAACTATCAGTCCTTTTCCACTTTTACCAGCTGATCGTAGGCAAGCTTTGCTGCACGTTGTTCGGCCTGTTTCTTGTTTCGTCCCTGTGCAGGACCAAAAACCCGGCCATTTACATCCACTTGCATGAAAAAGGTAAAGTCATGTTCAGGCCCGGTCTTCTTGATCAGTGTATAGGTAGGAACCATGCGCCATCGCTTCTGCATGTATTCCTGTAATGCTGTCTTGTAATCACGATGATAATCATCTTCCAGCACTGCCCTGATCTGGTTTTCCAGGTACCGCATAATAAATTTCTTTGCGGCCTCGAACCCACTATCAAGATAACAGGCTGCAAAGATTGCCTCCATGCAGTCAGCGAGCAAGGCTTTTTTATTCCTTCCTCCACTGTTTTCTTCCCCTTTCCCGATAAGTAGATATTTATCAACATCAAGGGAACGAGCGATCATGGCAAGACTATCCTCACTGACTACGATGCTCTTGATTTTTGAGAAATCTCCCTCCGCTTTTGCAGGAAGATTTCTAAAAAGCCAGTCCGCTACACACATACCAAGCACACTATCACCGAGAAACTCCAAACGTTCATTGGTGTCCACTAGTTCGTTGGTTTCGTTGGCAAAACTGCGGTGTGTGAATGCAAGATTGAGCAAGGAGAGATCATTGATCTCCATCTCGCTCTTTTCAATGAATAGAAGAAGCTCCCGCTCTCTTTCTGATGAGATTGCGGGAGCTCTCTTGAAGAGGCTACTCTCCATAGACAGGGAAATCCTTACAGTTGTGCGGAAAGGAAGTCGACTGCGTCCTTAACGGTTTCGAACTCGTTGGCTTTCTCATCAGGGATGGAGATGCCAAGCTCTTCCTCGATAGCGTATACCAGCTCATAGGTGTCTAAGCTGTCTGCGCCAAGATCCTTTCTGAAGGAAGCGTTCATGGTAATTTTGCCTTCATCAATCTCGAGCTTCTCTGCAATCAATGATTTAACTTTTTCAAATACTTCTTTGCTATCCATTATCTAACTCCTCTGATCGTCGTATTTATTTATCCTGCAACTCAATGACCTGCACGCCGCGGTAGAAACCGCACTTCGGGCAGACACGGTGAGGAAGAACCATATTTCCACAGGTGCTACAACGAGAGAGTGTCGGGGTTGCAAGACGCATATTAGCAGCCTTTCTTGATGCTGCGCTTGCTTTGGAAGTCTTATATTTCGGTGTTGCCATGTTGATAACCTCTTACACTATGCTAATTTTTGACACGTAAGGAAGAATAACGGAAAAGCACTAAAGCGTCAACAACTTGATTCGATTTCTCATCATTTGTACGACAAGTGGGGGTACCATTGGGGAGATATCGGCCCCATAGGCCGCCATTTCCTTGATTGCACTACTTCTCAGTTGAAAATATTTAGGACTTGTCGGCATAAAAAGTACCTCCAAGTCAGGATTTAGCTGCTTGTTGGTCATCGCCAATTCAAACTCATACCCAAAATCAACCAAAGCTCGGACTCCTCGTACCATGACCCCTACCCCATGCTCACGGGCAAAATCGACGACCAGCCCACGATAACTCACCACTTCGATGTTTTCATGTTCCTTGAGAATATCCTTGAGCATGTCCATCCTCTCATCAGCGGTAAACAGACACTGCTTCTGCACATTGTCGGCAACCACCACATAGAGTTCCTCAAAGAGATGGGAAGACCGCTCGATGATATCGATATGTCCGTTTGTGGGTGGATCGAAAGAACCGGGAAGCATGGCAATACGCTCTTTTCTGTTCATTTCTTGATTTCCTCCACGTATTGCTTCATCTTGGCAAAAGCCTCAGAGCTTTCCCAAGCAATCTTTTTTGCAAAACTGAACGATCCATTCTCTTCCTGGTTCACTACAGCAAAGGTTCCTTTGCCGATATAGCTGACTTTCTGGGAAGGTGAAAGCTTCTCTTGTTCCCGGATCTGATTAAGAACACAATCAAAATGACAGAATCCCCCATCAGGATGGGTAAGGGCACTTGCAATACCATCTATGACTTCTCCACAGAGCACACAGGTCTCCTTCGGCTCAAGAACCTTCCTTACAGGAAGTTGGGGAAGATTACTGTGATAGGGTTTACGCTGTTCAGGGAGTAGATTGCTCTTACCACTACCCTTCTTTGCCTTTTCCTTGGGAGTTCCCTTGGCCTTGGACTGCTTCTTGGAACGGGTACGTCGTTTTTGCCGTCCCGGGGTCCCTGTTTGTTTCTTTTCCGTTTCCATTGCCTACCTCGTGTCTGCAAGACTATCCTGTTTTTCCGCCAGCGACAAGCACTCAGGATACACAGAAAGGGACGACTGTACGCCGTCCCCCCCAGATATTCGCTTTGCTGAACGCCTTAAGCGTTCTTTCTGCGGATGAGCTCTTTGACTTTCGCCTTCTTGCCCACCTTCTTGCGAATGTAGTAGAGCTTAGCTCTTCTGACACGACCTCTGCGAACAACCTCGATTCTTTCAACACGAGGTGAGTGCAAGGGGAAAATTCTTTCCACACCTACACCGTAGGAAATCTTGCGAACCACAAAAGTCCTGCGAATCCCACCATTGTTCTTTGCAATGACCAGGCCTTCAAACACCTGGACACGTTCGTTGGTGCCTTCAACAATCTTGAAAAACACTTTAACGGTATCACCAACGCAGAAGTTCTCTGCATTTTCCTTCATCTGTTCCGACTCAATAGCCTTAATTACATCCATCGTCTCCGGTCCCCTTCGCACTATGTTCTTTCAATGCATTCAAAATCTTTCTGGAGTTCACATCAAGAGATGCCGTCTCCAACAAATCCGGTCGGTTCAACAAGGTCTTTTCCAACCGTTTCTGTAGTCGCCACTGGCCAATTTTGGCGTGATGCCCGCTCAATAATACATCAGGGACATCTTTTGAGCAATAGGTCTCAGGCCTTGTATACTGGGGATATTCAAGTAATCCACCATGAAAACTCTCTTCACTGAGTGAATCACTACTAATCACACCGTCAATCAAACGGTATACAGCGTCTACGATTACCAAGGTGGAAACCTCGCCGCTGCTGATTACATAATCCCCGATACTAATCTCGTCATCAACATATAGGTCAATCACCCGTTGGTCAATACCTTCATAATGGCCACAGATAAAGACCAGTTCATCTTCCTTGCTCAGCTCTTCGGCATAGGCTTGACTTAGACGCTTTCCAGAGGGGGAAGCATACACTACCCGCTTCTCTTTTGCATTGATGGAATCGAGCGCTTTGCTGAGGGGATCACATTTGATCACCATCCCAGCACCACCACCATAGGGAACGTCATCACAGCTTTGATGCTTGTCTGTCGCAAAGCTTCTGAAGTTTATGAACTCATACTCAACTGAACCGCTTTGTACAGCCCTCTTCATAATCGAATTTTCGAAAAACCCTTCCAGTATTTCTGGAAACAGGGTGACTATCTGAATCTTCACGCGAGAATCCAGGGAGTCTTCAACTCGATCGTCCGGTCCTCCAGGCTAACTTCGCCAATGAATTCCTTGAGATATGGAACCATATAAAGGAAACCATCAGGGCTACGGACTTCAAGCATCACAGCCTGTGCACCATCGACACTACTGACGACTTCAGCCAAATGCTCACCATCGTGCACCAAAGCACAACCGATAAGATCAGCAACGTAGTATTGGCCCTTTTTCAAAGGGGCTGCCCATTTTCTGGGAACCATCAGATGTCGACCATTGAGCACCCTTGCATCCTCGGGATTGTCAAATCCTTTGAACTTCATCAAGGGCTGTGAACCCATCATGCGAAAACTTTCTATAGAGAAAGTTTGCTCTGATCCATCCTTCGCACGCAACACAACCTCCTTGATTTTCGCAAGGTAGGCACAGTCATCATTGTGAGGGTGAATTTTCACCTCACCGTTCACTCCAAAAGGAGCTTTTACGGTAGCAGTCCAGAGCAACTCTTCCATAGGTCAGTCCAGTATTTCCAGCACGGCACGCTTGCCACCCTTGGTGGCTGAGGCGCTCAGGATGGTCCTGATCGCCTTTGCAATACGGCCTTGCTTGCCGATCACCTTGCCGACATCCTCGCTGGCTACCTTCAGCTCAAGAATCGTGGATTTTTCACCCTCGATCACATTGATACTGACCTCGTCAGGGACATCAACTAGTGATTTTACAATGTATTCAACAAGATCTTTTTCCACAACCATCTCCTGGAAGTTATTCCTGGACAGTTCTGGTCACCGTCACGCCATTCTTATTGAGCAGGGCTCTTACGGTATCGCTGGGCTGTGCACCCTTGGCGAGCCAGTCCTGAATCTTCTCAACTTTCAAGACAACCTGCTGATCTTTCTCAGCCAGAGGATGGTACTGACCAACCTCATCGAGGGTTCTGCCCTGGGTCTTTGCCCTGGAGTCCATCACCACGATACGGTAGTCAGGTCTCTTCTTTGTACCAAATCTCTTCAGTCTCATGCTTGTGCTCACGTCAATTCCTCCTACGAATTCAACTCTACATACCCATCTGTTTAAGCATTGCAGCCTGGTATTTTTTATTTTTTGCTAACTTCTTCATCGTAAGTCGCATTTTCTCAAACTTTTTCAGCAAACGATTTACGTCAGAAACGGTGGTTCCGCTTCCTTTTGCAACACGTTTACGTCTTGTCGGTCCCATTATATGGTAATTCGCTCGTTCCGCATAGGTCATTGAAAGGATAATTGCTTTCTCTCGACGAATTTCCTCTGTATCAATGTCATCTTCGCTGACCTGACCCTTTGCACCGGGAATCATTTCCAGGAGCTGGTCGATCGAACCCATCTTATCCATCGAGTTCAATTGGTCAAGGTAGTCTTGCAGATCGAAGGTGTTCTTTGCCATCTTCTCCTGCATGCGAATTGCCTCATTCTCATCGACAACACTCTGTGCTTTCTCAACAAGTGAGACAATGTCGCCCATCCCGAGAATTCGACTTGCGATACGGTCTGGATAGAAGGGATCAAGATCCTCGATCTTCTCACCAACACCAATGAACTTGATCGGTTTGCCCACAACAGAACGAAGGGAAAGTGCAGCACCACCACGTGTGTCACTATCGAACTTGCTGAGTACAACCCCGCTTATCCCAACTTTCTCCTGGAACTCCTTGGCGATGGTGACAGCATTCTGTCCGGTCATTGCATCAGCAACAAAGAGTGTCTCATCAGGGGAAATTGCATCACGGACCTTCTGGATCTCATCCATAAGGGTCTCATCAAGATGCATTCGTCCACTGGTGTCGACGATCAACACATCTCTCTGATCTTTCTTTGCCTGTGCAAGGGCTGCCTTGGCAACTTTTGCTGGGTTTTTCTCCCCTTCAATACTGAAGACGGGTACCCCTACTGCCTCACCAAGAACCTGGAGCTGCAGGATAGCAGCCGGTCTGACCAAGTCTGCCGCAACAAGCATGACACGACGGCCTTCTTTTTTCAGGCGTGAAGCCAGCTTGGCTGATGTTGTGGTCTTACCAGAACCCTGGAGACCCATCATCAGGATGACACTGGTTGTATCAGGGCCCTTGAGCAGAAGCTTCTGGTTCTCCTCGTCCCCAAGCAGAGCGACCATCCGATCGTAGACAATCTTCACGAATTGTTGACCAGGGTCGACAGCCTTGAGGACTTTCTCCCCTGTGGCTTCTTCCATGGTCCCATTGATGAAGCGTCTGACAACCCGAAGGTTCACGTCAGCGTCCAGCAAGGCCATCTTAATTTCTTCGACGGCTTCCTGGACGTTCTTCTCTGTTATCTTGGACTTTCCGGCAAGACTGCGCATGATGCCTGAGAACTTATCGCTTATTGAATCAAACATTACCTTACTCTATTGTCGTTTTCGCTCAAGTTACATCTTATACCGTACACCAGACTTTCCTGTCAAGGAGTGGTGCAAAATGCAACCTATTCTTCTATGGTTACCAGTTCCTGGTCGTCGTTGAGGATTACATCCTCGCCGGCCACATTGCCGATCTTGTAACTGACCATACTGGAAACCCCTGGTTCCATCTGGGTTACCCCTAAAAGGGTCTGGCTTCCCATGACGGTGTGCTTATTGTGGGTGATGATGATGAACTGGCTCTTCATGGCAAATTCATCCAATACGGAGAGAAAATACCCGATATTCCGATCATCAAGCGCTGCGTCAATCTCATCGAGAACACAGAAAGGAGAAGGCTTTACCTGATAGGTGGCAAACAGCAGTGCTACAGCGGTCATCGACCGCTCTCCTCCACTCAAGAGAGAGAGGTGGGTAAGCTTCTTCCCCGGAGGTTGAGCCAGGATGTCAATGCCACTCTCCAGGACATTGTCAGGCTCCACCAACGTGAGCTCAGCTTTTCCCCCACCAAACAGACGACGGAACATCTCCTGGAAGTTATGGGCAATCTGCTTATAGGAAGCAATGAAGAGTTCTTCACTACGGGTCTTGATCTGGGTAATGACGGTATCCAGATCATTCTTGGCCCGGTAAAGGTCATCCAATTGCTTACTCAGGAAATCATATTGTTCCTTAACCTCCGCATACTCTTCTTCCGCCATCTGGTTGATGTATCCCATTCCATCAATCTTCCGTCTTACTTCATCCAGGCGGCTTTTCAGTACAGGGATATCGGGAACTTCATCTTCCAGACGATTCTCGAACTCCTTCAGGCTCTTGCCGTAGTTCTCAAAGAACGTGGTGTAAACTCCGGTGATATTGGTGGCGAGCTGGTCGATTTGCAGTTCCAGCTTCTCTTTCTCTGTTCGGAGGGTTTGCAGCTGTTCATATGAGGTGTTCTTCTGTTCCTGCTTGTCCCGGATGATTCTGCTCTGTTCATCTATGACTACAACGAGATCCTTGAGTTCTGCATTCAGGACTGCTATCCGCTCTTTTATCTGCCCTACTTCAGCTTCAACACTGCGGATATCTTCCTGTGTTTCATAGATTCTCTCCTGGGCTGTCTCGCTGAGCTTCAGTGCATCCTTATATTGGTACTCTTGCTCGGTAAGGGAGCGTTGCAGTTTTGTTACCCACTCCTTGGCTCCCTGTTTTTGGGTGAGGAGTTGGTTCATTGCAACCTTCTGGTCACTGATGGCTTCCTGGTACCGTTCCAATGCCTGAGTGAGTATATTGTTCTCCTCCCTGAGATAGGCAATTCGTTCACGGTTGGTCTGGATCTGTTTTCTCAGATTGACCATTTCCTGATCGAGTTTGCGTTTCTCGCTGATGGTGCCTTCATCAGAGATGAGTTCATCAAGGAAGGTTGGTTGCATTGCCTCATAGGAGTCAAAGAGAGACTGGACCTGGGCAAGTTCTTTCAACAGCCCTCCCTGGAACTGGGTCTGTCTGTCCAGGAGATCTTCTGATGAAATTCCCTTCTGCTTCAGCGTGGAAAGAAAGGTTTGCTCTTCAGCAATACGACCCTTAAGATGCTCGATACTCCCAAGCAGCGCCGTTCTCGCCTTATCCTTGTTTTCAAGGGTGTAGCCACTCTGTTTCAGTTTCTCTTCGAGTTGGACAACGATAACATCCCCTAGCTCCTTGATCCTCTGGGAGAGTGAATCGCTGTCTGCTTCATAGCGGCTATTGGTATCTTCAAGATCAAGGATCTCCTGGTTCTGGTTCTGTATCAAGGTCCTTGTCTGCTCAGCGGACTTCTGGTTCTGTTCAGTCTCTGCCTGCAGTTGTTCAATTGACTCATCAAGGGTAGCGATATCGGTGAGCTTCTGGTCAATTTCCTCGGTATCTCGTTCGATGTGTTCCTGAATCAGTTCTGCTCTTGCACCAGCCTGATCTTTTTGCTGGAGGAAATCACGGAATCGTTGGGTCAGAAGGTCAAGTTTGTCCGACCTACCTTTGGTCGCCTCATCCAGCCTTTGCAGTTCAGTCTGCTTGCTGATTCGCTGTGAACCAAGGGCACGAAGCTCTTCCTGGAGCTGTTCAATTTCCTGGTCAAACTCTGTAAGGGAACCTCTCTGCGCAGCATAAGCTTCCTCTGAGCGCTGTTTCTGCTCAATTTTATTCTCTCTGAGCAGGAGAAAAGATTTAAGCGTTGACAACTGCACATCGACTTCCAAAGAGAACTGTTCAGTCTTGAGCTCTCGGTAGCTGATTGCTTTCGATGCCTGATTCTTCTTGGTCTCGTATGTTCGCTTCACTTCCTTGAGGATGGTTTCCACTTGCATGATGTTCTCATCAGTTCGTGCAAGTTTACGTTCTGCCTCCTGGCTCTGGACTTTGAAACGACTTATTCCGGCGGCTTCTTCAAAAATATATCGTCGGTCTTCAGGTTTTGATGAGAGGATTTGGTCAATTTTGCCCTGTTCCAGAATGGAATAGGCGCTCTTGCCGACTCCAGTGTCAAAGAAAAGTTCCCTGATATTCTTGAGCAAGACTCGGTTCTTGTTAAGGTAGTACTCGCTTTCCCCTGTGCGGAATATTCTTCGTCTGATCTCCACTTCTGGTGCATCAAGAGGAAGATGATGTTCTTCATTAGAGATTACCAGGGATACTTCAGCAACCTGGAGGGGTTTACGATTGTCTGTTCCATTGAATATGACGTCCTCCATCTTCCCAGCACGCAGGGTCTTGGTGGATTGTTCTCCCAATACCCACTTGATGGCATCGACAATATTGCTCTTACCACATCCATTGGGACCGAGCAAACTGGTGATTCCATCGGCAAAATCCAAGCTGACCTTGTCTGGAAAAGATTTGAAGCCATATAGTTCCAAGCTTTTTAGAAACAAATTACACCCTCTTTTTGCTTGACGCAGTATTCCGTGCGATTATAGCATAAGTTGGCTTTGGGAAAAAGTAGGAGGTGATGTGTGGAACCGATGCTGTTCGACCTGAACGATGAGAAGGGAGTTGTCTGTGGCTTGGATGAAGCTGGGCGAGGTCCATTGGCTGGTCCTGTTGTGGCAGCTGCGGTGGTACTTCCACCAGATTTTCCCATTGAAATCCTCGGGGACTCAAAGCAACTTTCCGAAAAACAACGCCTAGAGGCTGAAATCATCATCAAGGAACAGTCTCTTGCCTGGGCAGTTGCCAGTGTAACTGCACAAGAAATTGACAAGATCAACATTCTCCAGGCTTCCTTGCTTGCCATGAAACGAGCCTACGAGAAAGTAAAAGCACACATTTCAGTCGATACAGCACTCGTTGACGGAAACCAGAGACCAGATCTTGATTGTACGGTACAGGCAATCGTAAAGGGAGATGCCACGATCCCTGAGATCATGGCAGCCTCCATCTTGGCAAAGAACCAACGTGACCGCTTCATGGTGCTCTGTGATACAAAGTGGCCAATCTACCATTTCGCAAAGCATAAGGGCTACCCTACCAAGGAGCATAGGGAGGCTTGTCTGCTCTATGGGCTCTCTCCCATTCATCGGAAGACATTCTCCATCAAGCAGGAGGGCTCAAGAAAACAGGAGGAGCAGCAGTCACTCTTCTAGGGAGATGAAAAAGGCAGCCGATCGGCTGCCCTCTATTAGTCTTTTTTTGCGTTCTGCTTAATGAAATCCAAGGATTTCTGCAGTTCTTTCAAAAATTCTCCCAAATCTTCTTGGTAGACGATAATCGATTGTCTAATGAACCGCTCACTGTCAGGAGTACCTTTGCTTTCCACCATATTGAGGAACATGTCCCCATAGATGTTCTCTTTTACATTAAAGAAATAAGTCCTGTCATTTTTGACAAGTCTTGTTGAATACACTTCTCCACGTTGTCCCACGCTTTTAATCCTCGCTTAACTGTTTCTATGATACTTGTACCAGTGTTGTGCTCCCTCTGTCAACTGGAGGTACTTGACGGAAATTCCAGAATGTTTTATATACATTGATACAGAGCAAGCGCCTTTCGTATAATGGTATTACCTCAGCCTTCCAAGCTGAAGAAGCGGGTTCGACTCCCGTAGGGCGCTCTAGATAAGAAACACTTACATTACAATGAATTAGATAACCCACACTATACGGTGTGGGTTTTTCATTGTCTCCAGGTTTGCCGGACTTCCATCAGAAACCACATCAAATAGCATTTGTACATAGATAAACTGAATTCTTGCGTTATCCCAAAAGTAAGAGTACGGTAGACGAAGTATGATACTCAGTGCAAGCAGAAGAACCGATATTCCAGCATTTTATGCAGATTGGTTCCTGAATAGAATCAAGGAACGGTATGTCCTTTCCAGAAATCCCATCAATCCAAGACAGGTCAGTAGGATAGATTTGTCTCCTGAACTCATTGATTGTATTGTCTTCTGGACAAAGAACCCTGCCCCACTCATGGTGAGACTGAACGAACTTGAAGCGTATCATTACTATTTCCACTTTACGCTCAATGCCTATGAAGCTGATGTAGAACCTGGACTGGCAATCAAACACGTATCGTTGGTTGATACATTCATGCAGCTCTCTGAGAAAATCGGCAAAGAACGTGTGATTTGGAGATATGATCCAATCCTTCTCACTGACAAGTATACGGTGTCATTTCATATTCAGCATTTTGCCACCCTTGCAGAAAAACTGAAGGATGCAACCCAGCGTTGCGTTATCAGTTTCATAGATTTTCCTAAAAGAACGTTTAGTGCAATGAGATCCTTGGGGTACCGAGAACCAGATTTCAATGAAATGCATACAATTGCAAGAGCGTTTTCTGCCATTGCAAGAGAAAAAGGCATTACCCTCGAAACCTGTGCAGAAGCCATAGATCTATCAACCTATGGTATCAGCCATGGGAAATGCATTGATGATGCCCTGATTTCTCGAATCTCTGGAAAACCTCTTCACCTTAAGAAAGATACCAACCAAAGAAAAAATTGCGGTTGTGTACCAAGTGTGGATATAGGCCTGTACAACACCTGCATGCATGGATGCAAATACTGTTATGCCTCTTTCAGCAGGGAAGCACTTCTCCAGAACCGACAAAACTATGATGCATTTTCTTCCCTGCTCTGTAGCAAGATTACTGAGGATGACGTTATCCGTGAAAGAAAGGATGCACAGTCCAAAACTATTCTTCAGCCAGATTTCCCATTCGTATCTTCATAGCTCATTCAAGTTTTATTGCAATACACCGATAGTGGTAGCTTATCGCTGGTTGCCTTCTGCTTTTCTTGGGAATAATCTCCCACGGATATAGTTAATCTCCCATAGAAGGTATTCATATGGGAGATTAATAATACTATGTCCATTTTTTCTTGAGAGCAACATCGATTCATAACCTGAACATCCGACTCTCAAATTACCAGGAGACAACCTTACTGAGTCTCGTCTTTGCACATAAGCCGTGTAGTCTCTTATGGCCCTCAGGAACCCAAGCACACCCCGATATCCTTTGCACAGGTGATCAGGTAGTGGTCCTTGGGAATATATTTGACAGGACCTGCGACTTTCTCCAGAGGAACGGTCACAATCTTGTTGTCCTGGACTGCCATCATATTTCCCCACTTGTCCTTCATGATCTCCTGGGCACATCGACTACCCAGTGAGGTTGAAAGCAAACGGTCATAGGGAGTGGGAGTGCCACCACGCTGAACATAGCCGAGAATGGTTACCCTGGCCTCCCTTCCGGTGAGACGCTCCAGGTTGGCAGCCAGCTCTGGGGTACGGGTCTTAAGCATCGCCTCAACCTTCTCCTTGCCATCCTCCTCTTCAAGTACCTTTGCCATACTCTTGGACATGGCTCCCTCAGCAACCACCACAATACTGAACTTCTTCCCTTCCCTCGTTCGTCTAAGAATTGCATCAGCGACCACCTGTTCATCATAGGGAACCTCTGGAAGCAGAATCACATCAGCACCACCGGCAAGACCAGCTCCAAGTGCAAGCCAACCCACCTTGTGGCCCATGGTCTCCAGGATGATGATTCTATGATGGCTGCTCGCGGTACTATGCAGCCGGTCGACTGCCTCGGTTGCAATCATCATCGCTGTATCATAGCCGAAGGAAACATCCGTATGCATCACATCATTGTCGATGGTCTTGGGAAGCGTCAGGACATTCAAACCTGCGCTGGCCAATCGGTAGGAGTTTTTCTGGGTTCCCCCACCCCCTAGACACACAAGACCACTGAGGTGATTGGAGTGGTAGTTTTCTACAATGACATCGGTCATATCCATAATCTTCCCACCTACCGGCATCTTATGGGGTTTATCACGACTGGAGCCAAGAATGGTTCCACCCCGAGTGATGATACCCGAGAGGTATGCATCATTGAGCTCAACAAACCGATTCTCCATCAGGCCACGGTACCCATCAAGGTAACCGATCAAGGTATAACCACCCTCATGGAGCAATGTCTTGCCTACTGCGCGTATCGCCGAATTCAATCCAGGGGTATCTCCTCCAGAGGTCAGGATCCCAATCAATTTGCTCATCGATATTACTCCTTTTTCCCAGTACGCTCACTCGGTGAACGCTGTCGTAGATATGGTACCAACTCACCATACAGACCACGGAAAGCAGTTGCTCCTTTCCCCTTTGCATTGCTTGTCACTACCGGTTTCTGTATCTCACCCATCTTTTCTATCTCACTTGCGAAAGGAATCACCGTTTGCAGTGCCTCTTTTCTCTGCAACAACTCCCGGGTAGTCTCTACCTGTAGTTTCTTTCTTCTGTCGAGCATGGAGACAACCATTCTCACTCGTGTATCTTTCTGCTCCAAACGTTCCAACTCACCCAGCAATTGGTCATAGGCAAGCACTGCAAAGGGAGTGGGAACAACCGGAACCAACAATATATCCGAGGCAAAAAGGACATTTTCACTGACCAAACTCATGGTCGGGGAGGCATCAATGATGATCAGGTCATAGGTTGCACTCAACTCTTCCAGTCGTTTTTCCAGCCGGTGATGGGAGTGCTTCTTTGCATCAAAGAGAATGGAAAGATAGCGATAAGCCGTTGAGGATGGCAGTACATCCAGGGAAGAGAAACTGGTGGCCTGGATTTGCTTCGTCAATTGCTTGCCACCCTTCACCAATGCAGTTGCATCATGACTTTTCCTCGGCTTTACATCCAGCAAATAGCTGCTTGACCCCAAGGGGTCAAGATCGAGCAACAATGTCCGCTGTCCAGCCATCGCAGAGAGCACGGCCAGGTTCACACTGATGGTGCTCTTTCCTACTCCCCCCTTGATGCTGTACACGGCCAATGTTGTCATGTCATCTCCTCCCAGTACTCACTACTCAAATGACGGTACTCACCTACCAGGTGCTGTACTTCCTTCTCTACATCAACCAGGACCCGCAAGGTTTCAATGGGGGGTTTCTTCTGTGTTAACAGCAAGTCCTGCAAGAGGATGAGGTCGTGCCACTTGCCAAGAATCTTCTCAAGTTCATACAGCCTCTTATCCTGCTTGACGGATGCCATCCCGCTCACTGCGAGCAGAGAGCGCACCCGTCTGCGCACCTTGTGCATCGCCTGTACATCCCTCGCTGAGTGCACCTTGTGAACAGCCTTCACCAAACGCCTATGGGCCTTCGCCACCATAACCTTCGGGTGATAACCTGAAAAGGCGAATCGGTTCTCCTCCAGTAGCTGGCGAATGTCAGAAGCAAAGGAAGAAGGCAGCGCTTCCTTCAGAGCTGAAAGGTGCTTCTCCATCTTCAGATGCTTCTTCTCATCCTCAAGTCCTTTCTCCTCCAACAGCTGGCTAAGAACATGGTCATCACGGACTTTCCCTGCATATTTGACCAGTCTCTTCAGTAATCGTTTGATCTCCTTCCGCCTCTCCTTGGAGAGTCCATCACCGATTAGAGGGACCATCTGGCGGAGATTACACATTGCTGTCCTGAAAGCATGCAAGGATTTCATATCCTCCAGATTAGAAGCATGTTCAGAGAAAATGGCTACCTGTTTCTCACACCAACCAATGATGGGACTGTTGCACATCTCCCTGAAGGCCGGCACTGCCAGCAAACCCTCCAGTTGCTCTTGGGTACCAGGGAGAGGAAAGAGTTCAAGGCGCAATTCCTCAGGGAAGTATCTCACCTCCCCTACAGGCTGTTCATCAAGAAGCAGAGTACCCTCAAGCGGGATGGATGCCTCCTTCCAGAGAATTCGGTAGGGAGAAAATAGATTTTCCCATGTTTCAGGGGCGGACTGGGTTTCAAATAACAGGTAGTACGGGCCGTTGTTGTTCATAGGTTTTCCTCCAACTGATGCTGATACCAGAGATACAGATCCCGTTGTGCTCGTTTCTCATTTGGTTCACCTTTCTGGAGACGTTGATTGAAATTCTCTTCATGGAGGCTGAAGGAAGAGGCTGTATCGTTCCAGTGCGCCTGCAGGAACAACTCCAACTCCTCCTTGATCCTATCATCAAAGACAGGAACCATGACCTCGATACGCGTATCGAGATTACGTTCCATCCAATCGGCGGACCCAATGAAATAGAGTGGCTCTCCCTTGTTGTGGAACTTCACCACCCTGGTATGCTCAAGATAGCGGTCTATCAGGGCCTTCCCCCGCACATTGGTTTGCTCCGGGAAAAGGGCCATGGAACAGATGCCCCTGATCATCAGGGTAATGGAGACACCACTTCTCTCTGCCTTGATCAAATGCTTGATCATCCCCTCATCAACCAGGTTGTTCAACTTGAGGGTAATCTCTGCAGGCCTGCCCTCCTTCGCTTCCTCCATCTCCTTCTTGATCAGTGAGATGAAACGCTTACGGGTATGGAAGGGGGAGACGATCAGGTGCTTGAACTTGATATCTGCAAACCCTCGGTCCAGGAGCGTAAAGAGCAGGTCGATCTCCTGTGTTAAATTGGGGTTGGAGGTTAGCAGGAGATGGTCACTGTACTGACTTGCCGTCACCTCGTTGAAATTCCCTGTACCGATGATGGCAATCTTTTTCTGTTTCTTGCCACTATAACGGGTGATAAGCCCAAGCTTGCTGTGCACCTTCATCCCCTCAACCCCACTGATCAGGGTGATGTGGCGCTCACGGGTGAGGGTCTCGGTCCACTGCATGTTGATCTCCTCGTCAAAACGAGCCTGGAGCTCCAGGTACAACACAATCTCCTTTCCGTTCCGTGCAGCATTTCTCAGCGCGTTGATTACATTGGAGTTTTCCGGTACGCGGTAGAGGGTCATCTTGATCCCCTGGACCGTCCTATCCAAAGCAGCTTCACGAAGCAGGTCAATGATGCAGTCATAGCTCTGGTACGGGAGTGTCACCAGGTGATCACGCTCATCAATCTGGTCAAGCAGGCTTCTCTCCTCCCTCAATGTATGGTGAGGCAAGGGAGGCTGTTCCTCGAAATACAACTGTTCATTGCCTACCTTGGGAAAATGCAACAGGTCCCTTGCATTGTGGTATCTACCACCCGGTATGATGATTCGGCACTGTTTCAGCTGTGCATGTTCCATGATATAGTCAAGCATGGGCTTGGGCAACTCACGGTCATAGACAAACCTGACCGGATCCCCCTGGCTGCGTTGCTTGATGGAGGATGAGAGTTTCTCATAGAGACTTCTTGTGATCTCATCAGTCAGGTCATACTCACCGTCCCGGGTGATCTTGATGGTATAGGCATCATAACAGTCATAACTGAATGCCTTGAAGATGTCTGCCAACTTGAATCTGATAACATCTTCGAGGGCAATGAAGTGATGCCAACCGCCCCTGGAAGGGAGCTTTACATACCGCTGGATCAGATCGCTGGGAACCTCGATCAGTGCGTAGCGAAAATCCTTCGGTTTACCCTTATGGTACATATGCACTGCTAGATAGAGGGTTACATGCTTGAGATAGGGAAATGGTAGTTTAGGGTCCAGGAGAATCGGGAACAAGCGGTTGCGGAGTGTCTGGCGGAAAAAGTCCTGCAGGTAGCGTTTCTGTTCGTCGGTTAGCGATGATTCATCCACAATGGATATGTGATGAGTCCTCAGTGTCCTGAAGAGCTGCTCAACCACCCGATCCATCCGGTCATTGAGCCGCTTCACTTCCTTGAGAATCTGCTTGATCAAGGTCTTGGGATTCCCGCTCTCCTTGAGCTTGTAGTGCTCTGGGTCGAGGAGAGCACGGTGAATTGAGCCAACCCGTACTGCATAGAACTCATCCAGGTTCGATGAAAATATTCCAATGAACTTCATGCGTTCCATCAAGGGAATATTCGGATTCTCGGCACTCATCAACACCCGTTCATTGAAACTCAGCCATCTCAGTTCGCGATTCACATATTCTTTCTTTGAACCCATCGCATTGCTCCATGTAGTTTCTCTTCCCTACAAAACCAGTATACGGGCCTCCATGAATCCCTGTCCACGTTGAATTATGAGAATTGTGTTAAATATACTACATTTATATCAATTTTGTTCTACATGTTACGGTTTTGGAAGTTTAGGAACCTTCTGATCCCCGAGGGTATGTTCCCCTGTAATTTTTTGGTATATTGAGAGCGTGAACGGAGGATTCATGGAAACATTGCTTACACAATATGCACGTCTTGTCATCGAGGTGCAATTGAAACTACGCGAGGGTGACAGCCTCTCCATCAACAGCGAGGCAAGTACCCTGACTTTTGCCAGACTGCTTGCTCAGAAGGCCGCACTTGCAACCAGGCAGACGGTCACCATCGTACATACCAACCATGGGAAGGTGGTGGATGCCATCCCCATCGAGCCGACAGAGAAGGAAATCTTCCGTCCCCCAGTACAGGGAGCCGTCATGTGCCACATTGTCGACCTGGACGAGCACCCATACCTTACGCCAACCGACCTCGACACAGCAGCGGAGGAAGTAACCACCCTGGGGAAATACGGATTGCTCGCCGATCCCGTCTTCCTTGACCGGAGGATTGCCGTCCCCTGGGCCAATATTCCCTATCCCGGCCCTCGCTGGGCGTTGCAGTTGCTTGGGACCCAAGCAAGTGAAGAGGATATGTGGAAACTTTTCACCACGCTCTACCGAATAGAAGATGAGCATGGCTTCCGTTTCTGGGAAGAGCAGGGAAACCTCCTGGCTTACAGGAAACAGAAACTGAATGAACGAGGAAGGTGCAAGATCCGTTTGATCGGGGATCTTTGGGAGATTGGTGCTACCATGGCCAAGGACACCATCTGGGCCGGCGGCAGACAAACCCTGCCCAGCCAACGCTTGTTCTTCTCTTCACTCCCGGTGCAGGCAATTCATGCTGCCCTGGATGGAAAAAGTGCCAATGGAACATTCACCTCCTCAAGGCCCTTCTATGTCCTTGGACAGGAAGTAAAGGGAGCACGATTCACCGTGGAAGATGGATTGGTCACAGAGTATGCAGCACAGAGTGGCGAAGAAGCGCTCACTGCACTCTTCTCAGTTGATGAGAATGCGAAGAGAGTGAGTGAAATCTCACTTGCCGATCATGATACCGTTGAAAGCCATTACCTGGAAAAATCGATCCATCCCCACTTTGCACGGGAAATGACCAGCATGATTGTGCTGGGTGGATTCTCCCTGGACAATCTGACCACTCAACAGAATGAAGGGGATATAGAAGACAGTGCTCTTTGCACCTCCCTGGTGAGGGTGGCGGTACCAATTGGGGACAGCCATCTATCGGTAACGCTGCATAGCGAGGATGGGAGTGAGTCATCTGTAATGGAAGAGGGAATATTCACAGAGGAGGGACTGGTATGAACAAACAGGAAATTGAGAGATATGCGGACCTGATCATCCAAGGGGGGATCAACCTACAGAGCGGGAAAGGGGTTGTCATCACCACAGGACCGGGTACCTATTATTTTGCCCGGGAACTGAGCAAGTCAGCTTATCGCCATGGGGCAAGTTATGTGCAGGTCCTGCTTGATGACCTGGATGTCCTCTCAGAGAGGTTGAAGCATCAGGATGAGGATGCATTGAAATTCAACCCACATTTCCTCAAGGCATTCGACTACGAGTTTGTCAGTGAGGGCTGGTCACATATCAGGATCGACAGCACCGAGGAGAGGCTCGACCATGCACCACTTGACGGAGCGAAGAACCAGATACTGGGAAAGGCAAAACGTCAGTTCAGTGAAGCGAAAACCAAGAAGCTGATGCGTCACCAGCTCCCCTGGTGTGTCTGTGTGGCCCCCGGGCCTCTCTGGGCAAAACAGGTACTGGGAGAGGATGCAACCACTGATGACCTCATGAAGGTCCTGACCCCTATCCTGCTCCTCGACGCAGATGACCCTATCAAAGCCTGGAATGAGAAAGCTTCTGTGCTGAGGAAACGACAGGAATATCTCAATGGGCTTGGGATCGACACACTGCACTACCAGAGCAGCAAGAGTGACCTGAGGATCGGATTCACAGAGAGAGCACGATTCACCGGAGGAAGTGAGGCACTACCCGATGGGAGGGAGTTCTTCGCCAACCTACCCACAGAGGAAATATTCACCACTCCTGACAACCTCAGGGCAGAGGGATACATCACCACGACCAAACCTGTTGAGGTGCTGAACACCACCACCGAGGAGGTCCGCTTTGTATTCAAGGATGGAGAGGTGGTTGAGTACCAAGCCAAGAAAGGCCAGGAGGCACTGGACAGGTTCTTTGCCATAGATGAGGGCACCCGTAGACTCGGGGAGGTTGCCTTGGTGGATGAGACCAGCCCGATCGCAAAAAGCAATCTTGTCTTCAACTCAATCCTGCTTGATGAGAATGCTTCCTGCCACCTTGCTCTCGGAGAAGGCTATCCCTCTGCACTCAAGGATGGTACAACCCTGGATACCAAGGAACAGCTGCAACAAGCACATTGCAATACCAGCCTTATGCACATAGACTTCATGGTCGGCTCCCCGGATATGAAAATAACCGCCCATACTCGTGATGGAAGGCAAGTGGTGATCATGGAAAACGGGATGTTTACCTTCTAGTTGAGTTCCTGGATGAGTTTCAGACCATCGAGGGTATGCATGGAGGCAATCTGGTTGATCCGGTCAATGAGCGGGGCGATGGTCCTGCTCAGACCACCGGTAGCTATGACATAGACCTCCTTGCCTATTTCCTGCTCCACTCGCTCGATCATGGTTGTCACCATTCCCGCGTAGCCATACATGATACCGCTCCTGATCGAGTCCTGGCTGTTCTGGCCCAAGACAGAGGGGGGAATCTTCAGTTCTACCTGGGGAAGTTGCGCGGTATTCCCGAAGAGGGCGTTCACCGCAGTAACCAGACCGGGGGCGATGGAAACCCCAAGAACGGAACCATCGCAGTCAACCGTAGCAAGGGTGAGTGCGGTACCAAAGTCCACCACAACCACCGCATGGTCCGGGCAAGCAAAATGTGCCTGGGCAAGGTTTGCCAACAAGTCACTTCCCAGTTCAGCAGGGATGGTCTCTTTTCTTAGGCCACTGTTCACGCTATGGTCTATCATCAAGGGCTGAACATCGAACAACCTGATGATGTTTTTCTGCATTGACCTGGTCAGGTTGGGTACAACCGAGCTGATCACAGCCCGGTTAATATCATGCTTGAAGAGCTGGGAATGACTCAGCAGGCTCTCCAAGACAACAAAATACTCATCGCTGGTCTTTCGTTGGTCGCTGTAAATCCTGTAGGAGTGTATCCATTTCTGCCCATCATGGACAGCGATCACGATATTCGTATTTCCAATATCTACAGCAAGCAGCATGAGACCTCCTTATAGGGCCATGGCATGATGGGACCCACTGTACATCTCATCACGCAAGGCTTTGATGGATTCGTCATTGAAATAGTCCTCGAATCCAATCAGCCTGTCAATGACACCTGCTGGGGTGAACTCTACGATGCGGTTTGCAATCGATTCAACAAACTGGTGGTCATGGCTGTTGAAGAGCAGGACGCCACTGAATTCGATCAATCCATCATTGAGGGCGGTGATGGCCTCCAGGTCCAGATGGCTTGTCGGTTCGTCCAGGATCATGCAATTGGCCTGCTCCAGCATCATGCGTGCAAGCACGACGCGGACCTTCTCCCCTCCACTGAGAACCGTACAGTCCTTCAGTGCCTCGTCCCCGCTGAAGAGCATTCTTCCAAGGAAGGAGCGAATATAGGTATCGTCCTTATCACTGCTGTAGGTCCTGAGCCAATCGGTAATGGAGACGTGCTCATTGAAGAGGTGTGCGTTGTTCTTGGGGAAGTATGAGAGGCTGGTGGTTACCCCCCACTCAAAACTCCCTTCATCCGGTTCCATGTTTCCACTGAGAATCTCGAAGAGGATCGTCTTTGCATAGTGGTTCGGCCCTACAAAGGCTACCTTGTCGTCTGCGTTGAGTACCATGGAGAAGTTGTCCAGAATCTTCTCGCCTTCAATGGTCTTGCTCAGGCCCTTGACCTCGAGGATCTTCTTTCCCACCTCTCGTTCAGGCTTGAATGCCACATAGGGAAATCTTCTGCTGGACGGCTTGATATCGTCAATGGTGAGCTTATCGATCAGTTTCTTACGGCTCGTTGCCTGTTTTGCCTTTGCCACGTTGCTGCTGAACCGTTGGATGAACTCCTTCAACTCTGAAATCTTCTCTTCCCTGCGCTTTTTCTGGTCCTTCATCTGCTTTGCAGCAAGCTGGCTTGAGAGGTACCAGAAATCGTAGTTACCGACATACAGCTGAATCTTGCCGAAGTCAATGTCTGCAATATGGGTACACACAGTGTTCAGGAAGTGACGGTCGTGGCTTACCACAATGACGGTGTTGTCAAAGTTGGAGAGAAACTCTTCAAGCCAGTGGATGGATTCAAGGTCAAGGTGGTTGGTGGGCTCGTCAAGCAAGAGAATGTCCGGGTTGCCGAACAGTGCCTGTGCAAGCAGGACACGAACCTTGATGTTGTCCTCAACCTCATTCATCATCTTCTGCTGCATCTCTGTGTTGATGCCAAGCCCATCAAGCATTTGTGCTGCCTGGGCTTCGGCTTCCCATCCACCAAGGTCTGCAAAGTCACCTTCGAGCTCAGCAGCCCTCAGTCCATCTTCCTCGGTGAAATCTTCCTTCGAGTAGATGGCATCACGTTCCTTCATGATCGAGTACAACTGCTCATACCCCATGATGACGGTTTCAAGCACGGAATACTCATTGAAGGCAAAGTGGTCCTGCCTGAGAACGGCCATACGCTGGCCGGAGGAGATGATGACCTCCCCGCTATCAGCCTCGATCTCACCACTGAGAATTTTCAGGAAGGTGGACTTGCCTGCCCCATTTGCCCCAATTACCCCATAACAGTTTCCTGGGGTGAACTTTATATTGACTTCCTTGAAGAGTACTTGAGTCCCGTAGGCGAGACCAATGTTTGCAGCTGTAATCATGATTGTGGTTCCTCTTGAATAGTATCCGAAAAAAAAGAGCAACCTGCAAGGCTGCCCCTTCCATATAAACTATAGTTCCTAGGGGAATCGAACCCCTATTTAGAGACTGAGAATCTCCTGTCCTAACCATTAGACGAAGGAACCGGTGCCTGGGATGGAGGGATTCGAACCCCCAAAGGCAGAACCAGAATCTGCAGTGTTACCATTACACTACATCCCAATGTCAAAATCCTGTCGTAGGATACGGAAATGTGTATACTTTGTCAAGTACATGCAGGAATTTCTTCCTACTCTCCGTGATACTCCTGCAAAACGTCCACAGGATGCCCTTCCAGTACTTTTTCATAGTTCAGGAACGGCAACCCAATCACTCCCAAGAACCCTTCAACATGAGCCCCATGTTCCTTGAATATGGTAGCAGCAGCCTGCAGGGTACCCCCGGTTGCAATCAGGTCATCAACGAACAGAACATGGGAACCCTTTTCAATATCCACTTCCTGGACACATACCATGTCAGAGCCATATTCGAGATCAAACCGTTTCTTGATGGTCTTGTTCGGCAACTTCCCGGGCTTCCTGACAAGAATCAGGGGAAGGGAGAGTCGTTCGGCCAAGGGGGCTGCAAAGACGAATCCACGAGCTTCGACGGCTGCAATGGCGTCAATCTTCCGTCCCTTACAAAGTTCCTCCAGGCGATCGATACAGTAACGGAAAGCCTCCGGCACTGCAAGAATACCAGTAATGTCATAGTACAGAACTCCCTGCTTCGGAAAATCGGGAACCTTTCTGATTACACTGTCCAGATCATAGTTAGTGTCCATAGAACCTCTCACTTGGCGTATTGTTTCTTAAATGCTGTAACCCGGGCACTTGGCGCCTCGGAAAAATCACTTCTTATCCCATCCTGGAGATACCGGTAGGCAAGGGCAGCTATCATGGCACCATTGTCGGTGCAGAGCTTCAGTGAGGGGAAGGAGACCTCATAGCCACCCTCCTGCAGGGAGAGCAGTTCACTTCTCAGGTAGCTGTTCGCAGCAACCCCACCCCCAGCACTCAATCGCCTAAGTCCTGTTTCCTTCAATGCCTGACGTACCCGCTTCATGAGCATATTCACAGCAGCTCGCTGGAAGGATGCTGCAATATTCTCAGGGCTCTTCTCACTCTCGCCATCCCAGAAGCTGTCGAGTTGGTTGATCACGGCAGTCTTCAGACCACTGTAAGAGATATCATACGGATGGTCCATGACATTGAGCTTAGGGCCGGGAAACAGAAAAGCAACAGGATTGCCTGTCCTCGCCAAACGGTCGATGGCAATCCCTCCAGGGTACCCAAATCCGTAATGCTTGGCGACCTTGTCGAAGGCTTCCCCGATTGCATCGTCTATTGTTGTCCCCAGGACCTCAATGGTATCGTAGTCATCAACGCGACAGATCACCGTATGTCCCCCCGAGACCAGTACCCCAAGATATGGATAGTCCAGGGGATGTTCGATCTGGGATGCATACAGGTGTGCCCTGATATGATCAATGGTGATAAAGGGAAGGTTCAGGGAAGAGGCAAAACCTTTGGCAAAGCTTACCCCGACAAGCAGGGACCCCAAGAGTCCCGGTCGGCTGGTAACAGCTACTGCATCAATGTCATTGACGGTAAGATGGGCCTTATCAAGGGCCGATTGCACAACCTGGCCAATCCATTCAGTGTGGAGCCGGCTGGCTAGTTCAGGGACAACGCCCTCATAGGGTTTATGGAGTTCAATCTGGGTTGCAATGATATTACTGAGAATGGTATGCCCATCCTCCACCAGGGAAGCACTGCACTCATCACATGATGTCTCGATACCAAGGACGATCATAGATCCTCCAAGTCATAATCATCATCAAGCAATGCATAGTCCTCCGCTGTGAAGTTGATTACTTTCTCACTGACCAACGGCGCAATATCCTTGAGCTCAAAACCGTACTCCAAGGCATTAGGAAACATGTCCAACAAAAATTGGGCGACATCCGGCTGCCACCCTACCCCAACTTTGGTACGTACTGCTTGTTTTTCTGTATTCAGCAAGACAACCACCTCCTGGGCGACAGCATGTCTGAACCGTCTCTCTCTATTCACCGTATCCCTCTTCACCCGCAAGCCTACTCGACATTAGAGGGAAAGGTCAAGGTAAAGGTGAGCAGGTATTTTATACACAATCCGTCTTTACCTTCTTCCCTGTTTCGGGTAGAATGCTCCTGTTTTCATACGTTTATTGCCAAAATAGCTCAGCGGTAGAGCAGCTCACTCGTAATGAGCAGGTCAAGGGTTCAATTCCCTTTTTTGGCTCAAGAAGCGGTTCCTTAGGGGACCGCTTTTTCATATTGTTCTGCTGGTAATAACGCTCATATGAACAAAGGGAATCTCACTTTGATTTGCCCAGATAGGCATACTTGATATCTTCATTCTCCAGAAGTGTCATACCGGGTCCTGACAAAGTTATATTTCCTGTCTCCATAACATAGCCTTCATGGGCTGTACGAAGTGCTACATTCGCATTTTGCTCGATGAGCAGTACCGTTACACCCGCCTCATTTACACGCTTTATGATAGTAAATATGTCCCTTACCACCAGTGGAGCAAGTCCAAGCGAGGGTTCGTCCATCATGATCATCTTGGGACTTGCCATCAGGGCTCTTCCCACAGCAAGCATCTGTTGCTCGCCCCCGGAAAGGGTTCCAGCAAGTTGCCAATACCGTTCCTTGAGCCTGGGGAACAAATCATATACCCGTTCGAGGTTTTGTTGCTCCTCTGTTTTATCCTGCAAATACCCACCGATCTTCAAATTTTCCAACGTTGTCAGATTGGCAAATACGCGTCTACCTTCGGGAACGAGAACCAATCCTCTCTCAACAATCTTACGGGTATCCATACCATTGAGTTTTTCCCCATTATAGGTGATGGTTCCACTGGTCACCGGAACCAGGCCCATAATGGAGCGCAAGGTTGTAGATTTACCTGCACCATTTGCACCTATGAGGGTTACTATCTGACCTTCTTGGACAGAGAAAGAAATACCGTTGAGCGCTACAATACCACCATAACACACCTTCAGATTCTGTACTTCAAGCAAACTCATATCTCTTCATCCCCCAGATAAGCCTTGATAACCTTGGGATTGTTCTGTATTTCAGTGGCATTTCCCTCAGCAATCATCTTCCCGTAATCCAATACATAAATATGGTCTGAAATCTCCATGACCAAGTTCATATGATGCTCGATAAGAAAAACAGTAAGGTTGAACGAATTCTGTATCTCCTTGATGAAGGCAGAGAGCATCTCCGTCTCTTTTGGATTCATGCCTGCAGCAGGTTCATCAAGCAACAATAACTTGGGCCCGGTTGCCAGTGCCCTGGCAATCTCCAGCCTTCGCTGTTTCCCATAGGGTAAAGATGAAGAAATCTCGTCACGATTGGACAGTAAACCCACCCTATCCAGAAGTTCTTCTGTATCCTGATGCATTTTCAACTCTTCCGACCGGTTAAGCCTGAACGTTGAACGCAACAATCCTGCATTGATGTGGCAGTGCTTGGCTATCAGTACATTCTCAAAGACCGTAAGGTCCTTGAACAATCTGATATTCTGAAATGTACGAGCCATACCAAGACGTGTTATCTTATCAGGTGTATTCACCACCTGCTCCCCATATGGCGTCTTGTACGTCCCGTTGTAAATCTTTTTCATCTTGCCACGGGGAAAGTTCTCTCCGATTACCATATCTTCAAAAACCACCCTTCCATTCGTAGGTTGATAGCCTCCTGTTATTACGTTGAAAGCGGTAGTCTTTCCTGCTCCATTTGGTCCGATGAGCGCAGTGATTCTCTCTTTCTGGATTTCAATAGAGAGATCGTCAACAGCCACAACTCCGCCAAACTGCATCGTTATATGTTCAGTCCTCAAGACCACATCGTTCATTTCAAATTCCCTCCGGTACGTGATTTCTTGCTGAACCTGGAAAACAAACGATCCCAACTAAACTCATTGGAACCCATCAATCCCCTGCGATAGATAAGCACTACCATCATCAACAAGAAGGAGAATATCACCATTCTGAAGCCAGTTTTAAACAGAGGAACCTGCCATCCACCAATGACCAGCGGTTGGTCAAAGAAGCGTAACCACCACTCTTTGGCCGCAGTTACCAGGAAGGCACTGAGTATTGAACCAGAAACACTCCCGATACCACCGATTACCACGATAAGTAAAATGTCGTAGGTCAAGGTAATGGAGAAGGTCTTGGCTTCGATGGACCGCATGTACATCGCCAGAAGGCCACCAGCGATTGCTGAAAAGAAGGAGCTGATGATAAAACTCATCTCCTTATGCTTGAATAGGTTTATACCCATCGCTTCTGCAGCAATCTCATCCTCCCTGATGGCCTTGAAAGCACGACCATATGAGGACTTGATAAGCATCACCATGAAAATAATACAAAAAGCCACTACGACGAACGGGGTGATCAAGGACGGGACGAGCCCCCAGAGCATAGCTGGAAAATTTGGAATCTTGTTCAATCCATATGATCCGTTTGTTATCTGGTCAAACTGTGGTGATGAAAAAATCGCCCTTACAATCTCAGACAGTCCAAGGGTTGCTATTGCCAGATAATCACTTTTCAATCTCAGCACTGCAATCCCCACCAGTGCTGCAGCAAAGGCAGCCAACAGACCGCCCAACAGCAGAGCAATGAATGGGTAGAGAATCTGTAATGAAGCAGGGCTTGCAGCCATCAGTTCCTTCACAGCCCTGATTGCAGGATGCACCCCATTCATGTAATAGACCCCATCCAGATTCTTCACGGGAATCAAGAGTATTGCAGTAGTATACGCACCAATGGACATGAATCCTGCCTGCCCCAAGCTGAACAAACCAGTAAAGCCATTGAGAAGGTTCATGGAAACAGCAACAAGGGAAAGAATCACAGCTTTGGTAAGAACTGAGACCAACATACCATTCTGCAATCGGTGTGCATCCAGCCAGTATAGAAATAGTGTTATTAACACCAATGTTACCAATGTAAGGATCTGGTTCCGACGAATTTTCATCATACTTTCTCCACTGTTTTTTCGCCGAACAAACCGGTCGGTCGTACGAGCAACATCACAATCAACAAAAGAAATGTGAAGGCATCCGAATAGGTGGAGTATCCCAAGGCAACGAGCAATGTTTCAACAATTCCTATGAAGAATCCTCCTATCACCGCCCCTGGAATATTGCCGATACCCCCGAATACTGCTGCAACAAAGCATTTAAGACCCGGGAGTGTACCAGAGAAAGGAGTTACCGACATACGATCGGTAAAATAGAGAATTGACCCTACACCAGCCAAAAATGAACCAATGGCAAAAGTTACTGAAATAATCCTGTTGATATTGATACCCATCAGTTTAGCAGTCTCAAAATCCTTACTTACAGCCCTCATAGCCATACCAGTCTTTGTCTTATTGACCAAAATCATGAGGATGATCACCAAAAACAACGTAAGTACGGGAGTGAGCAACGTTACCAGGGATGCACTAAGTGTTCCCAACTGGAATATACGCTTAAGAAAAGGAATTTCGGGATATCCCCTTGGGATTGCGGTAAAGAGGTACGTCGATACATTCTGAAGAAGATACGATACTCCTATGGCACTTATCATGATTGACATCCTGGGAGCACTTCTCAGGGGTTTGTAGGCAGCACGTTCGATACCAATACCCATGAGGGTTGTAACTGTCAAGGTTATTATGATGGCGATAGGCCATGGAAAACTTGCCAAGGCAAAAATCATAAAATACCCGGCCATCATGAAGATATCCCCATGGGCGAAATTGATTAATCGGAGAATGCCATATACCAAGGTATAGCCAATGGCTATCAAGGCGTATGCACCTCCAAGAGAAATTCCCGTCAAGCAATGCTGCAGGATAGTCGTCATACTCATCAGCTGTTCTCCATGTCCAAGCTAGGCAACTGAAAGTTGCTGGTAAAATGAGAAAACGGGCATCGAAAAAAGGGTTTGGCCGGAAATTGGTTTCCGGCCAAGAGAACGAATCATTACTTTGCGATACTGACAGTTTTCAAGAACTTGAACTGCCCGTTTTCAACTACCTTGATGAATGCCATATCTTTATTAGCATCACCATTTTCATTGAATACGATTCGCCCTGTAACACCTTCAACATCCACGTCTACCAAAGCAGAACGAATGGCAGGTCCTTTTGTTGAGTTGGCTGCTTCTATGGCTTTGATTGCAGTTATATACGCATCATAGCCAAGAGCGGAAACAGCTGGAATGATATCGGGTTGCTTGTTTGCAACCAAGTATTTCTTGAAACCCTCGATAAACTTTGCTGCTTCATCGGTAGCTGGGTCAGCATCATCAAAGAATGTGGAGAGCGCAACACCTTCTGCACTTGAACCTGCATTTTCAATGATTGATGAATTTTCCCAGGTATCGCCTGCCATGATCTTTGCGGTAATGCCGAGCTCTCTTGCCTGCTTAATGATGAGCGGAGCAGTAGCAATGGAAGAAGGGGCAAAGATTACATCAGGGTCAGCTGCCTTGATATTTGTAAGAATTGACTTGAAGTCTGTGGTATTGGTCTGGAACCGTTGTTCACTCACAACCTGACCACCAAGACCAGAGAAGGCCCTACTGAAGAAGTTACCAAGACCGGATGAATAATCATCACCCAATTGCGTGATGACCGCCGCTTTCTTCGCGCCTTCTTGCCAAGCATAGTTGGCCATCACCGTCCCCTGGAAGGGATCAAGAAAGCATACACGGAAATAGTAGTCATTACCCAAGGTTACCTGTGGATTGGTACAAGAGGCGCCAATAGCAGGTACTTGGTTGTCAAGGAAAATATCTCCAGCGGCAATGGAAACTCCAGACCCATAGGACCCGAGAATCACAGAAGCTCCACTGGAAATCAGACTCTGAGCAGCAGTAACTGCTTCTGTCTTGTCAGACTTATTATCAGCTTCCACAAGTCTAACATTGTAGGTCTCCCCATTGATTTGCACGGTGGGATAGACTTCATTCGCATACCGCATTCCCAGTACTTCCTGATACCCTCCTCCACCATTCTCTCCGGTTTGAGGCTCGAACACTCCAATTACCACTTCTTTGACATCACTTGCTTGTTCGGAAGAACCATTGGCAAACATGAAGGAAGAAGCAAAAAGGAGCACCAACAAAAACACAGTCAGTCTTTTCATACAAGCCCTCCAAAATGAATACATATGTAAACATTATTGCTTTCAGGACATACTATTTACAAGATAAATTTTACCGAATATCAACAAATACTATGGTTGTATTCTGCTTGCAATAGCAGGAATCTGATTATTTCATTTGTTTTTTCAAATATCATTTCTGCATGACTAATCTAATTGTAAATTTTATGAGATTTTAATGAATTTATAGAGTTATTACAGATTTTGTAAAAAGTGATTCACCTGCTAAGGATAAGGAGATGAGGAGCTTATTCTAAGAACCTCCCACCGGAACAAATCCAATGGGAGGTATACAAATTGACATGAATAAAGCTCTTATGCCTTCTTCTTTGCCTCAATCACAGCCTGTGCTGCAGCAAGACGGGCAATGGGAACACGGAACGGAGAACAAGAGACATAATCAAGGCCAACCTTGTTACAGAAGGCAATGGTCTTCGGGTCTCCACCATGCTCACCACAGATACCCAACTTGATAGAGGGGTTAGCAGATCGACCAAGCTTGACGGCCATCTCCACGAGCTTGCCCACGCCATTCACATCGAGGGTGGCAAACGGGTCATACTCATAGAACTGCTTGTCAGCATCATTGACATATGCACCGAGGAAAGAAGCCGCATCATCACGACTGAATCCACAGGTAAGCTGGGTCAGGTCATTGGTACCGAAACTGAAGAACTCTGCTTCCTTGGCGATCTCGTCTGCGGTGATGGCAGCACGAGGAACCTCAATCATGGTACCGATCTTGTAATGCACCTTGAGAGACTGTTCAGTGAAGATTCTCTCGATTACCTCGAGGGCATGTTTCTTGGTGAACACAAACTCCTTGTAGTTGCCTACCAACGGGATCATGATCTCAGGCAGTACTTCCACTCCCTTGCGCTTCACGTTGATCGCAGCCTCGATGATCGCCCTTACCTGCATTCTCAGAATCTCAGGATAGATGATCGCAAGACGACAACCACGGAAACCAAGCATCGGGTTGAACTCATGCAAGGCAGATGACTTCTGTGCTACTTCCTCAACCGTGATACCCATCTGCAAGGCAAGTTCATGCCTGCTGGTATGGTCATTGGGAAGGAACTCATGCAACGGGGGATCAAGCAAGCGGATGGTAGCCGGTCGGCCATCAAGTGCAAGGAAGATCTCCTCAAAGTCACTCCTCTGCATGGGAAGCAATTCAGCAAGCGCTTTCTCTCTTTCCACTATATTGTTGGCAAGAATCATCTTTCTGATCGACATGATCCTGTCACCACCAAAGAACATGTGTTCTGTTCGGCAGAGTCCGATGCCTTCAGCACCGAAAGCAACAGCCATCTGTGCATCATGCGGTGTATCGGCATTGGTGTACACACCCAGTTCCTTCAGGTCCTGGACGAATCCCATGAAAGCCTTGTAATCCTTGTACAGGATTGACTCACTCTCTTTCATGGCACCATTGAGCACCTGGACGATCTCGGAAGCACGGACAGGTATCTTTGCACCATACACTTCACCAGTGAAGCCATCGATGGAGATGAAATCACCCTCACTGAGCTTGGTCCCGTTCACTTCCAGGAAACGCTTGGGTTCATTGATTTTAATCTCTCCAGCACCACTGACACAAGGACAACCCATACCACGAGCCACTACTGCTGCATGGCTGGTCATACCACCACGACAGGTGACCACTCCCTTTGCAACAGCCATACCGCCGATATCTTCAGGACTGGTCTCGGTTCTCACGAGAATGACATCCTTCCCTTCTGCAGCCATCTCTTCTGCCCTCTCGGCAGTGAAGTAGATCTGGCCACATGCACCACCGGGGCTGGCATTCAGACCACGAGTGACAACCTCCAGGGAGTTGTCCCTGATGTACTTGCCGTCGAGAATCGGGGCAAACAACTTGCCGAACTCACCAGAGGGGACACGACTTACGGCCGTCTCCTTGTCGATCAAGCCTTCCTCGACCATCTCGACCTGGGTGCGCAACCAGCTGAAAATGGTTCTCTTACCATTTCTGGTCTGCAACATGTACAGCTTGCCTTCCTGGATGGTGAACTCAAGATCCTGCATATCCTTGTAGTGTTTTTCCAGGATGCCTCTGATATCAACCAACTGGTCATAGACCTTTTCATTGACTTTCTTGAGCGTAGAGATCGACTGTGGGGTACGGATACCTGCAACAACATCCTCACCCTGAGCATTCATCAGGTACTCACCATAGAACTGGTTCTCACCAGTTGAGGGGTCACGGGTGAAGGCTACACCAGTACCACTGGTCTCCCCCATGTTGCCGAATACCATGCTCTGGATGTTTACCGCAGTACCCAGGAGACCTCGAATGTCGTTCATCTGGCGATACTTGTTTGCACGTTCATTGTTCCAGGACTTGAATACTGCATTGATGGCCTTGAACAACTGGTCGAGGGGATCGGTGGGGAACTCCTCACCTGTGAAGCGCTTGTACAGCCTCTGGTAACGGGCAATCACTTCCTGCAGATCCTTGCTGTCAAGGTCGGTATCGAGTTCAATACCACGAGTGTCCTTCACATCCTGCAGTGCACGTTCGAACTCATGATGGGGAACCCCCATGACAACGTCACCGAACATCTGCATGAAACGGCGATAGCTGTCCCAGGCAAATCTCTCGTTGTTTGTTTTCTTGATCAACCCCTGAACGGAGTCGGGGGTAAGTCCCAGGTTGAGGATGGTATCCATCATTCCTGGCATGGACTGGGCAGCTCCACTTCTTACGGAGACAAGCAAGGGATCATTATTGTCACCCAGTTTTGCACCCATCGTCTTCTCGAGTCTGGCAAGGTGTTCCAGCACTTCTTCTCTCAATCCTTCAGGATAGGTACCTTTATTGGCACTATAAAAGGCGCAAGCCTCAGTGCTGATTGTAAAGCCCGGTGGGACAGGAAGCCCAATGCTGGTCATCTCGGCAAGGTTTGCACCCTTTCCTCCGAGTAAATCCTTCATCTGGGCAGTTCCTTCTGCCTTACCGGAGCCAAAAAAATAGACATACTTTGTGTTCTTTGTTGCCATACAAGACTCCTCTTAATTTTCACTATTACTAGACGTGCAAATCCTACCTGCTTAGCTCCTGACTGTCAATGAATCCGGAGCGTAAAAGAAGCAGTTTGGGTACTTCCAACTTCTTATTAGATAAATATTTGTTAATATCCTTTTTGGAACATTATTCCAATTTGGCCTTAGCACTCGGTATTGAGCAAATCCTAAGACAAATCGTATTTTGCTAGTTCCTATCAGCTTTTAATTGAATTTTACGCGTTTACGCAATTCCTAATTAAAATTTGATCGAATCCCTCATCTTTGCAACAAATAGCAACAATCATTACTTATCATCTCAGCCTTAAGCCAAAAAAAATCACCCACACCCCCTGAAGGGAATATGGGCAAAGTAAAAAGAAGGACTAATTAGGGCTGTTTGCCAATATAGGCAAGAATGCCACCATCGACATACAGGACATGACCATTCACGAAATCACTTGCACCGGAGGCAAGGAACAAGGCTGGACCGGTGAGATCCTCGGTTGTCCCCCAACGCTCTGCAGGTGTCTTTGCTACGATGAATGAGTCAAACGGGTGACGACTACCGTCGGCCTGTCGCTCCCTGAGAGGAGCGGTCTGCGGGGTTGCTATGTAGCCAGGTCCAATCCCGTTGCACTGGATGTTGTACTTGCCGTACTCACTGCAGATGTTTCTTGTCAACATCTTCAGGCCACCCTTTGCAGCAGCATACGCTGCGACAGTCTCTCTGCCCAGCTCACTCATCATTGAGCAGATATTTATGATCTTACCGCTCTTTCTCTCCATCATCCCGGGAAGGACAGCCTTGCTCACGATGAAGGGTGCGTTCAGATCGATGTCGATTACCTTGCGCCACTCCTCTGCACTCATCTCGTGCATCGGAACACGGCGGATAATCCCAGCATTGTTTACCAGGATGTCAACCGCTCCAAGATCTTTGATTATCTTCTCCGTGGTCTCAGCTACCGCTTTCTCATCGGTGACATCACACACATAGCCCTTGGCATCGATGCCTGCTTCCTTGTAGGAAGCAAGGCCCTTGTCCACCAAATCCTGGTTGATATCGTTGAACGCAATCTTCGCACCAGCAGATGCATAGGCACTTGCAATGGCAAAACCGATGCCGTAACTTGCCCCGGTCACCCAGGCCACCTTCCCCTCAAGGGAGAACTGTTTTTCAATATATCCCATACAATTTACCTCAAATCCTTCGTTGCTACATGGTCCATGTCAGTGTAGGTTCTGTTCTCACCACACATTGACCAGATGAACGTATAGTTGCTTGTACCGACTCCGCTGTGGATCGACCAAGACGGGCTGATAACAGCCTGTTCGTTGTGCACAATGATGTGCCTTGTCTCACTCGGTTCCCCAAAGAAGTGGAACAGTGTCTGTTCTGCATCAATGTCAAAGTAGAAGTACACTTCCATTCTTCTCTCATGCGTATGTACCGGCATTGTATTCCAAACACTGCCCTCTTTCAGTTGTGTCAGTCCCATGGAAAGCTGGCAGGTATCCAATACATCGGGGTGAATATACTGGTTGATCACCCGTTCATTGCTCTCTGCCTTGTTGCCTGCTGGTACATGCTTTGCATCAGCAAAGACAATATGCTTTGCTTCAAATGCATGGTGTGCAGGAGTACTGCTCATATAGAACTTTGCAGGCTTATTCCCGTCATTGCTTCCAAGAGTCACCTTTTTTGTTCCCATCGGCAGGTACAATCCATCAAGGCTCACCAGGTCATAGCGCTTGCCATCGGCCACCACGTAGCCATCGCCACCGATGTTGATCATTCCAATCTCGCGGCGCTGCAGGAAGTACTCGACACCAAAATCCTTCATCGGATCGATGTTCTTTTCCAGGTCCAGCTCCCCTTTCACCGGCATTGCACCCATGGTGACAATCCTGTCGATGTGAGAATAGACACCACTGACCTCATCAGCGAGAAATATTCCGTCAACCAAGAACTCATCCCTGAGCTCCTGTGTCGTCATATGCTTGAATGCTTCTTTGCCAGTCGAATACCTTGTATCCATATCGTAACTCCTTACAATTAATTTTTTTCTTATATCAATACCACCATCTAGATGATGGACGGCAACCACAAACTCAAAGCGGGAACAAAAGTTATACCCACTAATACTATCACATTACAGATGATAAATGGGGCGGCAGACTTGAATACGCTTACAATATCCATTCTACATATTTTGCTTGCCACATTCAAACACATCCCTACCGGCGGGGTCACCAAACCGATTGCCAGGCCCACGATGATGATAGCCCCGAACTGCAATTCATTCATCCCGAACTGCTGCATTACAGGTAGCAGTATCGGACTGATGAGGAGAATACAGGGAGTCACATCAAGGAAGGTACCTAGCAGAAGGATGATGATATCCAGGAACAGGAACACCATCCAAGCGGGGATATTTGAATCTATCAGGAAGGCGCCGATAGCTGCAGGAACCTGCTCAACAGCAAGAATCCAAGTGAAGATCATGGTAAATCCACCTATGATCATGATCGAGGAGGACATCATGAAGGTCTTCTTCAATGCATTCTTCACTTCAGACCACTTCAGTTCCTTGTAGACAAAGAATCCAAGGATGGTTGCATAGAGAACAGCAAGACCTGCCGATTCACTAGCCGTTGCAATACCAAAGGAGACGCTGACGATGATCAAGAGAGGCATAACAATGGCAAGCGATCCATCTTTGGTCACTTTCAAAGCCTGTCTCCACTCGACTTTCTCCTTCTCAGGGTGGTAGCCCCTGCGCCTGGAGATCACAAAGGTCATGATCAACTGTGTTGCACCAACCAAAATGCCAGGGATGAGTCCTGCAAGAAACAGCTTTCCTACCGAGGCACCACTGACCATGGCGTACATGAGCATGGGTACCGAAGGGGGTATGATCATGCCAATGGTCGAGGAAGCTACCGTGATACCAGCTGAAAACCCCTTTGGATATCCTTTTTTAACCATATCTGGAATCAGAATGGAACCGAGGGCGGAGGTATCGGCAACAGATGAACCAGAGATACCACCGAATATCATCGATGCGACAACGTTCACTTCCCCGAGTCCTCCACGAACAGGACGCACCAGAAGCATGGAAAAATCAATCAGTCTCCTGGTTAGCCCACTGTGGTTCATCAACTCCCCGGTAAGCATGAACAGCGGCATGGCAACTATGATGAAACTTTCAGTTCCCGACCATACCCGCTGGGGAAAGGTCAAGAGAAACGTCGGGTTGCTCATGAGCATATAGATGATCCCAGAGGCTCCAATGGCATATGCAATCGGCACACCAATGACGAGGAGGACGATCAAGGCGAAAAACATCAATGAAAGTTCCATTATACGCCTCCTTCGGTATCAGACATACCCAATTCATAATCATCCTTGTACCCTTTCACGGGCTGCGGGATGTCAATAAACTCTTTTAGAATATTCACCACACCATAGAAGGTGGTGAAGAGAAAGGAAATGGGGATCATTGCGTAGTAGTACCCACGAGGTATCCCTGTTGCGGGTGAAGGAACTTTCCCCACCTTCATGATCATCCGGTAACTGTAATAAATCATTCCCATGGAAACCACGATAATCACTACCTGCCCAATGACAGCAAAAACCTTACGAGGCTTTGCAGGCATTGCCGAGACAAAATTGGAAACTGCAATATGCTCAGATTCCCTGAGACCAAGGGCAGCCCCGAAAAACGTGGTGGCCACAAAGACCATCGTCAACAACTCCTCAGACTGGACGAAGGCAATAGAAAACACATAGCGGAGTATCACCGAGATGATTACTCCTGTTGCAAGAATTGCGGTTAGGGCAATGCCTACCACTGAAAGGAACCGATCGATTCCCAGAATGAGTTTTTTCATACAAAACCACACTTATCCTTTAGACATAGATTGCCCGTCCCCCGAAGAAGACGGGCCCACAGCATCATGTTTCGTTGACAATTCTGCGCATCTCATCCAGTTCAGCCTGAGTGAAGATACCTTTATTTACGAAATAGGAGTATACCGGCTGACAAGCATCGATGAACTTCTGGATTTCTGCATCACTTGGTGAATAGACAGTCACACCACCATCAACAATCATGTCATAGTAATACTCGTTGAGCTCGCGGCGAAGACGGTTCTGCTCATCGGTATAGATCCATGCACCAGCCTGAAGAACTTCCTGCAGATCGCTGGGAAGGGAGTTCCAGACATCGAGGTTCACATCAATCGGCTCTGGATGGAATTGATAATCGATCATGGTCATGTACTTCTGCACCTCAAAGAACTTCATGTCGCCGATATTGGCCAAGGGGTTTTCCTGACCGTCTGCAACACCGGTCTTGAGTGCCATGTAAGTGTCTCCATAGGGAATGGAAACAGGATTTGCACCCAATGCTTCCATACTCTTGATGATGGATTCAATCGGTGGAGTCCTGATCTTCAAGCCTTTCATGTCAGCAGGGGTCTTGATAGGACGAACGTTATTGGTAATCTGGCGGGAACCACCGTCACCAACTGCCAACATCTTGATCCCATACTCTTCTGCGGTTGCCATGATTTCTGCACCGAAATCACTGCGGGAAACCTTCATCAGGTCTGCCTGAGTGGGGAAGAAGAACGGCATCAGGAAAATCTCAAGTTTCGGGGTCTGTGAAGCAAAGACACCACCAACAAACATCTCCTGGGTACCGAGTTTCATCGCCTCAATCATGTCAGATTCGTTTCCGAGGGTTCCTGCTGGATAAATCTCTATCTGCAAGCGACCATCAGATTCTTTCTCTACATACTCCTCCATAACCAGCAGGGCCTTATGCCTTGTTGACTCTGTTGTTGAAGCGTGCCCCAATTTCATAGTAAACGTCTTCTCCCCTGCTGCCTCTTGTTGTCCTTGTGCAAAGACTGCAGAGAACACAAGCAACATGCAAAGCACCAAACACACAGTTTTTTTCATGCTTTCCTCCTAAATTTATGTTCCATATCGTGGAACTGCTTTTCATATTGAAGAATTAATATATGATTATGTACACATATTTCTCAATATTCCCAATTTTGTTCCACATCGTGGAATCTAATTCCATTATAAGACACCTTCCTCTCTTGTCAAGGGGAAATAAATGGAATATATTGAAATAACAAGGAGGATGAGAGGTGCCATCAGAATTGAAAGTACAATCACTTGATCGAGCCTTTGACATCTTGGAGTTGTTGGGAAACGAGCAGAACGGCTACAACCTGATTCAAATTTCTGAGATGCTCAAGCTCCCCAAAAGCACGGTACACCGTCTCATCGGAGTGCTCATTCAACGTGAATATGTGAGAAAATCAGAAGATACCGGCCGATATCGCCTTGGCCCTGGTTTCATTGCTCTTTGCAGCAACTATCTCAACAACCTTGAACTGAAGACTGAGAGCTCCCCTGCCATGGACGAACTTTCCGTTTCTACAGGCAATGTGGTCTTTCTTGCCATCCGACAGGAGGACAAGATGGTCTATGTGGATAGCAAGGAACAAATCAACAGCCTTCGTAAGTATGCTATCGTGGGACAGAGAAAACCCCTCTATTGCACATCACTTGGAAAGTCCTTGTTGATGGGTTTGGGTGACGAAGAAATTCGGGCTCTCCTTGCCCATGAAACCTTCTCTCGTCAAGGACCAAACACCCATACCAATATTGAGAGTCTGCTCCAGGACATTCGTGAATGCAGAAGAAGGGGATGGTCACTTGATGACCAGGAGGCGGAGCCTGCAATTAACTGTGTGGCTGCCCCTATCCACGACTACCGTGGACAGGTCATTGCTGCAGTATCTACTTCCTGGGTACTGGCCCAGCACCCAGAGATGAGGCCTGAGACCATGGCTGTGTTGGTTATGCGTTGTGCAGCTACCATCAGCTACAATATGGGGTATACGGGGAAATCCAATCGTCCAGAATTCTAGCAACCTATTTACAGGAATAGCAAGAAACAGGAGACCGAGTAAATCGATCTCCTGTTTCTTGTTGTCGAAATCACGTATCCGAGCCTATTGTCAGATTGGGCTAGAGAGGGAAAAAACCGGACAGCCTGTGCCCGGTTTTTCCAATATATATAGATACACCCTTTTGGTGCTGTTATGCGATATAACTCTCAACCATCTTTGATCGGGAGGGGTTACGCAATCTCTCGATTGCTTTCTTCTCAATCTGGCGGATTCTCTCCTTGGTCAGGTTGTACAGTTCCCCGATCTCCTTGAGAGACATTGGATTCTTTCCTTCAAGACCAAAGCGTAACTCTATAATTTCCCGCTCCTTGTCACTCAATGTGGAAAGCAGCGAACGAACGTCCTCTTCCAAGGAGTGCTCAAGAAGACTGTCCTCAGGACTCATCTGTGACTCATCCTCTATGAAATCACCAATATTACTTGCACTTCCATCATTGAAGATGGGTGCATCGAGGCTAACCATATCCCGGCTGATGGCGAGCAAGTTACCTACATGCTCAGGATCGAAACCGGTGAGAGCCCCAATCTCTTCTGCACTCACGTCCTCAGAGTTATTGTCCTTCATCAGTGCCTTCTGGGCTTTCTGGATCTGCAACAACTCATTGGTCCTATTGAGTGGGAGACGAACAGCCCTACTCTTTTCATTGATTGCCTTCATGATTGCCTGGCGGATCCACCACACAGCATAACTGATGAAATGGTATCCTCTTTCAACTTCAAATTTCTCAAGTGCTGTCATCAATCCAATGTTTCCCTCATTGATCAGATCAACCAACGGCAAGCCCTGGTTCTGGTATTTCTTTGCCACATTGACAACGAAGCGAAGATTTGACTCAATCATTTTCTTTCGTGCAAACTCTTCGCCGTTCTGTGCGCGTTTTGCAAGTTCCACTTCCTCTTCAGGAGTAAGCAAGGGAATCCTGTTGATTTCCTTGAGGTACATGCTCAGAATGTTTGCGTCATCATAAGCGTAAGATTTTTCAACTGCATTCAACATCGTTTGGTTTCTTTTCATTATGTACCTTCCTGTTTGGTCGTTGGAAAGGTAAATGCAACTAGCGTGCCAACTTATCATAATGATTTTTAATTGCTTTTATTTTATATACATACATATTCGTTTCCAGATAAAATAAGTGAAATATGATCACATTGAGTAGAGGTTTTTAGAAAAAAGTGTCATTTTGACTCATAAAAAAAATATCCCAGGATTTCCGGGACATTCTGACTCGAACCAAGCATAAGATGGCAATTCATCGTTACCCAACTGACCATTTTGGCTCAGATTCAGTAACCAGCCAGGGGAAATCAAGCTCGAGTGAAGCAAACCATGGGGCAAGGCATTCTCCTTTGAAAGGAATCTCACTTTCGCTGAGTTCCTTCTTGATCTGCTCATATTCCATCTTCAGGAAATCGTGAATCATGTCCCCCTCACTGAGAGAGCAGGAGATTCTCTTTTTCCCGAAAAGGTAGATGGCAAACTGACGCCTGAAGAAATCAATCCAATCCTTGTCTGGATTGTGCATTTCATTCCCCCTGATCAAAAACACATCAACAAAGCAATTGAGACTCCTGTCCAAATCCTTGGAACGGGCGAATAGACAGGCCAGACGATAGAAATGCCTCCAAACCTGTTGGGTGCCCCAATCTGCAGGATTGTCTTTGAGGGCCAGAGGATAGTTACTGTCTTTGTGCCTGTTCTCCATACCAGTTTCCTTCTTTTTTTGCTTCGCACTGAATATAGTAATACTTCCTACTAGCGGCAAGCCTCTTTTGCACAGTGAGAAGGATCTGCGCACTAAAGAAGAATCAGCTTGCCCCTTCTCCTTCTTTTGACTATATTATCTCCAGTGAGGGTACATCCCTCTCTATTACACTTTCATATTCATATTTGGTTGGAGGAAGATACAATGACCATTAAGCCTTTGGCAGACAGAGTATTGGTAAAGATGGAAGAGCTGCAGGAGAAGACCGCAAGCGGTCTCTACATTCCCCAGACAGCACAAGAAAAGACCCAGATCGGAGTGGTCGTGGCAGTCGGCGAAGGAACCGAAGACGTAAAGATGAACGTCAAGGAAGGGGATCGCGTCATGCATGACAAGTATGCCGGAACTTCTGTAAAAGCCGATGGCACCGAATACCTGATTCTCAGCATGAAGGATATTCTTGCAATCATCGAGTAGTTGATAGCATCAAATCAGAAAAGCTGTTTCCAGGCATCTGCCGGGAAGCAGCTTTTTTATATATCATCCTCCATAGAGGAAATTCTCTACCTTATCTGATAATCCTGAAGTCTCGCTCTCGGGGTGATAGCTCTCAGGTAATGAACGAATCATGTACATACCATAGTTCTTGCTCACCACCCGGCTATCCAGAATGAGGACTACACCACGATCGCAGGCTGAACGCAACAATCGTCCAAATCCCTGCTTCAGTTTCATGGTTGCCGATTGCAAGGCAAGTTGGTAGAACCCACTTCCCCCATTGGCATCTATTGCCTCACAACGAGCCTTGAACACCGGGTCAGAGGGAACAGTGAATGGCAGCTTCACGATGATGACCATGCGAAGAGTCTCCCCTGGTGCATCAACCCCTTCCCAGAAGGAGGAGGTAGCGAAGAGAACACTGTCCTTCTCATTGATAAACCTGTTGAGCAATGTATATCGGTCATACTCCCCTTGGCAGAGCAAGGTCAAACCCTCTTTCTCAAACGTTTCACTGAGTCTCTGGTGTACCTTCTTCAGCATGGAGTAGCTGGTGAACAAAACCAGCACTCCCCCTCCTGCTGAAAGTACTGAGGACATAATGGTATCTACAAGATACGCCTCATATGCCTCTTCCTTATCCTTGCTGTACAAGGGAGCATCTGATGGGGTTAGAAGCAACAATCGGTTTCGGTAATCAAAGGGGGAGGAGAAAGCTCCCTTGAGAAAGGGACGTTCCTCATCATAGGGAAGTCCAACCCGACTGGACCAAAATGCAAATTCATCATTCAGGTCAAGGGTTGCAGAAGTACATACCACGGTATCGAGTTTCTGGAAGACCGCCTCTACAAGCAGGGGGGCAATGGAAAGGGGGGTTATGCATACCTGCACCTGCCGGTGGGATCCATAGGATTCAGCATTGAACCAGTGCACTTCATCTTGCCAGAGTGTGAAATTACAGAACTTGGTCAGCACCTCGCTCATCATGGCAATCCGTGTACCGCGTACCTTCAGCTCATTAATCTTGGTATCCAGTTCCTGGGGAGCCTTGTTCTGTTCAAGAAAGGTATTGATCTTCGCAGCAAGTCTCCCGCTTGCCTGGGATACACTGGTGGCCGCCTCAACAAACTGTTGCAAACGACCTTGGTGTTCCGGTTTTATCAGCACCGGCTGGTAGTCGTTCTTCTGGAAAACACCAAGCAGGTACTGGTCGAGCGTACCCACGTTCTGGGTCAGGAGATGGATGTCATCCTGGATTCGGTCAATGATATCAGCTTCGCTGCTGTATTCTCCCAGTTGCTCCAAGAGACTTTTTCCCCTGAACCGGCCGGAGCGTTGGATCTTCGAGATCTGGCGCAACAATTGCTGTGAGTCATACACCTCGGTGAAATACTCGGTTGCATTCGACTCAATATTGTGAGCCTCATCGATGATCAGGCGATTGAACGGAGGAAGAATCATCTCCTCTTCGTAGCCTACATCACTGATAAATCGACTCTGGGCATCGGTAAAGAGCAAGTGGTGGTTGCTGATAATGATTTTCGCATCCTTCGCCTTTGCCTTTGCCTTGAAATAGAAACAGTCTCGAAAGTATGCACAGGCGTGGTTCTGGCAGAGGTCCCCGTCACTGCAGATCTCCCCTTTCAGTTCTCCACTCAGTCTTCCAGGAAAGTCGGCAAATAGGCCTGTTTCGCTCTCCTTGATCCACTGCCCAACCTGGTAAAGCTCACTGGCCGGGTCTTGGGCAAGCAGAGAGGAATCAGCTTTTGCCTGCATGAATCGGTTTATGCAGAGATAGTTCCCCCTGCCCACAGCAAGTGCAATCTTGCAGGATAAACCGAGAAACTTGAACAGCATGGGAATATCCTTCTCATACAGCTGTTTCTGTAAGTTGATCGTACTGGTTGCGACCACCGTGCGCTCATCAGGGGATTGCATGGCTGCATACAGGGCAACAGCAAGATAGGCAAAGGATTTACCGATACCGGTCCCTGCCTCGATTGCTGCTATGGCATTGCGTTCAAAACTCTCCCTGACAAGGTCAGCCATATTGAGCTGTCCCTCGCGATACTCATAAGAGGGGAAGTTCTGCTCCAACAACCCATCCTTATCAAAAATCTGATAGATGTCATGCTTGGTCAATGTGATATTCCTGTACTTTTCTATGCAAGGTTTTCCTTCCAATACCCAAGACTTCTGCTGCCTTGGTCTTATTTCCCCCACACTGTGCAAGGGTGCTGATGATCAACTGCTTTTCCGCCTCAGCCAAGGTTATGCCGACATCGAGGGAGAGATTCTGTGAATTCTCCGCCTTGGTGACACTTGGGGGCAGGTCATCATACTCAATGACCGACCCACGGGCAAGCACAACGGCGCTCTCTATGCAATTCCTGAGTTCCCGGATATTCCCCGGCCAGTCGTAACTGAGCAAGGCGCGTTTTGCCTGAGGGGAGAACCCCTCAATACTACGGTTGTTCTCCTTGCTGAACAAAGTAAGGAATGAGGTCATCAGGAGTGGAATATCATCTTTCCTTTCCCTCAGTGGAGGTACCTCGAGATGAACGACATTAAGTCTGTAGTATAGATCCTCACGGAAATTGCCTTTCTCAATCTCCTTGAGCAGATCCCGGTTGGTTGCACACACGATACGGACATCGACAGAAATGGGTTTCTCTCCACCTACCCGTTCAAACTGCTTCTCCTGCAACACCCTCAGTAGTTTCACCTGGGTGGCTGCATCAATCTCTCCGATTTCATCGAGGAAGATTGTTCCTCCATCAGCTAGTTCGAACCGTCCGCGTTTCTCTTTCACCGCCCCGGTAAAGGACCCCTTCTCGTGTCCAAACAACTCACTTTCCAACAAGCTCGAAGTCAGGGCAGCACAGTGCACTTTCACCAAGGGCCCCTTGCTTCTATTGCTCAGTTCATGGATTGCATCGGCAACAAGCTCCTTGCCTACACCACTCTCCCCGGTGACCAGCACCGAGGCCTTTGTTGGCGCAACCTGGCTTACAATGTCCATCAGCTCCACCATTTTCTGGCTCTTGCCGATGATTCTGTCATACCGATTACGAGCCTTGAGTTGGGCAACTTCCTCTTTCAGCCGCTCATGTTCTACATAGAGATCATTATTGGAGAGTGCTTTCTTAACCACCAGGGTCAAGCGGTCCAGGTCCACCGGCTTGGTGAAGAAATCGATGGCTCCCGAGCGCATTGCTTCCACTGCAGTCTCAATGGTCCCATGACCGGTGAGTACAATAACCGGCATGCGGGGATAGGCACTGTTGATCTTCTTCAGCAATTCCTCTCCACTCATGTTCGGCATTCTCAGGTCAGTGATGACAAGATCAACCGACTGCTTGTTCACCATATCCCAGGCTACCTTTCCATCCTCTGCCTCAAGGGTTTCAAAACCTTCAAGTTCCATGGCTAAGGCTAGGCCGTTTCTGATATTTCTCTCATCATCACATATCAGGATGTTACGACTCATAGTGCACCTCCGCTACCGTATCCCACTTCAGCGCAAGCCGTTCACTCTTGGGAACCGGGAATGTAAGGGTAAAAACAGTTCCCTCTCCAAGCTTGCTCTGCACCGTAATATCTCCCTTGTGTTCTTTCAAAATCTTGTAGACCACTGTCAGTCCAAGCCCCGTACCGGTTGCCTTGGTCGTGAAGTATGGCTCAAATATCTTCTGTTGCGTCTCCTCATCCATACCAATACCGGTATCCTGGATCTTCAAGACCACATGGTCCCCATCAAGTCTGGTCTGGAGAATGAGTTTACCCCCACCCTCCATGGCGTTCATTGCATTCTTTATTAGGTTGAGTACTGCCTGTTTGAGCAGATGTTCATCATATTCCAACCTGGGCAGGGAAGATGCAAAGTCCTTGATCAAATAAACGCTATGCTCTTCCAGTTCCGGCTCCACGAACGAGCAGATATCCTCCAATGTCTTGGTCATCTGAGCAAGGCGGAGGCGTGTATCCATGGGCCGTACCGCAAAGAGAAAATCCACCACAATACCGTTGAGGCGACTGATTTCCTCCTCCAAGACAGAGAGATACCGCTCTGCATCATCAAGGGTAAGTGACTCCTTCCTTTCAAATGCTTTTTTCAGGAGTTGCAAATGAATTCCCATCGCTGCAAGCGGATTCTTGATTTCATGGGCTACCCCTGCGGCCATGGTGGTCATCGATGCAAGGTTTTCACTTCTGCGGAGCCTTGCCTCATTTGCATTATGCTCAGTGACATCACTCAACATGATCACAAAGGAAGACCTCATTCTCTCAGAGCTGTTCAAGTAGGAATAAACCGTCACAGCGATGGTCTGCATCTTGGTTCCTTTCTGGAACGTGAACTCGTTCTCTTCATCCTGATGCTTTCCCTTGAGTGCCAGCATAATATAGTGGAGGACATGTTCATCCTCAATGACCCTGGAAAGGGCCATCCCTTCATAATTCCGCATTCTTGCCATGGGAATAAGGGTACGGCATCTGCTGTTTGCATAGTGAACGATTTTTCTCTCGTCGGTCAGGATTACCCCATCCTGGATTGACTCAAGCACACTCTCCAGCATCTCAAGATCACTGGATTGACTCTTCAGAATCTCCACTATCTGGTTGGTATCAAGTTGGTCAATCTTCTGGATTGCCCGTTGGACAAAGTTTTTCATGCTTCCTCCATCATTTGATAGTATAGTGATTCGAGCATCAAGCGGTTGTTCTGGTTGTAGAGCTGCGCCCTATTGTAGGTAGTATTGACCAGCGATGAGAGAGAGAGTAGTGACCTGGAAGGCATCACCCGCCTAAGCGATTCAAGCATTGCCTTCAATACAAACTCATACCCTTGCATATCATCAATTTCCTTGAGCAGTGATGCAATCTCACTACTCTGTAGGTATCGCTGCTCCTGTATTGAAGCAACGAAAAGCTCCGCAATCTGTGTGGCGCGGGAGAGATCCATACCACCACCTTCAAGGAAGAATGACTCCAAGGAGTCGTACTGTTTGTCGTGAAGATAAAATGGTTGGAGGTACGTAGCAACGGCCTCCGGGAGAGTGGCGGAAATGCGTACCTGCGCACCCTGGAAAGGATTGTCTGCATAATCCGGTTTGGATACTCGCTGATCAAGAAGAAGTAGGTATCTTTCGCTGGCTCCTCAAGCATCTTCAGCAAGCTGTTGCGCGCAGAGCTGTTTGTCATCTCCATCGCCTCCAGAATGATGAATCGCTTCCCATCCCCCATGCTGGTCTGGCCACTCCAATGTTCCAGTGCCCGCACCTGAGAGATGGTCACCGTGGTATTCTTCTTGGCTGCAGTAAAGAGTCCTTTAAGTGAACTTCGTATTTCCTTTGCTGCTTTCTTGGCCTGGGAGGCATTCCCTATCTCCATCCGTGCAAAATCCACCAGGAGTTCATTGACCTGACCCGCAAGTGATGCAGCTGCATTCTGACTCTGTGTCTGTGCACCTGAGAGCAAGGCTGGATGATACTGCAGCAACATCCGCCGGATACTCTGTATGACGAATTGCCGGGAAAAATCATTATAAAGCCTTTCAAAGGTGGAGAGGCTTGTCTCGATAACACTTCGGTGATCCCTCTGACTGATGATGACCACATTTGAGACGGTGAGGTTTCTGAATTTCTGACAACTATCACAACTACAGTGATCATCTCCCCCTTGATTGCAGGAGAGACCCCTTGCAGTCTCAAGGGCAAAACTCATTCTGAGGCTATACCGACTTCCTCCAAACAGGTTTACCTGACTCAGGGTACCAGAGGTTATCTGGTCCTGCAATTGGTCAGCCACTCCCTGTTGATATTCCCTCAATACTTCAAACATTCGGCGCCTGCACTGTTGAAGCGAACCAGTTTACGGTCTCAGGAACCAATGGCCTCACTACATTGAGGGTAAATTGGCTTTTATCGAATATTTGCGAGAGGTCAAAGACCGTTTGAAGTTCCAGCACATAGATCACCAGGGCACACACAATGCCAACTTCAACGACTCCCCACAGGAAACCAAGCAGGCCATTGACCGAGCGAAGGCCGGTTGCATTCAGTGCTGTTTCCAAGAGGTTTCCTACAAATCGCATCAAGGCATAGCCAATCAAGAACAGGATTACAAAACTGATAAGACTTGCAAGCAGACTGGGAAGTGCGAATGATTGAACCAACAATGCAGCGATCAGCTTGGTGAACATCAGTGCAGAGAAAAACCCGACAATGTAACCACTACGATGGCTGAATGCATCAGCAAACCCGCTAAGGGTGTCTGCGATTCCTCCAATGATTGCAAGCGAGAAAACGATAATATCAATCGAATTGAAATATACAGAACCTATAGTCAAACCCCACTGCATGTTGACTCCTTCACTGTTTTCAGCACAGTTACTATTTGTTGTGCACTCGTTTCATGAGCAAGCTTTCCCAGATTGCCACGCAACCTGAAGCGAAGCTTCTCGTCAGTAACCAAGGAAGAGACACCTTCCAGAAATTGCTTCACATCCAAGGTGTCTGGATAGAGCACTGTTGCCGCTTCCCTCTCTTCAAACAGACGAGCATTGTCTATCTGGTCACCTCTGCTCGTTGCCCCACCAAGGGGAATGAGCAGGGATGGACACCCAAACAACGCAATTTCAGCCAAGGTATTCGCCCCTGATCGGCTAACAACCACTGTGGCATGTTTCAATAGGAGGGGCAACGCCTCATCAATGAATGGCACCTCCTGATAGTGGTCATGTACTATATGTTGTACATCCTTTGCCCCGCACTGATGATAGACATATCCCATCTCAGTGAGGGAATCAAGAGACTCTCGCACCAACTCATTAATCTGTGCTGAACCACTACTGCCTCCCAGTATAAGAATCAAGGGCTCTGCCGGCCCTAAGAACGCTGGCCTTTGCAATGCATCTTGTCTTGATGCGAGCACCAGAGATCGGCGTACCGGGTTGCCGGTGACCACCAGCTTATGCTTCTTCAGCGATGTGAACCCCTCGGGAAAGGGAACACAGATACGTGATGAAAACCTTGCATTTATCCTGGTCGCCAGACCGGGTGTTGCATCGCTCTCATGACTTACCACCGGAATACGCAATACTGCCGCCGCCAATACTGGGGGTACTGATACAAACCCTCCCTTGGAGAAGAGTACCTCAGGTCTCTCGTCTCTCAGGATACGAAGCGCCTGGAAGAATGCAATACATATATTTCCGATGTCGAGAAAGTTCCTGAAGGACCAGTATCTTCGTAGCTTTCCCCACCGTATGGAAAAGAAGGGAATACCATAACGCCCTACAGCCTCCTTCTCCGAGGCCTCTTCACGCCCAATCCAAAGGCAGCGGTACCCCGGAGAAAGAGCAAGCTCCTCATGAACTGCCAAGGCAGGAAAAACGTGTCCGAGGGTTCCTCCCCCTGTGTAACAGACTACCATGGCATCATTATAGCACAACAGAAGTGGTTGCTCCAGTGGAATTGTATCAATTTGATACACCATGGGCAGAATTGTCCCATCTTTTCCAGACACTTCTACTTTTCTTGCAACTCCAGTATGAGTATACTTACAAGAAGGGGCCAAGCCCCTATATTCGCAACAAGAGAGAAATTCATGGGCACCTCACTATTTACCAAACTGTTCGGAACCAAACAAGATAAGGACCTCAAATCCCTCAAGCCACTCGTAGAGCTGGTTAACAAGGAAGCAGCCTGGGCAGAGAGCCTCAGTGCTGAAGAGGTGCGCCAGCAAACCCAAAGCTTCAAGGATCAGGTGGAACAAGGTGCAAGCCTTGACTCCCTCTTACCCAAGGCATTCGCACTGGCACGAGAAGCAGCAAACCGAGTATTGGGCGAACGACACTACGATGTGCAGATCATGGGAGCGGCGGTGCTTCATCAGGGAAAGATCCTGGAAATGAAAACAGGTGAAGGAAAGACCCTCACCTGTGTTCCGGCCGCATATTTGAATGCGCTTACAGGAAAGGGTGTCCATGTAGTGACCGTCAACGACTATCTTGCAAGTCGTGATGCTTCCTGGATGGGCCCTGTCTATGAGTACCTGGGCCTTTCTGTGGGGGTAATCCTCTCATCCATGGATAATGAGGCAAAACGGAGTTCTTACTCCAAGGATATTACATACGGTACAAACAATGAGTTTGGGTTTGACTATCTCAGGGATAATATGAAGTGGTCTGAGCAAGAAAAGATACAGCCAAAACACCACTACTGTATCATCGATGAGATTGACTCAATCCTTATCGATGAGGCAAGGACCCCCTTGATCATCAGCGGACAGAGTGAGGATGACTCTGCACAGGTACTGGGAGCAGCTAAGATAGCACCTCTACTCACTGAATGTGAAAAGAATCCTGATACCGGTGATTACTATGAACCCGACCCACTCGCCCGTTTCGATCGCAAGGCTCCCGTATTCGATGAACATGGGGACTACAAGCTGGACGAAAAGCAAAAGCGGGTTTCTTTCACCAACCAAGGAATGAACCATATTGAGGAATTACTGAACAAGTACCATATCATCAACGGTTCACTCTATGAGGATGAGAACTTCGAGTATGTCCACTACGTCACCCAGGCAGTAAAGGCTCTTCGTCTCTATACCGCCGATGTAGACTATGTGGTCGTTGAAGGACAGGTGCAGATTGTTGATGAATTCACCGGCCGTATACTCCACGGCAGGCGCTACAGCGAGGGTCTTCATCAGGCAATTGAGGCAAAGGAAAAAATCAAGATCCTTGGACAGAACAAGACGCTCGCCACAATCACATACCAGAACTTCTTCAGGATGTACGACAAGATCAGTGGTATGACCGGTACCGCAGATACCGAAGCTCCTGAGTTCCTCAAGATCTACGGCCTCGATGTTGTGGTCATCCCGACCAACAAGCCGATCGTCAGAAAAGATTTTCCGGATTTGGTCTACTATAATGAAGAGTTCAAGTTCAAGGCCATCTGTGAGGAGATCCAGAAGGTCCATAGTACGGGTCAACCGATCCTTGTCGGTACCATCAGTATTGAGAAGAGCGAGCTGCTCTCAGTCCTGCTTCGCAGGATGGGCGTCAAGCACGAGGTACTCAATGCCAAGAACCATGCCAGAGAGGCCTTGATCATCGAGAACGCTGGTGCCAAAGGTGCGGTTACCATTGCCACAAACATGGCAGGAAGAGGAACCGATATCAAGCTTGGTGGCAGCCTTGACGGGAGAGCAAGAGCCATCTGTGGGGCTGATGCTACTGCAGAGGAGCTTGCTGAAGCAATCAAGAAAGTATATCCAGCATGGAAGCATGATTATGAAGAGGTAAAGGAGCTCGGCGGGCTCTATATCCTTGGCACTGAAAGACATGAATCCAGACGTATCGATAATCAGCTGCGTGGTCGAAGTGGCCGTCAGGGTGACCCTGGTGCAAGCCGGTTCTTTGTCTCCCTGGATGATCCCCTGATGCGCCTGTTCGCCTCTGAAAACCTGAAGACCATGCTCGGCAAGATTGGCATGCAAGATGGGGAGCCCATTGAACACCGTATGCTGAGCAATGCAATCGAGAAAGCCCAGAAGCGTGTAGAGGATCGCAACTTTGAAATCAGGAAACACCTTCTTGATTATGATGATGTGCTCAATGAACAGAGAAATTATCTCTATGACGAGCGTGATGCAATCCTTAGCGATGAGCATCTACTGGAACGTGTCAGGGGCATTTGTCATGATATCAGCGATGATATGGTTGACCAGGTATTCTCCGATGGCAAGGGTGACAAGAAAGGAATCAAATTACTTGAGGAGATGCTCACCACATTCCACCTTGAGATTCCTCCCCTTCCCGAGCAAGCTTCTGCAGAGGAGTACAAACAACAACTACGGCAGTATATCGACAAGGAGATTGATGACAAGGTTGCCCTCACTGGAGAGAAACCATTCAACGATTTCCTCCGTTTCAACTACCTCCGTCAGATCGATCTCAGATGGCAGGACCATCTCACTGCTCTTGAGGATCTTCGTGATGCCGTGGGCTTGAGAAGCTACGCACAACGTAATCCCCTGGTTGAGTACAAGGTGGAAGGATTTGAGATTTTCACTGAGATGCTTGAAGGAATCAAGGTATTCATGGCACAAACCCTGGTCAGGGTGAAGATTACCAAACCGGAACAGCAGTACCGACAGAAGGCCAAGGAAGCCAAGACGGTGGAGAGTCACCAGGCACAAGGTGCTTTCAGTAGTGCAAGCCAAGGCCCCAGGAGAGTACAAGGTGGAGGAGACACGGCTCCCGTTACGGTAAGAAGACAGACCCCAAAGGTGGGAAGGAATGATCCATGCCCATGTGGGAGCGGTAAGAAATACAAGCATTGCTGCGGAAAGAATGCTTGAGGATTTGACCGTCATACTGAAAAAGGAGACTGCATTTGCGGTCTCCTTTTTTGCTATGCTTTAAAAACGTTTGATTCTAGAAGAATTGCATGGGATCAAGCGCAATTCCAGATTGTTCGATACTGAAAAAGAGCGTCGGCTGCTCATAATCGGTGCCACTGGTTCCGATACTTCCTATAACCTGTCCCTTTTCGAGACTTGCACCTATGCGCACATCATTACTTACATTCTCCAGATGGTAATAGCTGCTTCGATATCCACCCTCATGGCTGAGAATTACAAACCTTCCCCTGCCCTTCTGCTCATATCCTGCATCTACCACTTCACCCTTGGCTGAAGCTACAACAGCTTCTCCCCAATCTCCTTCAATGAGGATTCCAGTGAGAATTTCACTGGCCCCGGTTGTCGGGTTCTCGAAAGACTGGCCAAAGAGCCTGCTGATAGATCCTAGGGACGGTTTCTGGAACTGGATGGGGGAAACATCAGTGAGCTGAGCAAGAGACGATGATGAGGTATCAGGAATGAAAAGCTCCTGACCAACGAAAATTCTCTCATTCTTCAGGTTGTTGAGCTCCTGCAAGGTCTTCCAGCCCAAGGTAGGACTGTACTTTCGGGCGATTGTGCTGAGCATATCCCCTTCCCTGACCGTATAGAGCTGACCATCACGGTCGGGAATGGTAAGGGTAACCCCTTCCTTGACAGCTTGGATATTCCGGATTTTGTTCACACTGATCAGGGTCTGTGGCTTGAGACTATACAATTCTGCGATGGACGCAAGATCCTCACTCTCCTTGACCTGATGTTCTGCATACTGGATGGAAGCACTACTGGTGGTGGGAGCTCTACGAAGGGGAGAAGAATCATCGATTGCCCTGGCACTCTCCGTATCCACTACCGGTGCATCAGATGGAGATACTGCTCCCTCTGGTTTTTCATCACTACTGATTTGCGGTGCATCAGCAATTTCTTTCACCTCAGGCAGTACTTCTTCTATCACCGTAGCTTGGTTTTCAGAACCTTGATTCTGCGCTGGAAAAAACTGATACCAGATCACGATTACCACCACACAGATAGCGATACCCAGTGCAATCGTCCAGATCAGCCCTTTGCTCGGTCGGTTATTTTCAGAGCCATCCCTTCCTGAACGCCAAGAAGGCCGCTCTTGCATGTCATCATAGTAGTCTTTTCCCATAGCTCGACATTACCTTTCCTACATAGTAGTATAAATCAATCATGGCTACCAGTCCAAAACATACATATATCAAATTCTTCACCGTGCTTATTTCCCTTGTTCTTGGGATTTTTTTCGTCAGATTGGCCTCTCTGATGCTTTTTAACCAGCCACAGACAAAAACATACGACAATCCTGAGGTAGCAGAAAGCGTGATAAGAGGTACAATATATGACCGAAATGGAAGAATTCTCGCCATTGAACGTCCATATTGGGGCGTTTACCTTCATCTTAACAAGATTGTGGACCTAGCTCAGGTAAGCGAGGTCATTGCCCCTTTTGTAGAGATGAGCCCATCAGAGATACAACAGAAAGCAAGCAACTACACCACCTATGCGCAGATCAAGAAGGTGATAGACGACAGGCAGGTAGAACCCCTGCGCAGCGTCTTACAGGAACATGGCCTGCAGAACCAAGTAAACGTGGAGAAAAGGACAGGGCGTACCTATCCTGCACAATTTCATGCATCGCAGACCATTGGATTCACCAATGTAGAGATGGAGGGAATTGAAGGAATTGAGCTGAGTCAGGAAGAATTCCTCAATCCTTATCCAGAAATCGGGAACCGTGGCACTACCTATGGGGAGGATGTCATACTCACCCTGGATGTAGATATTCAATACGCCTTGGATGTACAGTTGCAGAAAATTGCTGATGAATTCAACCCTGATTATGCAATGGCGCTCGTGCTCGATGCCCAAAATGGAGACATTCTTGGCATGTCCAGCTACCCTTGGTACGATATCAATGCACTGGGGCAGAGTGAGGAGGAACAGAGAAGAAACAATGCAGTGAATCTCCTGTATGAGCCAGGATCAGTTTTCAAGCTGTTCAGTATGGCTTCCATCCTGCAGATTGGAGATGCACAGACTGAAGAACACTTTCTCTGTGATGGATCCTATACCTTCAATGCAGGATCCAGCAATGTGACGATCAACTGTACCTCTCCCCATGGGGAAGTTGATGTGGAAACCATGCTTGCAAAATCATGCAATGGAGCAATTTCGCATTGGGCACTCCAGACTGACCCCATTTCTTTTTATACTATGTTGCAACAAATGGGATTCACCAACAGCTATGATATCTCGCTCCCCTCCAAGGCAAAGGCATATATCGCCAACCCTTCCCAGTGGTCTGGAAGAACCCTGCCAACCATTGCCTTTGGACAGGAGCTCTTGGTAAGTGCGTTACATCTCTGTACTGCAGCTACTGCACTCTCCCCAAGTGGGGAACTCATTGCTCCACATCTTATCCTCTCCCGCTCCTCTCCTGTCAGCGGAGAGGAAAGCTACCAACGGGAACGAACGGTGATCTCACAGGTACTGGAACCTTCGGTCACTGAACGTATTCGTGAAGGAATGTATCGCGCTTCACTTTCAGGGGGCACGGGAATCCAGGCAAGCGTTGAAGGTGTGGACCTAGGGGTCAAGACAGGAACAGCACAACTGTTCAATGAGGAGACAAAAAGCTATGAGGATGGAACCATCCTCGTATCTACACTTGGCATGGTACCGATCGATAATCCACAGTACATCCTCTATGTAGGGGCGGGTAATCCGAAAGGGGCTTCCCTGTATGGATCAAATGTAGCAGCGCCAGCGGTTGGTGCCATCGTCAGGACGCTCATAAGCCAGGGAAAACTGATCACAAGCGATACACCCATCCTTTAGAGTGATGGGAAGAATTGGTCAAGCTCAAGAGTAAATCCACGCAATCGGGGAACCAATACCGACGCATCGGCTCGATGAAAATCCTCAGGCACTCCCTGTCCATCAGCAAGGAAAGAGAGAGGAAGCCCAGCCTCCTTGGCAAAGAACAGGATATTACCTATCCCTTGTGTCTCATCGAGCTTGGTCACCAATAATTTTCGCAGGTTATACTCACTGAACAGTTCATACTGTGCAATAAGGTCCGTGAATTTACTGCTCGCACTGACCACCAAGGTGTACTCACGCTCCTTGTCATCAAATGAGGAAAATAGGTCTGAAAGAGAATCCCTGAGCATCACATCCTTGCTGCTATGCCCGGTGGTATCGACCAGAACATGGTCATAGGTCTCCAGGACATCAAGCAACCCAGACAATACTCCTGCATCGGTGGCCTCATACAGCGGGAGGGAGTACTCCTTTGCAAAGAATCTAACCTGTTCCAACGCACCAGGGCGATGCACATCGAAACTGAGCAAAGCTACTTTCTTTCCTTCTTTTGCACGGAGATGGATAGCTAGTTTTACCAGGCTGGTGGTCTTCCCCACCCCGGCTGGTCCTACCAGCACTACGTACCGTTGTTGGACGGAATCCTCAAACTGCAGACCTTCAAGAAGATACTGGAAAAACTGGACTTCAAGCTCTGCTTGCCCCAAGGTCTTCTCATCGGAGAGCATCATGCTCTTGATTTGTTCAATTCTGGCAGGGGGAATCTCATTTTGTTCCATAAGAAAGGATAAATGGTCCCCTGCATGAAAAACAGGATCTTCTGCCACACTCTCTTCAACGGGTTCTGTTTCCTCGACCAGGAAGAAGGTGATGCGGCAACGCTTTTCCTTGCGCATCCCCTTTTTCAACAGGAAATCCTTACGCGTATGAACACGCACTGCAGTTCCCCACTGAGTGCGGGCTTCTTTCAATGCATGTTCATAATCTTCTGCCTCGAGCGTTAGGAATTCCAAATTGCCCCCTTAGAGAATGAACTTGGAGAGGTCCTGATCCTGGAGAACATCACGCAACCGTTCATCAACGTATGCTGCGGTGATGGTGATGGTCTGCCCTGAAAGCTCATCTGCACTGAAGGAAAGTTCTTCCAAGAGCTTCTCCATGATGGTGAACAGTCTCCTGGCACCTATATTATCATTCGTTGCATTCACTTCATAGGCTATCTCACTGACTTTCCTGATGGCTGCATCATCAAATATGATCTCCACACCTTCGGTCTTAAGCAACTCATGATACTGCATGGTCATCGCATTAGCAGGCTCTGTAAGAATCCGGTAGAAATCATCAGCACTCAGGTCATCCAATTCAACGCGAAGCGGGAAACGTCCCTGCAACTCAGGGATCAGATCACTGGGTTTGGAAACATGGAATGCACCACTGGCAATGAACAGAATATGTGTGGTATCGATCACGCCCCATTTGGTGGAAACGCTGGTACCTTCAACGATGGGAAGAATATCACGTTGAACACCTTCCCTGCTTACATCAATGCTGGATCCACCACCACCGCTTTTAGCGACCTTATCGATCTCATCGAGGAATACAATCCCCATCTGTTCTACCCGTTCCTTGGCCTCATCAATGGCACGGTCATTGTCCACTGCCTTCTCAGTCTCTTCCTCGGTAAAAATCTCCCGGGCACGTTTAACGGTCAACTTTCGGTTATGTCCACGTCCGTTCCCAAAGATAGATCCAAGGCTCTGCATTGCATCCTGCAGCTCTTCCATATTCGGCTGACCAAGGACCTCAATTCCGACCCGCTTCCTACTCTGGACATTGACTTCTATCTCTCGGTCATCGAACTTACCGTCCCTAAGCATCTCCCTGAAGCGTTCACGGGTAGCCTTCTGACTGTCGGTGAATGTACTGCCGGCCGGCACCACATCAATCTTCTCATCACCCTTGGCCTGGGGAAGCAACATATCGAGAAGACGCTCCTCTACCCTGCTTGCCACCTTTTCCTTCTCAGCCTCGGCAAGTTCAGCTTTTACTTGCTGGACAGCGATACTCATAAGGTCCCTGATGATCGATTCAACATCCCGTCCGACGTACCCTACCTCAGTGTACTTGGTAGCCTCAACCTTGATAAAGGGAGCGTTGGACAGCTTTGCGATACGCCTAGCTATCTCGGTCTTTCCCACTCCAGTGGGGCCGATCATGATGATGTTCTTGGGAGAGACTTCATCCCTGATTTCCTCAGGAAGCCGTTTCCTGCGAGTCCGGTTGCGAATCGCAACTGCTATGGTTCGTTTGGCCTTCTGCTGGCCAATGATATATTTATCTAGTTCTGAAACAATCTGAGAAGGCTTGAGCTCATCAAGCTTCCTGCTTGCTGAATATCCCATATGCTTATAGTACCTCTACGTTAATCTGATCATCTGTGTAGATGCAGACTGATGCTGCTATCTGTACACTCTTTCTGGCAATCTCCTCCGCTGACATGGTGGAGTCTGCCTCCAAATATGCCAATGCAGCACTGAGTGCGTAATTACCCCCACTTCCGATGCCGATTGCATCTCGTTCGGGGTCGACCACATCCCCTGCTCCATTGATCAGGAAGATTCTCTTCCCATCACTTACAAGCATCATTGCCTCAAGTTGGCGCAGCTGCTTATCGGTTCTCCACTGCTTTGCCAGTTCCACTGCAGAGCGAGTCAGATCCCCATTGTACTGCTTCAATTTTCCCTCAAAAAGTTCAAAGAGGGTGAATGCATCGGCAGTTGTGCCAGCAAAGCCGGTAATTACCTTCCCGTCATATAGTGTTCGCACCTTATGTGCGTTTGACTTTAAAATCGTATCTCCTGCAGTGACCTGACCATCGCCAGCTATGGCGACGTGTCCGTTTCTTCTCACTGCGACGATGGTTGTTCCTTTAAAACTACTCATGTTGCTTCCTTCCATGGGGGTGACAGGATGCGTAGACCCGTGCCAGCCTCTCTTTCGATACATGGGTGTAAATCTGGGTGGTAGAGATGCTGGCATGACCAAGCAATTCCTGTACCAATCGGATATCTGCCCCGTTGTCAAGAAGATGGGTAGCGTAGGTATGCCTCAGTACATGGGGCGTAAATTGTTTCTGCCACCCAAGCCTTCTTCTATATGTAGCAAACATACTACCAACAGTGCTCATCGGCAACTGTTTTCCCTGTATTGAACAGAACAAGAAGGGACATTCGAATCGTTCTCTTTTCAGGCTCAAATACGTTTGCAAGACATTCCTGCAATGATTGGTGAAAAAGACATAGCGGCTTTTTGATCCCTTTCCCAAGACTCGTATACGTCGTTTATCCCATTCAATTGACTCTTCTTTAATGCCAAGAACCTCACTGATTCTACAACCAGTGTCATAGAGCAAGGTAAAGAGCGAAATTGAGCGAGCAGAGCGGAAATCATCACAGCTCTGGCTGAGCAGCTGTGCCACTTCCCAGGCAGTAAGAACAGTGGGAAGGTGATTCTCTCTCCTGTGTGTAGCCACAAGTGAGAATGGGTTCACCGAACATACCCCACGTTTACATAGTGAGGTATAGAAAGTTCTTACACAGCTGATCTTCCGGTTCACTGTTGTCTCACTGTAGTGGTTGTCGAATTTCAGGAACCGAAGATACATCCTCCCGTCCTCCCTTCCAGCCTCTTTCAGGCCAATCCCAAGGGAAGAGAAATAAGCGGACAGCTGTTCCAGGTCCCTCCTATAGGCAAGCAGTGTATGGTCACTGAGATTGCGGATTTGTTTCTGGGTTTCCAGGAACTCCTGGATCAAGGATTCATGCATACTCTAGACTATACCATGCCCGTCCAAAACGGTACAACGTACCCGCTCCCCCTCTTCTCTCTTCCACCTTGCATGGGCTTTCCCAACCAAGAAGGGAAGCAAGGTCACGGAAGGAGGCAACATCAGTGGCTCCCATCTCTGCAAGAGAGGCGATGCCAGCATCCAGTGATCCACCAAAGAGCCCATCAGTGTGGACAAATACGTCCTTTCCCTGGTCCAGCGCAGAGGTGGCACAGTGCAGGCATCCGCTTTTCTCAGGGGACTGTATGACCATCGTAGCACTCCCAAGTGCAGTTGAGAGCATATTACGGCTCAGGCAACGGGAAGGGAAAGCTGTATCATCAGGTTCATAGGGGGAGAGCAATGAGACAAACGGTAATGCATGATATGCCTTGACGCGATGTGTAGCCAATCCACAGTCACAGATGACGAAAGCATTGACTTTCAGGTCCTCGCTGGCATAGAGCGCAGTCCTATCAATCCCTCGGCTGTTGCTTGTCACCAGAGTGGTGTTGTTTGCGCAGGCTTCCAGTGCAAACCGGTATGCCCGTTGAGAACCGTTGCCATCCGGATAACGGGTTCCACAGAGGGTAAGCAGAGGGGAAGAGGGGTCAGGAAGAAGCTTATTGTACATAAGCCTGAATGGAGGGTTCTCCATCTGGTAAAGCACGGATGGATACCCTTCCATTCCCCAGAAACAGACTTTGAGTGATTGCTCTTCATAAAGAAACCTGAGCATCCGCTTCACCCGGGCCATGCTTGCTCCACGGTTTACGAGTTCCTGCAATGTAACACCAGAATGAGCCAACGCTATCCTCTTCTCACATGAGAGTGGCAGGAGACTGAGTGCCAGTAGTATTGAAAGTTTCATATCTCCTAAAGGCAGGAAGACAGGATCCTTGCTTCAAAACCGTTCAAACACAACCTTGATGAGCAAGAGGGAGAGTACCAGCAACATGACCGGTTTCACTACCTTCCCTCCGATTCTCAGTGCCAAGTGACTGCCGATGTACCCACCAATGATGGCACTGATGGCACAGGGAATTGCAATGGAGAAATCAATCACCCCATGGTAGAGAAACATGGACAAGGCTGCGATATTGGAGGCAAGGTTCACTATCCGTGCAGTTCCACATGCCTTAAGCAGGTCCAGACCGAGTACAGCGGTAAAAATGATGGTAAGGAACATGCCTGTCCCTGGCCCGAAGAAGCCATCATACATCCCAACTACCAATCCTGTGATGCCACTGAGGGATAGGGTGAAAGCCCTTCCCCTTGGTTGGGCCTTCCCGAAATTCGGGTTTACCAACATGAATACGGCAAGGGAGGGTACCAGTATGATCAAGAGATAGGAAAGATAGGTTGCTGCATATTGTGTAGCCAGGTAGGATCCATAGGAAGAACCTATGAAGGTTGTAACAATGGCTATCCCCCCTACCAGAAAGCTGACCTGCTTATTGGCCAGATACTGGATGGTGGCAACCAGTGTCCCACTTGCAGAGGCAAATTTATTATTCCCCAGGGCGGTGGTTGAAGGAAGCCCCACCGCTACATAGGCGGTCAGGGTGATCAGGCCACCACCACCAGCGATGGCATCCACAGCAGAACCGAAGGCGATGATGGGACAGAGAATCCATAATACACTCACGCTTACTCCTCACTCCCCTGCTCGTCATGGTAGGCATCATATGCATGCTGCAGGGAGGCAGTATCCACATGGGTGTAGATTTGCGTTGTCTTGATATCTGCATGTCCAAGCAACTCCTGGACACTTCTCAGGTCAGCTCCCCCCTCGAGGAGGTGGGTGGCAAAGCTATGGCGAAGCGTATGCACCTTTGCATCAAGGCCGCACTCCCCACAGTAGCTGACAAAACGCTTATAGATAGCCTGCCTGGTGAGCTTCCTGCCCCTACGTCCGACAAAAAGGGCTTTGTTGGCCAAGCGCATACCAATAAGATCCGGACGGATATCCTTGAGATACTCATCCAGATAGTAGGCTGCAATATCCCCTACAGGAACAATACGAAGCTTATCCCTCTTTCCCAGCACACGCAGTTTTCCATCCTGATAATCAGAAACCTCAAGATTACATGCCTCACTTATTCTCAATCCACAGGAGTAGATCAATTCAAACAAGGTGCGATCCCGATATCCCAGTGGGGAGCTCGTATCAATACTTTCAAGGAGTACATCAATCTGCTCCACACTTGCCACCAGGGGAAGCGTGAGCGGTTTCTGTGAATGACTGATCAGGAGGACAGGGTTGTCCTGCCTTATCTTCTGGAGTTGCAGAAAGGAAAAGAATGACCTAAGTGCACTGAGTGTCTTTGCAAGACTTGCAGGGCTGAGGTTGCGCTCCTTTCTCTCCCCGATCAGATAGGTTTCCAGTTGGGTTGCATCCACTGTTTCAAGGGGGGATGCTGTTTCCAGCAAACGAGAAACTTCGTATAGATAGACCGACAGCGTCGCCTGGGATAGACGACGCTGTATCATCAGATAATCCTCGTACTCTTCGAGCAGGAGCTGGTCAACGGGGAGAGCCATAGTTATTTCTCTTCTGCTTTATTCCTGGAGTACCTCAGTACGGCAGGGATGGTATAGTCGTTGGAATTACTACCCGGCCCCTTACCCAGCTGTTTCTGCAGATCCTGCCAGCGATTGACCTGGATTGCGGGGATTGCTTCCTCGTCCTCCTGGGTGTTTTTGGCTGCAGGGGCCTCTTCTTCCTGCCTCTTTTCGTCAACTTTTGCAGCGGCATAGTGGCGCTTGACCATATCCATCTCAGGCACTTCAGCACCAACGACCTCTTCCTTCCGTTCAAAGCCAGTAGCAACTACCGTGACCTTGATACGGTCACCAAGTTCAGGATTGAAAGCCTGACCAGCGATAATCAGAGCATCATCACTGCACTTGTCGGTTACCAACTCAACGACATCCTGGTACTCCTGGAGGGTAAGGTTGTCGCTACCCGAGAGATTGACCAGGACACTCTTGGCTCCCTCTATACTGGCATTTTCCAGGAGGGGGTTGTTGATGGCTTGTCGAGCAGCATCAACTGCACGGTTCGCCCCTTCTCCAAATCCGATACCCATAAGAGCATCACCCTTGCCTTTCATGACAGTCCTGACGTCCGCAAAGTCAATGTTGATTTCACCTGGTTCAGTGATCAGCTCACTGATTCCCTGTACACCCATATACAGGACTTCATCCGCCATCAGGAAGGCTTGCTTGATAGGGGTATTGTTCTCCACTACCTTCAGCAAATATTGGTTGGGGATGATGATCAGGGTATCCACCTGCTTTCGCAGTTTTTCAATTCCTGCCTGTGCCAACAGTAATTTCTTCTTCCCTTCGAAGGCGAATGGAGTGGTTACGACCGCAACAGTGAGAGCATTACAGCTCTTGGCAATCTCAGCGACTACCGGGGCTGCACCAGTACCGGTTCCCCCTCCCATGCCGGCGGTAATAAAGACCATATCGGCATTCTCAATCTCGCGGCGGATGTCTTCCTTGCTCTCCTGGGCAGCTTTCTCCCCCACTTCAGGAACACCTCCTGCACCAAGGCCTCCTGTCAACTCCTTGCCGATGGGAAGGCGGACCTGTGCGTTGGATCGCTGTAAGGCCTGCATATCAGTGTTCATGGTAACGAACTGCACCTTTTTCAGGCCACTGGCAATCATACGATTAACCGCATTTCCACCAGCACCTCCTACCCCGAGCACCTTGATGACCGTGGCAGTGGTTTGTTCATCCTGAACCATATCCTCAACTTCAAACATTCCAAAATCCATACTCTATTCCTTCGCCATTCGGCACGATTAAAACAGTGTCCTGAAAAAACCACGGAGCTTCGATACTGCCCCACCTTCCTTGCGACGCGTCCGCTCCTTGCGTGAACGTGTTCCGGTAGCTGTATCCCGTGCCCTACGAGCTTCACTCTTCATCAAGCCAAGCACAGTCGTGTACTGTGGACTGATATAACTCCGATCCAAGCCCCCAATAGCCTCAGGGAATCCGAGGCGCGCAGGAAGCTGGAAAATCTCACTTGCCAGTTCGGTAACCCCGCTAAGCAGGGCTCCTCCTCCTACCAATACCACTCCACCACCAAAGGAACCATGCACCTGGGCCTTTTCCAAGTCACTCTGCAATCTACTGAAGATTTCAGCCATTCTTGGTTCAATGACCTTGCTGAGCTCTTTCTTGGGCATCTTGATGGGAGGAAGTCCCCCCACCTGGGGGATAAGTACCATATCTTCACTACTGACAGAAGGTACATAACTGTGACCACTTTCACACTTTATCTGCTCCGCAGTTCCCCGCGTCTTGTTCAGAATGTAGGCAATATCATTCGTGACAGCATCTCCTCCTAGGTTAACCCCACCTGTATAGACGGGAGCCCCATTGGTATAAGCTATCATATTCGTGATACCACTGCCGATATTGATAAGGATTGTGCCCATCTCTTTTTCCTCACCGCTGAGGACTACCTCAGCATCGGCAAGGCTCTGCAATACCATTCTCTGTACGCTCAATCCAGACCGCTGGATACACTTTCGCTCATTCTGGCAAATTGCAGAAGAAGCAGTTACAATCAGCACCCGGCTCTCGAGCCGATGCCCAAGCATATCGATGGGATCCTTGATACCCATCTGTCCATCAATCTGGAAGTCCTGGACCAATGTATGGAGAATCTCACGGTCCTGGGGTAGTTCAAACGCCCTGGCGACCTCAAGACTGCGAAAAATATCTTCTCTTTTTATTTCTTGGTCCTTGCTATTGATCCCGACCACCCCGGTACTGGGGATACCAACAATATTCTCCCCACCGATTCCGATGATGACTTCACTCATCTCAGCTCCTGCCTGGAGCTCCGCTTCATTGATCACCGTTTGGATGGTCTTCAAGGTCTGCTCAATATTAACGATGGAACCGGCTCGAACTCCTTCACTGGAGTGCTCACAGATGCTGTCTACCATCAACTGGCCATCCCGACTCACTGAGCCGATAACGCATCTAGTTCGGCTTGAGCCTATATCCAGTCCCATCAACATCTTATCACCAGCCATTACAGCAACCCCCTTCTGGTCGGTCTCATTACCTGCGCACCAAACCCTCTCGATAGAGGTCATAACGCTTGTCTTCCGAGCTGAGGAAGGAGAGTGTATCCTTCTGGTCCTGTTGGGCCAGTGCTACGGCCGCTTGTATCTGGGCCGTCCCTACAGGTTCTCTCACCCAAATCTGGGCATTGAGAGAGGAGATTTCCAAAACCATCTTTCCAAAGCTGTTACTACTATTATTATCGTATTTTATACTTGTTATCAAGGTAGTTTTCTCTCCAAGGGAATTTGCCAATTCCATAACCTGATGAAATGAGCTATCAAGTCCATAGACTCTCAGCATCTGTGCATAGGAGGGAGGTACCAGTATGGTAACCATCTCCTGTTTCCATGCATCAATTTCTTCGGCAGGCAATCTCACTAATGCATTTTCCTCAACCAGATAGGTCTCTAACCCATCAGTGGTCTGCACCAAGGCAGGACTTTCCACCAAGGAGATGGTTGCCACAAGAGAGGAAGGCAAGACTCGTTTAAGCTTCAGGGTTTTGATTGTCGGGTATGAGCTCAACTCCCGCTCGAGATGATTGAGATTCAGTTCAAAAAGTGAGAGCCCCACGTAGGTTGCCAATTGTTCCTTGAGTGTAGTGGGAATTCTCTCCTTCCCATTTTCTGCAACAACCTTGATTGTGGTGATCTTGAACTGCGGAACTGTGCGCAGTGCAATGAATACCAGGAACACAACCAAGGGGAGAATCATCGCGGTCAACTTCACCCCAATCGGTATGCGTCTCATTCAACGCCCCCTTGGGAGGGAAACTGAATCGCTGCTCGCTCCTCTTTGCCCAAGGAACTCTTGTACAGTGGTATCCTGCCACTGCTGATCAGTAGAATTCGGTAAAGCATCGCACAGCTCAATAATACCACCAGAATATTGGTTCCCCCTTGGCTGAAGAACGGTAGGGGGATACCGGTGGGTGGTAACAATGCAGTTACCACTCCGAGATTCAGGATAGCTTGGAATAGCACCATACTGGTCAGGCCGAAGGCCATCAAGCTGAGAAATCGATCCCTGTCCTGCATCTTTCGGCTTGCATGGTATCCAAGAATCGCAAACATGAGAAAGAGTGCAAGGATGAAAGCTCCCCCCACAAGTCCCAACTCCTCGCAAACTGAGGCAAATATGAAGTCACTCTGGACTTCAGGCAGGAGTCCAAGCTTGTAGGAACCATTGCCCAGGCCTACCCCAAACAGCCCTCCTGAAGAGATTGCCTTCAACCCGGTACTTACCTGATAACTCATCCCACTAGGATCGAGGGAAGGAAACAGGAAAGAGAAAATTCGTTTGACCCGGTAGGATTGACTGAACATCGCAACAATCGCTGGGGGAACCAGGAATGCAAGGAGAATGACCATGTGAAGAATCCTGAACCCACTGGCGATCAACATGGCAAAACAGATAAACAGGAACAAGATCGCTGAAGAGTAGTCCCGCTGAAGAAAGATCAGCAAGGTAATCACCAAGCTGATCACTATGGGCAGTCCATGACGGAGAAGCATGGATTGCCCGCTGCGGTCCTTCCTATGGTAGGCAGCAAAGAAAAGAATGATCCCTACTTTTGCAAACTCTGAAGGCTGGAAGGATGGAATGGGTCCAATCTGCAGCCAACGCTTGGAACCCAGACGTTCCTGTCCAAAGGGAGTGAAGAGGGTCATCAGGAGGAGAATCATGGATACAACCAATGCAAAATAGGAAATATGCTCTATCCAACGAAGGGGTATATAACGGATGACAAACCAACCAACCACTGCCAAGGCGACAAACATCATTTGTCTTGTAAAGAAATAGTGATGAGGTAGTCCATGTACCAAGGCCTCATTGTATGAGGCGCTGTAGAGCATGATCAGCCCTAGAGAGGTAATGAGGATGACGACACAAAGGAAAGTGAAGGCACTCAGGTTTCTTCCGCTCTCCTCAAGTGGTTCCTCTATTTGCCGCCAATCATCAAAATCTCTTCGTATATCCATGGCATTCACCTACTAATCAGCAGTGAGACTGCTGCAAACAACCAGGATACCAAAGTGAAAGCAACCACTATACGGCTCTCTTTCACTCCCTTGAGTTCATATGCATGGTGCAATGGGGCAATGGTAAATACCTTTCTGCCAAACCGTCTGATGGAAATGATCTGAATCAGGCTGGAAGCCAGTTCAAGAAGGAATAATCCGCTGGCAAGAAACAATACCAGCTCCGAGCCCATCAGCAGAGCTGACATTGCAATATATGCCCCAAGCGCATGGCTCCCACAGTCCCCCATGAAATAGCGGGCAGGTGGAAGATTAAAGAAAAGGAAGGCAATCAAGGAACCAAGCAATGCACTGGAAGCTATACTCCCCGTCTTCAAGGAAAGCATCACCAGCAAGAGAAGCATTGGAAGGCTGCTTCCTGCAGCCAGTGCATCAAGCCCATCGGTAATGTTCACTGCATTCACGAAATAAAGGATGTACAGCAAAGCAAACAGATAGTAGCCTATACCCAAATCAAGCTGGAATACCACCAAATCGATACGGGTACTGAGCAGGTTCTGACCCTTGGCGAGTACCAGAAGCAAGAGGGCTCCTTGCATCTGCAACAACAGTTTCGCTAACGATGGCAAGCCATCGCCATTGGAATGTTTGCGCTTCATGTGGTCATCCAGAAAACCAATGCCGGCAAATATGACCAAGGCAAGCAAGGGAAACAACACCTGTGGATTGGAAAGCGAAGGGTCGAAGAGGGAAACCAACAAGGTTCCCATGGTGAAAGCCAAACCTCCAAGGACGGGAGTCCCAGCCTTTTGCTTCTGAAAGGCCCTCAGCTCCGGTTTGACCGCAATGTCGCTCTGTTTTACAAAAGACAACAGAACCTTCGAGATAACGAAGGTTACGACAAAGGAGAGTACAAACAGGAGCAGCAACCTATCAGGCATACCTCATCGGCCTCCTTGCAGCATATTCAGTGAGGGAAGGAATAAGCCGTTCCATACCAACTGAGCGAGAGGCCTTGAGTAAGAACAGGTCACCCCGGTTTCTCTGCCTCTCTACAGTATTTTCCAACTCCTCGAAGCTCTCAGTAAATGAGACTTTCTTTGCATATCCCTGACGTCTAAGCTGGCTTGCCGCCTCTTTCATTTCACTTCCATAGAGGTAAGCTCTGCCAAAAGAGGATCTTGCAAGCAGATTCGCAACCGAGCGATGTGCAATACGAGACTGGTTACCCAGTTCCTTCATAGGACCGAGCACAACTTTCTTCTCCCCCTCCCATTTGAGGCTGGAAATATAGGAGAGAATGCTTCTGGTGGAATCCAGGCTGGCATTGTAGGAGTCATCGATGATGGTGATGTCACTACGGTATACCGAGCTTCTTCCCTGCATCGGGGTAAATCCCTCCAGTGCTTGGGCAATCTCCCTCGGACTTGCCCCAAGATAGGCTCCAATGGCAATGGCACCAACGACATCTTCGAGCAAATGTTTGCCCACTGCCCTGATCTGGAAGGTTTCCCCTTCATAGGTCACCAACCAGCCTTCCAGCCCAAGGTCAACAGCCTTCACTGCATCCCCATCATAGCGATGCAAGGTCCTTGAGGCTTGTTTCTCAATGCTTGGCAGATGCTTGCAGGAACGACTGACAAACCCTGCTTCGATCCCTGGATGGAAAATCTTGGCCTTCTCCTGAGCGATGATCTCCTGACTCCCAAATTTCTCAAGATGGGAAATCCCAATATTCGTGAGAAGTGCAATATCGGGTTTGAGGATTGAAACCATTCTATCCATCTCCCCGACATGATCGATACCCATCTCAAAGATCCCATAGCGGCTTTGCTTCTCCAAAGAGAAGGTACTCAGGGGAAGTCCATACTCACTGTTGAGATTTCCAGGGGTCTTTGCTGTAGGGCCGAGTTGTCCTGCAATGCATGCGATGGCTTCCTTGGTGGTACTCTTCCCACAACTGCCGGTGATGCCCACCGTTTTCAATTGGGGGAACAGGGATAGATAGGAACGGGATAGTGCATGCAAACCGGCAAGTACGTCATCACTGGCCAGAACTGCACAGTCACATGAGCGCAAGGCTTCCTGTGCACGTTCAGTAGGCACTACAACTGCAGCAGCCCCTTTATCTGATACTGACTTGATGTACGCAAAACCGTCGGTACGTTCCCCTTTCAAGGCAAAGAAAAGGCTTCCCTTTCCACAGAGCCTGCTGTCAATCTGCACATCAACAATGCGTAAGGAACCACCTCTGATACATGTTGCCTGACAAAGAGGAGCAATGGATGAAGGAGTAAAGGAGAACTGGTCTATATGTTGGTAGGTGTTCATTGGCTACTCCGTGAGATGGGGAGCATTGCCGCGGCCTTGATTGGTTGGAATACAATTCCCTCTCTCCAGGCACCGTCAGCCAACGACTCAGGCATACTTAGTGAGGAAATGCTGGCACGCAGGACCTGTTGTTCCTCTTCCAATGCCTGGCGATTCTCCAAGAGTGTCTGGTATTCCACTTCAAGCGAGCGATTGATCCCCCGCTGCCAGAGCGGCAGGAAGATTGCGACCATCAGGAGAAGTAGCATGACCAGAATCATGGCGTGCTGGAGGCGCTCAGCGTAGCAAGGTTTAGCAGACGTCTGTCTGTCAATCTCCACGGTGTACCAGTCATGTACCATAGCTCGCCTCCTTTACAGCTTTTCGATGATTCTCAGTTTTGCACTCCTGCTTGCTGGGTTCTCACTTACTTCTTGCTCACTGGGTATCAGGGGTTTTTTAGTAAGGATCTTTATGGTTGCCTCACTCCCCTCTGCCATTCCCTTGAACAGCCACTTCACCGGCCGGTCCTCCAATGAATGGAAGCTTATGACTGCAAGTCTTCCTCCACTCCTCAAGGCCTGTACGGCACCTTTTAGTGCCGGTTCAATTCTATCCAGCTCCCGGTTCACCTCGATTCGGATAGCCTGGAAGCTTCTGGTAGCTGGATGAATCCTTCCATAGCGATAGTTGGGGGGAACTGATTTGTAGATGATGGAAGCCAGTTCCTCACTACCTGTTATCTTATGGAGCTTGCGTGCCTCCACGATCGCCCGGGCAATACGACGGGAGTATCGTTCCTCACCAAATTGATAGATGACATCAGCCAGACGTTTTTCCTGGTATCCATTCACCACATCCTGGGCACTGATGGGGGCATCCTTGTCCAACCTCATATCGAGCTCTTCACCCTTCCTGAAAGAAAAACCGCGTTCGGACTCTTCAAAGTGGAAGCTGGAAATGCCCAGGTCAAAGAGAACCAGATCCAGATCCTGCTGCCCATATTCAGAAAAGAAATCATCAAACCAGATATTCCTGGGGGTAAAACGTTCTCCAAAGGGTTCCATCCGTTTGATCGCTTTCTTCTGGATTTCACGGTCACGATCCAACCCTGTCACTTCCAGATTTGGGTATTTGGAGAGGAAGAGGAACGTATGTCCGCCTTCTCCACAGGTGCAGTCGACCATCTTCGCCGGCCGATCATTCGGTGGTACCAAGTACTCGAGGATTTCTTGGGTCATTACCGAGTAGTGAACGTACTCCATCAGAAGTCCTCCCTGATCATTTCGCTGAGCGACTGTGCAGCGTCAAGGAACTCGTCCATGCTTGCATGCAGGTATTGCTCATAGGCACTTCGGTTCCAGAGCTCCAGATAATTGCCGGTGCCAAGGAGTACCGACTCCTCTTTGGCGGCAAGGGAGACACTCTCCCTGAGGCTCTGTGGGATATTGATTCTCCCAACCTTGTCGAACTCACACAACTGCGCCGGAGCTATCATGCCGCGTTGCAGAATCCTGAGCTTCCGGTCGAACATTGCACCGGGACCATTCATGATCGTGTTCTTGAGTTTCTCAAAATCGGTGGGAAGCATCAGCCAGAGACAGTTCTCCAAACCTCTGGTCACATAGAGGGCCTCCCCTTCCAATGCGCTCCGCAATCGGGAAGGGATGAGTATACGACCCTTGTCGTCTATGGTGTTGTAAAATTCACCAGTCAACATGACCAGGCTCCTCACCTTTTTCATTATTTGGGATTTTTTCCCACTTACATCCATAAATGTACACTTCTTACCACTACAGCACAACCGAACTTTTCCATCTTTCCACCGGTATAATAGGTAAAAATGTCACTCACTGCTTAACAAGCGTAGACTAATTAGCGATATTTTGAGGTTTTTGCCTGGATACAGAAAATCCCCCTCCAAAAAGGAAGGGGACAGAGTAATGAATAATTTTCTATTTATCTTTCAGGATTGAAGATGTTGTAGTCGATATCGCTGAAGAGAATATCTCGCTTTTCGGCCTTTACCAACCACTCAGTATTCACGGCATTTTTGCACATATTCCCATAGACAACATTGAAGTTCCTCAGGTGGTCTCCAATTCGTTTCTGAGCATATTCAGTACTGCTCTTGTTGAACAGGATGAACGGCCAGTCACTTGCCATGGAAAGCAACACTTCCCGTGCAGCCTGATTAAGGAATCTCTGCTTCAGGCTGATCTGGTCATTGAACCGAACAGCAAGTTCCTCCATCCTCTCAATGGCCTTGTGGATATGCCGGTAGGTCCAAGCATTTGAACCATCAAGCCATACTGCACTATAGCCACCTTGTCCCCATGAAGACAAAGCAGGTCTGACCTTCTGCAAGGTATCTTTCTCTTGTCCCAGGAAGGAAGAGGGAGAGACAAAGGCAGTTGGCTGTTCAAGTTCCGCATTCTGGCGAAACACCTGTTCAATCCAATCGATGCCCTCAAACCACCAGTGGCCGAACAGCTCAGCATCATATCCCAAGGTAAAAACGGGATCCTTGTCCAGTACACCTTCCAGGGTCTTTGCTTTATTGTTGACGTTGTACAGGAAATTCCTTGCATGATCTGCCACACGCTTCTGGGCAAGATCCCGACGATAGGGAACTTTCTGGTCTGTCTGACCAGTGATCGCCCAGTACTTATACCCGGTGAACACCCGTACCGAGGGTTCATGGATATAGGGCTTGATGTAGTCCATCGGCAGATCATAACCGATATCGCGGTAGAACTCACGATAGTAACGGTCGGAAGGATACCCAGAGGCGTTGGACCAAACCAGACTGGTAGTCTGGAAATCCCTCGGGAAGGCAGCCACTCCGTTAGGGGTCTGTACAGGACGATAGGTACCATACTCAACCTTGTCAGGTGAGAGCAACATGGACTGGCTGGCTGTCTGGAACCATGAGATACCATGATATTTCAACGATTCCTCTAGTCCGGGATAATATCCACATTCAGGCAGCCAGAATCCCTTAGGAAGGTGGCCGAAGGTAGTAAGAAAGGACTGTACCCCCAGCTCCACCTGCGCATTGATCGCAGTTGGATAATCCTTGTAAAGCGGGAGGTATGCGTGGGTTGCAGCGGTGGTTGCAAGCTCCAGATGACCACTCATCTCCAGTGCCTTGAAACCATCGAGGATATTGCCACGATATCGGTCCTGGAAATCTCCAAGGTTCTCTCGTGCCTGGTCCAGGTAGAACTGAGCCATCTCAAGGAACTCTGGTTGTTCCTTGGTACAACGTGCAACCTCCTTCTCCCCCAGCTCAATATGCCGTTCAAGATACTCGAGGAACCGTTCCTGAAGTACAGGATCGGTGAGCATGCAGCAAAGCGTGGGAGAGAGGCTTATGGTCATCTTGAAAGGAATCTTGTCTTGGACAAGTCGGTTGAGCATCCTCAGCAGGGGAAGATAACTCTCACTGATGGATTCAAAGAGCCAATCTTCCTCAAGAAATCGCGGGTATTCAGGATGTCTGACAAAGGGGAGATGTGCGTTCAGTATGAATGCAATTGATGGTTTGGCCATTACAGTACCCCCTTACTCAGATGCTGTGCGAGATCCCTGATCACTGGATTATCAACAATCTCCCCTTCCTTTGTCACCAGGGAGGAGAAGTTTGCCAGGAATGAGGAGTAATCTCCCACCAATTCTTCACTATGCTTCTGCCAGTAGGCAGGATAGGTTTCGATACTCTTGCTCTGTGCCAGGGACATCTCATTTCCCTTACGGTCACGCCAGCAAAGATCAACCAGATACGAAGATCCCATATTGGGAAGGTTGATATTCCACTGGGTATCTTCACGTTCCACTGAGATATCAAAGGACAACACTTCCCCGCTCTCGAGTCGGGTTTCCTGAACACGAAGGAACAAGCTGCTGGGAGCTTGTCCATCCTCACCGAAAACCATTTGCAGGGAAGCCGGTGACAGGGACCAATAGGCATAGGCCCACTGAGGGTCACGAATCAAGAGATGGATGGATGTATCCAGATAGGATTCAGGCAACTGTTCAACGCCAGGGAGATCACTCAGATTCTGCTTGTCCCCCCGATAGTCGGTAAGGGAGTTGCAAAACCTGTTTCTATGGATTTTTCCCTTCTGTGCCGAAGAGACTTCATCGTCTTGTTCGCCGAAGGCTTCCTCCAAGGCGTCGATGAGCTCCTCCCGATCGAGTGTCTGCCAATCTTCCAAACATTCCTGTTGGGCGATATATTGCAACTCGGTAGTAGACAAGGAATCAATGTTGATGAGAATCATGCTTACTCCCAAAAAGTATCCTGACGGACGTTCTTCTACGCAATCGTAAAAGAATCACAGCGCTTAGTCAACCAATGGCTCTTTTTCCCTTAGTCAAAGAGGGTTTGCAAGGCAAGATCTACCATCGAATCGAAGGTTGTCTGCCTCTCTTTTGGAGCAACCTGTTCACCGGTAAGCAAGGAGTCACTAACGGTAAGCAAGGTCAGGGCCTCGATGCCCTTGAGACGGGCCAAGGTATAGAGTTCACATGTCTCCATATCGACCGCCATTGTTCCCACTGACTGTGCAATTGCCTTTTTCTCATCACCCTTCATGTCATAGAACTGATCACTGGTGAATACATTCCCTACGGCATACCCGATGCCCATCGACTTTGCATTCTCATAGGCTCTCATAAGCAAGGGGAAGGTTGCAGTAGGGGCGAATTGGTAGGTTCCGAAACGGCTCACGTTCATCCCACTGTCAGAGTCTGCTCCCTGGACAATCAAAACATCCTTGAGCTTGAGTGACTCACTCATGGTCCCACAGGTACCCACACGTACCAGGCGCTTGGCCCCATAGCTGTCGATCAATTCCTGGGCATAGATGGAAAATGAAGGCATGCCCATCCCTGTGCCCTGTACTGAAACACGTTGCCCATGGTACAGACCGGTAAAACCATACATTCCCCTTATTTCATTATACTGCACCACATCAGCCAGGTAGGTTTGTGCAATATGCTTTGCTCTCAGTGGATCACCGGGCAATAAGACGGTATCAGCAATGCTGTTTTTATCTGAAACAATATGAATACTCATGGCTTCCTCCTACCGTATCATTCACCAGAATGCAACAATGTGCAAGATAGGGCGCCAACCGGTAGTCCGTCCTCTCGGTATTATGATATACTAGGCAAGCTATATGAAAACAAACAAACCGGACAAGACGTCCTTGATTCTTCATGGACATTTCTATCAACCACCAAGAGAAAACCCCCAGACGGGACTCATCGGCAAACAGCTTACTGCTAGTCCGTTCCCAGACTGGAATGAACGCATACATGCAGATTGCTACAGAGCAAACAGCCTCTCTCGATATCTTTCAGGAGTCAGGAGAATCCTCAGCCTGACCAACAATTATAAGTACCTGAGCTTCAATTTCGGGCCAACCCTGCTCAGCTGGATGGAAAAGTATCATCAGAATACCTATCAGCTCATCCTGGAAGCGGACAGATTAAGCAAAGAACGTCTCGGCTTTGGCAATGCCATCGCCCAAGCGTACAATCATACCATTCTCCCCCTCTGCACAGAAGAGGACGCAAGAGTCCAGATCCGTTGGGGGCTGGAGGACTTTGCACAGCGTTTTTCCAGGAAGGCTGATGGAATCTGGCTGCCAGAGACAGCAATCAGTCCTATGGTCATTGATATCCTTGCTGAAGAAGGTGTTTCCTACGTCATCCTCTCCCCTTGGCAATGCAAGGCAATCGAAGACATAGAGAAAGGACGAATTGAACTGGATGGCAGAGGAGCCCCCTACGACAGACCATTTCTCCTGCAAGGTGCCAAGGGAAAGACCATCAGTGCATTCTTCTATAATCCCCAGTTGGCAGAAGGCATCAGCTTTGGCCACTACCTAAGGGACGCAGATTCACTGTACCAACGGCTGGTTTCCATCAGGGAAGATGAGAAACCAAACCTCATTCATACCGCTACCGATGGTGAGATTTACGGTCATCATGAACCCTATGGAGATATGGCTCTTTCCGCCCTAATCAAGAAGGTCGAAGAGCGAGAAGACTTTACGTTCACCAACTATGCCACCTATCTCAAGGATCATCCGGCTACTGAGCTGGCTTACCTGCATGATGGGGAAGACAACAAGGGTACCAGTTGGTCATGCAGTCATGGCGTTTCACGATGGTACAAGGATTGTGGTTGCCATACAGGCGGTGAAGAGAGCTGGAACCAAGCATGGAGAAATCCTCTTCGTCTTGCCTTTGATAATCTCTCAAGAGAAATCGATGTAATGTATGCTGATGAAGTACAGAAAATCCTGGGCAAAGACTTTGATTCCAGGGAATTGCTCTACCAATTCTCCTCCGTTGCCAGCCATCTCAAGGATATGGACAGCTTCCTCTCTTCATTTACGCATGATGCTGAGAAGAAACATATCTTGGCAATGTTGCTTGAAGGGCAGAAATACAAGCATTTCTCCTACACCAGTTGTGGTTGGTTCTTCAATGACCTTGCCGGATTGGAACCGAAACAAAATATTGCCTATGCGCTCATGGCTGTCGATTTATACAATCCGTTCAGCAAAAAGGACCTTCTGGGTCAACTTCTGGAAGATCTGGCAAAGGCAAAGGCAAACAGGAAGCAGGACGGAAATGGAAAGACCATAGCCAAGGAACTCATGAATACACTTCCCGGTGAGGTAGAGGCAGCACTTTTCTTTGCGCTCAATCGACGCATTGCCGAGAAAGCGGATTATGAGGACACCTATGGATGGTTCCACTTGGAATCATACATAGAAGAAGATGAACATACTGAACGGCTCCATGTCACCAATACAGAAACACTGACGCAATACCTCTGCACGGCACGTGACCCAAATCCAAAACAAGCCACGCTCGAGTATCTCATGGAAGTTCAAGAGCAAGGCTCTGAGACAGTCAAGTCCACGAATATCGGGCATAAGCAGATTCCCTTGCGCATGCGTGACCAACTATTCGACCAAATTGACAGGAGTGTATGCTCCCTTGACTATGAAGCGCTCAGGAGATTGTCAAAGAACATTTTCCACTATGCCACACTGGCTAAGCATGTACCATATCTACCAATGGGGTCCCTCTACGAAGAGTTGATTGGTTCATCCTTGAGTTCCATCAAGAGTCTGTTCATGTATGGCAGCCTGGATAAATGGAATGAATACAAACAGGATTTTGCCTTGATGCTCGAGTTCCTCAAGAAGTATGGAAAACAACCGGATATTGATCTGGTCGCTACCATCTTCCACACCCAAATGACCAACCTAGGTGAAAAGATTCAGGAACATGGGCTGTATGAGGACAATATTCGTTTCATTCTGGAGTTCTTGCAGATTGTCAGGGAGAGAGGATTCCAGCCTGACCTGACAGCACTGCAGAATGCAGTATATCCGTATGTAAGCATGCAAAAACAACCGAAGGAAGAGGATATTACCTCAATCAACGCGTTGGCGAAGGAATTGAACTTCGATATCTATATCAATTAATTGGCAATAAGCTTGGCAAGCTCAGGGTCCTCCTCAAGGACCATCTGGGCATAGGAACAGAGGGGAACTATCATCTTCCCCTCTTTCCTTACCTCTTCTACAACAAGCATCACCAGCTTCCTTGCAATACCCTGTCCCCTCAGGCTGGGAGAAACATAGGTATGATCAATTGCGATTCGTTTATCACCAAGGGAGCGCATGGTGATTCTGGCCATGGGAATCTCATTCTCTTTTCCGTAGGCAAATCCATTATCTGCTTTGTAATAGTCCATCAGCTCCTCCCTGTTTGCAGTAGCTTCTTTGCATGCCCAAGGCTTTCGCTACTTGAATCATCACCACTGAGCATCCTGGCAATTTCCTTTTGACGTTCTTCCTCTTCCACCCTTCTGATCATGGAGTAACTCATCTGGTTCCGTATCTCCTTGTGCACCACCAGATGGGTATCTGCCTTGCTTGCAATGGAAGCAAGGTGGGTGATGACAATAACCTGGTGGGAATGGCTGAGGTTCATCAGCTGGTCAGCTACAGAGAGCGCCACACTGCCTCCAATACCGGCATCAACCTCATCGAAGATCAGAGTCGGAACGGCATCACTCTCTGCCAGACTGGTTTTCACTGCAAGCATGATACGTGACAGCTCCCCTCCACTGGCTACATCCTTGATCGAACGCATTTCCAGACCTGGGTTTGCGCAGATATCATAGCTTACCTCATCAATTCCCTGTGGTCCTGGCTGTATTTGGGTGAAGGCGATAGAGAATACAGCCTCTTTCATCCCGAGGGTCCTGAGTTTCTGCTCGACCTGGGAGGAAAGCCTCTGTGCAGCCTTCTGTCGTTTTTGTGAGAGCACTTCGGCTTTGCTGGCCACCAGATCTGCTGCAGAAGCAATCTGTTTCTCCAGTTTGCTTAGCCAGATTTCCTGTTCCTCAGTAAGATTGAGACGACTCTGGCTCTCCTGGTAGAAGGAACAGACCGCTTCAAGCGTGTGTCCATATTTTTTCTTCAACCGTTGCAGGCTGGCAAGCCTACCTTGCAACCTGTCGAGCTCTTCCTCACTGTAGCTCATGGATGAGCGGTAGTCGCGGATACTCTCATAGATATCTTCGATCTCAATGGTAGCACTTTCAAGACGGGAAACATACTCCGCCAAGGATTGGTCGGCTTTTGCAGCATTGGAAATCTCGGAACCTGCAAGGGAGAGAGAGGCAAGGGCACTGGTCCCCACCTCCCCACCGTGCAATGCTCCAATGGCTGAGCTCAAGGATTCATGGATCTGCTCATAACTAGCGATCACCCTAACCTGCTCAGCTATCTCGTCATCTTCCCCTACTTTTGGATCTATCTTTGCAATCTCTTCAACAGCAAACCGAAGAAAATCCTCTTCCTTCTGTGATTGTTCAAGCTGTTGTTTCTTCTTCACCAGTTCATCTTTCAGTGCCTGGTATGATTCATATGCAGAGCGGTAGGCGCTTCTCTCTTCCTCGCAATTTCCATAGACATCAAGCACCGCAAGCTGGTTTGACGCGCTGAGCAAACTCTGGTGATCTCTCTGTGCACTGATATCAAGCAGTTCCTTGCTGATCGCAGCCAACTCTGTCCGGCTGGATAGACGACCTTGCAAGGATACCGATGATCGCCCATTATTCTTGATGGTCCTGCTGACAATCAGGCTCTCATTGTCAAGGGAAATGCCCTCCCGCTCGAGATACGCAGCCAAGTTGGGTGGATAGGGAGGTTCCAGGGCGAAGGAGGCCCTTACCGTTGCACTCTCCTGTCCGCTTCGGATGGATTGTACTTCGGTTTTCTCACCCAAGAGCAGGGAAAGGGCTCCCAGGATTATTGACTTTCCTGCACCGGTCTCACCAGTTATCACCGTGAATCCATCAGGAAACTCGATGACACTGTCTTCGATCAGTGCATAGTTGTGTATTTCAAGCCGCTCAAGCATGCAATCCTCCCCCGGACCAATTTAGTTTATCACGTAATACTTCTATATAGTTACGCTTTTCGCTTGCGACCAGCAGTGCCTTGCTCTGCGATTTTTCCACAACAATCATATCATCTTCCTGCAAGCAGAAATTTTGTTGTCCGTCCACGGAGAGCATCAATCCAGTTCTCTGTCCTTTTGGGATGGTCAGAGTGATGGTTGAATCCCCGCTTACCACCAGTGGTCGGTTGGACAGGGTGAATGGGCAAATAGGGGTTATGATCAAGGAGGTGAGATCCACATCCAGTATGGGACCTCCGGCTGCAAGGCTGTAGCCTGTGGAACCGGTTGGGGTTGCGATGATCATGCCGTCTGAGCGAAAGAATCCTGCCTCGGTTGACCCGATACGCAGCGAGAGACTGACGACTTTACTGATACCACTGGAGGATACCACCATCTCATTTAGTCCATGAGCGGTGAATACCTTCTTGCCTTTCCTGAATACCCCTACCCTGATCATCAGTCTTCTGCTGATGGTGTTCTTTCCTTCCAGGAAGTAATCAATAGCTTCCTGCCACTCCTCCACCGATATCTCCGTGATGTAACCAAAGGTTCCTACGTTGATGGCAAGGATGGGGATTCCCAAATCCTGGAGGTAGCGCGCACAGTAGAGTACCGTCCCGTCCCCACCAAGGCAGATGACCAAGTCGGTGTCCTTATTCACGACCAAGGGTTCGTTTCCCTTGTTCGTTCGGCTTACACTACTTTCAATCCCCTTCTCAGCAAGGTAGTCGACAATTGTCTGGGAGAGGGTATGGGATGTCTTCTTGCTCCAGTTTGCAATGATCAATACATGACGTACCTGTCTCTGTTCCATAGTTGACTCCTTACGGAAGGTGGCTGATGACCTTCATCAATAACTCAGTATCTGATTGTTTCAGGAATGGGTAAAGAGGAAGCGATATTCCTCTGAGATGGGGAGGAAGGGCCTTCGGGAAAAGATCAAACCGGTCGCTGTAACCCTTAGCCAAGGTGTCTGAGAACGTTTTCTGTGCAGAAACCTGATACTTGTTCGCAAATTTGATGGCATCCTCGGCTCTGGAGTCCAAGACAACACAGAACCCATATCCATTGGGTTTGAAATCTATGTTCCCAATTCCATACAGCTTGTGTTCAGTCTTGAGAAGTGCATTGGAAAAAAGCGTATAGAACTCCCTTCTCTTGGAAAGATGGTCATCAAGGTGGGAAAGCTGGATCAATCCCAGTGCAGCATTCATATCGGGAAGTTCCACATACTCCCTATATTCACGGAATAGTGCACTGAGTGTCTTCTGGTAGTCACCATGCATGATGGCGAGTACTGCTCCCCCAGCTGCACTGACCACAGCATCCTCTTCCAATGCACACACAACCAGGTCTCCGAAACCACCGGCTTTCTCTTCGTCAAAGCAACTACCTAGACTTTGGCTGATGTCCTCAATGACAGGAACTCCAAGTGATCGGTATTCACAGTGCAGCGGTATCTGGCACATTGGCTCATGAATCAAGAGTGCCTGTGCTCCTTCCTCGACAAGGCGAGTGGCCTCTTCTTGACTGAGACAACCACTCTCCTCATCTATATCACCGAGTACCAATTCAAGTTGCATTTCTTTTGCAATTAAGGCGTAGAGTGAAGGAGAGAGCACACTCACCCCTACTTTTGCCCCTGGTGGAAGAGAGAGCGTGAGCAATGATGCACGTAAGGCATCAGGATAACTGCGAAGAGCAATCCCCTCTCCGGCTCCAATATAGGTACAAAACTGTTTCAGAAACTCATTCTTGCGTTCTCCCGGCCCAATACGTTCATCTACCATGGTCTGCAATACTGCATCCATGTCTTTCCTGCGTAAGGTCGGTTTATAGAATGGGATTAAAGCCACAGGTTCCTCCTCGGGCAAGTATAGCCGGATTCCTTGGCAATTGAAAGGTACAAAATGGGGAGGAGAACTCTCTCTTAATAAAATACCCTCCTGCTTAAGGAGGGGATGAAGGGAAAAAGAAAAAGGCCCGGCGGCTACCTACTCTCCCACGGCTAACCGTAGTACCATCGGCGTGAGGGTGCTTAACTTCCGTGTTCGGGATGGGAACGGGTGTGTCCACCCTGCTGTGGCCACCGGGCCGGCCAACGCCTGGGAGCGCGAGGGATCTCGCACGACCGGCCTTGGCAGCCCTGGGATTGGAATAATGATATGGTCAAGCCTCTCGGATGATTAGTACCGGTGGGCTGAACACGTTGCCGTGCGTACACCCCCGGCCTATCGAACAGGTAGTCTCCCTGTTTCCTTGTGCCCGCTTGTGCGGGTGGGATGTCTCATCTTGGGGAGGGCTTCCCGCTTAGATGCTTTCAGCGGTTATCCCTTCCGAACGTAGCTACCCGGCAGCTGCCGTTGGCACGACAACCGGTACACCAGAGGTTCGTCCACTTCGGTCCTCTCGTACTAAAAGCAGAACCCCTCAAACATCCAACGCCCATGGCAGATAGGGACCGAACTGTCTCACGACGTTCTGAACCCAGCTCGCGTACCGCTTTAATTGGCGAACAGCCAAACCCTTGGGACCTGCTCCAGCCCCAGGATGCGATGAGCCGACATCGAGGTGCCAAACCTTGCCGTCGATATGAACTCTTGGGCAAGATCAGCCTGTTATCCCCGGAGTACCTTTTATCCGTTAAGTGACGGCGCTTCCACTCGCTACCGCCAGATCACTAAGACCTACTTTCGTACCTGCTCGGCTTGTTTGCCTCGCAGTCAAGCCACCTTGTGCCTTTACACTTGAGGGATGATTCCCAACCATCCTAAGGTGACCTTCGCGCGCCTCCGTTACTCTTTGGGAGGCGACCGCCCCAGTCAAACTTCCCGCCTGGCACTGTCCCGCGACCGGATCACGGCCGCGGTTAGAAAATTGGACAGGCAAGGGTGGTATTTCACCAGCGGCTCCGCGCAGGCTGACGCCCACGCCTCGCGGCCTCCCACCTATCCTACACATCCCTGTCCAAGTCTCCATGCCAAGTTGAAGTAAAGGTTCACGGGGTCTTTCCGTCTAACCACGGGTACCAGGCATCTTCACCTGGACTTCAATTTCACCGGATTTCGCGTTGAGACAGCGCCCATATCGTTACACCATTCGTGCGGGTCGGAACTTACCCGACAAGGAATTTCGCTACCTTAGGACCGTTATAGTTACGGCCGCCGTTTACTGGGGCTTGGATTCGCTGCTTCGATTGCTCTGACAACTCCTCTTGACCTTCCAGCACCGGGCAGGTGTCAGTCCATATACTTCCCGTTGCCGGTTCGCATGGACCTGTGTTTTTGGTAAACAGTCGCATGGGCCGTTTCTCTGCAACCCCCTTGCGGGGGCCATACTTTTCCCGAAGTTACGTATGCATTTTGCCGAGTTCCTTAACGCGAATTCTTCCGTGCGCCTTCGCATTCTCAGCTCGCCCACCTGTGTCGGTTTTCGGTACGGTCCCCCAGGGCCGTTCCTTAGGGATTATTTCTCGGCACGACGACTACGCGCACTTCGCTGCACCTAAGCGCAGCTCGCTCGCGGCTCACCTCGCCACCCGGATTTGCCTGGGTGCCTCATCGGCTCGCCGTTTCGGCCGGGACTACCGTCGCCCGGCTGCGTTTCGCCCTATGCGTCATCCCATCGGAACCCTGGGAGGTGCGGGAATGTTGACCCGCTTCCCATCGACTACGGCTCTCGCCCTCGCCTTAGGGGCCGACTGACCCTTGGGTAGATTACCTTTACCCTGGAAACCTCGGGCTTTCGGCGGACGGGGATCTCACCCGTCTTTTCGTTACTCATGCCTGCATTCTCTCTTCCGTCCCGTCCACAGGGGCTTACGCCCCTGCTTCTTCCGTTCACGGAATGCTCTCCTACCGACAGCACCACTATTGATGCTGTCCCGCGGCTTCGGTGCCGTGCTTAGCCCCGTTACATTATCGGCGCATGACTACTCGACCAGTGAGCTGTTACGCACTCTTTGAAGGGGTGGCTGCTTCTGAGCCAACCTCCTGGCTGTCTGTGCAATCATACTTCCTTTCCCACTCAGCACGTCTTTGGGACCTTAGCCGGCGGTCCGGGCTGTTTCCCTCTTGACGACGGCCCTTATCAGTCGCCGTCTGACTGCCGCACATTGTATCGCGGTATTCGGAGTTTGGTTAAGCTCGGTACCCAGTGACGGGCCCTCACCTATCCAGTGCTCTACCTCCGCGACAATCGGTGCGACGCTAGCCCTAAAGCTATTTCGGAGAGTACCAGCTATCTCCAAGTTTGTTTAGTCTTTCGCTCCAAGCCACAGCTCATCCCAACCCTTTTCAGCGGATTTAGGTTCGGCCCTCCACAGGATTTCACTCCTGCTTCAGCCTGGCCATGGCTAGATCACTTGGCTTCGGGTCTACCGCATGCGACTGAACGCCCTGTTCAGACTCGGTTTCCCTGCGGCTCCGGGACTTCTCTCCCTTAACCTCGCCGCATACGGTAACTCGCAGGCTCATTCTACAAAAGGCACGCCATCACCCCTAGGGGCTTTGACCGCTTGCAGGTCCACGGTTTCAGGTTCTCTTTCACTCCCCTCCCGGGGTCCTTTTCACCTTTCCCTCACGGTACTATGCGCTATCGGTAGCTGCCGAGTATTTAGCCTTGGAGGGTGGTCCCCCCTGCTTCCGGCAGGATTTCTCGTGTCCCGCCGTACTCAGGTAGTGCGGCCATGCAGCCACAGGCGTTTCGCGTACGGGGCTTTCACCCGCTCTGGCCGGCCTTCCCAGGACCGTTCCGCTACACTTGTGGTTTCTTACTGCACGGGTTACCCCCGCCGCACCCCTACAACCCCGCGCACCCGAGGGCACGCGGTTTGGGCTCTTCCCCGTTCGCTCGCCGCTACTGGGGGAATCTCGTTTGATTTCTACTCCCGCCGGTACTTAGATGGTTCACTCCCCGGCGTATCTCCCATGCACCCTATGTATTCACGTGCATGTGCATGTCATCCAGACTTGCGGGTTACCCCATTCGGACATCCGCGGATCAAAGGGTATTGGCCCCTCCCCGCGGCTTTTCGCAGCTTGTCACGTCCTTCTTCGCCTGGCAGCTCCTAGGCATCCTCCGTGGACCCTCATTTCGCTTGACCATATCATTCTTCCAATCCCTGCGCTAATAACTTTCAAAAATCCTCTTCTCTCTGGAGGCAAGGGGATTCGAACCCCTGACCCTCGGCTTGCAAAGCCGATGCTCTAGCCAGCTGAGCTATGCCCCCGCTGAAGCCTATGCACCATCACACAAGGAAGAGATGAGAACAGGAAATCCACGCCCCCTTCAGGGCCATTGTTGCAGGACTTGCACCTGCTGGTCGACGACCGTTGGTTGGGTCCGGCTGTGAGGGCCGGGCCCGGCCTTTCTTTATCAGAAAGGAGGTGATCCAGCCGCACCTTCCGGTACGGCTACCTTGTTACGACTTCACCCTCCTCACCAGACGTACCTTCGGAACCGCCCCCCCTTGCGGGTTGGGCTGGCGACTTCGGGTACCCCCGACTCGGATGGTGTGACGGGCGGTGTGTACAAGGCCCGGGAACGTATTCACCGCGCCATGCTGATGCGCGATTACTAGCGATTCCAACTTCATGGAGTCGGGTTGCAGACTCCAATCCGTACTGGGACCGGCTTTAAGCGATTCGCTCCGCCTCGCGGCCTCGCTGCGCTCTGTACCGGCCATTGTAGCACGTGTGTAGCCCAGGACATAAGGGCCATGATGACTTGACGTCGTCCCCACCTTCCTCCGGTTTGTCACCGGCAGTTCCGCCTGAGTCCCCACCTTTCGTGGTGGCAACAGACAGCAGGGGTTGCGCTCGTTGCGGGACTTAACCCAACACTTCACAGCACGAGCTGACGACAGCCATGCAGCACCTGTTCACCGGCCGCAAGCGGCACGCCGCTTTCACGGCGCTTCCGGTGTATGTCAAGCCCTGGTAAGGTTTCTCGCGTACCATCGAATTAAACCACATGCTCCACCGCTTGTGCGGGCCCCCGTCAATTCCTTTGAGTTTCACCCTTGCGAGCATACTCCCCAGGCGGTGCACTTAATGCGTTTGCTACGGTACCGAGGGTTCTACCCCCGCCACCTGGTGCACATCGTTTACTGTGCGGACTACCAGGGTATCTAAACCTGTTTGCTCCCCGCACCTTCGCGTCTCAGCGTCAGTACATGGCCAGATGCCTGCCTTCGCCATCGGTGTTCTTCCAGATATCTACAGATTTCACCCCTACACCTGGAATTCCGGCATCCCCTCCTGTACTCAAGCACCGCAGTTTCCAGCGCACCCCCCCGGTTGGGCCGGGGTCTTTCACGCCGGACTTGCAGTGCCGCCTGCACGCCCTTTACGCCCAATGATTCCGAACAACGCTCGCCCCCTACGTGTTACCGCGGCTGCTGGCACGTAGTTAGCCGGGGCTTATTCCGGGATTCACGTCATCCCGCGGCCATTCCCTGCCACGGTCATTCCCCCTCCCGAAAAGAACTTTACAACCTCACGGCCTTCTTCGTTCACGCGGCGTCGCTCCGTCAGGCTTTCGCCCATTGCGGAAGATTCTTAGCTGCTGCCTCCCGTAGGAGTCTGGACCGTGTCTCAGTTCCAATGTGGCCGTCCACCCTCTCAGGCCGGCTACCCATCGTCGCCACGGTGGGCCTTTACCCCGCCGTCTAGCTAATGGGTCGCGGACTCATCCCCCGGCGGCGCCGCAGCGCCTTTCCCGGATCGCACCCTCGTGCGTCCCGTCTCATCCGGTATTAATCCAGGTTTCCCTGGGCTATCCCCGGCCGGGGGGCAGATTGTCCACGTGTTACTCACCCGTCCGCCGCTCTAGGGGCCCGAAGGCCCTTGCCGCTCGACTTGCATGCTTAAAACGCGCCGCCAGCGTTCGTTCTGAGCCAGGATCAAACTCTCCGTTATAGCATTTCCGGGCCCGAGGGCCCGGCTTACTTACTTTTAAGTTTTCCCTGTAATTCTCGCACGAACGTAGCTTTTCAACTATCGTTCTCATTTCTTGTGAATTGACTGGGAAGCCCCTCAAGGGTTGCTTCCTTCCTATTCTCATCTCTTCCCTGCGCTCTGCTTTCATAAATCTTCCCGCTCCCCCTCTCGGGAGGCGCTCGGTCAACTTACCCGATTTGCCGCCTGTCCGTCAAGGCCCTTGTGAGCCTTTTTTCCAAAGCTCCCTGGGAAGCTTTTCCGGCGGCCGGCGTAGGCCGACAAGAAGCGACTATACAGGACTTCCCAAGTACTGTCCAGTAGGTTTTAAAAAATATTGTGCAAAGTATCGTTCTAGACATGCTTGCCCAAACCACTGGTTGGCAATATGATTGCCCATCGAAGGAGCAACGTTCCCATGCAGCAGGATATGACCAGAGGTAATCCCCTTAGGTTGATTTTCTTTTTTATGCTTCCCATTCTTGGAGGCAACTTATTCCAACAGTTCTATACGATGGTGGATACCTTTGTCGTCGGTAGATTCATCGGCGTCCATGCATTGGCAGCAGTCGGTTCAACCGGACCGATCACGTTCTTTGTGCTTGGATTCGTTATCGGACTTAATGCAGGATTCTCTGTGATCATCAGCCAGAAGTTCGGGGCTAAGGATGAGAGGAGCATGCGTAAGGCTGTAGCAATGAGCATCCTATCAGCATTATTCCTCTCTATACTTGTTTCCTTTCTTGCGATAGCCTCTGTCAAACCCTTGCTCGAAGTACTCAATACACCACAAAACATCATCAAGGATGCACAAGATTACCTTGTTATCCTGTACCTTGGCATTGTTGCCACCATCTATTACAACCTATTGGCTGCCATCCTCCGTGCCTTGGGAGACAGCAGGTCCCCTCTCTATTTTCTTCTGATTGCAAGTGTATTGAATATCATTGGCGACCTTGTATCTGTCATTATCCTGGATATGGGTGTCAAGGGAGTTGCGCTTGCCACCATCTCAAGCCAAGGAATCTCTGCTTTGCTCTGTCTTTTCTATATATATAAGCGCTACCCGATCCTTCACCTGAAGAGAGAAGACTGGAGTATTGACTGGCCTATGATCGGCAGACTACTACGTATCGGATTGCCAAGCGCACTCCAATTCTCTGTCTGTGCAATTGGGGTCATGATAGTCCAGTCTGTCATCAATACCTTTGGCAGCGATACTGTTGCAGCCTACTCGGTGGGAACTCGCATCGAACAACTGGTGACCCAACCACTGATGACACTCGGCCTTGCCATGGCTACCTACAGTGCACAGAACTTAGGGGGAGGGTATCTCCCCAGAATTTCCCGAGGTCTGAAAAGTGCGCTTATGTTGAATGTGATTTTCAGTCTGGCAGCATTTCTTCTGGTATACTTTGCCGGTGATTTCCTCGCCTTGCTCTTCATCGATGCTTCGCAAAGTCATGTGATAGAGCAAACCAATCAGTACCTCTCTCTTATCTCCTACTTCTTCATTCCTCTTGGTCTTATCTTCGTTTTCAGAAATACCTGCCAAGGACTGGGGTCTGGGTTGATCCCAATGCTTTCTTCCATCCAGGAGCTGCTATTCCGAGCGCTTGCAGCCTTTACGCTTCCTGGGTTATTGGGTTACAGGGGCATTATTCTTTCCAGCCCAATGGCTTGGATTGCCGCAGCCATCCTCCTGATTTTTGCTTACCGAATCCAAATGCGTCATTTTCGCAGCATCATGAAGCAGACTACCTGATAATTCCTCTTAGGGGGTATGCATATATATGGATACCAACGAACCGGTTTTACCGGTACCCTCCTCCGTGTGCAGGTGGCAAGATCAAACACCACTTTCACTATACGTGGACTCTCCCAGGCTAAAGCTTCCCGCTTGAAGGGAGAAGTGAAAGCCTATTATCAGGGCCCCCTTCCCCGACTCTCAATCCAAGTGCCAGCCCACTCATCCATCGATGGCATACTTGCTCCAGTTCTGCTTGCAATGATTTGCATGGAAAAAAACCTCCTGGAAATAAGTAAACACTCAATCCTGCTGTATGGGACTGTCGATTTGACAGGATCCTTGATAAGTCTCCCTCCTTTGCATAGAGAACTAACACAGTTATGCGCAGAAGCTGGAATTTCACTCATTCTGAGCGGTGAGAATATCTCCCCAATCAATGAACACTGTATTTCCTGTCCTTCCATTGCCTCTGCATTGAGTCAACTCTGGAGATTTGCATTACTTCATCCAGAAAACGAGATACAGAGTAAGGAGACAGGCAAGAAGCATACATTGGAGGAAGATCCATTCTTCGGCATCCTTGGCTTGCAAGAAGCGAAACAAGCGCTCTGCTACTCTGTCGCCGGAGAATTACCACTCCTCTTCTATGGACCACCGGGCTGTGGGAAAAGCTTATTGCTGAGCAGAACCAAAGCGTTACTTCCACCCCTTAGGGAAGAGCGAGCGCAGGAAGTCTGGGCAATCCACGGGAAACAAAGCATTGAATCCCCTCTTTTACGTTTGGAGGCTGGAATGAGTCAGCAGAAGATACTCGCAGGAACCCCTCCCTGGATAAGCCGGGCACATGGGGGTGCACTGCTGGTGGATGAACTCTCAAACCAGAAACCAAAAGTAAGAACTACACTCGCACAGTTGTTGGACACACACCAAGTTGGTGATTATCCACTTCTTTACTCCATGGTTGCCGCTACCAACGGATGCCGTTGTGCAAATCTGGGTAATCCTCATGGAATATGTCGTTGCACCCAGGCGCAGATTGACCAGTTCTGGGGAATGCTCGGCTGGCCCCTGCTTGACCGGTTCGCCATTGCACTTGCCTTGGAGCCGGAACCATTGCTGACGGGAACAGTTCAGGCATTTCATGTTGACAGGAAAGCCATGGAGCATGCCCGGTCCCTGCAACCAAATCGCAAGAGCGAAGGTGTTGCCCATCTTTTTCCCCGTTACACCAAGGTGATGGCCCATACACAGAGAAGCCTCAGGAGAGCAAAACTCTGCTGCACCCTTGCGCAGGTGATTGCAGACTGGGAAGGAAAAGAATCGGTTACCCAAGAGATAATTGAGAAGGCTTACTCCCTCTACCTACTTCCCAAAGATCGTCATTACCACTAGCGGTTTGGTATATTAGCCTTTATACTTATTGAAGATTCTCACTGTAGTGGCAAATTACTACCATCATCTATACATAGAGGAATGCAATGATTGAACAGATACTTCCTGTCGTACCATTATTACTGCTTTTCTTGTTGGGTTATGCGCTGCAACGAACCAATTTCTTCTCCACCGAATCACTTTCTCATGTAAAGAGGATTGTCTCTGATCTTGCCTTGCCGGCATTGTTGTTTCAGGCCTTCTCTTCGATAGAACTGGAAAGCCGTTATCTTATTCTGGTAATCCTCATTTTTATTGTGTGTCTGATCATGGTTGTCTTGGGGCACTATATCGGGAAGCTTCTGAAGATACACAGTCCCTACTTTGCATTGATGATGACCGGCTTTGAAATGGGAATGTTTGGGTATGCAGTATTTGTCTCCTTCCAAGGGGAAGCACACCTGGGAAAGATTGCTCTGGTAGATCTTGGACAGGTTATATTTGTCTTTACCATCTTGATGGCCTTGATGATCAAGCATCGCGATGGAACCGCAAAAGGCAGTGAACTGCTGAAAAAGATTATCACCAGCCCAGTAATCCTTGCAATTATTGCAGGGCTTGCTACCAGCTTCATAGCTCCCCACGTCCAAAGCTCTCCCCTCTGGGATACCCTGGCTAAAATGATTGACCTGCTTGCCCAGTTGACCGTTCCCCTCATTGCAATCACCATCGGTTACGGTATCCATATCAAGAAGGAGCTGATAGGAAAGTCCTTGAAGACCATACTGGCAAGAAGGGTATTGCTTACCCTGTTTGCCCTCCTCCTTAATGCATTGGTGGTAGACTCCTGGCTGGGAATGGATAGGATGTACCAGGTTGCGCTCATGACGATGTTCCTTACCCCTCCACCGTTTGTAATCTCAATCTATATGCGCAGTGATGAGGAAGGTGAATCGGATTACGTCGACAACACGCTCTCTTTGGATACGCTGGTCTCCATTGTTGCAGTAATAATTGCTTCAGCAATGTATGCCTGAAAACGGAAAAACACCAGAGAGGCAGTCCTATTCACAGAATGCCATTGTAAAGCATACGTGATGTAGCAATAATTCTTCTCAAGTAGTTGACACCCTTTTGAGCTCTCTGGTATAGTCCATTACGTTGCAAGGGCCGCTAGCTCAGCTGGTAGAGCAACGCCCTTTTAAGGCGTGGGTCACAGGTCCGAATCCTGTGCGGCTCATCTTGCCTCTGTTTTTTAACATGCTTGTTATGTCTCCTTCGTCTAGTGGTTAGGACATCGGGTTTTCATCCCGACAACAGGGGTTCAATTCCCCTAGGAGATGCTTAAGGGAGCCTACCGTCTGGTAGGTTCCCTTTTCTGTTACTACTGCAAGCATGAAATTGGGAGCTCTAAGCCTCTACCCTGTGTGAAAGGCCGGCTTCACTATTGACTTCTCATAGAACCCGTTATACAAAGAAAATACAGGATGGTTTTCCAATAGCATCATATCTCCCAATCGCTATAAACCATCCATGTGATGTACCCTTCTTCCGGGCTGCAGTCCATATACTTGTATCCACACCCGCAAGCTTTGGATTGCAGCTCCCTTTATGATCAATCCTTGAGCAGATCGTACTCAGCTTCACTCGCTTCCAACGCAGAAGAGCTCGAGCCCTCACTCCCATCCATCGAGAGAAGATGTCTGCCTCCCCAGCTGATGGCAAACGCACCCAGGGGAGCGGTTAAAAGGATACTCATCACGGCAACGGCCAGGATGATCTGACCAGGGCGGGTATCCATACCACGCTCAGCCATTGCTGCAAGGGGAGCAGAACCAATTGCGGCCTGCACTGTTGCCTTGGGGAGATAAGAGATAACGACAAACAACTTCTCTTTCAGAGAGAATCCAGAGCCAAGTGTACAGAGATAGGTACCCACCGATCGACTCACCAGTGCGATGAGAATTAGAAGAATAGCTGCAAAGCCTGCTTCTTTTGCTGCATTCAGATCGACTTGCGCACCCACCATGGCAAAAAGCACTATCTGTGCAAACACCCAGATTTTTCCCAGTTTGCTGGAGAGCTCATGAGCCATCGATTCCCTCTTTTCCAAGATTATGAACCCAATAGCCATGACCGCAAGGAGGGCTGCAAAAGGTATATGCCTGGCCTCAAGCAGGTCCCCAATGTGGACCAGAGCAATTGCAATCGCCAAGAGGGTCATTGCCCTTTTGGTTGCTCGTGGATTGTATCGTTCGAACACCCTGATCAGGAATCGAGCGATCAGATACCCAACAATGACTGCAAAAACCAGTGAGAGGGGAATGGATGCAATCATCCATGAAATATTCACAGCATCCCCAACATAGAGTGAGAGGACAATACTGTATGCAACGATAACCGTTACATCATCCAGGCTTGCACCGGCCAACACCAAGGTAGGGATGGCCTTCTTGGTACCCCTGCCTTCCTTGATGAACTGAACCATCATGGGAACCACCACCGCCGGAGAGACAGCCGCAAGCACACATGCAAGCAGTACACTCTCTCCCCTGCTTATAGAAAGCATCCCAGGTGCCAAGGCTATGATGAGAGCGGCTTCAAAGACTGCGGGAAGAAATGCAAGCAGTATGGCCTGGAGCCCTACCTTATGGAGGCTCTCTCGGGAAAGTTCCAACCCTGCACGCAAAAGTATTACGATGAGTGCAATCATACGCAGGTCTGACCCGATTCGTATCAGGTCAGGGTCGAGCAATCCCAATATCTGTGGACCAAGGACTGCCCCTACTGCCAACATCCCAATAAGTGGGGGAACATGGATACGCTGTAATAGATATTCAACAAGAAGACAGAGAATCATCAACTCCGCAAGACTGAGTGCCATGGCACACCTCCAGACCTTAATTAGGTTGCAGGAGTTATCAGCAGAATCGTAGGCTGCGGTTTTCTCTTGGGTTGGGAGAGATGGCGAACCCCATCGCCTGCCCCATTGTAGGAAATGCCCTGCTTCTTGGTCAAGTGAGGTTATTTGACGGGTGTACAACTCCAGCAATCTATGGATAATAATGAAGATTATCAGGAGTATGAATCATGACTAATATTAATCGAATACAAAGAATCTGTGATGCCAATGGCATTTCAGGATTTGAAGACGCAGTACTTGAGGTCATCCGCAAGGACGGAGCACACCTGGGTAGTTTTGAAGAGGACTCTCTGAGGAACCTCTACCTCTCCCGAACACAAAACCAAGAGGGAAAGCCAACGGTACTGCTTGATGCACATACCGACGAGGTAGGATTCATGGTCAAATGCATCCGTGAGGATGGAATGCTTGAATTTATCCCCATCGGAGGATGGGTTACCACCAATATTCCTGCTCATATGGTACGGGTACAGAGGCGTGATGGCTCCACCATTGCCGGTATCGTTGGATCAAAACCTCCTCACTACCAAAGCGAGGCAGAACGAAAAAGTGTCCCTGACATCAGCAGCCTGTTTATCGATATCGGGGCATCCAGCAAGCAACATGCCATAGAAATGGGAGTGGAAGTGGCAAGCCCAGTCATTCCCGAAGCAAATTGTACCTACAATCCAGAAACAAAGCTGCTCTTTGGCAAGGCCTTCGACTGCAGACTTGGTTGTTCAACCATTCTTGATGTCATGGAAGACCTTCAGGAAGAGATACTTGATGTCAACCTGATCGCTGGTTTTGCCAGCCAGGAAGAAGTTGGGTGCCGAGGAGCACAACTCACCGCAAGGAAAGTCAATCCAGATGTAGCCATCTGCTTTGAGGGAAGCCCGGCTGATGACACCTTCCTTCCCCCCTATCAGCAGCAGACCATCGTGGGCAAGGGCCCCATGCTCCGATTCATTGACTCAAAAATGATAACAAACCCAAGATTCCAACGCTTTGCCCTCGATCTTGCAGAGAAACACCAGATACCCGTACAGCAAGGTGTAAGAAACGGTGGGGCGACCAATGCAGCTGCTTTGCACCTATCTGGACAAGGTATTCCTACCATCGTGATCGGTATCCCGGTCAGATATGCACATACACACTGGGGAATCAGCAGCACAGAGGACGTTGAGAGTTCAATCCGCCTCGCCAGGGCAATTCTCAGTAACCTCAGTGGGGAGATAATTGCTGGGTTCTGATGCATTGATTTTGACAAATAGGTAACCAGGTGCCATACTGGCACAAAAGTGGGGAATACTTATGAATGAAGTGCAGCTCTGCATCACTGAGATGAGAACATTCTTCCGTAATGGCTCAACTCAGTCGGTTGCATGGAGAAAAACTCAGCTCAAAAAGCTGAAGGATGGGATCAAAGATCATGAGAAACAGATTCTTGATGCACTTTTCGAGGATCTGGGGAAAACTGATTTTGAGGGATTTGCAACTGAGCTCGGATTGGTCTATGCAGAAATAGACAAACATCTCAAGCACCTGGATTCCTGGACCAGTAAGAAACGGGTAAGAAACACCTTGCTTTCGTTTCCCTCCAAAGCCTACACAATCTCCATACCCTTGGGGATTGTGTTGATCATGAGTCCTTGGAATTATCCATTCCAACTTACTATAGCTCCCTTGGTCAGTGCACTGGCTGCCGGCAATTGTGTCATCGTCAAACCATCAAGATACAGTAGCCATACATCACAGGTTCTGGAATCCCTGATCGCCAAACTCTATCCGAGCCACTATGTGACAGTTTTTCAGGGTGGCAGCGAAATGAACCAGGAACTGCTCACGCATCGTTATGATCATATATTCTTCACTGGCAGCCCTACAGTTGGCAAAGTGGTCATGGAAGCTGCAGCCAAGACACTCACCCCGGTTACCCTGGAATTGGGGGGGAAAAGCCCTGCAATTGTGGAAGCAAACAGTGACATTCCCCTCGCAGCCCGTAGGATCATCTGGGGAAAATGTCTCAATGCAGGACAAACCTGCATAGCGCCTGACTACGTATTGGTTGAACGCTCGGTGGCTTCCCAGTTGATAGAAGAGATGAAATTGGCTATCACCAACATGTTTGGGAGCGATCCACTGCATTGCAATGACCTTCCCCACATCATCAACGAAAGACACTTCAACCGACTCATCAGTCTTTTTGAGGAAGGGACGCTCGCCTACGGTGGGCAGATTGACCCAAAGAACCTGAAAATTGCACCAACTCTGATAACCGATGTACAGAGAACCGGAACCCTCATGAGTGAAGAGATCTTTGGCCCGATTTTGCCCATCATTACCTATGAGACCTTTGAACAAGCCGTCGGTTATGTGCAGGCACGGGAGCACCCCCTGGCACTGTATCTGTTCAGCAACGACAAGGAACACCAGGAACATGTGGTAAGAACCGTCAGTTATGGAGGAGGATGCATCAATGATACGGTCATGCATCTCTCCAACCCCCACCTCCCCTTTGGAGGAGTTGGATCCAGCGGTATGGGCAGTTACCATGCGAAACAGGGGTTCGATACCTTCAGCCACCAGAAAAGTGTGCTCGAGAGTAAACGATGGCTCGAGGTAAAACTGCGTTATGCCCCTTATCGGGGAAAGCTTGCTTTGATCAAACGATTGTTTTCTTAGGAGGGTTCATGAAAAAGCTAGTAGGTATTATTCTGGTTCTCACCCTGCTTGCCACCGTTTCGCTTACCGCAGCGGTTGACACAGCGAGGGCAGATGAACTGTATGAGATTGATGCATTCACCCAGGCTGAAGCACTGCTGGAAGAACAGCTAGCCCAGGTGACCAATGATGCAGATCGTGCAGAGATCCTGTGGCGATTGGCACGCCTGCAGGTATCCCTTGGTGACCAGCTTGATGAGGACGACAAGGATGGCAGGTTTGCATTCTATGAGAAAGGTGAACACTACGCCTTGCAATCCATCGAGGCAAACACCTCATGGCAAGGGTATCTCTGGAAGTGCTCAAACATCGGTCGATGGGGTCAGACAAAGGGACCGCTGAATGCTTTGAGTAAAGCGAAGGGAATGCTCGAGGACCTGACTACAATCGTAAACACCCTGGGTGTGCTTGACTCCAGTGAAACCTGGTACGTACTGTCCAGTCTCTATGATGAACTTCCCGGTGGGTTCATCTCATTCGGGAACAAGGATTGGGCAGTAAGCTATATGAGAATGGCCATGGATACCATTCCCAGTCATCTTTACTACCCCGGCCACTACCTAAAACTTGCCGAGGAACTCTATGCAAGAGATTGGAGTGCATCCAAGAGAAGCAAGGAAATGCGGAGCATGGAGAAAGACTGGAAGAAAGGTTCAACCAATCTTGAGAAATACCGCTACTACGAGGGCAAGGATGGAGGAAAAAGCAAGCCGTTTTACTCATCAGTCACCCTGGATAGGATGAGTGACCGACAGGAAGCGGTAATGGTCCTCTCCTATGCCCTTGCCAAGGCCAATATACTGGGATCACTAAAAGAGAGTGATGCGGTGGTTGTTGAGGAAATTCAGGAACTCATCAACGATTGGACGTAAGATTCTGAGGATTATGATACAGCCCCTGAAAGTCAGGGGCTGTAATTATTTGTAAGTTCTTTATGTTAATGCTTGAACGGATTCTCACCCTCGTAGGGTAATCCTTCCCTCTGGTTGTAGGCGATATCCTCAATTCCCAGATAGGTAAAAACATTGAACAAGGCCTTCCCGACATGACTGAAGGCTACCGCAGCATGATGCGGGTATGCTTTCTTAAGAAGCACATACCGATAGAAACGGGCCATCTCCTCTATGCCTATCACTCCGATGCTTCCAAAGCTTTCGCTGGGAACATCCAACACCTCTCCTTGCGCGACATACGCACGTAGTCGCCCCCGAGCATCAGACTGCAGGCGGTACACGGTAACCGGACCGGATACCAGGTCCCCTTCCATTGTCCCCCTGGTGATATCGGGTTCAGCGAGATCTGGTTCGAGGTCACGCTTCATGATCACCTGATATCCCATATGGGGATTCTTGAGCAGGGAGCAAGAGGTATTCCCACAGTGGAAACCCATGAACAACTCATCATTTCGATACGATCGTTTTGCCCGTATATGCTCCTCATACAACTTGGAGGGAACAGTGTTGTTGATATCCAGCAAGGTCACAGGTTTATCACTCACACAGATACCAATGTATTCGCTCAGTGCTCCATAGATATCGACTTCACAGCTGACGGGAATACCCTGGGCTGTAAGGCGGCTGTTCACATAACAGGGAACAAAGCCGAACTCCGTCTGGAATGCTGGCCAGCACTTGTTCGCAAAGGCAACAAACTGGCGCTCCCCCTTGTGCTGTTCAACCCAGTCAAGCAAGGTCAGCTCATACTGGGCAAGCCTAGGCAGGATCCCCTCGTAGGGACTGCTGCCGATCTCACTTGCCATCTCCTTCACCAGGGAATCAATGCGCTTGTCATCCTTGTGTTGGTTGTAGGCGACCAGCAGGTCGAGCTCGCTGTTTTCCTCAATCTCCACCCCGAGGTCGAATAATCCTTGGATAGGTGCATTGCATGCCATGAAATCCTGTGGCCTTGGACCAAAGGAGATAATCTTCAATTGCTTGAGGGATATGACGGCTCTCGCAACCGGGATGAACTCCTCGATCATGGTGGCGACTTCCCGGGCAGTACCGACAGGATACTCAGGGATATGTGCACGCAAGGAGCGCAATGCCAAATTATAGGAACAGTTGAGCATTCCGCAGAAGGCATCCCCCCTGCCATCATGCAAATCCCCATCTCCCTCCGCCGCAGCAACATACATCACCGGTCCGTCGAAGTATTTGGCGAGCAGGGTCTCGGCAGTCTCCGGGCCAAAGTTACCCAAGAATACCACCAGAGCATTGACTTCATGATTAGAGATATCTTCCAAGGCAGCGCGCATATCCTTCTCATCCTCAACGGTAATAGGACATTCGTAAATGGGATCCTGATAGGCTTCCTTGACTGCATTCCTTCTTCGTTCACTCAAGGCCTTGGGAAAACAACTGCGGCTTACCGCGATCAAACCCAAGCGGACCTGTGCAATATTATTCATAGCTTACTCCTGGTTTTTCTGCCCATAGTAGGCATTCTTTCCATGTTTTCTCAGATAGTGCTTATCCAGCAGGACCTGATCCATCGTCCGTTTAGGATTCTGTTCCAACAGCACTGTGTGATAGGCCATATTGGCCACTTCTTCCAGTACTACAGCATTCTCCACTGCCTTCTTTGCACTGGAACCCCAGGTAAATGGGCCATGACTGTGAACCAGTACCGCAGGGATTGAAAGAGGATCAAGGGAGGCAAACCGTTCAACGATGACCTTACCGGTCTCTTCCTCATAGGCTGTCTTAATCTCCTTGTTTTCCATCTCCCTGGTGCAGGGAATCTCCCCATAGAAGTAATCAGCATGGGTGGTACCGAGGGCCGGAATACCCCGTCCAGCCTGGGCAAAAATGGTTGCCCATCGGCTATGGGTGTGTACAACCGCCTTGATCTCTCCAAAATGATTGAATAGATAACGGTGGGTAGGGGTATCGGAGGAGGGGTTGTAGGAACCTTCCACAATCTTTCCGGTTGCAAGTGCCACCACCACCATCTTATCGGCGGTAAGGTCCTCATAAGGAACCCCGGAGGGTTTGATGACCATGAACTCACGCTTTGGGTCAACCGCAGAGACATTACCCCAGGTGAAGGTGATCAAGCGATAGTGCTCAAGCAACAGGTTTGCTTCACACACTTCTTCTTTCAGCTGTTCCAACATGATAACTCCTTCAGGAGCCTTAAAAGGCTTCCTCTGTCCAAAAAAAATCCACACGAAAAGAGCCCCAATCCCTTTCGCAGGTAAGTCAATTCTATCATACAAACAGCGCTTGCTCATCTTCTTTTTCTCCTCTTGACAAAAGGAAGCAAAACATATTATATGAATATATGTTCATATATTGAAATGATAGGAGATTTACATGGCCGACAAGTGTATCTGGAATGTACAAAATCTTGACTGTGCTGCCTGTGCTGCCACCATAGAAGAAAACCTGAATAAGGTGGAAGGCGTAAAACGAGCACGGGTTGACTATGCAAAAAAACAGATTCACGTCCAAAGCACCGATGACATGGATGATGCATTCTTTCAATCCCTTATAGCAGAAGCAAAACGTGTGGAACCTGCTTTAAAGGTTTCATCCCAGCCACACCAGGGAAAACATACCTCACTGCGTATGCTTATACGCATTACTTTCTCTGCGCTCTTCTTTGCCCTTGCTTTCTTTCTTGAGACTCCCTGGCTCTTCATTCCCAGTTACCTCATCGCTGGATACTCAGTGCTAATCAAGGCTGGGACAAACCTGTTGCACGGAAAGGTGTTTGATGAGAATTTCCTCATGAGCATTGCCACACTTGGTGCTCTCGCAATCCGAGAGACAGGGGAAGCCTCTGCGGTCATGTTGCTTTATCTGGTCGGGGAGTTCTTCCAGGACCGTGCAGTGCAGAAGAGCAGGAATGCAGTAATGGGAGTCCTTGACCTGAGAGCGGATGAGGCAAGGATCCTCAGCGAGGGAAAACTGAAGATGGTCGCCAGTGAATCGGTCTCGGTTGGAAGCATCATCAGGGTGCTGGCAGGAGAGAAGATTCCCTTGGATGGTATCATCATCAGGGGTTCCTCAACCTTGAATATGCAATCCCTGACTGGCGAGTCCCTTCCACAGAATGCTGAGGAAGGAGAGACCGTGTTAAGCGGAAGTGTAAACCTTACCGGTGTCATAGACATCAAGACAACCCGAGCATATGAGGATAGCACGGCAACAAAGATTCTTCGCCTTGTTGAGGAGTCATCCTCCAAGAAGGCCCATAGTGAACAGTTCATCACCACCTTTGCACGTTACTATACCCCCTTTGTTGTATTCTTTGCGCTTGCGCTTGCTATCATTCCATCTCTTGTAACAGGATCATGGGAAACCTGGATCTATCGATCCCTCGTATTTTTGGTAGTCAGCTGCCCCTGTGCCTTGGTTATCAGCGTCCCTCTCTCCTATTTTGCCGGTATCGGCAAGAGTGCATCCAATGGCATCCTGGTCAAGGGAGGCAACTACCTGGAAGCCCTCTCAACCATCGATACCATGGTCTTTGACAAGACCGGCACACTTACTCATGGAAGCTTTTCCTTGGAGAAAATGGTTTCCACCGGCAAGAGTGACCTTGATGAACCTTACCTTGAAAAACTGGCAGCTAGCCTGGAGAGACAGAGTAACCACCCACTTGCAAGGGCATTTGATACACTTGCATCTCCCTTTGAAGCAAGCAATGTCCAAGAAATCGCAGGAAAGGGAATCTCTGCCTTGATAGAGGGGAAGCAGGTGACAGCAGGAAATGCAGCCCTGTTCGCATACAAAGCAATCCCACTCTCCCTGGGCGATGAGGATGAGGGAACCATACACCTGGCCGTTGATGATATCCACGCAGCATCGTTCATCCTGAAGGACACGCTCCGAGCGGACGCAAAACAGCTTATAGGAGCATTGAGGAAACTTGGGGTCAAACAGCTCTTCATGCTCTCAGGAGACAAGGAACAACACGCCAAGGCTATTGCGACTGAGCTAGGCTTGGATGGATATCATGCAGGGCTCCTCCCTGACCAGAAGCAGGAACATCTTGCAGAAATAGAGAAAAGCAATCCACACATTGCATACGTCGGGGATGGCATGAATGACGCCCCAAGTCTTGCTGCCAGCCGTGTCGGTATTGCCATGGGTAGCAAGGCAAGTGATGCCGCTATTGAAAGTGCTGATATCGTGATTCTGAGTGAGGAGTTGTCCAAGCTGGAAAAACTGGTGTTGATCAGTAAGAAAACTTCACGGATTGTGAAGCAAAATATTGCATTTGCCCTGGGGGTAAAGGCTGTTGTGCTTGTATTGGGTGCACTGGGCTATGCATCCATGGCTTTGGCGGTGTTTGCCGATACAGGGGTGACCATTATAGCCGTTTTCAATGCCCTGCGCATCCTCCTGATCCGTCTTTCTCGTTGATTATAAAAGACATGTATGGTAATGTTGCTCAGATTGTTTGAAGGAAAAAGTACATGAACGAGAAGACAACACGAAATATTGGAATTATGGCACATATTGATGCGGGCAAGACCACTACCACTGAACGCATCCTCTATTATACAGGTGAAAACCATCGCATCGGTGAGGTAGACAACGGGGAAGCAACCATGGACTTCCTCGAACAGGAGCAGGATCGCGGTATCACCATCGCAAGTGCTGCCACCACCTGTTACTGGAAAGAACACCAGATCAATATTATCGATACTCCCGGACACGTAGACTTCACTGCAGAAGTGGAGCGTTCCCTTCGTGTCCTTGACGGAGCGGTCATGGTTGTATGCGCAGTCGGCGGAGTGGAACCACAGACGGAGACTGTCTGGAGACAGGCAGATACCTATCGTGTTCCCCGTATAGCATTCATCAACAAGATGGATAGGCTTGGGGCCAACTTCCATGAGGCAGTCTCCGAGCTGAAACTCAAATTGGGAGCCAATCCCATACCCCTTTTCCTGCCTGTTGGGGCAGAGAATAACTTCAGTGGCATCATCAACCTGCTTACCAAAAAGTATTATGTATACAGTATTGAAGACCAGGGAATGACCTATACTGAAGAGGAGATTCCTTCCTCAATGCAGGAAGAGGTGGAAAGCTGGCACGAGAAGTTGATCGACAGCGTAGCCTCCTTCAGCGATGAAATCACTGAACTATACTTTGAAGGTGAACCCATCGATGTTGAGCTGATCAAGAAGACCTTGAAGAAGGCAACCGTTGCACGACAGGCTCTGCCGGTGTTTGTTGGCTCCTCACTCAAGGATATCGGTGTCCAGGCCCTCCTTGATGGAGTCATAGACTACCTTCCCTCCCCCTCTGAAGTCCCCCCTATCGTCGGCCTCCACCAGAAGACGGAAAAGAATGTAGAGATCCCCTACGACAAGAACAAACCCCCACTTGGCCTCATCTTTAAGATCCAAGTGGACAGGGAAGCTGGTCCCATGAGTTTTGTGAGGGTATACAATGGTACCATCAAGAAAGGTACTGCCTTGATGAATATCACCAAGAAAAAACGGGAGCGGGTCAACAGGATTCTGCGTATGCATGCAGACCGTCCAGAGGAATTGAGTGAGCTCGAAGCAGGTGATATTGGTGTCATCATTGGGTTCAAGGAAGGGAGAACCGGCGATACCGTAGGCAGTGAGGGGGCACAGGTCCTCCTCGAGGAGATGCACTTCCCCATCCCTGTCATCTCGGTTGCCATTGAGCCGAACAGCCTCAGTGACGGGGACAAGCTACGATCCGCCCTCGGGATACTTGCCCAGGAAGATCCCACCTTCACCTACCGTGATGACGATGAGACTGGGCAATTGGTGATCAGCGGCATGGGTGAGCTGCATCTGGATGTCTTGGTAACAAGGCTCACCAAGGAGATGAAGATCAAGGCACGTGTGGGTAACCCACAGGTGACCTACCGAGAATCAGTTACCAAGGAAACCAGTGGAAGCGAGAAGTTCTCCAAGATCATCGCCGGCAAGGAGAATACTGCAGGGGTTGCCATCACCATTCGCCCCCTTCCCTCCGGAAGCGGGAACCGCTATACCTGTTCGGCGAAGGTAAGGGGCATGGATGAACAGTACTATGAAGCGGTAAAACGGGGAATCACCAATGCCTTCAAGGGAGGCATACAATTCGGATATGAAACCGTTGACCTTGAGGTTGAGGTTACCAGCATCACCTATAATGAACTTACCGCTACCCCGTTCGCATTCGAGGCGTGTGCAGCAATGTGTTTTGACAAGGTTGCACAGAGCGCCGCCCCTATCCTGATGGAACCGGTGATGAAGGTTACTGTTATCGTACCAACACAGTATGTAGGAGAAGCAATCAGCAGCATCACCAGCCGGGGTGGCCTGGTCAACAGCATCGAAAGCAGGACGGCAAGCGAGCATATCCATGCACAGGCACCACTGTCGCAGTTGTTTGGTTATTCCACTGCACTACGCTCTGCAACTCAAGGCAGGGGAACCTTTTCGATGGAGTTCGACCACTATGCGCAAAAAACCCGCTAATGGTATGGAAAAACGTCGAAACGGCATGGTACCAATCTTGCGAAGTTGTGACAAATATGCCTAGAATGTATTGAAAGCGGTGTAAATACTACACCGTAGGAGGTAATTTACACGCTTTTCGGTTGTTTTTTTTGCATTGCAATTTCATAAGAGGAGTACAACATGGCTAGAACCTACAATTTGCAGGACATTTTCGCAAGGAACCTAAAGGAGCGCAGAAGAAAGCTCTCCCTGACCCAGGCTCAATTGGCTGAGAAAATCGGCGTTTCCACCTCATTTGTGACAGAGATCGAGACTTCAAGGAAAGCACCTTCCTTCTCCACCATAGAGAAGATCAGTGCCGCGTTGGATGTACCCTGTTGGACATTTTTCTGCGAGGATGGTGACAAGCTTCCCAATGATGTCACTGTCATGGACCAATTCGCATACAAGCTAAAACAGGACATCAACCACATCATCGATGTGAATGTCAGCCTGACTCGTTAGGCGAGACACACAGATTGTTCTCACGCATGTACCGGCGGACATCCTCTGGAAGGAGGGTGTCTGCTTTTTTGTGTCCGTGATTGAGCGCTGAAACAGAATTCTTTTGACATATGAGTTGATGGGGCGTACCATACATGCATGCGTTCTAGATCAGCATATTGTGATCAAAGGAGGAAATATGAGCGTTGTCAGCAATGATTTGAGGAATGTCGCCATCATCGGCCACAACGACACCGGGAAAACCACGTTGGTGGAGCAATTGTTATTTTATGCCAATGTGATTTCCCGGGCAGAGAATGTCTCCAGTGGAAAGACCGTAAGCGATTACACGGATGAGGAAATTTCCCATAAGATTTCCATTCATGCTTCCCTCGCCTCCCTGGGATGGGAAGGAAAAACCCTGAACATCATCGATACCCCGGGAACTGCAGGGTTCATCGGTGAGACCATCTGCGGATTTAGATCATGCGAATCAGCAGTAATGGTTGTTGACGCACGTGATGGAGCACAGATTGAGACAATCAAGCTCTGGCGTCACCTTGATCAACGCAATAAACCACGGGCGGTGTTCATCAACAAGATGGACAGAGACCGTGCAGACTATACACAAGTACTCGAGAACCTTCGAGAGACATTCAAAGCCAACTTTGTCCCCATTGTCATTCCCATCGGAAGCGGCAAGGATTTCAAGGGTGTCATCAATCTGATTGAAGACAAAGCCTATATGGTGGGCGATGATGGGAAAGAGAAAGAGGCTGAGATCCCTTCGGATTTGAAGGAGTTCGAGGAACAATATCACAACGACCTGGTGGAGAATGCCGCTGAGGGAGCTGATGATCTCATCGAAAAGTATTTTGAGGAAGGAACCCTCTCCAGTGAGGATATCAGGCGTGGACTACGTGAAGGCATGGATGATAACCGGGTCATCCCAGTATTCTGTGGTGTCGCTGAGCAAGGAAGCGGAATGATCAGCTTGCTCAATTTCATCAGGAACAACTTCCCCAAACCAATCGGCAAATTCGATTGGATCGTCAACGAAGATGGTAGTGAGTCTGAATTTGCCATCACAGAGGAAGGACCAGCAGCAGCAGTGGTCTTCAAGACAACCATCGACCAGTTCAGCGGAAAATTGAGCTTCCTGAAAGTGCTTAGGGGTACCATCAAGGGAGATACAGAACTGTACAATCCGCATCTCAACAGAAAAGAACGCTCTGGCAAGGTCTACCGGCTTGTCGGCAAAAAACTTATCGAAACAGAAAGGTTGGTCGCAGGAGATATCGGAGTCATTGCAAAAAGCAACATCGCCTCCACCAATTCAACCTTGGTGGAAGGGAGTGATACGAAGTTCCAGTTCAAACCACTCGCCTTCCCGCAGCCTATCTACAGCCTTGCGATCAGTGCAGAGGACAAGAAGAGCGAAGTGAAGATGAACGAATCACTTCACAAGGTCACCGAAGAGGATCTGACCTTCCTGATCAAGTACAATGAGGAGACCAAGGAAAACGTGGTTGCCGGTATGGGGGAACTGCACCTTAACATGATCCTCGACAAGGTACGGGAAAAGCAGAAGGTCAATATCATCACCAAGCTTCCCAGGGTGGCATACCGAGAGACCATAACAAAGAAAAGCGGTATCGCTGAGTACTCACACAAGAAGCAGAGTGGTGGCCATGGTCAGTATGCACGTGTCCTGATTGAGATTGAACCTTTGGAAAGGGGTGCCTACTACTCCTTCACCAATGCAATCAAGGGTGGTTCAGTCAGCAAGGGATATATCCCCGGTATTGAGAAGGGATTGCATGAGCTGATGGAAGAAGGCTATCTTGCCGGCTATCCAATGATGGATATCGGCATCACCCTTGTCGATGGAAAGGAGCACCCGGTAGATTCCAGTGAAATGGCATTCAAACTCGCTGCAAAGGGAGCAATGAAAATTGCCGTGGACAAGGCCAAACCTGTCCTACTTGAACCTATCATGCTTCTTAGTGTATATATAGAGAATGATTATCTGGGCGATATCCTTTCTGACCTGAGCAGCAAACGTGGACGGGTACTTGGTCAGGAAGATATGGGAAATCTGCAGATGGTGAAAGCCCAGGTGCCTCAATCAGAACTACTCAACTATGCAATCGACCTGAAGTCGATGACCAGTGGTACGGGAAGTTTTGAAATGGAGTTCGACCATTACGAGCCTCTCAGTGGAAAACTGGCTGATGAGGTAATCAAGGCCTACAAAGATTCCTTAGCGGAAGAGGAGTAGGTGGTGGACAATCAGATTATTGCTTTTCTGATTGCTTGAGAGTGAATTTGTGGAACCTTGGAAGGGAGCATGCGGCGGCAGGCTCCCTTCCCTCATCTCAGCGTTTTTCCACCCAAACCTCGTTGATCGGATGGGACTTTGCAAGCCCCTTCTCTTCAAAACGTGTGGTATCCCGCCAAGGGACAGGCGGAGCAAATCCCCCGTGGGGATTCTCCAGGGATGGTGTGTTGTCAAACACTTCAAGCATCTGGTGGGCATACTCTTCCCAGTCCGTGACACAGTAGATATACCCACCTTGTACCAGTTTGCTTGCAAGCAATGAGGCAAAAGGCTGTTGGATGAGCCGTCGTTTCTGCTGACGTTTCTTCGGCCATGGGTCAGGAAAGAAAATATGGAATCCTGCAACGCTGTTATCTGGAATCATGGAGCGAAGCACCTCCACTGCGTCGAAACGCATCAGACGCACATTGTCCAACCCTTCCCGCCCAACGACATCCAAGAGCTTGGTGAAGCCAGAGAGGAATACCTCCAATCCAAGGTAATTGAACTGGTTTCGCTCCTTGGCAATACGGCTGGTGGCACTCCCCATGCCAAAACCAATCTCAATAACCAAGGGGTTTTCGTTCCCATACACCTGGGAGTAGTCCAAAAATTCCTGACGAAACGGGATTCCATAGGTTGCGTAATAGCGCTTGACTGCCTCAACCTGGAAGGTCTTCAAATAGCACCCTCTGAGCACGTAGCTCTTCACTGGACGCCTGGCCCCTTCCCTTCTGCTCTCCACCCACTGCAACTCAGGAATATCCTGGAAGATTGTATCTTGCGTAACCTGCATGCAAACTCCTACAGCAACCGCTGCAACTTCTCCATCAGGAACACGGCCTTGTCCTTGAGGGAGACTGCGTCAGTCTTCATATACATAATATTCATCTTTCTCATATCCAACCACACACGTTTATTGCTCAAGGCAATAAGATTCATCACCTTGTTCACATTCAGGTCTGCAACCTTTCCAAACTCAATGGTGACCACCCCCCTGCGGTCTGTCAAATGGATGATTGACAGTTTACGGCAGATGATCTTGATCTGTGCAATATACAGGAGATTGGCAACCTCCTCTGGAGGCGGCCCGAAGCGGTCACTAAGCTCGCTGCTCAAGGAGTGCAACTGTTCCTCATTGTTTATGGAGGCTATCTTTCGATAGATATCGAACTTCACCGAAGGGGCCTTGATATAGGTGTCGGGAATAAATCCTGTGTAATCAAGTTCGAGGAATACTTCCTTATCCTCCTCTTTCAACCCTTCCTTCCTTAGATCCCGGATTGCCTCATCCAGGATTCGGATATACATATCAAGACCAACCGAGGAGAGCTGTCCGCTCTGCTCACGGCCAAGGAGATTCCCGGTTCCCCTGATCTCCATATCCTTCATAGCTACCTTGAACCCAGAACCGAGTTCTGTATGTTCACTGATGATCTTGAGCCGTTTCACTGCAATCTCACTGAGTGCGCTCCCCTGGGGATAGAAGAGGAAGGCATAGGCCTGACGGTCATTACGCCCCACCCTTCCCCTGAGCTGGTAGAGCTGACTCAGTCCATATCGATCAGCCCGGTCGATGATCATGGTATTTACGTTGGGAATATCGATACCGTTCTCAATGATGGTGGTAGAGACCAAAACCTGGATCCCCTCATGGACAAAGCGCCTCATGGTATCTTCCAGTTTTCGGCTGTCCATCTGCCCATGAGCACTCTCAATGATCAAATCCGGCAACAAGGTCGTCAGTTGCTGGACCACCTCATCAAGGCTTTCAATCCTATTATGCAGGAAGAAGACCTGACCACCCCTATCCACTTCCTCCCTGATAGCCCGCACAATCACATCCTGGTCGTACTCACCGATATGTGTCTCAATGGGGCGGCGGGCGATGGGAGGGGTTGCCAGCAGTGACATGTCCCTTATTTTCAGGAGTGACATGTAGAGGGTTCTCGGAATGGGAGTGGCACTGAGGGAGAGCGAATCAATGCTGTTCCTCAATACCTTGATACGCTCCTTGTCCTTGACACCGAAACGCTGTTCCTCGTCAACGATCAGGAGGCCAAGATCGCGATACATGATATCCTTCTGCAGAATACGATGCGTGCCGAACAGTACATCAACCTTTCCTTCAGCAACACTGAGCAAGGTTGCTTTCTGGTCTTTCTTGGGTACGATCCTGGAGAGCTGGGCACAACGAACAGGGAAACTCCCCAACCTGCTGACAAAGTTCTGGTAATGTTGCTCTGCAAGGATGGTGGTAGGGGCCAGAAACGCAACCTGCTTTCCTCCCATGACCGCCTTGAAGGCAGCGCGGAAGGCAATCTCGGTTTTCCCGTAGCCAACATCCCCACAAACCAGGCGGTCCATGACCATCGGCCTCTCCATATCATCCTTGATATCCTCGATACAGGAGAGCTGGTCAGCAGTCTCATCGAAGGGAAAGGTTGCCTCGAACTGCAGTTGCCAATCGGTGTCCTTGGGAAAAGCAAATCCTGGGCTGTTCTGTCGCTTCGCATAGAGCGTTATCAGATGCTTTGCAAGGTCCTCGGCTTTTTTGCGGGCCTTGGCTTTCTTGTTCTCCCAACTGATGCCACCAAGCTTATCCAGTTTGGGGGTCCCCCCATCGCTTCCGATGTAGCGCTGGACCAGGTTTGCCTGTTCAATGGGAACATAGAGCATCTCACTGTCGGCATATGCAATCTTGATGAAATCACGTTCACGGTCAAAACTGGAAACACGGTCAATCTTGACAAATTTACCCACCCCGTAGTTCACGTGGACTACATAGTCTCCCTCATTCAGATCAACAAATGAGTCCAGAGGGGTCGACTGGGTATGTTGCAGGGTCTTTACCACCTGCCTTCTTCGTCCAAATATCTCGTGCTCACAGATGGCGATAATCTTTGTACTGGGAAGGGAGAATCCTCCTGAGAGTTCCATCCTCTCGTAGGAGAGGAAGGAGAAAGCGCTGAGCATCTGGCTCAGTCGTTGAAGCTGCAACTGGTTCTCTGCGAAGATGGTCACCTTCCAACCCTGCTTCTCAAAACTCTTGAGGTCTTCCTTGAGCAGGGTAAAGTTCCCGAAGTAGGAACGGGGGCCCTCGATATCGAACTTGAAGGCACCAGGGGATTGTCCTGCAAGATCCATTACGGTGATTGAATACCGGCAGGAGCTCTGGAAGAGAGGAAAATCGAGCAACAATTCATCCGGTTTGAGCGCATCACGGTCTTCCAGGAAAGCTTGCCGGTAGAGTGACTTTGCCTCTAACTGCAAGCTATGGAAGCTGGTAGCAAGACGCTTGTCCCCGATAAAGCAGAACAGGTCATCGTCATCGAGGTACCCGTTGATCGAGGAGGTGATAAGCTTATCGGTTGCATCCACCAAGGATAAGGTGAAATGATCTATCGAGGAATGTGTTTCCTGTGTGATGGGATCAAAACTGCTGATCTTGCCCACCTGATCCCAATCAGCATAGATCCTGAAAGGATGGTCACTCTCATAGGGGAAAATATCCATGACCTCCCCTCTCAGGCTGAATTCACCGATTGCATTGGTTGAGACGGTGTTGATATAACCGGCCCGTGAGAGTTGCTCTGCGATGCTGGCACTGTCAAAAGCTCCTCCAACCCTGACCGATAGGGATGAGGCTGAAAGGGTTTCAGGACTGACCAAGGGGCCTACAAAAGCCCTCAGGTGGGTTACGATCATCCCATGACGCATCTCAGTGATGGAAGTCAGTCGATTGAGCTGTTCATACTCAACATTGTCCCCACTGAACGGGGTATAGAGCTTTCTCCCATTGCTGGGAAGATAGACTGTCTTGAGTTCATTGCTGTAGGGTGCATCCTGATTATGGGAGACACCACTATCCTTGAGCAGGTCCTTTGCACTCTCCTCGGTTGGGCATATGACCCAGATACGGCCTTTATGCTTTCGTGAGATCATGCGAAGGAACTGGGCAAGGGGATACCCTTCCAACCCTTCCAGATGCAGGTGTCGGGTGGTCGTGCCATACGCCTTGTAAGCGGTGCTGTTTTTGATATACGATTGGACAAGGGTTGAAATAGGTGTTTGCATAAGCGCCATTACCCTATCATGAGCAAGAAGGTTATGCAAGATAATGGAAAGCACACTTGATAAGAAAGCATTGGATACACTCGCGCTTGCCGTACAGGAAGCGGGGATGTATGCCAAAGAGCAGCAACAACATATCAGCCGGTCGTACAAGAAGGATGGTTCGGTAATAACAGAGACGGACCTGGCAATCTCGAAGCGGATCATATCCGTGATCGAGGAGCTCTTCCCCTCATCCAACATCATCAGTGAGGAGACACTCACCCCATTCAGCGAGAGTGCTCCCTACACCTTTGTCCTGGACCCTATCGATGGCACTGATGTCTACTCCCAGGGACTCCCTTGCTGGGCTGTGGCACTGGGCATTCTCAACAAGGACAGGGTGCCGGTCGGTGCCATGATCAGCGCCCCCCGCTGGGGAATCGGGGAGGATGATCTCTTCCTGCGACTCGACCCAGGCAAGGAGATCCTGATAAATGGGCAGCCATTGAATGTAGAAGGGGAAAAGGACTTCCCCCATCAGATCACCATGGGATCAAGCGGGCAGCGATTGATGGATTTCTCCCGGTATGAAGGGAAGATCAGGATTTTCGGTTCCTCAATCATCCATATGCTCAGCCCTGTTATCTATGAGCATATCCAGGGATGCGTAAACCAGAGTTGTTATGTTTGGGATGTAACCGCCAGCCACGCAGTTCTGCGCTCAGCTGGAATGCTGGTGGAGTATGTGGATGGAAAACCATTCATATACGATGATGACTTCCTTCTGCACCGAAGGCCTTTCTCTCCTTCCCTCTATGTAGGGACAAGGGCATGCATCGACGCACTGAAGGTGGTACTTCCCCCTAAATGCTAGGGGTGGGAATCTTATCCTTGTCGTACCAGAACCGGGCAAGATACATGAACGGGGTGTCCATGACAGCCACCACCCACTTCAGCAGGTAGGTACTGATGACAATACCGGTCAGGACCTCGGTTGGATATACACCCCAGAATGCAATAAAAGTAAAGACCAAGGTATCGATAAGTTGGCTGACGATGGTGCTTAGGTTGTTTCTCAGCCAGAGCGTACGATTTCCCGGCCTTTTGCGTTTCCAATAATCAAAGGCCCATATATCGTGCAGATTGCTTATTACATAGGCTACCAGGGAACCGAAGGCGATGCGAGGCATCAGGCCAAAGACCAAGGAGAGCGATGAATGTGCAATATCCGATGCAGCTGGCTCAAACAACAGTGCAACCTGCATGATGATTGTCATAGAAAGTAAGCTGAAGAAACCGATGGCAACCGCCTTCGCTGACTCCTTCTTGCCATAGAGCTCACTGAGAATGTCTGTGGCCAGGAACCCGGTGGCATATACAATATTGCCCAACGTTGCATCCAGGCCGAAGAGCATCACATTCTTTGTCACCTGGATGTTTGCCACGATAACACTGATGGGTATCCAGATATAGAGTCCCAATTTCCCCCACAGTCTGAAAGCGATGAGAATCATGACAAAGTTCAGAGCAAGCATTACCATCCAGAAGAGTTCATTCATAGCGTTTCATTCCTTATACCCGACATACGTGATTTCCACCCGCTCCTTGGGAATGGAAAAACAATTAAGCACCTCTTCTATGAACGGGATGCGTACTGCAGCGAAAATCTGCAGGCCAGGTGTTTCCAAGGCTTTCCTGAAGGAAACTGCAAGACCCTCTCCGGATATTTCCAACTTCCCAATCTCATCAAAGATGGCTACTTGTGAACCGGGGAGGCTCTGTATTATCCGATTATTGATCCAATCAAAGGCTTGTTCATCCAGGTAAAACCTACCAATACGCTTCCCTTGGCCGATGGGCATCTCAGAGAGTGCCAATCGCTCTTCTTGAGAGAAGAGGTCTTTGAGTCTATACACGGTTTTTTCGGGATTTGCAAGGGCAAGAACCCCACAGAGATGCATCTTCTGTGATCTACACTGCCTCACCAGTTGGACCAAGGACGTTGTCTTTCCTTGGTCACGTTCAGCAGCATGGATTGTCAGTCTAGCTTGCACGGAGGAACCCTTGCAGCACATCAAATGCTTTCATGGAGTCCTCTCGCTTGATTACAAAGGTCAACTCATTCATGGTGGAGACAATCTCAATGACGTTGATCTGTTCCCAGGCCAGATGACGTACTGCTTCATAGACAATACCAGGGGTTTGCAGGAAATCCCCGGTAAATACCAGGGAGAGAGCAACCAGGTCATTCATCTGGTTGAGAATCTCCTCCCCTTCGGTCAACTCATCAACGAGGTAACGATATTTCTCGCTTACCGCCAGGGATACCTCATGGCTTCCCAGAGTGATGTTGAGAAAATCACCTTTTTCGGTCGATATATTTCGATACAGGACTCCAAGCTTGCTGATGAAGTTGTCTTTTCTGACCAGGTTGACATCAAAGATGTTGGTTTTCATGACAATTCCATACTCGACATTGCCATGATCGGTCTTTGCATTTTCCCTCTTCAGCTCTTCTCCATAACGACGGAGGGCCATCACAATTGCACTGGCCTTGACCTCTTTACCGTATGCTTTCTGGACTTCGTCCTGAATAGAGGAGGCATAGTTGCTGAATGAAAGAATACCATTGATCAACATCTCATGGATAAAGGGACTCTTATCGACTATCCTTTTAACACAGCTACTCACTGATTCCGCCATACTATCCTCCAATATGTTATTATTATCACAGAATCGTTTTAATTACAACAAACAGAGCATAAATTAGTAGATTTTTGTACAGACTCAGAAAATCTAAGATTCTACAGCAAAAACTACATATAGCGTACCCTTTTTCATATTAATTGAAATTGCTTAACCTCAAACCACTAATTCATTGAAAATTTGCACTATTGGTGATACATTATAGCGAGAAAGGAGTACACCAATGCGATGCCCACACTGTTCATCAATGGATGACAAGGTCCTTGAATCAAGACAAAATTCCAGCGGATCGTCAATCAGGCGAAGACGCGAGTGCAATATCTGTGGTTACCGATTCACCAGTTATGAACGTATCGAAGACAAGCCCCTGATGGTAATCAAACGTGATGGGAGAAGGGAGCCCTTTGATTTAAACAAGATCGGCCGAGGAGTACGCTCCTGTACTGAGAAGCTGAAGATCAGTGAGAATGAGATTGACCTGCTGCTGCAGAGCATCGAGGACGCCATCATGCTCAAGGTGGGAAGCAAGCGGGAGATTGCATCCAGCGACATTGGGGATGAAACACTCAAGCAACTGAGAGAGGTTGACCTGGTCGCCTATGTCCGGTTTGCCGCTGTCTACAAGGCATTCAATGACCTTGGACAGTTTATCGCAGAGATCCAGAAGCTGGGCAAGGAACTTGCCTAGCGGGCATCGAACCATTTCCCCGTCAAGGAGTGTTCAATACTGTCATTGAGATGTTCAGGCTTGAGAATCTCATTGGCACAATCGAGGCAGAAATTGTCACTCATGCCCGCCACATAATCATATATGAGCCGGCTGGCATTCCCGTCCCTCTCTTCATATGCTTCATGCATGTCCATCAAATGATGGTAGAAGCCCATCGCAAGCATGTTCTTTTCCTGTACATACAACGATTCTCGATAGCCATAGGTCCCCAGTAAGAAGTTGAGGTAATCGAGAATAAGTGTAAACAAGCGATTGAAGTACCGCTCATACCCTTCCAGCATGGGACTCTTGTAGATGGACCGGTAGTTGAAACTGATCATCTCCTGAACAGCGGGAAACACCTCATCACTGAAGCTGATTCCCACCTTTTCGTTTGAGTGCTCAATGACATCGCTTACCAAGGTGTCTATGATATCAGCGTTTCTTTTCCCAAGCATACGGGAAACCTTCTGTGGAAGCTGTTCCTCAGTGATGATCCCAAGCCTGCAGGCATCTTCGAAATCCCTGCCAAGATAGGCAATGGTATCACTGAAACGCACCACTGCTCCCTCATAGGTGGCAGGTATCAAACCCTTTCTACTGGTTATCTGATCAAGGTTCCTCACCGTAAAGGTCGGCATGATGGACTGTACCAGCTGCTCGCCGTTATGGCAGGCAACGCCATCCCTGACTGCATAGGTCAGATTAAGCCCCTTACCGTGTGAGGTAAGGAAATCGACGACCCTCAGGCTGTTGACCTCATGTTCGAACGGAAGAAACCCTGCTTCCTGCATTTTTACAGAGAGAATCTTCTCCCCAGTATGACCGAACGGGGTATGACCCAAATCATGCCCCATACCGATAGCCCAAGCAATCTCGCTATCCAGACCAAGCCCCTTACAGATCGTGGAGGCGATCGACGAGACGTGCAGGCAATGTTCCATTCTCGTACAGATATGGTCATTGCTGGGAGCGAAGAATACCTGGGTCTTGTGCTTGAGCCTACGGAATGGCGAAGAGTGGATGATGGCTGTCGTATCACGATAGTACGGACCACGTACATCCTCAGTCTTCTCTCGTTTTCGTTTTTTCAACAGTGTACTGGAGATCTGATTTTGTAATTCCATAGTTATTCCCCAAAGAGTTGCCCTATGGTATCATAGGAAAAGACCCTTTGGATAGCGGAGGAACCATGATTGAAATCTATGCACTGCCTTTGGTTTGCCTGCTCTTGAACTTCCTTGCATTCGCAGCCTGTCTGCGTTTCCTTTTCTCACGACAGGGACTCTATTGGATTGTGCCGCTCTTTCTCACCTTTTTCATTCTCTGGCCCAATGCTCTCAACCTGTATCAGGTTGCAAGCAATGCTGATCAGGTGAGCCTTCCCTACTCCTATCTTGACCTGCAGCCCCTCTTGCTCTCACTGTTCTGGTATGCAATGATTGTCACCTTCCACTTCGCCCTGAAGAAAACCATCAGGGTGAATCACTATGAAGAACAGGTAAGAAAGAACCTCCATGAAGCACGCTACCAGATGGCTGTTGAGATGATGATCCAGGGCAGAAAGGAAAAACGCAGGAGACAATACTACACCAAGGCTCCTGCCTCAGCTCCCGTACTGGATGCATACAGTTCCACCTGGACCGACCTGTTTGACCAGAGATGAATATGAAACACCTCTACTTCTGCGGAATCAAACACAGCGGCAAATCCACGCTGGGAAAGCTTGCCGCCCAAGCATTGGGATACTCCTGGGTCGATCTGGATGACTTGGTTCTCCAGGGCATTGCTCCATACCGCTCCATCCGTGATTTCTATCAGGAAGCGGGCAAAAAGGCCTTCATGGAAGAGGAAGTGAGGGCACTCAAGGCATTTCTCAAAACGAGAGAATCCCCATACATCATCAGCCTTGGGGGAGGAGCCTCTGACAACCAGGCCTTGATCGATGTAATCAAGCAATCAGGGAAGCTTGTATATTTGGAAGTGAAGGAACCGGTCCTCCTGCAAAGGATCCTGGCGGGAGGGGTTCCTCCCTTTCTCGATCCTTCAAATCCTGGGTCTTCCTTCGCTTTACTCTATGAGAGGAGACATGCACGCTATAGCAACATTTGTGACATCATGGTACGATTACCAAATTACCCGGACGTCCGCGATACGGCGCACTTCCTTGTTGAAACACTGAAAATCGAGGTTTGATATGGGGCATAACAGTTTTGGCACAGCATATACCGTCACCACATTTGGTGAGTCACATGGACCTGCTTTGGGAGTTATCATCGATGGGGTCGAACCCGGCTTCAGGATTGATGAGGAGGCCATCCAAAGAGAGATGGACCGCCGCAGACCTGGTGCAAACCCAACAGGCACCGAACGAAATGAAATCGATAAGCTGACCATTCTCAGTGGTCTCTATGAGGGTGTCACGACCGGCACCCCGATTGCCATGATTCTCTACAGCACCAATCAACGCTCAGCTGATTACTCCCACCTTGAGAATGTATTCCGTCCAGGCCACGCAGACTGGACCTTCTTCCAGAAGTATGGGATCAGGGACATCCGAGGAGGGGGACGATCAAGCGGAAGAGAGACCAGCGCCAGGGTTGCAGCCGGGGCCTTGGCTAAGCAGCTCCTTGCCAAACGTGGCATCACCATCAAGGCAGGCACCGTACAGGTGGGAGATATCGTTGCTCACAAGAGAGATTGGGATGAGACGGATAATCCCCTCTCCTGCCCGGACAAAGACGCTGCACAATCAATGGTATCTCTCATTGAACAGGTAAGAAGTGAAAAAGATAGCATTGGTGGAGTTATAGAGTGCCGGGTTGATGGTGTAAGACCAGGTCTCGGTGAGCCGGTATTCGGGAAACTTGAAGCATTGCTCAGCCATGCCGTGATGAGCATCGGAGCTGTCAAAGGTATCCAATTCGGCGATGGATTTGCCTGTGCATCCATGCGTGGCAGCCAGTTCAACGACCAGAGGACCCGTGAGGGTTTTCTCTCCAACCATGCAGGGGGTATCCTGGGCGGTATCTCCTCAGGACAGGAGATCATACTGCAGGCAGCAATCAAGCCAACGGCATCCATTGGAAAATCCCAGCAGACGGTCACCAAGGACAATGAGACCACCAACTTGGAAATTGAAGGGCGTCATGACCCTTGTATCTGCAGCCGCGCTGTGGTGGTCATCGAATCAATGGTCGCAATCACCCTGCTTGACCTTTATTACACTGCATTTGGGAAGGCATGATGAGAGATACCCCACTTATTGTACAGAGTGACAAAACCCTGCTTCTGGATGTTCACCATGAACAAAGTGAGGCATGTCGCAATGACCTTGTCCGTTTCTGCGAGCTGATCAAGAGCCCTGAGCATATGCACACCTATGCCTTGAGCGCAATCAGTCTCTGGAATGCCTCAAGTTGTGGGGTGGATGCATCCTTCATTCTCTCACGCCTTGATTTCTGGTCAAAGTTCCCGGTACCGGAATCGGTGCGCTTTTATATTGAGGATATGGGGACGCGTTGGGGAAAAGTCATTCTCTCAGGCAGTGAAGATCCTCGCTACTATGAGCTATGGGTTGAGAATAAACGCATCAGGACGGAATTGCTGAGCAGACAGGCCATTGCAAAACTGTTGGTGGTAAAGGATGAATCACGGTTTCTTCTTGAAGCGTACAATCGCGGAGAGATCAAGCTCCAACTGATCAAGATCGGGTATCCTGTTGATGACAGGATTCCCTTGAAACATGGTCCCAAGCTGCCCTTCACGCTCAGGGAAACCACCCTCGGAGGAAAATCCTTTTCGGTACGCCCCTACCAGAGACAGGCAGCCGATGCCTTGCTCGGTGACCTTGGTCCTGGCAGTGGGTTCGGGACCATAGTGCTTCCCTGCGGATCAGGAAAGACAGTGGTGGGAATGCATATCATGGAACGACTTACCACCAAGACGTTGGTGGTCACAACCAATGTGGCCGCAGTCCACCAGTGGATCAGTGAAATATTGGACAAGACCACCTTAACAAAAGACCAGATCGGGGAATACACTGGAGAAAGGAAGGAAAGCAAGGATGTCATCGTTTGCACCTACCAGGTACTGACCTACCGCCCAGACAAGGAAGGTCCTTTCCCTCATCTTGAATTGCTTACCAAGGGGAACTGGGGTCTGATCATCTATGATGAGGTACATATGCTTCCAGCCCCGGTGTTCAAGGTTACCGCTGAGTTGCAGGCTGTCTACCGTGTAGGTCTTACCGCAACCTTGGTAAGGGAAGATGGTCGTGAGGATGAAGTCTTCAGTCTTGTTGGACCCAAGCGTTTTGATGTCCCCTGGAACGAGTTGCAGCAGCAGGGATTTATCGCTGAAGCGTATTGCCATGAAGTAAGGATTGACCTTCCCCAAGAGGATGAGATTCCCTATGCCATAGGGACAAAGCGGGAAAAGTACCGTATCGCCAGCGAGAACAAACGCAAGCTGGAAGTGGTACAGGCATTGGTCGACCGACATCCCGACGATTTCATTCTCATCATCGGCCAGTATCTCGACCAACTCAAGGGCATCGCCAACCATTTTGGACTGCCGATCATTACCGGCAGTACCCCAAACATAAAACGGGAAGAGTTGTATAAGGATTTCAGGGAAGGAAAACAACGTATCTTGGTTGTCAGCAAGGTAGCAAACTTTGCTATCGACCTTCCTGATGCTTCGGTTGCCATCCAGGTCAGCGGAACCTTCGGATCGAGAAGTGAGGAAGCACAACGACTGGGAAGAATCCTCAGGCCAAAGAACCGTTCCTCCTTTTTCTATTCTGTGGTAACACGTTACTCAAGTGAGGAAGAGTTTACCGCCAATCGTCAGAAATTCCTTGCTGAGCAAGGCTATTCCTATGAGATAGAGGTATGGGACACGTGAGTGAAAGAGCACAAGAATCGTTCAAGACATTACTGAGTCGTTATAGTGAAGACACCTATTTTTACCTGGCACGTAATTACATGGGGAAGCTCCAATCGCCTTTCCATAAACCACAGCTGACAGCGAGGCTCTGTCAGTTGTTCAGCCAGGAATCAATGGTACAGAAGACCCTTTCAATGCTGGACTCCTTTGATCAGGTAATCCTGAGCTTGGTCGCCACGTTTGGCCCGCTTACGGTGGAGCAGGTGACATCTCTGCTCAAAGGCTCATTCAGCTATGGGAATCTCCTGAGGCGGGTAGGAAATTTACAGGAACGCCTGATACTGCTCAGCGATGCAGGGAGATTGGTTTTCAACCCACTGCTGGAAGAGCAATTGCTGCAGTACTGCTCACTCATTCCCCTGTTTGGAGAGAAGGAGCAATCCTGTGTGGAAAAACCATACTGCTCCACTGAGTTTCTCCGTGGGTTTTTCTCGTTGGTGGCCAAGGAAGGGAAATGTCTTTTCAATGAGGGGATTTGTCAGCATTTCCCCACCTATGAACGCGATCGGCTCAAGGAGATGTATGAAGCGCTGGGCGATTACCTCACTGAGATGGGTGTGATACGGAGAGATGCACGGCGTTGTACCCTCGATTGGCAGAAAACAGATGCCTTGCTCTCTCTTTCCGATTATCAGCTGCTCTCTCTCCTGCTTTCCAGGAACCTCGAAGGCACAGCCCCCTTGGAATTTGTCAATGCACTTCTTTCGATCCTGCAGACTCTTGGAGGTTGTGATACCACCTCACTCAAGCTTCTGATCAAGGGATTATGCATTCGCTACCAGATTACCTACACCGCTTCCCTGCTCAATGAACTCTCCACCTGGGGAGTCTTGACCCTGGATGAGAATTGGCAGGTCTCTGCCATCAGCAGTGAGAGCCAGCGAACAGGGCTGCTCATTGACAGTGACCAGACCATCAGCTACCAAGGAAATTCACCTGCAGGGGATATTCTCTATAGGTTTGCTTACCTTGAGGTACTGGATCATCAAAGAAAGTATCATATTACCAAGGAGAGTGTGCTGGGGGCGTTTGATTCTTCATTGGATTACCCTCAGATCAAGGAGTATCTTCAGGAAAACAGCGAGAGGGGGATGAATACCTCCCTGTCCAAGCAACTTGAGATGCTCAGTGAGCGTTACCAGAACGTAACCATCTATGACGGGCTGGTACTCTCCTGTGATGAGCGCACTGCAAACCTTGTTCACAATCTTCCTTCTCTCTCAGAGCATCGTCTCGCCACACTCTCCCCTACCATTTTCATCATGCGCAGGGATAGTGAGGATACCTGGAGGCAGGTGTTGAAGAATGCCGGACAGTTGGTCGGTGCTACCAAGAGCTTTGATAGAATCGAAATCCTGGAAAAGAAAGAGCATCCTATACTACGGGAACGAATTGGAAGTGCTGCAACACTGAAACAGATCGCCACACTTGCATGCCATCCCAGGAAACAGGTGGAGAAAGCTCCCCTGGATGAATCATTACGGCAAGCCATTGCCAAGGCAGACCTTTCAAAGGCTGAGCGGGAAGACCTGGAACATCGTTTCCAGAGCAGGATTATACTCCTTCCATCCCAGATTGTGCCCCAGGTGCTCAACCCAATCCTTGAGGCTGGAGGATTCGATTACCAGGGCAAGGTAAGTCTCTGCAAGCAGGCAGCAGGAAAGAAGGACATCCTCCTTGAATTGCAACTTCCTGACCAGGAACTGATTGTCCAGGCACTGGAACTCGCCTTTACCCCCCAGAAGGAGGCACTGCTCAAGGCAGCGGTTATGCCCTCAATGGAGGTAAAAATCCTGCCGGTGAGCAAACTATTCTTGATTCGTCTTGTCAGATTTCATTTTGCCTGAGTCAGAGAGCAACCGTTACCCAGTGTGGGTAGTGGTAACCGGTGAATGCCTCAAACTGTAGCTTCCCCTGCTCCATCAGCATCTGTTTTCCACCGATGATGGTGCAACCTGCCCCCTTGGCCCGCTTAAGAAAGGCTGTCTCCTCTGGCTTGTAGACCAGTTCGTACACAATTTCCTTACCAGAGAACTGCAAGGAAGGACAAGGTTCCTGGCCTTCCAGGTCCCCCATGCCTACATTGGTTGTCTGTACCACGAGATCCACCGTCTCACTGTAGAGGTGTGCATTATCCAGGGTATCGTAGGCACTCATCGTCTCATTCGCCAAGGTTCTGGCATGTTCGATGCTCCTGTTGAGGATGGTGACCTTTACGCCATGGTTGTGAAGGGCCCATACAACCGCCCTACTCGCACCGCCGGCACCGATTACCAAAGCATTCCTGATATCCCCTTGTGCGATAAGGTCATCGATCGGGGCAAGGAATCCATAGTAATCAGTATTGATCCCTTTCCACATATTCTGGATCCTGACCACTGTATTGCATGAACCAATTTGCTTTACTTCACGGGTGATACGTCCCAAGTAGGGTTGCACGCTCCGCTTATGGGGAACGGTTACCGAGAATCCATGGATTTGCAACATCTCGGCCAGCTTGAAGAATGCCCTGACTGAATCCACAAGGAATGGAACATATACAGCATTATAGCGAATTGCCTCAAATCCCGGGTTATGGATTATGGGAGAGGAGGTATGGTTGACCGGATTGCCGATGATCCCATAGATATGGGTCCTGGCATCAAGCTTGTCAGAGCGGTACAGCTCACTCATGCTTTGGGCACTGAGGTGGCCAGGAGCTGCTTGGCTGTCCGAACAGAAGCTCAGCAAGGAACCGCACTTCTTGTAGAGGATACGAGTACAAACCCCGTAGGGACCCATACCGATCACAATTTTTTCTGTAAGGCTGGAAAGTTCCTGGTGGACCCTGAAAAGGGTAATGACATCCATCATGTTCCCAGGGGTGACAGCCACCTTGGGGATATCCCCCTTGGCTGCCAACTTATGGATTCTCCCAAAGAGATCTGCAGGTACACACTCAAAATTATGGTAGCTCCTGATAATCCGTATGCCACGGGTTCGGAGCATATTCTCCATATCCACCTTTTGCTCAAAGAGAGGATCCTTGAACTTCAGGTCACTCTTCTTGACGTCGTCCTCGATATCTACATAGGTAAAATCGCCTTTTGCTGCCTCATAGAGAAGCTGCAATCGTTGTTTTTCGGGCAAGCTGCACATTCCGCCGTCAATTTTACGGCGCATGGTCAACATAACTGGAAGGTCTACGGTGGAGGGAAATGAGGAAGCAATCTTCTGTTCATCGGGAAGCAGATGGTCGAGCCGCAGCTCTGCAAGTGCAATCCACTGCCGGTTGCGTTCCACCAAGGCCCGGTTCTCCTCCAAGGTCGAGCCGGTAAGAGTTAGGCAAAGCACTGTAAACCTCCTGGATTCTGGTGGATTGTCACCGAACACACGCTTGTGTTAAGGTAATCATACCGTCAAACACCGGGCTTTTCAACACCCGTTTCAGTATAAGGAGAGAGAGTGTGGCAACCTTACAAGTCCAACGTGTACACCTTGCTTTTGGGGACAGGGATATCCTGAAGGATGTTTCCTTTACCCTGAATGAACAGAGCCGGAGTGCACTGGCAGGAGGAAATGGCAGCGGTAAATCCACGTTGCTCAAGGTGATCAGCGCTCAAATGAGTGCCGATGACCTACAGGTTTCCACCTCCAAGAACCTGAGAATCTCCTACCTTCCCCAAAGTGATATCGTATTCAATGCGGGCACCGTCTACCAGGAAGTGGAGAAAGCGTTCTCCCGGTTCCAGGAACTGAGCAGGGAACAACACGTAATTGAAACCCAGCTTGCTGACAGCGATCCCTCTGTTTCCACCGAACCACTTTTGCACCGTCTTGCAGAAATTCAGGAGTACCTGCTCGTGCAGGGGTATTTCTCACGCAAACAGACGATTGAACAGGTTCTGCTCGGTCTCGGATTTACCATGGCAGACATGAACCGTCTTTGCAGTGAGTTCTCAGGGGGATGGCAGATGCGTATCGCCCTAGCAAAAATCCTGGTTGAGAATCCTGACATCATGTTGCTTGATGAACCTACGAACTACCTCGATATCGAGGCCATTTATTGGTTGAAGAACTATCTGAAAGTCTACGAGGGTGGATTGATGATCGTAAGCCATGACCAAGGTTTTCTTGATGAGACAGTCAGGGAAGTCTATGAGCTGTTTGCAGGGACCCTCAAACGCTATAGCGGCAACTACAGTGCATATATCAAGCAGCGCGAACTGGAGATAAAGCAACTGGAAGCTGCCTATAAACTTCAGCAGGATCAACTGCAGAAGACTGAGCAATTCATTGAAAAGTTCCGTTACAAGGCCACCAAGAGCAAACAGGTACAGAGTAGGATAAAGATGCTGGAAAAACTGGAGTTGGTGGAAGTTCCCTCCCATTTGAAGCAGCTTTCTTTTTCCTTCCCCCCTGCCCCGCACAGTGGCAATGATGTCATTATCATTGACCAATTAAGCAAACGCTATGGGCAGCAGGTCATCTTTGAGGATTTCTCGTTTCTTGCCAGTAAAGGGGAACGGATTGCAGTTACCGGAAAGAACGGTGCCGGAAAATCGACTCTCTTAAGGATGCTCAGCGGGCAAGACGGTGAATATGAGGGTACCATCAGACTGGGAAGCGGTGTAAGTATCGGATACTTCGCTCAGGACACAGAGAAAACGCTCAATCCCAAGAATACCGTACTGGAAGAGGTCTCCAGTGTCGCTGCGACCAATGACCTCCCAAAACTGCGTACCTACCTGGGATCATTCCTGTTCAGTGGGGATGATGTATTCAAATCGGTTTCCGTGTTGAGTGGAGGAGAGCGAAGCCGGCTTGCATTGCTCAAGATCCTCCTGCATCCGGTCAATCTGCTAATTCTCGATGAGCCCACCAACCACCTGGACATCAACGCAAAGGAAATGTTGCTGGAGGCACTGAAGCAGTATGACGGTACCATGATCTTTGTCAGCCATGATGCATATTTCATTGAACACATTGCCTCAAAGATTCTCTACCTCACGAATGACAATCCCCCTGAGCTTTTTGAAGGAGACTACTCCTATTTTTCCTACAAGCTGGAACAGAAGGAAAAGGTAGAGAAGCAGAGTTCCCCAACCACCCAAAGCGAGAGTAAGCAAGCACGCTCGTACAAGGAAGCAAACAGGATGAGGAATCGGCTTGGCACGCTGCAACGCCAAAGCGAAAAGCTTCTGGAAAACCATGAAAAACTGGAGGCATCAATCGCCTTGGTGGAAGCTGAAATGGCCAAGGAAGAGAATTACAGTGACGCCCAGACCATCACCAGTTTGGTGAAAAAGAAGGAAACACTCAGCGAGCAGTTGCACGCTGAGGAGCATGCTTGGCTTGAGCTGAGCGAAGAAATAGAGGAGCTGGAGGCAGAAATTGGCTGATTTTGCTACACTACTACCGTCTATGATACTGGCAAGTGGATCAGTAGCACGCAAGGCTTTGCTCGAATCACTTGGAGTGACCGTGAAGGTATTCAAAACCGGGTGCGATGAAACCCACGACGAAACTGATCCAGCAATAGTCACAGAACTGCTTGCAAGACGAAAACTGGCATCCTTTCAGGGTATTCACCCAGTCTTTGAGATGCCCGTACTCTGCTGTGATACCATGATCTCCTTCCAAGGCTCCCTGATCGGAAAACCCAAGGACAGACAGGAAGCTTTCTCCCAACTGTCCCTCTTTGATGGAAAGAAGCATGAAGTGCACTCAGGATGGGCCCTGTGGTATCAAGAAAAGGTATTGAGCGGGACAGATCTGGCCGTGGTTTCCTTCAAAAACCTTGGTCCAGACAGAATTGCCTCCTATCTGGAAACAGAGGAATGGAGAGGAGCTGCTGGCTCCTATCGTCTCCAGGGAGATGGCCGGAAATTGGTTGAAAGAATCGATGGTGATGAAGCTACTGTGATAGGCTTGCCATTGTTACAAATTTCTGAAATACTGGGTGCACCTTTGTTCGTATAGTGACAGAGGAATCTCCACCCTAGAGGTGAGTAATAGTAGAAGGGTGACGCACAAATCAAGGCCAATAGGTCGATTGTGTTGTCAGACAGGAGGATTATGTCCGTAGTAACCATGAAGAGCCTGCTCGAGTCAGGCGTACATTTCGGCCACCAGACAAAAAGGTGGAACCCCAAGATGGCCCGTTTCATTTTCAGCCAGAGAAACGGCATTCATATCATTGACCTGCAGAAAACATCTGCCTGCATCGTAGAAGCATATGACGCTGTACGTGCAATTGTTAAGCAGGGCAAGCCTATTCTGTTCGTAGGAACCAAGAAACAGGCCCAGCAGGCTATTGAAGCTGAAGCAAAGCGCTGTGGCATGCCTTACATCAACAACCGTTGGCTCGGTGGAATGCTGACCAACTTTTCAACCATCAAGAAGTCCATCGCAACACTCAAGAAGATTGAGAAGATGGAAATCGATGGTACTTTTGAATCCCTAACCAAGAAAGAAGTCTCCTTGCTTACCAAGCAGAAGGCAAAACTGGAAAAGAACCTTGGTGGTATCAAGGACATGAAAGAACTCCCAGGAGCCCTCTTCATTATCGATACCAAGAAGGAAGCTATCGCTGTCACTGAGGCAAAGCGCCTGGGTATCCCTGTTATTGCAGTAGTCGATACCAACTGTGACCCCACTGATATCACCTACCCCATCCCCGGAAACGATGACGCCATCCGTGCCATCAGCCTCTTTGTTGAAATCATTGCCAACGCAGTTGTCGATGCTGACAACGAAGCTGGTATCCAGATCATTGAAGCCCTTGGTGGTGATGATGAGGAAGAAAAGGTAGAAGAGACTGAGGAAAAGGCAGAAGAGACCGAAGAAATTGTCTTCTCCACTGAAGAGGGTGCCGAATTCTCCAAGTTCGAAGAGAAAGAGAACGTAGAGAAGGAAGAAGTGAAAGAAACTGAGGAAGAAACTGAATCAGAAGACCTCCTCGTTGACGAAGAAACCCTGTACAAAGACTAAGGAGTGAAGCATGGCAATTACCGCTGAAGTAGTAAAAAAACTGCGCGATATTACCGGCGCAGGAATGATGGATTGCAAGAAAGCACTGACCCAGTCAAACGGCGACTTCGCCGCTGCTGAGAAAATTCTTAAAGAGATGGGTCTCGCCGCTGTTGCAAAGCGCCAGGACCGCGCAACCAACAACGGTCGTGTGTTCGTGAAAGTCGGGAAAGACAAGGCCGTTATGGTTGAGCTTTCCTGCGAAACAGACTTTGTTGCCAGCAATGATCAGTTTGCTGAACTCGGAGACAACATCTGTGCAGTAGCACTTGAGAAAGGCTACAGTGAGATCAACGAGGAACTGGAAGGCATGGTCACTGATTTGATCACCATCATCAAGGAAAACATGGCGCTCAAGCAGCTTCACGTTTTCGCTATTGGTGAGAATGAGTTTGCCAGCACCTATGTGCACGGCAATGGTGCACTTGCTGTCCTGGTGATGTTCAAATCTGATGATAAGAAGATTTTCGAGAATGACATGGTTAAGGAGTTCGCCAACGACTGCGCATTGCATGTTGCTGCGTTCACCCCTTCCTATCTCAATACCGATGCTGTTGATGCTGCCTATATCAAGGAACAGACGGAGATCTTCGCTGCACAGGCTGAGAAGCTTGGCAAACCTGCAAAGGTTGTCGAAGGTATCGTCAAGGGCAAGCTGAACAAGCACCTCAGTGAGATCTGCTTCCTGCAGCAGCCGTTCGTAAAGGACGACTCCATGTCTGTAGAGAAGAAGGCAAATGAGGTTGGCAAGGCAGCTGGGGCTTCCTTGGAAATCGTTAATTATGCATTTCTGCGCGCTGGTGCTGCATCCTGCAGCGTCTGAGCGTAGTCGCTTGATACGAACCGCTCACGCCTTGTGAGCGGTCGTTTTATTGGAGATGAGTATGCAACAGGTATTGGACACATGTGAAAGTAAGATGCAAAAAAGTCTTGAGAGCCTCTCAAGGGATTTTGCCGGTCTGCGCACTGGTCGAGCTTCAGCCTCTCTGCTGGAGAAGATTCGAGTAGACTATTATGGTGCAGAAACGCCGATCAACCAGGTCGCAACCATCAGCATTCCTGAGGCTAGAACTATCGTTATCCAGCCTTGGGACAAGAGTGTTCTCGGTGCAATTGAAAAGGCTATCCTCAAGAGTGATCTTGGACTTCCCCCGAACAATGATGGAAAATTGATCAGATTGAATTTCCCCCCATTGAATGAAGAGAGACGCAAGCAGCTGGTGAAGAACGCCAAGTCTACTGCTGAGCAGAGCAAGGTTGCTATCCGAAACATCAGGCGTGAAGCGATTGATGAGCTGAAGAAGCTGCAGAAAAATGGCGATATCAGCGAGGATGAGCTTAAGGATGGTGAAAGCAAAATCCAGAAAATGACAGACTCCCATGTCGAACAGATCACCTCCCTCTCCGATGAGAAGGAGAAGGAAATAATGGAGATCTAGAGTATGGAGAGAAAACCTGTTGTCCCTGTCCATCTGGGTATCATTATGGATGGTAACGGACGTTGGGCGCAAAAACGCTCACTGCCGAGAACCGCCGGACACCTGGAAGGATTGAAAGCTGTTAAACGGGTCATCCGTGAAGCTTCCGAACAGGGCATCGGGTTTGTCACATTCTACGCTTTCTCTACGGAGAACTGGAAACGAAGTGAGCAAGAGGTTTCCTATCTAATGCATCTCTTTGTTTCCAAGCTCCATGGAGAGATTGGTTACTACAATCGTCATGGAATCCGCATTCTGGTACGTGGAGACCTCAGCGGTCTCCCTGCACAAGTGCAACAGGCTGTAGCCACCACTGTCCAAGAAACAAGCAACAATACAACAATTACTGCAATCATTGCGCTCAATTATGGTGGACGGGATGAAATTTGTCGGGCGGTCAACCAATTCATGGCAATCCATCCCGGAGAGGCGATTACAGAGACCTCGCTCGCCAGTAATTTGGACTTGCCTCACATCCCCCCAGTCGATATGATAGTGAGAAGTGCAAATGAAAAACGCCTGAGTAATTTTTTGCTCTGGGACAGCGCATACGCTGAACTTGCATTCTATGAAAAATTATGGCCTGATTGGGATGCAGAAGACATCCAGAGAATCTGCAAGGATTATGGAAAACGGGTTAGAAAATTTGGGGGGGTACAATGACATCAATGGGAAAGCGGGTTCTCACCACAGTAATAACCCTTCCAACACTTTTTATCATCATTTTCTTATTGCCCCATAACTCCTATCTGGCCCTCTCCCTATTGGCTGTGGTAACCGCAACCTATGGTGCGAAAGAATTAAAGGTGTTGTACGAGAAAGCAGAGAATACCACGCTTCATATTTCCCCTTGGGGTATTGGGTTACTTCCTCTCGCTCAGTGGATTGAAATTGCCCATGCACCAAGCTTGCCCTTGGTGGATCTGACAGTTGTATTGCTGGCACTCTTTTTCTTCAGCATGGAACTACGGCATGGGGACAAGGATTCATTTGCAAAATCACTCTCCCGAATCGGTGGAGAGAGTCTCCTTATCCTCTATCCTGGAATACTCATTACATTCATCCAACGAATCCTTACGCTGCCCCATCCATCTGCATCCTTGATCTTGTTCTTCCTGCTGGTCTTTGGGAATGATATCTTTGCGTTTGTCTTCGGCATGTCCATGGGAAGAAACAACAAGGGAATCATCAAGGTTAGCCCGAACAAGAGTTTGGCAGGATTTATCGGGGGAACCCTCAGCGCAATGGTCCTGGCAGTACTGTTCTGCTTGTTTGTTCCAGGCATTAAAGAGGATATCTCCATCTGGATGGCATTACTCCTGGGATTTGCAACCTCATCTGCAGCGAACATTGGAGACTTGATCGAGAGTGCGTTCAAACGTTCTGCACAGGTCAAGGACAGTGGTTCCCTTATTCCAGGCAGAGGAGGCCTATTGGACTCCATCGACTCCATGCTCGCCAGTGCTCCTATCTTCTGGCTCCTGCTTACGCTTTTCTAATGGTATGAAACGGATAATTATCCTAGGCTGTACCGGCAGTATCGGTACCACGACACTTCAGGCAATCCGTAGCAAAGCCCTCCCCTTCAAGGTGGTGGGCCTTTCCAGCAATACTCGATCAAAAGAATTGCTCTCCTTGGCCCATGAATTCCAGGCAGAAGCGGTCTGCACCACTGGATCTACCTTAACGGAAATCGTGGGAGTGAGATCTTATGCAGGCTTCGATGGCCTGGAAGAGATGTTACATTCCCTTGAAGCGGATATGGTTCTGAATGCCATTGCAGGATTCGAGGGACTTAAAGCCTCCCTCTCTGCACTCAGGTGCGGATTTGACCTAGCTCTTGCAAATAAGGAAAGTGTGGTATGTGCAGGGTCCTACCTTTTTGATGTAGCAAAGCAACATGGGGCATCCATCATTCCTGTTGACAGCGAACACTCTGCCATCTGGGAATTGATGAAAGGAAGGGACCCCAATTCAATTTCAAGCTTGATCCTTACCGCTAGTGGAGGTCCTTTCAGGACTCTGCCAAAGAAGGATTTCGCTTCCATCACTGTTGAAAAGGCCCTAGCCCATCCCACATGGGATATGGGAAAGAAGATAACCATCGACAGCGCAACCTTGGCAAACAAAGCCCTTGAGGTAATTGAAGCCTCATACCTCTTCAATGTAGATGCCGATACAATTGAGGTGGTCATCCACCCAGAGTCCATCGTACACTCCATGGTACGCTCCATAGACGGTGCAGTGTATGCACAGATGGGCAATCCAGACATGACACTCCCGATCATCAATGCACTGGGAGCAGGACATGCATCGCTTGTCTCTCCATTGGATTTCACCGATCTCACCCTCCACTTCTCCAAACCCGACTATGAGCGGTTCCCTCTCCTTTCCTTGGCGTTCTCCATTTTACGAAGAGGAGGCTCCTCTGCCCTTGCTTTCAATGCAGCGGATGAGATAGCTGTACATGCCTTCCTGAAAGGAGATATTTCCTATCCCAAGATGATCGAGGTAGTCCAGAGGACGCTGGAACATGCATGGAGTGAGAGCGTAGGGAGTTTTGAAGAGACCCTCGCCCTTGACAAACAAGCCCGGAATATTGCAAGAAGTTACCTATGAGTGGAATAGCTGCCATCCTTATGAAATATCTCATAGGATTGGTCGGAATAACCATTGTAGTGGTCATCCATGAAATAGGGCATCTAGTGACCGCAAAACTCAATGGGATAGATGTCGAGGTGTTCTCGTTCGGTCTTGGTCCAAAGCTCCTAGCTACCCAGCACAAAGGTACTGAATACCGGATAAGCCTATTTCCATTGGGCGGGTATTGTCGACTCAAGGGGTCTGATGACCTGAGCCAAGCACTAATTCACAAGCAGAAACAATTCACACACACTGAGGAAGGGTCGCTCTTCTCCGCTCACCCAGCACGTAGAGTGCTTACCTATCTCAGTGGACCGATAGCCAATCTTCTCTTTGCCGCACTCCTATATGCCATACTTGCCAGCCTGCCTACACAGGTCATCACCAATGAGGCAGTGGTTGCCACCACTGCTGAATACCCTTCCCTATTCAACAACCAGGAAAGCCCAGCCTATGAGGCCGGGATACGGAAAGGTGACAAGATCATCGCCCTAGGTGAAATACCGATTGATGACTGGCAAGCACTGGAGGCACAGCTTTCTGAAAGCCAGGGGCTTGAGCAGTTCACCATTAAGCGAGAGGGAGCTACCTTCATGTTCATGGTACAGGGAACCCCAAAACCTGATGGAGGATATCGATACGGCTTGACCCCGATACAGGAACTGCAGGTAGGATCAGTACGCTATGGGAGCCCTGCCTACAGCCAAGGATTGCAAGAAGGGGATGTAATAGTTTCTGTAGCCGATATCCCTGTCATGAACCAACTCGATCTGCTTACCGTGCTGAACGACCATACAGAGGATGAAATCTCGATTACCGTTGAGGATACAAACGGACAGAAGAGGGACTTACACTTCACGCCAGGTCGCAATGAAATGGGATCAATCGACCTTGGGTTTACACTCGCAGTAGAGACTAAAGAGGGCGAGAATGAGCGGTTCAGTCTCATAGGTGGGATTCGCAAGGGGTGGAATGTTGCAGAAGAGACCATTGCATCTCTGCGTAACTTGGTTTCACGAAGGGATACAGACCTCCGCTCCGAAGTTACAGGCATGGCTCGTTCCGCACTGATGATCGGGGATATCACCACCCTCGGGTTTGAGAGCAGCACAGCAAGTGGTATACGAGGATTGTTGTATCTCATGGGAGTGGTTTCCATCTCCCTTGCAGTGGTCAATCTACTCCCTATCCCTGCCTTTGATGGTGGACAGGTTATCATAGCAGGATTGGAGTGGATTACCGGAAAACAGATGAAACCGAGAACCTACTATCATCTCCAACTCATGGGAGTTGCATTTGTCATTGTACTATTCTTGATTTTAACGCTTGCTGATGTGAGGCATTTTCTTGCCCTTAGGCGTTAGGATTGTTCCCGGCCACATACTTGTGACTGAACTCCATCTCCTCAAAACGAACAATATTGCTTACGAATGCCAGTGAGAACACACCAGTCTCACCATTCCTGTTCTTGGCCATGATGATCTTTGTTTCCTGGATGTTGTTCTTCTGACGTTCTTCCTCACTATCGGTACGGTTTTTGCCGACCTCACGGTGAAGGAGGATGACTACGTCAGCATCCTGCTCGATGGATCCACTCTCTCTCAGGTCACTGAGTTTTGGCTCAACACCGTCTGCCTGACGCCCTACCTGACTTAGACAGACAATAGGTACATCCAGCTCTCGGGCAAGCTGTTTCAAGTTTCTACTGATGATGGATATCTGTTCATGGCGTGGAATGCGAGCATCTGCCTGGGCATCGATCAAGCCGATATAGTCAACAAAGAGAATCTGGACATCATGCTCCAACTTCATTCTTCGCGCTTGTGCCCTAAGCTCCATAAGCTTCATGTTGGGGGTATCCTGGATATAGAGCTCTGATTCATAGAGCAATCCTGATGCATCAACGATGGCGCTCATCTCACTGTTTTTCAGGGTAGCCTTACGGATATGGGAAAAATCGACACGACTGTGACCGGTAAGCAAACGTTCCATCAAGCTTGCTGCACTCATTTCCAAAGAGAAGAAACCTACACGGTATTTCAGCTTGGTAATCATGTTCAGTGTCATGGAAAGTGCAAATGCAGTTTTTCCTATGGAAGGTCGTGCTCCCACGATGACAAGTTCTTGTTTCTTGAACCCACCGGTGATGGAATCCAGAGAAGTATATCCACTATCCAGCCCGTTCTTGGTCCCGTGGGTGCTGCGATACTCGATATCACTGATGGTTTGGGTGATCAGGTCCTTGATGGACTGATATGCATCACTGCCAGCAGTCTCATTGTTCAGCTTGGAGAGAGTTTGCTCTCCCTCGTCTATGACTTGCTGAATTTCTTGCGACTCGTCAAAGGCATTATCCTTGAGCTTTGAGGCAAACAACAAAAGCTTGCGTCTCTGGCTCAATGCCTTCAGAATCTTCGCATAGTAGGCAGCATTTGTCGTGGTAGGGACATCACTGGTAAGAGTGGAAATATAGGAGAGACCGCCACACTGGTCCACCTGATTTTGACGCTTCAGATATGAACTGAGGGTAATCAGGTCCAGTGCTTCGGTACTCTCCTGTCTGAATGAAAGGATGGCGGCGAATAATTGCTGGTGGGCGACTTTATAAAAGTCATCCTTGCTCAAGAAATCGGTCACTTCTACAAGGACCTTCTCATTGAGCAAGATTGCCCCAAGTACTGCGCGTTCTGCCTCTTCGTTCTGAGGAGGAACGCGCCCCAGCATATTATTCGATGCCATATCTCTCTCTTACTCTTCTACTTTCTCGGCTTCAGCCTCTTCACTGCTAGCTTCTTCTGCATTAGCAGCTTCCTCAACAGCCTCAGCAGCCTTGGCCTCTTGTGCAGCCTTGACAGCTTCAGCCTTATCAGCCTCAGCCTTTGCCTTAGCTTCTTCAGCCTGACGTCTCTTCAAGGCATTTTCACTTTCAACAACAAGCTTGACCTCTGCACTCTCGTCCTCATACAAGCGGACACGTACAGAATAGGTACCAACCATCTTGATGGAGTGAGTGGCAACCTCAATCTTCTTGCGTTCAACTTCGATACCCTGCTTTGCAAGTGCTTCCTGCACCATAGCAGACGTGACAGAACCAAACAGTTTGCCACTCTCGCCTGCTGAGACAACCATGGTAATCTCAACATTATCAAGCTTCTCTTTCATGCTTGCACTTGCAGCGCGCTTCTCTTCCTTACGCTTTTCGATAGCTGCGGCACGGCTTGCAAAAATGGCCTGATTAGTTTTGTTGAACATCACAGCCATGTTGTTTGGAAGCAGATAGTTACGGGCATACCCGTTCTTTACAACTACAACGTCTCCCTCTTCACCGAGGTTGACTACATCCTGATTCAGAATAATTTTCATAGGATACACTCCTTACTCATTACGTCTATACATAATCCAAGTCTCCGTTACCCCTAACAAGGGAAGAACAAAGACAACCAGTACATTCACCCCAGGTATCAAGAACGCCAAGAGGAACAGTGTGGAGAACAAGCGGGTCGTATTTACAGCAATGCCTTTTCGCAATACTACATGTACTACAATCGCCATTCCTTGTACTGCATACAGCACACTACTTGCCAGTGCTGCTTGCAAAGCAAGTGCCCTATACAGGTAGGTTGCTTTTGCCAGGATCAACAGTAGGACCAGTGTCCAGGAACCGAGAAACACCCAGAGGGTGACTTCCGGTACCTTCCAACGGGAAACCCGTACATTGAAAGAACCATCGAAACGGGCTTGGTAGCTCATTGCCATAAAAGACGTGAACCCAACCAATACCATACAGAGCGGAGCCAACATGGCCCCTATTGCCATTACCGACATCCGGTACAAACCTTCCAATGCAACACCAGGTGTTTCAAGGGATGGTTGTGTTCCACCAGTTGTCCCTCCGAGGAGCGTGCGAAAGGTCTCAAACATTGCTGAGTCTACCCTCTGGAGCGCCTCGTTAGGTCTTGTAAACCAAATAACCACCACAACCGAAGCAACAATCCCAAACATGGATGATGCCAGATAGCGGTAGAATGTACGCCTGTCATCCAGAGCAATCCATACTGCACTGGCTACCAAGAGCACAATCGGGATGAACATTCCAATCACAAGCAACAGGCGTCCTTCGGGGCTACTTAAGGCCCCTTCTGCCCTGAAAAACTCAGTAATCACCAACAAGGCAGCTACCAAGCCAACAGGAAATAACGCTTCCTTACGACTGGAAAACTTCGGTGCGAGAACCATCAGAGGGATGGTGAAGAGCAGGTTTCCGATCAACAAGCGAGAGAGCGCATAGCTTACCACTGTCAGGAACAACACCTGTTTCAACATCTTTGTATCTGGCTGGTTCATGGCACCCAACACAAGTTACTTCTTCTCAAACGGAAGGTACGCAAGTACACGTGCCTTCTTGATCTCAGTAGTAACAGCCCTCTGGTGCTTTGCACAGCAACCGGTGATACGGGCAGGAAGAATCTTGCCACGCTCGGTTATGTAGCGTCGCAGCATATCAGGATTCTTGTAATCGGGAGTAAGGTTCTGGGTACAGAACTTGCAAACTTTCTTTCTGAAACTGGGTTTGCGTCCGCCCCCTCTTCTATCTCTTCCGTTTCTTCCGTCATTATTCATGGAATCGTTATCGTCATCGCGCATTATATGTTTCTCCTTGCAACATCATCTGCCAATAGGCAGAGTCTTAGAATGGGATCTGGTCATCGTCAAACTGCTCAGGACCGCCGATATCCAAGGGAGAGGCGGGAGCCTGGGGAGCAGGTCGTGACCCGTATGACCCCTGGTTTCTCATCTGTGGTTGTTCACTCTGACGAGAGGTGTTTCTACCATCTGTAGAACCGGGACTCGAGAGGAGCTGCAACGAATTCACGGCAATCTCAACCCGACTCCGACTTTGGCCGTCTTGTTCCCATCGGTTCTGCCTAAGCTCACCGATAATGGAAACCTGCCTTCCCTTCTCCAGATATTGGTTGAGGGATTCGGCACTCTTGCCAAACATCGCGCAGTCGAAAAAGTTGGCTTCGTCCTCCCATTTATTGTCACCCGACCTCTTTCTCCGGTTGACTGCTATGGAAAAACGACAGATTGCCATACCACCATTTGAATAGCGAAGCTCGCTATCTCTGGTAAGACGGCCCACCAATGCGACTACATTCAGGTCATTTGCCATGGTTTTGCTCCCATTCTCTTTTTTTTTACTTCTCAGGGTTTACGAACAAGAACTTCAAGATGTTCGGGTTCAACAAGAACTTTTGCTCGAAGCCAAGGATGCTACTGGGGTCTGCCTTCATTTCGAAGTAGACATAGTGTCCCTTTTCCTGCTTCTTGATATCATAGGCCATATATTTGACGCCCATGTCATCCTGCTTGGTAATTTCTACGTCAGCAGCTGCAAATGTGCTGGTCACGAATTCCAAACCAGCCTGTGTGTTATCTTCGTTTGCATTGAAAATAACAGTGAACTCATAATTTCTCATGGTTCCTCCTTACGGACTTTATGATCCGCCCTCAAGAGCGGATAAAGAGGTGTCTGCATACCCTACCATACATTGTATGGATTGGTCAACAAATCTCATTCTGTCATCAAGCTTTATATCAGCTTAAGACTTCCATAGAAAAACCGCCGGAGCGACCGACGGTTTTGTACATTGTACGAAGTATAAGTCTACTTGAACAGACTATTTATTCTTATGTCTATTCTTTCTGAGCTTCTTCTTTCTCTTATGAGTAGCAATCTTATGCTTCTTTCTTTTTCTTCCACAAGGCACTATAGCGCTCCTTACCAACCGTCTCTATTTTCGGTAGAGCCCGAATACGACTGGTTTTGTAATTACCGGTCTATTATGCAGGGAAGATAAATCAACGTCAATAGGGTACTTGGGAAATTTCAAGTATCCACTTATGTGAAATTCCTGCGCTTTCAGTTGCGTTTCACTTGCTCTAATTGCACTTTCTTTTTACTATAGAGTCATCCGGGGGTGGCACATGAAGGTACTTATCTTCGGCCTTGGAATGCATGGTGGCGGTTTTGCAGCAGCCTCATACTTCCTCGACCATGGAGATGAAGTAAGAATTACAGATCTGAAGGGAACCAGTGATCTCGGTTATGAGATGGAAGATCTCAACCAACGAGGGGCACTGTGCATCTCCGGGCCACATCGAGCAGAAGATTTTCTGTGGGCTGACATTGTCGTCAAAAACCCAGCCATTCCCCCAAACCACCCCATGCTCAGATATGCTCGCATGGTAGTCAATGACTTTGCCTGGCTGTTCAGCTCCCCTTGGTGTGAACAGGTAAAGATCATAGGCATCACAGGAACCAAAGGAAAAACCACAACCAGTGCAGCTGTTGCCCATGTACTGCAGGAGTATGGGTATGAGGCAATGCAGTGTGGAAATATGGGGATCAGCGGATTCAGTATACTCAGAGAGTGGGAAAGACGGAACGAGCAAGGAAGAGCACTTCCCGAATTCCTTGTTTGCGAATTCTCATCTTGGCAAATTCGGGACACGGTACAGGCAATGCACGGACAGCTACCGATGATGGAGCTCTGTGCACTTACCAACTTCTATCCTGATCATCTGAACTCCTATGAATCCATAGAGCGCTATCTTGAGGATAAACTGCAACTGTTCACCAGAAACATCAAAATGGCGGTCATCCCTGATGTGATGCTGGGCAGGATAAGAACCCAGACCCACTTGGACAAACGACATATCCGTGGAATTGACAGAGCAAGCGCCAAGGTACTTGAGGAACAACCACATCTCAGGAGTGCCTATGCCATTCTGCTTGCATTGGGATTCAAATATAAAAGTATTCTTAAGGCCCTGCAGAGTTTCCAAGGAGTTCCTCACCGAATCGAACAATTGGGTATGCTTGGCAATATCCTGTTTGTCAATGACAGTGCAGCAACAATTCCCGAGGCAGTGCACTTCTCCTATGCTAAGTTCAGAACCATGGCCGTACACCTGATCTGCGGCGGTACAGACAAGAATCTCAAAGCTGAAGGAATGCTCGAGGAACTACTGCATGCAAGCAGTCTCTCCCTGCTCGATGGAAGTTTTACCAGAGGCAAGCTTATTCCTCTGCTTGAGAAGCACCATATCCCATATTACGGTCCCTTCAAGTCAATGGGAGATGCCCTCCAGCAGAGTTATGAGATGGCCCGAGTGAAGGAACAGGAGTTGCCGAATCTGGTACAGGCAATTCTTCTCTCACCTGGGAGTGCTTCCTTCGAATTGTTCGCCAATGAGTTCGACCGTGGAAACCAGTTCAAGAACTTGGTAGGGCTTCTGCTTGGCTCTTGATACTCCTTCTTGAGCGAAACCGTATCGTTTCAAAGAACATGTAACAATGCCAGGCTAGCCGATTGTAGAGATAATCGGTTGAAGGAGAGCGGTAATACGGTTGTCCTCCAAATGAGCGTTTGAATATCTCCAATCCGGCAAGATGGCTCGCCCTCCCCTTAGGCCCGGGGATTCCATACAAGTCATAGACATCACACTTTCTCTCACAAGCCATCCTGATCGCAAAATCCTGCAATATATAGGAACAGGAAATGCCGTCAAAGCGCAAGGAAGCCCCATAAAGATAGAGTGCTTCAGATGGACTGAACAGTACGATGATCCCCCCGACAATTTTCTTACCTTCATAAGCCAACAAAAGCTGAGAGGTGAACATACTCTCATCAGGGGAAAGCATCATCAAAGAGCGAAGATATTTTTTTGACCTAGGACTGAACCCATCCCTTCGTGCAGTTTCCAAATACACATCATACCAAGCAAGAAAGGATGCCTCGTCCCCATCATGCACCCGCACCTGGAAAGCTTGGTCTGCTTTTCTGAGTGCACGCTTGGCCCTCTCCCGGTACCCCAGTGTTACGGCATGATTCCCCCACCTGAGGTCTATCCTGACAGTACCTTCAGGTTGCACACTCTGCTCCAATGTCCTGAGCCTTTTTGTCTCAAAGGTCATGACATTCTGATCATTCACCTCTTCAAATGGTAGGTCATAGCGGAGTGCAAACACACCTTTTGGAAGAAGTTTCCGTATCTGTTTGGCCAAATCCTCCAAGAATACACCCACTTGACTGAGCTTCAGAGAGGAAAGAGGAGGTCCAAAGGGGATGTATGCGAGAGAACAGAAAGGAGCCATCCGTTTTACGAGCACAAGCAGTGTAAAAGCTGAGCTCTCCATCTCAACTGAGAATGCATAGCTCTTCCACCCGGAGTGCTGTTTCACCTCAGCCCAGTAGTTGCTTTGGAACACTGTACTGCTCGGTGAAAGATCACTGGTTGCTATTCTCTGGATATGCATGCTCATGCTTCTCTCCCCTTTAAAACATATTTGGGGGCCAATTGGCCCCCAAAATCCTCATCTACATAAGAAGACTACTGGCAAGGGTCAACCTACCGGGCCATTCAAGTATTTTTTTGCAGTAAGGGCTACCCCGTCTTTTCCAATCGGCTTCCCATCAATCTTCACCACACCAGACTCAGTATAGATCGGCATGGAGAAGAAGTGATCAGCCTTCACATATGAAAGTTTTTCCTCAACCGGAGAAAATCCCTCTGGGGTAAGCACACTTCCCACTTCAAACTGGGGTGCAAAGAGTACTTCACAGGTGGAGTGTTCCTCAGCATCGGGATCACTGGCTGCAAGCAGCATACCGTAGCTTTTCTCTCCACGGAAATTTGCCGGTTTGAGATTGCTTACCAGGACAATGTTCTGGTCCTGCAACTCCTCTTCCTTGTAATAAGGCACGATGGAACTGACAATAGTCCTTGGTTCCTCTTCCTGTACATCAAGGGTAAGTATATAGAGTTTATCACCACGAGGGTGTCTCTCCACATTGGTAATCTTTGCGACCTTGAGAATCACTCGACTCGCAAACTGTTCAGCCAGGCTTACCTGGTCCTCTTTCTGATCCATATCTTTCTCCAATTCTTTGGTTTTCTTCTGTTCTCGCTCTTCCTGGGAGCCGCTGAACCGAGTACGCAACTGCTCAATCAGCGAATCCTCAAGCTTGGTGAAGAGCAGGGAAACCTCGCCAATCCCCTCTATTCCTTCCCAGTTGCCAAGATCATTCCAGTTGGTATTCTGGGCACCAAGGAAGGAAAGCATTTTCAGTGAGGTCTCCGGCATGAACGGCTGTACCATCACCGATAGGTCACGAATCAGATAGACGAGGGTCTTGAGCAGGCTCATCGCTTTCTCTGGTTGTTCCTTGCGCATCTTCCAAGGTTCGCCATCCTGGAATGCCTTATTTCCCAATGAGGAGAGGCTGATGATCTGCCTGAGTGCATCACGCTCCTCAGCACGCTCCATGAATGAATCGATTTTTTTCTCACGTTCTACAATCTGGGCATGCAACTCAGTATCGATGGGCGCTGAGAAAAGATCTCCGTCTTCATAGAACCGTTTCACAAATGTCAGGGTCCGGTTGACCAGGTTGGAAAGGTTGCCGATGAGCTCCCCATTGACTTTCTCCTGGAAATCAGCCCAGGTGAAGGTAACATCACTTTTCTCCGGTCGGTTGTAGAACATGTAGAACCGCCACACATCAGCAGGGATTCCCGTATCCTGGACATCGTTCCCAAATATGCCAATCCCAAGACTCTTGCTGAACTTTCCACCCTCATAATTAAGGTATTCAGTACTGCTCATATGATGGAGCATGGTCCAATCCATCCCACTTGCCAGCTGGCAGGAAGGAAAAATGACGGTATGAAAAGGAATATTGTCCTTCCCGATGAACTGGAATAGCTCGGTATTGTCCGCATCGAACCACCACTTCTTCCAATCCTTGGTAGCATTGGCTGATATGGAGACATACCCGATGGGAGCATCAAACCAGACATAGAACACCTTGCCTTCATATCCCGGTTTGGGGACAGGAATCCCCCACTTCAGGTCGCGGGTAATACAGCGTTCTTTCAGACCATCGCGAATCCAGGACTTGGTCACCTGTATGGCATTATTTGCCCAGAAACCATCCTTACTGGTCTTCTCCATCCAAGCTTCCAGCATAGGAAGAGCTTTTGGTAGGTTGATGTAGAGGTGTTTAGTCTTCTTGACGATCGGGGTGGTACCACAGACACCACAGTGAGGTTCGATCAAATCAATGGGATCAAGCAGGGTCTGGCAACTGTCGCACTGGTCTCCTCTTGCACCCTCTGAATGGCAGTGGGGACAGGTTCCCTCAACAAAACGGTCTGCAAGGAATCGCTCGCACTTTGGGCAGTAGAGTTGCTCCAACTCATGCTCACTGACATACCCAGCCTTGTCCATCCGCTTGAAGATATCCTGGACAATTTCAGTCTGGGCCTCTGTACTTGTCCTTCCGAAATAATCAAAATCAATATTGAACCACGCATAGATGTCACGGTGTATGGCATGATAGTGGTCACACAACTCCCTCGGGCTCACACCCTCCTTGAGAGCACGTGTCTCAGTTGCCGTACCATATTCATCAGTACCACATATATAGAGTGTCTCATACCCTTTCAATCGACAGAAACGGGCAAAAACATCAGCACTCAGGACCTGGGTAAGGTTACCTAAATGCGGAATATTGTTCACATACGGGAGCGCAGAAGTTACTAGTCTCTTTTTCATAAGGGATATAATAGAACGCACCGAATTTTATTTCAATGCCAAACGAATCAATGTTGGCGTTATTACATCCTTGACGAGTCCCCGAGAGCTAAGTACATTGAAAGAGTACCATATTGGTACAAAGAGGAGTTATCATGGATACCATGCAGCAACCACCGAGGCCTGCGCGCAAAGTAAAGAACATCAGCCCCAAGCTGGTGATCTGGATTATTGTCGCCGTCGTCCTCATCATGCTGGTTCTTAGCAGTTTCTTTGTTGTCGACCAAACCGAACAAGCGGTTGTCCTGCGCTTAGGAAAATACAACCGAACAGTAGGCCCTGGATTGCAGACCAAGATCCCACTAGGAATCGAGACCAGTTACAATGTCCCAACTCAAGTCGTTCAGACGATGACATTTGGATATCGCTCAAACAGTTCTACTTCCCCACTATTTGGAAACAGCGACTACACCACTGAATCACTCATGCTGACGGGTGACCTGAACATCATCGATGTACAGTGGATCATTCAATACAAAATTGAAAACCCTGTGAACTGGATGTTCAAGGTTGAGTCCAGGGAAACAACACTGCGAGATATCAGCCAGAGTGTCATGAACAAGCTGGTGGGAGATCTTCCCATCCTCTCTGTCATGACCAGTGAACGTACCCGAATCGAGATCGAAGCACAGAACAATATGCAGAAAATCTTTGATGCCTATGAATTGGGAGTCCGTGTTGTTACCGTCAAGCTACAGAACATCGTACCACCGGTCGGAGAAGTCCAGGATGCTTTTGAGGATGTCAACAAGGCAATCCAGGATATGAACCGCTTGATCAACGAAGGAAAACAGAACTACAACAAGGTTATTCCTTCAGCCCGAGGTGAGGCAAACAAGCTCATCCAGCAAGCACAAGGATATGCAGCTGAACGTGTCAACCAAGCCGAAGGTGACGTGGCACGATTCAACAGCGTCCGAGAGGTCTATGAACAGTCACAGACCATTACTCGAACTCGATTGTACATTGAGACAATGGAGGCAGTCATCAATCCCACCGAAAGTGGATCGGTTACCCTGGTCGACAAGAACCTGAGCAACTTCCTTCCGGTGCAGATGATTGAAGGGGGTACAAAATGAGTACAAACACCAATAAGAAACTAGTTACCACCCTGGTAGTCCTCGTTGTCTTCATTGCCATCTTCATCTTGCTTGGACCTTTCTACATCCTCTCAGAAGGCCAACAGTCGGTAATCACCCGATTCGGCAAGATTGTCGATACAGCACAGACAGCTGGACTTAAGTTCAAGATGCCGCTGGTAGACAACGTAGTAATTTATCCCAAGAAAATACTCTCATGGGATGGGGCTGCGCAGAGGATCCCAACCAAGGAAAACCAGTTCATCTGGGTTGATACCACAGCCAGATGGAGAATTGCAGATCCAGCCAAGTACTATGAGACAGTTAATACCCTCAACAATGGTATCTTCAGGCTGAACGATGTCCTTGATTCTTCCATTCGAACCATCATCAGTGAGAACTATCTTAATGAGGCGGTAAGGAACAGCAATGAGATCAATGTCATCGAGGTTGAAGAGCAGGTACAAAATGTAGAGAGTGTCGAAGATGCCGAGAGACTGCGGAACCTTACGGCAACCGTTGCCAAGCAGGAGACAATCAGTATCGGTCGTGATGGCTTGAGCAATATGATGTTTGATCAGGCAAAACAGTTTACCGATGAATTCGGCATTGAACTGATTGACATCGTCATCCGCCAGATTCGCTACAGTGACGATCTCACTGAGAGCGTATATCAGAGGATGATCAAGGAACGTAATCAGATTGCTGAGGCATACCGCTCCTATGGTCGTGGACAACTCGCACAGTGGCAAGGAAAGACTGAGGGAGAAGAGAAACAGATTCTCTCAGAAGCCTATGCCGAGAGTGAGAAGATCAAGGGTATTGCTGATGCTGAGGCTGCAAAGGTCTATGCAGAATCCTACGAAGTAGATCCCGAGTTCTTTGAATTATGGAGAACCTTGGAGTCATACCGCAAGACAGTGCCTGGTCTGGACAAGATCCTCAGCACTGACATGCAGTACTTTGACATGATTTATGGTAGAGATGCCCAAGAGTAAATTGGCTACTGGCATTTAACAGGAGGAAGGGATTTGTTCCCTTCCTCTTTTTTTGCCTTCCTGCTACACTCCTCGCATGAGAGAGAAAAGCCTAACCATCTTTGACTTTGACGGTACACTCTACCCGATCAACACCTATGACAGCGAACAACTGCTGATTCTTTCTGCGGCGAAGGAGAGAGGGGCCCTGTTCAAGAAACGGGGTAAGCACTTCATCAAACAAGACCAGAAGGGAGTGTTTGACGATACATCTTTCCACCAACGCTATGAAAAGCTGGTTAAGCGAGCAACCTCAGCCATGATCCATGAAGTAGCAGACATCCTTCTCTCTTCCATTGGCAAGAGGGAAAAAGATGCTCTTCTCAGACTTTCCCACATCAGTGACCTGGGTATTCTTACCTGCGGTACGGAAAATATTGCAAGGGCCTTTCTCCAGAAGCTCGGAGTTGAAGACTCGTTCTCGTTCATCCGTGGGAAAAGACTCGTCAGAAACGAAGAAGGCGACTTCCACTTGTTGGTCGATATTGCAGGCCCGGGCGACAAAGCTCTGGCAGTAGACTCACTCAGAGCAGACTATAAGACCATTATCGCCATCGGTGATGGCCCCACCGATATACCCATGCTTGAGGCAGCAGACCATGGGATGATTGTTGCCTGGAACAGACAGAACCGGCAGTACCCCTATGACACCTTCCCTTCCCTGGAGTCTGCAGTATTGCACTCCATCGATTACTTGGAAAGCAATATACGGGCCTGATTTAGTGCCAAACGATAGGAAAGGGAAAATCCAAGGCCGGTCAAACCAAACAACAGCAACACGGAAAGCACCATACTCAGACCGATAAGCATTGGCAACAACAATACCAAGGCAAAGAGTGCCAAGGATATGAAAGCTGCAAGCATACCGAAGAGCCCATTCAGGTTGCTTTTCATTGCCTGCTGGCTTACCTTCCAGTCGAGCCTTGGATGATGGTAATCGATTGCAAGTTGTAGGCATGCAATCATGCCAATGCAAAGCAATGACAAAGGAATCATCCAAAGGATGTGCGCAAGAGGCAGGGAGAGCAGCAAGAGAGCCGCCGTCAGATAGAGTGTGTGGGGAATGAATACAAGCACCAGATGGAACAACAGCTTCGCTTGAACATACGTACCAGCACCAAGAGGATACTGCTTATCGAGGCCAAAACGCTTTCCCTGCCGGGAAACACTGGTTGAACTGATCATGCTGAGATTGGCGAACAAGAGCAACAATAAATACACCAGTTGAAGGAATACTCCGGTCTCAATAAGCTGGGAAGCAACTTCAGCAAGTTCATCCAGAATCCCCATGAAACTGTAGAGCACGAGAAGTAAAACAGGAATACCTAATTCACCCACTATTTCAAACACAAACATACTCTCAGAACGGATAATGAGCAATTCACGTTTCATCAGCGCTCGCTGGGGACTTGCAGAGCGCAAGGTATGCTTGACTTTTCTTGTCCTTGCCCTTGATTGATTGCTGAGTACATAGGAGAGATTTGCAGCATAGGTATTTCCTACCAACAAAACCAAGCCAATAAAGAGAAGCACTCCTGAGGCAAGGAAAATAAGCTGACTTACAAGGGAGGTAACCACCTGTGCCTGCATACGGAAAAAGGGAAACAGACCCAAGATTTTCTCAATGATTGGAGCATATACCTGCAACATCGCTTCATAATTGAACGAAAGCAACGAGTCGTTATCGGTCATATTTCTGGTAAGCGAGACCGTCAACATGAGGATCAACAGCACCAAGGAAATTGCACTTACCAACTCCTCTGCCATTTTATGGTTCTTTCCCTTGGTAAGCCTGACCAGCACCATGGAAATTACTACAGAAAACGAGAGGGCAAACAGTGGCCCAATCAAGAGAAAGAGCAATCCGCCAAGAAGGTAGACAAGAGAGAAGCCTTCAATCCAGAGGCCAACAATAAGGGAAGGAAACGTAACAAACCAATACATCGGAGCTTGCAGAAAATAAGCGATCAGCAGTCTGCTTGCACCCAACTCACTATGCCGTACTGCCAATGAACCAACCAATAAAATATCCTTTGCTCCGTAAAGCAGGCTGGTTCCACTGGCTAGACTATAAAACAATTGGAATGCAAACCCTAACAGTGCGGCAAAGATAAGGCCAAGATAGGGATAACCGAGGAGCAAACCAAGGGTTTGATAACTATAGTAATTCACCCCCAGGATGACACCAAGGTAGATAAAAACAATGACTATCAAGAAACTGGCCAGTATACTCACGATACGGGAACGGGAGGCACTGATCCGCTCAAAGAAATCCTTGAGCGGTTTGGTTCCCGAGAAGAAGGCACGAACCAGCAGCAAAACTACGCGCATGTTCATGGCCCTACTCTCCGCTCTCGGTCAATTCTAGGAACAGTGCTTCCAATGATGCATCAAGCTCCATCTCACGTGATTGCAGATCCTTGAAGGTTCCGTTGTACAACAACCTTCCCTCCTTGATGATCCCTAGGCTACTACAAAGTTGCTGGGCAACTTCCAATACATGGGTGGAAAAGAATACCGTATTCCCTGATTCAGCAAACTCACCCAGGAGCGTTTTAAGGATGAAGGCTGCTTTTGGATCCAATCCAACCATGGGTTCATCCAAGATAAGCAACTTAGGTGAAGGCAACAGGGCTGATATGATAGAAAGCTTCTGTTTCATCCCATGGCTATAGGAAGAGATTTCATCCTTCAAAGCATGCGAGAGCAACAAACGCTCCCCAAGCTCATCAATCCGTTGCTTACGTTCTGCACTGCCAACCCCATAGAGATCTGCAATGAAGGAGAGATGCTCATACCCACTCATTCTCTCATAAAAAAGCGGTTCATCAGGTACATATCCGATCAATCGCTTGTAGCTGAGAGGATCAGAATGAAGGGAGTATCCCATAAAACTGATGGATCCGGAGTCTGGTTTGAGCAAACCAGTAAGCATCTTGATGGTGGTGCTTTTCCCAGCCCCGTTGGGACCAAGGAACCCGAATATCTGTCCAGGTGCAATGGAGAGATTCAGTGTATCGACTGCATTCCTTGGTTGATTACCATATCGCTTGGTTAGTTGATCACATATCAGCATTTGTCTACCTCCACTGCAGTATAGAGTGGAAAATATGATTTGGCAATAACTATTTCGAATATTTTCGAATTAGTATTGATGAATATTAATGCAGTATATTTCTGGATATATTCGATTTTAATTGCATATATAACGATATTGACGAATATTTATGCATAAACCTCTTGTCATTCTACACAAGAATTACTACACTGACGGCAGAATACAATACCGAACAGGGAGATACGAATATGGACAAGGAAAAAATCATTCTGGCATACAGCGGAGGACTTGATACCTCGGTAATCCTGAAATGGCTTGCCAATAAAGGGTTTGATGTTATCGCCTATGTGGCAAATGTCGGACAGAACGAGGATTTTGCAGCTATTGAAAAGAAGGCTTTGGCTACTGGTGCTTCTAAAGTATACGTGGAGGACCTCAGAGAGGAATTGGTCACTGACTACATCTTCCCTGCCCTCCAGGCAAATACAATCTATGAAGGTACCTATATGCTGGGAACCTCCCTGGCCCGTCCGATCATCGCAAAACGCCAGATTGAAATTGCCCGCAAGGAAGGAACCGTCTATGTTTCCCATGGCGCCACAGGCAAGGGAAATGACCAGGTCCGCTTTGAGTTCGGTTACTATATGCATATGCCTGAAGTTAAGATCATCAGTCCCTGGAAAGACCCAGAATGGCTTAGTCAGTTCGAGGGAAGAAGCGATATGATCGCCTACGCAAAGAAGTATGATATCCCAGTCAAGGCATCCACCAAGAAGCCATACAGCGAAGACGAGAATCTCATCCACATAAGCCATGAGGCCGGTATCCTGGAGGATCCTTCACTTCGCGCTGATGATGATGTGTACAGCCTTACCCTAAGCCCGAAGGAAGCCAAGGATGAGGAAACACTGCTCACCTTCACCTTCGAGGATGGCATCCCTGTCTCTGTGAAGAACGAGAACGACCAAACGGTAGTCACTGATCCGTTGCAGATGATTCTCTATCTCAACAAGATGGGACATGACAACGCAATCGGCCGTGTGGATATGGTTGAAAACCGCTATATCGGAATCAAGAGTCGCGGTGTTTATGAGACCCCGGGTTGTGAAATCCTTTGGAAGGCTCACCATAATCTTGAGGGCATTACCATGGACAAGGAAGCAATGCATTTGAGGGACAGCCTCATGCCCAAGTATTCTGAATTGATCTACAATGGTTACTGGGGTGCTCCTGAGTTTGAGATGCTTCGCTCTGCCTTCACCGTAAGCCAGAAACATGTTACTGGTACCAGCAAGGTTGTACTGTACAAGGGTAATGTCATCTTCGCTGGCGTGGAAAGCCCCTTCTCCCTCTACGACGAGGAGATGGGAAGCATGGACAAGGCTGGAGGGTATGAGCCAGTTGATTGCAAGGGATTCATCAATATCAATGCAATCCGCTTGATCGCCAGTTCCAAACGCGGTTAAGCTGTTAGTCACTACCGCCTTCAAAGACTGAGGGCGGTATTTTATCTACAGAGAAACGTATGCTATAGTGGTGGTGGTTGGAGATTGAGTACTATGGATGCGAGAACGTATTTACAATTGGCGATAGACGAAGCACGAAAGACCATGAACAACGATGAAGGAGGTCCTTTTGGTGCTGTGATTGTGGACACGACTGATGGTTCTCTCTATGTTGCCTCAAATAGTGTGTTGGCAACCCATGACCCAACTTCTCATGCAGAAATAAATGCCATCCGTGAAGCGTGCAGGAAGAAAGGGACCCATGACCTTTCTGGTTGCATACTCTACACCACCTGTTATCCTTGTCCGATGTGTCTCTCTGCAAGCATCTGGGCAAACATCAAGGAGGTGTACTACGGGTGCACACCCGAGGACGCTGAGGCAATTGGATTTCGGGATGATTACATCTATCGGTACATACAGGAGGGATGCAAGGACCAGGAAGTACTCAACCTTACCCAAGCAGAGAGAGAGATGTGCCTGGATCTCTTTGGCGAATATGCAGAAAATGAATCCCAGAGGTACTGATCAGAGTAATTCCTGATAATGCTCGATACCCATGGCAAGGATGTCGTGGATATGTTCGTCATTGAGACGGTAGAGAACATTACGCCCGTCCTTTCTGAAACGCACCAAGCGACGGGCCCTGAGGAGTTTGAGTTGTTGGCTGATGGTACTCTGTTGCATATTCAGTTCTTCACTGATTGCATTGACGCCTCTCTCCCCCTGTTCAAGCAGAAAGAGGATTTTCAATCGGGTGGGATCTCCGAAGACCTTAAAAAAGTCTGCAATATCGACAATTTCCTCATCCAACGGCAATACAAATTCTTCCATGGGGCATCTCCTGGGATTGATACCTAGTAGTATAACCATTACCTGAGAGAAAGAAAAGAAAGGAATGCGTGGGTGGTATATTTCCAAAACAATCAAACTAGGATACATTTCACCCACCTGCTCACAAAATACACACACGAAATGACCCCCTAAAGGAGGCTATGAAATGGATATCAAAGAAAAAGCAGCTAAACTGGTCCTCGAGGACAGCGAATTTGACCTCACTGTCATTACGGACAACATGGGAGGAAAGTCAATCGACATTACCGCCCTGAGAAAAAGTACTGGCTTCATCACGTATGACCCCGGCTTTGTAAATACAGGATCCTGTATGAGCAATATCTGCTTTGTTGATGGGGAGCAGGGAATCCTCCGCTACCGCGGATATGATATTGAGGACCTGGTAGAGAACTGTGACTTCGTTGAGGTTGCCCATCTCCTGATCAAAGGGGAACTTCCCACTCTCGCCCAACGTCACACCTATGCAGATATGCTCAACAGGCACTCACTGCTCCACGTTGACATGAGGAACTTCTTCCGTGACTATCCGCAGGAAGCCCACCCTATGTCAATTCTCTCGGCAATGGTTGCCTCCCTTTCTGCGTTCTATCCTGAATTGGAGGATGCCGACCCGGAAGAGAATGTTGACTTGACGGTCAGCAGACTGCTTTCCAAGATGAGAACAATCGCTGCATTCAGTTATCGTCAGATGAATGGATTGGACTTCGTCGACCCCTCCTACAAGTATTCCTACTGTGAGAACTTCCTGAACATGATGTTCCATACGCCGGTAAATGCCTATATTCCTGATCCTTTGCATGCCAGGGCATTGAATATCCTCCTGATCCTCCATGCTGACCATGAGCAGAACTGTTCCACAAGTGCGGTCCGCCTGGTAGGCAGCAGCGAGGCAAATCTTTATGCATCAGTTGCTGCAGGTTGTTGTGCCCTTTGGGGAAGCAAACATGGTGGAGCCAACCAAGCTGTCATGCAGATGTTGTTGAAAATCCATAATGAAGGACTCAGCATCGAGCAGGTAATAGCAATGGCGAAGGACAAGGAGAACCCGTTCAGGCTCTCTGGATTCGGCCACAGGGTATACAAGACCTATGACCCGAGGGCAAGGATTGCAAAACGTCTCAGCCAGCAAGTCCTGGGTGCTGACAGCCAGAGTGATCCGCTCTTGCAAATTGCCATGGATCTTGAACAGGCTGCCCTGAATGACCCCTATTTCATCGAACGCAACCTGTATCCAAATGTGGATTTCTATACGGGGATAATCTTCCACGCAATTGGGATTCCCGAGTCGATGTTCACCGTGCTCTTTGCCATGGGCCGGCTCCCTGGATGGATTGCCCACTGGCTTGAATGGAGACACGATCCGTACCAGAAGATTGGCCGCCCTCGCCAGGTCTACTCGGGCCCACACGTACGCAAGGTGGTACCGCTTGAGGACCGATAAGGCCCTGATCTTCGATTTCAATGGCACCCTGTTTTGGGATACCGAGTATCATCGGCAAGCATGGGGTGCCATTTCATTGCGCCTAAGGAACAGACCGTTCACAGATAAAGAAAGCCACCACCTCAACGGGAGAACCAATGCTGAGACAATTGCCTACCTATTGGGGAGAACCCCTAGCGAGGAAGAGGTCTCTCGTATCAGCGGGGAGAAGGAGGAACTCTATGAGGATATTTGCCTTGGCAACCGTCCCCTCAGTCTCGCCCCAGGTGCAATCACCCTCTTCAAGCGAGCGAAACTGGCCGGTTTTCAACTTGCTATAGCCACCAGTGCAGGAGAGGACAACATCCGGCGCTATGAGGCATGGTTCTCACTCAGCGAGTACGTACCCTCCTCCTTGATCATATATGACAATGGAAAGAGAAAAGGAAAGCCTGAGCCAGATATCTACCAGGATACCTGCAAGGCCCTGGGCCTCAACCCTGAAGCATGTACGGTCTTTGAAGACACGAAGGCCGGTATTCTCTCAGCAAGCAGGGCGGGCATTGGGAGCATATATGCTGTTGGAAGCCCTGGAGCAGACATACAGACAATTCAGGCCATGGAGGGGGTCCACGGCCTGATCACAGATTTTTCCAAGTTTTCTCTAGAGCAATGACACCAGATAGGAACCAAATTCCTTCGTTCCCAACTTTGTGCACTCCTTGCCTTCAGCTTCCATCAAGCGAGCAAAGTCAGAGGTAACCATCCCATCACTGATCGCCTTCTGGACAACACTGGTAACCAGCTCCGCAGCTTCATTCCATCCAAGGTAGGAGAGCATCATCTGTGCTGAGAGTACCAGGGATAGAGGGTTCACAATATTTTTTCCAGCAATATCAGGGGCAGTCCCATGGGTTGCTTCAAAGATTGCAAAGCCGCTCTCATAGTTGATGTTCGCCCCAGGGGCAATACCGATACCACCAACCTCGGCTGCCAAGGCATCCGATACATAATCCCCATTAAGATTGAGCGTGGCAATGACATCATAGGCTTCAGGCTTGAGTAAGATATTCTGCAGGAAGGCATCGCAGATACAATCCTGGATGACCAGCGGTTCCTGGCCTTCCCGATCAATCTTCACGGTTCCATGCTCATCCTCTGTTGCTCCAAATTCGCGTTTTGCAAGTTCATAGCCCCACTTCCTGAATCCACCTTCGGTGAATTTCATGATATTCCCTTTGTGCACTAATGTAACATTGCGTCGGTTGTTTTCCAGTGCATATGAGATAGCACTGCGAATCAGGCGCTCGCTTCCTTCCACGGAAACCGGTTTGATCCCCAGGGCACTGGTTTCAGGAAAACGGATCTTGCTCACAGCCATCTCCTCTTTGAGGAATGCGATGACCTTACGAACTTCTTCACTCCCCGCCTCCCATTCGATGCCGGCATAGATGTCTTCCGTATTCTCACGGAAAACAACCATGTCAACATTCTCGGGGTGTTTGACAGGGGAAGGGACTCCCTGGTAGTAGGAAACAGGGCGTAGGCAGACATACAGATCGAGGGTCTGACGGAGGGTTACATTCAAGGAACGGATTCCCTTCCCTATCGGGGTCGTCAAGGGCCCCTTGATAGCCACCTTGTACTGCTTGATTGCCTCGAGGGTCTCCTCGGGAAGGTAGTTACCGGTGAGGTCCTTTGCCTTTGCTCCTGCAAGTATCTCCTTCCAGGTTATCTGCTTGGTCTCCCCATAGGCTTTTTTGACTGCCGCTTCAACCACATTCTTCATAACCGAGGAGATCTCCTGACCTACCCCATCTCCCTCGATGTAAGGAATGATGACACTGTCAGGCACCACCAGGGCTCCATCTTTCATGTATATTGCCATTTCCATCAAGCTTTCTCCTTAAGAATATTCAGCAGACCACCACCAATGAGCATCGCTCTCTGGCCATCGGTGATATCACAGCGGAGGGTAATCTCCCTGCTCTTGGTCTTGTTTTTCAAGACAACCGTCTCACCCTTGATCTGCTCTGCTATGTTCTCAATCACCAGTTCATCGTTCTGGTCGAACCGTGAGTAGTCCTCTTCATGCATAAAGGTAAGGGGAACGATACCGAAGTTACACAGATTGTTCTGGTGGATTCGCTCTATGGAAACGGCGATAACCGCTTTCACCCCGAGGTACATCGGACAGATTGCCGCATGTTCCCGGCTCGATCCCTGGCCATATGAGGCACCTGCTACGATGAAGTTGTCCTTGCCCCGGTCCTGATTCTCCGTGCAACGTTCACTGAAATGCTCATCAACCGGCTCAAAGACAAACTTGGAGTACACGGGGATATTTGAGCGGTACTTGAGCCTGGCTCCAGCAGGCATGATATGGTCGGTGGTGATCTTGTCCCCTACCTTGATCGTCACATACCCATCCAGGTCTTCCTTGAGCGGGGTGTTCTTTGGTGGGTCTCCGATATTGGGCCCACGGAAGATCTCAACATCACTGCCATCCTCGGGAGGGAATATGAACATGGAGTCATCAATCAGAAACTGTTCAGGTTGGACTACCTTGGGGAAGGCAATACCGTGGGAGGAGAGTGGATCGGTGAATTGCCCACTTAATGCGCTCAGAGCTGCAGTCTCAGGACTGACCAGATAGACCTGGCCACTCTTGGTTCCACTACGACCTTCGAAGTTGCGGTTGCTGGTCCTGAGAGAGACACCCTCGGTGCCAGGACTCTGATGGTTTCCGATACAGAAACCACAGGCACTTTCCAGGATGCGGGCACCACTGGCGATCATCTTGGCCAGCGAACCATCCTTGCTGAGCATCAGGAGCACTTCACGGCTTCCCGGGGCAATACCAAGGCTTACATGCTCTGCCACTGTATGTCCATCAAGAATATCTGCAACTTTTTTCATATCGGCATAGCTTGAGTTGGTGCAGGAACCGATAAGTACTTGCTCAATCCGTTTCCCTGCAAGCGATGCTACGGTTGCAATATTCCCAGGTGAATGAGGACATGCTACCTTTGGCTCCAAGGCTGAGAGGTCAATTTCAAACAGGTCATCATAGACTGCTCCCTCATCAGCACTGAGCTCGACCCAGTCATCTTCTCTTCCCTGCGCCTTCAGGAATGCGCGTGTTTTCTCGTCTGAGGGGAAGATACTCGTGGTGACGCCACATTCTGCCCCCATGTTGCAGATGGTCGAACGCTCAGGGACTTCAAGTGTTTCGACCCCTACTCCGGTGTATTCAAAGATACAGTTCACATTGCCTTTTACCCCGAAGCGCTCAAGAACGGTCAGGATAACATCTTTCGCGGAGACCCAAGGACGGAGTTTTCCATGGAGACGGATCTCAATGACTTTCGGGCTGATCAAGTGGAAGCTTTGGCCGGCCATGGCAACCGCCACATCGAGCCCACCGGCTCCGATTGCAATCATACCAATACCACCGCCGGTGGGGGTATGGCTATCACTGCCAAGCAGTGTTTTTCCGGGCTTTCCGAATCGCTCCAGATGCACTTGATGGCAGATCCCATTTCCTGGGCGGGAGAATACTACACCCTTGGCAGCGGCAACGGTCTGCAGGTAGTGATGGTCATCTGCGTTCTCGAATCCTACTTGGATGGTATTATGATCAACATAGCTCACAGCCAGCTCGTTCTGGACACGATCTAAACCCATTGCCTCAAATTGCAGGTAGGCCATGGTACCGGTGGCATCCTGTGTGAGCGTCTGGTCTATATGGATCCCGATTGGGTTTCCTGTTCCCAGTGTACCCTCTTCCAGATGGGAAGCTAGAATTTTTTCAGTCAAGGTCTTGCTCATAGTGGGCTCCTTTTGGCGTCTTTGTTCTCTATTGTATACGAACTCTGGGTTGTGTGTAAAACTACTTTCCCGTAATCCTGGTCCTTTCAATGAAGAAGGCAACAAGCAATTCAACCATCACAAGGATGATGGCGGCAGTTCCAATGACAAGCAATACCTTGGAGAAAGAGAGCTGCTCGTACACGCTTCCTCCCACGACTGCTCCCAGTATGGTTCCTACGGTCAGCAAGACCTCATGAATGATCATTCTCCCCGATCGATTCACACTGCCACTTGCCCCGTGGAACATGCTCTGGTCATAGGCGAATGCAAACAGTATTCCAAACAACAGGAAGAAGATTGCAAAGGGAATCGGAGAGGTGAACCCCATGGCAACAAGGGAGAGTACTCCAAAGAGCAGTTGTACCAAGAAGATGTATCGCTTCTTGAAGTGCCAGAACTCCAACTTTCCCAGTACCAGAAAACTAAGACAGGTTGCAACCCCACGCACAAGCAAGAGTAAGCCGGTTTGGCTTTCACTGATCTTCAGGACATCCTGGGCGTACAAGGGGAAGATGGTAAGAATGACACTCATGCCACTGTAAAGAGAGATGATGCCTACCCAGGCGTAGAAGCGCAGAGGCGTGCTTGCATCCTCCCTACCATTCTCCTTATTGTCGGCATGTTCACTCTGTACTGCCCTGATCCCAGGTACCAGTGCACTGGTTATTACAAGGAGAAGGAATACCAGGAAAAACATGAGGATGGCAACATAGAAAGGAGTAGTGGTGGAGACTTCGACGAGAATACCGGCAATATAACTGGAGACGCCCACTCCAAAAGACCAGGAGAAGTTGAAGGCATTGGAGACATGATTAAGCTGTGCTCCCTCCTTCCCTCTTGAGAACCATCCCTCAATTTGTGGCCATAGAAGACTCATGAAAGCCCCATAGAACACCAAAGCAAGGTATGCGATGGAGAGTGTCTTTGTAGAGACAAAGAGCAAGACAGCAATCGCCATCCCAATCAGAGAGGTCTCCACTAGGTGGCGTGGACGGAAATGGACGGTGAACTTACCCCCAAGTAGGCAAAAGACCAAGTACGTTGCAGTGGTAATGGAGGCAGCAACCCCGATCTGGTCCGCTCCAAGGGAAAAGGCTCTTCGAAGATGGTATACGAGTGCCAGATTGACCATTGCAATGGATAGTTGGCCGAAGAATGAGGCAATATTCAGCACCCAGAATTGAATGGCATCACTTTTTTGCTGTGAAACGTACATGACTGCTCCAAGGATAATGTTGAGTGCAACTCTAGAACAAGATAGAATCTTGCGCAAGCAGGGGAAAAAAGTTACTCTGTTGGGCATGAACAATGCCTTGTTGGATAATGCCCCCTTTATTTCGGCGGCGCTTGCATTCTTTGTTGCACAATTCCTGAAACCTTTCATCAATGTACTCTTTGAGAGAAAGTTTATCTGGTCCATGCTCTTCAGTACTGGAGGAATGCCTTCCAGCCACACTGCTGGTGTTATTGCGCTTACTACCTCAATCGCATTCACCGAGGGTATCGGTACGGTAGCTTTTGCCATAGCAGCTACGTTTGCTGCAATCGTCATTCATGATGCAATGGGCATTCGCAGGGCAGCTGGGAAACAGGCCGAAGTCATCAATGAGTGGAGCAGACTCCTCAGTGATATCCACCGTGAAGGCCAGTTCACCCCAGAGAATCTGAAAACCATGCTTGGGCACTCCTTCAGCCAGGTGCTGGGAGGTGTCTTGCTCGGACTTATCATTGGGTTGAGTGCAACATACCAGATCATGGGTCATTGACAGAGGTTGCAAAGTTGCCCATTATCCAAACAAGAACATTACAACACATGTATATGTATAAGGAAACAACATGAAAAAAACCATGATAGCAGCGCTGATGGTGGTACTGGTCTTTGCGCTTGTGCTTACCGGCTGCAAAAAGGAAGAGAAGAAAGAGAGCTATGTATTTGCCACCGATGCAACCTGGCCCCCACTTGAGTTTGTTGAAGATGGTACTCTTACCGGATTTGAGGTTGAACTGATACCACTTATCGGTGAGAAGGTCGGTGTTCCCATGTCAGTGAAGAACATCCCCTGGGATACCATATTCGCCGGTCTTGCTGGTGGTGCCTATGATGGTGTTGCAAGTGGGGTGACCGTTACTGAAGAGCGAAAAGCCACCATGACATTCTCCTCCCCCATTCTCTCTGCTGGACAGGTTGTCATCATCCGCAATGAAGACGCAGCCAGTATTAAGGGCATCGAGGATCTGGAAGGAAAGAAAATCGGGGTCCAGATTGGTACAACCGGAGACTTTGCCTTGGAAGCATATCCTGTCGAGAGAAGAGCATATGATGATATCGGGCTCGCCATCGAGGATATGCTCAACGGCAATGTGGATGCTGCTGTCTGCGACTCATTGATCGCCAGTGATTTCGTACTCTCAAACGAAAATTACAGCTCACGTCTGAAGGTTGCCGGTGAACCGTTCACTCTAGAAGATATTGCAATTGCCGTACAGAAGGACAACCAGGAACTCCTGGATCTCATCAACGAGGGACTGGCAAAGGCAAAGGCCGACGGCTCCTTTGATGCATTGAAGGAGAAGTGGAATCTGCTGTAAGCAGTTTTTCATGACAGAACAGGGAGCTTCGGCTCCTTGTTTTTGCATTTTATTCGCCTTTTTGTGCATATTTATTCTTAAATAGTTGACAATACTTGCATATCTATGCATTATTCGCATATTACAAGAAGGAGATGATCATGAAAAAAATACTTGTTGTTGCTACCCTGTTGCTCGTACTGTCCACTACTCTGGTCTTCGCCCAGGCCCAGGCTGAAAGCGGAAAAAAATCCTATGTCTTCGCAGCAAACTGTGCTTGGCCCCCACTTGAGTTCGTTGATGAAAATGGGGATATCGTTGGATTCGAAATTGACCTCGTAAACGAAATCGCAAAGGTGAATGATGTTGAGATCAGTATCGTCAATGTTGCATGGGAAGGGATCTTTGCCGGTCTTGCAAACGGGGCCTATGATGCTGTTGCCAGTGGCGTTTCCGTCACTGAAGAGAGAAAGGCTACCATGGATTTCTCCACTCCGATTCTTGTAGTAACCCAGGCAATCCTGGCTCCTGTCTCTGATACAGAACTTTCCAATACTGCAAGCCTCAACAACAAAACCGTTGGTGTACAGCTGGGAACCACAGGCCATATTTTCCTTGATGATTTTGACAAGAGTCGTGACGACTTCAGTGTAAACATCAAGGCCTATGATGAAGTCGGTTTTGCCATCGAGGATATGCTCAACGGCAATCTTGATGCAGTGGTCACCGACTCTGTCATCGCCAGTGACTTCGTTATGACCAATGACAACTATGCCAGCAAACTGAAGATCACTGGTAGTGCCAGTGACTTGGGAGAGCCTGAGCCGATTGCCATTGCAACCCTGAAGGGTAACAGTGAAGTACTTGACCTGGTCAACAATGGACTGAAGACCATGGAAGAGAATGGAACAATGGATGCACTGAAAGAGAAGTGGGGCATCATCTAAGCAAACCTTGTCTCCCTACTGTTGCAGCCGCCGTGAGGCGGCTGTACTGTTTATCGGGAATATGTGAATAATTATACAGAGTAGCTTGACTTTACATGCATAATTATGTAGTACTTCCCTTATATCAGTAGAATGTGAGAATATATGGAAAGACAACCATTTGATAATGAAACAGTAAAGATGCAGAAGATACGGGACCAAGTGGTCTCTGTTGACCCAAATGCACAGAAAAAAAAGGCACTTACCATCCAGATGACCGATGGAGTGCTCATTCCGCGTAAGGATGATGGACATGTACTGAATTCATGGAGGATTACCTTCTTCAGTGCTATCCTCTTGCTTACTGGCTTGGTTATGTTCAAACCCCAACCCTATCGTGATATTTTCATGGTAACCATCAAGGGAACCCCTGTAACATTCCAGGCTACCATCTTTGCCATTTTGGGTGCATTGATTATTGGAACCGTCACAGGTCTTGGTTCGGTGAGCAAACGGCGTTGGGTCAATATGCTCAGCGGCGTCTATGTAGAATTGATCCGGGGCATTCCCCTCCTTGTCCAGTTGATCTTCATCTACTATGCAATGGGTCGTTTCTTCAAGATACAGGGGATGGTTGCAGCAGTCGTTGCACTCTCCATCTGTTTCGGCGCCTACATGGGTGAAATCGTACGGGCAGGTATCCAGGCAATACCCAAGGGACAGATGGAAGCTGCAATTGCTCTGGGTTTGAGCCGCTCCCAGGCTTTCCGCTATGTCATTCTCCCCCAGACGGTAAAGGTAATCCTTCCAGCAATCGGAAACGAGTTCATCTCGATGCTCAAGGATTCATCCCTGGTATCTGCAATTGCACTCAGTGACATCCTGAGAAAAGGAAGGGAGTATATCAGTCGGACCTTCCTCTCCTTGGAAACCATGTTGGTTGTTGCACTCATATACCTCATCATCACCCTCCTGCTCTCCCGATTGGTAGGCATCCTGGAGGAAAGGTTGCATCAGAATGGCTAGAATACGTATTGAAGATCTTTCAAAGGATTATATCACTGCAAACAAGACCTTGGTGAAAGCTGTCAAACACGCTGATCTTACGGTGGAAAATGGTGAAGTTGTTGTAATCATCGGTCCATCGGGTAGTGGGAAATCCACCTTGCTCAGAAGTGTCAATAAATTGGAAAATCCAACCGGTGGAAAAATCTTCATCGATGAGGATGAAGTAACAAACCCACATGTGGATTTGAGAAAGATTCGTGAGGAAGTGGGAATGGTGTTCCAGTCCTTTAACCTGTTCCCCCACCTTTCTGTCATGCAGAACATAACCCTCGCCCCTGTGAAAGTAAGAAAAATGTCACAAAAGAAGGCTGAGGAGAAAGCAAGGGATTTATTGAAGCTGGTAGGGCTTGAGGAAAAGGCTGATGTACATCCACCCCAGCTCTCAGGCGGGCAGCAGCAGCGTGTTGCCATTGCACGTGCATTGGCAATGGAACCGAAGGTTATGCTCTTCGATGAACCCACCAGCGCACTCGATCCAGAGATGATCAAGGAAGTGCTTGATGTTATGCTCAAACTTGCAAAGAGTGGCATGACCATGCTTCTGGTGACTCATGAGATGGGATTCGCCAAGGCAGCTGCTTCAAAGGTTGTATTTATGGACGAGGGGAGGATTGTGGAAGTCGGTACACCCGATGAGATTTTCTCCCATCCAAAGAGTGAACGAACGAAACTCTTTTTGGAGCATATTCTTTGAAATCAGGGCCTCAGGGCCCTGTTTTTTGCTCCTGATAGATTTCTACTAGTAGTCAAACAGCAGAAATCTACCATTGCCGAGAAGCTTCTACATCGTTAAGGTATCCAACAACAGGAGGCATCAACGATGCAACGTTTCAATGCTTGGTTAGAGGACCATATCACCCTTCACTCCTATGATGACCCGAAGGCAGAAAAGGAAAACGCAATTACCCATGTAGTGGGAGCAGCTCTTGCGCTCATCGCACTCATCTCCATTCTATTCAAGCTTCCTTCCCTCGCCAGTACATCCTTCCAGGTAGGGTTGGTCATCTGGGGATTGACCATGCTGTTGCTCTATAGCTCTTCAGCACTCTATCATTCCCTACCCCATGGTAATGGCAAACGGCTTTGCAGGGTTCTTGGATCATAGCAATATCTACTTCCTGATTGCAGGAACCTATACGCCATTGATGATGTACATTGGAACCCCTGTTGCCTACCGGATTACGATGTTGGTCTGGTTGGTTGCGGCATTCGGTATCGTCCTAACCCTCATTTTCTGGGGAAAGGCGAGGGTATTGCATGTTCTGCTCTATCTTGCCATGGGATGGCTGATTGTATTCTTCTGGAAGGATATTGTACCCTACCTTCCTGCTGACTTGATCAAATGGATCATTGCGGCGGGACTTACCTACAGTATCGGGGTGATCTTTTACGCAAGTAAACGCCTCCCCCACTACCATGCCATCTGGCATTTGTTCTGTATCGGGGGAAGCGCTCTGTTCTACGTCGGCTATATGCTTACTCTTGTGTAAGCAACTGGTCAATATTTTCCTGCAGTGCAGTCTCACTGACATACCCGAGATAGCCATTAGCTATTGAGCCATCAGCATTGAAGAATACGGTGGTCGGTAGGCTGTTTGTCTGGAAAATGTAGGCAAAGATTCCTTCATCCGTGTAGACAGGACCTGTGAACGGGAACTCTTCCATAAACTTGGTAATGGTTTCCAAAGTCTCTCTCTGTCCATCCATTGCATTGAGGAAGATGAAGCTGATCTCATCACCATAGGTATCATATGCAGCCTGGAAGTGAGGAAGTTCCTGTTTACAGGGAGGACACCAGGAAGCGAAATAGTTGATGATTGCTGGTTTGCCCTGCCGTACGGCATCAAAACTGGTCTCTTCCCCATCTAGGGTGAAAAGAGGAATATCCGGCATCTTTGGGGCTTCTTCTGCAGGAGCTTCTCCAGCCTCTTCCGTTTCAGGAGTATCAGCTTCTTCATCAGCTGTTACCTCAGAAGGAGTCGCGACCGGCTCATCAACTGAAGAAGTTGTTGTGGCCACATCTGGCTCTTCTACTGCATCAATTGATGGTTCAACAGTGGCAGGTTTTTCTGCAGCAGTGGGAATATTTGTAAGATTCGGAGTGAGAGAGACAGCTGGGGCGCTACTCTCCTTGAGTGCATTGTATGCAACTGAGGCGACGACAATGATTACGATGAATGAAATCAGGGTAATCATCAGGGTACGGGTATTTTTTTTCATGAAAAACTCCTAAAGAAATAGTGCGGCTGGATTGAATCCCAAGGTCAAGGCAATGCCGAAGGCCAGAAGGAAAAGGCCGCTGATTATCGTGATAAGCTTGGAATGCTTCTTTATTGCTGCAAAGACACCTTCGAGCTGCTCGAGCAAGATTGCCGAGAGCAGGAATGGAATGCCAAGGCCCATGGCATAAAAAAATAGGGTCAACATGCCCTTGGTTACCAATTCAGCATTTGCCGCCATCATCAGGGCACTGCCGAGCAGGGGGCCAACACAAGGAGTCCAGCCCAAGGCAAAGATTAAGCCAAAGAGCATCGACTTGGGAACATTCATGTTCTGTAAGCCTTTCATCTGGAACTTATGGTTGTTGTTCAATGCGGGTATCAGGACGAATCCCAGGTTGTTCAGAGCAAAGAGGATGACCAGGACACCACCGATACGGTTAAGCATGTCCAGGTGACTCTGCAGGAACTGTCCTATGGTGGTTGATGCAGCCCCAAGGGCTACAAAGAGAATGGTGAATCCAATGACGAATGCTATGCTGTTTTTCAACAGCAGATTCTTTTCCTGATCCTGCTCTGCCACACCACCGGCAAGGTACGAGAAGTACAGCGGAAGAATGGGGAGGATACAGGGACTGATAAAACTGATAATGCCTTCGAGAAATGCAGTTATATACGCCATGGCTGAGCATATCATAAGAGGAAAAGGTTCACAAGAGGGATAAAAGTTGCTACAGTCTGACCATGGCAAAACAGAAGGGCAAAGCAGATGGAGAGACGCTGTTTGGGGCATATTACCAGAACATCTACCAAGATCGTTGGGAACCGCTGAAGGCAGCCTTGATTAAGGACAAAGTACCTATCGCATACAATGAGGGGCTGACCAACCATATTACCTCGACGAAGCATCGGTTCTTGCTGCAAAACTGCTTGGTGTGCAGAAGGGAGAGACTGTACTGGACATGTGTGCAGCCCCAGGAGGAAAAACGCTTGTTCTTGCTTCCTGTCTCCAGGGTGAGGGGAAACTGGTCTCCAATGACCGTTCTTCCTCCCGCAGAGCAAGACTGAAACAAGTGGTAAAGGACCATCTCAGCGAGGCAGAACGGGCTATTGTTCAGGTAACAGCCCATGATGCTACGCGCTGGTCACTCTATGAGCAGAATGTATATGACCGGGTATTGCTCGACGCCCCTTGTTCCAGTGAGCGCCATGTGTTGCATGACCCAAAAGCCCTTGCTATGTGGAGCCCATCGAGACCCAAACGGCTTGCCATCACCCAATTTGCCATGCTTGCTGCAGCCCTGGAGGCAGTAAAGGTGGGAGGATATATTTTGTACTGCACCTGCTCCATCAATCCGATGGAGAATGAGCGTGTAGTTGAAAAGTTATTCGAGAAGCGGGTTGGAAGATTCACCATCATGGATAGCGCCCAAGCGGGAAGTGAAGAGAAAGATTATGGCTCCATCATCCTTCCCGACCAAGGAGAGGGCCGAGGTCCACTCTATTTTTGCCTGATCAGGAGAGATGTATGAGTAGTGTCGCCATTGTACGATGTGAACAATATGAACAAGCGTTGGTCGATCAGGCAGTTGCCGTGGCCTGTGAGAAAGGAGAAATGCCTGATGTCAGAGACAAGCGTATTCTTCTCAAACCAAACATTCTCAGTGATGCCAAGGAAGAGCGTGGCATAACCACACATTCAGCTGTCCTCAGGGCAATGATCAGGCATCTCAAGAGCCAAGGCGCAAAGAAGGTGTTGGTTGGTGATTCCCCAGGATTGCAGAAACCCAATTTCCAACCAAAAGCTTCAGGTATATATCAAGTATGTGAAGAGGAAGGGGTACAGTGGATTGACTTCACCAAACAACCTACCTCCTACACCATTCCGTATACCCGTGGAAAGAAGCTACCACTTGCCGGGGTGCTCTCTCAAGTGGATATGGTATTCAGCCTTCCCAAATTCAAGACACATCAGCTGATGTATGCCACAGGAGCGGTCAAGAACCTGTTTGGATTGGTGCCCAATCTCTACAAGAGTCCCTGCCATGTGCAGTTCCCATCACGAGAACAGTTTGCGTCCCTGATGGTCGGCATCGCTTCCATCGTGAAGCCCGCGTTCAGCCTGATGGACGGGATCATCGCAATGGAGGGTCCAGGCCCGGCAAATGGGGTCTCTCGCCATCTTGGCCTCTTGATCGCCAGCCGTGATGCAGTAGCCTTGGATTACACCCAGGCACAGATCATGGGATATGATCCTCTGCTCGTTCCCATTGTTGCGGAGGGAATCAGAAGAGGATTGGGAGACAAGCCCACCTCCTACCCCGCTCTCTCTGCAGAAGAACTGGTACAGAATGATTACATCCGTATCGAAATGCAAAAGCGTACCAGTTTTATCCACTCCTTGATCGTCCCCTTTATTTTCAGTCGTTATATCCGCTGGAAGGTGAAGAAGGAGCGCAAGGCTCCGGTCTTTTTGGTCGATCCTTGTATTGGTTGCAGGAAATGCATCGACATTTGTCCTGCCGGAGCCTTGACGATGGTTGATAAACGTATCATCATCGACCCCAAGGCTTGTATCCGATGTTATTGCTGCCATGAAGTCTGCCCTGCCTCAGCGATACTTGTTGATGAAGAAATTCCCTCCTAGAGGATGGTTGTATGGATAGTCCCACCTTGTTTTTCAGTATTCTTCTTTCCCTTCTCCCTATCAGTGAACTGAGGGGAGGCATACCCTATGCCTATTTCAATGGGGTTTCCCTCCTCATAGCAACTCCTCTTTGTGTGCTTACCAATGCCTTGGTTGCCCCAATCGTGTACACATTTCTGGCAACATTTCATAAGATATTCCATGAACATTGGAGGTGGTACGCCTCCTTCTTTGATCGTTTTGTTGCCAGGGCACAAAGACGCGTTGCCCCTAAGGTCAACAAGTATGGCTACTGGGGTATTCTCCTCTTTGTGGCAATACCCTTACCGATCACCGGTGCATGGACGGGAACCCTTGGTTCCTGGATTTTAGGCCTTGACAAGCGCAAGACCATGATGGCAGTATTCGGCGGAGTTATTGTCTCTGGCCTGATCGTAACCAGCTTGGTTGTCCTTGGGGTCGGAATCGATTCGGTATTCATTAAACGAATCTGAGGAACCATGCAATTCAATTTAGAAAAAGAGCTCAACCCTGAGCAGTGCAAAGCTGCATCCACTTTGCACGGCCCCCTGCTTGTTATAGCCGGAGCCGGTAGTGGAAAGACAAGAATGCTGACCTTTCGTATCGCGCATATGTTGGAGAAAGGAATCAATGAACACTCCATCCTTGCACTGACCTTTACCAATAAGGCAGCAAAGGAGATGGCTCAGCGCGTGCGCGCCCTTACTGGCCTGCCATTGAAGAAACTTACCACGACCACTTTCCATGCTTTTGGCATGGGAGTTCTCAAGCAGTACATCCAGCATCTGGGGTTCAAGAATAATTTCACTGTCTATGATACCAATGACAGGAAAGCCTTGATGAAGGAAGTAATCCAGAATCTCGATTATGTAGTCGAGAGCTTTGACTTGTTTGAGCTTTCATCGTTGTTCAGTGATATCAAGACCAAGCGCAAGGTCTTTGGCCCCAATGCCTCAGACAAGATCAGGAATCTCTACTACGAATACGAGAAGCACCTCAAGGCATACAATGCTGTCGACTTTGATGACCTGATCATGAAACCCCTTGAATTGTTTGACAAGCATCCTGAAATCCTAGATGAACTCAGGGCACGATACAGCCATATTCTTGTGGATGAGTTCCAGGATACATCCCTCTCCCAGTACCGCATGGTCGAGCTGCTTGCACAAGAGAGCCGCAATCTCTGCGTGGTTGGTGATGACGACCAGAGTATTTACAGCTGGCGAGGTGCAAACTACGAGAACCTGGTGATGTTTGAACGTGAATTCCCTGAGCGTCTGGAGGTGAAGCTCGAGCGCAACTACCGTTCCACAGGAAATATCCTCGAGGCAGCAAACCGCCTAATCGTAAACAACCAGATGAGGAAGGACAAGAAGCTCTGGACTGATAGTGGCAAAGGTTCTTCCATCCGGCTTATCCACCCTGCCCATGACGAGGATGAGGCTTCAACCATTGCAGATGAGATTCTCATGATCCACAAGAAAGAGGACCGTCCATTCAGTGATTTCGGTGTACTGGTGAGAACCAACAGCCTGATAGCCATCCTGGAGACCAAGTTCACTGAACGGGGTATTCCTTCCCAGGTGACCGGTGGGCAGAGTTTCTTCGACCGGAAGGAGATCAGGGACATTGTAAGTTACCTGAAGGTAATTGCAAACCAGGATGATGATATCAACCTGCTCAGGATCGTCAACACTCCTAGGAGGGGAATCGGGAGAACCACGCTCGAGAAAATGCGCAAGGTAGCTGATGACCATAAGTGTTCTCTCTTCAGCGCCCTGACCTTGATGAGCATCTCTACCGATGGACAGGTCAAGGAAGCAATGAAGCGTACGCTGAAGCGGTTTGCTGATATGATTGAGGAGTATCACTACCAGCTGTTCAATACAAACACCCAAAGGAACCAGATACTGAGGACCTTGATCCAGGAGATAGGATACAAGCAGCATATCGAGGCGGAACATCCTGACAATGAAGCCTTTGCAACGTATAAAATGAAAGGTGTCAACATGCTCTGTGATATGCTCGCAAGGTGGGAGAGGAACCCTGAGAACAGGAATGCTTCCATATTCGACTACCTGAACAGGATCAGTCTTGCAGGAAAAGAGAATCCTGAGGAAGAGGATGCAGGGAAGATTGCCCTGATGACCATACACGCCTCCAAGGGACTGGAGTTCGACACGGTATACCTCGCAGGGGTGGAAGATCAGTATATTCCCCATGCAAGGGCAATAGAAGAGAATCCTGCCAGTCTTGATGAGGAACGCCGACTCTTCTATGTAGCAATCACCCGTGCAAGGCGTGCGCTTATTATCAGCAGCTGCGAGAAGCGAAAAAGAGGATTCGAACTGGTAACCAGTATCCCTTCACGTTTCCTTGAGGAGATCCCCAAGGAATTGTTTGATGAGGTTGATCTAAACAAGCAGCTTTCCAGTGATGAGGTCAGTGACAAGCTGAGACTGCTCAAGGAACGACTGGCATCCAGGCAGGCGAGATGATTAATCAGGGTTGGTTATGGTCACGATAATGGTAGCCGTATAGATACCGCTGACTTTATTCATTACTTCTGTCTCACTGATGCCACCGATACGAATATTGCGAATGTTCAAGACATCGGGTTGTAAGCCGGACCATGTGTAAGCTGTACCTTTTTCTATCTGCTGGTTCTCCAAATATAGATTGAAATTGATGGGAGCCCCAGAACCAATACTTGGGAAAAGTTGAAACGAAGAATCCAGAGATTGATCAGTAAAGGTAAACTGCTGTGAGTAATTGGTTCCTTGTACCCCATTCATTACTTCTATGCGGGCCTCATTTATAGTTACCTTGTTGATCCCATATGCATCACTGAGCTCAAAATTGGATTCAGGCAAAAGAAAATTGATAAAAAAACTCTCTGTTACAGGCACCTCTCCATAGTAGAATCCAGGTGTATCGGGATCATCCGGGTTGGTGTAACTACCTGGATCAAGGATGGGGGTATTATCAAGACCACTTGAACCATCAGTTGTAACATAACTGCCTTGCGATTCCTTCACACTTCCCGAGCCTGTGGTATACGCCCCAATATTTGTATTTGGACTATCTGCAACAGCCACACTGAAGCGAGGATTGAATCCAACAGGCAAGGTAAATGGAGAATCCAATTTAAAGTAAGAAGCTGGCCGCCATCCACTTTGAGCATTCCTATTGGTACTATTCGTGTTCACCAGGTACAACTCTACATAAAATGGGTTTGCGTACAGCGTATTGCTACTCCAAGAGATTATCGGCCTGAGATTGTCATAGAGAACCTGTAAGACAGGCTCTGAACCGAATCCATTTGGATATGCAACAGATAAGATATAGAAATCATTTTTAGCCAACTCAAAAGGACCAGGAGATATATCAAGGGTGATTGCACTTTCGGTCAAGTAAGTAGCAGTTACCTCAGCAAACAGTAACATTGGGGAAAGAGACAGGATAACAACAAACAAACCAGTCGAATCTTTTGCATAAATCATGAATCCTATCTAATTGTATAAGTGCCTACCTTTCATTCCTTTGTTCTTTTTTTACTTTATTAACCAACATAAATATATATAAGTATATGACATAACATGTCCCTTAGTGATTATTTTGATACTTCTATCTGTCGTTTTTTTGGGTTCCCAGCCCACATTTGACACCGAATCAACCATTGACTGCTACCTCCATTGCCCCTACACTTTCAGTATGAAAAAAAGTTGGTTACTAATTGCCATTTTTATCATACTCACAAATGGAATCCTTGTTGCAAAGAAGGATATAACGATAACATCGTCCTATGAAACTGAACAATATTTACAGTTTCAATATGGACCTCCTCCTGTGCTTTCCACTTTCAACTCAGGTGATATTGAAATTTATCCAGCCAATCTTTGTGCACTGCTTGGGACACTAACTCTTTGGACAAATGGAAACAATCTATTTGATCCAGAACTTATAAATATAAGTGTGAGTACAAGCTTATTTATCGAAGGATATGTAAGAGATACTAATACTGGACAGATTGTTTATGAAGAACAGATCCCGGTTACACTAAGAGCTATTACTATCATAGGGGGGGCAGTTGCTGATTCTGTACTTGTAGAAAATGGAACGATTGACCTAGTATCTGGAGGGGGAAATGTGTTGCCTGGACAAGTAGACACACTGACCACCTATATTGTCATGATTGCTCCGGACTATGGATATGATTACTACATACCTGGTGTCTATTACTCATTGGATGAGAACAGTTCCATTGGATCATTTGGAGTATCAGCTGACGGGCAGGGTCAACAAGAATTTGAAGAAATCCCAGTAGAGGTGGATGGTAGCGGAACAGCTACCCCTACAGCTCCTTTCATCCCTAGTGCTCCTGTTCCAGGAGACGAGGTCGAGATCCCCTTCGAAGGAGATGGCTTCCCTTATGAACACCAATACGCTTTCAGTATTATTAGTAATCCAGCGTCCTTTGACTTACAGGATGCCATTCTGGGAAATCGACCTGTTATAGCCACCTTGCAGCTGGAAGTAAGCCTAGCGGAAGAAAACACAGAGTACGGTGTTGAAATTGCTTTTACGAGCAAGGATCCAGATGGATTCAAGTTGCATCTAAATGGAGATCTCTCCGAGTACGAGATTCCATACCAACTCTATTTTGGATACGACCTTGAACCGATTCCCCATGCACAGTTCATAGAGTGGAGAAATCTGTTTACCAGCAACAACACCTTTGCGTCGATGCAAGAAACAATAACAGTTTCAATCCATGATGGTGAAAATATCTGGGAAGCTCCACAGGGCCAGTATAGTGATACGGTAACTGTAAATATCATCCCATTAGACATATTAACACCTTAGTATAATTTTATTCTTTTGCATATGTACAAATTGTTTTATTTGTACAAAGTCTGTATATATTTATTTTTTTTACTTGCTCGGGCATCCAATCTTTGTTAGTATCGTATTCAATGAGTAAGAAGCGACAAATCAGCGCTTTGCTCTTCATCTTGGTTGCCAGCCTCTTGTCTGCTGATATCACAGTAACCTATACCCCCTCAACCTACCTCTATTTTGAGAGAGGGAGTGCTCCGTTCAACCAGAATGACTTCGTCGCAAAACTTGGCACTTTGGTTTTCAATAATCCTGATAACGATGTCATTCAGGACCCATTACTCCTTTCCTATGATGGTGATTTACAGTTTACATTCAGTGGAGAAATGGACCATAACCGACCTGAGGATTCTGATTTCCGCCTCGCCAGTGCATGGAACACAATTGGCGTTATATCGATAACCAAACGAGTCATTTATTAAAAAATGAGAATCTGGAACTTACTGATGGGACTGTTACTATCGGCATATATCTCATCAGTACGCAGAATGCCCACCGCTATATTGAAGGCGAAATCTATACCTGGAAAAATGGAATATTCGGTTCCTTCAACCTCCAGATCCAGGATGAGAACAATCAGAACAACAATGTATATGTACCTGTGAATGGGCAGGAGATCATCGAAGGACAGCCCCCTTCTTCTACTACTTCTCTTCTTGAACCTGGAGAAACAATCCCTGATGACCCAATTCCCTATGGAGATCCAGTCGAGCAGGTTAACTTTCTTCTCTCCATCGTACAGGAAGAGGCTTTTCCCATTGAAGAAGCTTATACGGGGTCCCAGATACAAGTTGCAGAAGCTCAGCTCATGCTGCAAAATGCTATAGAGGGTTTTCCGTATTCTGTTAACATTACCTTCAGAAACGCACAGAATAATCCAGATTTCTATCTGCGTCTCAACAATGTTGAGATACCATATGCCATCCCATACACGCTTCTCTTTGGCACTCGCGAAGTTATTGGCGGTGTCCCATTACTATGGGAAGATATTCTTGCCCCCGCGGGAACCATGCCCATATTTATTGCTGGGATTGACAGGACACAAGCAGAAACTGCACTTGCGGGAACGTATAAAGACACCATATTTGTTGAAATCACACCAATTGATAGTTAGTTTCAGATTTCCAGTGTTTCAGCTTACCCTGTTTGCATTGATTTTCTAATTTTGGACATCCATCGTTATTTACTCATCTAGAATAAATATCAATAAAGAATCTATTGAATTAATCCTATTTCTCCTATACCATGCCTCCATGAAAAAATTGGTATTATTGGTCTCAGTCTTGATCTTCTATTGCCAGGCACTTCTTTGGGGTCAGATTGAAGTTACGTATGACAACTCAAATCCAATTGCTTTCCAAATTGGCACTACTCCTTTGTTTCCTGATGGCAACCTTATCGCACTTTTGGGTACCATGACATTCAATACAAATGGAGCTCCATTATTTGATCCGGCTTTTATGGTTGTTTCACCTGTTACCAATGGGATTTCATTTTCTGGAGATCGATACTCCTATACTGATTCGAGTGGACAGAAGCATTATACCAATAATTCAAGCTTTGGATTCCGTATTGTGGCTGTTACGAATCTTTCAGATGGAGGCTTTCTTAAACAGGATATCACCAGTGTTCCGGGTACTCCTATGGTGCCAGGAGCTTCAGGGAACCAAGTATCTAAAATTAGTTCAATTCAGCTCTATCTGGTATCATGGGAAACAAACATGACAAACAAAGTCAGATCTGGATCAAACTATACATTGACTTCCAACAACCTTGAAACCTTCAATATTGCTACAGCAAATAATGGTAGTGGATTCTATCGGGGCTATACCTATGCGAAAATCAATAACAAAGATGTACCCAGCAACGGAAACATGCCATTACCAGGGCAGAATTTCAGAGAGTCTCCGATTGGAGCCATTCCCTTTGGAGAAGTAATTTCAGAGCCAATTCTCAACCTAACCATCCAAGCAGAAACAGGATTCTCCATCCAGAATGCATATGGAACTGACAAGACAAAGATTGCAGAAGCCCAACTGACACTGCAAAATGCTGAGAATGGAAAAATATATGGAGTAGAGGTTACCTTCAGCAATAATGTGGGAAGCCCAACCTTCAGTCTGCATCTAGATGGTCAACGTACGCTTTTTGCCATCCCCTACCTTCTTCTCTTCGGAGGAGAACCAGTAACAGGAAGTGTCCCCCTTGACTGGGTAAATCTTTCTTCCACTGCTCCAAATATTCGTTCGATTGAGATATCTGGAATCAATCAAGACCGTGCTGACATGGCTCCAGCAGGGCTGTATCAAGATACCATTACCATCAGCATCACGCCAAAAGATACGTAGTAATCCTCTGCCTTATTGCATAATCATGCAAAAAGTGTGTATTGTCTGAACATACCAATCAGAGGATGGGCACTATGTTCGATATAGACTACGCCAAAACACCGGTTACCGATTTCTATGGAGTCAATTGCTTCACTGAAGTAGAGATGGGTAAGTACCTCAGCGATCCGATCATCAGGCAGCTGAAGGAAGTACAGCGTGGTCAACGTGAACTTACCAGTGAACTGGCAGATTTTGTTGCAAGTGCAATGAAGCAGTGGGCCCTTGCAAAAGGAGCAACCCATTTCTGTCACTGGTTCCAGCCCCTTACCGGCCTTACCGCAGAAAAACATGACTCATTCATCAGCCCCACCAAGGGCGGGAAGGTCCTGCTCGAATTCAGCGGGAAGGAGTTGATCAAGGGAGAGGGGGATGCCTCTTCATTTCCAAATGGAGGACTGAGAGCAACATTTGAAGCACGTGGATATACGGCTTGGGATACCTCCTCCCCTGCCTTCATCAAGGACGTCAACGGGGTAAAAACCCTGTACATACCCACTGCATTCTTCTCCTACAACGGGGAAGCACTTGACAAGAAAGTACCATTGCTCAGAAGCAACCAGGCTCTTGAGAAACAGACACTGCGTGTACTGAAGGCCCTAGGAAACAACAAGGCAAAAAGGGTAATTGTAAACATTGGCCCAGAGCAGGAATATTTCTTGGTGGACAAGCAGTTTTATGACCAGAGACCTGACTTAAGGCTCACTGGACGGACAGTCATGGGTAACTTGGCTGCCAAGGGACAGGAACTGAATGACCACTACTACGGCACCATTGGGGATCGGGTGACAGTGTTCATGAGTGAACTCAATTTTGAGCTTTGGAAGCTCGGTATCAGCAGCAAGACCCAGCACAAGGAAGCTGCTCCCAACCAGTTTGAGATCGCAGTTGTATATGATGCTGCGAATCTCTCAACGGATCACAACCAACTTCTGATGGATGTACTCCAGATGGTGGCACTTCGCCACGGCATGGTTGCCCTCCTCCATGAGAAACCTTTCCTGGGAGTGAATGGATCGGGAAAGCATGATAACTGGTCACTCAGTACTGATGATGGCATCAATCTTCTCAGCCCTGGCAACAATGTCGAGGATAATCTGCAATTTCTCGTCTTCCTTACTGCTTTTATCAAGGCAATGGATGAATATGCTCCTCTTATCAGATGCGGAGCCGCCACCGCAGGCAATGACCATCGCCTTGGCAGCGCCGAAGCTCCTCCCGCAATAATCAGCATCTATCTGGGGGAACAGCTCAGCACCATCCTCGACACCATTACCATGGAAGGGTGTTGCACAAAAAGCGACCGACAATATGTTCAGATGGGCATGACCATGCTGCCCCAGCTACCCAAGGACCTGACCGACCGTAACAGAACCAGTCCAATTGCCTTCACCGGCAACAAGTTTGAATACCGGATGGTAGGCTCATCGCAGTCTATGGCAGGCCCGAATATTTATATCAACACTGCTGTTGCACAAGTTCTTGAGGAAGCTGCCGATCGCCTTGAGGCTGCAGAAGATGTTGAGCTTGAGTGCCACAACATCATTACGGATTTCTATCAGGGCCATAAACGCATTGTTTTCAACGGAAATGGGTATAGCAAAGCGTGGAAAGACGAAGCAAAGAAACGCGGGCTTCCCGAGTTTAAAGACACGGTGAGTGCTCTGCCGCAAATGCTGAGTGAGAAGAGCTTGGAGCTCTTTGAAAAACAAAAGGTTTTTACGAAGAGTGAGATTACCTCCAGACTAGAAATTTACTTGCAGACCTACAGCAAACAGATCAACATTGAAGCGTCGATCATGGTGGAGATGTGCAGAAAGTACATCATTCCTGCGGTAAGCGAATATGTTGGTAAGCTCAGCGATACAATTGCCAAGCAAAATGCCATTGGGCTCGATACCACGCTGCAAAAACGGAATGTGGGTATTGTCCAGAATGCTCTCAATCAGGCAATTGAAGCTACAGAATACTTGCATGTCTGTGTAGCAAAAGCACTGTCCTTTAATAACGAAGTACTGACCCAGGCAGAAATCTATCGTGATGAGGTGGTACCTCAGATGCAAACACTGAGAAGTTATGTCGATCTTGCAGAGACATACACAGAGAAACAATACTGGCCATTTCCCAGTTATGACGACCTGCTCTTCAGACTGTAAACGCATCCCTGCCAAGGTTGAAGCATAAAAGATTCGGCCTTGGTATCCGGAAGCATTCGTTGTGAAGTAAAGCGCAATATCCAGTCTCCTTTTTTATAGGCCAAGTCACGTATGGCAACATTCTGTTTCCTTGCGCTGAAATTCAGAAGCATCAATCGCTTCTCATCTTCATATTCGCGTAGATAACAAACAATATGCTTGTTGCTCGTATTCATATATGTACAAGCACCACGTCTGAAAACAGTTTCCTCTTTTCTCATTCCAATCAGAGCACGATAATAATGCAACATAGATGACGCATCTTGCTCTTGCTCTGTTACTGCATAGGAATCAGCATTAGAAGCAAATGGAAGCCAGCTTTCTCCATCCGTAAAACCATGTCCTTCTTCATTGGACCAGATCATTGGCCCCCTCGCAGGGTCCCTTCCTGGATGAACCGGCCAATATCGTTTCCCTAGAGGATCTTTGATTGCTTTCCAAGGGACTTTTGAATCGGGCAAACCCAATTCTTCTCCGTAGTATAAGAATATTGAGCCCCTCTGCGTGAGCAAAAACAAAGCAGCAAGTTTCGCTTTTGCTACATTTCCAGAAAGTCGGCTTACTATTCGTGGTATATCATGGTTATTTAGTACCCAACTCGGTATCCTATTTTTCCCAATTGCTTCACACCAGCGCTTTGCGCTTCGCTGCCACTTGATTGCATTGAATCGAATATAGGCAAGAGAGAAATCAAAAGAGAGATGTAGTTCATCCCTATTCCTACCTAAGAAGGAGGCAGCCAATTCAGGCTCCCCTGGCAGCTCAACCATGATTTCACCTACCAACATCCTATCTGGGTATGTATCCACCAGTTGACGCATCATTCTCAATTTCTGATGTGTTCCCGGTCTATTTCTGTCAAAGATATGTCGTTGCATATCATAAGGTCTTGGACGAGTTCCAAAAATTCTTGGGTTGCTTCTCAGTGTCTTATCCTTGAATATGCAATTGATCACATCAAGACGGAACCCATCTACCCCACGATCCAACCAGAATGTAAGGGTTGAGAACATTGCATCTACAACCTCCTGATTTCTCCAGTTAAGATCCGGTTGCTCCTCCAAGAAAGAATGAAGATAGTATTGCTTCCTCACCTCATCATAGCTCCACGCTCTCTTCCCAAATGCAGCTTGCCAATTATTTGGTACCGTATCACTCCAGATGTAATAGTCAGCCTTATCATTATCCTTCGATTGCCGACTCTCCTGGAACCATGGATGCTCTATAGAGGTATGATTGAGCACCATATCAAATATGACTTTGATATTTTTCTTATGCGCTTCTTGTATCAATTTCTCCACATCAGTCATTGTTCCAAATACCGGATCCACATCCTGGTAGTCAGTAATGTCATACCCAAAATCGGCCATTGGTGAGCAATATATCGGACTTAGCCATATTGCACCGATACCTAGTGAAACCAGGTAATCCAATCTCTTAATGATACCTTGAATATCTCCGATCCCATCACCATTTGTATCCTGAAAACTACGTGGATAGATCTGATAGACGATACACTCTTCCCACCATGCTGTTGCCATCTCTGCATACCTCACAAAAGATTATACCGCATGACAGAGAAGAGCTCAAAAGAGAATTCCAAAAAAAGGTCTGATAACATTTCATCAACTATAATGCTTCGTCCAATGGTTGATAATATTGTTTTTTTAATACATATTTTTATATATTGAAATGCATTTCAATATCATTTCTGCTGTTTATTGTATAGTATTTTATTTATTTTTATATTAATCCAATATATTTTTATTTTGGGATATCGTATATTGCTATTTTAATTGTTTATTAAAATACCTAAACTAATAAATTCTATACTTTTTTAAACTATTATGTAGGCATATACATAGTATACCTATATCAAATAAATATTATTTGATATAGGTTCTAATTAAAATATTACAGAATCAATGAACTTTTTCTAGTAAAATGCAAGATATTATAAGCAAGGATATGGTATGGCGATTATGTATTAAATGTATCAATCCTCAGCATGTTTTTTTGCGAATTCACGAAGGGAAAACCGTATTCCAGCAGCCCAGCCCAAGCCCATGCTCTGGAATAGTTCTTCCAATTCCCTCTTGAAAGATGGTTCGATTGAAAACGTAGTGAGTACCTTGTTTTCTTTTTTTCGCTTCTTTGGTTCATTCGAGAATAACTCTTTCGCTTTCTGTCCGCTGATGCTCTCATCCAGGACCGATTCATTTTCCACATCCGGGTTTTTTTTCAGTGCCATACCTTATCTCCAAATATCTTTATTAAGTGTCTTGATTGCTCCTACAGTACTCTCTTTTAACCCTCGTCCCCTTGACTTGAACAACTGAGGAGCATAGCCTGCCTCCTGAGCTTTCCTAAAAAGAGGATCGACTGGGATCTTGTACACAGTGAACACACCTTCACATGCTGCATTATAAATGTCCCTGTGTTGTTTTATCCTGTTGTCAAAAGAATTTATGATGATTTTTGAATGGCTCACCGTAGATCGTAGATTCTTCTTTAATTTCGCCAATTCATCAATGAATATTTCAAGTCCATCAAGGCTAAATACTTCAGGTGTCATAGGTGTAATGACTTCATTACTGGAGATAAGCGCTGCACGTTCCAAACGACCGAGGCCTGGAGAAAGATCCAGGATTATCCTGTCAAATGATTCCGAAACTTCATGTACCAAGTCCTGCAAAACAAATGGCTCTTCGGCCAATTTTGTTTCAGCATACAGTTTCAGTGTCCCACCAATACCAAAGGTAGGAAGCAGTGACATGTTCTGTATCTGTGGTATAGGAATGATAGCATCTTGGATATAGCACTTCCCTTGGACAACATCAGCTAATTCAAAAAGTGGAGCTTCCTTCAAAAACCAAGAGGAAGCATTTCCTTGAGGATCAACATCAATCAACAACGTACGATACCCATCCAATGCGGATTGGCAAGCGAGTGTTCCTGAGATGGTAGTCTTTCCTACACCACCTTTCTGGAGGTGGAATGATATTGTCTTAGCCATGGATTATAAACCTTAAGCCATAGTATATACCCACTTTATCGGTCGTACAAGTATTATTCTGAATCAAGCAAGTATACAGTGAGTCTTATTTTATTTCAGTACTTAATATTATAGTAAACTGTATAATTATAATACATTTGCTATCACTATATAAGTATTATATAATGTTTTAAATATGTTTTCTTATTTTTACAATATAGTTACATATAGCTTCTATATATATATTCAATATAGATGCTCTCAAGTTTATCAATGTGTACAACACTGCATCTATCCGTTGCAAAAACAACGTTACAATATTCTCATGCTCAATAATCTTTCGTCGATTCTGAGTCCTGCTAGGGATGATACCATATAAATCCAATCCTGATTCCATTATAGATTGTTACAATACATCATCATCAAATCTTGCAGAAGAAACAATTGAATCTGACTATAAAATAGTAAGTTTTCTATTCCGTTATTGTTTACTATGATAGTGTTTTTAAGTGTTATACATATAATATATATGTTTTTTTATATCATATTAAATTTTTTTACAATTATATCTATATTGTTTTTGTACTATTTTATATATTTATTATACTATTATAATGTTTTTCAAATAATAACAGTACCATTTTACATATCTATATAGGATGTTTAATGGTACTGCTTATTTGTTTCTTACTGCTATTATATGTATTTATATTCGTTTCAATACTAAAATTCGCAATATCCAGATATTACATCACGCATCATATAGGCACTATCCTTTACAATTCTTTCTTGGGTCTTGTAGTCTACATACACGATACCAAAGCGCTTTGAATATCCGAAGGCCCATTCAAAATTATCAAGGAAAGACCATACAAAATAGCCTTTCAATTTAACGCCCTCGTCAATTGCTTGTTTACAGATTGCAAAATGTTGGTTCAGGTAATCACAGCGCAATAAGTCATGCACTCTCCCCTCTTCTACCACATCCTGTGCTGCACAACCATTCTCTGTAATGTAGAGAGGAAGACCCTTCGTCTCATCATCAAAATAGTGCAACAATCGCAACAATCCATAAGGTACGATCGGCCATTGCATGTCAGTAGTTCTTTGCCAAACGGGAACATCACGGTATTTGAAAGGCATCTTCTCGTCATACACCACCGCCCCCTCATTATAATAATTGATACCCATGAAATCGAGGGGCTCTGCGATAATGTCCATATCACCTGTTTGTACAGGAAATGAAATCTTGAGTGTTTCTGTCACGAGTACAGGATACCCTTTTCTTACCAAAGGATGCAGAAATACATCCGTATTGACTGCTCTTGCAAGTTCGCTTGCATGGTGATCTTCTTTCTTTCTTGTAGCTGGACGAGGAGCAACCGGATTCAGCGTAATTCCAATCGGTTTGTCCAATCCAATCTTTCTATACTCCTTGACTGCAAGCCCGTGAGCAAGATTGAGATGATGGACAGCATCAAAGGCTTCCCTGGTATCTGTATGACCTGGAGCATGCACACCATAAAGATAGCCTAAATACGCGCTACAGAACGGTTCATTGAGGGTGATCCACATATCTACATAGGATCCAAGCTGCTCAAAGCATGCCTTAGCATAGGCTGCAAATGCATAGGCTGTATCACGATTGGTCCATCCGCCATCATCCTGCAATGTCTGGGGTAGATCCCAGTGGTACAAGGTGGCCACAGCCTTCATGCCTTTCTCGTGCAACGCATCACACAGGTTTTTGTAGTATGCTATTCCTGCCTGATTTATCTCACCTTTCCCATCTGGTATTATCCTTGGCCATGCAATTGAGAATCTATATGCTTGGAAGCCCAACTCATCCATCAGGGAGACATCTTCCTTGTACCTATGATATTGGTCAGTTGCTACATCCCCATTATCACCATTGAGGACTGCTCCTTCCTTCTCACAAAAGGTATCCCATATCGAGGGCTTCCTTCCATCCTCTTTAACTGCACCTTCCACTTGGTAGCTTGCAGTTGCACATCCCCAAAGGAAATCCTTGTTGAATTCCACTCTTTGCATCGTCTAGCCTCTCATATAATTTATTTTATCAATTGTTGGTCTTATCAACATTTGGAGATTACCATGACGCCAATAACCAGACAAGCTTATGGAGGATGTAGAACAAAGTTCTTCCTTTGTACAAATTCATCTTGTATCACTATCCTGTCATTATACTTTTCTGATACGTTTTTACGTTTTTTTTCATAGCACTTTAGTATAATTTTTCTGCTACTTGATCGGTGCTAAAACCTGTCGCTACACCACAAGACACTATTGAAGATTCTCGTAAATCATCGTTAAATGGTATTAGAATCATATTGCTATCATTTATGATTGTTCTACCATGTTATTTTATATATTGGCTCTGTTTTCGAAGTGTATTGAATTGCTACCCTGCAGCAGGGAATGGTAGTGGTGGCTTATGGAATACCTCCAGATAGGTGGAGCATCTTCCGATTGCTTGCATCTTGTCCAGTAATATTTTCTTCAGATCAAAACGATTCAGCCCGGGATTCTCAGCCTCAAACCCATTCCATGCAAGATAGTTGTCCAGGTATTTAGTCGAGACACCTCTGAAAGCAGCGAGTAACCCCTTGAGGCGACTATGCAGATTGTTTATTTTCTGCAGGTTGTACCGTCCCCGCACTTCACATCCCTTTATGCCGGCCTTGAGCTGCACCACAGGCAGGCTGTTCAGATCACAGAATTCCTGGCTTGCACGGCTCTTGTCTGTTACCATCACCACATCATCATCCAGCCGTGAGGACAATGCATAGGAAAGATGGCGGGGTTGGACCATTCCCCGACCCGACGCTTTTGCCAGGGTTTGCCCTTTCTCGTCGATGGCGCAGGGAACGCAGATCTTCTGTTTGCTCAAACCCCTTGTATGGGTGGCTTTCCCCCTCTTGTGGCGATGACCCGTAACCCTTTGGGTCTTGTATGCCGGGCTTCGCTCCTGTTTTCGTCTGGTGGACAAGTTGTTTTCAGCATTGCAATTGCCCTTGAAGTTGTCTTGGATGTATGTCTCGTCTTCCTGTACCTGTCCGCAGAGCAACAATTCATTCTTCCCGTTGGAGATGGCATCCAGGATCTTGTGTCTCCAGAAGAATGCAGTGCTCAGTGATATGCCGCACTTGCGCGAAGCTTCCCTCAAGGGAAGTCTCAATGCAAATGCCTCCAGATAGATTTCCCAGGTCTCTTTGCTGTGTTTGCTCTTGTATCTCACCGACCCTGTGGTCTGCCCGAAAGTGCGTCCGCACTCCTTGCAGACATACCGTTGCTTTCCCCTGACGAAGCCGTTGTGATGTACATGGTTGCTGGAACAATGAGGGCAGCATAGTGTTTCACTGGGAATGGGCAGGCCCTCATCAGGGGATTCCGTTGAATGCTCAACCAGAGCGATGATCCGTTGGAGATCCTGTTCTGGAAGATTTCTGAGTATTTCCACCAATGCTTCAAAGCTGATGGATTCTTGATTAATACTTAACATATATTAAGTATATATCAAGCTTTTCTCCTCTTCAAGTGTTTACCCATACACTTCGAAAACAGAGCCTATATATTTAATACTATTTTTTATGTATTTTTATAGTTTTTCTATATTTTTATATTATTGAAATCTTTTTTTTATTTAATATTAGTTTGTTTTTTATTGTTTTTTATAGCATTTTTATACTGTTTTTTACTGTTTTAACATAACAGTACTTTGATTACTTCACTAGGCACTCATAATCATTCTCTGTTCTGCTATGGATGGAGTCAGGTAATTTCAATACATCCAGTGTATTTCATATTCTCAATCAGCGGATACAAACCACCTCCTTCAGGGTTTTCGAGCTCAAAAAAATAGGGTATGCTCAGCCATATTAAGGAGATTTGTATGCCAAAGTTTTTCCCAGAAGGCTATGTCCCTGCCATGGAGCAGAAGCAGACTGAAAAGGCCATTAAGTACATCAAGGACACATTTGAACGGGAACTTTCTGGTGGTTTGAAATTGAGCAGGGTTACCAGCCCGATTTTTGTCCCAAGGGGTTCAGGTATTAATGACGATCTGAATGGTATCGAACGACCAGTGCGGTTCCAGATAGGCAATCTGGAAAATCGTGAAATGGAAATCGTCCAATCCTTGGCAAAATGGAAGCGTATGGCTCTGGCTGACCTTGGCTTCAAACGCGCCACTGGCTTGTACACCGATATGAATGCCATCAGACCTGATGATGACTTGGATGCTATACACTCCATTTACGTTGATCAGTGGGACTGGGAATTGGTCATGGGAAAACATGAACGTTCACTTGACTATCTCAAGCGTGTAGTGAGGAAGATATACTCATCCATGAAACGCACTGAGTTCTTGGTGAGCGAAATGTTTCCTGGATGCACTCCAACGCTTCCTGAACATATTACCTTTATCCACAGTGAGGATGCACAGAGAGAGTATCCACAGTTGAGTCCAGTACAAAGAGAAAAAGCACTAGCAGAGAAGTATGGAGCCATCTTCCTTATCGGGATCGGCAGCCCCCTCGCTGATGGTGTCAGCCAAGGCGGGAGAGCCCCTGATTATGACGATTGGTCGACCAAGACCGACGATGAGCACACCGGCTTGAATGGGGACATCATTGTCTGGGATACCGTCCGTGGGGATTCCCTGGAGCTCTCCTCAATGGGTATCAGGGTGGATGAAGAGACCTTGCTTCGACAGTTGAAGATCAGGAATGCCGAGGACCGTGCATCATTGTACTGGCATACACGATTGCTTGGTGGAGAGTTGCCTCAAACCATCGGTGGTGGTATCGGGCAGAGTCGTCTGTGCATGTTCCTCCTGAAAAAAGCACACATCGGAGAGGTCCAAGCCTCCGTCTGGCCTGAAGAAGTTCTCAAAGAAGCCGATTCAATGCACGTGTTTCTTATGTAGGAGTATTGCATGAAGTTAATCAGTTGGAACGTCAACGGGCTTAGAGCAATTCAGAAAAAGGGATTTGAGGAGTATGTATCATCTTGCGATGCAGATATTTTCTGCTTGCAGGAGACAAAGCTGCAGGAAGACCAAATCTCCCTGAGTCTTCCGGATTATCACCTGTACTGGAGCTTTGCCGAGAAGAAGGGCTACAGTGGCACCGCTCTTTTCAGCAAAACAGAGCCAATTGATGTTTCAACCGGAATTGGTCACCCCTTGGATAGCGAAGGGAGGACTGTTACTGCTGAATTTGAAGATTTCTATGTAGTAAGTTGTTATACACCCAACAGCCAAAGCGAATTGGCAAGGCTCGATGTACGAATGGATTGGGATGAAGCATTCAGAGCGTATGTTTCTTCCCTGAAAGATATGAAGGGTGTCATTGTATGTGGTGACCTGAATGTAGCCCATAATCCAATTGATCTGAAAAATCCGAAGTCGAATGAACGGAATGCTGGGTATACCATTGAAGAACGGCAGCAATTTACCAAGCTCCTGGAAGCCGGATTCATCGATACATTCCGCCTCCTCTATCCTGAGAAAACCGATACCTACTCTTGGTGGTCGTATCGGTTCCGTGCAAGGGAGAAGAATGCAGGGTGGCGTATCGACTATTGGCTTGTCAGTGAGGACCTCAAGAACCGTGTGGAGGACAGCTCAATCGATACCGAGGTCATGGGCAGTGACCATGCCCCGGTAATCTTGAACCTGCAGGACTAGAAGAACAATTACAGCAAGTACTGAGGAATCTCTCCTCGGCTCTCGAACACTTTACGTTGTTGGGTGCCGAGGACTTTTTTACACATCCTGATTGCTTTTGGTGTGATTTCAACCAGTTCATCATCCTTGATAAATTGGATGGCCTGTTCCAGGCTTGGCTTGCTTACCGGAGTCAGGATAACCGCATCATCCTTACCGGCTGCCCTATGGTTGGTTAGTTTCTTCGTCCTGGTTGGGTTGAGCAGCAAGTCACCTTCCCTGTTCCTCTCTCCAACTACCTGCCCTTCATAGACAGGATCACCCGGCTCAATAAACCATCTACCACGATCTTCCAACTGGAACAGTGCATAGGGTACTGCGTTACCGCTTCGGTCGCTGATCAAGCTTCCGCTATAACGGTCAGGAAAATCCCCTTTGTAGGGCTCATAGCCCTTCATGTAACTGTTCATGATCCCGTTGCCACGGGTATCGGTGAGAAACTCATCATGGTACCCTATCAGGCCACGGGAGGGGATCTCAAACTGCATTTTCACTCGAGCATTCTCACTGTAGGTAATATCCCGCAAATGGCCTTTTCTCTTTGCAAGCTTTTCCATGACCGTCCCACTATGTTCCTCGGGACAATCTATATAGAGAAACTCAACTGGTTCAGTCTTTCTACCCTGTTCATCGGTCTTGAATATGGTCCTTGGTCTGCCTACGCACATCTCAAACCCTTCTCGACGCATTTGCTCAGCGATGATGGCCATCTGGAATTCGCCTCTTCCTTTTACCGTAAAGGTATCGTCGGCATTCCTCTCAATCTTGATGGAGACATTACGCAGCGCTTCCTTCTGCAAGCGTTCCCAGATCTTTGCCGAGGTTACCTGATTGCCTTCCCGTCCAGCCAATGGGCTGATATTCTTGGCAAAAAGCATGGAAACAGTCGGTTCATCGATATGGATACGCTCCAGCGCCTTGGGATTATCACTGGTACAGATTGTGTCCCCGATATGAACATCTTCCACACCGCTGAGCACAATGATATCACCACTGAATACCTTGGGTACTTCACTGAACGTCGGGCCGCTATAGGTCTGCAGCTTCGATACTCTCAGTGGCTTGATAACACCACCCTCTTTCAGACACACAAGGTTGTCGTTGGTGGTTGCAATTCCATTCACGACCTTGCCGATAACGAGGCGGCCGAGGTAATCATTGTAGGAGAGATCGCTGACGAGCATTCCAAAGGGTTGTTCATCATCAAATACTGGTGCCGGAACGGTCTCGAGGATTGCGTCAAGCAACTGGTGGAGGTTCTCATCAAGATCAAGAGAAGACAGTCCACAACGACCATCCTTCCCACTTGCATAGAATACTGGCACCTCAAGCATTGATTCATCATCGCCAAGCTCGAGAAGCAATTCATAGACCTCCTGGAGAACCTCGTCACTACGTTCATCCTGGCGGTCGACCTTGTTGATGACGATAATTGGTTTCAGGTTTAGTTTGAGTGCTTTCTCAAGTACAAAACGTGTCTGTGGAAGCGGACCTTCCGCTGCATCCACAAGAAGGACAACACCATCGACCATGGAGAGCCCTCGTTCAACCTCTCCACCAAAATCAGCGTGTCCCGGGGTATCGATGATGTTGATCTTCACCCCTTTCCAGGAAATGGCGCAGTTCTTTGCGCTGATCGTGATACCACGCTCCCGTTCAATGGCTCCACTGTCCATTATTCTGTCTTGTCCATCATCAGTGAGTCCACTCTGCCTGAACATGGCATCCACCAACGTGGTTTTGCCGTGATCAACGTGGGCGATGATGGCTATATTGCGAATCATATCATTCTGGGTAAGCATAAGAATTCCTTACGTCCGCATTTAGCGGATGACGCTGGTCCTCGATTCCTTCGATTCCAGGAACGTTTTGACCAAGATGAGCAGAAGCATAAGCAGAATACTGATCGTGATGGTGGCAAGACCTCCTGCCATTCCAACGGACTGTGCAACAGCCCCGATTATGATCGGCATACTGATCGCTCCAACAGTTGCAGTTGCGATACAAGTTCCGGTTGCGATGGTAGAGGAGGTGAATCTGCTGTCCATCGTAGAGAGTGTTGTGGGATAGGTTCCACTCATGGCAAAACCAAATCCAAAAAGGCTGACATAGATCAATGCAGTATTCTCTACGCTGATCATCATCGTGAAGAAAGCAAACTGAAGCAAAGCAAGGATGATGAGCAGGACATTCTTGTTCATTCTGTTTGAGAGGTGGGCACAGGCAAGTCGCCCAAGCAGGATACACACCCAAAGCGCAGAACTTGTTGTTTGCGCAAGGGAGGGGCTCAATCGTCCCGTGTCAATAAAGTAGGTCACCAACCAACCAATGACGGAGGCTTCTGAGCAGAGATAGAAAAACAATATAAAGGTATTAAGCCAGAAACGGCCACTTTTCATGAATGCGTGGCTCTGATGCCCTACTTCCTTTTTCTTGGGTTTCCCGGAAAGGGATGACCGACTGAGAAAAATCAGTACCAGAAGTTCAGCCAATACCAGGAACCATGCGCTGATCCTCCAGTGTACACCAAAGAGTGAAGTGGTAAAGAGTACGATAAATGGCGCAAGGAAGGCGCCTACAGCGAATGAAGCATGCAAGAGATTCAATCCAGCACCTTTGTTCTCGCTTATTTCACTCATAACCACATTCGTGATATTGCTGTTGGTGCCTCGCCCTATTCCCGTAAATGCAAAAGCCAGAAGCAGCAACAGTGGATTACCTGTTACGGTTATCAAGAGGAATCCGATGACAATACCAAGAGAAAGGGTAATGGTACTGCGCTTACGACCGATGAGATACGGAAGATATCCGGCGACAAGAAGTGCAATAAAGTTTCCTACCTGGTGAGCTGAGATTACAGCACCACTGAGTACATAACTCATGTGATACTCTTCTTTCAGGAACGGCAGCAATGCCCCGATCATGGTGCTCATCATTCCACTGGTGAGAAAGGCAAAATATAACGTATACATCAAGGGAACGTGTTCACGTTTAACCTTGAGCATGGTAGCAAGGGAAGGCATGTAAACTCCTAGATTGTTGCAAGGAAAGGATTCCAGACAAAAGTACGGTCTAAAAACGTACATCTATTAAATACCGTTATTTGTCACTTTTGTCCACTAGGTAAGAGATTATCATCTTCTTCATGATGCGGTTCATAGTTAAAGCCTCAGATTGTTCAAGGTGAATTAGCAATATGTGTTTATATATATAATACATATTTTTATTATCATTTTATCGCGTATTTATATTTTTTTACATGGTTTAGATATTTTTCTTTATTATTTCTATATCTTTTTCATATCGTTTTTTTGTCTTTTTAAATAGTTATGCATCTATTACAATAGAGTGAGTGCACTTATCCACTGAAGTTTTCAGACAGTAGTAAAATCCAAGCATGTAATGAATGCAAACAGACAACAGTACAAGGAGTGGAGACAAAATATTCGATCAATCCTAGGGTTCGTGAGTTTCTTGTCAGTAATTCTTTTTATGATCCAGTCCAATCGGTAATTCATGTAATTTCATCTTCCCTCTACTATCCTGGATTGAGCAAACAACCACATCACACATGAAACATACTTCAAACGAAGTAATTGAGGAATCCGTGTATGGGAAACCAAGCATGATACATAGAGACATTAAAAACCTGATACCATAATACTGAGTGTCTATCAATACATTTCACTGAAGGCGGTTGATCTCTTATTTAGACGATATCCCATAAAGCAACCACGTAGGAAATACAGTCCAGCCAAACGAACTTACCTTTGAGAAATCATATCCATGACTACTCGCGTTAGACTCTCCCAGACAAGAACCCCACCAAGGGACTATCTGATCCTTGGCAGTTTTTGAACACAAATCCCAGCTGAGTTTGATACTGGGTATATATACGGTTTTAATATTTTTCTTATACTATTCCAATTTCTTTTTGATTTGTTTTTTAATATTTTTTACTTTTGTTTTTATTGTTTCCTATATTGTATTTATTCATTTTACTACTATTATACATATAATGGTTGGATAGTCTTTTATCGATATTAGGTTTGTTATATTCCTATCTCGGTATTAATTTTTCCTTATTTTGTTATTCCGATTTATTTTTTCTATTGTCGGCATCCTTTGTTTTACCAAACCTTTTCAACTGGGAAAGATGTGTCTTAAAGATATGGAACACCTCAGAGAGCTCGTAGATTGTGTAGCCTCAGATCTTACGTTCCCTGTAATCGATCAAAGAGATCAATACGATTGCATCCTTATTATTCACAAACAATACATCATTGTTCTGTATCCTTACAAACCATACACTTACAACTTTAGAGGGTTTCAGCAAACATGTTACCTGAGAGAAAGCGATCTATGATTCGTATAACCATAGAGCATAAACCTGAACCACTTACGTAACATAACCTTCACTATGAACTATTTCTGTTTATACAGTAATTATTTATTTGCAGCTATCCTCGCTCAGCATTCAAGATGCATATTATATGGAATCCTAACTAACTTGTATTAGTATGCTTCGATTTGATTCAATAATTTTCCCTGCACGATATTTGAAGATATGATGCATTGTTTCGTTTGCTCATCGTTGACGAATATTTTTAATAATTGCTGATTATGATTAAGATCTTCCCCCGTGTACGCTCTTCCTTCTCTTTTAGCAATACCATCAGTATGATGGGAAAACCATTCTCGTCTTCCTTAGAGACTAAGAATCAAATGTTGTATGGCTATCCATAAACCACTAGCTCCAACAAACATATAGACAATACGCTTGAGAAGATAATCGGGGGTTCTTTTAAAAAGAAGCAGCCCAACATACGTGCCAACAGCAATAGCCACCCATCCAATAAGAATGATTGGTATGTGCGATATCTCAAACGCTCCATGATAACTTCTAATTAGGATACTCTGAATATTGCAGACCAGGAAATAGGCCTGGATGGTGGCTAGATAGTGTTTCTTGTCTTTCACTGCAGCAAAAAGATACAAGGCTATAGGAGGGCCACCTATACCAAACAACCCATTACCCAATCCAGCAACAATACCCATTAAAAGCCCGTTGAGTATGGAAGCCTGTATAACAATTTTCTTACTGAAGAGGGCAAAATATAGTGACAATGCCATAAGAAAGAAACCGAGGATTCCTGTAAGGATGCGGCTTTCCACCTGGAGACTGGATACGATCACAATTGCACCTACAATCAAACTGGAAACCAATAAGGGGATAAGCACTTTCCATTGAATCGATTTCCAATACCTAATAGTGAGAAAACCAGTACTACCGATTGCAATGATCTGATTAAGTGTCACAGCAGTTGAAAATGGAAACAATGAAGGAAAGAATATCATGGCAATTATGGGAAAACCAAATCCGATATTTGCTTGTAGGAAAGCCCCCACAAACACAATGGCAAATACACTGAGAAGCAACACGACACACCCCCAAGGGCAAGTGTACCACACCTTTGGCCTATAGATATAAAAATACCCTCCGGATTAAGGAGGGATGAAGGGAAAAAGAAAAAGGCCCGGCGGCTACCTACTCTCCCACGGCTAACCGTAGTACCATCGGCGTGAGGGTGCTTAACTTCCGTGTTCGGGATGGGAACGGGTGTGTCCACCCTGCTGTGGCCACCGGGCCGGCCAACGCCTGGGAGCGCGAGGTTCTCGCACGACCGGCCTTGGCAGCCCATGGGATTGGAATAATGATATGGTCAAGCCTCTCGGATGATTAGTACCGGTGGGCTGAACACGTTGCCGTGCGTACACCCCCGGCCTATCGAACAGGTAGTCTCCCTGTTTCCTTGTGCCCGCTTGTGCGGGTGGGATGTCTCATCTTGGGGAGGGCTTCCCGCTTAGATGCTTTCAGCGGTTATCCCTTCCGAACGTAGCTACCCGGCAGCTGCCGTTGGCACGACAACCGGTACACCAGAGGTTCGTCCACTTCGGTCCTCTCGTACTAAAAGCAGAACCCCTCAAACATCCAACGCCCATGGCAGATAGGGACCGAACTGTCTCACGACGTTCTGAACCCAGCTCGCGTACCGCTTTAATTGGCGAACAGCCAAACCCTTGGGACCTGCTCCAGCCCCAGGATGCGATGAGCCGACATCGAGGTGCCAAACCTTGCCGTCGATATGAACTCTTGGGCAAGATCAGCCTGTTATCCCCGGAGTACCTTTTATCCGTTAAGTGACGGCGCTTCCACTCGCTACCGCCAGATCACTAAGACCTACTTTCGTACCTGCTCGGCTTGTTTGCCTCGCAGTCAAGCCACCTTGTGCCTTTACACTTGAGGGATGATTCCCAACCATCCTAAGGTGACCTTCGCGCGCCTCCGTTACTCTTTGGGAGGCGACCGCCCCAGTCAAACTTCCCGCCTGGCACTGTCCCGCGACCGGATCACGGCCGCGGTTAGAAAATTGGACAGGCAAGGGTGGTATTTCACCAGCGGCTCCGCGCAGGCTGACGCCCACGCCTCGCGGCCTCCCACCTATCCTACACATCCCTGTCCAAGTCTCCATGCCAAGTTGAAGTAAAGGTTCACGGGGTCTTTCCGTCTAACCACGGGTACCAGGCATCTTCACCTGGACTTCAATTTCACCGGATTTCGCGTTGAGACAGCGCCCATATCGTTACACCATTCGTGCGGGTCGGAACTTACCCGACAAGGAATTTCGCTACCTTAGGACCGTTATAGTTACGGCCGCCGTTTACTGGGGCTTGGATTCGCTGCTTCGATTGCTCTGACAACTCCTCTTGACCTTCCAGCACCGGGCAGGTGTCAGTCCATATACTTCCCGTTGCCGGTTCGCATGGACCTGTGTTTTTGGTAAACAGTCGCATGGGCCGTTTCTCTGCAACCCCCTTGCGGGGGCCATACTTTTCCCGAAGTTACGTATGCATTTTGCCGAGTTCCTTAACGCGAATTCTTCCGTGCGCCTTCGCATTCTCAGCTCGCCCACCTGTGTCGGTTTTCGGTACGGTCCCCCAGGGCCGTTCCTTAGGGATTCTTTCTCGGCACGACGACTACGCGCACTTCGCTCCACCGTAGTGCAGCTCGCTCGCGGCTCACCTCGCCACCCGGATTTGCCTGGGTGCCTCATCGGCTCGCCGTTTCGGCCGGGACTACCGTCGCCCGGCTGCGTTTCGCCCTATGCGTCATCCCATCGGAACCCTGGGAGGTGCGGGAATGTTGACCCGCTTCCCATCGACTACGGCTCTCGCCCTCGCCTTAGGGGCCGACTGACCCTTGGGTAGATTACCTTTACCCTGGAAACCTCGGGCTTTCGGCGGACGGGGATCTCACCCGTCTTTTCGTTACTCATGCCTGCATTCTCTCTTCCGTCCCGTCCACAGGGGCTTACGCCCCTGCTTCTTCCGTTCACGGAATGCTCTCCTACCGACAGCACCACAATTGATGCTGTCCCGCGGCTTCGGTGCCGTGCTTAGCCCCGTTACATTATCGGCGCATGACTACTCGACCAGTGAGCTGTTACGCACTCTTTGAAGGGGTGGCTGCTTCTGAGCCAACCTCCTGGCTGTCTGTGCAATCATACTTCCTTTCCCACTCAGCACGACTTTGGGACCTTAGCCGGCGGTCCGGGCTGTTTCCCTCTTGACGACGGCCCTTATCAGTCGCCGTCTGACTGCCGCACATTGTATCGCGGTATTCGGAGTTTGGTTAAGCTCGGTACCCAGTGACGGGCCCTCACCTATCCAGTGCTCTACCTCCGCGACAATCGGTGCGACGCTAGCCCTAAAGCTATTTCGGAGAGTACCAGCTATCTCCAAGTTTGTTTAGTCTTTCGCTCCAAGCCACAGCTCATCCCAACCCTTTTCAGCGGATTTAGGTTCGGCCCTCCACAGGATTTCACTCCTGCTTCAGCCTGGCCATGGCTAGATCACTTGGCTTCGGGTCTACCGCATGCGACTGAACGCCCTGTTCAGACTCGGTTTCCCTGCGGCTCCGGGACTTCTCTCCCTTAACCTCGCCGCATACGGTAACTCGCAGGCTCATTCTACAAAAGGCACGCCATCACCCCTAAGGGCTTTGACCGCTTGCAGGTCCACGGTTTCAGGTTCTCTTTCACTCCCCTCCCGGGGTCCTTTTCACCTTTCCCTCACGGTACTATGCGCTATCGGTAGCTGCCGAGTATTTAGCCTTGGAGGGTGGTCCCCCCTGCTTCCGGCAGGATTTCTCGTGTCCCGCCGTACTCAGGTAGTGCGGCCATGCAGCCACAGGCGTTTCGCGTACGGGGCTTTCACCCGCTCTGGCCGGCCTTCCCAGGACCGTTCCGCTACACTTGTGGTTTCTCACTGCACGGGTTACCCCCGCCGCACCCCTACAACCCCGCGCACCCGAGGGCACGCGGTTTGGGCTCCTCCCCGTTCGCTCGCCGCTACTGGGGGAATCTCGTTTGATTTCTACTCCCGCCGGTACTTAGATGGTTCACTCCCCGGCGTATCTCCCATGCACGCTATGTATTCACGTGCATGTGCATGTCATCCAGACTTGCGGGTTACCCCATTCGGACATCCGCGGATCTCTGGGTATTGGCCCCTTCCCGCGGCTTTTCGCAGCTTGTCACGTCCTTCTTCGCCTGGCAGCTCCTAGGCATCCTCCGTGGACCCTCATTTCGCTTGACCATATCATTCTTCCAATCCCTGCGCTAATAACTTTCAAAAAGCAATAAACCTTTCCGTTCTTGAATCCGGATGTGCACCATTCTTGCAAAGGTCTTATCTTGTCAAGGAAAAATACAGAGATTGAAACAGTTTCGTACCACGTCCAATGAGCCATTGTTGCAGGACTTGCACCTGCTGGTCGACGACCGTTGGTTGGGTCCGGCTGTGAGGGCCGGGCCCGGCCTTTCTTATTCAGAAAGGAGGTGATCCAGCCGCACCTTCCGGTACGGCTACCTTGTTACGACTTCACCCTCCTCACCAGACGTACCTTCGGAACCGCCCCCCCTTGCGGGTTGGGCTGGCGACTTCGGGTACCCCCGACTCGGATGGTGTGACGGGCGGTGTGTACAAGGCCCGGGAACGTATTCACCGCGCCATGCTGATGCGCGATTACTAGCGATTCCAACTTCATGGAGTCGGGTTGCAGACTCCAATCCGTACTGGGACCGGCTTTAAGCGATTCGCTCCGCCTCGCGGCCTCGCTGCGCTCTGTACCGGCCATTGTAGCACGTGTGTAGCCCAGGACATAAGGGCCATGATGACTTGACGTCGTCCCCACCTTCCTCCGGTTTGTCACCGGCAGTTCCGCCTGAGTCCCCACCTTTCGTGGTGGCAACAGACAGCAGGGGTTGCGCTCGTTGCGGGACTTAACCCAACACTTCACAGCACGAGCTGACGACAGCCATGCAGCACCTGTTCACCGGCCGCAAGCGGCACGCCGCTTTCACGGCGCTTCCGGTGTATGTCAAGCCCTGGTAAGGTTTCTCGCGTACCATCGAATTAAACCACATGCTCCACCGCTTGTGCGGGCCCCCGTCAATTCCTTTGAGTTTCACCCTTGCGAGCATACTCCCCAGGCGGTGCACTTAATGCGTTTGCTACGGTACCGAGGGTTCTACCCCCGCCACCTGGTGCACATCGTTTACTGTGCGGACTACCAGGGTATCTAAACCTGTTTGCTCCCCGCACCTTCGCGTCTCAGCGTCAGTACATGGCCAGATGCCTGCCTTCGCCATCGGTGTTCTTCCAGATATCTACAGATTTCACCCCTACACCTGGAATTCCGGCATCCCCTCCTGTACTCAAGCACCGCAGTTTCCAGCGCACCCCCCCGGTTGGGCCGGGGTCTTTCACGCCGGACTTGCAGTGCCGCCTGCACGCCCTTTACGCCCAATGATTCCGAACAACGCTCGCCCCCTACGTGTTACCGCGGCTGCTGGCACGTAGTTAGCCGGGGCTTATTCCGGGATTCACGTCATCCCGCGGCCATTCCCTGCCACGGTCATTCCCCCTCCCGAAAAGAACTTTACAACCTCACGGCCTTCTTCGTTCACGCGGCGTCGCTCCGTCAGGCTTTCGCCCATTGCGGAAGATTCTTAGCTGCTGCCTCCCGTAGGAGTCTGGACCGTGTCTCAGTTCCAATGTGGCCGTCCACCCTCTCAGGCCGGCTACCCATCGTCGCCACGGTGGGCCTTTACCCCGCCGTCTAGCTAATGGGTCGCGGACTCATCCCCCGGCGGCGCCGCAGCGCCTTTCCCGGATCGCACCCTCGTGCGTCCCGTCTCATCCGGTATTAATCCAGGTTTCCCTGGGCTATCCCCGGCCGGGGGGCAGATTGTCCACGTGTTACTCACCCGTCCGCCGCTCTAGGGGCCCGAAGGCCCTTGCCGCTCGACTTGCATGCTTAAAACGCGCCGCCAGCGTTCGTTCTGAGCCAGGATCAAACTCTCCGTTATAGCATTTCCGGGCCCGAGGGCCCGGCTTACTTACTTATAAGTTTTCCCTGTAATTCTCGCACGAACGTAGCTTTTCAACTATCGTTCTCATTCTTGTGAATTGACTGGGAAGCCCATCTTGGTGGTCTTCCACTGTTCCAATCTCTCTATTCTTCCCTGCGCTAATAACTTTCAATAATCATGGTAAAAACCTAATGTTTACACATCACATTTTCCCATCCCCTCATAAGGGGCGTTCTTTCAGAGTATCCGACATATTCTAATTTCGTCAAGTATCGAGCGATACTTGGTGATTTGAATCAGTCTGTGTTCTCGTTGCCGAACAAGGAGGAATATTAAACCCTAATCCACATTTTGTCCAGCACTTTTTGAAGAAATTTTTCGCTATTAGGCTAAGTTACCTTATTCCAAGAAATTACATTTTTATTGAGAATTTCCCATAATAGCGATATGGTATGAGGAGGCGAGGAAACGAATATGCAGAACATCAGAACAGTATTACCACAGGATATTCCCTATCTTTACTCAATAGCTCTCAAGACCGCCTTTGCAGGACTTGATGGTACCCCATATTTCAATGATCCATGGTGTGTCGGTCACTACTATGCAGCTCCCTACTTTTTTTATGAACCAGAACTCTGCTTCATAGCGCTTGATGAAAAGGGGATACCCTCCGGATATATTGTAGGAACAAGTGACACTGCATCCTATACCTCCTGGCTTCAGAAAACCTGGCTGCCTCCCTTGCAGGAACACTATAACCATCAACAAGTGTTCAAGAGTGAAGCAGAAGAGAGTGTAATCAAAACACTGCTCAAAGGACCTGGACAAGGGATGTGGCACAATCTGGGGTATCCAGCGCATCTGCATATCGACCTGCTCCCACAGTTGCAAGGCAAGGGCCTTGGGCTGAGCCTCATGGAAACCTTTATAAAAACAGTACAGGAAAAGGGTGTCCCAGGCATCCATCTTGGAGTGGATGGGAGGAACACCCGTGCTTATGGTTTCTATGAGAGAATGGGATTTACCATCCTAGAACAACAGAGCTGGGGATCGGTTTTTGGGAAACAGTTGATCTAGTCAGCATCCACTCCCCATTTAATCTTCAAATACTCCAAGTCACTGGCAAGCCTGTTGATCGCATTGGTGAGCCGCTGGGCACGTTTTTCTTCAAGGTTCTTCTCTTTCCCAGCATTTTCCAAGCGCTGCACAACTGAGAGTAGGTTGGCCTCTTGCTTCTTTAGCTCTTCTAAAGCCTCATTTAGCTCACGGAAGTATGGAAGCATGATCTCTTCCATAGGCTCTGCAAGTGGCAATGACTCCTCATTGAGCAAGTCAAACCGCTCCAAAACCTTAGGTGCATATGCCTTGATGCCCAGAGTTCTGGATACATAGGAAGCAAACCAAGGGGCAACTTCCTTATCCCCATGAACAATGAAGGCTCGTCTTGGCTCCTTTTTGAAGCTGGTAAGCCATTTCACCAAGCCTTCCTGGTCAGCATGTCCACTGATGCCATGCAATTCATTCACTTCACAACGTACATCAATCTGCTCACCAAAGATGGTGACATGCCTTGCTCCCTCAAGAATGGAACGCCCAAGTGTTCCACCTGCCTGATACCCGCTAAAGAGAACGGTACATTCACTTCTCCACAGATTATGTTTCAAATGGTGTTTGATCCTTCCCGCCTCACACATGCCACTGGAGCTAATGATCACACAACTTTCCTTGCGTCGGTTCAATGCCTTGGACCCTTCTACGTCTGTGATGGTTACCAGAGAGGGGAAAAGAATGGGATTGATACCCTTGTTCACCAGCTCCATGGTTTCATCATCCATATAACCAAACAAGTTTCCTGCAAACACATGGGTTGCCTTCACCGATAGCGGGCTATCAACAAATACCGGTATCTCATGAACTGTTGGACAGAGCTTTTTCTCAATGATGACCCTCAACAAATAGAGCATCTCCTGTGTCCTACCAACCGCAAAAGCAGGGATTATTACATTGCCGCCACGTTTGAAAGTCCGCTCAATGATATCTGCGAGCTCTTGCGCCCTTACCTGAGTGGGAACAGAGTTACCAACAGCATTCTCTGGTTTCTTATGTACCCGGTTTCCATAGGTGGACTCCATCACCACGAAATCCGCGGTATCGATATAGTCTGGGTCCTTGATCAAGGGCTGGTCAAAATTTCCGATATCACCTGAAAATACCAGTTTGCGATTCTCTTTTCCTTCACTGAGCCACATCTCAATGGAAGATGAACCCAGCAGGTGTCCTGCATCATTGAATCGCACCTTGATACCTTCATCGATCGTACAGACCTTCTCATAGTCACATGGAGAAAAGAACCCCATGGAATCCTTTGCATCCTCCACTGTATACAGAGGTTCTACCCCCTTCTTGCCTGCACGCTTTGCTTTCCGGCTTTTCCACTCCGCCTCCATCTCGTGGATGTGCCCGCTGTCGGCAAGCATGATCTCACACAAATCCACTGTTGCTGCAGTACAGAAAATCTTACCCTCGAAGCCCTTCTTCACCAGCAGCGGAATACGTCCACTGTGGTCAATATGGGCATGAGTCAAGAACACATAATCTATGGCGTGTGCATCAAAAGGAAGATTCATCCCCGCTTCTTTCTCATCATTGCCCTGGGGGAGACCAAAATCGACAAGCAAATACTTACCGTTCACCTCCACCAGCGTGCAACTACCAGTTACCTGTTGTGCTGCTCCGAAAAACGTAATATGCATAGTGAGTACCTCTCTACTACTACAATACGACTGATGTGCGTATGGCGCAATTGCTAATCCAAATCCGTTGTACCTTGTAATGCAAAGCTTGATTGGGTATCCTAATCAAAAGGGAGAAAGCCTATGGATGCAAATGTAAAAACGAATCGTACCTTGCAGGTTGAACGGACCATCAAGGCACTCAAAAAAAACAATATCGATGCCCGTTTCCTTGAAACGATGGATGAGGTTGTTCCATCTGTCACGTCGCTTCTCACAAAAGGAGAAAGTGTTGCAGTTGGAGGTTCTGTGACCCTCAAGGAAACCGGCGTCCTCGATCTCCTGAGGAATGGGGACTACACCTTTTATGACCGTTACAAGCCTGGCCTCGATAAAGAGGGAATCACTGAAGTCATGCACAAGAGCTTCTTTGTTGACACCTATCTTGCCAGTGCCAATGCTGTTACGGAACATGGAGAGTTGTACTGTGTTGATGGAACCAGCAACAGGGTTGCAGCCCTGCTCTACGGCCCGAAGCAGGTAATCCTTGTTGTCTCATGGGATAAGATTGTCCCAGACCTGGTAAGTGCAATCCTTAGGGTCAAGCAGCTTGCAGCCCCTGCCAACGCCAGACGATTGAATACTGGAGCATATTGCGTGGAGAGTGGGAAATGCATCAATGCCCACTGCGATGCAAACAACCTAATGGCTCTCACCGCTGGAGCATGTGAACATACCATCTGTTCGAACTATGTGGTGTTCAGTCACCAGCAAATAGAAGGAAGAATGAAGGTTCTCATCATCGGTGAGAGCCTGGGATACTGATTTGGAGGAATGATGTCAGCAGAATTTACCTATTACGCCCCTACCCGTGTGGTGTTCGGGAAAGATACAGAGGAGCAAGTTGGAACCTTGGTCAAGGAACAGGGTTGCAAGAAGGTCCTTCTTCACTACGGTTCAGAAAGTGCAAAGCGATCAGGATTGCTTGATCGTATCAAGGCTTCTCTGGATGCAGAGCGAATCAATTACGTTGAACTTGGCGGAGTGGTTCCCAACCCACGACTCAGCAAGGTACACGAAGGTATTGAGTTGTGCAAACGGGAGGGAGTTGACTTCCTGCTCGCAGTGGGTGGTGGTTCAGTCATCGACTCAGCCAAGGCCATTGGTTATGGCTTATACCACGGTGGAGAGGTCTGGGACTTCTACGAACAGAAGCGTCAGGTAGAAGGATGCTACCCTGTTGGTACGGTATTAACCATTGCAGCTGCAGGCAGTGAGATGAGCAGCTCATCGGTCATCACGAATGAAGAGGGAAATCTCAAGCGTGGCTTGAATCATGATTCATCACGATGCAAGTTTGCAATCATGAACCCCGAGTTGACGTATACCCTACCACAATACCAGACCATGTGTGGTGCAGCGGACATCATGATGCACACGATGGAGCGTTACTTCATCGTTGGCGATACCATGGATTTGACTGACGAGATTGCCGAAGGCTTGCTTAGAACGGTAGTCAAAGCTGCACTCATCCTGAAAGATCATAATGACGATTATGATGCACGTGCAAACATCATGTGGGCCAGCAGCCTCTCGCATAATGGCTTGACTGGTGCAGGAAACACATCCCGTGGAGATTGGGCTCCTCACCAGTTGGAGCACGAGATGGGTGGCATGTTTGATGTAGCCCACGGTGCAGGACTTGCCGCAATATGGGACAGCTGGGCACGCTATGTCTATACACAGAAACCTGAGCGGTTTGCCAGGTTCGGTAGTGCCGTATTTGGCATGGAGAGAACCAACGATACCATAGCAGATGCATTGAAAGCCATTGAACAGGTCAAGACCTTCTTTAAGAGCATTTCCATGCCCACCAACTTCCGGGAATTGGGGATTACCCCCACTGAAGAACAGATTGACGAGATGACTCTGAAAGCTACCTTCTTTGAAAAAAGAACCTTGGGTGATTTCCTCGTCTTGGGAGCAAAGGAGATCAAGGATATCTATATGGATGCCAACCAGGGTTAGGTGTCTCTCTCCCAAAGATAGAGCAACAAGTACTGTTCAAGCGTGCGGTGAGGACCCTTTCGATCAGTTTCTCGCCGCATTCTTGCCAGTGCATTTCTCCTTAGAAATGATCGATACAACCGAACAACCGGCAAGGTTTCTTCACCAGGGCCTTCGAGTTGTTGATCTGGTCTGAGATTCAGCAACCCAGCCGCCTCACTCCTGCTTACCAAGCGTTCCTTACTCGACTCCATCCATATCTCAAGCTTCCTCTGTTGCTCATAACTGAGAGAGAATAGGAACTCATCGAGAGCGTACACCACCTCATCCTGGCTTCCCTCTTCCTCGAGAAACATATGCCAACGCTGGTCCAGTTGCATTGATAGCTGCAGTAGTTCAACGGTACCAAGCAACGTTCCAAGCACAGGCACAAGGGAGTTCCTTGCCTCCCAGAGTTGTTGCAGCAACGGTGCGAACACTCCAATCTCTGCAGGTGAGCGATCTTCCCACATGGTGATCAGTTCCCGGCTTGCCTTCCCTACCCAAGCCTCATCCCCTGAACTATCGCCTATGATTGAAATATAGAGATCCTCAGCCATCAGGGAAAACAGACAGGCATGATATTGAGTGAGCACAGCTTCCTTGTGCACAGTAAAATACGGTTTGTTTTCGGTAATTTTTAATAGGAAACCATAGAGATGCAACTTGGCAATGGAAAATGAACGCCCCAGGGAGGCCTTCACAGGAAGATTGATCACTTCCTCAATACCCTGATTGGTCAATTTGGAAGCCAAGGTCTGTCGATTGCGACCCTCAATAGAGATTCCTAGATCATAGTCCAGCGAACTCGATCGTTCCACAATGCCTGCAAGGGTATGCAAATCGTCTCTCTTTGATCTCAGCAATGAAGCAAGTGATGTATCCATCGTATCGAGCACAGACTGACATGCGTCAAGCAATACCAACTCAACAGCTGAAAAAGCGCTCTTACCACTCATGTAAAAAACCTACCTACACAATGAGATATCCCACCATAGGATGGAAAGAGGGAAATGTCCAGCACCAAGGAAAAGCACCCTCTTGGAGAGAGTGCTTTCCTCTGATTTTACTAAAACGGCTATTCCATGAATAGGCGTACCACCTCATCACTATCCCTGGCTTGTTCAAGCATTCTGCGAAAGACCTGGCTTGTACAGCTACGGGCAATGGAAGCAAGCAGCTCTACGTGCGCGGAAGCTTCCTTTGAAGGAGCCAGTACCAAGAAAAAGATCCGGCTCTTCTGGCCATCCGGCGCATCGAACTCAACAGGTAATCTGCTTATACCAATCACAAGCGAGACATGTTCTACCACATCACTCTTGGCATGCGGAATGGCTATCCCATTCCCGATGCCGGTGGAGCCAAGTCTCTCCCTATCGAGGACAGCGTTCAAGACAGCTTCAAACTGCTCAGATGAATACCCTTTTACCTTTGCCATCACTTCCACAAGTTCCGTGATCACACCCTGCTTATCGGTGTGCATGAGGGGCACTTTCACCAAATTCCTGTCCAATACATCCAGTACATTCATGCAAAGCTCCTTATGCTTCAAACTCCAGCCAGATATCGTCATCATCCCTGACTACCAGTACAGGGCAAGGGGAGGTACGTAGCATCCTGTCAGTCTCACTGGCAAGCTCCTCGCGTCGGGAACGGATATCAGTGACACCTCCGAGCACCAGCAAATCTGCCTTTGAAGACTTCAACAACTCTTTCATCACTACGTGTACAGTACCTTCCAGTTTAATCGTTTCTATGAGTACTTGCTTCTGCTGGGCAAGACGGGAGGCATGCCGTAGATACCTATCAGCATCCAACTGTAGGTCGCGTTGGTACTCATCACGTTCCACTGTCACAAATATGCCTGCCTTGACCAATTCGCTCAAGGCTCTGGTATTCACAACATATGCTGCGGTCAGTTTTGCATCGTGTTCCTTGGCCAGCTTGATGCCATACATGATTGCTGTCATCGAACTCTCTGAGCCATCCTGGTACACGACGATCTGCTTAAATGGAACTCCCATGCAAACCTCCCTGTGATTTCATCGTATCATCATCTTCTGAAGTGGTCAAAGCCTGGACCGCTGCCTTGGCATTCTCCATCCTATCCTTCACTACCTTCAACAGGATAAAATTCTCCCGCTCCTGCTCCTCAATACGGGAACGCATCCAAGCAATGGTCTCCTTGTTTTCCGGTATGACTATCTTTTCGAGTGCATTGACCTTTTTGATGGTTTTCTTTACTTCCTTGGCCAGTCTCATGATGGATACTTTGAGCTCGGCTAGCCTTCCCATCAACTGCAATGTCGTCCTATACCGATCAATCGATAACTCACTCAAGATACTGGTATCTTCACTGCTGAAGTAGGGGCTGTGGTCGGAGAAGGAGGTATCGACCTTGGGAACCGTAACCCCCATCACTCTCCTTGAGCCCAATTCAATGGAATAGTCGATATTGACGGCTCCTGCAAGATTGCCTACCCTAAGTCGGCCCATCTGCATGATTGCATCACTCAGTGATTTCTGTGCTTCACCCAAAGCATGAACAACCCTACCCTCATAATCAACTGCTTGGTCCACGAGAGTCAGAAGCTCAACAATGAGTATGGACCGTTTCTGGTCCAGCAACTCATAGCCGAGCTGGGCAAATTTGAGATCTTCACTGAGTTTGAGCAAATTGCTCCGGGTAGGAGCAAGCGTGGTATTCAAAACTCCTCCTATATGCCGTAATGTTCGGCAATCTCCTCATCGGTGAGACGCTGCAACTCCTCGGAAGGCAGTTTTCCCAGAGCCTCCCAACCAAGATCGAGTGTCTGTTCAATACTCCTATCCTCATCGAACCGCTGGTTCACAAAACGCTTCTCAAAAAAGTTTCCGAATTCAAGGTACTGTTGGTCGAGGGTGGTCAACTCCTCTTCCCCGATAACCGAAGCTAGGTTCTGCACATCCTTAACATGGCTGTAGGAGGCAAAGAGCTGGTTGGCAAGGTGGGGATGGTCATCCCTGGTCATACCTTCTCCGATACCGTCCTTCATCAAACGGGAGAGGGAAGGAAGACAGTTGATCGGTGGATAAATACCCCTTGCCTGCATCCCTCGCTCAAATACAATCTGTCCCTCCGTGATGTAACCGGTCAAATCAGGTACCGGATGACTGATATCATCGTTGGGCATTGAGAGAATCGGCAACTGTGTTATGGAACCAGAGCGTCCGCTGATCTTCCCTGAACGTTCATAAATCTCAGCAAGATTGGAGTACAAGTAACCTGGATACCCTTTTCTCGAGGGAATCTCACCACGCATGGTACCAATCTCTCTCAAGGACTCACAGTAGTTGGTCATATCGGTCATAATCACCAGGACCTGCTTCCCTTTGTCAAAAGCAAGATGCTCAGCAAGGGTCAACGCTGTCTTGGGGGTAATGGTTCGTTCAATGGAAGGGTCATCCGCCAAGGAGAGGAAGAGAGCAACGTTGTCCAGTACTCCGGTCTCCTCAAAGCTGTCAATGAAGAAACGGGCAACGTCATACTTGACCCCCATGGCTGCAAAGACTATGCAGAAATCCCCTTCACTTCCCCGAACTTTTGCCTGACGGGCAATCTGCGCGGCAAGTTGGTTATGGTCCAAACCGTTTCCACTGAAAATGGGAAGTTTCTGGCCTTGGATCAAGGTTGTCATTCCATCAATGACAGAAATACCGGTCTGGATGAAATCCCTGGGATACTCACGAGCTGTTGGATTGATCGGCTCCCCGTTCACATCCCGTTCAGCGAATCCGTGCACGGTCCCTGAACCGTCCCTGCTCTTGCCCAATCCGTTCATAACCCGACCAAGCATCTGTTCAGAAACCGGCAAGGTAAGGGGCTCACCCATGAACCGCATTCCAGTACCAGGAAGTGTCAGGTTGTCAGTCCCCTCAAAGACCTGGACTACAACAACCTCATCACTGGTATCGAGTACCTGGCCGGAACGACGCATGCCATCAGGGGTGACAACTTCAACCAGTTCCCCAAAACCTACCGGATGGGTATTACGCATATATACAAGTGGTCCATCAATCCTGCTTGCCCCTCGGTACTCCCTACCGCTGAGCAGCCTGCGATCACTCTGGGCCATCAAGGATTCAGTCTTAGTTTTCATAAATTCCTCCCATCTGGTCGATGGAGCGCTCTAGCCGTAGCTGGATCTTGTCAATTATCTCAAGCTCATCTCCCTTGACAGTAAGACGCATTCTTGCCATCTCCTGGACAGCACGAAGCCTCCTTACCTTCACCATTGGGACTCCCTTGTTGATCGCTTCCAGACCCTTATCATAGTAGGCAAGGATTACCGAGAGCATCTTCACCTGTTTTTCCACCGAGCAATACCGGTCTACTTCATCAAAAGCGTTCTGCTGCAGGAAAGCGGTTTTGAACAAAGAACACACTTCCAGGATAAAGTTCTGGGTATCGGGAAGAGCATCGGGACCAACAAGCTTGACAATCTGCTGCAGACGGACTTCCTTCTGCAATAGGTCCATGATCCTTAGCCTGTTCTCGTGCCAAGCCCCTTCACTGTGGTCATTCCACCACTGCTTCACATCACCAAGATATTCACTATAAGAGTCCAACCAGCTAATTGCAGGATAGTGACGACTGCTTGCAAGCTGTCTATCCAAGCCCCAGAAGCAACGTACGAATCGCTTCGTGTGCTGGGTTACCGGCTCCGAGAAATCACCACCGGGAGGGCTTACGGCCCCAATGATGGAGACCGAACCATCGCTTCCAGAAAGATTTCTCATATACCCTGCCCGTTCATAGAACTGCGCAATACGGGTAGGCAGGTAGGCAGGAAACCCTTCCTCAGCCGGCATCTCTTCCATGCGTCCGCTGAGTTCACGCAGTGCTTCGGCCCAACGACTGGTTGAGTCGGCCATGATCGCCACATGATATCCTTGGTCACGATAATACTCAGCCATCGTTATACCCGTATAGATGCTCGCTTCACGGGCACTTACCGGCATATTGGAAGTATTGGCGATAAGGATGGTCCGCTCCATCAGAGACTGTCCGGTCCTTGGATCTACAAGGAGCGGGAATTCCCTCAATACGTCGGTCATCTCGTTGCCACGCTCACCACAGCCAATGTACACAATGATATCCGCATCACACCACTGGGCGATGGAATGCTGTGTCATGGTCTTTCCGGTACCAAACCCCCCAGGGATTGCTACCGTTCCACCTTTTGCGAGAGGGAACAAGGTATCAATAACCCTAAGGCCGGTAACCAATGGTTGTTTCAAGGCAAGACGGCTATCTACCGGACGGGGCAACCTGATCGGCCACTTCTGCACCATGGTAAGTTTCTGTTGCTTTCCATCTGGCAACACCAGGGTCGCTATGACCTCATCCACAGTATACGAACCTGATGGAGCTATTTCACTGAGTGTTGCTTCCTGGTACTGGGGAGGTATGATGATCCTGTGCTGGATCCTGCTGGTCTCTTCCACTGTAGCAATGACCATACCTGCATGGACACTTGTCCCTGCCTCAACAACCGGGGTAAACTCCCACTGCTTTCCATGGTCTACCGCATCATAGGAAAGACCACGTGAGATGAATGCCCCACTGGCCTCCATGAGCTTTTCCAAGGGTCGCTGTATACCATCATAGATGGTACCGATAAGCCCAGGGCCAAGCTCGACGCTTAGACTCATACCACTTCCATAGACGTTGTCACCGGGGCAGATACCAGTAGCATCCTCGTACACCTGGACAGTAGCCAATCCATCATAGAGTTTGACCACCTCCCCGACCAGTTGCTGCTCACCGATACGGACCATTTCCATCATCATGGCATTTGTGATGTCCTTGACGATAAGAATCGGTCCATTCACTCGTTTAACACGTCCGATTATTCTTTCTTTCATGTATGTTCCTGAATCATTGACCTTACGACGCGGTCGAACCGTCTGAGACGGATTTCAACCTGGTTGTTGAACGAAACCGTATCGTCCATGGAGGAAACAATCACACCAAGGCCTTGCACTGGTTTTGGATCAAGGTGCAAGGTAATCTTCGCACCGGTTGCTTTCTGGACCAAGGAAGAAGCTTCCTTGAGATGTTCCTCTTTTACAGGACATTGGCGTGAGAAGGCAACCTTGGCTTCCTTGAGATCCAGACCGATTGCAGCCTCTGCAATCCAGGCACTTAGATGTTGAGCAACCTTTTTTGCATCAAGCAGCGAGGTTACACGCTTGAGCACCTGTTGGTAACTCTCATCAATCTGTCTGAGATTTGCTTTTCGCTTCGCACTTGCGAGATTTGCCTGCTTCTTCAACTCAATACTTCTGAGTTTCTGTTCTTGGTCCTTTCTCAGGGAGGCTATCTCCCGCTCAACCTTGAGTTGTGCTTCCTCTGCGATACGCGTTGCTTGTCTTTGGGCATCCTCAAGCTTTTTTTGAGCATTCTGCTCTGCCTGTTCCAAGATACCGCTCAGCAAACGGTTGTCAGTTGTTTCCATACGAACTCATCCTACAATGCTACCCCAATCGCTTTATTAACGAGGGCACGCAAATCTGTGCCTCCCTCCTTTGATCGGGGGGAAGGGATCTCGACAACAAGCGGGAAAGATTCAGAGAATAGGAATCGGTCCACTATGGGCCTGATCATATTTGCAACCTCATCAGTGATGATGATGATGCCATTCTGCGAATCATCCACCGCCTTGTCCCAGGCACGCTTGGCCTGTTGTGCATTTGTCGCCTGCATGCCGAATACACCAACCAGGGAGAACCCGAGTACGGTATCTTCGTCACCGATGACAAAATATTTCATTGGTTATACCTTTCCGAGGATCATCAAACTGGTGATGAACCCAAAGACAACCAGACCTTCAGCAAGAGCAATGAAGATCAAAGCCTGGCTTGCGATCTCAGGACGCTCACTGATGGCACCCATGGCAGCGCTACCAACCTTGCCAATAGCCGAACCTGCAGCTACAGCACCAAACCCAAACGCCAACGCAGCACTAAAACAGACCAGGGCGAGGTTATAGTCTCCGCGACTGGCTGCCTCTGTGGTTGCCGCATAGGCACTGGGAGCGAAGATGAAGCCGCTGGCAAGCAACAAGAGTGCTGTTGCCACAAAGGTCATCGATACTTTTCTTCTGAATGCGATGTTGGTCATACTGTGACCCTCCTCAAAAAATTCACTATCTCTGCTCGGATGGAACGCTCTTCAGCCCAAGTGGCTGATAGGCAACGCCCTTACCGGTAAAATATCGGGAGAAGAACTCGTAATAGTTCAACCTCAAAGACTGTATTCCTGAACTCAATCCTTCCAGGACGATCACCAGGATGTTCCCAAGGATGAATATCATTACCCCACCAAAACCATCAGCCAAGGAAGAAAGTTCCTTGAATGACTGCATAAGTGCCGCATGGGCAATACCAAGACCTGCCACACGCATGAAAGAGAGGGTGTTGGATAGATAGCCGGTAAATATCTCCAGGATATCCACAAACCACTCCATGACGACGTCCATGGTCACAGCACCAAGATCATGGCGCTCTCCACCTTGTTTGACTGAGATGTAGTACGCGAGAAACCCTCGAAGGAAGAGAAGCACAAGCAAAATGGTAATGACGGGGGCTATCCATGGATCGGAGGGGAAGCTCCTGTATCCGCTCTCCACGAAAGCAAATCCCATATAGAGGCCTATTCCAAACAGGATTCCACCCAGCAACCCATTCTTATCCAAGGTAAGTTGCAAGTAGGATTTTTTCCTGAAAAGATTTATCCAATTCAGGACCAAGCCTGTATAGATGATAATAATACCGAACTTGATGGTAAGTCCGAGAATTCCATACACATCAGTGATCAAGGAACCCTCTCCTGCATGTCCTGCTACCACTGCCTCATAGTTGAACCAGAGTGCAGGAAGCAGTTCTAGGCCAAAATAGCTCCCGAAGAGTGCCCCGAAGATCATGGCCGACAGGCCCAGGTAGATCAGAAGATCTGTCAGGTTTCGGCTGATCATACCGTCCTTCTTCAGTGGGTTCTTTTTATAGCCATACTTCCCAAGCAAGCCAACAAGCATAAGCACAAAGCCCTGGCCTACATCGGCAAACATGAGGCCAAACATACAGAGATAGGCAACCATGACAAAGATGGTAGGGTTGACCGTTCCATATTCAGGGGTACTATAGTTATTGACCATCCTCTGGAATGGGGCAAGCATCTTGGGACTGGAAACAGCAACCGGTACCTCGCGCCGGGGAACCTGACGAGCCTCAGTCCACTCAATGACGCACTGTCCATCGCTTGCTTGGCTGATCGCCTGCTCAACCACCTCTGCCTGGTCAGAAGGAACCCAACCGGAGAAAAGTGTTGTATTGCGGGTATAGGCGAAGTATGAGCGAATCTGGTCGCTGAGCTCATTCAGCCGAAGATTGGCCCAGATGGCAAACAACTGGGTTTGCTGACTCGCTACCATTGCGTCAACTTCCTTCTCGATTTTTTCACGATCAGAGAGGGCAACCTGATGTTCCTTCTTAAGTTGTTCCTTGATCATGGAGACTGCTTGCTGTTGCAGTTGGACATCACTCGATTCCATCCAACCGAACTTTTCCAGGAGTGGATCGACCTGCCCAACATCACGACGGAGAGTCAGGCTGATCCAAAGGTCGGTATCAGAAACATTTTCCAGTAATCCACCAAAGGCAGCAATCTTGTCCTTGAGGTCTTCACTTCTGCCTTTTGTGACCTGCCCTACCCTGAGGTCAAGGTATTCTCCCTTGTCCTCCTTGATATAGCGTTGCATCTCCTCCAAGCCCATCACCATCTGGTTACTCTCTTTCTGTTTCTCTTTCAAGGAGAGTAGGCTTGCCGTTAGGTCATCCAGCGTTTTGCTGAATGCTTCCAATTGAGGTTTTTCCAGATTCTGTACATTCAGCACATCACTGGTTGGTACTGCAATATGTCCTTGCCTGAGCAAGGCTTCCACCCGATGTCGCATATCCTGTAGGGCTGATCGGCTGACAGAACTCTGGCGGAATGAAAGTTTTTCCATCTGCCCGGAATCAAGCTTGTTGATGTGGACAAAATCCAAGACACCAAGAGCGAGCAGGGATTTGACGACCGTATCACTGGTCTGCTCCAACACCACTGCAGTAAGCAGTTTCATCGGTCGTGTAAACAAGTTCATACCAACACCCCCCTGATATACGCTTCTTCATATCCGTAATACTTCCCATTGAGAATAGCCTTCACCATGCTTGTCTCTTCCTTGAAGAGGAAGAAGTAGGACAAGGAGAGTCCGATGGTAAAGGGGTCCTGGGAGAGCATACGTTGGTAAATGGCTTTTCTCCGCTCAGCCAAATATCCTTCTATTTTCAAGGTCTCAAGCACGCTCGCCTCATCACCTTGGGCACTGCCGGGATGCTGTTGCTCCTCAAGGCCTGGATAATAGCGGTTGATGATTGCATGAGGATTACGCTCTGAGGAATTCTGCCTCAAGTACGCCTCACTCTCCTTGCTTGATACAACCTTTCCCCAAGGAAGCAGCAGTCTCTTCACTGCATCAGCGTCCATATGGTGGTACCATCCGTAACGTACCAACATCATAAGATTGCGCAGATCAATTTCCAGGAGAATCATGGAAGTAGCCACTTCTTCATCTGCTTTCTTGAGCGTCTTCACACACTCCATCAGATGCACATACCACATGCGGTCCAGCTCTGTCTCGAGGGAGAACAATCCTGATTGCTGTAGGTCTTGCTCACTGAATGCAGTAACTGTGGCATGATAGGGGCTATCCTTTAATGCAGTCCCGACAGCTTCCCAGCTGGTTGCATTGATCAAGGCGGTCCAGTCGATGGGAGAGAGAATGGTGTCCTTGAAGAGGTACTCACTGCGATGGCGAATTGGTCGTTGCCTCATAATGCTGCTGTACCAGAGCCGGAGTGTGTTCTTCAGGTTGTCTATCTCGATTTTCCCTAGAAGATGGTTGATCAGATCAGCACTACTTCCCTCAAGATACCCTGCAACCTCCTTGTACATGGAAATCTCCATCCCAAGAAGTACCAGTTCCATCTGTTGAAGGTCTCCGGTTCGGTCGTATGCCTCAGCTACCGCGTGGTATTTGGAGTCACGAAGTACCCCCACAGCCTCTACTAAGGAAGAAGCGTGCAAAAGGTTTTCAATAACCTTGCTTTGCCGCATCAAACCAATCTTAGCCCGAAGTTTGGCATTGATGAACCCATACAACGATACACGATCACTGCTCATTTGTTTTCCAGAAAAGCATCAAAATCAGTCTTGCAGACTTGCTCCACGATTGAATGCGCGATAGTTTCAAGGGTATCCCCTGAAAGATTGCTCGATACATTCAAACTCTCTTCATAATCCTCAACTTCGCTTCTGGCCTCTATCTCAGCCTGTTCCAGTTGTGCACGAAGATGTTCACGTTCTTCTTTCAAAGAGGAACGTATGAGTTCATTTGCAGCACTTTGGGCGTCGGAAATTACATCTCTCGCTGTATGTTCGGCGTCTCGTATTATTTGTTGTGCTCTATCTTCAACGGATAATACATCGTTGATTATATCGCTACGCACGGCTTCACTTCCTATTCGAGTTATATAGATCTTTTTTTATACTCTACCTTTTGGATAAACGTGTCAAGCAAACCTAGGGAGCAGCAGTGACAACCTGTTGAGCAGTTGGGTCGATTGCCTCAGAATCGACCATGGAATCAAACATATCCTCATCGAAGGCATAATCATCTTCACTCACGAAGCCATCCTGTTCGAACGATTCGAACCCAAAATCACTCTCATCAAATGGTGGGAAGATAATGGTCCAGAATGTCTCCTCATCCATACGTTCTACTACATCAAGGGTAACTTGAGCATCATATCCGGTAGCAAGCTCAGAACCAAAGACATCCAACTCCTCTTCTACCTGTGCTCCAGTGAATGCGTCTTCAATAATGATCCGCTGCTCAAAGGCAGGGTCAGAAACCCAGAAATCCTCAAGCAACAAGACCCTCTCCAGGCCCAATTCCTCAGAAGAAATATCGGGAACGACAAACCTCACTGCATACCACAGATCATCCACTTGTAGATCAAAGAGATAGGTACCGTTGCTAACTTCACTTAGGATGTACCGTCCTTCTTGGTCAGTGAAGAGGTAGAGTGAATCATTTCGGATAAGTTCCTCTTCTCCTGCAGCATTCAATATCACTTCATACACGGGAGATGAATACTGGATGTAGGGGGACCCATCGGCCATATAGAGTACTCCACTGACAGTGAAGGATGGCTCCACATCAAGTCGTGCAACAAAGGATTGCCTGCTTCGTGGACTTAATTCATATACGAAAGAGGTACCGGTTGAATACTCACTTATCCCACTGCTGAATACCACAATACTATTCTTTGCATTGGGAGACACAGAATTGTACAATGCGCTTCCTAGTGGTCTGCTTAAGGCAGAGGGCGAACTATCCAAGCTTCGTGCAATCGAGATGTCTGAATCTTTAAGGTCCCCGACCGGTTTGACCAACAGGAAGGACTCACCGACTGCCTTGCCGATACCGAATGCTCCATCAGCATACGCAAGGGCGGTACTTGCCGTAAAGGTAGTGGTCATATCCTGATAGGAGTTGCTGATCTGCTGTCTTAATGAGAAATTTGAAAGCTTACCGCTATGGGCCCATGCAGCAACAATGGAGTGGTTCCTTGGATCTGCAAAGCGGAACCCGCTCAAGGAAAGATTGACACTATCGTTTCCGGTTGGTCTCCAGCTCATTCCTGCAGAGGAGGATGCAGTCCCATCGAAGAACGGCGATCCAGAACGAACACTTGTGGAAGTGTTGGCGCTCAGCTTTGGGCTGAAGGTATAACTGCCTGAAATTTGGGCAGAAAGGGTTGGACTAAGAGGGGTGGTACTTGTTGCATTGGCGGTAACCGAACCACTTAACGAGAATCCAGAGAATGGAGAGAACCCTGTTGCAAAGGAAGCACTCCAACCTGGGGCTTGGTTTGCTGAATTATAGAGCAGGTTCCCTGAGAGCGTATAACGAACGTTCTCAGTAAAACTCCCTGAATATGAGAGTGAAAGCGTGGTATTTGTGGTATGGGGGCTTCCTGATATCTTTGCAGGTATGGAATGGTTAAGTGTTCCGCTAATCGTTCCAAAACCACTATCCTGAGGACCGCTGTAACGATGACTCAAACTTGCAGAGAAGGATGGAGTTAGCTTTGACGCATCCAGACCAAGGGAGAGCTGCAACTGCGATGTGCCGACCATGGTTGCATACACTCCATTGAACATACCGCTGAAAACACCTGGGCTGAAGGCAAGTTCACTGGTGAAGGTGAATACATCCGTTAATCCAGTCTGTTGATAGTAGGTGGCAGTGAAGGCATCAAGGTGGTAGGACAGATACTGGTCATCAAACCAAGGGATGCTGAGAGCAGATGTGGCACTGGTGGATTTCTCTCTTGGCACACTAAAGCCAAAGCCGTAGAGGCTGTCGCCCTTGCCAAGCAGACGATAGTCATACCCCATGTCGACGTATTCCACTCTTTCATCCTCTGGATGACTATCAGGGATGATGGTTATCTTTATCTGGTTGGCTCCCTGGGTAAACACGAAGTCCCTGAGCCTATACGTACCTGCCTGGAATGATCGCTTGAACACCTCTTCCCCGTTGATGGTGATTTTCACCTCAGAGGGCTCAACCAGAACGATGCGATATTCGAACTGATTGCCCTTGGCTCTCTCGGTTCCGTAGGCATAGTTCTTCTCAAAGGCTAATCCTACATTGGTAGAGACGCCAAGATTTTTATTGCTTAGGTTTGTACCCACATGGCCAAAACTCAGACGATGGCTCGATTCAACAAAGTCATAGAAGCCGTTCCAAGTCCCAGGATTGAAGTATGGTTGCATGGAAGAGAGAGAGAAGTAGACATTGAGGCCTATACCCAATGTCGAGATTCTATTGGAACAGAGAGAGAGAGCAGCTTCTGGTTTATTGCCGAGAAGTCAGCATCATAGTCAAGCATCCCATAGAGGCTGAGAGAGCTGGCAACTGCGAATTTTGCCGGATCAAGCACGATTGCCCCACTGATGCCGTACTGCTCTCTCCTGTTGATGGAACGAGAAGTAATACTTATTGTCCTTTCAGGCATATCTTCCAAGCTGAATTGGAGGTACACGGCAAACTCTGCCGCGTCGTAGCGTGCTTCAACATTGCGGCTGCGTAACTCTTCAAGTGAAATATAATCAAGTCCATCACCAAAGAGACGTTGGTTTGCTGCATCGGTTATATAGGGCCCAACATACTGCGACAACTCATTGGCATTCAGCAATCTCTGCTCGCCAACAAATTCCACCTCAATATCGCCTATAAGCTCATTGTTGACATAGAGTCCAAGATAGTAGAACCCATCATCATACTGAATGACGGCATCTTCCCCTACGATAAAGAAATCTGCAAAGAAATCATCAGTATACTCTTCCTCTTCGAACAATCCACCGTAGAAAAGGTCCCACTCTTCCTCGGTCAGTACCATTGGTTCAAACATGAAGGGAGGATCAGGCACGACTGGACTTACAGTAGCCTCTCTCGTAAATGAGGGGACACCAGGAATCTTGATGAATGCAGATCTCCAATCAAAACCAGGAAAATGAGGGAATGAGAGTAAGTGTCTTGGGGGAGGCAGCTCCCGCAAGGGCGTATCAGGGATAGCTTGGACTTTCTCCCTTTCAACAACCTCTGAGAGAGAAGGCTCTTCTCTCGTTTCCTTGTCTTGTTCTTCAGATTCAGAAGGAACAACAACCGCTGATGGCTCAGGGACGGAAGGCTTTACACTGATAAGTGAGGGAGTATCTTCTGATATTGGTTGATGGAAACACGTCCAAAGGAATGCAGACAGAAAGAGGGTTACGAGCACAAGCATAATAATCAGTAGTACTGCGTGTGCGAACCCTCTTGCTTTCATGCGGAAAACCTTTTTGGAATGAGGAGTAAAATACTCCTCTTAATTCGAGTATTTGATCGTGGCTTGGTAGGTAACTCCAGAATCACGGGAGAGACCTTCAGGCCATGGTATTTTCTTCGTCACCGATTTCTTGGCTAGAATATTCATGCCATCGATACCTTCCAGTGCTTCCGCTCCTTGCAACACTACAGCATTACCTTTGCTGTCCTTGACTTCCACCACTGCTGAAATCAACAACTGGTGGACTGTACCAAGATTTGCGAGAGTCACAGCCAATGCAGGAGACCCATCTTCAAAAGTTGAGGGAGTTACAGCCCGTACTCCTACATTCTCAACAACCCTTGAAGGTAATACATACAAACTTGTCGTGTAGATGTAAAGGAAGTTGAACATTCCTTTGTCAGAGCTGTTCTTTCCCTGAGAATATGGAATCTGCTCTGCTTTCAGACGAAAGGAGAGTTCATTGGTTACTGTTCTCGGACCGCGATATTGTACACGTACCACCCAACTGCTTTGAGGAGGGACTACCAATTTATTCGGAACAATAGAGAAATAGGCATCTGCAGGTTTGTTTATCTCATTACCCTGTGCATCCTGATCGCGAATAAGTGCAGATAGACTGATGGCAATCGAGTCGTTGCTATCGTTAACAATGGTGTAGGTCTTGGTGCTCTCAGCTCCCGTTGGTTGGAACGATTGTTCGAGCGGGGAGAACTGATAAGCAAACACTGATGAAAGCAGCAAGCAAGAAAACAGGAGAAAAACTATTGTGCGTTTTGCTCTCTTATTCTGAATTTGGTTCATATTTCACTCTCTTATCATAACATTGAATGAATTCTCTGTAAGTGTACGCTATGAAAACTAATTCTTCAAGTCATCATGTCACTATCGTGATAGAGCCATCCGTTTAAGTGCAGAATCAAAGGTCCCTTTGAGCATCGGAATAAATTGTAGCACAATTTCGTCAATTTCCCCAGGGAGTCCCGCTTGAACCCAATCGAGCAAGGACCCGACAAATGCGTGCTTGTAGAAATCAATAAGGAATGCAAGGTCTTCCTCGCTGGCTCCAAATTCCTTGGCACGGTCAGAGAGGGTACCCTGAAGTAGTTTTGCCATTTCGCGACAGAGATAGCGATCAAGCAACTCTCTACCAAGACTGTGGTAGATATTCATGATCATCATCTTGTTTTCTACAAGGTAGGTACACATGCTCCTCACTGCAGACTCACCATCATCCCTTGTATGTATACTGGGATAGCGACGGGCAAACTCTTGACCTTCATTGATAAACATCCAATCAAGCAAATCGTAGATATCTCTGAAGTGGTAATAAAATGTCTGGCGGTTCACACCACAACGATTCACGATTTCCTTAACGGTAATCTTGTTCAAGGTATGATCAGCCATCAATTGCTTTAAGGATTGGGCCAGTGCCAACTTAGTCATCTGCGCCATGGGTACTCCTTTCCTGCCTCTTCGCGTATATAATTGTACACAATTACGACGAATTCTTAATAAATATTACCAATCATCCTACCGCAAAAATCTTTCTTTGACTACTAGCAATGTTTTATTGACACAAGAAACCTTTCATGATAATGTTCCTTCCTGTCGGGTAACCGATACTGTTCGGGCTGTAGCGCAGGGGTTTAGCGTACATGTCTGGGGGACATGGGGTCGGCGGTTCAAATCCGCCCAGCCCGATATATTTAATTATCCTGTAAGAATTAATTTCTTGCAGGATTTTTTATCCTAGACAGGATTTCATAAAATTGATATCGATAGTAGGGTCTCTATTTTACTTCCATGATCACCTGAAAGAAGGATTGACCACCTCACCATACCTTTCTAGTATATTACCATGTTACAGTCATTAACCATCGCTACTCCGCGAGAAGCCTTCCTACCCATTACACTACAAGTACAAAAGTGTGTCACTGAAGCACAAGTAAAGCAAGGATATGTTCTCGTATTCTGCCCACATACGACTGCAGGACTTACCATCAATGAAAATGCGGATCCAGATGTGGTGAAGGATATGATGTATGGGTTACGCAACGCATTTCCCGAGAACAGCAAATTCAGGCATGCCGAAGGCAATTCAACGGCACACCTGAAAGCTTCTGCCATGGGATCCAGTGTAATGGTCCCCATTATGCATGGTAGACTTTCACTGGGCATCTGGCAGGACATCTATTTCTGTGAATTCGATGGTCCAAGAACCAGAACCTTCCAAGTTATGGTGGTTTCTACCTGAGATCAGTCGTCTGGCTCCCACCGCTTCAGTCCGTATACACCGAGCACCACAACGAGTGCCATGAGCAGTATTGCCCCACCCATGGGTTTCCATTCCACGGAAAACCCATGGGTGGTCTGCACCATCTGATTGACCAGAAGCACGGATGTGAAATCATATTCTTCCTGAAGTCAGCTTGCAACATGTCCTTGTTATCTACACTTAACCCTTCCACAAAGGCCATGCCAAGTTCCTCACAGGTCCCACGCAGCCAATCTTCAGCAAGGTGGTCGTAGTAATGAAAGCAACTCATGATGCAGGTTGCATACTTACCAGCAAGTATGGACTGCCTTCCCTGCTCTCTCATGAGGTCTAAGAAACGAACAAGCTGCCAGGGAACAAGCATGGTATACACCGGGGTAGCCCATATGACTATGTCGCATGCATCAAGCGCATCAAAGGTGGTAGATAGCCTTCTATGGAAGTAAGAAGACCACTCTGGTCGATAGTCGCTCTCCCGGTACCATTATCTACTGACCAAGTGAGTGAATTATCAGTGGCATCAGAGGGAGTGACTACAGCATGAAGCTGAAGGGTCTCCCCTTCAACCACATAGTCAACATCACTGGATATGCTGATTTGCTCGACTGGAATAACAGTAAGAGTATCAGGACTGCATGCAACCATAAACACCAAGCACAATAGACCGATGAAACCAAAATACCATCTTTTATAAGACAAATGAAACAGCAATAGAAACTCCAAAAAATTCGCTAATACGGATACAGCTAAAATAATATTAGGTATTAAAATGCGAGGAATGAAGTAATTATCAAGGTCACCTCGTTTCTCCTGGAATTCCCATACTGAATAAACTCAGTTTCCCCTATCAATGTATACCTTCCTTTTGCCAATTCAGGCAAAGTAAACGATTGCACCACATGCCAGCCGGTATCGCCCAGTTCTCTGACGGTCTTCTCTCCCTGTGCAACAAGAGGAGTCTCGTTTAGAGACAGTGAGAACTCAGTTCGATCAATATATCCTTCTGCTTGAGACTCTGTGAGTTCCTTTCCAGCTTCGCCCCTACTCATGATGATGGTATGTCCCCCACTTTGATGTGCAAGTCTGTAGGTAGAATCATTATTATACGAGCCTGCCATCTCATAGAAGTAAACAGTTTTATCCATATATGGAAACAAATTACACCCGGTACCAAGGATTATAACTAGTGCCAGAAGTAGGTAGATGATCGGTTTCTTCATGGTAGGCTCCTCATACATTGCATACAATACTTACTGAATGTAAGGTATTTTCCATATTTACCTTACCGCACCTTTTTTACGAACGCAAGGGACCTGGTTTGTCTCATAGGCATTTTTCTCACTGCAATGTGTGGGTAGATGAGGTACACTAGGGGTAACAATTCCAGAAAGGAGGAATGTATGGAACGAGAAACAATGATGATTCCAATCAAGACCCCACAAGGGGAGTTCAATGTCTGGGTACAGCGCTGTGGCAACAACCCAAGCAAGAGACTGTTGTTATTACATGGTGGACCTGGCATGAACCATGAATACTTCAAGAGTTTTGAAGAGCATTTCTCAGACAGTGACATCGAGTACATCTACTATGATCAACTAGGGAGTCACAATTCAGACAATCCTGGTGACCGTTCTTTCTGGACCATCGAGCGATTTGTCGATGAGGTGGACCAAGTACGGAAAGCCTTGGGCTTGGGACCGGATAATTTCTTCCTCCTTGGCCACTCCTGGGGAGGGGTCTTGGCAATGGAATATGCACTTGCTCACCCTGAGGCATTGAAGGGCCTGATCATAAGCAACATGATGGCCGACTGTGTTGCCTACCAAAGGTATGCTGATGATGTACTGGGCCCCCAGATGGATCCAGCTGTACTGAAACGCATCAAGGAGTTGGAAGCAGCCGGGCAATATACCAGTGAAGAGTACGAAGCCTTGTTGGTTCCCTACTATGAACGCCATGTTTTAAGACGACCAATGGCCGAATGGCCACAGTGTGTAACTTCATCACTTGAAAATGCAAACCAAGACCTCTATGTCTATATGCAAGGTCCAAGTGAATTCGGTATTGCAGGCGTACTGGAAACATGGGATAGGTCAAAAGACCTGCCCAAGATTACCATACCCACCTTGGTCATCGGCGCCGAGTATGACACCATGGACCCATCCTATATGGAGTGGATGTCCAAACAGCTGCCGAAGGGTGAATACCTATACTGCCCAAATGCAGGGCATATGGCCATGTGGGACGACCCCGAAGGGTATCATGGTGGATTGAAACAGTTTATTAACAAGGTATAAGGAATTAAGCCTGCTGCAGAACAATGTGGCAAGTTTTTTCATGAATCGAGAAGTATAGACCTTAGATCTCGATAGTTTCGTATCTGCATCTAGTACTGGGAAAATCGTGCTAAAAATTGACAGTTTAATAGAGGTGCATTTAAAAAAGCGGTTGTACACTACTCGTATGATGTTTCGAGATAAAATGTAGAAGTTTTAAAAAAGGAGCAGGAAGCTACCAAAGAGGAAGGGCCCATTACCCTATCCTATAAGGTTGCAAGTGGTAGTGACCAGTATCAGGCAAGAGCAGCAGAAGGATTCATGCCACTCAATACGAGTGACACCTTGGTAAACCTTGCGAACGAGCCCTTCATGGACGTGGTTGCCGAGGCTTTTAAATGACCGTTTCGCAGAATGATGGTGTGCCAAAACAGACCGCAATGGGTTGCGGCATTCTCAATAACAAGAAAGTCTACAAAAAGCTTGGCCTGAGTGTTCCCAAGACCTGGGCAGAGTTTGCTGCAGACAATGAGAAGATCAAGAAGGCAGGCATCACTCCTATTATCGCTACGTATGGTGATAGCAGGAATGATGAAAGGAGCTGTAAAAGGCTGACTTTTGGTATTGGATGCAAGGAATACCTTGCAAGCGTATAAAACAAAATTGGAGTAGTATCATGACAACAGTTTCCAAGCTGCAGATCAATTATCTTGACCATGTTGTAGGAATTACCGAGGGACCACAGTTTTCTTGGGTAATCGACACACCATTTAGAAATTGTCGACAGAAACAGTATCAAATACAGATAGCTGATGAAGCATCCTTTGCCTCACCTCTGTTCGACACCGGCCTGGTGGAGAGTAGTGATTCTGCACAGGTTCGCGTGCCAGGATTCATCCCAGATGAAGGAGTTCTCTACTGGGCACGGGTGAGAGTCGTTACCGAAGCAGATAGCCAGGGAGTCTACACCTCACCATTCAGTGCAAGTGCAACTATGCTCGGAGGCTTGAAAGACCCTGACTCCATGAAAGATTATTTCATTACCGCGGAGACAGAAGAGGATATCAAGCTCTCCAAAGGCACCTATCTCAGAAAAACCATCTCTCTGAAGAAAGAGGTGAAATCAGCGGTAATCTTCTCCACCGCACAGGGCGTCTACCAGCTGAATATCGACGGCAAGAAGGTTTCAAGAGATGAACTCGCTCCAGGATGGACCAGCTATGATCATCGCCTACTCTACCAGAGCTATGATGTAACAGACATGCTCTCAGCCGGTGAGCATGTACTTGGCGCACACCTCGGCTCTCTCTGGTATAAGAGCACGCTCAGCTTCCTGATGATTCACAACTTCTATGGTGACTATGCTGCTCTCTCACTCCGTCTAGATGTAACCTACAGTGATGGAAGCAAAGAGACGTTCTACAGTGATGAGAGCTGGAGAGGTAGCGACAGTCCGGTCCTGAATTCACAGCTCTATGATGGGGAGACCTATGATGCTTCCCTGGAACAGACTGGTTGGGACAAACCAGGATTTGACGACGCTGCATGGCGTGCAGCTAAACCAGTTCCTTGTACTTCAAAACATATTGAGGCACAGGAGGGCTCCCCTGTTGCGCTTCAGGAGGTCATGGCTCCAACCCTTGCCTTTACGACACCCAAGGGAGAGCGGGTCATCGATTTCGGCCAGAACATGAGTGCTCTTCCGGAGATCAGGGGTAAAGGCAAGGCAGGAGAGACCATAGTCCTGCGTTGTTTCGAAGTACTGGATAAGGACGGCAATGTCTACACCGACAACCTCCGTAGGGCTGAACAGAGAATTACCTACACCATCAAGGATGACAAACCATTCGTGTATCGTCCCCATTTCACCTTCTTCGGGTTCCGATTCATCCATGTTGAATCGTTCCCCGCTCGTGCAGATCTTGATAATTTCAAAGCCTACGTGATTCACTCCGATATGCCGCAAACGGGTAGCTTTGCTTGTTCCAACGAGGATCTGAACCAGTTGCAGCATAATATCCTGTGGGGATTGAAGAGTAATTTCGTGGATGTTCCCACTGACTGCCCTCAGCGTGATGAACGTCTTGGATGGACGGGTGATGCACAGATTTTCTGTCAGACAGCAAGCTATAATGTGAACACCTACACCTTCTTCAAGAAATGGCTCAAGGACCTTGCCCTAGACCAGACCAAGGAAGGGGGCGTTCCCCATGTAGTGCCCGATGTACTGTACAAGTACCCGTTTGATAACTGGTTGCTCAACAAGGGAACCCATTCTGCTACTGCCTGGGCTGATGCTGCGATCATCAATCCATGGGTGCTTTACCTCACCTTTGGTGATACAGCAATCCTGGAGACTCAGTATGAGAGCATGAAGGGCTGGATTGACTTCATGAAAACCCATGCCAAGAACAACATCTGGAACTACAAGCTTCAGTTTGGCGACTGGGTTGCCTTGGATGCTGAGGAAGGAAGCTACTTTGGAGCCACTCCAAACGACCTTACATGTACCGCATACTATGCCTATTCCACCAGACTTTTTGTCAAGATTACAAGGATTCTCGGAAAGGAAGAGGTAGCAAGCGAGTATGAAGCCCTGCATGATAAGATTGTGCAGACATTCCAGGAAACCTTCTTCAATGCCGATGGTACCATGACCGCCCAGACACAGACCGCTCATATTCTTGCTCTTCACTTCAATCTTGCTCCCAAGCAGTTTGTTGCAAAGACTGTGGAGAATCTGAAGAAGCTGCTGGCTGAGCATGATGGACACCTGGTAACAGGATTTGTCGGTACTCCGTACTTCTGTCATGCACTCTCTTCCAATGGGTGCCTGGATGAAGCATATGAGTTGTTGCTCAAGGATGACTTCCCTTCCTGGCTGTATCAAGTCAAGAAAGGTGCTACCACAATCTGGGAGCACTGGGATGGTATCAAACCGGATGGCTCAATGTGGAGCCCAGACATGAACTCATTCAACCACTATGCCTATGGTGCAATTGGTGAGTGGTTGTACCGTGTTGTTGCAGGTCTGGACATGGATGAGCACAAACCAGGATACAAGCATACGATCATCGCACCAAGGATTGGGGGAAATCTCAGTTGGGTGGAAGCCTCCTATGAATCGGTATATGGAAAAGTGGGTGTCCGTTGGGAGAAAGAGAGCAAGACAAACGTTATAACCTTGCAAGCAACGGTTCCAGCCAATGCCACCGCCACTATCCGATTGCTGGATGGGGCAACATTGGTTGATGGGGATGCCCTCACATTTGCCAAGCGTGAGGACATCCTGGAAGCCGAAGCCGGTTCAGGGGTATATACGATCCGCTATACGCTGAACTCATAACCTGATTCATATCCTTATTGGAAAACCATGGGTGTATCCGAGTGATATACTCATGGTTTTTCTTTCCTTGACTGTCATAGATACACGCATTACCGTTAAGCAAGGAGAAGGCAGATGGAAAAGGAATACCCCTATGCATCGCTTACAAGACGTTTCGCAGCCTATGTAATTGACCATCTGCTTACAGCATTGCTGATGACTCCCCTGGTCCTGTGGTATTTGAAGGGATTGTTCAGTGAAGCAAGCGGGATATATCTTCTTGCCTATAGTGGTCCGGTACTCTTTCTACTCATGTTGATCCGATCTCTCTATCTCACTGTGCTCTGGTCGACAAGGTTTGGCTCGATCGGTTGCCATCTGCTCTCTATCAGCGTTTTTACTCTACAAGGAAACAAGCTCTCCTATGCTAGAGCACTTCTCCGGTATCTCATCCTTTTCTGCTCAACCTGTCTTCTTGGCCTTGGCTGGATATCCATCCTATTCACTGAGAAGCGTCAGGCACTCTGTGACCTTGGGGCAAAAACAGTCGTAATGGTTACTGCAGCAAGGATGGATGATACAGCGGATAACGTTCTGCCTGATACACCCGATACCCTGCATAACTCCTTGGATCAGGGTCATTGAATGAGAATACCAGAACTTCCTTGGCCGGATAGTCAGAGGTAACCTCTATGACCTTCGCTGAAATTTTCATGTCATTGAGGGAGTTGTTCACAAAATCAAAGAGTTCAACTGCCTCTCCCTCCAGATTCTTGGTAATTCCCCCAAAGCAGATCAGACGATTCCCATTTTCCAGATAGTTTGCATCCCCGATAAATGGAGTAAAGGTAGTGCTGCCGTTCCCTGTCCCGTACTCCCAGACTTGTCGTACGGTCATGGCTTTCTCATCAATCTCAAACTCAACAGCCCTCGAATAATTCTCTGTGGGATCGAGTGGATCACTATAGGACCGCTCATTGCCATTGTCGTATAACAGCACCCTCCCTGGTAGCTCAGGATGTACCATGGGAGCATGCTGGCCCCACTGCCAAGCAAAAGGACTCCCCTCCGGTTGTAAGAGATATGAATGATACGCTTCTTCCCAATGCTCATGGTTCCCCAGTATCCAACGTAGATTTCCGCTCTGCCTGTCTACCTTCACCACAGCACTCTGGTCCCTGCCACTGACAATGAAGCTGTCATCGCGATGGTCGTAATCAACGCCATTGAGATGGAGCCAATCAGCAGGTTCCAGGTTTCTTGGCTGGGGTGGACGATTCTTGTCAAGGATCTCTCGAAAATCCCAACCTTGCAGATAGGCTCCTGTATCGCCATCAATTTCCACCACCCCGTCCTCAAATGAAGAAGGAGCAGTGCTTAAGGCAAGAAGGTTTCCGTTTTCCATGAATGCTACGTCGTGATGCAGGCCGTACATAAGAGGAGGGAGTATCCGTATCTTCCTTCCCATCAGATCCATCTCAACAAGGGAGTCGCCCTCCTGAATCAGAAGGGTCCCCCTCTCGGTCATCTTCATGACATGCCCAATATCTCCCTGGTAATACCAGCGAACAGTCCCGTAGGAATCAACGGCACAGGGAAGCGCACCATAGTTTCCATCTTCATCATAGCGGCCGAGGTGCAAGAAGGTAAAACCTTCAGCTATCTGGTCGGGAAGCAAGCGTTCGTATGAAATCTCGGGAAAGCTGTCTGGAAGGGCACCGGTTTTAATATTTACTGCTTTTTGGTAGCGTCTACCCTCTTCCGTGACGAGATGGAATTCCACTTCATTCTTGCTATTTGGATAGAGCGCAAGTAGCGGAATTTCATGATAGGTATCGTAGCCAGCAAATGAGACGGTTAGGTCATCCTGGTTTTTCCCTTGTATGATGAGGGTCACTTGGGTTGCTTCCCTGGACTCGAGTATAGCCAGAGCACTCAAAGGAGCCTGTTCAAAACGTGTAATAGATACACTGAACGGCCTTCTGAAAATCAAGAAGAGCAACAGGAGAAGAAGCGTAAGTAAAATGAGTACAAGGAGACGTTTTCGCTTGGTCATACCTCACAGTGTACGCCACGAAGATTTTTTTGGAAAGGCTTCTCATCCGAGTAGAACTATTGCTTGTTTACCCAATCCTTGGTTTGGTATACTGCTTATCATGAAAGCAAACCCAACAACTATAGTGATTTTTTTTATCATGGTGGCCCTCTTATCTGGCTTTGTAGTCCTGGGGCCGTTCGCTGATGAAACAGTGCTGTACCAAGTGGGCAGTATCACGTTGGGCACTGTAATTATTAGTCTTTGTTTTTCACTGCTCACGGAAGATTACTCGTGGACCGACCGGCTGTGGAGCACGCTGCCTGTAGCATTTGCCTGGATCTATGCCTACAAGGCAGGTTATTCCTCCCCGGTAATCGTTGCTGCCCTGCTTGCCACCATCTGGGGGGCCAGGCTTACATTCAATTTTGCCCGACGCGGAGGGTACAGCGGAGAAGAAGACTATCGTTGGAAAATACTGCATGAGAAAATCAGGAACCCTGTCCGGTGGTTCTTATTCAACCTGCTCTTTATCGCTCTCTACCAGCAGTTCCTCTTTATCGCATTCACCAGCCCACTAGGGTTGCTCCCATCGACGAATGAGCCATTCACCCCACTCTCCTTCATTGCAATCTTCTTGTTTGTCTGTTTTCTTGGTATTGAGACCATAGCAGACCAACAGCAGTATACATTCCAGCAAGCCAAGTACCAATTGCTTCCCAGAAAGGATGAACTTGAGGATGAGTATACCCAAGGGTTCCGAAGCTCTGGACTTTTTAGATATAGTCGCCATCCCAACTACTTCGGGGAGCTGGGGGTGTGGTGGTCCATCTACCTCTACTCGGTCTCCTTCCATGGATCGCTGTTGCACTATACCATCGCTGGTCCGATCTTGCTGACGCTCTTGTTCATTGGATCCACCATCTTCACGGAGAGCATCACCTCCTCCAAGTATCCTGAGTATGCTACATACAAAGAGAAGGCGGGTGCAATTATCTTCCGATTCTGGTAGCAAGCGTGCTACAGTGAAGTCAAGGAGAATCTGCAGATGAAAACAGTCTTTATGATCATTGCATTGCTCTTGGTTGTGTTCCTGCTGCTCTCATTTGCTTTGTATAAACGAGAAACACCGACAATAAGTGAGGAAAAAGCACCCATGGCTGATACAGACCGATTTACATACCAACCTCTTGATGAGGCATTGAAGAACTCCCTTACCAGTGAGGAGCGATCCATCATTGTGGAAAAGGCCACTGAACGAGCCTTTACCGGTGAGTATACCGATACAACAGATTGGGGAACCTACTACTGCAAGTGGTGTGACTCCCCCTTGTACAGCTCTGAGAGCAAATTCCACTCCGGCTGTGGGTGGCCCTCCTTCGATGAGGAGATTCCCCATGCAGTAAAACGTAAGATCGACTCCGACGGAATGAGGACTGAAATACTTTGTGCCACCTGCGGTGGACACTTGGGACACGTCTTTGAAGGGGAACGCTTCACCGATACCAATACAAGGCACTGCGTCAATTCCCTCTCCCTGGTCTTCAGGGATGGCACGCCGGTATCTGAGGCGGTGTTTGCCGGAGGATGTTTCTGGGGTGTCGAGCACCTGTTCGCCCAGAAGGAAGGCGTATACTCAGCAGTATCCGGATATACGGGTGGAACTGTCGAGAACCCAAGCTACCAGGATGTGTTGACCCATACCACTGGACATCTGGAAGCCGTCAAGGTGCTGTATAATCCCTTAGAAATATCCTACGAGGAACTCACCAAGTATTTCCTTGAGATCCACGACCCCACCCAGGCCAATGGGCAGGGTCCGGATATCGGGAACCAGTATCTCTCTGCAATTTTTTACCGATCAAGGCATGAGTTTGATGTGGGAGTACGCCTTATTGAAATCCTTGAAGCAAAGGGATTGAAGATTGCTACCACCCTCCGCCCGGCAGCTGTGTTCTATCCAGCGGAAGAGTATCATCAGGATTACTACGAGAAGAAGGGAACCCTTCCCTACTGCCACGCATATACCAAACGGTTTTAATCGGTCAGGACATCTGCACTGATTGCACAGCTGGCAACTACATAGGAGCCCTTTTTCAGGGGCTGCTGTAGTTGTTCTGGGGCAAAGACAAGATCTAGATGTCCCATTTCTGTGGAGATGGTGGCTACCGTACATCCGGTATCCTGAAACCCATGTTTACGGTTCTCCACCCCTAGCACAGGACCACAGAGTAACATCATCTGCTCCTCTGCAGCAAAACGCTCCCTGTCCTCCTCACTGAGGCTCTCATCACGTGCCATGATGTAGTTGAATGGAAGCAATTTCTTATCCTCAAGCCGGGCGCCCTCTTCAGTAACCGTCTCATAGGCTTCCCTGCTATCAAAAACATCAAGAGCCTGGGGAAATGCACAGACTTGCAAATCCAACAGTGTGTCCTCATCAATTTGCTCAACGGTCGCTGCATGGACAAGTGTGGCAATGAAAGCACTCTTTTCTGAGTCATTTGTCATCAGGAGCGTGAGCGAGAGAGGTTCTCCCTTGCCGATCTGTACCAGTGGTTTCCCTGACCAGAGACATCTTCCACTCATATGCATGTCCAAACCTACAATTTGCAGGTCTTCCTTGTCTGCCACCGTGCGGAAGATGATGGTCAGACCACTGTCCAGCATCTTCGTATAATAAGATCCTTGTTGGGCTGGAATTCGCTTTGCTTCGTGAAACCATTGCATCAAGGGTTTTTGGTCGAGTGTCCCATCCTTGCTGAGTAATTGCAATCCAGTATTTGCGAGATAGACAGCCATATACACCTCCTGGGGGGTGTAGTCTATCATGAATGCCACTTGCAGGAAACCGGCAGAATCACTAATCTGCAAACCATGGAATCAGAAAAACTCGACAAACTCACCTTTAGCCAGGGTTGCCAGGAAGGATTCCCCATTTTTGTTGGGTATTTTCCTACTGCCATGGCCTTCGGTCTTGTTTGCAGGGATCTTGGGATGCGAATCTGGGAAGCGGTACTTTTTTCCCTGACCAACTTTGCTGGCAGCGGACAGTTTCTGGCAGCGAATCTCATCGGAGGGGGAGCACTGCTGGCAGAGTTGTTCGTCAGTGTCTTGTTGGTAAACCTACGCTACTCCTTCATGGGCGCTGAGCTGAACAGAAATCTTGAGAAGGAGGTCAGAGGCTGGAGGAGGGCATTGCTTGCCCATGGTACCACTGATGAAGTATTCAGCGTCGCTGTCCTCCATAGGCAACCCATCAGCAAAGAGTATCTGGCAGGGTTGGAATTGACTGCATACAGTGGATGGGTCAGCGGTACTGCTGTGGGATTCCTTGTCGGCATGATTCTTCCTTCTGCACTCCAGCTTGCAGTTGGGGTAACCCTTTATGCGATGTTCAGTTCACTCCTGGCACAGGAGTTCCACCAAAAGGGGTTCAGGGTTCTTGCAATTGCAGGATTCTCTGCAGCACTGAACTCCTACCTGATCGTGCAGTGGTCATTGGCGATTGGCTGGTCCTTCGTCATCAGCATGCTCTCAGCAAGCTTCCTTGGGGCCATAATCATTGGCGACAGTGAGGATGAGGTATGATGAAAGCATTTCCATTCCTTATCCCTATTCTTGTCAGTGCACTGGCTACTTTCCTGGTGAGGGCTCTTCCCTATTATGCCTCCTTCCTTGATAAGCTCCCAAGGTTTCTCTCCAGGAGTCTTCGCCTTCTCCCCATTGCTGCACTTGGCCCCCTCATCTTTCCCGGTGTCATCCTTGACTTCCAAGGCCACTGGTATGCAGGGCTTGTCGGCATCCTCTGCGCAGCATTCATAGCCTACCGCAAGAACAGTATGATCTTCCCGATACTCCTGAGTATATTGGTTACCTATCTCCTGTTGCTCTAGCTTGACTGAACAGGCTCTTCGTCCTTAGGATTGAACCATGTTTGACGCACATCGCCACTATGGCTCCAGCAAGAGCGAGAACGCTCTCTATGCCACCAGCAGCAGAGATGAGTGGGAATTACTCTCCTCACTCACGCCTCCTGCGTTGGGTGGGGTCGGGGCACTTGCAGACAACCTTTTGCCTGAAATTGAAACGTTCGAGCAAATACTGAAGTCTTTTCCTGATTTCCAGATAGCCGAGGTTGGACTGGATAGAAGGTTTCCGGAAATTGAACATCAAGAAGCATTCCTGAAAGATACCCTCGCCTTGGCCTATGAACTGGGACGCAGTGTAAGCTTGCACTGTGTAAAGGAAGACGGAAGGATGCTCTCCCTTCTCCACTCACTCCAGCCAAACCTCCCGGTACTTCTCTGGCACGGCTATACTGGAAGCTGGGAGACTGCACAGGAGGCCGCCAAGCTTGGCGTCATACTTAGCTATGGGAGCAGGCTCTTTGGGAGCAAACTGGCAAGAGAGGGGAAGCGACTGGTCACCCTTCCCTTTGCCTTGGAAACTGATTTCCAGATGGGGGATTACGCTCAGGTACTCTGGACACAGATTGAGAACTTCAGCAAACTCAGTGGATGCACCCATGATGAACTGATAAGGAACAATGATGAGATCAGAACAATTCTTACGCATAACACGTCTACTCGGTGAAGAACCGGTAGAACGCCTTCATAAGAAACACGTGGTGGTAGTCGGCCTTGGGGCGGTCGGGGGAATGGCATTGGAGTCCCTGGTCAGAAGCGGTGTAGGCAACCTGAGAATCGTTGACTTTGACACAGTGGGGATCACCAACTTGAATCGGCAGATCCTTGCCACCTATGAAACCCTGGGGAAGCCGAAGACTGAAGTTGCGAAACAACGTATCCTCGCCATCAACCCGGAGTGCAACGTTGAGGTGCTTCCTCTCTTTGTACAACATGAGACATTGGATACTATTTTCTGTGGGCCTGTAGACTTGGTGGTCGATGCCATCGATTCACTCAATCCCAAATGTGCATTATTGGAAGCAGCTTACAAGCGAGGCATCCCGGTAGTGAGCAGCATGGGGGCAGCACTGAGGAGAGATCCCTCCCTTGTCCGCAAAGCCGACCTGATGGATACCTATGGTTGCCCTCTTGCACGTCAGGTGAGGGGAAATCTCCGCAAACGGGGGGTTGGACGAGGAATAGAGGTCATCTTCTCCCCTGAGCTGGTACGTTTTACCTACAAAGCTCCAGAGGAAGAGGAACATGCTGACTTCAATGAACAGATCAGCAGCAGAGGAAGAAGACGCAATGTTCTGGGGAGCTTGCCTACCATAACTGGAATATTTGGGCAGAATCTTGCCCATCTTGCCCTAACCAAGCTTCTGGATGAGGAGATACTCAGTGGGGAGGAAGCATGGAATCCCCAGAAAAAGCAATCCTAGAGGAACTCCAAGGCCATGAAGGCGGAAGGAACTTCCATATCAGGTTCAAGGGTTCCTGTCTCCTGCGCAAGCAAGAAATACTTCTGCTCAGGTAGCTCACAGCAACTGTAGAAATTTCCCAGGAGCTGGCTCTCAGCTGAGATGTTGAGTTCCTTCAGGTCCAGATGTATCTCAACACTCCAACGGCTTTGAGCATTGGAATTCTCCAAAAGAGTCACCGTGACCGGTATCGTCTCCAAAAGAGGGACTGGAAGCAGGGTTCTCTCCCCTTCCCTGTTGATCCACCAAGAACGAAGGGCACCTGAGGCACTGCACTGAAGATGCAGATACTGCTCAGCATTTTCTGCCTTGATCAGTAGGCCAACACAGGAGTCGTCGCTTACCTCCTGGTTGTGTTGCTGCACCATCCTTCTGAGAAGAGGTGTACGTACCATGTAGCGCAGGGAGAGGGTATTTCCCTCTCTGGCAAGACGCACCGATCCTTCAGTTTTGTCATAGGATCCCCAACAGGGAACCAATGCAACGGGGAGACTTCTTTCAAGTGCATTACCAACGATAAGTGTGGGTTGTGTTTCCATGGGTGCCAGTATAAACAAGTTGGGCTTCCTCTTCTAGAGGGAGTTGAAGCAAGAGTGAAAGGTTTTCTTCTTCTTTTATATCAATAAGAGAGGAGAATGACATGAAACAGAAAAGACTCACACATGTACTGATACTCTTGCTTGCCATGGTACTCTTGGCAACTGGATGTAAAGAGGAAGCGCACGCAGAAACAACTGATTTAAGATTACTGCTTACCACCGAGCAGTTTTCATCTGAAAGAAGCCTGATACCCGAATCCCAGAAAATGGTTATCACGGACTACCACCTCAGTGGTACAGGGCCCAGTGGACAGACCTTCTCAGTAGATTCCGTGGAAAGAGCTGTAGCAATCGGGAATCTCATGGTCGGCCGTTGGACGATAGAGGCTATAGGATACAATGCAGAGGGAGTCCCACTTGTATCAGGGACCATCACTACCATGCTCAGCAAGGTCACCAGTACTGCCACCCTACAGCTCACCGATCTAGTGGGATCTGGATTGCTTGAAACATTGGTTACCTGGGATCCAGACCAAGTAGCTGATGATGTATCCTTGCAAGTGGTGCTGTTGGACCAACAGGGCAACCCCCTCAGTCTGGATATACCGGCATTGAACAAGGAAGTGGGCGAAGTACTCCTGCAATCCTCACTGGAAAGTGGCTCCTACCTGCTACAGCTGAGACTCTTCAGTCAGGGGATGTTGGTAAGTGGTGCTACAGAGGCTATACGGATCCTTTGTGATACCACCAGTGATGGAACGGTGAATATGATCATCGGAGATCTTTCCACCAATTTCGAGATCACCGTCATCAATGACACCATGCTTCCCATTGAAGGCACCATCACGGCAAACCCTGCAAGTCCTGCAGCAGGAGAAGAAGTCACGCTCAGGTATACCCCAACCAACCTACCGGAAGGTGTCTTGATGAGTGATCTGGAGATTGACTGGTATTGCGAAGGCACCATTGCACAGGAACAGAGTGAGACCTTCACCTCAATACCAGATGCAGGTACCCATCGCTACGATGTGGTGGTCTGCCATGAGAAACTGGGAAGTCTGGGCAACACCACCTTGTTGGTGACGATGCCCTATTAAGATCAGAGTGCCTGTACTGCCTGGGTAAACCAGGTAGGCAGTGGTGTGGGACGGAGTGTCTCGGTGTTGATCGAGGCAACCCGCACCTTGAGCACACAAAGTACCTCCTCACCCCGCTTCACCGTCTGGATGAAGGTAATGGAAAAGCGCTTCTCACTCTCGATTTCCGTACATACTTCCAAGAGATCATCCAGACGCCCTGGCCTCTGGTAGTCGACCGTGATTGATTTCACCACAAAGGCCATCTTTCCCAGTTCAATCATACTGCTTTGGGAACCATCAATGCCCTGCCTCTGGGCTACTTCCCTCAGCAATTCAGTACGGGCATGCTCCGCAAAATCAAGATACCGAGCGTGGTAGACAATGCCACCACAATCGGTATCGCTGTAATACACTCGTATCGTGAATGAATGCATCAAACCTCCACAGAAGCACCATCGAAGCGAAGGGTCGACACATAGTCATCATAGGTTTGTGCCCGCCTGATCATCTTCACCGATCCATCTCTCTTGAGCAGGTACTCAGCGCTGCGCAGCTTGGCATTATAGTTGAATCCCATGCTATGGCCATGAGCTCCTGCATCATGCAGTACCAGGACATCCCCAGGCTCAACCTTGGGCAGCTGCCTGTCGATGGCAAACTTGTCGTTGTTCTCACAGAGACTGCCTGTTACATCATAGAGGTGGTCATGGTTCTTTTTTCCCTTGCCTACAACGGTGATGTGGTGGTATGCACCATAGAGTGCAGGCCTCATCAAGTCAGCCATGGAGGCATCGAGTCCGATGTAGTCCTTGTACTTCTTGGTGACATGCAAGACCTTGCTCACCAGGTATCCATACGGACCGGTGATCACCCTTCCGCACTCAAAGACAATCTGCAAAGGATCAAGACCAGCAGGTACGATGATCTCATCGTAGAGAGCCTTCATTCCATCGCTGACCATCTGCAAATCCATTGCATCCTGATCAGGACGGTAGGGAATACCAATGCCTCCACCCATATCGATGAATTCGATGGTAATTCCTGTTTCCTTCTTGATTTTCACCGCCAGGTCAAAGAGCATCCTGGCCGTCTCAACAATGTAGGAACCATCAAGCTCGTTTGAAGCAACCATGGTATGCAAGCCGAAATGCTTTACGCCCTTCTCCTGCATGATACGGTAGCTCTCCACTATCTGCTCATCCGTCAGACCGTACTTTGCCTCCACCGGGTTTCCGATGATTGCATTTCCTGTTCGGTTCTTTCCCGGGTTGTAGCGGAAACAGATGGTCTCAGGCACCTTTCCGATAGCTTTTTCAAGTGTCCCAATATGGGTTATGTCATCAAGATTGATGATGGCTCCAAGCTCATAGGCAGCGCGGAACTCCTCTTCAGGGGTATCATTACTGGTGAACATGATTCTCTCAGCGCTGATCCCACTTGCCTTGCTGAGCAATAGCTCAGGAAGGGAGGAACAGTCAGCCCCAAACCCTTCCTTGGCGAGAAGCTTGAGAATGGTAGGATTAGGACAGGCCTTTACCGCGAAGTAGTTACGAAATCCTGGAGCCCATGAAAAGAGCTGGTTGAATCGTCTGGCATTATCCACGATGGCCCTCTCATCATAGAGATAGAAGGGAGTGGGAAGCTGATACGCGAGTTCCAGCAAATCGCCATGCCCCATGGGAAGTGTTTTTTCACTCATACCTGTAAGTTCTCCTCTATCTGGGCCATGGCTTTGATTACATTTTCACGGTGTCCATAGGAGGAAACACGGACGAATGCTGCACCTGATGGCCCGAATCCCCCACCTGGAGTTACCACTACATGGCATTTATCGAGCAAGATATCGAAGAACTCCCAGCTATCCATACCATTCGGGGTTTTTGCCCAGATGTACGGGCTATTTACACCACCATACACTCTCAGGCCTACTTTCTCCAGTCCTTCCCGTATGATTCTGGCGTTCTCGAGGTAGTACTCGACCAAGGCACGGCTCTGGTCGTATCCATCACCCTCCAAGGCCGCAAGCCCACCACTTTGAGCTATATTACTAGCACCATTGAAGAAGGTGCACTGCCTGCGGTTCCACATGGAGTTCAAGAGACCGGAGGGAGCATCCTCACACTCCAATTCCTCGGGAACAATCGTCCACCCCAAACGAACACCGGTAAAACCGGAGAACTTGGAGAAACTGTTGATTTCAATAGCACAACGCTTTGCCCCTTCCACCTCATAGATGCTTCTCGGGTAGCCTTCCTCGGTAACATACTCACTATAGGCACTGTCGAAGATGATGATGCTCTTATGCTCGATTGCATAGTCCACAAACACCTTAAGCTGTGCATGGGTGGCTACTGCACCGGTAGGATTGTTCGGGCTGCAGAGATAGATAAGATCGACTTTCTGCTGGGGAGGGCTGGGTATGAACCCATTCTCTTCTGTACTTGAGAGATAGACAAATCCATCGTAGAGACCCATTTCCTTGTTGAATAGGCCGGTCCTTCCCCCGACGACATTACTGTCAACATATACTGGATAGGCTGGGTCCTGAATAGCAACGACATTCTCAGAGGAAAAGAGATCCTGGATATTTGCAGCATCACTCTTGGCTCCGTCGCTTACAAAAAACTCCGTGCTCTTGAGTTCCACACCATAGCGTCCATAGTAACGGACCAAGGCTTCCCGAAGAGCTGTATCACCTTGCTCATCCCCATATCCTGAGTAGGTTTCACGGTCAGAGAGCTTCTCAATTTTCTCTTTCATTGCATCGCAGACCGCAGGAGGAAGGGCTTCGGTGGTGTTCCCGATGCCGAGGCGAAGTACCTCGACTCCCGGGTTCGATTCCTGCCATACCTTGGTCCTGCGGGCTATCTCAGGGAAGAGGTATCCGCTCGCCAGCTTTTGGAAGTTCGTATTGATTGTCGCCATGTACACTTATCTCCTTATAATTGCACCCAATGCTTCAAGCTTGTCCAGCTCTTCGTAGAGGGCATTTCTATTCTCTTCACGTTCAAAGGTGCAGATGGGAAGCCTGAAGGACTCCTCGCACCAACCATAGCGGGCCATTGCCGTCTTGATGGGAATCGGATTGGTTTCCAGGAAACATGCCTTGAAGAAACCACTGAGATTCGCTTCCATCTCCCTTGCCTGCTCCCACTTCCCCTCGAGGGCCAAGTGGATCATCTTTGAAATATACCCGGGAGCAATGTTTGAGGCAACTGACACAACACCATCCCCACCACTTTCCACCAAGGGAATGGAGAGATTGTCATCTCCGCTGAGTACATGGAACTTACCATGGGTTGCATCAATGACAGAGCGCATCTGCTCCAGGCTTCCACTGGCTTCCTTCACTCCAACGATGTTGGAGCACGCATCACTGAGAGCCTTTACGGTCTCTGTCTCAATGTTTACACCGGTTCTCCCCTTGATATTGTAGAGGATACAAGGGATATCGACACTGTCAGCAATTGCCTTGAAGTGGTAGTACAACCCCTTCTGGGTTGGCTTGTTGTAGTACGGATTGACCAAGAGTACTGCGTCTGCCCCAACCTGCTGTGCATGCCTTGAAAGCCTCACTGCCTCACTGGTCGCATTTGAGCCTGTACCGGCAATGACAGGAACCCTGCCATTTGCAAACTTGACGGTCATTGCGATCATCTGGTCATGTTCATCGTGACTGAGTGTTGGGCTTTCCCCGGTAGTTCCACAGGGAACCAGACCATTCACGCCATTGGTGATCTGTGCTTCGATGAGTTCCTCCAGACGTTCCTCGTCCAGATTGTCCTTCTTGGTGAATGGGGTGATCAGGGCAGTATGTACCCCTTTGAAATTAATGTCTCTCATTGTGTCTTCTCCACTGATAGATATACATCTTCGAGCATGTCATCAAGGCTAAAGAATCCCTTGCGACCTGATGCGATCCAGGCAGCTGCCTGAACAGCGCCTACGGCAAAACCTTCCCGTGATCGGGCTCTATGTGTCAATTCGATCGTATCTTGTGGGCTGTCAAAATACACGGTGTGTGTTCCAGGAACCCAGCCGCCCCTTACTGAGGCAAGATGAATGGATTCGTCCTCCCTCTTGTGGTGCAGGGTCTCCTTCTCCACTGAACGTTTGCTGGAATAGTTTTCCAACACCAAGGAGCCCAGCATCTCTGCAGTACCTGAAGGACTGTCCGCCTTCTGAGCATGATGGATTTCTGTCAGGAATGGATCATAGAGACCGCTTTTGGCGAAGAGTCTGGAGGCTTCCTTCACCACCTGCATAAAGAGAGCAACTCCCAGTGAGTAGTTTCCGCTATAGATGATGGCACCATCAGACTGTGCTGTGATCTCCTGCAGTTCAGGTATCCTGTCATACCAGCCTGTTGTCCCTATGACTGCAGGAATACCGAGCTTTGCATAGAGGATGATATGATCCACAACCACTGAGGGGTGGGTGAAATCGATGACTACTTCGCACTCGCTCAAGTGCTCGCTACTGACCTGATTTGCCGTGACTTCGCTCTCCTGACAGATCGGGTCAATAACAGCGGCAATCGTATGCCCCCGCTTCAAGGCTTCAGAGCGGATGAGTTTCCCCATCTTCCCAAATCCAACAATACCTACGCGCATACACTCCTCCTGTGATGCAGGAAGAGTAGCAGAAAGTTACAAATATGTCTATAGTTTAACAAAATGTTTTTATTATAACAAATATTACCCTATTTTCTTTTCTTATCGCGTTTTTTTCGTTCTTCACTGGCCTTCAAGAAATCAGCAAAGCTCCCACCACTGGAAGGCACATCCTCTACTATATGTTTATTCTGCACAGGAGGTTTCCACCCTCCCCTGTCCTGATGCTCATCCCTGCGTGGGCCACGAAAGGCCAACTTGCTTGGACGAACGACCTCGATGACAGTCTCCCATGTGAACTTGGGCCCCTTGTCATCATCAGGCAGGGAGAATGCTTGCATTGCCGGTTTCTTGGTTACAGATTTCTTCAGTACTACACGTTTCTTGGTCCCATCAGATGGAGTACTAACACTCTTGGCCTTCACCACTACCTTTGCCGGTTTCTCCTTTCCTGGAACCATGACCCGTTTCTTGATCTCCATTTCCTCATAGGAACAGGAGAGCCGCTGACAGAGAAAGTGATTCTGGCCGATATCATCAACTACCTTCATCATGGGACCCTTGCAGAAGGGACACTGTTTTGCATCGGGGAATTTTGGTGAGAACAGCTCACTGCTCTTGATGACCTCATCAACGAGTTTCACTGCATGGGTCTTGATATCCTCGAGGAAACGACGACTATCCTCCTTGCCATCAGCAATCGCACCCAGGCGTTGCTCCCAGAGCCCGGTCAGCTCAGGGGAGCGGAGCTCCTCAGGGGCAAGACGAACCAACTCCCTTCCCTTGGGAGTGGGAACCAGTTCCTTTCCCTGTCTTTCGACATAGTGGTTCTGTATCAACTTCTCGATGATGTCTGCACGGGTTGCAGGAGTTCCAAGCCCTCCTCCCAGCTGTTTCTTCAGTTTTGCGTCCTCAACAAACCGTCCTGCGTGTTCCATGGCAGAGAGCAGTGTTGCCTCCGTGTACCTGGCAGGGGATGGAGTGGTAAGCCTTCTAAGCTTCACACTGGAGATGGTCAGTGGGTCACCCTCCTTCAGGGAGAGCAGGAAGGGACTGGCCTCTTCCTCATCGGTAATCGAAGGCTGGGCACTGCGTTTACCGATTATACGGGCAACATCTCTCCATCCCTGCTCAACAGGAAGGGTAAGACGGGTCTTGAATCGTGAACCTTCCACATCAGCGATCAGGGTGGTGGTACGGTAGGTGTAATCGCTGCTGAGCACTTCAAGGAAGCGAAGCACGATCAACTCCCAGAGAGCGCGCTCCCTGGCGTTCAGTCTGCCAAGATCAACACGTTGCTCGGTTGGGATGATTGCATGGTGGTCGCTTACCTTCAGATCCTGGACAAACCGCTCTTGGTCGACACGATACCCCTGTATCCGGTATGAGCTGGCAAGACTCCCAAACGGGGTTGCATCAAGAGCCTGCAGTCGCTTTTCCAGTGTGGATACAATATCACAGGTAATGTAGCGGCTGTCAGTTCTTGGATAGGTTACAATCTTGTGCTGTTCATAGAGGGACTGCAGGGTGTCGAGTGTCTCCTTCGCACTGAAATCAAGGAGATTGTTTGCATCCCGTTGCAGTTCTGTCAGGTCATAAGCAAGAGGTGGTTGTTCAGTGCGCTCAACGGTATCCAAGGAGAAAACCTGCCCTGTCTTTCCCGTGAGCTCTGCCTCCTTCTGCTTGGCACTCTTCTCATCATTGATCCTGATCGAGTCCTCAGTGAGGTAATAGGAGGCAGTAAAATCAGTGAAGTCGGCCTTGAGTGTCCAGTAGAACTGACCACTGAATGCTTCTATCTCATCCTCTTTCTGGGTCATCAGGGCAAGGGTTGGGGTTTGCACTCGTCCTGCTGAGAGTTTTGCATCGTAGTGACACGTCAACGCCCTGGTGACATTCATCCCTATATACCAGTCAGCAGCAGCACGACTCTCCGCCGCCGCATACAAGTCGTCATAGAGTGCTGCATCCTTGAGGTTGCTGAATCCTTCCTTGATTGCCCCTTCGGTCTGGCTGCTGATCCAAAGCCGTTTGGCTGGTCCTTGGTAGTCTGCAAGTTTCATGATCCATCGTGCAACCAACTCGCCTTCCCTTCCTGCATCAGTGGCAATGATCACTGAATCAACATCCTTTCTTTGGATGAGTTGCTTGACCACGGAAAATTGTTCCTTGCTCTGTTCGATCACTTCCTGTTTCAAGACTGGGGGCAACATCGGAAGATCCCTCAGTGACCATCTTTTATAGCGGTCACTATAGGCAGCAGGTTGAGCAAGCTCAACCAGGTGTCCAAGCGCCCAGGTTACGATATAGTCATCCCCTTCGCGGTATCCTTTCTCCGATTTCCAACAGTGCAAGACACGTCCGAGTTCCCTTCCGACGCTCGGCTTTTCAGCTAATACCAATTGTTTCAAGATTCACTCCTCCACGAGGCTGACTATATATCCAAGAGAGCCTCTGTGCAAGGGAAACCCAATTCTGGTTTTTGTTGTTCACAATATTTGCTATTAACAACCATTTGACAGAATATCTGTTTTCAGATACGGTTCTGGGATCATACACGAGAGAATTATCAAGGAAGAAAGCACTATGGCATTTGATATCGCATCTTTTTTTGGTTTGAAACCAGCAGGGCCTAAAGAGCCAAAAGTATTGACCGTACTCACCCACAGGTGTCCACAGAACCACCGCTGTCCAGCAGTAGGTGTCTGTCCTTCCGGTGCCTTGACCCAGAAAGGGTTTGCAGCACCGAAAGTAGACAAAAGGAAATGTACTGATTGCGGTAAATGTACTCGTTACTGCTTTCCCGGAGCCCTGAAGATGAAACGGAAGGAGGGTGCATGACCAAGCATTCCAGAGGATTGCTCCCAGGCCTTTTCATCATCACCCTTGCCTATTTTTCACTGGGTTTTGTCTCCATACTCTTTGCAAACCTTGCAATCCTCTGTATGGCGCTTCCTTTCATTCTACTCTCAAGGGCCAAGAAAAAAGTGTGGTGCCAGCGCTACTGTCCACGGGCAAGCTATCTCAACCAGGTAGGGAAAAAGCACAACTGGAGAAAAAATCCTCGATTCATCACCAGCGGTAAAGCAAAGTACTACATGATTTGGTACTTTGGACTGAATCTGATGTTCATAGCTGGTTCTACAACCCAGATTGCCATGGGGAATATGGAAGCAATGCCGTACATACGTCTCTTCATTGCCATCCCGCTATTTCCCCTACCACAGTTGCTGGAGGTAAGTGTACCATCATACCTCTTGCATCTCTCCTATCGATTCTATTCGATGATGCTCAGTACCACGACTCTCGCCAGCATCCTAGCCCTCATCTATCGTCCCCGCCTGTGGTGTGCCATCTGTCCGATCGGGACGCTCCAGGACAAGGCCTTGTCTTGGATGAAGGAATAATGTACATACCTCCAGAATTATGTTGGGGGTAATTTTTCATGCATCCTTGCTTAAAATTTGTTAGGGTTTTATAACTTATAACCCATAGTAGGATATCGTTTTGTAAGCATCGCTATCAGTACAGTTTTCTCATATTCCTTGACTTGAATACCAAGTAGGTATATAGTCAGAAGCAACGAAAACGAAGTAAGGAGTCAATATCATGGCTTACAAAATCACAGATGCATGTATTGCATGTGGAACGTGTCTGCCGGAATGTCCTACCGGTGCGATCTCTGAAGGCGACATCTATGTAATTGATGCAGATGCATGCATCGATTGCGGTACTTGCGCTGATGTATGTCCTACCGCTGCTATCATTCAGGAGTAGGATTACAACTTAGACTGAGAGACAGCGTATGTTGCTGTCTCTTTTTTTTTACGTGAGAAGGAACATACATGCAAAGTGAAATAACGACCATCGGTGCCCCTGTAATGCTCATCGGCCTTCTTGTAGGCTTCTTTCTCTGTTTCTATGGGTATAAGTCCAAGAGCTTGCTTGTAAGGCTTCGCAGTGTCGTCTCAGGATCGATTGTTTTTCTCTTCATTGCCTTGATGATCTATGGAAGGGAATCCTTCATGCAGGTCCTGCAGGATCCCACTCCCCTCAGATCGCTCTGGAATGTCCTTTTCAATCCTTCTGATTATCGTGGTGTACTACTCTACCTGGTCTCCTTTGCCTCTGGCGGTCTGGTCCTGTTCCTCCTTGCAAGGAAGAAACAGAAGATCGTCGAGCTGGTGGTAGCCCTCTTTACCGCCGTTTCGATGAGCCTTATCATCTTCTTCCTGCTCTTGAGCTTCCTTCCCCTTACCCCAAGCTTTATCGTAACAGCGGTGGCATTGGTCGTTATCCTCTCACTCAGTATCACGCGATTTGAATCCTACATGGCCCTGGAAAGTGCCATCGCAGGTTCCCTGATCGTAGCCTGGTTGCTTTCCCGTTTCTGGTATCTTCAGTTCTGGCTCTTCTTTGCTCTTTGGGCAATCCTTGCCTTCCTTGGCATTCTCAACCAAATGCACATGCTCTCCAAGAAAAAGGAAGCAGAGCATGCATGAACTGTTTCACACTGATTTGACGGTCAGTGAACTGACAAGTCTGATCAAGCGGACACTCGAGGAAGGTTTCTATGGATTGAAGGTCACCGGGGAAATTTCAAACTTCCGCCCTTCATCAACCGGTCATTGGTTCTTCACCCTCAAGGATGCAAACGCCCAGATCAGCGCAGTTATGTTCAAGGGCAGTACCTGGAAGGTCGATTTCACCCCATCTGAAGGCGACAAGGTCACGGTAACCGGCAATCTGGACGTATATGGGGCTAGAGGAACGTACCAGATCAAGTGTGAGAGCATGGAGAAGGCAGGACAGGGAGAGATCCTTGCTCTGCTTGAGGAACGCAAGAGACTGTACGCAAGCAAGGGGTACTTCGATGAATCATTGAAAAAGCCCATTCCCAGCCAGCCCCATCGCGTAGGCGTGGTAACCAGTGCAACAGGGGCTGCCCTTCAGGACATTCTCAACGTACTGAACCGTCGCTCCCCATCTCTTGATGTCCTGGTTCTTCCTGCAGTTGTACAGGGTGAGAGCAGTGCTCCTTCAATTGCCAATCGCATCATGCAGGCAAACAGCCTCCTTCTCTGTGATGTCTTGATCGTTGGACGAGGAGGTGGTTCCCTGGAAGATCTGCTTCCCTTCAGTGAGGAAGTAGTACTTGAGGCAATGCATGAATCAGAGATACCCATCATCAGTGCAGTAGGACATGAGATAGACTGGGCGCTCTCTGACTATGTTGCAGACCTGAGAGCCCCTACCCCTTCTGCTGCAGCTGAGCTGGTAAGCCAGGGATACCTCGATTTGCGACAGAACCTGAAATCTCTGCAGGCAGAGATGCAGAAAGCCATGCAGTATCGCCTTACCCTTGCCACCCACCAACTAGGCAAGTTTGATGCAAGGCAGATTCATGCGATCATAGATAATCGAGAGTACCTGCTGGCCAACGCCAGCCAGAATCTCATCAATGCCGGCCAGCAAAAAGTACGGGAGACCCAAGCACGATATGAATCAGCGGCAAGAGAGTTGCAAGCCCTTTCTCCCCTTGCTATACTAGCGCGAGGCTATGCAGCGGTCCAAAGCGAGAGTGGAACGCTCATCAAGAGCAAGGAACAGGCAACAATCGGGGAAGTCGTGCGTCTGACATTCGTTGATGGCAAGCGAACAGCACAGATAAAGGAGTAAAGATGAGTTTTGAATCGGATGTTAAAAGAATCGAGGAAATAGCTCAGAAACTCAACCAGATGGAGACTTCTCTTGAGGAGAGTCTTTCCTTGTTCGAGGAAGGCATGCGCCTATCCAAGGCACTGGAGAACACACTCTCTGAGGCCAAACGCAAAGTAGAGGTCATTCTCTCAGAGGACCTAACGGAAGCAGAAACAACAGTACTCGAATAAAGGCAGACATACATGGCGAGCAAACAGAAGAAAATCATCTTCCTCATCCAGTGTGAGGATCGTAAGGGCATACTGAGCGCAACTTCAACCTGGTTCTACCAGCGTTCCTACAACATCCTGCATTGTCAGCAACATACCGACAACACCGAGGGGCGGTATTTCATGCGTATCGAACTGGATATGGCCGACCTGAAAACCACCCGCAAGCAGCTGGAAGAGGATTTCTCAGTCTTTGCCGAAGAGTACAATCTCTCTTGGGAGTGTCACTACAGCGACTATCGCTCCAGAATGGCCATCTTGGTGAGCAAGACCAGCCACTGTCTCTACGATCTTATCGCCAGGAAGGATGAAGGGGATCTCCAGTGTGATATTCCCTTGATCATCAGCAATCACCCCGACCTGGAGATCATTGCCAATCAGTTCAGGATCCCTTTCTACTATCTACCGGTCACTCCAGAGACCAAGGCGGAGCAGGAGATGAAGGTACGTACATTGCTCAAGCGTTTTGATGTTGATGTAGTCGTACTTGCCCGTTATATGCAGATTCTCTCTTCTGACTTTATCGATGAATGGCAGGGAAAGATCATCAACATCCATCATGGCTTCCTTCCCGCCTTCCAAGGGGCAAATCCCTATCGCAGGGCATATGAGCGTGGAGTGAAAATGATCGGGGCAACCGCACACTATGCCAGTGAGGACCTGGATCAAGGTCCGATCATCGAGCAGGATGTGGTGAGAGTAAACCACGAACAGGGACCAGCCGGCCTCAGGGATGTGGGCAAGGATGTGGAAAGAAGAGTCCTGGCCAAAGGGGTGCAAGCACATCTGGAAAGCCGAATCATCATCTTCAAGAACCGTACAATCGTCTTTAGCTCAGAACAATAGAAATACTACTCTATTAAGAGAAGGAGAAACGCACCAAAATGGTGCGTTTCTTCATGTACCGCATTGAATGTTATTCGGGAACCACTTCATCCTGCAGTGCATCGTACCCTTCCTCACCGGTACGTACCTTGACGACATTATCAACCGTGTACACAAAGATCTTGCCATCTCCAACATGTCCGGTATATAGGGCTTTCTTTGCCGTTTCAATCACCGTCCGTACAGGAACCTTGCTTACCACCGTCTCAACCTGCATCTTCGGAAGCAAGGTCGGAGAGACGGGCACCCCACGGTAGTACTCCTTCTGACCTTTCTGCATTCCACAGCCCATCACCTGGGTAAGCGTCATTCCCATGACCCCGATATCATTCAAGGCTTCCTTGAGCGTATTGAACTTGCTCTGGCGACTGACAATGACCACCTTGTACATCTCTGCATCACGTGAAGGGGTAGAAGCAGGTGGGACTTTGTTTACCACTGGGATTGCCTCATCGATGGATGCTGCCGGCTTGAATCCAGCTACAATCGGCATAAAGTCAGCATAGCTGGATGCAAGGCCATGTTCCTCGAGGTCCAAGCCTGCAATCTCCTCTTCCCTACTGACTCTGAGTCCGACGGTCTTCTTGATTAAGAAAAATACCAATCCCATGGTCAGGGATACCCACAGCATCACAGAGAGAACACCAACACTCTGGATGCCTAGTAAGCCAAGGCCCCCACCATAGAAAAGTCCACCATCAAGCGCGAACAACCCGGTGAGTATAGTACCCAGCGCACCACAGACCCCGTGTACAGAGATGGCCCCAACCGGATCATCAATGTGTACCACTTTCTCAAAGAATTCGACAGAGAACACAACCACAATTCCGCTGATGATTCCGATAAGCGCAGCACCTACAGGGGAGACTGCATCACAACCTGCGGTAATGCCAACCAAACCTGCGAGGGCTCCATTGAGTGTCATGGAAACATCCGGTTTCTTGTACCGAACCCAGGTCAGAACCATGGTAGCAGTAGCTGCAAAAGCTGCAGCGAGGTTCGTGGTTACCATGATGGTAGATGTGGAGACAATTGCCTCATCACCGGTGAGAGAGAGGGAGGAACCACCATTGAAGCCAAACCAACAGAACCAGAGAATGAACACCCCGAGTGCTCCAAGGGTCAAGCTATGCCCTGGGATTGCCTTTGCATTACCCTTCTCATCATACTTGTCAATCCTTGCCCCGATGATCTTTGCTCCCCAGAATGCTGCAACCCCACCAACCATATGCACAGCGGTAGAACCTGCAAAATCGTGGAATCCCAGGGTTGATAGCCAGCCACCTCCCCAGATCCAGTGTCCGCTGATCGGGTAGATTACTGCACTGATCACAATTGAATACAGGCAGTAGGAGGAAAACTTGGTCCGCTCTGCCATTGCACCACTTACAATGGTGGCCGCCGTTGCACAGAATACCGTCTGGAATATCAGGAATGCAGAGGTGGGGATGGTTGAGTCGTATGAGCCACGGACAAACAGATCAAGGGACCCTATAAAGGGATTGCTTCCCCCGAACATCAACGAGAATCCCAGAATCCAGAACACCGCACTTCCCAGACTGAAGTCCATCAGGTTCTTCATGATGATGTTTCCTGCATTCTTTGCCCTGGTGAAACCAGTCTCAACCATGGCAAATCCAGCCTGCATGAAAAACACCAACACAGCACCCAACAACACCCACAAGGTGTCTACCGATACGAACATACGCTACCCCCTAAAAATGCCGAAAGGGTGCACGATGGTAATCCACCGTACACCCTTGTACGCCTGCCCAACGGACAGCAGAACGAAGAAAGGGCGATGCGGATTACTCCACATCGCCCTTGACGTTTGACCCTTTATAGCGAATTATCCCTAAGACTGTCAAGCACTCCTAGAGGGAAAGATTCAGGCAGGTTAGTTTCGGGTGGACAAAAACACCGTCCTTCCTGACCAGCTCACCATCGAAGTACATCTCTCCGCCACCATACTCACCTCTCTGGATCTGAACCAAATCCCAGTGGACTGCTGACTTGTTTCCATTGTCGCAATCTTCATAGGCATTACCCGGGGTAAAGTGGATTGATCCATAGATTTTCTCGTCAAAGAGGATATTATCCATGGGGTTCATGATGCCTGGATTACATCCAAGTGCAAACTCCCCGATGTAACGAGCCCCTTCATCGATGTCAAGGATTTCATTGATCAAGGCATCGTCATCACTGTGAGCCTCAACAATTTTCCCATCCTTGAAAGTGAATCGCACATCCTTGAACTGATGACCGTGATAGGTACTTGCAGTGTTGTAGGCAATCGTTCCATTCACTGAATCCTTGACTGGGCAAGAGTAGATTTCCCCGTCCGGGATATTCATCTCCCCTGCACAGGGTATCCAACCCATTCCCTTCACAGAGAACTGCAAGTCGGTTCCTGGTGCTTTGATATGCACCTGGTCCACAGTATCCAAAAAGGTTTTCGCTTCAGCCATCGCTCTTGCCATTGCCTCATAATCGACTTCAGTACACACCTTGTAGAAGAAATCCTCGAACTCCCTTGTTCCCATGCCACCCTGCATTGCCATGATTTCGGTCGGATAGCGGAGTACCACCCACTTTGTGTAGGGAAGACGGGTCTTCATATGAACAGGGATATTGTAGTACGTACTTGCCAGATTGGACTGGGCAGGTATGGTTGCAAGTTCTCGGACATTGGCAATACCCCTGATGCCGATGAACGCGTCCATCTGCTTCATCCGATAGGTATCTACATCAGCCCAAGCCTCCAAGGACTCCTTGCTTGCGTTTTCCACCATCGCACGTTCAATTCTCTGGTTCCAGATGTTGACTACAGGATATCCACCTGCATCATAGACTGCCTTGATCAAGGCCTCAGTCATGCTCGTGGGTACATCCACTGCATTGATCAAGCAGGATTCTCCCTTCTGTAGTTTTACTGAATACTCCACCAGAAGCTTTGCCAGCTTCTCTTCTCTAGGATCTGCCATTCCATGACTCCTTACACTATTAGATTCTTATTTCCATTGGTTGGGCTGTTACCGGGTGGGGAAATTCCACAGCCACGGCCTTGAGAGCCAAATGCTCTGCCTCCGCCCCTTTGTATACCGTATCGCCATCGATAGGCCACCCACACCAAGCCAGATGAGCCCGAACCTGGTGACGGAACCCCGAGCTCAGTCGACACGTAAACTTCTGGGAATCGCCCTCAGCCCCACTGTACCATACCTTGGTGAGATACCATGTACCGGTTGTCTTGTCGAGTAGATGACGGGGACTATCAGCGAGTACAGGACGAACTTCCTTCCGATTTTCTCCATACCGCCTGAAGAGGCTTCCGATGGAGATTTTCCTGCCTTTATACATAAAGGGATCTTCATAGGGATAGGGGGGAAAACCAACTCGTGTGGTGTCTTGGTATACATGAGAAAGTGCATGATACTCCTTGAAGAAGAGATCTGCTTTCTGGATAGCCTGCAGGGAGATATAGGCTTCTTTTGTGCGTGCAATGACAACCAGGCCACTGGTCGCAGTATCCAAGCGGTGCAAAACACCACCCTCCCATGTATTAACGCCCCCGACATCCAACACCTCCGGGAAAGACAATGACACCAGGCCAAGCAATGTCAGCTTGTCCTTTGGGTCTGTCTTCAACGGTACGGTGGGCAGGTTTGCCTGTTTGTTCACCACCAGAATATCGTGGTCCTCATAGACAAGTTCCAATCGCATAGTATCATTCATACCTCTCCAATATAGCAAATATCCAGAGGTTCGGCACCTGAAAAACTGAAAAGAGAGAAAACGAGTTGCTTTGCACTGGAAGAAAGCTGTTGTATACTCTGCCTATGCAAGAGATACCTATCAATACCTATAATTCGCCAAACGTCATCCTGGAGTTGATCTACAAACTGAAGATCAAGGATGTCATGACGACGGACCTGGTCACCGCTACCAAGGACACACCGCTGCGCGAAATACAGTACATCATGAGGGAAAGGCAGGTCACCGGACTGCCAATCGTACTCGGTAAGCGTCTTATCGGCATCGTCAGTATGGATGACATCATCCAGGCACTCGATAAGGGGTATATCGATGAGAAAGCCCAGGACCACATGACACGCAATCTCATCGTCCTTGAGGATGATATGCCGATCTCTTTTGCGATCAGCTACTTTGACCGTTTCAGTTACCACCGATTCCCGGTTTTGAACAAACATAAGGAACTGGTGGGAATGATCACCAGCCGGGATATCACCAGTACCTTGTTGGTGGAGATCAACAGGGAGATTGAGGACCTTGAGAAGAGAACCCGCACCACCAGCCTCAGCGAGGAGATGAGTGGGGAAATCCACACCTATTCCATTCTCAAGCATGACTTTGAGAATGCAGGGTATGCCAGTACCGAGATAAAGAAACGACTCAAGAGTGCGGGTATTGCCCCTCATGTCATCCGTCGCGCTGCAATCGCAAGCTATGAGCTTGAGATGAATCTTGTGGTACACTCCGATGGTGGCGAGTTGATCGCTGAGTACTCCCCACAAACAATCCAGATCACCGCCCGTGACAGTGGACCGGGTATCAGCGACGTGGAATCAGCTATGACCGCTGGTTGGACTACCGCCAGTGAATGGATACGCTCCCTCGGCTTTGGTGCCGGAATGGGACTACCCAATGTCAGATCAGTGGCGGATGACTTTACCATAGAGAGCACGCTCAATGGTACAACAGTTGTCTGCGTTATTGCATTGCACCCAAATCAGGAGGAAACATAAATGCATGTACAGGACCTTGCAGCCTTGGAAGGCTTCAAAGCAGAACATAGCGAATTGGAGAACTGGGAAATTACTGATGCCTATTGTGGGGATCTGCTCAGTGATGTAATGGGGAATGCTCCCTCTGAGAGTGTCCTTGTCACCATTCAGGCCCACAAGAATACGGTAGCTGTCGCGTCACTGGCGGGCATTCGCGCGCTGGTCATCTGCAACAACCGCAGTGTTCCTTCCGATATGCTGGAAGCAGCGAAGGAAGAGGATATCTCCATCTTTACCACCAAGGATACCCAGTTTGAAGCCAGCTGCAAGATAGCAAAAGCTTTGGGGAGACTTGATGCTGGTACCGATTGATCTACACAACCACAGCTGTCTATCCCCTTGCGGGGATGACGATCTTACCCCTTCCCTCCTTGCCGTAGAGGCCATGGAACAGGGTATCGAGATTCTTGCCCTAAGTGACCACAACAGTGCAAGGAATCTTCCAGCTTTTGCTGAGGCATGTGAGCTTTGCTGCATTCTCCCCCTCTTTGGCATGGAAGTGACAACCAGCGAAGAGGTACATGTACTTACGCTTTTCCCGAGGTTGGAGGATGCCCTGGAATTTGGAACATTTATTGAGTTTCTCCTACCACCAATCAAGAATGACAGGAGATTGTTCGGTAATCAGCTGGTGGTAAATCTTGAGGGCGAGGTGCAGGAGGAGGTGGATGCGATGCTTGCTGCTGCCACCTCACTTTCCTTCTCCGATGTGGTGGAGGAAGCCCTAAGCCGGGACGCATTGGTCATTCCAGCACATATTGACCGGTTCGCAAACAGTGCCCTGGCCAATCTGGGCTTTCTTCCGGACCTTCCCTACAGCGCATTGGAGGCTATGCACCCCCCCGTGCATGCCGATACCCACGGTTTGGTGGTGCTTACCGGCTCGGATGCACATAGCCTTGAACAGGTAGGGAGAAGAACCTGTTCCTTAGAGATGCAAGATTGCTCCTATGAGTCACTCAAGAAAGCGCTGGCCAAGCGAAACCTGGTAGCGTACCGTTCCTAGGCACACTGGTTTCAGCTTAAGCCAGCTTATTGCTGTTAGCGGTCTGAACGACCGAAAATCCGCAAGAGGAATAGGAAAAGGTTGAGAAAATCGAGATAGAGAGAGAGCGCTCCTATTATGCTCAACTTGGTGAAGGTCTCCTCGTCGATATCTGTTCCATAGCTCTGGTTCCAACGTACAATTTTCTGGGTATCCCATGCAGTGAGACCAAGAAAGATGGCCACTCCGGCAAAACTGATCAAGTAATCAAGGCCGCTTGAGCCAAGGAACATATTAAGCACCATTGTTCCGATCAAACCCCACATGCCCATGACCAGGTACGAGCCGATCCTGTTGAGATCACGCTTGGTTGTCATGGCATAGAGACTCATCCCGGCAAACATAAGCGCTGCTGTGAGGAAGCTCTTATATATGACTGCCCCTGTATACACGATAAAGATGGTGCTCAGCATAATGCCGTTGAGTGCAGAATAGGCAAGGAATGCACCAATGGCACTTGCCTGGCTCATCCTATCAAGGCGTGCAGTGAGGTAGAATACCAATGCAAACTGTCCGATGACGAGCAGGAGAAAACCCATCATATTCCCGACAAGTGCCTGGAGAAGTGCAGGATTACTTGCTACAAAATAGGAAATCAAGGACGTCAGGCCAAGCCCTGCGGTCATCCAAAGGTATACGTTTTTCAATATCGTCCGTTCACGAACTTGTACATTCTGAAGTATTGAACTCTTTTGTTCTGCCATTGTTGTAAGCCTCCTAAGCTATCTTACCATAATTTCATCAATCCTGAAGAAAAGGTCAAGCATTTGCTTACGTTCAGCCCGCTATGCAAGTCCATTTCCTGATGGTATAGTAAAGTCTATGACAAACAAGCCTCTTTTACCCCTCATTTGTATCATCATTGTTCTGCTAATGGGCTGCACTTCCACGAGTCGTGATGAACGTGTCAGTGCCGTCGAGGCTGAGAATGCCCTAAGGGAAGTAACAAAACTGGCAAGCCAAGCAGTGAATGCCAATCTTTTCACTGAGATGGGGTTGCAAGACCTTCTTCCCCAGAATGCCGCTCATTTTACAGAGATGGAAGGAATACCACTCTTTCTTGATCACCTGGACCGTTGGCAGACCCAGGTACAGCAGGCATTTCGCAGCGTACTGGTGCAGACCACGATTCTCGTGACAGATAACAGCGACGAAGTTGTTTGGGAAAACCCAGAGGCAGCTCTGGTGCAAGGGAACCAAAGCGCTACAAGAGAGTTGACCAAGCAGAGGGGAGATGTTATCAGGGAAGAAGTACTGGAACAACTCAAGGATGCCTTGGCTTCAAGCAATGAAACATGGAACGTAATCCTCGATCGTTATGGTATTTGGCAGAAAGGAACCAGCCTTTGGGGAGAAGAGGTGCTCGTCGAGGTCAAGGATGACCCATTTGACCACCTCTCAACGCAGTTCCTGGAGACCTATTTTGAAGAACTTGGAAGGCAGGAAGAGATCCTGAGAACCACCCCGGTTCCCAGAGGAAGCGGTTCCTTCCTGGAACTATTTTGGCAGGATGCATAGCTATGAACCTATTTGCTGCAGCAAACGAAGCTGAAGAGCGGAAAAACCAACCACTGGCCTATCGGATGCGGCCAAGAAACCTGGATGAGTATATCGGCCAAGATGCCATCATCGGCAAAGGTCGACTACTCAGGCGTGCAATACAGGCAGACCAGCTCTCTTCTGTCATCTTCTATGGGCCACCGGGAACGGGGAAAACCACTCTTGCAAGAGTCATTGCAAATACCACAAAACGACACTTCTCTACTCTTAACGCAGTACTCAGTGGTGTCAAGGAGCTTCGCTATGAGATTGAGGAAGCTCGCCAACGCTTGGAGTTATACAGCCAGGGTACGATTCTCTTTGTCGATGAGGTCCATCGCTGGAACAAGAGCCAGCAGGATGCACTACTGCCCTGGGTGGAAAATGGGACGGTTATCCTTATTGGAGCCACTACAGAGAACCCCTATTTCGAGGTAAATGCTGCTTTGGTGAGCAGGTCACGCATTTTCCAGTTGAAGAGCCTTACCAGTGAAGATCTTTTTGCCATCGCAGCGCAAGCACTGGGGGATAAGGAGCGCGGATATGGGGAGTATCCGGTGCAGTTTGAGGAAGGGGCCTTGGAGCACTTGGTAGAGATTGCAAACGGAGATGCAAGGAGCCTGCTCAATGCCTTGCAACTTGCTGTAGAGACATCAATTGATATTTTCCCCCCTCCTCCAGGAACAGAGATCTATATTTCCAAGGATTCTGCAGAACAATCAATCCAGAAGAAGGCCGTGCTGTATGACAAGGAGGGTGATTACCACTTCGATGTCATCAGTGCCTTCATCAAGAGCATTCGTGGCAGCGACCCCGATGCCACACTCTATTGGCTTGCCAGAATGGTGAGCGCCGGGGAAGACCCGAAGTTCATTTTTAGAAGAATGCTTATCAGTGCCTGCGAGGATGTTGGATTGGCCGATCCATCGGCAATCGTTGTGGTTCAGGCTGACGCTCAAGCCTTTGAGCGTATTGGATTACCCGAAGGCCGTTTCCATCTTACCCACGCTGCACTCTATCTCGCAACTACAGAGAAGAGCAATTCCACCCTGGCTTTCTTTGATGCACTCAAGGGTGTTGAGCAACAAGCCCAGGATGAGGTACCGAACCACCTTCGTGATGGAAATCGAGATGCAAAAGGCTTCGGACATGGGGAAGGATATCTCTACCCTCATGCCTACCAAGATCACTGGGTTGCCCAGCAATACCTCCCATCTTCCCTGCAAGGAAAGGTGTATTACGAACCGAGTGACCAAGGCTATGAAAAGAGCATCAAGGAGAAGGTACAGAGACATAGGGAAGAGCAGCTCGAGAGTGCCCAAAGCGATGCCTTTGTCGAGAATCTCTCCTACTCACCGGGAGACAAGAGCAGACAGAGATGGGTCAATCGTACCATCAGTGAGCGGGGCACATTGCTCAAGGAGATTCGTGAGCGCCTCTTCCGTGGTGTGCAGCTCAGACGGAGTGACCGGGTGTTGGTGTGTAATGCTGGACATGGAATGTTGCTTTGGGAGGCGTATCGATCAACACCGGAAGGCTTGGTGGTGGCCCAGGTACGAAACAAAGACCAGGCGGACCACATCAATCACTACGCTGAGTCACTCTCCTCAGTGGAACGTCCCCATGTATATGCAGAACCGCTGGAAACACTGCTTTCCCACCTTGAACATGGATTACAGTTTGAGGTGATCTTGGGAAGAAACCTGCTCAGCAGGGCAAAGCTATCAGAACCACTGCTTGGTAGTCTTGTATCCCGTTTGGCTAAGAATGGTTCACTGCACTTTGCTGAAAGCGTACCTGTTTCAGGCTCAAGACTCTCTCACTTCATCAAGGGGGAGGAGCGGCTATTGCTTGAGAAGGCTGAGACCCATCTCTACGGCGACCCAGAAAACCCGCTTACCAACTGGGATGAGAGTGACTTGGAAAATCTCTTCAGCGAGCGAGGTCTTGATGTTGATATTCGCTCCCTCAACTTATTTGAGCATAGGATGATGGAGAAACAGGACATCGAACGGTATCTCTCCTCGTCCTATCTCCCGGCATGGAAGACCTTGGGAATAAAGATTGATGAAGATGCGCTGAGAACCGCATTAATTGAGCAGCTGGCAAACCGCCCGCTCGAATGGAAACACCATCTTGCGATCATACATGCCTACCGAGAGGGAGCAATTACCAATGAATCCCAGAGCATTGATGCAAAGCAGTGGAAAGACGTACAAGAGAAAGTGCATCGAAGCAACTGATTACCCAAGAAGCACTTGCTATGGGAAGCTCATTTTTTTAGAAAATTTGACAGAGGGTTGTTGACAAAGAAAAGCGTTTAGGTCATAGTATGCAACGTTGAAACGCACTGGTGATGTAAACCACTGCTTCAGCTACCATGGTGGAAGTAGTTCAATGGTAGAGCACCAGATTGTGGATCTGGCTGTTGCGGGTTCGAGCCCCGTCTTCCACCCTAACCGGGTCGTTAGCGCGCTCGTAGCTCAGCTGGATAGAGCGCCGGACTTCGAATCCGTAGGTCGAAGGTTCGAATCCTTCCGAGCGCAGAGGTTTGGTTTTTTGAAATTTTATTGTCATGGGCCGCTAGCTCAGCTGGTAGAGCAGCAGACTCTTAATCTGCGGGTCAAAGGTTCGATCCCTTTGCGGCTCAATACATGGCGAACCTCGCTAAGGGGCAAGACATGCACCGCGAGAGTGGTGAAATTGGCAGACACGCCAGACTTAGGATCTGGTACCTTACGGTGTAGGGGTTCAAGTCCCCTCTCTCGCAAAGGACAATCCAAGTTGGACTGTCTGGCAGAACGGTTTTTTGCGAAAGTAGCTCAGTGGTAGAGCTCCACCTTGCCAAGGTGGATGTCGCGGGTTCAAGTCCCGTCTTTCGCTCTTAAAGCAGTCAGAATATTTCTGGCTGCTTTTTTTGCTCTAAAGGGAAGATGCGATTATGGTAGATTAATTTGTATTCCAATATACCCAAAAGATATAGCTAATATATATTTTAATCGAGACGCATTCTCTTTTCCAAAAAGAAGGAATACTCTAGGTTCAAAGAGGCAAGGTAACGTTCAAGTGCTTAGTACCATCGTTTTCTCAATGTTGTTCATCTCCGTGTCCATACTTGCACTGGCAAGTGGGATACTTGTGCTCCAGAGCAACCATACAACCATCTCCAACCGAATCTTTTTCGCCCTGGTTACCGCAATTTCCATATGGTCTTCAGGATTGGCTTTTGCGAATCTTGCCCCTTCTCATGAGGCGGTTGAACTTTGGCGAAGGGTGTCAGCCCTAGGCTGGGGTTTTGTGTATGCAATCTATCTCCATTTCATCATTCTTATTTCCAGCAAGAGAATTGGCAGACGACCATGGTGGTTCTATGCCCTTTTGTATACCCCTGCTCTCCTGACCATTCTTGCCTTCTCCATTCCTTCAGGGTTGAACGCAGAACCGTACCAGCTCAGGCACACTGAGTTCGGTTGGGTCAATATTGCTGAGCACAATATCTGGGATATCATATTCTACATATACTATGGAAGCTATACCATCCTAGGCTTGGTGCTCCTAGCATTATGGGGCAAGAAGAGCAAGAATGCAGACATCAAGAAACAAGCCAGGCTCATTATCTTTACCATACTCACCCTTTTGTTTGCAGCCACCTTCACTGACATCATCCTAAGCAGCATGGTTGGCGATATTCCCCAGATGGCTCCTGTTCTGATGCTGTTGCCTGTAACCATCATCTACAACACGATCAGAAAGGGCCAAGAGAAAAAAGAGAACCCCTTGCGATTGAGTTTCAGCTACATCCATATCATCATCAGCGTGGTGTTCTATGTATGTATCTCATTCATACAAGTCCGTCTCGAACCAGGAACCGTTACCATAGGACAGCTCCATCTTGCAGAATCCACCTTCAGGGGCATCCTGACCCAGGTGCAGATGTTCATCTCCATCTACCTTGTACTGAGGGAAGCCAAACCCGGATTCATTATCTCAATATTGATGAACACAACCAATCTACTGAGCTCTCTCGTATTCTGGATCAGGATGGATTCTGGTGTCCCTATTCCCGGGATCATCTCCTATGTCGGAGTACTGATTCTTTTGTTGATCATCAGAGCATACAGAAAGCAATCTGCTACGTATATAGAAAAAATCCAATCCCAGAGGCAGGATCTCAAGGAGTCAGAAAGGCAGCTCTACAAGCTTGCCTACTATGATTCGCTTACCGGATTACCGAGCAGGGATTATTTTATTGAAAAGCTCCAGCAATCCTTGGAGCAAGCAGATAAACACCATAAGCGTGTTGGCATCATCTTCATCGATTTTGACTCCTTCAAGGCTATCAATGATACTGCAGGTCATATGGTGGGTGATCTGGTATTACAGTTGATTTCACAGCGGCTTACCAAGCGAATTGGGAAAAAGGGAACCTTGGCAAGATTTGGAGGGGATGAATTCTTGGTGGAGATACCGGACTTGGATACTGACGAACCTATCCATGCAATGATCGAGTCCATTATGGAAACCCTGAAAAAACCAGCGGTAATAGATGATGAGGAATACCATGTCTCGGCAAGCATCGGCATTGCAGTATATCCAGATGATGGAGAAAGTCCCGACACCCTGATCAAGAACGCAGATATTGCGATGTACGAAGCAAAAGGAAGAGGAAAGAACCAAGCTGTTTTCTGTACTGATGACATCAAGGATAGTACCACGATGAATCACACCTTGGTAAACAATCTCTACTGGGCACTGGATAGAGACGAGCTACATTTGCTGTATCAGCCAAAGATATCATTAGAAACCAACAAGATTATTGGTTTTGAAGCCTTGCTGAGGTGGAACAACAGTGAGTATGGGGTTGTTAATCCGGAAGTATTCATCCCCATGGCAGAACAAACAGGAATGATCAGACCCATCGGGCTGTGGGTCATGAGAACGGCCTGCCAGCAGATCCAGCAATTCAATGAATGGGCAGGCCGTGAGCTTTCCATCAGTATCAACATTTCACTTATCCAGCTCCGTGACCCTTCCATGGTAGAGCATATGGCTGCAATTCTTGAAGAAACGCATACTCCTCCCCATAATGTTGAGGTGGAAATCACCGAGAGTATTGCGTTCCAAGATGAGCCATTCATCATGGAACAGCTAAGAAAGATGAAAGAACTGGGCATCTCGATTGCAATCGATGATTTTGGAACCGGGTACTCTTCCTTCAGCCGATTACGGACCTTCCCTATTGACCTTATCAAGATTGATATCGAGTTTGTCAGGGCAATCAGCAGTAATCTCCACAAGGATCAGGCAATCATCAGAAGCATTATCCAGCTTGCAAAGAATCTTGGATTAAAGGTACTCGCTGAAGGAGTGGAAACGGAAGAACAATTCCAGCTTCTCAAGGAACAGGGGTGTGATTTCATCCAGGGATTCTTGTTCTACACACCTCTTCCAGTTTCCAGCATCAAACAAATGTTGGATACCTCCAAAGAAAACTGACTGTCCACCTTGCCATACTGAAATTAACACTGATATGCTTGGTCCATGAACAGAGAAAGCGAAAAATTCCAACTTTCCGATACTCGTACGCTTACTATCAGATCACTCACGCCCACTGATGCCCCCCGTGCGGTCAACTACATGAAAGCTATGTACATTGACAGCCCCTATCTTGCCCGTTACGGAGATGAATGGAATATCAGCATAGATGACGAAGCCACATTCCTGGAGAATGCTGCAAGATCCCAGAACAAGTTGATGCTGGGGGGCTTTATCGATGACGAGTTGGTAGCTCTCTGTGACTTCTCCCCTTTGGGTTTAGCATACAAGATGGCACACCGCTGCCAGATTGGAATTTCCGTTGCAGCGAACCAACAAGGAAACGGTATCGGCTCCCTCTTGATGAAAACCTTGCTCGATGCTGCCCGTCTGGCAGGATACGAACAGATGGAATTGGAAGTTGTTGCCAGCAATACAAGGGCTGTACATCTCTACAACCACTTTGGTTTTCGAGAAATGGGCAGGATACCCCGTGGATTCCACTATCGTGAAGGGTACTACGAGGATCTGCTTCTCATGGTCAGGGAATTGCAATAATCAGCTGAGGTGCGTTTCCCACTCCTTTTCCTTGAATCCGACCAATACAAACTGATCGGAAACCAACAGAGGTCGCTTTACCAGCATCCCATCACTGGAAAGGAGGTCGAGCATCTCTTCCTCATCCATCCCTTGGATTCGGTCTTTCAGATTCAGGGACCGGTACAGCTGTCCACTGGTATTGAAAAAGCGTTTCAAGGGCAGATTGCTTCGCTTTAGGAATTCTCTCAGTTCCTCTTTATCCGGCCGATCTTTCTTGATATCACGGTAGGTATATTCACTATTCCTGGCATCAAGGAAGGTGATGGCTTTTTTGCATGTAGAACAAGCTGGATAGCAGATTATGGTCATTTTCAGGCTCCTTATATGAATGCTAGCAGACCGGTAGTATGCTGGCAATAGGATAAATACGCTCATTCCCCTAGACCAAAGCCTAAAAAGTTGCTATATACAATGTGTTTCGGGTAAAAGGTTTTTGCAAGAATCCTGCTGACAGGGTGGTCGAAAATCAACTGTTTATGTATACTTAGCAGGATTACATTGCAACAAAGGGCTTTGCCTAAGGATATACATGGTCCAAAAGAGAAGGACCGAAAAGGATGAACATAGGATGATCGCTGATAAGAGTATCAAAGAATTGGAAAACTCCTCCGTCGCACTGACGGTCACTGTGACCGCTGACACCATCGAAAATGACTACCAGGCAGCTTTGAAAAAGTATGCTGCTGATGTCCAGATCAAGGGTTTTAGAAAGGGCAAAGTCCCTGTATCCGTTCTGGAAGGTAAGTTTGGTAAGGCGATTCGTGAGGAAAGTACATTCAATACCATTGAAGACGCATTGAAGGAAGCCTTGACTGATATTGAAGACAAGTATAAGCCGCTCTCCTTCAGCACCCCTGAGCTCCAGGATGAGGAGAATCTCCTCCCCTTCGAGCCCAACAAGGACATCACCTTCACCGTACACTACGACATTATGCCCATTTTCGAGACCCCGGAGTACAAGGGCCTGAAGGTAACTTACCCCAAGGTAGCACTGAGTGAAGAGGCAGTCACTGCTGAACTCGACAAGCTCCGTGAGCAGAATGCAATGGTCATCGACAAGGATGGCGCTGCTGAAATGGGCGACATTGTCACGCTTGACTATGTTGAACTGGACGAAGAAAAGAACGAGGTTCCTGGAACCGAACGCAAAGAGTTCGTTTTCACCTTGGGAAGCACCACCAATTTCTACCAGATTGATGAAGATGTTGTTGGCATGAAGAGTGGGGAAGAGAAGGTTTTCTCCAAGACCTATGCAGAGGATTCAACTGTTGAGGGCTATGCAGGAAAGACCATCACCCTGAAGGTGAATGTACAGAGTGTGAAGTTCCGTGATATTCCTGAACTCGATGATGAGTTCGCACAGGATGTCAAGGAGGAGTACAAGACCGTCGATGACCTGGTGAAGGCTACCCGTGAGAAATTGCAGGCTGCCCTCGATGCAAAGCTTGAGAATGAAAAGTTGAATGCATTGAGTGAGGCTCTTCTTGAGAAAGCTACCATTGCTGTTCCCCAAAGCATGATCGATATGGAAGTTGAGCAGAGTTGGAAGCGTTATATCCAGCAGATTGGTCTGAGTGAAGAGCAGATCCTGCAGTTCCTCAAGTTCCAGAACCAGACCAAGGAGGATATCACCGCTCCTTGGAGAGAGGCTGCTGAAAAGTCACTGCGCATCCAGCTGATCATGGAAAAGGTCAAGGAAGCAGAAAACTTCACTGTTGAGGAAGAAGAGTTGAACAAGGTTGTGGAAGAGCAGCTGAAGGATGTCACCGATCAGGCTCAGCTGGATTACTACCGCACCATGATCGAAGACGACTTGCGCTTCCAGAAGATTGCACCGTTCTTGCAGGAGAACAACACGTTTGAGGAAGGCGAAGAAGTCGCTTACGAGACGTTTATGAGCGAAACCTACGGCGCATAAGCCGTAGATGCTCAAGAGTGCATAGTGTGTGAAAAGGCGGTTCCTCACTGGTTCCGCCTTTTCAATCCAAGCTACCAAAGGGGGCTTTTATCATGAATATCCATCCCGAAAGGATGCAATCAAACATACCAATGGTCGTAGAGCAGTCAGGTGTAGGCGAAAGAGCCTATGATATCTTCAGTCGCCTGCTTAAAGATCGCATCATCTTCCTTGATGGGGAGATCAATGATGCAACAGCCGACCTGGTTGTAGCGCAGATGTTGTTCCTTGAGTCTGAGGACCCAACAAAAGACATCAGTCTCTACATCAACAGCCCCGGAGGTTCCGTAACCGCTGGTTTGGCTATCTATGACACCATGCAGTACCTGCATAGTGACATCCAGACCATCTGTATGGGACAGGCGGCAAGCATGGGTGCATTGTTGCTCTGTGCCGGGCAGGAAGGGAAGCGATTCATCCTCCCCTCTGCACGGGTCATGATCCATCAACCGTGGGGCGGAGTTGAAGGCCAATCATCCGATATCTCCATCCATGCCAAGGAGATTGGTCGTATTAAGAATCTAACAATTGACATCATTGCGAGACATACCCATAAGACCTATGAGCAGATCGCCAAGGATGTGGAACGAGATTTCTTCCTCGGTAGTGATGATGCTGTCTCCTACGGCATCGTCGATAGTGTTATGAGAAGGAGTTAGTAATGGCAAGAAATGCAAAAGTCTGCTCGTTCTGCGGAAAAAGCCAAGATGAGGTCAAGCGATTGATCAGCGGACCGGGTGTTGCCATCTGTGATGAGTGCATCAAGGTCTGTAATGATATGCTTGCCGGAGACCCAAGCTTCCAGGAGGAAGTGGTCGGTCTTCCCGAACACATCCCTACCCCTCAGGAACTGAAGGAGTACATGGATGAATACGTAATTGGCCAGGAAGATGCAAAACGGGTACTCGCGGTTGCAGTGTATAACCACTACAAACGCGTTAAATATCAGAAACAGATATCAGAGCAAGGCGTCGAGCTTGACAAGTCAAATATCCTGATGGTGGGACCCACCGGTACTGGTAAGACATTGCTAGCCTCCACACTTGCAAAGAAGCTTCAGGTTCCCTTTGCTATTGCAGATGCCACCACGCTCACCGAGGCAGGATATGTTGGTGAGGATGTCGAGAACATACTGCTTAAGCTTATCCAGAATGCAAATGACAACATCAAGGCAGCTGAATTTGGAATCATCTTCATTGATGAGATCGACAAGATTGCCAAGAAGGGAGAGAATCCTTCCATCACACGTGACGTCAGTGGTGAAGGTGTCCAGCAGGCTCTGCTGAAGATCATCGAAGGTACTGATGCCTCTGTCCCTCCCCAGGGGGGACGCAAACATCCAAACCAGGAGATGTTGAAGATCAATACAAGGAATATCCTCTTCATCTGTGGTGGAGCATTTGTGGGGCTGGACAAGGTGATCGAGAAACGTGTTTCTTCCCATGCAATGGGATTTGGCGCAAGTATCATCAATGCCCAGGACAAGGACTTGCATACATTGTACAGCAAGTTGCTTCCCGATGATTTGGTGAAGTTCGGCTTGATCCCTGAGTTCATTGGAAGACTTCCCATCCATGTTGCATTGGACAATCTTACCAAGAACGACTTGATGCGAATCATCCTTGAACCAAAGAACTCCATCATTCGCCAGTATGAAGCCTCATTCCGCCTGGATGGTATTGAGTTTGTATTCAAGAGTGATGCTGTCGAAGCTGTTGCAGAGAAAGCCTTTGAGCAGAAGACCGGTGCCCGTGGACTGCGCTCCATTGTTGAGAATGTGATGATGGGAATCATGTACGATATTCCTTCCATCAAGCAGGTGAAACAGGTAATCATCGGTCGGGAATGTGTCATAAATGGAGAACAACCTGAGGTTATCCGTGGAGCGTGAAATGTTCAGCTACCCCCCAATTGATGAAGAGATTCTTGAATTATTGAGAGATCGAGAGGAGTTTGTTGTCATCGGGCATGTCAGTCCCGATGGTGACTGCCTGAGCAGCCAGATGGCGATGAACTCCCTGCTTCTCAAGATGGGGAAGACCGTCCATATGGCAAATGCTGGGCCCTTTGATCGCTCTGAGATTTCCCATCTTCGCTCTGATTTCCTGAATCATATCGACGATGAGCTGAAACAGAGGGATCCTCTGATTGTGGTGGTGGACTGTAGTTCACCAGAGCGTATCGGCCACCTTGCAGAGGAGATCGAGGGACTTACCACAGTGGTGTTCGACCACCACAGTAGTGGTGAGCAGTTTGGCACTTATCGCTATATTGTTCCCCGTTCGGTATCCACCACCTTGATCATCATGCAACTCTACAAAGCACTGGATGTTGAAATTTCACAAGAGATAGCCGAACACTTATTCTTTGGGTTTGCCACCGATTCAGGATTCTTCCGCTTCATCAATGCATATCGTGGAGAGACGCTCCGCCTTGCGGCCGAGCTTGTCGACCTAGGGGTTTCCCCCAATGTCATGAATGACCGTATGACTGGTGGGAAGAGCTTCGGGTATATCAAGTACCTGGGAAAGCTTATTGATCGAAGTGAAAGCTTGTTCGATGGAAAGGTGATGATCTCCTCGAGTTGTCTTGAGGACAGCAAGCAGTTCATCACCACAGACAAACCAAGCGATTCTCTTTACACCATGTTGCTCTCAGTACAGGGAGTTGAGGTAGTACTCTTCTTCAAGGAGCTGGAGGGTGAAAGAACCGAGGTAGGATTCCGTTCCTCACACCAGAGCAGCATCAATGTGGGGGCCTTGGCAGAAAGCTTTGGAGGTGGTGGACACAAGAAGGCAGCTGGTGCCACGGTCAACAAACCGATAAAGGAAACCAGGAAACTACTTCTCGAAGCTGTTGAAAAAATGCTAAAAGCATAACTTGGCATACACATTGCATGGGTATGTGCATCATCCCACAAGGAGGCACCCATGCAATGGCTACCCATCTCTGCCAAGGAGAGCAAGAAATTGACTGATCAGGTGGTTTGTTACCAGAAAGATCGGTCCAATACTACGCTCTATCATACAGTGCACAACAAGACACAGCAAATTCTCTACTCCCTCCCCTATTATCTGCATTTACTTGAGGAAGAAGATCTCAGTGACTTTCTCTTGTACTGTTATAAAACCATTGATTACTATCTTACTTCATATAGGATTGGCAGATTATCCTACATAGGGTACCTCTCCCAGGTAGTACGTAAACGAACCAAATATTTCATCTCCCAGAAACAAGCGAATTCCATCAGGGACAGACTTATCTGCGAAATCGAGCCATTCACCAATGCTCAACTCTGGAGTGAGCCAGAGATGACCGCAGAGACTGCATCCTATACCACATTCAAAGACCTTCTGGTCTCACAGATGGACTCACTCCCTGAACTTTTCAATCGTCTTCTCTATGAACGCAAGGCTAGCCAAGAGGTGCTTGATGAACGTCTCCTACAGCTTAAGAGAGAGATCTCGACACCCGTGAACAGAAAACGATTTCTTATCGTGCTTACCCTCTCTCCAGGGCTTGCCAACCAACATTTGCTTGAGAAGCTCGCAGATATTCTTGAAGTTGATTCACGTCTCCTCTGCCGGTATCTCAACACAGCAAACCTCATGCTTGAAGAGAAGCAACGATGCAAAGAAGCGTTCACCTCTACAAGCAACCGACACTTCAGAAGATTGCTTGAGATTGAGAATAGTCTTCAAACAGAGACTGATGCAAAGACTCTTGAACGACTGGAAGCGTTACGATGCTGGACCATTGGCGTATACAAGACAAAAGTGAACCAGATAAGGAAGATGGAGTTTCGCTTGAGTCACCATCAAGTAGGAGAATTATTGCATATTCCCAAGGGAACCATCGACAGTTCAGTACACTATATGAAGCGTGTTCTCTCCCAATATATGGACGAACAATCTGACATTGAGTATCTTAAGGACCATGAATATATTGTTGGCATCAAACAATGAGCATAAGAAAGAGGAATTTTCCAGAATCCTAACCGGACATACCATCATGCTCCCAAAAGAGCTGGGTATCGATTTTGACTTCGAGGAAGAGTCGGAAACATTCAGTGAGAATGCACTGGGAAAGGCTAGGGCACTGGCCTCCCAAGCACCTGAAGGGTACAAGATCCTGGCAGATGATTCAGGCCTCTGCGTTGACGCACTCGATGGCAAGCCGGGGGTAAGAACCGCCCGATACGGCCTTGAGACATTCGGGAGAATGCTGGAAAGTGAAGAGAGGAACGTGTTCCTCTTGAAAAATCTTGCTCACCTGGAAAAAAAAGAGGAGCGGAGTGCACAATTTGTATGTGCCTTGGCATTCGTGCTGGGGGGGAGAAGAGAGTTCACCTTCTGTGAGGCTGTAGATGGGTTCATTGCCAGAGAGAGCTATGGGATGGGCGGGTTTGGTTATGATCCCGTTTTCATCGTGAAGGAAGCAGGAAGAACCATGGCAGAACTTTCTGAGGAAGAGAAAGACCGCTATAGCCACCGTGGGAGAGCTACCCGTCACTTGATTACCTTGTTAGGAGGAATGATAAAAAGTCAGTAGGTGGTTACTGAGGCTCTGTCTGAAGGGTGTATCATTATAGATACAAGGTTGGAAGACAGAGTAGGTGCAAGTTCGACATGTTTGATGGTCGTAAGAGGCCGATTAGGAGAATGAAGAGTTTGTACCGAATCATTCAATGGTCACCGTCAGCGATGGCGGATAGGCCGGATAGGAGATTGGACGGAATCACCGAACGGAAGCTGTCTTGCCGACCAAAGCACAAGGAGGCCTTGAGATGGGCAACAAGCAGCGAGAAGAGAAGATTGAACAGTTGAGCGTAGGGGTCGACCTGCACAAGAGCCAGCTCACCATCTGTGTGATGGGAGAGGACGGGGAGCTGTTGGAGGAAGGGATGTACCGGACCACGACGGAGGGCTACCAGGCATTTGTGCAGAGGATGCATGAGTGGGAGGACGAGCGGGGATGCTCGGTCGCCATGGCGGTGGAGACCACCGGCAATGCACGGTACTTCAAGAACCGGATGGAAGGCGAGGGGTTCTCCGTGGTTGTGGTGAACACCAACAAGTTCAAGGTGATCAGCCAGAGCACCAAGAAGAACGACAGAGGGGATGCTGCAACGCTGGCCTACTACCTGGGCAAGGACATGCTGCCGGAAAGCCACCTGGCGGACCAGAGCAGCGAGGAGCTCAGGAGGATGATCAAGTGCAGGAGCCTTTTGGTGAGCAGCACGGTGAAGATGAAGAACCAGATCCACGGGATGCTGCTCGGCTACGGGATCACGACCAAGGCAGCCCAGCTGCAGAGCAATAAAAAGCGGCAGGCCCTGGTTAAAGATCTCGCGGATCAAGGTTTTACAGAGGCCGCCGCATCACTCGAGGTGATACTTGGCATTATAGAAGGTGTGCAGGAGCAAATCAAGGTCCTGGAGAAGCGCCTTCGGGAGATGACCAGGGACGACGAGGATGTGCAGCTGCTGATGACCATCCCGGGTGTCGGGTTCCTGACGGCCAGCGCAATCGCCGCCTACACCAAGGACCTGGACAAGAGGTTCTGCGGGGATTTCAAGCGATTCGCCTCGTACGTGGGCATCGTGCCCTCGGTGCACAACTCCAACGAGACGGTGCACATGGGCAGGATAACCAAGCACGGCCCGCAGGAGCTGAGAACAGCACTCGTGCAGGCCACAATGGGCATGATACGGCTCTCCAAGATAACCGGTGAATGGAGGCTGATAACCGATTACCGGGCAATGAAGACGGGCAAGGGTTCCGGCAAGTCAATCATTGCAACGACCAGGAAATTGGCGAGAATCATCTTTGCCATGCTCCACAACAGGGAACCGTTCAATCCAGCCTTAATGGTGAGGAACAAGTGTCTGTTCACCGTCGAGGAGGTCATAGGGGCTTGACTTGACAGCTCCTATAGTAAAACAAACAAAGGTTAGCAGTTTCCTAACTTTACTGTTGACTTTTTATAGGAGAAATTTCATGAGTATACAGACACGAGCAGATCAACTTGAGCAGGATACCTGGGACCTTACCAGCCTCTTTGCAGATGCTGCAGACTGGGAAGCAGCAACGGAAGCGATGAAACAACGTATCGCTGAGGCTCCTGGTTTGAAGGGCTCCCTTGAGAAAGGAAAGGATTCATTCCTGGCTACCATGAGATGGTACGAAGAAACCGGTATTCTTCTGGAACGAATTTATAACTGGGCTTTCCTGGGGTATGCATCCGATGCCTCTGATAACACCAATGTCAAACGATACAGCCTATCGGCCAGTCTTCTGAGTCAACTCTCAGCTGCCATGGCATTCTTTGACCCTGAACTGCTCGGTATTGCAGATGAGATTATTGATGGATACCTGAGTGATAAGGACTTTGCTCCCTACCGTGTCTATATTGAGAAAGCAAGACGGTTCAAACCCCATGTGCTGAGTGAGGGGGAGGAGCGTCTCCTCGCTCTGCAAAGCGAAGTTGCTTCCACACCACGGTCCACGTTCAGCGACCTAACCAATGTTGATTTTGACTTTGGTGAGATCGATGGGAAACCCCTCACCCAGAGCTCCTTGAGCTCGTTCCTCATGCAAGAGGATAGAGCAGTGAGGGAACGGGCTTACAGACAGTTCTATGCGGTGTATGAAAAGAGCAAGCATGCCATTGCAAGGCTCTACGAGGGACAGGTAAAGCAGGACATCTTCCGGGCCAAGGCAAGAGGATATGAGAGTTGCAGGGAGATGGCACTCTTCCCGGACAATGTTCCGGTATCCGTATATGACAACCTGATCAAGGCTGTCCACGATGCACTCCCTACCCTTCATCGTTACTACAGGATGAGAGCGAATCTCCTTGGCTTGGAGAAACTCTCCCATTGGGATGTCTATGTTCCCCTGATAAAGGGAGTAACCAGTGAAACCCCTTATGAAGAGGCAGTCTCCATGATTGGGTCAGCACTTGCACCGCTTGGCAGTGAGTATGTACAGACCATCACTGATGGGCTGACAAAGGACAGATGGGTAGACCGCTATGAGAACAAAGGCAAACGAAGCGGTGCATTCAGCAGCGGTACATTTACCAGCAAGCCCTATATTCTCCTTAACTACAAGGAGGACGTGCTACGTGATGTCTTTACGGTAGCCCATGAAGGCGGACACTCAATGCATAGCTATTACAGTGCAAAGAATAATCCCTATTTCCACTATGACTATACCATTTTCGAGGCTGAGGTCGCCTCGACCTTCAATGAGCAACTACTGGCCAAATATTTGATCGACCATGCAACTGATGATCGGATGAAAGCCTATATCATCGGAAAACAGATTGATGACATTGTGGCTACACTCTTCAGGCAGACGATGTTTGCCGAGTATGAGATGATCATCCACAGGGAAGCCGAAGCTGGCGTACCGATCACCCTGGAGTTACTGAGAAGCGAGTACCGCATGCTGCTGGAGCTGTACTTCGGGGACGCAGTATCTTTTGCAGAGGAGAGCGACCTGGAAGGATTGAGAATACCACACTTCTACAGTCCGTTCTATGTCTACAAGTATGCGACAGGATTAAGTGCTTCCATCGCCCTCAGTAAGAAAGTGCTCAATGGGACAGAGCAAGACAGGCAGTCGTACCTCGAATTCCTTCGTAGTGGAGGCAGCCTCTACCCCATCGAATCACTACGGAAAGCTGGTGTCGATATGCAGAAGGAAGAGCCGGTAAAGGATGCTCTTTCCACCTTCTCATCCCTTTTGGCCCAGGCGGAAAGACTGCTCTCGTAAATGTTGCACTCAAATTTCAAAAGAGGGCTTGACGAGCTCCCCGCCCTTGTTGTATTGTTGGCACGTTCACTTCAAGAGCGAACAATACTTCAAGAATGCGGTAGTGGTGGAATTTGGTAGACACGCTAGCTTGAGGTGCTAGTGGGAGAAATCTTGTGCTGGTTCAAGTCCAGTCTACCGCACTCAATAACCCTTTTCTGTTTAAGAAATTAGGCAGGGAAGGGTTTTTCTTTTTTATCCTTCCTCTGGAATTTATGAATGAGTCTACTCAAAAGTCTACTCATCTTATGGAGAAAGGGAAAATGAAAGGAACATTCACACTGACAAGATTAAATGGAATTTGGCAGTACTATACATACGACGAAAATGGGAAACGTCGAAAATATAGTACAGGACTTAACAAGAAAAGCGCTGCATATGCATATTGTCTATTGCTAGCTCAACAAGGGGCCCTTATCCCTAGTCGGAAAGAAAAATTGACTTTTAGGGAGTTCGCCGAGCCTTTCTGGATCTGGGGCAAATGCCCTATTGTAACTGATAAGATACTGAGGGGTTATAAATTTTCTCAGACCCTTTGCCGCAATAATCGTCATAGCATGGGAAAAAATATTCTACCGACTTTCGGAGATTACCTTCTCACGGACATCACGCCGGACATGGTTAATCGCTGGCTTCTGAGTATGATCAAGGTAAGGATCATTAAGGATAAGAAATACCCTCCCTTAGCAAACAGCACAGCGAATAAGATGTTGCGAATGTTGCGCGAAATGCTAGATGTAGCTGTACAGCAAGGATTGTTGGCAACAAATCCAGCTAAAAGCGTCCATAAGCTAGCTGACAATTATAAAAGGCGCGGTTGCTTTACTCTAGACGAAGCCCGCTTGATTCTGAATGACAGAGAGGCATGGAGATCTCCTCTGGCTTGGTTGGGGTCATATACGGCAGCTATGACAGGAATGCGTGAAGGTGAGATAAGAGCACTCAAGTCGGGAGACATAAAAGGCGACCATATCCTCGTTCGACATTCTTTTGATGTAACAGTTGGAGTCAAATCCACGAAGGCGGACAAACCACGACATGTCCCAATCCCGCCTGCTCTCAGGAGTGCATTGCTCTTCTATGCACCTAAACGAGGATTCATCTTCAGTCTTGATGGCGGGGAGCATCCGGTCAACCCTGATCATCTATTGGATAACCTTTATTTCCGAATGAAAGATCTAGGCATAGATTACAAACGTAAACGGCTATGCTTCCATAGTTGGCGCCATTTCTTCAACACACGCCTGATTGCATCAGGTATCCAGGGAGAGGTGACCCGGGCAATAGTTGGTCACGAAAGCGAGGACATGACTGAGCTATATCTGCATCTGACCGCCAGTGATATGGAGGTAGTTGCCAAGGTGCAAGAGGAATTGGGAAAGGTGGTAGGATAGAAAAAATTGTATTATCGTCCCAAGGGTGATATAATCGTACCAATAGGGACTAAATAATGAAAATAAAAATTGAATCAATTGAATTGGATCAACAGGTCTTTGAAAATCTGGGCTTGAGCAATGTGCCTGGTGTTTCAACGGAACGTATACTCGCATGCCTTCGAGCTTGCAAAATGTTTTCAACGGAAGCTCTGGATCTTGGATTAGTTGAAGAGGCTATCACTAAGACATCCAAGCTTACTCGATATTCCACGGATATCGATTTGGAGAACAATTTCTTCAAGGATGTACCACTATTTCGGGAAGCTGAACCAAGCCTTGATACAAGACTGGTACTTAGATAAAAGGAAAGTAAAATGGACAACCCCAATTTATCAATATCCCCCAAAGATGTAAGCGAGATAGTGAAGACAGCAAAAGAGGTCCTTCCTCAGACGGTTTCTGAAACAGATGGGGCTATCTCTACAATGGTAGGTCTGTTCAATAACGTTGTATTGTATCCAGTTAAGAGAGCAAATATTTATTATAGATATAAGTTGGAGTGTTTTGAGAAGGATTTGAGACAGCGCATGGAGCAAGTTCCTGCAGATAATATCTGTGAACCAAAAATATCAATTGCTGGTCCGACCCTTGAGGCTCTGAAATATACATATGATGAGCAAGACCTGCGAGAGATGTACGTAAATCTTTTGGCCTCTTCAATGGATTCTGCAAAAACAAAAGATGCTCACCCTTCTTTTGTAGAAATAATAAAACGGATGGATCCTCTTGATGCCAGACTTATGAAACAAATTTCTATTAGAACTGAATATATTCGAATTATTAATTCAAAAATCTCATGTGTTGATGATGGCACATATTTTGTGAATGCTATACCGGAATGGTTTACGGGAATCACAATTCCTGGGTATGATATTTTCCAGATATCTACAAGTTTAGTAAGATTAGATAAATTAGGTATTATTGATTTATTAACCCATCAAAGAACAAAAGATAAAGACAAGGATACTCAAATTTATCATGACCTAGAGCAATCAGAAAGCCTCCAAAACATACTAAATACGATTAAATCAATTTTCCCGGACAAGAACATCATACTTTCATCTACCAAAAGCCTCTTGAGTGTAAATGAATATGGGAAACAATTTATTAGATGCTGCATATAACATTCAAATGAAGGAACAAGGGGAAACATCAAGAAGCTGGCAAAAGATAGATTAATTGTAAGGTATCCTGAATCTAGATGAAATTTTGAAAAAAATTTATGCTCCTAGGATAATCAAATACTACAAGCAAAACGGATCATACAATCCCTTGCTTTTCCTTGATGAAGGAAATGAAATTCGATAGTGTCCATATCTTGTCTCTTACTAAGGGAGCAAATGTTTTGATATGGGCAGAAGGAACAATGAGTGTAACATGTTCCTCAACCATCTCTGCAATCTGCTGGCTTGAGATACTCTGTTGCAATGTAAATAAATGTTTTGTATCTATGCGATTTGCTTCGTTGAGGATCTGCCTCCAGCGATCCTTGCATGTGGTTTTTGAGGCAAGTGAAACCAGATTGGAAGCAGGGAATGAAAAATCATGGTATGAGGCTGCATCAGGAAATATAAAATCCGGTCGCTTGTTGCCTTCAGTCTTTACCTGTTCCTCAAACTCCAATTTGTGCGACGTAAATATGGCTGATAGATGTTTCTCCAACGATCTGCCTGCCCTACTCTTTCTACGATTCAATACTGTGTTTGCAGCCTCCACAAATTCATCAACACTAGAAAACCCTCGGTTTAAAAAACTACTATATCTGACTTGCTCAAGTCTTTGAAAAATCTTGTATTCTAGCTGTGTATAAGCAACTATGAGCTCATCTGGATCAATCATAGGATTACTCTGGAAAGACTCCAAAATCCTACGGGTAGCTTCAGACATTATATTGGACGAAGGGAATTCATCTGTTAACCCTTCAATAAACTGATCGATGCTCTGTGCAATATTTAAATCTAATGTTGGGACATTTGTTATAAGTTTCCCCACATCAGTAGGGCTCATCCCATATGAACCAAGAAAAGTATCAATCTCCTCTTCAGTAGAAAACACAAACCCTTCATAAAAATCGTCCGAATGCTTGCATAATACAAACAAGTCCCCCGTGTGCTCAGGATGTAAAAAGGGAAAGCCTTGCCCGAATCTTGTTATACGATGTTCATTTCTTGTCCGTTCACCATAGTATTTAAACCTACTGGTCGTTTCAAAATCATCTTGCCATTTTATAACAACGGATCTTTCCCTGTTATGGCCTCTTACGCTAGGCGTATCAAAAAGTATCGGAACAGCTTCCATCGAGATATGTATACCATACTGATGCGAATTTGTTTCTCCAGTATCATTGGGACTAAGAAATTTACAAAACGCTAGTTGAGATTCCCCCACTGACTGAATCGCCTTTGATACCAACCATTGATTTTCCATTATTGATGCTCCCATAGGCATTCTCGGTCAAATCATCAAGTTTCGCAACAATTTTTTCTGCAATGGCTGAAACCAATGGGACAACAACTGAATTCCCAAACTGTTTGTAAGCTTGGGTGTCAGATACGGTGATCTTGAATGACTCTGGATAACCCTGAAGTTTTGCACATTCTCTCGGGGTGAGTCTTCTTGGGTTCTTCCCTTCCTGTGGAATCAGTATCTCGGAGCCGTCCTTGTAGTACCTGGCACTCAAAGTTCTGCTAACGCCATCCAATGAAGTCAATCCAAAGCCAAAACCATTCCCTTTTGCTTGATGCTTGCGGGCATAATCTTGTAGATACTGCCAGAGCTTATCCGATAGGGTATATCTTGGATCGACATCAGCATCGAGGATATCCTTGAACACAGGCTTTGCTTCTGGCTTTCGCAGATCAAAATCAAAAGATATATCTTCTCCATATCGCTTCTTGTCGAACCCAACAATGAACACTCGTTCCCTGTGTTGGGGGACGTAGGATTGCCCATCCAGCACTTGTGGGAAAACTGCATAGTCCAGTTTATCGAGCGTTTCCATGATCACCTTCCAAGTTCTTCCCTTGTCATGGCTCTTTAGGTTCTTCACATTTTCCAAAAGGAAAGCCCGGGGACGTTTCTCGTTCAATATCCTTACCACGTCAAAGAACAGGGTCCCTTGGGTATTGTCAAGAAATCCGGTTGCCCTTCCAAGGCTGTTCTTCTTGGATACCCCGGCAATGGAAAACGGTTGGCATGGGAAACCTGCCACAAGAATATCATGATTGGGGATATCCTTTTCATATACCTGCTTTATGTCACCATGCGGGACCACACCGAAATTATCAAAATAGGTTTTCTGACAATACTTGTCCCATTCACAGGAAAAGACACATTGTCCACCATTGTTCTCGAATGCCAATCGCATTCCGCCAATTCCAGCGAAAAGATCGATAAATGAGAATTTGGCAGTTGCAGTTGTCGCTTCCCTGTAAGTATCATTGAACAAAGCCACCAAGGCATCTGTCACACAATCTTGGATTGTTTTCCCTGAAACCATTGCATATTCGGACAAAGTATCGTAGATTCTATCATCTATACGGATGTGAAGCTGTTTTGACATTCTATCGTTTCTCCTAGGTATTTTATTATACCAAATATTTCCCAAATTAGGAATAGGATTCTTGTAATTTTAATAGATTGTATCTACTGATTAATAACATTTCTTTGTAGTCTCAAATGTGCAAAAATTGAGACAATCAAAATTGAGTTATCAGATGAATGGGAACAAAAATCAATACACCGAGAAACACTAGATATAAACAGGTTCTAATGCCACACATCAAATTATAGCTAATAGCAAATTTTTTCGTTGCAATTTGCCCATAGATGGAGATATACTGAGGATGGTTTAGCAGATTGCAATTCAAATTCTACTCCTACAAGTACTAAACCAAGTCAAACTGTAGGAAGAACCCATGAAAGCCAACAAATTCCTAACCGTTTCATTTATCGCTATCCTGTGTCTCATTTCGATCGGATGTGACCCTGCAATTGACGTTGCTGATGCAATAATACAACAGAGACCTGTAGCTCTCTCAGATTCAAGATTCAATGGTACTTTTTCGTATTTTGATCAATGGGAAGACTCTTGGGGAATTGAAGAAACATATGAATACACTAGTTTAGATTTTAACGGGACAAATAAAGTATTCTACTATACAGAATACTACAGTTACTTCAATTCTACAGGATGGACTTATTCTGGGGATTATATTGGGGACCATTATGCTTGGTATCTTGAATTCCAAGTACAAAATGGTCTTTACAGAACCAAACTCTGGGATAATGATTATTCCGATTGGCGTGACTGGGAACCTTACTCCTTCAGTATTGATGGAAACACTCTCACTCTTGAAAACTGGTATAATATCCCAGGCAATGATTTAGTATTGACAAAATAGCTTAAGAATAGCCTAGTCGTTCTACTCATGAGCGTATCTCTGGGGGAATCATAAGTTGACCTGTTCCCAATAAGAATCCTTCAAATCATCATACATCTCGAGACGCTCAATATGTGTAACCAATCTGTTCATATTGATTGTAAGTGTTTTAATAGATTCAACCATATCTTCCTTTGGAACAGGCAGTAGCTCAGGCCTTTCAGGACGTTCAATCGGGAACTTGGGTATGTCAATCTTCTGCGGTTCCTGGATTGTCTGGCACCCGGTTAAAACGAGAGACGATATCATTAGCAATATCGATAATTTCTTCAGTTTCATCGGTCTTATTGATCTTCTCCTCCACTTTTCTTTGCTCTTCTACGGGTTCATCCAGCTTTGAACTTTTTTTAACCGTCTCGCTTTCCACCCTATAGATCTCAGCTTGCTTCTTCTCATGTGCCACTTGTTCCTGTTGCTTAACAATCTTCTCTTTCTGCTTTTTGTTCCTTCGGCGTTCGATTCCCAACAGGAGCAGCAACACCCCGGCAATCGCTCCCAGGATTTTCTGGATCCAGTTACTCATCCCACTCATATCCCTCCAGAACGATACCCTTGCTCTTTGCATAAACTTTTATGAGAAACTTGAGTACTTTCATGTCCACGATGAATTGCAGCGCATATACGCAGATTGTGTAGTACAGGATGGAAACATAATGACCAGGGAGGTCAAAGGAGAAGTACCCTATTGCGGAGAACAGCAAGGACAGGAGCCCTGCAATCTTCCATACCTTGATAGGATCGAACTTGTCCTTCTTGATTTTCTTCTTGTAGGTCTCCATGAAGATGGCAATCGCCACAACCACAGGACCCAGCACCTTCAGTACCAATACCCAATCCATGATTAACCTCCCAAAACCATTCTCACCACAACACCGATGATTGTAGTTGCTACAGCTATGACCAACCACTTGACCACACCATAGACCCCTGTCTTCCATTTGGCCTCAACCGCTTGATCAATTTGCTCTGGAATGCTTTTCTTCAGATCCTCTATCTTCTGGTCCAGTTGATCTAGTTTCTTGTCCAACTTCTCAATCCCTTCACCAAGATGTTCGAACATGAGCCCTACCCTTTCTCCCAATCTTTCGATGTCCTTCTCGTTCTTTATACCCTTCGGGCAGTTGTCAAAGCTGTCTATCATCAGGTACCTCTGGCCAAGTGATATTGTTCGGGAATCCCTCCTGTTGCGGGACATCAAGTAAGGCTTGCCTGTATTCCCTCCAAGCTTGTTTCTGGTCTTCTGATAGAAGCTCCCAACGCATGGGGTTGAGTCTATCTACTACTTCCTTTAACAAGGAGTCTCTTTTCTGTCTTTCTTTTTCGATTGACTTCTCCAGTGAAATTGCCTTGAATTCTTTTTCCGTAATTTCAACAGCTTCCCCGAAGGGGTCCCCGATATATAGCTCATCATTAATTTTCCAATATCTATTACTCAATTCAAGTCTCCTGTAAAGTTGTAGTTATTTGGGTATTTACTTTGTAGTTTGAAATTAGAAACAGAGTAATATCGAGTACCCGAAGTATCTGCTCTCCTAGCATATAACTGCACCAAATCACCGTATGAAACAGAAATATTTTCAGAGAATGTTACCGACTGCTGGGATGCACCTGTACGTATAGTACCCCTAGCAACTCCATTTACATATATTCTCCCCTGGGGCTGTTGAGACGTTTCAGAGGTTATTGTGAACACTACGGTAATGACACCAGAAGCTCTACAATACAACTCTTTTCGCTTAGTCCAACCAGTTGCGCTTGTTCTCACAGATGCAGAAGATGAAGCGAAGACATGGCTACCTGCTTGTGAATTTATAATTCTATAGTAAGTAGGAGAAGATTCGTTAAATGCGCAATGGGTGAAATTTCCAATGGTGAAATTGCCATTACCTGCACTGACAGTATTACCATTAAGATAATCCGCAGATATATTCCTATCAACTGTGAGGTTCTTCCTAAACCTCACATCATTGAGAGCATCAATAATATTTAACCAAGCAGTATTAAAACGTTCATTAGCAGTCCCAATATCATAACTCCCGGGACTCCCCGCCTGCGTTCCCCAAGGGAAGATGTGCTTGACCTCGACGCCTCCTGCGACCGCCTTAAATTTGATTGCTTGGGTAACTGCAAGTGAGGTGTATACACCAACGCTCGTTCCTTCTTGGAACTTGTTTACGGTGATCACTCCACCAGAGGTATAGAAGGTAATCGAGTTGGCATTCTTGGTGAGTCTGGTAACGGTGTACAGTGTCCCGTTTACCCGTATCTGTCCGCCATCACAGAAACCATCAGCACCTACTGCGAGACTGGAAAACTTATTGTAGAAATCAGTACCGGAACAGTAGTTGTCAATGCTGTTTTGATTGTAAGAACCGATGGTCCATGTCTTGGAATTGGAATAGTATGCGCTGGGTTCTGGCTCGATTACTTTGTATGATGTTTCTCCATTCACTAAGACAAGGCCGGTAAAAACTTGGTTTGTCCAGACTTTATGATAATCAACATGAGAGCCACGATTACCCCAGAGTGCTCCAGAATAATGTTTGATGGTAAAATTGGTATATGCAGATGAAGGGAAAGAATATGATGCGTTTACAGCATAACTTTCGCCCATGCTCCTGATGAAATGTGCAGAAGTAAGATTTGAATTCGCTTCAGCAACGAACGCCCAGTATCCACGATTAGAATATAGCCCTTTATAGTACCCAGAAAATTCGCATTTAAAAGACAACCCAAAAACTTTTGATGGGTATAGCTGAGTGAAATAATGTGTCTCGCCTGCACTAATGGATTCACTCTCATATCCATGACTAGCGAGTAAAACTCTTTGGTTACTTCTTCTGGTTGCCTTTGTGAAACTGAATCCTTCAATCGTACCTGACAGCGTAGCCAGTGTATCTTGACTGGCAATCAAGGCTTCCATTTCGGAGTGTTTCCAGATTGTGGGAGAAATTGTAGAAACCCCTATAGTAGTACCGCCCTCTTCTTGGAGGGTACGGAAACCGCTAGCCTCTAAATTGCCATATATCATTGCTGAATAGGCTTCAAGTCCAAGCGCCTTTATCAGACCTTTGATACCATCCAACATGAATCCAGCAGTGGGTACACCGGAAGAGCTTTCGGTGTAATTCGCGCTTCGAAGAATACCGGCAATCACTAAGTCCAAGAACAAGCCGAGCTGAGCGGCTATCACAGCAACATAGAGATACTTTCCTGAGTTCTTGGCGATATCAAGAGCATCTTTTTGTGCTGCCGCAAAGTGTTCACTCTTTCTGGATTCTTCCCAAGTTGAATTCCCCTTGTACTCATATATCCTTCCATAGATAAACTCATTTGGTTCAGCATAAGGTGGATTTATTCCAGTATCCCCTGGGTCTGAATTCGGGCCATTGTAGGGTCCTACATACAAGAAGAAATCGCCAGGGATGAGTGGTCCTTCTTCAGTGCTAAAAGGAAGTCCGTTGAGTGCCTCTAGGTACATTGGGGTAGGAGTACCATCCGATACTTTTGAGATTCCCAATATACCAGTATAAAGATCTCCATCGTAATTGATGGATACCTGGATGAGCGTTGAGTCCCCTGTTACCAAGGAACAGTCCAATACACGCTTATATGGATCAAACACTCCCTCCGCAACTTCGATTTGAGCAAGGCTTCCTTCGTCTGTGGCCGTCCAGACCGCATTCTCTATCGGAAGGTTTGACGGGTTGCAAGTTATTTCGATTTCCTGGGTCTTCAGTTCACCTCTGGATGACATATTGATTACTGAAGAGGAAGCGCTCAATGTTATTGCTCTTGCCGCATCCCCTTGGGGACCTTTTTTTGCATACTGGAGTGCAACCTTATAAACATGTCCCCAATCAGCATCGCCACCATCATGCTCAATCCTGAGTATATTGTCAGAATCAAAATTCATATATGCAACAGGGATTGGAATCGTCAGCCAAGTCGTCGTGCCGTCTGTCCCATTGAGAGGCGCAACGATGTTCCCATTGCATAGAAGCCTTACATTGGAACCAAGATCCATCTGGTAGATCTTAACTTCTAGGATATCCATTCCTGTAGGGATAGGAGGGAACAAAAAGTCGTACCCTTGTCCGATTGTGGATATTTCCCAATCCCCTATCCTCATGTTGTAATCTTGGCCGGGTAACCCTTGAGGACCTTGTTCCCCAGTTTCGCCTTTCGGGCCACTATCGCCCTTGTCCCCGGTAACCCTGATAGGGGCATCCCAAGCGGTATAGGTCCCATCAGCGTAGGCAAGCCTTTCACGCTTCCATATATAATATCCTGTTTGTGGTGCTGGGACAGAGGACCCCCACCCTGTAGTAGGCGGGGTCGTAGCCGAAATGGAGGAGGCGTACTCTGCCTGCGGGAGAGCCCCATCCTGTACGTCTGTAATTGTTATCTGTCCAATACCAATTGCCATGAACGTCCCTCAGCTTACTGTACAAATAAATGTTGATCTTGCGTCCACATCGGAGGACCCAACCGATTTGGTTTTCCCCGTACCGTACGGAGAACTGGTACCATCCTTGTCCACCTTCGCCCATGTGTAGGTATATTCAGTCCCTGCAGCATCTATCTCTTCCCCATTCTGGTATAGATGAGCAGTTATATCAGTGGAAATGACCCCATTTTTAAAGATTTCCCCATTGGATGATTTCACCACAACCTGGATGGGGTCGTTGAAATCAATGATGCTTACAGGATCTGATGTGTAGGTATCAGCTGCCACTGTATCCGAGATGACTACCCGGTATTGCTGAATGCTCGCAACATCACTCTGGTTCACCGTAAAGTCCACGGATGTAGCAGAAGTTATATCCGTCCATGTTGCCCCCACAAGCTTCTGCCATTGGTAGGTCAGATTCGTAGTATCCTTTGTGGCACCCCGGTACAGATGGGCTGTCAACTTCGTAGAGGAAGGCACCTTGTTCTTGAATGCAAACCCGGGATCAGCAGAAATCTCAGCAATGGCAATATTGTTCCCGTCGGTAACCTTGTTGAAGGTGACAGAATTCTTGTAGATAAGATCCAATCCGGTAGTTGGATCAGTGTAAACAATGGTACAGATGTATTCCACAGAGAATACGGTTGCACTGAAAGGCTGGCTCGAAACAGAAAGCGCCTTTGGAAAGGATGATGCGACAGTCTCCCCCGAGCTTAGGTCATTCTCCCCAGTCTGAAGGTTGCTCTTCCTCTTCCATGTAACACTCTTGATGTTTGTTCCTGCCACCATCAAGTCTGTACTGCTACCAGCTTTGAACAGGCTTGGTGTAAGCACCAAGTTGTTGTCGGTGAAATCAGGTGAATACGTCTGACTGTCACCATTGTAACGAATGGACTTATTGTGGTTTGATGAGATATACCCTGTGAGGGTAACTGCATCATTGAAATCCATGATTGTTATCTGACCAATTGATACTGCCATTTCAGCTCCTTTCCCTCAGCAAGTCGCAGAAGAAATTGCTCCTCCCGACTACATCATCTTGGGTAATTGTCAATGTCCTCCCACCTGTAGAGTAGTGGGCTGCATTCCAAAGTTCGTCAGCATGGGTATCCTCACTGACCCTCCGCCACCTGAAATCCTCATCTGTGAAATTCGCTGTGATATCCTCACCACCTTGCCAAACCCGTGCCTCCATAACCGTTGAAAACGTATCTGTTGTCCTGAATACTGTCCCGTTATGGCTGATGATCTGTAATTGATAGGCGTCTTCTCCCGGCGGACCCGGAACTTCCTTTGAGAGTGTGATGAACCCACTCTTTTCGTAGTACATCGAATCGCTGTAATAGGATTTGAATTTACACATGAAAGATCCATATCCATAGACAAGATCACTGTAGGAGACTGTGAGAGTCTTGCCTGTAAGATCCTTCCCTTCTTCCCATTCAGCATCACCCGCTCGATCCTCCGTTATTCTGCTCCAGGAAAAGTCAGTATCGGGATATTCCGCAGTGACATCTTCCCCGTTGTGTAAAAGCATAACGGAGAGAGTGGTGGAAGTGTTATCAAGGGGAACAGATAACCCCAACGTACTATTGATGCGCACCTCGAACCTTTCTCTCCAATCCAAACCATTCAACATGCCTGTGGTATATTGAAAGAAACGCTCTTCCAAAATCGAGGACGTGTCATAATAGTTGTTGAAAAGAGCCATCATTTCTTGATGGGAGGCAATTTCTGATGAAGTCCCCAAGTCTTCCAGAAGAGGTTGGAGATATCCCCCCAAAGCATTGAATGCAGATATATACACTTGGTATTCAGAGGTACTAGTAATCTCTTGTTCCTCTGACTTGGTGACCATCAGTGCATGGTTGCTCATGATTATCCGGTACTCCCGGGCAAGAATCTGTTTTTCTTGTGGAGTAACATGATTATCTGAAGAAATTACATCAATCTGGGCCTTGATTGCAGAGGTATCCCTTTTGAGCAGTTGTGCATCCAGCCCTTGGGCGAACTTCGCTACATAGTCTTTCTTGACCCCCTTGAGTTCGATAAGTTCATCTACTATGAGGCTCTTACCTGCATTGTTATACTGGTTGCTCATTGATCCTCCCACAAACGGCCATAGTTGGCACCGAACAATTCAAAGGGGTTTCTCCCTTCGTATGCCTTTATTGCTCTGTTGATGAAGGCTGTCGGCAAACCTTGGATTGCCCCCACCCCATCCAAAAGGTCCCAAATTCGCTTGTTCATCTTTTCCCAGTCAGTCCAGTCGGTCCCTAGCGCCCTTCCGAATGCAGACGGGAGGTCCACAAGATCCCCACCATAGAATCCGCTCAATCCTTGGGAAACCATGCTCCCCACATACGGAAGGGAATAGCTCGCAATCATACTGAACACTTCATTTCTCAGCCTCTTCCAGTATTCATCGTCATCTTCCCCATCCCTACGGAAGGCAGCCCCAGATACCAAGATGATCAGCCCACCGGATATTGCCATGTTCATTGCAATCCCGAACATCTTCCTTATCTGCTGGGGATCCTTGGTCATCTGGTAATTTTTCCAGCTTGTCGGCAAGTCGTACCAAACCATGTTGATGTATTGGAAGATCTGGTTCGTGAACAGCAATGCTGTCCTCACCCAGGGACTTTTCTTTCTCTGTACCCCGGCTAGATCCGTGGTAATTGATGTCGGCTGTGTCTCACTGATCAGTTGGGTAGCCCTGAATGCGGCTTCCTTTCTCAGCGCTTGCTCAGCCATGTTTTCCGGATTCCTCCTAATGTATGTGTCATAGGCGGCAAGCCAGAGGGTATATACCGCCGCATGGTCCATCATCTGGATTCCTTTCATACCGATTTTTTCGTTGAATTCCTGTACCTTCGAGGAGAAGGCCCCATCGAAATCCGTTGCCTGGTACTTCTCCACCTCGACGGAGATTGCACGCTTCTTCATATACGGACTCATCTCATGGATAAATTCAATCGCCTGCTTATTCGTCCTAGGATTTGTCAGCCTGAGAGCTGCCTGTGCCAATTCGATTGCCCCGATATCCCCTCGGATTGCAGCGGAAAAAGAGGGCAACTGCTTCAGCATTGTAAGGAAATTAAGCGAAAGTGCAGCAACAGCTGCATTGCTGACAATCTTACTCCCCAGTTTCTCGATATCGTCCATGATAGATTGCGGGGACCCTACATCCTTGATATATTCAAGCACCTGGTCATAGTATCGTTTCCCAAAGCGCATCCTGATATTCTGGCCCACTGTCCCACGGACCATAAGGTAGTTCATGTCTCTCACCCACCCAGCCCACTGGATGAAGTGTTCCTGCCGTTTGATCTGGCTGGTGTAGGTGTGTGTCACGTTCAGTTTCAGGGGATAGATGGCATGTACATTCACCGGTTTGGTCATGCCCTTGTCCACCCAACGGAGGGATTCACGCATCGCCCCATTGATGATGTCCATGTTGCCCTCATCCTCTACCCCGTCGGCAATAAACGTAAAGTATCTTTCCCTCCTACCGAGGTTCTGGTTGTACACCTCATAATAGACATCGCGCATGCGTTCCCAAGTCTCATCCCCCCCAAGACTGTCAATCATGTAGTCCCCCCACTTCTTCTCCTTCTCGGTGAGGGTGTCTATTGCCTCATTGATCTGATCCAGGGAAATACCGTTTCCCCGGTTATGGATGAGCTTCTGCATCCCGATTGGGTTCTGGGAATACACATACAACCCAATAACTTCCCCCTTGGTGAGCGTTTTTTTCTGGCCGGAATACATCGTGTAAGTGTAGGCATCCTTCGCAAGAGCCCTGTTATCGATACCAAGTTCCTTCATCACCTTGTCGGTTTCTTCTATTCTCCGTAGTGATTCCCTGAGCTCTTCTGTCTGCTTTTCATACGCCTGCCTCACCAACAGATCATATAAATACCCTTCCTTGTTCCCATCGAGCATACGCGCAATCCTCTGCATCTTCCCGATGGAGGATTTGATGGTATTGAAGATGACTGCAAAGGTGCTCTCCTGGTACTGTTCCCGCTTGGTGGTGAGATCATCGAGGATATCCCCTACAACAGATCCATATCCCGGGTTGATTTCAGGATTCTCCCCATAACTCTGGCGATAGATCTGCACAGCAATGTTCTGCAACCTGTTCTGTCGCTCAAGGAGTCTCCTTTCCAGCATGACCCGTGCATCCAGTCTCATCAGGTGGGTCCCATCCAAGAGAGCCCCCAGATCCTCCAAGGACCATTCCCCAATCGGCTTGCCGTACATGATCATCTTCATCATGTCTGATCCAAAATACTGCCCCATTTGTTCAGGCAGATTCACCGGATACATTTTCTCCCCGAACAGGCGCTGGATTGCAGAGAACATCGGCTCATATGAGGCATCAAGAGTCTCCGGCCTGAAGACAATTTTCTCCTTGATGCGTTTTTGCAATCTTTCGATCTCGTCACGCAACTTCCTCGAAGCCTCGCGCTTCTCGAGTGTCTCAACTCTGGAAGTAAGGGCTCTTGTTCTCTCATTGGCTTTCGTAAGTTGCGACCTAAGGTCTTTAACTCTTTCCCTACGCTCTTCGAGGGCCTTCTTGAGTTGGGCGGTATCCCCATTTTCCCTGGCTTTTTCTTCGAGTTCCTTGAGTGATTCCCCTTGTTCCTCTAGGGCGTGTTTAGTATCAGCCAACTCTTTCTGGGCTTGGGAGAGTTCCTCCTTCACAATCCTGATGTCACGTTTTGCTTGGGCCCCCAACTCCTTCAGTTCCTTGTTTGCCTGTCTTTCAAGAGCCAGTACCCCGTTATGAGTGGCAAGCCGTTCCCTGGCATTGTACTGATCACGCTTATCGGAAGTTGTCCTGAGATGGGCTGCTACCTCGCGATCACTCATATCGTCATAGGTCATCGGGCTGTCCAGCGCTTCTTGGATATCTTCCCCCAAGGAATCATAGTAGGCTTCCCTGTCTGCATGACCGCTCGGCAATTCTCCCCTATACGCCTTCACACGATCCTCAGCCTGCTCGATATACTGGAGAGCCCTTCTGTATGGCCTGGGATCTTGCTGGACCAATGCTCGTGCCCTTTGGATCTCTTCTGCAGTGGAGTCAGCATCCAGTTGCTTGACAAAGGTAGAAACTCCCTTGAAGGATCCCCAGCGATGGACAACCCTATCCAGTTTCGGATCAACATCAAGATACCCCTTGAGAGTTCTCCCCAGCGCAATGAGAGCCTTGTCGGTCCCTGTATGCAGCCGGACAAATTGTGCATCCTTTTCCTTAGGGGTCATGATTCGTGAATATGCATGGACCCTTCGATAGAAATGTTCATCAGCGGCAGGCCAAGGGCCTACCTCACCTCTCATGTATTCCAGATACTCGTCGAGGTCGACAAATTCCTTTGCCATTGAAAGCAGTTGGGGGAACTCCTTCAGCCTTTCCCTGAACTGCAGTTCCCTATCCGCCCACTCCTGTCCAGCATATTCTTCCAGAATCTTGTCAGGGATCCAGTAATAGGCCTGTACCGCCTTCTTTACTTCATCCGCCCTTCTACGCAGAACCTCTTGTTTCGCTTCTTCGGAGAGCTGATATAAGGTGGGGGAACTTTCAAATACATAATTGTCAAACTCATGATTTCTATGACGTCTTCTGTATTCCCTTTGTTGCCAAGAGAAAATTGACGTACTGTAAATTTCGGCTGACTGGAGAGCAGAGACAAATTCATTGTCTTTGACAAGGATCACATCCCGGACGAATACTCCCTCATTCTGGTACCGCTCTTCACCATCAGCGATGGCCTTTTCATAGAGTGTTTCATCCGATGTCACAACAAACACATATACATAACCCTCTCGTTTTATGGTTGCAAACACATCGTCAAAATCCACTGTATCTTCGATTGGCTGTACATCCAGAACCTCGTTCTGGGTGTTGACATATAACAGAATCCCCTTCCGATCTTTCATAATCGAAAGAGCATATTGCCCGACTGCCTCATGAGAATATGAAATACCAAGGGATGTCCTTGACTGCATCGGGACCTTATGGAAGCCTTCACCAGATAGGAAAGTGTAAACTTCAGAGCTCATATCCGTCTTGATCATGGTAAATTTATTATGGTCCAGAATGATATGCCCCTTGAATCCAGGGATGTTTTCCCTATAGTTCTGTGAAATCCCAAAATCCTCCTTGGAAGGTTTGACATTCCCAGAGGGGTGATTGTGCAGGAGGAAGAATCCATCCGCCCGTCTATCAATCATCATTTCAAGTATGTCTTTGGGAAAGCGGGAGGTAACTCCTATCGTCATACCTGGGAGCCCGGAGGTAAGAGCATGATGCTCAAGGATCTCTACTGCCCCTTCTCCGATATCCTTGGTGATGATGACGTGGAAATATTCAACTTTCGGGTTCCGATATATTGAAAAGAGTTTTGCCAAATCAGTGGATGACCTGACTTTCGTCCCCTTGAAATCTATCTTCCTGAAGCGTCTCCAATCCCCATCGATAATTGGTGAGGATTCTGTGCCGTCATACCCCCATTGCGTCGGATCCCCTCTCAAAGGCCCCCAACCAGGTAATTCCTTGCTGGCAGCTTTACCCAGTCCAAACAATGACTGATCTGGGAATTGACTATCATACTTCTGGTCTACACCTGACTCCGGTTTGAGGTCCATGAGTTCTTCGTCTATGACATTGATTATTCTCTGTAGGTTGTCCTCGTCGTAGTTCTCACTATCATCATGCCTGATGATTTCCAATTCACCCCGGACCTCCACATCAATTCCCTTCAGCATGGAATCCATGTCGATCTCATGAGTGAATTCGTGTTCTTCCTCGAACCCTTCGCTCTCCAAGTAATATGCAGAAGAACCAATATTTGCATCATCAAATACGATGATGGTATTCTCATCGGTAAACCTATCATTGATGAGGATCACCCCATCATGTCCATCTTGCCTTGCCTGGGCAATCATGCCGATCCACTCATCACTCACCGTGGGATCTGTCAAATCAATCTCGACAGGGTTCTCAAGATTTACATATGCCCCTATGATTGTCGGGTCCCAGCTCTGCGCTCCCCTGTCTATGAGATCTTCTATATCCTCAAGGCTGGAATCAACCCAATTGATTTGCCTAACCACTGGATCGTCAGCATTCGGAGGCAATCCCCGATCATGCAACTCCTGGTACAGCTCCTCTCTCAGTTGTTTCAGGATCAGAGCCCGAGGAGGCATTGCACTTACGGCATATGATTCTGCAGTGTCTTTGCTGGTTGAGAAAAAATGTCCTTGCAATGCATCCAAAGCATCAGTGTTTCTTCCCAACAATCTCGAGGAATAATCCGTAAACAACGAAGCAGACCCGTGATATACCATCAACGGGTTGCCATTTGCGTCCTTTATCTTGGTGTTCTTGAATTTCTCATCGAAGGCGACGGACCCTACCGGGGGCGCCTTCTGGAACAGTGATGTCCTTAGTCTTTCTTCGGTTCTTCTGAGTTGTTCTCCTGAGTATCTTTCAAGGAGTTTTTCGTAATGTGTCCTCCGATCACGAATCCACGCTTGTAGATCGGGTCGTCCGGCGAAGCCTCTCTCAAGGTCCCCTTCGGTTTTCTCCCTTTCGCCTTCGGACCAGTCGTATACTTGACCATATTCACCCTCCGTATAGATCTTTTCTGCATAGGCGATGCCAAACTTCTTCTTATTGTCCTCGTTGAAGAAGTCCATGTTGTTTAGGAACTCTTCGTCGTGCATCCATGGCGCATGAGTAAAATCATCCCGATAGTTGACTACGATGATCTCGTTGCTCCCTGTACGGGTATACCCAGCATCCTCACCAAGGTACTGTTGCAACTCCTCAAGGACTTCATTAAGTATAGCATCATGAAGTTTGTTTTTGAAGGTTAATACAACAGCTCTGGCGTATTTCCCTCCATGCACAGCCACATCTTCCGGGGACAAACCTGGATTCTTTGCAAGATAATCTTCCCTTACTTGTTCCGCTTCGGCTTGTGTTTCCACCTTGCTCTTTGGGATTGTGGTTTCTTTCAATATGCTGCCGTCCCTGCCCCGGCTGTACCTCACCACCTTGAATTGCATTTCTTCCCTAGCAGTCTTGGAAACCAACGGTACGGAGTTGGGCTTGAAAAACGGAACTGCATCTTGCTTGTAGATATACTGAATTGCTTTCGCATACTTCCTGACAGTATCGAAAGTCACTTCCTTCCCTTTCTCCCTTGCGGGGAACAAGGATGTCACAATATTCGGGGAAACGCTCCCCGCGTAGGCTCCTTCACTGGATATTGAATAATTAATCGGCACCCCGAGCATCGAGGCAAGAAGGTCATTCCCCTCGACATCCATGATCAAGGACAATGCCTCACGGGTAAACTGTCTCTTTGTGGCCATCGATGCGTGCGTTATATCCGCCCCTGTGGATTCAGAGGGAATCGACTCCCATGTCACCACCTGGGAAGAATCATAGATTGCCTCACTGAATGAGAATCCTGTTTCCTCGACCGCCTTGGTTATCTCGGCACTCGTGCCAGCCTTGTTTACGGCAAAGCTTCTCCACAATTGCTTGTGAAGCTTTTCGTTCTCTCCAGAAGTAGGATTCTCCACCTTGCCCTTGGAATTCAATTTCGAATACCCAAGTCTGAGACTTTCCTTGTTTGTAGAAGCTTTTACATGATTCAACTCATAACGAGTCTTCATTGAGGACCAAATCGCCGCCTGCACCTGGTGCGGGGTCCAAGGGTCCTCGAGTGGTCCCAGCTTTGCATTCATCTCTGCGGCAAGGCGCCTGGTGATATTCTCACTGAAAGAGTATTTACCGGATCCCTTGTCGTTGGAGTAGGCCTCTACGATGTAACCGAAAGCCCTTGCCATCCAGAGGTCCATCGTGGCGACATCCGACAATTCCATATCAGGGAATGCCTCAGGATATTTCCTTACGAGTTCATACATGAGATTGATATAGAAAGAATTGGTCTTCCTGCCTTCCCAATCCTCCCCATGGTACAGTGCCCGTTTTGCCTTGTTGTCAAGCTCACTCATACCGGAACTGAGATCCTTCTCAGGGAGACCAGCCGCCCAATGTGAGAAGGCCCTGATAGCCATCAGTGTATTTCCCGGTACATTGTTGTTTGGGGAATAGATAGCCAGAAGCTGGATGAACTTCCTCACCTTGTCAGGATCCCCCTGCATCATTCTCCAGACCGCATCAGCACTCTGCTCATACCAGTACCTTCCTGAGACACCTTCACGCAGGAATTTGCGCATCTGTTGCATCATATGGTTGAAATCTTTTCTGGTCTTGACCCACTCAGGTGCGCCCTTGATGATGCCGGTAGAGGTAATCTCCGGTTCCCAATGACGATAAGCCTTCAGCAATGGATCAGACTTCTGGTACAACGTGTCACTGCGATAGTTGAACCGCTTTGAAGGGGGTACAATGTTCCCATCCTCATCACGCACGATGAGATCAAACAATTTTCTATTGTTCTTGGTGTTGCGGTATGCATAAGTCCTGCCATCATCATATCCCAGCTCTGCGATGGAATTCACATCCCACCATACATGCTCCAACGGTACAGAGTGGCTGATGATCCTGTATCCCCCCGGAATCATCCTGCCTTCGTTCCTGGCATATTCAACATCAGGCGTGACCCAGTCCCCGTTTCTGAACCAATCCTCTCTTACATTTTTGGGAATTGCACGATAGAGACGTATCCTGGCTTTGCCATTCTTCTTCAGCCGATCAAGAGCAGACCTTACCTTCCAGAATGAATACATCTCAGTATCCCCTGCATACCAGCGGGGGTGATCCCAATAGTCCTTTGGCAATAACCCTGATTCATCAAGCCTAGCCAGATTGGCACTGAAGTTATCCTTGCTGTTCGGAGCCTGATGTTGCATCCTGAAATCATTGGAGGAGATGTACCCTCGTCTTCGGGCCATTTCATCCACGATCCGCTGGGCTGTGGTTTCGTCGCCTGCCTCCAGCGCCTTGAAATAACGATCGTCAGCTGAGGACTCCTGGAACAAAGGACCCCTTGGGACTGATTCAATACTGTAGGGTTCAACCGATGCTATACGGATCTGTTCATTCCTGAACACAACAGCTTCCACAACCTCCCCATTGCGCAGATCAAGCACCCCGTCATACCCATAGGATTGGATTTTCTCTGCAAGCAACTTCCCAAACTCCGAGGAATATTGCTCCACTCTTGGGTTCTCTTTTACAATTTCGTCTCTAATTTTACTCCATTCTTTGTCCCATTCCTGATCATATCGAAGAGGATTATCCATTTTCAAATATGCATGGTAGATATATCCTATATTGTTTTTTGTAGCATAGGTCTGCGCTATACCCTTGTCCCCGGTAAAATAATACCCAGCACCCAGATATCCGTTGTCATTATCCTGTGTCCGAATGAAATCATCGAACATGTTCGGGCTTCCATGCAGCAATTCAATCGGATTCCCATTTTCATCCGCGACCTTGCTTTTACCGAACCATTGCTTGAATGCTTCGCTATTAATAGGGGGTGCTTGCTGAAATAGGATATTGGGGTTGGAGGAATCCCATGTCCCATAATTGTTTACAGCCTTGATCTGGGATGGGTCCATTACAACCCAGGAATCCCCATCAACACCCCCGTGTTGCATGTCATCAATATGTAACCCATCATATCCGGCATCCTTCATACCCTGCATTATGTGGGCTCCACGTTCACCACTATTGTCATATCTGAGGATTACCCAGAACTGCACTTTCTCTGGATTCTTTGCCCCGCTTCCGGGGAACCATTCCTCATTGACTGTTATTCCGTGCCCTTTCAGGATGTCAATCCACTCCAGTGATGTATGCCTTCCTCTGAGGGTCAGGGGATTCTGAACGCTGAGATAATTCTGCATAACAATTGGGTTGGAGTATGACCTTACCTTGGCAAATCTATTGACCCACTTCCTGCTTGTAGAAAAATAGTACCAATGGTTCATAGATCCCTGTGGCTTGAATTCTTCGAACACGTTGGGTGTAACGTGATACACCTTCAACGGAAGGCCGTTTTCGTCCACCACTTTGCTGTCCTTGAACCATGCCTTGAATGCTTCGCTCTCGATTGGTGGAGCTGTTTGGAAGAGATCCGGCTGACTCTGGTCCTCTCCAATTGAATAGATATCATCGGGGTCAAAGATTGCGACAGTGTCTGATTCTAGACCACTCGGGGAGTCACTGATATTCCTGAAATAAACTCCATTGTACCCTTCCAGTAGAGCCTTCTCGATTGTCTCATCAATATCGACGTCTCCCTCTACTTCCAGAAGATTCGTAGCGCCAAGATACACCCTGTTCAGGACAGGGTCTGCCTCTGATGGGAATGCATTGAAATCTCCTGTTGCAAGTGAGGACTCTATGCTTGCAAGCTTTTCGTCTGCTTGGTTGATTTGCTCTTCCAAGACCTCAAGCATCTGGTCATATTCTTCTGTATCAAGCTCATCATTGTGCCACTGCTTGGTGATGCGCTCGCTTTCCTCATTCAGATCATCCATCAAGGCCTCAAGACGCACTTGCTCCTCTCGCATTGCACGGGCCTCAGCTGCAAGGTCTGCATACTCTTGTGCAACCTCCTCGCTATCAGTAAAGAAGAATGCCTTGCCTGCACTGTTGGCACCAGTAATAAGCCCTTGCTGAGTTGGGCTGTAATCGTCTATCGCACGATCACTGCCGTGGAAAAATACACGGAGGGACCCATCGGGATTCTTCAATGTTTCATGGGCACTCTTCGCAATCATCCTATACTGGAACGAATCTGTTGCAGGGGCTTTCTGTTTCAGAGCCACTCCTGGGCCTGATGTGGGAGGTGTCCCTTCCTTGGTGTTTGAGACAATCAGGTTGTCAAACATCTGTTTCACCTCTGGGTCCAGCTCTCCTCCAAACTCCAGGACGAAACGTTGGAGCACAGCCTTCATTCGTCTGAAGATGTTGCTGAGACCTTCTGTCGGGGCCTCTCCTGTCCGTAGGTATCTGACAAAGTCATCGGCAAATGCTTCCTCATTCGCCTCGACCACTTTCAACGCAGCCTCAAATGTATCAAATGTCTGGTCCCCGACAACATATCTGTCACCCACCTTGTTGATGTCCTCAATCCAGACACCAGTGGAGCCCTTCCCGTAATGGGCTGTAAATTCGGCAATCTGTTCCTTTGTCGCAGTACCACGCAAGAAGTGCCCGATCTCATGGAGCAGGGTGGAAGCATCCGCCCGTTCGGTGAGATGGATCGTATATTGTTTCTTCCCATCCACCGTGATGTTGTTGATATACCCGCGCTCCCCCTCAGGAGATGCCTTCACGAGCTTGAACAGCAGATTCTCCCTGAGCATCTGGTCAGTGCTGATACCAAGTGTGTCGGCAACCAGTTTAATTGCATCTACATTGCTCTCGAGATCTGCAGTTGAAATACGTCCTTCCGTATGGGATGCCAGGTCTCCCAATGCTCTCTTGATTGTCTCTCGCTCCTCCCATGCAAGAGCTTGTTCCTCGGACACCCTTGCCAAGCTATATGGGGACTCTGGATCATCGTAATAACTGATGTCTGGTTCGGTGCCTTCCTGCCCTTCCTGCAATACGCGCAGGGGAACCCTGCTGATTGCTCCATTCTCATCGCGAAGGATGATGTCAGCTCCATTCTCTTTTTCTTCCACAGATTCGATATTTGGGGCGAGAAGGTAAATTGCACGATTCATGGCATCGCCATCCTCGAATGCTATGCTCTCATCACCCAGAAGCTTTCCTTCCGTGGCAATCGCCGCACGGTTGAGCAGGGACAGGCGATCATCCGTTTCCATCGGGGCGAGGTCCTCTACAATAACCTCCATTGCCTCTGCATTCTTTTTCCTTGCCTTAGCGGCTTTCCTTGCCTCGGATTTATCCACAGGGACAAGATGGGTTCCCACGTTTGCAACCCTGATGGGATCCATTTTTGAATCTGGTTCTTCCTTGCCCTCTTCCTCGACATCAGTTTTCGGTACGCTGACAAATGAACTATCCACAGGTACTGAGGAATCGGTGGTGTTGAAGTTTTTCTTTGCCTTGGCCCGTAGGGATGCTGAAACGACACCCTGTCCGATACCAGCTGAAAGCATGCTGGTAAGAAACATGCTTTTCCCTGCATCGAGGAAAGCCTTCGCGCCTTTCTTCACGCTGTCTCCCAGGGATATTAGGTCGAAGTCAGCCCCATCCTTGTTCGCCAACGCTTTCAGGGCGTTGGTGAACCCATCCTCCAGGCCTGACTGGATCCCCTCCTCCACCGACTCTCCTGCCGTACCTTCAATGCTCTTGAAAGTGAAATTCTTGAATGCGTTGGCCAGCCCTCTCTCAAGATGTTTGACCAGTTCCCTGTCTGTGAATTTCGTCTTGAGCTGGCGATACCATGGGAACATTTCCATGCTTCCAAGTTCCACGAGCCCCATCATGCCTGCAAGGCTGTGGAACAACACCCCGCCTATTGGGAAATCCCAAGGGAGTGTATTCCCCTCGGCATCCTTCATCTGCATCACGTCATACAGCACATTCCCCGCTTGGGAGTATCCTGTGGAGAAGAGGTTCACGGCGTTTGCGGCAATCCCCCCTCCCTTGGCAAGCACTTTCGAGACCGCCGGGCCCCACACCTTGTTGGCGACACCACCCGGTATCCATGAGAGGAGTGCACTGGTGAGAATGAATTTAGCGGAGGAAACAGTAGGCTGTACGCCCGAGAGCACAAGGTCACCCAATTCCCCGTATGATTCGAACAACGGGGCCTTCAAGGCCTTCGCATTGTACTCATCCGCATTCTCAAGAAACTTCGTATCTCCGGTCATTCGGTACAATGAAGTATTGATACCACGCATATCGGTCCAATAGGCTTCCTGTGCCTTGTTCTTCAATGCCTCCCAATAGGTTTTCTCGCGTGTATCTATGCCTGTAGCGGCTGAGGCAAACCCAAACTCAGCCATCTTGTTTGCGGTCTCCATGTCAATGCCGAAATTGTTAAGCATGATGGCCGTATCATGCTTTGCTATAGCACCATCAGGATCGGGGGAATTGTAGATGATTTGTTCAAGTCCTTCCCTTGTCTTTTGCTCAATATCGAACAATCCAACCTGCAAATCGGGGATACCGAAATCCTTTGATCTCTCAGGGTTCCCAATCTTGAGCATCCGCATGGTTTCACTATTCTGCATCAATTTTTCAAAATCTGTCATACAAGTCCCTTAAAGCCTTTTTCTCAGAGTATTTGCAGGCATACCCATCAGGTTGTAACGGTATGCCATGATGTCGTCGGTGAGAGTCTTGAGTTCGTTCTGTTTCGCCTCGAGCTCATCAAGAACGCCATAGTACTTGTCGTCCAACTCCTCTTGGACCTTTACAGGGGAGATCCCGAGCCCTCCCAAGCCCAATACCGAGGAGGCACTGTCCCTGTTCCGGTCCGCTTGTTGTTTCCTGGAATCGAACATTGGGTCCCCAGCCTGTTTCTTGAGTGTCTCTATCTCATAAGTGAGCTGCGGGTCGACGTAATCAGCAAACATCACAAGGTTGTGGACCCCGTCGGAGTCTGCTGTTGCCATCCCCCAACCCAAGGTGCCTCGTTTTTCGGCATCTGCATCAGTGGCGATGAAATACAATCCTTCCGCCTTCGGGTCCGAAAAAGCCCAATTCTTACCCATGACCTTCATGTCACTGGGTTTGATGCCAAAGGATCCTATCAGGGCTTTTTCAAGCGCTCCACCTGCCATCAGGAAAGACACATTCGCCATCACCTTCAATTGTTCAAACCGTGTCCCGTTATCCAGCAGTTCCTGGTAATCCTTGTATGGAGTGAGTTTCCTGGAGAGTGCATCCTGGACAATTGTCTTGTCGGCATTCCTCAAGCTTCTGATTTCTGGTTGCTGGACCACGTCATAGTTGATCAGAACGTCATAATCCCCAGCCTGTACGTCCTGCAGGAATGTTGAGACCGTGCTGTGCTCAAGATTTGTAATGCGTTTGGAGATATCCCCGTTTGCCATCAAGTCAGTGACCTTCTCCAGGTCATCGAGGGAGTTCTTGGCCAGATTATTGACGGCAAACGTCTGGAGTTGTGCCTGCAACTTGGAAAAGTCACTCCCCAGCAATTCAGGATTCATTGCAATTGCCTTGTTTGCCGAATCATTCAATGTTGTTCTCAGCCGATCCCGATTTGAGTTGTAGACCTCACCCTTCTTGACGGGGAATACCTCATCGGCAATCTTCCCGATATAGGCTTGAAGATCCGCCTCCTTGGGGTTCTCAGCAAATGCATACTTCTGGGTGAGCCGTTTATCCTGCGCAGTTTCCGCCTTGATCAGACCGTTGTTGACGAATCCCTCAACCGCCTGGCGGAGGCTCTCCGAAGATACATTCTGGTCACGTCTCAAGGAATCAATGAAGGATAAAGCAAGAGGGCTGTCCACAAGGAAAGAGTCCTTGGTACTGGCCATCTCAATCATTTGTTCCCTGATATCATCATTGCGGATGAGGGCGAGTTCCTCCTGGGTGAGATATTTCCCTTCACCGTCCTTGATGATCTGGAGCATGTTAGAAACCAGCGCTTCCTGTGTCATCCCTCTTTCAAGGAGCGGTCTCGAATACGCACCACTTTCCTTGGGGGCATCAACAACCCCCGCTTCCTTTCGTACGCTCTCTGCCTGTTTTACAAGCCTTGCCTCATATGCAGCCCGCTCTTCCTCGATTTCCTTCCTGCGCTCCGCACGCTTTTCCGAGTACTGGGAGTACCACCAAGGTTCTTCCCATGTAAGCTCGGATTCGGGCTCTGGCTCTGCTTCTTGCCCCTCCAGCGGCTTCTCCACACCTTCATGGGGAACAGCATCAACCTGCTCCTCAACGATCATTCTGGCGACTTCTCTGGCAACCTCGGGAGAAGAGGGCACTCCCCGGTCGCCCAGCCCATCCACAGAAATCCCGGGCAACCCGAGGCCTATGGAGATCTTGGGCGCAATAACTTCAGCAACTTCGCTGATGTGCTCCTCTATGTACTCTTCCCCACGCTCTCCCAACTGTGAGGCATCGATTGCGGGGGCTTCCGGCTTGGCTGTTTCCATCGCATCAGTGAGCGTGTCCTGTGGGATCCTTGCAATGGTGTCGATCCGATCGCCCGTATTGGCGAGCATATCCTTGGCTACCTTGGTGACATCACTCTCCAAGTCGAGCTGTGCTTTGGTGAACATCGCCAGAGCCTTGGTCCTTGTCCTTGCTGACACTGGGCCATCATAGCTCTGGATTGCTTCCCTCGCCTCGGATAGGCTTTTCCCGGAAGAGACAAGGGATTCCCCATAACCGACCAGCAAGGTCGAGCCCAACTCATCGCGTTTCTCCGGATCATGGACCAGTTCCACCTGTTTCCATTCTGCCTCAGTTGGCATTCTCGATTCGTCTGCAATGCTGAGAATTGATGCTTCCAGAAGTTTGTCATTGTTTGCATATGCATCCTTCTTGGCCTTGTATACTCCAAGCCGATGCTTGGCAGGAAGTGCTTCCATCATCCCGTCAAGCATGGATACATCAAAGATCTCACCATCATCATATGCTTGGGCTATCCCAGCGTTCACCTCGTCCAGCTGGGAGGCATACATGGTATCCATCTGCCGGTCATATTCAGTCTTCCAGGAACTGACTTGCTTCTTCATCTCCTTCTTCTGGCTTGCATCAAGCCCCAACTCAGAGGCAACCTGGTCAATGCTTTCCGTCAGGCTGAAGCTGTCATCGGCATAATGATCCATGTATGATTTCTGCACCACCTGCATTCCCTTGACCGGTGCAATCGAATACGCATACTCATCAACCATCTTCCCGACGGTCGCCTCGTTGAAGATCTGGAGCTCCTCGAGATGATCCTTGTACCCTTTCAGGGTCTGTGCATAATCCAGTGAGCTGTCACTGGCCAATGCCGACCCGAGGCCTTCAACCTCAACCTCGATCTCAGCCATCTTCCCCTTGGTCCTGAGAATGCCCGCATTGGTGGAGATTTGTTTCTTGTAGACGGGAATATACTCATCCCTGATGGTCCGTTTTGCCTCATCACTCAACAACTCGTTCTCGTCAAGCTGCATCTCGATATCTGCAAAATACGCATCAATCTTCTCTTGGTAACTGTCATAATCCCTGTCGTATTGGAGATTGTAAAGAAACTCCTCATTGAGCCCCTCAATACCGGTGGTTTCCCGGGTGATGTCTGCCTTGTCCTTTGCCTGGTCAAGGGCTTGGTCGTACTTGGCAAGTGATGCTATTCCCCCGAGGAAATTCATCCCTGTGTCCAAGGCACTTGCCTGTGCATCAGCCTTCAGCCCCGCCACATATGATTTCACACCCATGCATTTCTCCTAAGCGAACATAGCCATGCCCTGTAAGAACCCGCCGAAGCCTCCTCCTATGATGTCCCACTTTCTCGCTGAATCGAGGGCTTTCCTTCCTTCAGTCTTGAGATAGTTGATATCACTTGCGAGGTATCCTCCCTTGAGCTCATAGGTCTCCTTCGCCTGCGCCAATTGCAGGTCGAGCTTCCCTATTTCCCTTTCCAAGGCATTGTTGTTCTGCGTGATTTTCCTTCTGTATGCTGCTTCCTGCTGGTTCGCAGAGACATAATTGTTCAAGGCACTCGTGTATGTCTGGTACCTTGCAATCTGATTCTGCTTCCGAGCTGTATCCTTTGCCGTAGCTCCTGCACTGATGGCGTTCTCCACACGAGCTTGTGCGGTACCCGTTCCCCGGAAACCGCTGGTTGCCGCTTGTTGCCTAGCCGCACCCGTTTGTTGGGTGTTCTGCACTTCCAGCGTTGCCAATTGCAACGCATTCACGGTGCTTTGCATGGACCCGGCGGTTGCAGTTTGTTCCAGAGCCATGTCCCTGTTGGCAAGGGTCTCCTCTGCCAAGAGGTTCAGCTCTGTGTTTGCCTCGGCTGTACCCTCCTTCGCCTGCTCCACCCCCAGGTTGTAGCTTTGTTTTGCTTGGTTGTAACCGGTATCCAGCAGTGTCTTCTGCCTGTTCAGGTCCTCAAGCTTGTCCCGGTACTCAGCTTCCCGTTGGTCAGCCTTGTTGCGCCCATTGATGGCACCCATCAGGCCACCGGCTACGGCTCCCAATACCAACAATCCACCCATCAACCAACCTCCAATCCATACACCATCGCAAGGATCGTCAACGGCTTGTCCCCGATTGACCGCACTTCCATTTTCAGTTCCTTGTCATATCCGCCACCGATCCGGACCATCACATCCCCTTCCTCGATGCTTTTCTCATATGTCTCCAATCCGTTGTACCCAGCTTGGAACCCCTCGCTGTTCAGCATCCGGAAAACAATCCTGGAGATTTTCTTGGACTTCCCTATAGTGGTCCCGCTTTCCAGCTGCGTCTCAAACCTGTTAGAGACCATCACGGAGTCAAATGAAATGGGATTGTCTGTATTGTGCTGATCGCTGTACGTGTTTGAACCTTCATTGAAACGTTCAAGATGGTAGATACCCCCACGTTCAATGACAGCCACCACATCCTGCCCCATCGGGGTATCCACGACAGAGATGCTTTTTACACGGCCATTGAATGTCCATCTGGCCCATCCTTGGATCTGGTACAGCTTGTTGTAAGAAAGGACTGCAAGGTCCCCATTGTCCAGGACCATGTATACCCTTGGTTCAGGGATGCGTTGGAAAACCCACTCCCTGACCCCCGATGCGAGGATATGGTCTGCAGTGAAAGTCAGGTCCGGGCTGCTGTAACCACCATCCGCCATCACATAGCCCCTGCAACGTTTCCGTCCGCTCTGGATGAACAGGATATCCTCATTCACGTTCAGAGCCTGTAGAGGGGCACTGCCGTACGCTGATGTTTGCACGATGGAAGGTTCCAGTGCATTGATGTTGCCGGGCATGATCCATTCTCCGCTCGAGGTACCCACAACGAGGTTCTTCCCGACAGTGAGCCACTCAATCCGGTCATTCCTGTTGGATCCCACCTCGAGAATCATCGCGTTGTCGGCACTTGTCACTTCCCTGGAGGTAGTCTTCTCTTCATAGATGAGCGACTGGTCCTCTTCCCAACCTTCAGGCCAAGGGGGATCCTTGATCACCTTGTCCACAGAGACAACAACATCATAAGTCCTGAAGTCATTGGTCACGAATGGCCGTGAGGCCCACAACCTGTAGGGATGGTTGATGCTGGAGGCAAACCAGAGCCGGTTGCTGCAGTAGGCAACACAGCCTGGATAGTTGCCCTCACCTTGGAACAACCCGTCATAGATGTTGTCCGTAGTGGGCACCAGTGTGGACCATGTGAAGCTTCCCCCGATGTACCGCAACTGTCTGGGTGCATGGTTCCTGTGTGCCAGATACAGCGTCTCGTAATCCTGGGTGAACTGGATCTCCGACAACTCTCCAGCGGTATAGGGAACCTTCTTCCCCCCGAGAGCGTCCTCTCCTGACACAATGACCGGGTACAGCGTCCCATCACTGTTCCTGATATAAATTTCCTCGGGTCGCAGCTCGATGATGAATGAGAGATCCACACTGATCGTGAATGGGATGAGCCTGCATTCCTTTTCCAAGGTATCGAGCAATTCAGTACCCGGCCTTCTTGTTATACCTCCCTGCAACATGGCAAGGAAGTTCTCAAGCCGACTGACACCGGAGTGATAGATTCCCAGGTCCGGCCTTCCCCCTAGCTTGGGTGACACTTCCCCGCTCGTGAAGTTGTTGATCAACACATCAGCCATCTCACCCCTCCCGGCTGTTGTTGTGACATTCAGTGGAAATCAATCCATTGAGCGCCCATGTGTACTTCTGAAGCGTAATCTGGTCTATCTTCCCTTCCGGTGCCAGGAGAGGTGCGATTTGGTAGGCAAGTGCATAGGCGATCAACTCATAGAAATCTGCAGGCACATGGCTTGCAGGCAGGCTTTCCATGATGCCGTATACCACCGGCTCATCAATATCCGTATAGATTCTCCCCCCTGCCACCTCATAGGGGAATTCACTGAATGCATGGACAACCTTGAGCAAACCCTCCGGGAGAAGGAACCCATGAAGATATCCCCTCCCAGGTTCATCGTCTTCCAAGTCAAGCTGGAGCCTGACAATCAGAAAAGACCAGTCGAACTCACGCATCACCCTGAGTTGGGCCAGGTTATGATACAGCTTGCACAAACGCACCTCCCTTGAGGGATTCGGGCTGTCCAGGTCTTCCTGGGTGACCTCGCGATCGAACAGGGAAAGTGCAATGCTGTAAAGCTCAAGGTCTGTCATCATATGCTCCAACAATTCGGGGGCCGAAGCCCCCTGTCATTCACTTTTTCGAGACTGCCTTCTTGGGGGCAGGCTCTTCCTCGGCCAACTTCTCAAGCAGGTTGAAACTGATGACCGTCCCTTTTGCCACCTTGATTGTCTGTCCCTTCTTCAGGAACAAACCATTCCAGTAGCAATCCCTCTTGGCTACATAGGTATCCATCACAAAGGCCTCACAACCCCGACTGCGGACCCTCCAGTGAAGGTATCTGCAGTCGCGTTCTTCAGACTGACCCGTACAATCTGACCACATCCGTCTGGCAGAGCGGCCTTGTACACCTCAGCCCCTTCACCGAGGTCTGCAAGGGAGAGCATCTCACCGGATGCCACCTGCTTGAATGCACCCTCGGGATCCTTGGCCTCCACAATCACCTGCAAGGTCGGTGCACCTGCAGAGGTCGCTCCTTCGGCCAGATACACCTCCAGGACCTCATTGGTCTCCACGGTCTGGTTCTTTGCACCAAAATCAATCTCCACCCCGTTGTAGGTTGCATTTGCCCCCACCTCGGTCAATGGAAGCATGATCGGGCTGAATACCGTTCTAGTCTTCTCAATAATCATCTAGCACCTCCTCATACCAGCTTGGATTCGGTGGAAAGCATCGAATCACAACGGCGGACTACAAACGAGTCGAACATGACATCCCCGATGGCATTCTTGGGAATTGCATCGACATACTTTGCAGGGGAGACACGACCCGCATATCCCTTGCGCATGAGGCTGATCACCCTGTTGTTCGCATAGAGTGTCGCCCTGCTCTGGAAGTCCACTGGCATTGCCGCGAAGGCATCATAGATTGCCGCCTCAAGGTTAGTGAGTGTAGTGGTCATGTTCTCTGTTGAGGTATCAATGTTGGCAATCCTGATCACACTCTTACGGTTTGCGATCCCAAGACCTGCCGTGCAGGCATACTTGGTCTTTGCAACCTCGATGATGGTTCCATCCGGCTGGGTTTCCGCCACATATGGATATGCTGTGAACTCCATGCCGTTGTCCTTCTTGTGGCTCGGATACAACAGGTGTGCTCCCTCGTCCACATCCCAATAGACAAGAAGAATGGACGACATCCCATTTGCGTTGTCACCCTTTGCATCAAGCGTGATGAACGGCAGTTGCTCATCTCCTGCCACCCCGTCAATGTCTGTCACCTTCGTGAACCGGGGCATGAAGCCAAGGAACTTTCTCGGGTCCTGGTTGCGGTTGCCGTACAGCAATCCTTCCTCGAGATCCAAGCCGAGCCCACGCAGGTGCCTGCGATCCTCACGCCAGCGAAGCTCCTTGTCATGGGGGCTGATATCCATGGTCTTCTTCAGGCTTCTCGACCATGCCTCAATGATGCCGAGCTCCTCAGCATACTTCTCCTGCGATCCCTTGTTTGGCTTGGCCCCTTCATCGATGGCGACCCAAGTCCCACGCGGGGGATCACCCTCACGGCCACCGATATCCCTGAGCATGTCGCTCGAGGCCTTCCACGGTGCATCGTTCCACATGGTTACGCGCTTGGTTACCTCATCCACTACAGGGACGAGATCCTCGTTGTGGGTTGCGGCCGCAACGTCTGCGAATGTCAAATAATCAGGCATTTACCCTCCTCAGTCTGGATAATGGACCGGCACCTTGGGGTTTTTCCCCCGTGAGGCTGTGGTGTTGCTCGGGAATGAGCCATCTTCCCTGATGGACTCCCCGATTCTCGCCAACAAATCAGCCACTGCCGGGTTTATGCTTGCCCCTGTACGATCCAATGCGCTTGCAAGATTCTCATCGGGTTGTACCAACGCTACATACGCCCTGCTCATCGCCTTGCGCTTCTCGTCGTACTTGTCACCCCATGTCTTCTTCAGCTGCGCCTCACACCAATCCTTTCCCTTCTCGATCAGTTGCTTCGTGGAACCTTCCTGCCCGGCGGAAACTGCATCGAACACCTTCTCTGCAACCTCCTCTGGGACACCGGCTTCCTGCAATGTCGTCTTGAGGGAATCGGAAATCACTCCGAACGGGTCGGAATCTGCATCCAGACTCTTCTCAAAATTCTCGTATTGTATGGGCTCTGTTTCCCTTGTGTTGCTTCCAGGTCCCTCGCTCCCATCATTCTTGGCTCTTGTGCTCCGCACATAATCCGCCAGCGTTGCGTATTGCTGGAGATCAGCCTCGTTCTTCAGGTCGTTCGGTAGCTGTGCCATCCACGCAGGGCTGGCCGTACCCTTCCCACCCTCAGGGGTGGAATTGCCAGTGCTTTGGGTTCCCTCAGGTTGCCCAGACCCCTGTTGTTCCATCCCATCAGCCGCAGGCGCCCCGTTGGCTTCAGGTTCAACAGCAGTGTTGGTCCCATTGTTCGTATCCATCGCGTTCTCCTTCATCCGGTCAGTCGACCGGTTGTTTCCATTCATGGCTGAGCATCCATCTCAGGAGCTCAATCAAGGACTCCTCATCCAGAAGGCCCAGGTCTTCCATCTTCCGTATGCCGTGGTTGTGCAGTTCCACAGCCCCGGGCTCACAAGGAATCTGGTCGAACACCCCGCATTCACGCAGGGTTCTTGCCAGTTCGAAAAGGCCTTCCTCTGTCCGATAGACGTTACGCAACGCATTGCGCATGCTGATGGTTTCCCTGTCTATCTCCTGTTCCTTGTTGATCATCTGCCTACCACCCCTTGCATCATCTCCTGAGCAGAGGACCCTTCTGGGCTGTTCATCTTCCCGACTGCATCAGCCTGTATCTTGAGCCTCTCTGCCTCGGCTTGGGCTTCCAGCAATCTCTGCTGGTTCTGTTTGATTTTCTTCACTTCCGCCACCTCACGGATGATTGTCTGAGGCATCCCGTTTGCACTCATCGCCTGGCGAATCAGCTCATCGAAATCTACATTCACCTGTGCATCCGGATTCAATTGCATGACAGCTGCGAGAGCCTGCATGCCTTGTGTGATACCGGTCGTCTGGTGATATGCCTTCATGTTCTGCGCGAGTGGCCCATCCAACTCAACCTTGACCTCCCCATTCTCAGAAGCCTTGATGAGCTCCTCCGGTGGTGGGGGCAGGTAGCCTCCCTTGCGGAGGATGTTGTACGTCCGCATGATCAGTGGGGTGATTTTCTCTTCCTGCATGTTCCCGATGATTGAGGAGAGCAATACCAGGCCTTCCCCCTTGATCTCACGTACCTCTGTAGCGGTCCTCTGTTGGTCCTGCCGCATCAGGATGTTGAACAGGTCCGAGTACAATACAGCCTGGAGCATACGGGTCAGAATCTGGATCTGATTTGCAAGATGATTGAGATCGAGGGAGGACGGGAACAGCTTTGGTTCTCCCGTCTGTGCAAGGTTTGCATAATTCCTTCCACCTGGATTGAGGTTGAGCCTTCCCTTGAGTATCTCGGGAGCAAAGATTGGAGGATCTGCCTGTTTTGCGGCGGATGTCGCATACAGGTATTCAAGCTTGTCCAGCTTCTTGATTTCCTCAAGGTATTCGATGACCGGGGAGCTCCCGTAAGGACTGGTGCCGTTGAGGGTCCACCTATGGACCGCTACAGGGAATTCGTCGTAGCCACTCTCTGCAAACACCTCATCACCCACATAGCTGTAGTGAACGGAGGCAAAGCGCTTCTCGGTGGATATGATCGCCTTACCTTTCTTGTCCAACGCATCGGTACGGGGATAGATTGCATGGAGCATCTTGATTCTCTGATGGCCTGCACCATTGTGGTACATCCTGAGGACTTCCTTCGGGAGCTGGTCACCCCAGCGTTCATAGGCAAGCTTCACGGGAATCTCGTAGACTCGGAAGAACTTGTCCACCTTCCGCATCTCATCCTCCCCGATGTAATACTCCTGCGGGTCGATGGTGTCATACACCATGCTCCCATTATCGAGGTTGTCCACGATGAATTCTGCGCTTGTTCCCTGTACAAATGCGTCCTTTGTTGCAAGGTGTGTTGCTGAATAGAAATTGCACTGTGCAAATACATTGAGCAACATGGAAATCACCTGCTCGAGGTAATCCTTCGCCCCGTAGATCTTGTCCGATCGCTGGAAGTTCTTGCCCTGGGTTGTGAAGCTGAACCAGCGGATATTCTGGCTGATCAGATATCCCATGATCCCGTTCACGCTGGTGTTGATGGCCTCCACCTGAACATTGGTGTGTAGTTTTACAGGCTTGATCTTGCTGTGTCCAACATTGAAAGCATTGGTCCTGTGCTTTGCAAATGCACAAGCTTCCCATCTGATTTCCTCAGTGGGCCGACGGATAGCTTCCATCTCCGACAATGTCTCCAGCAATGATTTCTTGAGGTCTTCCAGCCTCTTTTTTCTTGTATCCACATCACAAGTGAAACACAATTCATGGGGACATTGTGTTCATCGGCAACGGATAAGGACCCTTGATTGCAAACGTTGACCCCACTCTTTTCAGAAAGAAGGTGAGTTGAGTTTTGTTGAGTATCGTCCCAAAACTATAACGTCATCCCCACTCTTTTCAGAAAGAAGGTGAGTTGAGTATTGTTGAGTATAGCCCTGGAACAATTATTTATTTCATTTGCTTTGATCTATCTGTATTAGGAGTTTATTCGACCAGAAGCATGTACCATCGGACTCGAATAGATGGTAAACCTCGATGCAATCGGACAGGAAATTCCTCACAGTTCTTACATCTTCTCCTATGGCCATACTCACTACCTTGGCATTGAGTTCAGCTTTACCATCTGCAGAGAACAGATATTCTACTATTTCCCAGAAAAGGCCATATCCTCGAGCTCCGTATTTCTCCCGCATCTTCAGGACCTTCTCATCCCTGGGAGCATTTTCATCGTGAATGATATATCGTTTAGTTTGTTTTGCCATTTTCAGAACCTCCTGCCTTCTGGAAGCCTATTCATCTGTCTGTCTTCCTCTCCCAACTCCCATATCTGATTTCATCCAATGTAGGTACTTCTCGTTGTTCCAACCATGCCTGAATCTTGTTGATGTCGAATCGAACATGGCCACCGATTTTCAAATACGGAATCGTTCTTTTCCATACATACTTTCTAACAGTCTTTTCCGCTATGCCCAATAATTCGGCAATTTCCTTCACGTTGTAGTACTGCTTCTGTAGCTTTGGATTATTCATACAGATCTCCTCCTTACTAGATTACGATTGCTATGTTTGTCTCTATGATAGGTCTTAATGATTGAACTATAAAGGTTGCAAAAACATTGCTTTTACATTGCTTTTACATTGCATGGGTTTAAAAGATTTGTAATATGGACTGTTTCGATCAGAGTGGGTCTCCATATCAAAACGGCTCGTATAATTCCTCTTCCTCCAGGTCTGCTCCCAATCTCCTTTTTAAAAGCTCTTCCGCTGTCACTACATCAGGATATGTAAGCATTGGGGTGACTTGCTCATCGGTCAGTTTGCTCAACGCATCAAGCATGTCGTCATGGCTGCAGAAGGGATACGCGAGATATTCATCCTGCAGGAACTGTTCCATGAGGTTGACGGTCTCCCCTTCCCAATTCCTCCACCAGATCACCTCAGGCATATAGATCCGGTGATTGCTGAACAACGGTTCCAGGGATTCGATACGCAGCCCCTTCGCACTGGTAGCCTTCACTGGATACAAAGGGAACCGGTAATTCCTCAGTTCCATCTGCTCCTCGATATGCTGTGTGTCTGCCTGCATACCGACAGATTCATAAAACACACCCAGGTTGGGCCTGTATTTCTGGTGCAGGGCAAAGAGGGCATTCGTTCTTCCCGTAAGGGACAGCTTGTCCCTGATCATGTCAATCACATAGTAGTTTCTGTCAGCCCCCAATCCAATCACCCACATGACCGTATAGTCAGACTTGCGCTTGATCTTGTCTGCAGGGTCTACGATTATCACACGGTTGAGATTTTCCCAGATTGCGGGTGTCCATGGCTTGATCCACTCCCTCAGGAATCCCATGCTTCCAGCCTGTCTGGGATCACACATCATCTGCGAGGCGTAGACCCATGATCCAAGATCCTTCTTCTTGTCTGCCAGGATTTCCCTGGAGAGCAATACAGGATTCCCATGGTCATCCACGCATGGATAAATTCTCGGCTTTGCAGACCCTCTCTTGAGAATCACGGAATAGGTGTCGGCGTAATGGTATCTGGTACCGATGATTCTCACCTTTGTAGGTTTCCCCCCTGAACTGGCTCCGGTGTTCAAGCTCATCTCATAAGCCTTGGTGGTACGGTCAATCATCTCAGGTGTGGTTACACTGTCGAGTGTAACGACATCATCATACACAAGGATCGTATAGTGGCCACCTGTCTTCTGCCCGGTCACCAGCCCTGAAGCGGTGAGTGTATCTTCCTTGGCCCTGTTCCTTCGTTTCACCCGTATGCTGTCGGTTGTCCATGGGATCCTTTGTCTTACGCCGTTCTCATCGATATAGGTACCCTTCAAGGGATCATCCCAAAGAATCTCTGGAAACAACCATTTCAGTCTCCAGTTCGTCTCAAACTCCGTCTTCACCTGGTTCACGAAACTCTTGGCAAGTGTCTGGTTGAAGCTGTAGATGCAGATTCTTTCCTCGGGATCAATCAGAATATCCTGCATGGTCTTCAGCCATGTGATGATCGAGCTTTTGTAGTGCTCCCTGGCCCATATGTCTATGAAACCGTCCGGGTGCGCCTGTACCTCTTGGCATCTATCATAGAGCCAATCACGATTGAAATCCTCGCGTTCACATACGAAAAGGGCAAGGAAAAAGATGTTGTGCCGTACCATGTAACGCATCCATTCCCTCAGCCCTTCCATGTCATCTTTGCTGTTGAAACCATCTATGATCCGTTGGCATTCCACAATGAACTGGTCACGCGTCACCATCCAGACCCCCCAGCAACCGTCGTGTCCTTTCCATCATTTCCTTACTCAGCTTCCTGCCGATCTCATGGTCTACATGGATCTCCCCGGATACCTCGTGCTTGTCGGCGATCCCCAAGGCATCCCTCTTGGTCTTCACGGCGAACTCTGCGAGGTTTTTCCATTCGGTAGGTTTGATCTCCCCATACTCCATCTGGGGAAGCTTGCGGAGCAGAATCTCCATTACCCTGTCCGAGAGGTCTATCTGCTCCTCAGCTGCCTTGATGGTACGCTCCTCATTCGATTCCCGTTTCTTCCCCTCCAGATACACATCATACGCCTCAGCCCTTTCGACCCACGCATACTTGCTCGACCATCTCAGGGTTAGTGATTTATTTGATCTACTTCCTGCATACTTCTGATTTAGCTTTTCATGCGATCTGCCTGGTCCCATGTCACGGTACCGACAGAACCACTCATAAGCCTTGCTGGACTCATCATCTCGTTTATCCCAGATCATACCAAATCCTCCCATATTTTCCGTGCCTTGTGTTGCAATCCAGAGCAGTTAATATATCGGCTCATCGAAGGTGGTCACCCCATCCTCTGCAGTCCCCCCGGTACTGATGAGATGCTCCAGCTTTGACCGGGAAATCCCATACACCCGTGCACATTCGCTCTTGGAGTTGTACCGCTCCGATGATGTTGGGGTGTAGGCAACAACTGCATACCCTCTCCGATCGTTCCCTACGGCTTCCACGGTCACCCCGTCATATGGGTCTCCCGTTTTCAGGCATTTCGCCACCCGCTTTTTCGACCACCCAAGATAGGAAGCTACAGCGGCTTGGCTGTTTACTTCGGCCATCACCGCATCTCCCCTGCTGATCCGTATCCTCATGCAATGCCTCCTCTCTGACGTTCACGATCGGTCACACTCACCCTCGCTTTCGAGGATACGTGAAATCATCGCCTCCATCTCTCTAAACGTCATATACCCACTCATCAGCCTGTCGTAGGCGGCGGCCTTCTCTTCAAGACCTCGAAGATATTCTGCGGAAACCGCAATTTTGTCTCCTGTGGGGATCTGTGCTTCAAGCCACTTGATATAATCAGCCTTGAGCAACGCTACCTTGCCGGTTTTTCTTGCTCGTTCTAGCGAGCAGCCTATTTCGGCTTCGAATTTCCTCACCAATTCATTCTTGTTCATTTACCTTTCCTCCCATCTCGGCCAGGTGCACACAATCGTGGTTGCACCCAGTTTTCTCCTGAATGAATCATCGAACTTCTGCCTGAACTCATCAGGCATGAGATTGCCAGCCATGACCGTCTTTCGGTTGTAGACATCACGGTTGTCTATGATCTCGTAGAGTATCTGCGCCTCATGCTCGGTCCATGAGGACCTCCCCAATTCATCGATTCCGAGCACATCAACCTTTGAATACAGGTCGATCACCTGTCCCTCGGTCATCAGGTCCTTTCGCCCCAGATATGATTCGTGTATGTCACGATAGATCTTGCGTTCCACGACATAGAGAGCGTCCCTGCCTGTCGAGATGCAACCCTTGAGCATGCTGGCCATGAGATGGCTCTTGCCTCGCCCTGTCCCACCAAGCAGGACCAAGGACCTCACCTCATCCCGGATGAATGCAATAGCCATGTTCCGTGCCTCCATCTTGGATTGGGAGAATGCACTCTCTGCATCCTCGACCTGGAAATTGCGGACCATACAGTTCTGGAACTTCGCAGGGATCCGTGATGAGGCCAACTTCCCTTCGAGCAGGATGTTCTCATAACTCTCTGCCAATTCCTGCCGTGCAGCCTCTTCCCTGCATACCGGACAACCGGAAAGGGGCAATTCCTCGCTGGTGCCATCATCGTAATAGCGCAATATGCGGTTGTTCTCGTATGGCCCGTGCTTGGGACATTCCAAGTGAAGGGTTTCAACAATCCTGAGCCCCTTCCCCTGCATCATTTTTTTTGTGTATTCAATGTCCATATTCTCAAAGCTCCTTTTGCAAGGGTCTGGGCATATCCCACCGGTCTTCATTACCCAGTGTTCGCTGGGAAGGCTTCCCCCCTTGCCCGAAACTGGGCCGCTCTGCTTTGTCCTGTGCTCGTGAAAGCCAGTTGTTTGCAAACCGTGTCACATCCTTCTTGAGGTTTTTCTTGTTGGAGAGTAGCCAAGCCTTCATCTTGCTCAATTCAGCCATGACATCCACAGCAGGGTACGCGTCCTTGAATGTCTGGAACAGTTCCTCTGTGATCGGGAACTCTTTTCCCCCGAGAGAGGGAAGTGAGAATACAGCCGAAACCGATTCTTCGGTTTGGGCAGAAATATTACTCTTACTCTTACCTAAACTAACCTTACCTAACCTAACCTGGGTATCCATTTTGGACACATCGTGTATACATTCTGTATCCATTTTGTAAGCACCGTTCATATCTTCTTCCAGCATAAGCTTTTCTTTCCTGTAGATTGTTTCATGGTATCGGTCCTTCTGGATGTAGTTGTGGATCTTCCAATGTTTGATCACACAGACCCCTGAATCGAAGGGAATCACGAATTGTTTTGAGAATAAGATCCTCAGGTCATCATCCGATGCACCGATCAATCTGATGATGCGTTTCGGTGATGAGACAAACCCATCATCATCAGCGCGCATTGACAGATGGAAATACAGGAGCTGTGTGGTAGAGGGCATTTCCAAGAACATATCCGTATCAATGATGTCCATACTGAACATACGTCTTTTTGCCATCTTGTTCCTCCGACTGGATTTTTTTTGTGTACTCGCTGATTGATGGGTGGCTCTCCATCCCACACAGGTCCCGTACCTCCCTGAATCGTCTCAACACGGTATCACTCAACGGTCTGTTGAAGTTCCCCGAGCGCCACAACTCAGCGAGAACCCTCTCGTATAATTCGTATCCAAGTATCTTTTCTCCCGGATACATTGCATTGCACACATTGATAACTGCTTGTTTTATGGTCATTTTTTCTCTCTTATCCATAATTGACATACCCTTAAAACAGAGAAATCTGTTCCTCGTCCCCAGGAGACACATACAGCACTCTCTCTATGTCCTGCTCGTTTCTCTCAACAAGAGAGGAATCCTGTATACGCCTTCCTATCCATCGCATCACAGGTACAGCCATGCTGTTCCCAAGAGCCTTGTATCGTCTTCCGTCGGGTGATGTATCCTTGCCTCTCCATGCGATGTTTGTGTAGCCATCTGGGAAGCCTTGGAGCCTCTCACACTCCTTTGGGGTTAGCCTCCTTACTATGTTCATGGTTCCACCCCGCAATAAATTGGCTGTTCATCTGTGCAATTGAGTGTGGGGCATTGGTCCTTGAGGATCTCGGCATTTGCCTGTCCGGAAGCCATCACCAGTGGGACATTCCCTCCCCCGGTCCCCATGCGACTGCTCAAGGTAGGGGCTATACCATCTTCACATCTGGTAACCCGGCTGTCATTTGCATGGTTTTCGTAGATGATAATTTCGCAATCAGTGCTCCTTCCAGCTCCGGGGGCAGCTTCCTCTTCCGTCCACGTGCCCGTCGGAGGATTCCCCTGCAGGCTTTCTCGCTCAAATAGAATCGGTTCTCTACTCCACCATGCTCCAGTATCGAGGAGAGCGAAGATTCTTCTGCGTCTTTGGGGCACTCCGAAGTATTGTGCGTCCAACACGCGCCATTCGACACATCTGCTCCCATCAAGCGAAATGCCGATTCCACTGTTCTTCCATCCCCCTTCGGGGACCTGAATATCCCCGCCGACCATAGAGTCAATAACATAGGCAAAGTCACGCCCTTTGTTTGAACTGAAGGCTCCTGGGACATTCTCCCAGAGTAAGTATCTGCATCCATTATTCTTCCTTGCTGTCTCAAATATCCTTATCTGTTCGTCGAATAACCCGCTTCGGGTAACCGACCCATCCTTGTCCCTCAAACCGGTTCGCTTCCCTGCAATGGAAAGGTCTTGGCAGGGGGACCCCCCTACCACAAGATCTATCGGACCAAGGGCCTTTATCTGTTCCTCGGTGATTTTGGTCACATCCCCTAAATCAGGAATGTTCGGATAGTGATGGGCAAGAACTGCCTTCGGGAACTCATCAACTTCTGCAAACGCCACAGGTTCCCATCCGAGTGGTTCCCATGCCACAGTAGCGGCTTCAATCCCACTGAAAATGGATAGATATCGCATATGTTTTCTTGACATGTCTACAGCCCCTTCAACTTCCGTATCCGCCTGATCTGTGACAAAAAGCTCTTGTAGAGGGATTCATAATCCTTGTGGATATGATCTCCTTCTGCCATTGCTTCCAACTGTTCAACACGCTCCTTGCCAAGACGGTTATCCAGCACTTCCCGGTACATTTCCTTATCCCCGGAGAGAAATCGATTGCAGACGACACATTGTGGCCATACATTGTCCGGCTCGAGCTCTGTTCCCCTATGACGGCGGTCGATGAAATGTCCCCCGTCACACTCGTTCCACTTCACAGGACGACCACACGTTACGCATCTGACCATACCGTTGTAATCTGCCTCCTGGAGCCTACGGAGCTTGCAGAATGCTGAGATTGCCTTGTTTCGATAATTCATTCCTTCCCCCCCTTTAGAACGGTATGTCACCACCGAAGAATTCCGGACCCATCATCCCTGCATCCTCTTCCGGATCTATCGACGAGGCATACATCGCGGCCGCCGATTGGGGGCCTCCCTTCGGGGGAGATGTATGTCGCCTTCTGGGGGGATCCTCATTAGGGGGTCTCCTGTCAGATCCTTGAGACTCTCTCCCTTCTATCGGTGAGAGCAATTGCACAAATTGTGCATTGACAATCACCTTGCTCCTGCTCCGCCCCTCTTGGTCCTGCCATGTCTGTTGGCGGAGCCTGCCTTGTACAGTGATTCTCTTTCCCTTTGTGAGGAACCTCGTAAGTGTTTCTGCCGACTTTCCCCAGAGGCTTACATCGAAGAAGTTCCCTTTGTCTTCCCATTGCCCGTTTGGTTGTTTCACTCCCTCATTGACTGCAATGGAAAAATTGGCAACTGCTGTGCCGCTTGTCGTATATTTCAGTTCCACGTCGCGGGTCACGCGACCGGTAAGGACAACATTGTTAAGATCATTCATCCTTGTCTCTCCTTATATCCAGATACGTGACACCCAACGCATAGGCCTGCCACGCATCTGCGGCGAACCCATAGAAGAATCCTGGTTTCGCCTTTGTTCCCTTCCCATAGTTCCTTTCACCCGGAGCAAAACGATCTACGAGAGATTGACGTATGTTTGAATCCTTTGCTCTCATGCTTCCGCATAAATGCATCTTCACTGTCTTTCTCGGGAGCGTGGTCACAGTGGACCCCCTACCGGCAAAGATCTCGTAAAAACGCCCTATCCAAACACAGGTATCGAAGACATCCCTGCCAGCTGGCATCCCGGTCCCATAGTGGGCAACCATCTCAATGACTACATTGCTTCCCCCAGCTAAAGGGGCTACGGTCTCATAGACAGAGGGATTCTCAATTTTCCTGGCAATGATTGGTATGTATGAATCAGAGTCGATGACACACACCCCGCTCATCCTTGGACCCGGGTCGATGGCAATCAGATTATGCATGTCCATCCCCCAGATTGATTCCCAACTCACTTGCAAGTTGCTGGATCTCGTCGATGAGGTATCCTGCTTCCACGGTGGAGAGGTTGGCCTCACTTTCTGGAAGCACTTCACCGGTTACCTTCGAATACACCAGCTTCCCTTCCCTTTCCATGAGCGGGTACCCCCTGGCCAGTGCACGTCGTTTGCAATACATCTTGATGACCCCGAAATCTTCCCCGGTCTCGGTGGCAATCAATTGGATGTACCCGTTGATGGCATGGTTCTGGGATTTCCACCCAGTGGACCGTGGCTTATGGACATTGCTGATTGTGATGTTGATGTAGCCATTGTCCCTTCGGTCAGCAATGTCATAAATCTTGTGGATGGCCTCCCTGAACCTCCTTGGCACCAGAAGCGCCAAGGTGGATCTGTCCGCTGTCCATTCAACCTTCAAAACGGTACCTCCATTTTTGTTGGCTCACCTTTTGCCAAGGCCACAAATGGATTGTTCTTGAGGCGTCTATCCTTCAGCAGGTAATAAACCATGCAGAGGGTGTTGAACAGGTTCGTATACCGCTCAATATTCTTCATTACAGGGATGAAAGATGGTTCTCCGGAGATCTTGTCCAGATGCAGGACTGCAAGATGCTCGATAGGCTCCTGCCCTTCCTCAAGCATCTCGTTGTATGCCTGTCGGTAGGCACAGATCTGGTATCTATGCTCATCCCAGACGCCCTTGGATGTCTTGAAGTCAATCAGGTATCGATGGCCATTTACCATCGCTATGGCATCGAATCTGCCCGCATACCCGTGTGCCTCAGAGAATACGGCCACCTCGCTCTGGAGCCATTCCACATGGTTCATCTTCTCCCATGCAAGGAAAGCCTCAAAACCGTTTCTCGCCTCCTTGCATTTGAGCGATGGATATGGGTCATGACCCTCGATGTACATCTGTATGGCATGGTGGCACTGGGTCCCTGCATCAGCAGCTGAATCCCGCTTGATTGTGTAAGCCTTTCTTGCTTGCTCAAGGATATCTTCACCCTTGTGGACATCCGTGGGGTCCTTGATGTCATCCAGCCGTTCCTTGATGAAGTCCACGGCACAATTGCTTGCCCATCCCAACAAGGCAGGCTTGTCGAGAATCCCTGTGATTGTCGTTACGCTGGGGTACTCCACCCCATTGAGTTCGTATGCCATCACTTCACCTCCTTCATGGAAGAGATGAAATCGGACCATCCAGTCTGTTCCCCGATGTGGATTGTCTGGGGGAACCTGCCTGTCCTGTCCTTGGAATCAAAGCCACCACCCTGCTGGGGGATGTACAGTACCCGCTTGATCTCGTTGTCGTTCCGAATGACCCCCATGTATGCAATGACATCAACCATGTTGGGAATCTCATCGGACAGCTTGGTAGCAACCTGTATCCTGTGCTCAAGGCCCTGCTCTGTCTGTATCTCACTCACGTGGCTTACGATGATCACATTCTTCCCGGTATCACGGAGGGACTTGATGAAGGAGCGCATTTGCTTCTTCACCTCTCCCCAACCGGCCATAGTGAGGCCTCCATCACCAGTACGGTATTTCACCCCCTTTATCTCAGGGGAATCAATGAGCTTTTCCATTGCCTCCCCAAGTGGGTCGATGACTATGGTCTCATGGTCTGCGATGATCTGTACCAAGTCGGTTTTGTCCTTCCCGGTAAGCCAGTTCTTCATCCTGATTACATCAACATCGAATCCACGGGTACCCAGATACTTCGTCCCATTCTCGAAATCGAGGATGAGAGGTCTCGGTGATGAAGCGGCAAAGGTGGTCTTGCCGACACCACCCTTCCCATATACAATGATCACGAGGTTGTCCTCGGCCTTGATTGATTTGGTTTTTTCAATAGTCATTTGGATGCCTCCTGGTCGGACGTTGCCGCGTCCGGCCTTGTGTTTTTTTCCGTTACTTCCTCCAGCCACCATCCACGATATTGGTCCCTCAAGATTCGGAGCTCCTTGATTTCCGACTTCAGGCCATCGGTCTCACTCTCATGCCTTTCAATCACTCCCTGCAACTCTGAGATTTTCCTGTTCAGAGATGAGATTTCCTCATCCTTGTCCTCAACCTGTTGCATGAGAAGTTCGATTTCCATTCTGGAGTCGTCTTCATTCTCCAGCTTCTCCCGTGTCGACTGCTGATAGATTTCGACAGCCTTTGATGCAATCGTCCCGAAGAGCTCCTGCATCATCACGTCACTTTTGTCTTGCATTCTTGATGCCTCCTAAAAATTTGGTTGGGACCGGCAGGGATTCGAACCCTGCATCAGTGACGGATACGACAGTTGCTAGCGGGCTCAACCGGTCACCTCCGTTAATCCTTGTCTACCGTGCATCCCCAGCGTTCCTGCGCCACGGTCCCGAGCCCTTCTATGGTGGGCAATACCCTTCCTCCTCCGAAAAGGCAGGATGCGATTATTGGGACTTGTGGGACTCGAACCCACAGGGCGAACGGTTGGTCTGTCCAGACCTTCTCTCCCTCATATGTAATCCGTTACCGGGTCCCGTACCGGATAGTCCCAAGCCTTCTCGACAGACAACGTCCATCGAGAAGATTCCAGAAACAGATTGTGAATTAATTTTCTGCCGTCTTTCCGGCTGTCTTTGGGTGTCCTCCCCATACGGGGCAGGTATTGGGTGCCGTGGAATCGAACCACGGGGAAGCCATTCCCTTTCACCCAACAGCTTCTATCGGGTCTCCCGTGAGCCACGCGGTCAATGAAGGTCAAAGACAACCTCGCCCTTTGATGCCGATCGACTCATCGGCAGGAGTGGTGGTGGTATTACCTTTTCTGTTTAAAAGATCCAACGGCTTCTTGCCGTGCTCGTTTCATCAACCATGCATCAAGCTCCTCCTGGTTTACCCGATTCACCCTACCGATCTTGAAGTGGGGGATCTTATTGGCGGCAAGGAGACGTCGCACCTGGATCTCGGAGAGCTGCAAGTATTCGGCAGTTTGCTTTGGGGTTAGAAGGATCATGTTTTCTCCTCCTTGTTTAGAAGCGTTGCGAACACCACGATTGCATCGTGGTAAAATACTGGTCTACGTACTTGGGCTTTGGTTACAGCCTTTCTGATTGCCTCTTTCTCTGCTGAAGAGAATCGGCTGACAATTATGTGCCCAACCTTAGTTTTATCGGGTTTTGACTGATTCATGCCACTAACCTACCCGATATTTATAAGGTTGTCAATAAAAAATTCCATTTTTATGGTACTTCTTGGGTAGACAAATATAAGGTTCAGTGTAGAATGGAGATATGAAAACAAAGAAAGAAGCGGTGGGATTTTGGCATAGGGTGGAGCTTGCAGTATTGAGAAGATCTGCAACATTGAAAGATGTCTGTACAGAACAGAACATCAATTACGAATCAATAATTTCCTCGAAGATGCGCGGAGGATTCCCCAATGTCCTTACAACTTACAAATTGTCGAAGGGGTTAGGCATCACGATTGAGGAATTGATCAGTGGGAATAGTAATCACTCTCCTGTAGTTGAACGTGAACCAGCATATAGTCCTGACTCGCTGTTCGAGATTCTCTCTTCAAATCGGACACTAAAGGAATTGGTCTGGAGAATTGTCCAATGCAATGCCTTGCAGTTAAGAACAATCGGGACAATGCTCACCTCATGGGGAATTGGCTTTTATGATACAAATGGGAACTTAAGCAAACTGGAGGGATAGTCCTTGAGTTCCCATACCCCCAAGATGGAAGTAATAAAAAACAGGAGGCATCGTCAACTGGTGATAAAGACATAAACTAAAACTACAAAATCGAATTTTACTCTACTCAAATTTCTACTCAATTTGGTTGATACAAACTGATACAGTGTGATACACTAGGATACAGTAACATGTTGCACGTAGCGAAGTTACGATACAATATGATACAGACAGATACAAGCTTAAACAGAAGCAGATTAGCTTGAGGTGCTAGTGGGAGAAATCTTGTGCTGGTTCAAGTCCAGTCTACCGCACTTACTAATCCTTTTCTGCTTAAGAAAAAGCAGGAAAGGATTTTTCTTTTTTATCCTTTCTTTGGAACTTATGAATGAGTCTACTCAGTTTATGGAGAAAGGAAAAATGGAAGGAGCATTCACACTGACAAGATTAAATGGAATTTGGCACTACTTCGCTTAACGTCAACACCACTGTACTGCAATCACTGTCACGATTTTCACTTTGGATGTATTCCAGGAAACATTTCATCACCAAAACACGAAAAATCCAAACAGATCGAACGAAAGCATCAGATATATGAATGTCACTTACTGAATTATCAGAGAAGGTTGGTAATACCATGGCAAACCTTTCAAACCTCAAGACAGGAAAAATCAGTGCTGTCAGGTTGGCAACCATGGAAGCCATCTGCAGGCATCTGGCATGCCAACCAGGCGATCTGTTTGTGTATGCAGAAGATTAGCAGGACTCTCCCTATGCTTCTTCTACCACAATGCCAAGCTTCCCAAGGATTTCCTTGTCTCGTTCATTCAGCTCACTCCTATAAGGAGTATCATTTTCTCTGAATGTAACTTCCTGGATATCCATAACTGTAAAGAGTGCCTGGCTCAGGCTGTAATCGGTATCTTCCAACTTTTCCAACAATTTCTGCCGGATGATCTCAGAGATGAGTTGGAGAAATACCCTACCAGGAAAATTCTGGGGAGACTGGACATGCAACAACCTGCAGTCCTCTTGGTTCATAAGGTTATTGAATCGATGTTCAAAGTCATTGCGCTGTTCATACTTGGCAAGGGCTTGTTCTGCTGAGAGCCCTGTGTTTGTGATCACTGCCCAGAAACCTGCCTGGGAGGCCTCAAAGGTTCTCAGTGGGTCACGGCTTAGACTGACCCTATTACTTCCATTGGGGCGTTTTCGTACCTTGAAATAGGTTTCATATAATCGGGCATGCTCCTCAAGCGGTACTTCAAACTCCAGTTCTCGTTTACATCTCCCCAACAAGGAAAGGAGATTGCTCCGCTGGCTCTCTCTCCACTGCTCATCATAATAGAGATGAATGGTAAGAGACTCCTCCTCCAGGAAGGGTGCAGAGAGACTCAGACTCCTCAGCTCCCTACCCTTGCAGTCATAGAGCGTTGTCCCCACAACAATCTCATCACGATGTTTTTCAATGAATTGCTCCAACCATCGCTTTCGAGTTGGGATGCGGATAATGAACTGGTACCCCAGTTCCACCAACTCCTGAATCCTGGGGATTGAGAAGTATCTGCGATTGAGCATCAATACTGTATCGGTATCGACTTCCAGCGTATCCATCACATTCGCAATGGTCTTGCTGCTGAGCATCGTCCCATCGAGAATCTGGAACGAGTATGGGAGGTGACTATCACCATGAGCTAGTAAGATGATGGTATTCTGTTCCAAGGCCTCTATATCACGGTTGTAACCATATTGGAGAAATGGGTTATGGTTCTGATAACTGGCAGTACTGCAAAGGTCAAATATGATTTCGCTGGAATTCTCATTAAAATTTTCCAGACAACGTTGTCCCCAGATTCGGAGAAACTCAGCGTCCAGGGAGCGAAGGATTCCCTGCAGTTCTACCAAACTCTCCACACTCGTATAGATTCCTTGTTTCCAATGGGTAGCATAGGAGATGGGATTGTTTGAACAGATAAGGTACCAAGCAAGATGCAGGATTTTCTCCACCTTCTCCTCACTCATGAGTGGCTGCATCCACTCTCTCAGGCTGAGCTCCTTTTCAATGACTTCCTGCAACTGCTCAAATGCATAGGACCGGAATGAAGGAATCGCTTTCACCGTCTCCGTTCCCTGACTCTCCAGCTCCTGCTGATATGTAGGGTTATAGATTGGCTCTCCCGTTACTCCATCGAGTTTACCGATGCATCGACGTTTATGCCGTGTCTGTTTTTTATCAGGGTCCCAGTAGTACTGGTCCTCGTATAAATAGGTGACATGATTCTTCTTATTGACAATTTCAATGACTTTTGGGCGTGATAATCTCGAAACCATGTTATAATTTATAGCATTCTTTTTTTGTTTAATCAAGGGTAAAGTACCCCTAGTAAACTATTTATACCTGACCATGTTATAAACAGTAAAAGCACACAAAGCATTAAGGGTAAAGAAATAGCTGTTTTACAGTTGTATGTAATAGCTATTCATTGTTACAATTCTATATCAATTTTTTCAAAGGAGTTTATTTTGAAAAATACGAACAAATTGTATCGAAAGTTGCTTATTATTGGATTGATGTTACTGATTTCGCTTCCTGCCTTGGTTGCCCAAGGTCAAATGGAAACTACAAATACCATCACCTTCGCTGGTTCCGGTGGATACCCTCCATTCAACTACATGACGGAAGATGGAGACATCATCGGCTTTGATGTTGATGTTGCTGCTGAGATCGCCAACCGTCTGGATATGGAACTGGAATACGTAGCCACTGCATGGGACGGAATTGTTGAAGGCCTCAGGGCAAAACGCTATGACGGAATTCTGGGCAGTATGGGAATCACAGAAGAACGCGAGGCAGTCATCGACTTCTCCATCCCTTACTATTACAGTGGCCCACAGTTGATAGCCATGAAGGACGGCGGTATCAATTCTGTTGAGGACCTTACCAGTGATAATACCCTTGGGCTGGTAACTGGTACCACCTTTGAGAATGATGCAAAGAAACTTGGCACCAAGGTTAAACTCTATGAAGATGACAACCAGACTTTGATTGAACTGCTCAACGGTCGTGTGGACGGCGTCCTGACTGACAGGATTGTTGGACTGAATGCCATCAACCAGTTGAAGGATGGAGACAAGCTTACGCTCGTAGGATCGGTACTCCGTAGTGAAGTCATGGGCATAGGTTTCCATGAGGATGACGATGAGCTCCGTGAGCAGGTCAATGCCGCACTCAGCGATATGTTTGCCGATGGCACCATGAAACAGATTAGTGAAAAGTGGTTCAACGGTGAAGACATTACCGTAGAGTAAGGGAGAATCCTAGAATGAGTATATTACCATGGGATCTAACGGTGATTCCCCAGCGTTTTTTCCAATTCGCTGATGCAGCACTCTATACGCTACAGATCACCTTTTTCGGGATTCTACTTGGTCTTATTATTGGATTGGTGGCCGCTCTCGGCCGCCTTTCCAAACGTCAATGGATAAGTGCCATCAGTAGAGCTTACATCTTCCTCATCAGAGGAACACCTCTGCTGGTGCAGTTGTTCATCATTTACTACGGACTTACCAGCATTGTAACCATCGACCCCATCCCCTCTGCGATCATTGCTCTTGGTGTACATAATGGTGCGTACATTGCTGAGATTTTCCGTGGGTCCATCCAGTCCATCGATTATGGGCAGATGGAAGCTGCCCGAAGCTTGGGCATGACCCAGGGAAAGGCAATGCAACGTATTGTGCTCCCACAAGCTTTCAAGCGAGCTGTCCCCCCATTGGGCAACCAGTTGATCATCGCATTGAAGGACAGCAGCCTTGCATCCACCATTGCCGTTCCAGAGCTCATGCTCAAGGGAAGGCAGATGGGCTCTTCCTCCTTCATGTACATGGAGATGTTCCTTATTGTCGGCATCTGGTACCTGATCATGACGAGCCTGCTCTCATTCGTGATGCATCGCATCGAACAAAGATTGAAGGTGAGTGACCATGACTAAACAAACACATAAGACAGATGAAACAATCCTGAAGATAGAACATCTCAAGAAGTGGTTCGGGGACCTGGAAGTTCTTAAGGACATAAACCTTGAAGTTAAGCGGGGCGAAGTGGTGGTAATCATCGGCGCCTCGGGAAGTGGCAAAAGTACGCTGCTGCGCTGTGTAAACTTTCTGGAGAAAGCCCAGAAAGGGAAGATATACGTTGATGGCAAGCGAGTAAAGCAACAGGAAAAACAACTGAACAAGGTCCGCCAGGGTCTTGGGATGGTTTTCCAGCACTTCAATCTCTTCCCCCACATGACGGTAATCGGCAATGTGATGGAAGGAATGGTACATGTCAAGAAGATGCCCAAGGACAAAGCAAGGAAGAAAGGCCTCGAGATTCTTGAGCAGGTTGGACTGAGCGACAAAGCAGATGTCTACCCAGCCATGCTTAGCGGCGGGCAGAAACAACGTGTCGCCATTGCCCGTGCGCTTGCCATGGAGCCCGAGATTATGCTCTTCGACGAACCTACCAGCGCACTCGATCCCGAGCTGGTTGGTGAGGTACTCTCAGTCATGACTGACCTTGCAAACAAGGGGATGACGATGTTGGTGGTAACCCATGAGATGTGGTTCGCCAAGGAGGTTGCAGACCGTGTCATCTTCATGGATGAAGGAGTCATTCTTGAGGAAGCTCCCCCTGAGGAAATGTTCAGTGCTCCAAAGGAAGAACGAACCCTCGCCTTCCTGAAACAGGTACTTCCCCCACAGGATGATGAATAGGACCGTACGTTTATTCTAATACCCAGACCCCTTGCCCTAAACGGCAGGGGGTTTTTCTTTCTTTACTCAGGAAACTAACAACGTGATTGCACTATAGACAAGCAGCAGTGCCAGCAGGCCATTCACCAATCGCCTGGTCTTCTGTGTGGTAAGGAATTGCGAGAACGCAGCACCAAAGGAAGCCCAGAGTGAGATTGCAGAGAAACTCATCGTTGTAAGAAAGAGAGCACTCAAGAACAAGGCTGGTATACTCCGGTCCATGGAACCAAGAAATGTTGTATAGATGGTAAGGGCAAGGACCAGTACCTTTGGATTGAAGAGCTGCAACAACAACCCATCCTTGTAGCCCAGCAGTTTTGTGCTCTGCTCGGAAAGTGCATAATCAGCATGCAGGACACGGTAGGCAAGATAGAGGATGTACGCTGCCCCTATATAAGAGAACACCTGCATCACCTTAGGAAGCACGCGAACTAGAAGGGAAGCAAAGAGCCCACCAAGGAGCATGATGGAGAAAAAGCCGGTTGCTATTCCCAAGAAATATGGGATGCTACGCCTATAACCCACCTGTATCCCTATCATTGCACTACTGATGGTATTTGGACCTGGGGTAAACGTGGTCACAAAGGTAAAAATGAATACCGAGACATAGTCAATCTCCATGAAATTCTCCAGCGTTGATTATAGCAGAATTGCACATGATAGAGAGAAAAAATCCCCGGGAAGATCCCGGGGAGAAAATCATGAAATGTTCGATTAATACTTCTTTGGTCCTGCAGCAAGTGCTGCCTCAACCAAAGCATAGAAATCGTTGACATGGATGGATGCACCGGCGATATCATCGGTGTGGCCGTCCTCGTCCTTATAGGTGATCTCTTTTGGATCCTGGGTGGAGAGCAGGTATGCCTCGACAGCAGCCGCCTGTTCATGCCACTCCTTACCGATCGCACTACGTGCCAACATGCCATATTCACCATCAGCAGCAACCTGCTTCTTGTCACGGCCGTCTTTGTCCACTGCACTCCAGTACACATTCTCAATGTTGCCGTTGTTTACCAACAAGGAGACATAGCCTTTCCAACCGGAGGAACTGAAAGCCTCTTCGCTCGCATAGTAGGAACCATCCTTGAAGGGACCGATCTCAGTTGGGCCAGCTGCAAGAGCTTCCTTGGCAAGGTTGTAGAGAGCATCAACATGGATGGAGACACCCGCGATGTCATCGGTGTGACCATCATCATCCTTGTAGGTGATACCATCAAGGTCCTGGGTCTCAAGCAAGTATGCTTCTGCCTTGGCAGCCTGCTCATACCACTCTGCCTGTGCTCCACCGAACTTGACCATATTATAGTTACCGGCCTTGTCGTACGGCTTCTTGTCATCGCCTGCCCTATTGACTGCACTCCAGTTGACAGCAGCAATGCGGCCATTGAGTACGGTCAAGGAGACATATTCTTTCCAACCAGAGGAAGGATAGGAATCTGCAATGGCGAAGTATGCACCATCCTCGTATGGACCACGGCCAACAGGACCAGCAGCGAGTGCTTCGCTTGCGAGGTCGAAGAAGGCATCAACATGGACGGATACTCCGGCGATTGCATCGGTGTGACCTTCATCATCCTTGTAGGTGATGGCGGAAGGATCTTGGGTCTCAAGCAAGTAAGCCTCAGCCTTCTCAGCCTGTTCATACCACTCAGCCTGGGCACTACCGAACTTGACCATGTTGTACTTGCCAGCCCGGTCATAGCTCTTCTTGTCAGCGCCAGCATTGATGTTAACTGCATTCCAGTCAGCATCAGTGATCTTCCCACCTTCGACAGTAAGGGTTACTGTCTCCTTCCAACCGGAAGAAGCAAAGGTGTCACCTGCGGCGAAATACACGCCATCAGCATACGTTTCGGTTGCTGCAGGTGCTGCAGGTGCCGGTGTGGAAACAGTCGGCTCAGCTTTCGGTGCAGCAACAGCTGCCTGGGTCTCTTCACTCTCTGACTTGGCGCAGCCAACAAAGGCAAGCATGATAGCCAAGACGGTCAGAACCAGCAATAGATGTTTCTTCATCGTAAGATACTCCTCAAATACTTGAAAATCGTTCAAACATTATTTATATATAATCATATACTGATTTTTGACACTCATGCAATATCGTCATAAAATTATCAATATAAATTTTCAGTAACGATAAAGTGTTATTAATTACTTACAAAGAATAAACTTATTAGTAATAGCATACCCATTGTTTTACTCTGATATCAAAAATGTGCACAAAAAAATTTTCAAATTTTCTTTACTGTAAGTAACGCTTACAGGAGAATTACCTTACAGAGTGGAGAGGTTTGTAGCACAAGAATATTCAAGGATATGTGTATTTTGTATCGATAAAAACATGGTATAATTGCATTAATTCCTAGTTTTATGCTAGAGTGCCTTCTTGTGAGACCAGGTGGGATGGTAAGACTCTTCTCACCTTCCAAATAATTCTCGCTGTACCCGTACAGGGCCAACAAGGAACGTGATGATGGATAAGAAACAGATTGTTATTTTAGGTGGAGGCTATGCAGGTGTGCATGCAGCAAAAGCACTGCACAAGGCATTCAAGAAACAGAAAGACAAGGTTGAGATTACCTTGATCGACAAGAACCGCCACCATATTCTCATGACCGAGCTGCATGAAGTTGCAGGAAATCGTGTTGATGAAGCATCGGTAAAGATCTCCTTTGACCGTATTTTTTCCGGCAAGATGGTTAGGGTGGTACAAGACAAAATTACCAGCATTGATTTCGAGAAGCAGGTGCTAGCTGGAGAAAGGTCCACCTACTCCTATGATCAGCTTCTTATCAGCACTGGTGCTCAGACTGCCGATTTCAATATTCCAGGAGTCAAGGAACACGCTTTCTATCTCTGGAGTCTTGAGGATGCATTGAAGCTCCGCACTCATATTGAATGCACGGTACGTAAGGCTGTCAAGGAAGCTGATGAGGAAAAGCGCAAGCAGATGCTCACTTTTGTAGTTGCAGGCGGTGGTTTTACCGGTGTAGAGCTTATTGGCGAGCTGACCGAGTGGCTTCCCATCCTGTGCAAGAAGCACGGTATCGACTTTAAGAAAGAAGTACGCTTGATCAACTGTGAGGGACTGGGAAACATCCTCAACATGCTTCCTGAGAAACCCCGAGAGAAGGCAGTCAAACGTATGGAAAAGAAGGGTGTTGAGATTATGCTCAACAGCCTGATCACCAATGTTGAAGCAGATAGATTCACCACCAAGAACGGAGATGTCATCAAGACAGAAACGCTGGTATGGACCTGCGGTGTCCGTGGTACTGAATTCTGCGAAAGACTCCCCCTCACCGATGGAAAGATTGGAAGAAAGGCTGTCAATGAGTTCATGCAGAGCCCAGACTACAAGAATGTCTATCTCGCTGGGGATGGCATGTGGTTCATCGAGGATAATAGAGCAGTACCTCAGATAGTCGAGGCTGCAGAGCAGACCGCAAAGACCGCTGCCGACGGTATTGTCTATACCATCAAGCAGGAACTTGGGCTGAAAGCAACTCCTCCAAAGCCCTATAAGTCAAATTTCCATGGGTATATGGTGTCCATCGGTGGAACATACGCGGTTAGCCATACTGCTGGGATCTCTCTCTCAGGATTCTTCGCCATGGCACTCAAGCATCTGGTGAACCTGTATTATCAGAGCGGAGTATGCGGTGTCAACGCAATCTGGGGATACCTCAAACATGAGATTCTTGAGGTCAAGGACAGACGTTCTCTCATTGGAGGGATGGCTACCTATAAAGTTCCTTCCTACTGGACTGTGTTCCTGAGAATGTATCTCGGAGTCATGTGGCTCATTGAAGGCATCGGGAAAATCAACAAAGGATGGCTCACCGACACCACTGGATCGAAAGTATATTGGGGCGCTCCAGCTGGGGCAGAATCAGCTGACAGCTGGGCATCAGCCAGCCAGGCAGCGGTAGAGACGGTAGCATCAGCCAGTCAGGCAGCGGTAGAGACGGTAGCATCAGCCAGCCAGGCAGCAGTGGAGACCGTAGCCTCTGCAAGCCAAGCGGCAGGAGATGCAGCTGCTGGTGCAGTTGAGCAGTTTGCACCACCTCTTCTCTCTGAACCTCTTGCCATCTTCACCTGGATAAACGATACCTTCGTAGCACAGGCTCCCTACTTCTTCCAGATTATGATCGTCCTTGCAGAGCTCGGTATTGGACTGTTGTTCCTAGCTGGTCTCTTTACGTTCCCAGCAGCCATTGTCTCGCTTGGACTCTCTGTCATGTTCCTCATCGGAGCTCTGGCGGGCAAGGAGATTCTTTGGTATATGGCAGTATCCATTGTTATGCTTGGGGGAGCTGGAAAGGCTTTCGGGTTGGATTACTGGGTTATGCCGTATATCAAGAAGCTTTGGAACAAGACCCCACTTGCAAAGAAAACCTATTTCTATCTCGATGAACCAGAATTCACGAAGAAGCAAATGGAAAGAAAGTTGGGCAGGAAGTAGGCAATCATGTCAGAGTTTTGGGACGATGAGCCTCATATCCAAGCACAACTTCAGGTAGTCCGCAACACCATTGAACAGACTGTTGCTACAGCACATGGTTTTATCAGGCCAATCCTGGAAGACCATGTGAACAGCACCGGCAAGATGCTTCGTCCTGCCTTGGTCCTCATCACCAGCAAGATCGGCGATGAGGATCGCAGTGAGGATGCAATCAGGGTGGGCTCAGTTATTGAACTCATTCATCTTGCATCTTTGGTACATGATGATATCATCGACGGTGCCCAAAAACGACGGGGAAGAGCCTCGGTCTTTGCCAAGGTTGGAGCAAAGCAAGCTGTTTTGGCAGGAGATTTTCTCTTGGCGCGAGCATTGATGCTGACCAGTGGGAAAGAGCGAGGGATGGATAGTCAGGTTGTATCACGAGCACTGACGCGACTGTGTGAAAGTGAACTTGACCAGGATGCTGGGCAGGGGGACTTCTTCATTGACCGAAGTACGTATTTGCGCCGTATTGGGGGTAAGACCGCCAGTCTGTTTGCGCTCAGCTGTTACAGCGGAGCGGCGCTACAGGAAATCAATGATGCAACCAGTAAACTCGCGCACCATATCGGTTATTGCATGGGAATGGCTTTCCAGATCCAGGATGATATTCTTGATTATATCGGAAGCAGCAAGAAACTCGGCAAACATACCGGTGGGGACGTAAAGAGTGGAATCCCTACCCTCCCACTCATCTGTGCCCTGGAGATAGAGAACGAGTTGGGCAAACATGAGCTGAAGAGTATGCTCAGCGACAAGAAAATCCCACTGGACCAGCGTACCACAACAAACGTTCTTACATTGGTTGAGAAACTGGGTGGTATACAAAAAGCGCAATTTCTTGCAGAATCCTATAGAAAGCGAGCCTTGGAAGAAATACACCGCCTCGGCAATCCTGAGGTTGTGCGTATGTTGACTTCCCTGTTTGAAAAATTATCTGCTCGCTCAGTATAGGAATTGCTATGAACACTACCCATAATCTTGATCCCGACCTCACTGGAGAAGAGAGAGTATTCCACGAATCATATGATAGGACAATGTTGTACCTGGAGAATCGACAGAAGATGGCTCCCCTGTCTCTCATCGATATTGAAGGAGAGCTTCACCATCTCACGGTCTATGAAGGACAGGATTGGGTTGGACGTGGGGAATTGAAGAACAGCGAGATCCAAGGGCAGATCTATGCCTATATTGCATTCATCGACAAGATGAAAAAAGAGCTACAGAACAAGTAATCGCCCTGTAGCTCTTCAAATACATGATTGGTCTAATGATCAACCAAGCAAGGTCTTCTGACCATCCAGGCTTCTCAGCTCAGAAATTTCTTCCGTCACCTCTAGCACACCCAGGTACTCCTGGTTGTTGTTTCTCACTGCATAATAGCGGATCAAAATGAACTTGGAACCTTTCTGAATCCAGAAAGACTCACTGTCCTTGATTCCTGCCTTGAAGTCAGAAACCAGCTTCTCTACAACAGCAAGACTCTTTGGTGGATGACAATGTTCAACATCACGTCCGATGATACTCCTTGTTCTTGGGAATACACGTTCCTTTCCCTCACTGAAGAAACGGACCTTGTCATCGGCACCAACAAAGGTGATATCAGCAGGCATGGTATTCAGCATCCATGTCAGCTCTTCCAGGGTAAAATGACCACTAGGGAGCGTAACCTCTCCACTTGTCTCCTGTTTGGAGGCAAAATCATCCTTTCCACTCATGGTTGCATTCCAGCGGTACCACGTGGTTGCATCTGAGGGGCTTGCACCTTCTATCCCACCATTAAAGCAGTATCCGATGTCAGCACTATCTCGAGCAACAATCAACCAGGCATCTTTATCCATGCAACCCTGAAGCATAGGCATAAGAATGTTGTTCTCCTTGTCGATCATGCTTCTCACTTGCTCTTCGACATGGGTTAGTTCGGTCTCGAGAACCTTGTCTGAGGATTCGAGGGTACGGATCAGGAGCTTGTATAGGTCCCTGATTTCGTCATCAACTCCCCACATCACCTTTGGAGGAGCAGTTATCCCAGCCTTCTCCAAGTACGGGAAGAAAAGGTTCTCCTTTCTGGAATAGTGGTTATCGAGCTTACTGAGGCTCTTGAGTGCTGAGAGAAGGTCAGCCCTGGTACGTTCGTTATTCTCTTGTTTGTACGCCTTCACTGCAGCTGAAAACGCTCCATCGAGGAATGAGAGCAAGCCTTCATTTTCCTTCAGGAACACAAATGCGGGATGGCCGGGGGTTTGTTCGATGGTCTTTCCACCATGAATCTCTTCCACACTGCCACCAAAAATGGAAGCATGTACGTCACAGAGCTTCTGTACCTGCTCTACTTGAATCTCACCATCTTCGATCAGTTTCTTTTCTGCTGCCGCCAAATCTTCTGCACTGATGGTTCCAAATTCTGCTTCGAACTCCTGTTTTACCGAATCACTGGAAACTCCAGCGTGTAATTTCTCAATTATGGTTTTCAGGCGCTGGATCTTTTTCTCGTCCATACAAACTCCTTCAATTTAATTCCTACTTAAATAGTATGATAAAAAGCGCCCCGAAAGTGAAGCGCTTTTATGAAAAAGATTTATAATATGCCCTCTTTTAGTAGGCATTCGTGATATAGTGCTCCAATTCGCCGATCTCAAAGTCACGCTCCTCAAGAGCTGCCTTGACAACATCGCCAATTGACACCATACCAACCACCTTGTCTTCATTCACCACAGGAAGGTGGCGGAATCTGCCAGCAGTCATTAGCTGCAAGCAATCATCAAGATTCTGCTCTGGCTTTATGCAGGTAACACCAACGGTCATCACTTCCTTCACCGGAATGGATGCAGTGTTCAAATGCTCCAGCCTGCGAGAAAAATGGCGGATGATATCACGCTCTGAAAGAATACCCTTGATATCCCCATTCTCATTAAGTACCAACAGTGCACCAATCTTATGCTCGGTAAGTTTCAAAAGGGCATGAGCCAAGGTATCCTCAGGTGTGATACTGTAAACGGTGCTTCCCTTTTGGTCCAGAATTGATTGTACGTTTGCCATACATAACCTCCATTTCGTATATTATCTAGCTCCCTTCTATCACAAGCGTACTCCACCAGTAGCAATTTCGCAAGGAAATAATGGGAGACCTATCTACATCGAAGGGACGTCAATGCCCTTATTCATGTGTTATACCCATAATATATGCACATATGATTGTCAATAGCAAGTAAATTTGCTATACATTGTTCTATCTTTACTGTAAGGACCTTCACATGAACCTGATACTCTATAGTGTTACAGCACTTTTATTGGTACTCTCATTTCTCAAGGACAGGGAAAAGACAAAGAAAGCGCTTTTAAAAGCGTGGAGAGCATTTGAGAATATTCTTCCCCAATTTCTTGTCGTTATTCTATTCGTCAGTCTCCTGCTCAGCATCCTCGACCATGAGACCATTGTAAGGATTATTGGCAAGGACTCTGGATGGATTGGTGTTGTCCTTGCTGCCATTGTAGGCTCAGTTACCCTCATACCAGGTTTTGTGGCATTCCCCACCGCTGCCTTGCTTCTTGAGGGAGGGGCTGGCTATATGCAGATCGCAGCCTTCATCTCAACGCTGATGATGGTGGGTGTAGTAACCCTACCCATAGAGATACAGTACTTTGGAAAGCGCTTGACGCTTTATAGAAATACACTTGCATTCATATTCTCATTTGTTGTTGCCTTCACTATTGGAACAGTTTTGGAGGTGGTATTATGACAACTTTGGTAAAACGCTACAGCTCATTCCTGCTAGTTCTGGTACTGTTGGGGATTGTCAGCCTATTCAATAAAGAGTTGGGAACAGGCGTATTCAATATTACGGTCATGCAATTAAAGGAAATGTTATTGGTCATACCCCCAATCTTCATTCTGCTTGGTCTGCTTGATGTATGGGTCCCCAAACAGACAATGGTAAGATATATGGGGAAAGGGAGTGGATTGAAAGGTATACTACTCTCCCTTTTCATTGGTTCTGCTGCTGCAGGCCCCCTGTACGGAGCTTTCCCTGTGGCAGCGGTGTTTATGAAAAAGGGAGTGACATTCTCCAATATCCTTATCTTCATCGGGGCATGGTCCACAACCAAGATACCAATGATTCTCTTCGAATTCTCAGCCTTGGGAGCACCATTTGCACTTACCCGGTTGCTTATCGATATTCCAGGCATCATCATCATAGCATTCCTTCTCTCTAAAATGATGGGCAAGGAAGAGATTGAGGCTATCTATGAGAGAGCAAGCAAGCAGTAACCGATACTTAGTCAACAAAGAATGAGAGTTCTGTGAGTCTTTCAATATCCAATATCCGGATCACCCGGTTCCCCACTGCTAGAATGATCCCTTCTTCCTCGAATTGCGTGAGTTTACGGCTCAGTGTCTCCCGTGCGATCCCCAGATAATTGGCAAGGCCCTCCCTACTCAATGGGAGGGTTATTTCAAGGAAATTGCCATTATAATGACCGTACGATTCCTTGAACTCCAGAAGGAGGCTGGCAATTCTCATATCGGCATTGCGCCCCCCCATGCTCTGCATGGCACTCTCAAGCCGGCTCATTCGGTTTGCCATGGCCTCAATGATCTCGATGGCAACCTGACTGTGTTCAGCCAGTAGATTGGCGAAATTGGTCTTGTTCAGGATACAAACCGTTGTTGGTTCCAGAGCTTCCACCGTATAGGGAACCCGCTCTTCCGTGAACAGGAACCTAGCACCAAAATAGTCGTTTTCAGGAAAGATATAAAGGATTTGCTCTCTTCCGTCCGGTGTGATGCGATATGCCTTGGCACTCCCCTCCCTGATAACAGTAAAAGCAGAGGCCTTCTCTCCTTCCCGTACAATAATCTCTCCCTTCTTGTAGCGACGGTGTTCCATCTCACTGGTGAGCGCATGCACGGCATCACGTTGCAAAGAAGAGAAGAGTGGTACATTTCGCAGGCAGAGATCATTACTACAACCATCACATACATTGGACACAGTATTTCTAACTCCTACTTTTTTACTTGGTTTGTGATTTCAATCACAGAACAAAAATCGTCATCATGGTACATCTAACGTATCTGAAGTATACGAAAACTTATTGAAAGGGGAAACACCATGAGTGAAGATACATATTACGAAATCAATACAAGAAAGTACATCACAGAGCACTACACCCCCTATGACGGGGACGAATCCTTCCTTGCAGGGCCCACTGAACGGACAGAGAAACTGTGGGGAGAACTCAAGGAACTACTCGAGGTCGAGCGCCGGCGTGGCGGCATGTATGACATCGATGAACATACCATATCCACTATTGTCAGCCACAAGGATGGATACATCAACCGAGATCTTGAGCAAATTGTCGGCTTGCAGACCGATGAGCCCCTCAAGCGTGCCATCATGCCATTTGGAGGTATCAGACTGGTACATACCGAGTTGAAAGCCTACGATCGTACCCTTCCAGAGTCCATCGATGAAGTATTCAAGTATCGCAAGACACACAATGACGGAGTCTTCGATGTATACACAGAACAGATGCGTAAGGTGCGTCACAGCGGCATCATCACAGGACTTCCCGATGCATATGGGAGGGGAAGGATCATCGGTGACTATCGAAGAGTTCCCCTCTATGGTATCGATTACCTGATCAAGGAAAAGCAGCGAGCAAAGGATAATTTCCACTTTGATGCAATGACTGAGGAGGTTATCCGCGACCGTGAGGAACTCAGTGAGCAAATCCGCAGCCTTCTGGAGCTGAAAGAGATGGCAGCCACCTATGGCTATGATATCTCAAAGCCCGCAACCGATACAAAGGAAGCCATCCAGTGGTTGTATTTTGCCTTCCTTGCAGCAACCAAGGAACAGAACGGAGCTGCTATGAGCCTGGGAAGGGTCTCCACCTTCCTTGACATCTATGCAGAGAAAGATCTGGGGAGCGGCCGTTTCAGTGAATCGGAAATCCAGGAATTGGTGGATCATTTCATCATGAAGCTCCGAATCATTCGATTCCTCAGGACCCCCTCCTATGATGAGCTGTTCAGTGGCGACCCCACCTGGGTTACTGAATCCATTGGCGGTGTTGGCCACGATGGACGTCATCTGGTTACCAAAATGAGCTACCGGTTCCTGCACAGCCTTACCAATCTTGGTCCTGCCCCTGAACCAAACCTGACTGTACTCTGGAGTGACCGTCTTCCACAGTCCTTCAAGAAGTTCTGTGCCCGTCTCTCCATCGAGACCTCCTCGATCCAGTATGAAAACGATGACCTGATGAGGAAGGATTACGGTGATGACTACGGCATTGCCTGCTGTGTCTCAGCCATGGAGTTGGGCAAGCAGATGCAATTCTTTGGTGCTCGGGTGAATCTGGCAAAGACCTTGCTCTACGCAATCAACGGGGGAAGGGATGAGAAGAGCGGGGAACAGATTGGACCTAAACTGGCTCCAGTGGGTGATGATGTTCTTGACTATGACACCGTTATGGACCGCTATGAGGCGATGAGCAGCTGGCTTGCAAAACTGTATATCGATACCTTGAATGTCATCCACTACATGCATGACAAGTACAGCTATGAAAGACTTGAAATGGCCCTGCATGATGTACAGGTAATGCGTACCATGGCAGGGGGAATCGCTGGATTGAGTGTCGTTGCCGACAGCCTCTCAGCCATCAAGTATGCAAAGGTAAGACCTATCAGGGATGAGCGGGGACTTGCTGTCGATTTTGAGATTGAAGGAGACTTCCCCACCTACGGAAACAATGACGAGCAGGTTGATGCAATTGCCAAGGATCTGGTAAGAGGGTTCATCACCAAGATGAGGCGGCATACGACCTACCGAAAGAGTATCCCCACCCTCTCTGTCCTTACCATCACCAGCAACGTGGTCTATGGGAAGAAGACAGGGAGTACCCCGGATGGAAGAAAGGCTGGCGAGCCGTTTGCTCCGGGCGCAAACCCGATGCACGGAAGGGACAAGAAGGGGTGTGTTGCGAGTATGAAGAGTGTGGCAAAACTCTCCTATGACGATGCCCAGGATGGAATCAGTTACACCTTCTCGATCATCCCGCAGACCCTTGGAAAGGATAAGCAGATGCAGGTGGCAAACCTGGTCACACTCCTGGATGGATATTTTATCGAGGAAGGACACCATATCAACGTGAATGTCATGGAGAAGGAGACATTGCTCGATGCCATGGACCACCCAGAAAAATATCCCCAACTAACGATCAGGGTAAGTGGATATGCAGTGAACTTCATCAAGCTCACCCGTGAACAACAGCTTGATGTCATCAACCGCACCTTCCACGGAAGCCTGTAAGGAGGTATGTATGAGCGTACAGGGAAACATTCATAGTGTTGAGAGTTTTGGGACATTGGACGGACCGGGACTCAGGTATGTCGTCTTTCTGCAGGGATGCTCCCTGCGTTGTCGATACTGCCACAATCCAGACACGTGGAACATGAAAGGTGGCACTTCTCAAAGTGTCGATGAAGTGGTCCATGACATCCTCAGCTACAAGAACTTCATCAAGGATGGAGGGGTTACTATCAGTGGCGGAGAGCCACTGAGACAACCAGAGTTTGCCCTGGAGCTCATAGGCCGTCTGAAGAGAGAGGGGATCCACACGGCATTGGATACAGCAGGAAGCGTTCCCTTGGAAATCTCAAAACCGGTACTGGATGCAGTGGATATGGTCTTGCTCGATATCAAGAGCCTGGATGATAAACTCTGCTTCAGCCTTACCGGTATGGGCAATGCCAATACGCTTGCAACTCTCTCCTACCTGCAGAAAATCAAGAAGCGGGTCTGGCTGCGTCATGTACTTGTCCCTTCCTGGACGCTGGTAGAAAAAAAGTTGGAAGACTTGGCTTCTTTCCTCACCTCCTTCAGCTGCATTGAGCAGGTAGAGCTGCTTCCCTACCATCGCATGGGACAGTACAAATGGGAGCAATTGCATCTCACCTACTCATTGGCAGATGTACAGGAACCCACCAGAGAAGAACTGTCAATGGCACGTTCCATTTTTGAGAAGCAAGGCCTTCATGTTCTGATGACCTCTTACAAGGATGAAGATTCACAGACAAAGGTTGGCTAAAAAACGGGAAGGCACCTCACAAGAAGCACCTTCCCAACGAAAACGAATTATCAATAATCAACGCTCTTTCTGGGGAACCAGGAAGAGCTTTTCCATATCATATCCCTGTTCTACGGCAATCGCCTTCATGGCATCGAGTGTAGCATCATTCACCTCAGGTGTACGTGAAAGGAACCACAAGAAATCACGGTCATCACTGCCAACCAGTGCCCACTGGTAATTCTCATCCAATCCAAAGACAAGATAATCGGAGGTGAAGAGGCCAAAGAATCGCACCTTCAAGCGGCCTGGAACTCCCTCATCAGGTCTCCATGCTACTGCCTTGACTGATGTGATCTTTCCCTCCAGGTCTCCCTTGATACCGCTATTGACCACTTGTATTCTGCCATCATCCCTGAGGGAATAATCAGCTTTTGCCCCCACCAGGTTCTTCTCAAAACGATGCTGATATCGAGCAATCTCATACCAGGAACCCAGATATCGGTCAAGATTCAGAGAGCTGACAGTATCCAAAGGAGGGTACTTTCCCGTTGTAGCACAGGAAGTAAGCATGACAAGCATAGCCAGAATACCGCCAATGGAGAGCAAGCATTTCCGTTTCATCGCCCTACCTTTCTTGTTCCCGTTCATTGCGGGAATCCTTCAGTTGAGTGAGTGTCTCATCAAGCATCTCTTTCAGTGCCTGATACTTTCTTCCCTGTTCACTCTTGTCGTTTGAGAGTAAGCAGGAGGCAATATGCTCAGGGACAGAGATAGCTTTCTGCTCCAGTTCCCTTCCTTTGTCAGTAAGTTGGACCATCACGGTTCGCTCATCACTTGGCAGTCTATGTCTCTCGATCATACCTGAGCTCTCCAACCTCTTTAAAAGCGGACTCATCGTCCCTGTATCCAGGCTGAGTGCAGTACAGAGTTCACCTACCGTACCCTCTTCATGTTCCCAGAGGTAGAGCATGGTGATGTACTGGGCATAGGTCAGTCCCAGGTGATTGAGTAGTGGGCGGTAAGCAGCCATCAGTTCCCGTTCCAAGGCATAGAATCGGAAACAGAGTTGGTTTGAAAGCAGTAGTTGTGGATAAGCCATCACAGCACCTCCTCAAGCTTCGGGATAATGGCAAGAGGAGAATCTTTTGGGGCGTAACGATGTACCGTTACCCCATCCTTCTCCACCAGGAATTTGGTAAAATTCCATTTAACCGTCCCTCCAAGAGCTCCTGGAGCTTGCTTTTTCAGCCAAACAAAGAGGGGATGGGCTTCCTTTCCATTCACCTTCACCTTGCTCATAAGGGGAAAAGTCACCCCATAGTTGATTGAACAGAATTCCTTGATATCTGCATCACTACCCGGCTCTTGGTGTGCAAATTGGTCGCAAGGAAATCCGATCACTACCAGTGAACGGTCCTTATACTGTTGATGCAGTTTCTCGAGCTCCTCATACTGAGGAGTAAACCCACACTTACTTGCGGTGTTCACAATCAGCAGGGTCTTCCCCTTCAGAGAGGAAAAATCCAATTCAACCTGATCATTCTTCACGGCTTTGAAATCGTATACTGTCGCCATAGGCTTGTTTCTCCTAATTAAGTTGGGTACAATATAACAGAAGCCGATACAAATGTCAATTATTGCTTGACCTTGCCCAAAGGTTTATATTTCCTTCCTTTGCAAAGGAATCAATCCGCTTAAGTTCCTCATCACTGAAATCCAGGTTCTCGAGGGTTGCGACATTTTCCTTAATCTGTTCAGGCGAACTGGCACCAATAAGCACACTGGTGATCTCTTTACGTCTCATGCACCATGCAAGCGCCATCTGAGCGAGGCTTTGTCCACGTTCCTGTGCGATTGCATTAAGTGACCGGATATTCTCAAGGTTTTCCTTTGTCAGCATTTGCTCACTCAGAGAACTACCCTTTCTTGCCGCTCTGCTATCTTCAGGAATTTCTCCCAGATACTTATCGGTTAACATGCCTTGTGCAAGTGGAGAGAAACAGATGGTCCCTACTCCCAACTCATCCAGTGTGGAAAGCAATGACTCTTCCACCCAACGGTTCAGCATTGAATAGGACGGTTGATGAATCAAGAGAGGAACTCCCATATCCTTCAGGATAGCATGTGCCTCTCTCGTCTTCTCTGCGGAATAGGAAGAGATCCCGACATACAGGCACTTGCCCATCTTATATGCGGAAGCAAGAGCTCCCATGGTCTCTTCAAGTGGAGTATCAGGATCGTAACGGTGACTATAGAAGATATCGACATAGTCCAGCCCCATTCTCTTCAAGGAAGCGTCAAGGCTGCTGAGAAGGTATTTCCTGCTCCCCCACTCCCCGTAGGGACCGGGCCACATCAAATACCCTGCCTTACTGGAAATGATGAGTTCGTCACGGTGAGAGCGAAAATCCTGGGCAAGCAACTTGCCGAAATTCAGCTCAGCAGACCCCGGAGGTGGCCCATAGTTATTTGCCAGGTCAAAGTGTGTGATGCCAAGATCAAATGCTGTATGAAGCATCTTTCTTGCATTAGAGAGGGACGTCTGGTCTCCGAAGTTATGCCAGAGCCCCAAAGAGATGGCAGGTAGCTGCAATCCGCTCTTTCCACAGCGGTTGTATTTCATTGAATCATATCGTTCTGTTTTCGGTGTATACATACATACCTCCTATAAAAAGTCAACAGTAAAGTTAGGAAACTGCTAACCTTTGTTTGTTTTACTATAGGAGCTGTCAAGTCAAGCCCCTATGACCTCCTCGACGGTGAACAGACACTTGTTCCTCACCATCAAGGCTGGATTGAACGGTTCCCTGTTGTGGAGCATGGCAAAGATGATTCTCGCCAATTTCCTGGTCGTTGCAATGATTGACTTGCCGGAACCCTTGCCCGTCTTCATTGCCCGGTAATCGGTCATCAGCCTCCATTCACCGGTTATCTTGGAGAGCCGTATCATGCCCATTGTGGCCTGCACGAGTGCTGTTCTCAGCTCCTGCGGGCCGTGCTTGGTTATCCTGCCCATGTGCACCGTCTCGTTGGAGTTGTGCACCGAGGGCACGATGCACACGTACGAGGCGAATCGCTTGAAATCCCCGCAGAACCTCTTGTCCAGGTCCTTGGTGTAGGCGGCGATCGCGCTGGCCGTCAGGAACCCGACACCCGGGATGGTCATCAGCAGCTGCACATCCTCGTCGTCCCTGGTCATCTCCCGAAGGCGCTTCTCCAGGACCTTGATTTGCTCCTGCACACCTTCTATAATGCCAAGTATCACCTCGAGTGATGCGGCGGCCTCTGTAAAACCTTGATCCGCGAGATCTTTAACCAGGGCCTGCCGCTTTTTATTGCTCTGCAGCTGGGCTGCCTTGGTCGTGATCCCGTAGCCGAGCAGCATCCCGTGGATCTGGTTCTTCATCTTCACCGTGCTGCTCACCAAAAGGCTCCTGCACTTGATCATCCTCCTGAGCTCCTCGCTGCTCTGGTCCGCCAGGTGGCTTTCCGGCAGCATGTCCTTGCCCAGGTAGTAGGCCAGCGTTGCAGCATCCCCTCTGTCGTTCTTCTTGGTGCTCTGGCTGATCACCTTGAACTTGTTGGTGTTCACCACAACCACGGAGAACCCCTCGCCTTCCATCCGGTTCTTGAAGTACCGTGCATTGCCGGTGGTCTCCACCGCCATGGCGACCGAGCATCCCCGCTCGTCCTCCCACTCATGCATCCTCTGCACAAATGCCTGGTAGCCCTCCGTCGTGGTCCGGTACATCCCTTCCTCCAACAGCTCCCCGTCCTCTCCCATCACACAGATGGTGAGCTGGCTCTTGTGCAGGTCGACCCCTACGCTCAACTGTTCAATCTTCTCTTCTCGCTGCTTGTTGCCCATCTCAAGGCCTCCTTGTGCTTTGGTCGGCAAGACAGCTTCCGTTCGGTGATTCCGTCCAATCTCCTATCCGGCCTATCCGCCATCGCTGACGGTGACCATTGAATGATTCGGTACAAACTCTTCATTCTCCTAATCGGCCTCTTACGACCATCAAACATGTCGAACTTGCACCTACTCTGTCTTCCAACCTTGTATCTATAATGATACACCCTTCAGACAGAGCCTCAGTAACCACCTACTGACTTTTTATCATTCCTCCTAACTTGCCTATCAGTATAACCTAATTGACTATAAATCTCCATTTCTTTTGACGGATGCACTTCCTTACCCTACACTAATGGCAGATGATCCCATAGGAGGCTTCTATGAACAAACGGGCAAAAGGCTTGGCTTTTCTTGTTGCACTCACGTATCTTGCAATGATTACGGTAAATGCATTGGCAAACATCCTCCCCATTGGTGGCATGGGCACCGGTGAGGTTTCTGATTCCTATCCCAATCTGTTTGCACCTGCAGGAATCACATTCTCCATCTGGGGAGTCATTTACATGCTGCTCGCCCTGCATACGTTCTACCAGTTCAGGAAGGGAGATGAGAGCATTCAAATCATTTTCTCGGTCTCAAGTGTGGTCAACATTGCATGGCTTTTCTCCTGGCACTATCAAATGATTGGACTCTCACTGCTCTTGATGCTGATACTGCTTGTCTGTTTGATCAGGATCAATGACTTGATCGACCATACATCCATGGATAGATACTCTTATTGGGCTCTCTCGGTTCCTTTCTCTGTGTACCTTGGTTGGATTACCGTAGCCACCATTGCAAACGTCACTACCTTCCTTGTCTCCATCGGTTGGTCGGGATGGGGAATCAGCGAGATGACATGGACAGCAATAATCCTCGTGGTAGGAGTATTGATCGCTCTCTCTTGGGCATTCCGCCGTCGTGATCCAGCATACCTGCTTACCTTGGTCTGGGCATACACCGGCATCATGATCAAACATACATCCAAGGAAGGATTCAATGGTGAATATCCCTTGATCCTGACGGTGACAGCAATTGCAATTGCAGCTTTTGCCATCTCTTTCGGGGTATTTCTCCTTCGTAAGAGGCAACCTGTGGCATGAAGCAGTCCAGGGAAGTCAGGGCTCTTCAGATAGTATTGGCCCTCTATATACTGTTCTCTCTGGTACTGGCCTCACTAAACCAAGGGGGATCTCCCGAGGTAGCAGAACGGGTCGCTCCCTGGTGGCATTTCTATGAGAACCAGTTCAAGACATTTCTCATCGTAGTATGCGGCTTCCTCACCTATCGTATTGCCAAGCGAAAAGAGAGAGCGGGTATGAGGTTGAAAAATTTCATCGGATTCACCCTTAGTGCCCTCATGATCCATATACTCCTGCCCTTGTTCACCGGCAATCCTGAACTCTATTTTTTTGCCATGCCCCTCCCCTGGACAACCATACCATTGCAGGCAGGTATTCCCAGCTCTTCATTTGCCCAAAGCCATCAGGCGACCCTGGGTTTGGATGGGATTGGGTGGGCAATTACCTTCTTTTGGGTCTACAGCACGCTCATCGGTATAAGCACAGTCCTCTTTGGCCGACGTCTCCATTGTTCCCATCTCTGTCTGTTCAACGGCTTTGCTGCCGAGGTATTTGACCCCGCGATTCCTCTCTTGACCAAGGTCCACCATCCTCTCAAAAAGAGAACACTCAAACACCTTCGTTCCATCAGGATTGTGTATCTCCTTATTGCTCTCTTCTTTACCGGCTTCTGGCTGGTTGTCCCCACTATTGGGTTCTCCAGTACCACCACGCAGACAGTAAGAGTGTTGGAACTCTTCTGGTATCTATTGGCAAACCTAATACTTGCCATGGCTTTCTGGGTTGTTTCTGTTGGACGCTTATACTGCCATCTTTGTCCATTGGGAACAGTATTGTCATTCCTTTCCCGACTTGGAAGAATGCGCATTGAATCAGGAAAGACTCATTGTATTGGTTGTGGTGCATGTGACAAGGCCTGCCCACTTTCGATTTCCATCAAGGAACGGGCAATCCACGGTAAACCGATTATCAGTGACCAATGTGTTGGCTGTGGGCACTGCGTGGATGCCTGCCCTACGGGGACCCTCTCCTATACCACGGCATTTCTCCATTGTATTGGAAAAGCGCACTGAGAGGAGATCTGTTTTGTTGACTCGTATCATCGCTGGTGGTACCTTTATGAGACCAATGAGGAGGAAGTGTGCAAGGCTCATTCCTGAAAAAGAGGGGTGGAATTTCTAAACGCTCCGTCATCATACCAATTATTCTCATTCTGGTACTTTTTTTTGCCGCTGGCCTGTACATGACCTCCATTGCGAGGCAATTCTACTTCCAGGAGAAAGTCAAGGAAGCTTCCCTGCTTGCAAGAGGCTATGCAGAGAGCCTCGGCATTGTCATTGATGCGGAGTACCAGCTTGACCAACAGATGAGGAGCACCCTGAATGTTGCTGGGGTGCGGCTCAGTAAATATTCAGAACCCTTTACCAATGATGTTCTTGCAGAGTTTGCCGAGGATCTAGATGTGGACGTCATCTATCTCTACAATCAAGACCTTTTACTTACCCACTCCAGTGACAACACCTATATTGGATGGAAAGCGGAGGAAGGACATCCGATCCAAAACTTCCATAAGAGTGGGATGCGAAATTTCGTAGAGGGTATCAGGCAAGATACTGTTTCCGGAATCTTGTATAAATATGGTTATTACCGGTTTCCCGACAACAGGATGGTACAAGTTGGACTGCGAGCAGAGAATATCAGCGAGTTGTACGCCCAGTTTGATCCACAGTACTTGATAAACGAACTGATGAAGTATGACAACCACACACAAATTGTATATGTTGATAATGAGGGGAAGATCATCGCCTCCTCCTTGCCTGACTATAATGAGATCATGATCAATGCAACCAAACATTCCTTGCCGGTCCTCTTTGGTGAATACCGGAATATTGAGTGGGCAGGAACTCCCTATCTTGTATTTCGCATGCCTATACATGTGAAGGAGGTACTGAGTGGTTCCTTGTTACTCTTTTACGATATGCGCATGGCAGAGAACCTGTTAGCTGGACTTGTGCTTGTTATCAGCATAACACTGGGATTGTTCTTTCTCCTCTTCTGCTACTCCATCTTGCACACCTACCGCAAGAACAAGCATATCGTCACCATCGCTTACCATGATGAATTGACAGGACTTCCAAACCACCGGTATTTCAATGAGTTCATAAGCGAGTCACAAGGCACGTCATTGACGTGTCTTATGCTTAACCCGAGAAATTTCAAGGCGATAAATATCCTGTATGGGTATTCCTATGGTAACGAAGTGTTGATTCATATAGCTGATGTACTCTCAGCGCTCCAGCATAGGCAAGCAAGTCTTCAGGCCTTCCGCATCTCCGATGATCGTTTTATTATCTTGATGCATTCCCAATCAAGCGAGAAGCAGATAGATACACTTATCGGTTCATTACGTCTGCTTGCCACCCAATACCAGGATGTCAGTTCCTTGGAGTTCTCCATTGGTATTGCAACAACCGATACCGCTGGACATGATCCTTCCTTGCTCATCAAGCAAGCATCCATTGCTTTGCATGCCACCACTGATGAAATCTTCATCCAACAATATGACAACAGCATGGAAGAGTCGCTCTTACGGAAGGATACCATTGAGCAGGAACTTAAACGGGCCATCAGGGGAGAGGAGGGAATACTCTCGCTCGCCTTCCAACCAATTGTTGAGGCAAGAGACTCAAGGATCCATGGTTTCGAGGCACTCGCGAGAATGAAGAGCCAGAACCTGGGGGTGATCTCACCTATGGAGTTCATCACTTTGGCAGAACAAAGAGGACTCATGGTCCCCCTAGGGGACAAGATCATTGACCTTGCCACAGATTTCCTCCAAACCATCCAGGAACGTTTTGACGGGAATGTTAATGTAGCAATAAATGTATCGGCACTGCAGATGATTGGAGAGAATTTTACGAGCAAACTCCAGGAGTTGGCTGAAAGAAAACAAATCAATCTCTACCAAGTTGAGTTGGAACTGACAGAATCGATCTTCTCGCAAGACCTCAACCTTATTGCCAAAAGGCTGAAGGAGCTACGCCAGCTTGGAATAAGTATCTCCATCGACGACTTCGGAACAGGCTTCTCTTCCCTCTCCCGATTGGGCTCACTGGAAATCGACATACTGAAACTGGATAGACTCTTTGTCATGGCTCTCTCAGAAGAATCGGAACGTGATCTCGTTTCGGACATCATCTCCATGGCGCATCATCTTGGGAAAAAAGTCGTAGCAGAGGGAGTGGAAACAACAGAACAAAAACAATGGCTTGAGAATGCACAATGTGACTTGCTTCAAGGTTACCTTTTCAATAAGCCACTGGCTCCATCTGAGGCAATCCTCCATCTTGAACAGGAGAAAACCCATCATGCGTAACGTATTATTTCTTACGCTATTGATGTTCTTCTCTCTTGTTTCCTTGGCTGCTGAAACACTTCCTGCTCTGGACAGGGGAGTTGAGAACGCCAGAAACCCCATGCTTCTGATAGATGAGCGAGACAACTCCATACGCTATGCAAATCCAGCCTGTGCCGAATATTTTTCAATACCCAAGGAAAGACTCATCGGAAGAAATTTCCCAGCTCTAATGGGAAAAACCATTCACTCTCTTACTGATTTGCATAACCAGATAATTTTCCTTGAAACCGACGAGGAAAGAGAGCTCTATTTTCTGGTAGGAATCCAACAGGTCGGAGCGACCGGATCTCCATATTTCATGGTTTTACTGCAAGATAAAAGTGCTGAACAGAGGCTGCTGGTCCGTAATAGACGAATAAGTTATGCCTTGGTCGCAACATCATTACTTACCATCCTCTTCCTCACACTTTTCTTGGTTTTTCAATCTCGTCAGAATAAACAATTACAGAAAGTGAACCAGCAACATGCTGACAACCTCTCATTGCTCAAGCAATTTCTCAATGCTGATAACCGATATAGTTATATAAAAGATGGTGAAGGTCGATTCCTGACCGTAAATGATAACCTTTGCCGGCTTCTCTCCTGTGATGAAGACTCCCTCCTTGGTAAGCAAATCGAAGAGGTAGCCCATCATGATCTTGCAAGCTTGATGGTGGAGAGCGACCGGGAAGCATTGAATGAGCTGAAGACTGTGGAAAAGGAAACGACCTGGAGAGAAAGGCTTTACAAGACAACAAAATTCCCCTTATTACTTCCGGGAGGAACCATTGGCCTTGGAGCATTTGCTGAAGATATTACTGAACAAAGACATCTTGAGCGAACCCTCAGGGAAAATGCACGACGTGCTGCAGCATTCTCCCATCTCCTCTCCTCTTCGATCAAGAACCCAGATAATCAACTGACCAATACTCTTGAAGAGGTATGTGCAATCAACGGAAGCAAGATTGGGGTATTGCTCATTATTGATGAGGAAACCAGGACGATAACCATGGGAGCTGCAAAAGAGGCCAAGCCTCTCTATGATCTACCTCAAAAACAAGGAATGGTAATCCCCTCCTCCGTTACGGACTGCTATCTTACCGAAAAGAGCGATGCATCATTCTCAATCATCAATGAGCAAGTTGATCAGGAACCGATACTCTCCTTCATTACGGGAGAAGAGATCAGTGTCATGAACCTTCTTGTTTGTACCTGCATGACCGGCACCACGCTCTCAGGCATCCTCCTGCTTGCAAACAGCAAGGAAGGCTATAATGAAACAGAGGGATTTCAGATCCAATTACTCTTCTCTGGTATTTGGGCAAACATGCATAAGGCACAGAATGCAGCGGCTTTGGAAGCAAGCAAACGGGACCTTAGACTGATACTTGATTCCACAGCCGAAGGTATTTTTGGTACGGATGGCAAGGGACGCTGCACCTTTTGCAATGCAAGTTGCCTTCGTTTGCTTGGATACGAGGATGAACAGGAACTACTGGGAAAAAACATGCATCGGTTGATCCATCACAGTACCAGGGAAGGCCTGCCCATTGATGAAGGGACCTGTCCGATCAGGTCCTGCCTTTCCAGCAGTGATGGAGTGGCTATGGAGAGTGAGGTATTCTGGAGAAAGGATGGGACCTGTCTCGATGTTCTGTGCTATGCCTATCCGCAGCTGGAGAATGGCACAATCATTGGGTCTGTTATCACCTTCCTGGACAATACTGAGAGAAAGAGGAATCAAGAGAAGATTGCATTCCTCTCTCTACACGACCAGCTGACAGGGCTCCATAACCGCACCTATGCTGACCAGGCTATGGTAAGACTCGATACAGAAGACCAACTCCCACTTTCCATCATCATAGGGGATGTGAATGGGCTGAAACTGACCAATGATATTTTTGGACACGCCATGGGAGACAAGCTCCTACAGCGTATTGCCAGAAGTCTACGATTGTCATGTAGGACCAGTGATGTGGTGAGCAGAATTGGAGGTGATGAATTCCTTATCTTGCTTCCGCATACTGATGGCAATGAAGCGAACCAGATTGTCAAAAGAATCGAGGAACATCTGGAAGAAGATGGGATACGCGCAGGAAAACGCAGCATTGCTCTGGGAAGTGCAACCAAAAATTCCACAGAGGACGCCATCCAAGGAACGTTTGACCGGGCAGAAGATCAGATGTATCGCAGGAAAACACTTCGTAGAGCTGAAACCCAGAAACAGCAACTACAGGATCTGTGTGAAATGCTCTATGAGAAGGCTCCTGTTGAACGCCTTCATGCAAAGAAAGTACAACAGCACGCTGCCTATTTAGCTACCTTGCTGCATCTCAACGATGAAGAAGCAAGCAAACTTCAGCGTGCAGGATTCTATCATGATATCGGAAAAGTCGTACTGGCACCTGAGATAATCACCTCAAAGAACCGAGATACTCTGATCCAAGAGCTTTACAGAGAACACGTCAGTGCAGGTTATCGCATCCTCAATATGTTTGAGGAGACAGTAGATTTGGCCCCCATGATTCTCCATCACCATGAGTGGTGGGATGGTAGCGGCTACATGAAGGGATTACGGGGCACGGAAATCCCCTATTTTTCCAGGCTCTTGCGATTGGCGGAAGTCTGGGAGCGGGAACATCTGGATCAAGCAACAAATAAACAGATTGAAAAAACCCTTACTAAGCTCGCTGGAATCGAGGTCGATCCACACCTAGTTGAGCGAATACTCAGCTCCTTATAGCAGCAAAACCACCAGATCTTGGAGTGGTTCTGTACCAGAGATGAAGATCAATATCCCACTCTTTTCCCCCATCATACACCCGTATCCTCCCCGATTCAGCATCCAGGGCAACAATGGTAACCCAGTGCCAGGAGTCAAGGTTCAGGACTTCCCCATGGTGGAGATTAAGGAATGCCACAGGTTGGTCACGCAACAAGCTCTCCTGAATGAATTCCACAACCATCGAAAAAGAAGGTCTCACCTCTCTAGATTTGGGGAGTGACAGACTCTCCACTTCCCCATCGATTTCTTGCTCAGGTAGTGCAGAAATCAGACCCTTGGTAAATTGACTGACCAAATGCACTCCCATCAAGGTTGGGGTCACATGATTCCAGAGCTGTTGCATCAAGGTGACCATCTGCTTCTTCTGTGTTACTGCAGATACTCCATGTCTTTTCCCAAGGTTGTACAACACGAGATGGCTTGCAGTGGTAGGCCCACATCCTGCCCGTCTCTGCCAAGATTGTGGAAACCACTCCTGGTCAGCTCCATAATATACTGTTTCATCCGTACGAATATGTAGATACTCTGGATGCTTCAGAGACAGCAAAGATGCCTTCACCACGATTCCTCCTACCTGACAGTACCATATGGCCAATTGATGATTCCACCAAAATCATACACCGAAGTGTACCCCTGTCTGACTAGGGATTTGGATGCACTGGCACTACGAGATCCACTTCTGCAGTAGATAAGCAGTCTTTGGTCCCTGTCTGGAAGCAGGGAGAGATCTCCCGCTTCAATCGACTGCAAGGGAACATTGATGGCACCTTGGACGTGTCCTTCAGCATACTCACCTGGGGTACGAACATCAACAATGAGAATATCCTGCTTCTCCTGCATCATGGAAAAGGCAGTTTCAGCAGAAATCTTTTCATATGTGCCACTCTCTGGCTGTCTTGTTTTCCAAATCACTCCACCCACCAGGGCAATGAGGATAAGGACTATAATTAATATCTTACTCATTTACTAGGTTCTCCTATATCCAAGATGGCGAAAACGCATCGAAGCGTCAAGACAAAGCGAGAGCCGGAGGGAATATTCCCTCCGGCCCCAATTGTTAGTCTCTGAAATTACTCTTCTGAAATTTCCTCTTCCAAAAGCGCGTCAAGATAGGAGAGCAATACCTCTGCCTTGATCAGATCTGCTTCAGCACTGGCCTTATCCAGTTCAAACTGGCGTTCCAGCTCCTCTGCCTGTTGCTTATAAGCATCCTTAAGATTCTTCACCGGATAGGAGGCAAGGACGTAGACTGTCCCATCAGGAGCATTGTAATACTCTTCAATGGATACACCACGCAAGGCGATACTCACTGTCTGTACACTGAGGTTCTGGAGAACTTCCAGCATTTGCTTGGTCCTCAAGACCTCTCCAGACTCCTCAACGAAGGTGACCAGTGCATTATCCACGCTGGTGGATGCCCATCGGCCGATTGCATCGCGTGCAGCCGACTCGGCTCGCATCTTACTGAGTTGTGCAGTTGATTGCTTTGCCGAGCCCACCTCATAGTGCAATGAACGGGAACTCTTGGGAGGGTGCGTTGTCCAGTACGGTGATCCATCTGGATTGCTTTTTGGGGTAATCGCGCATGAGGATACAAGCAGAATGCACACAAGACCCACCAACATGATTCGTTTCATAGCAATGTTCCTTATTCCAGACTGGCAGCAAGACTCCAATAGGTATCGGTTTCCTTCTCATAGTAACGTGCTATGATGGTAAACCCCTTGAGCAAGCCCCGCTGAGCCTGGTAGAGCGAGCGCTCCATCAGCTCGTTCTTTGTGGTCACGTTCTCGATTGAATATGCGTGTTCTGTCTTCAGATCGAGAAGATTTTGAGCAGCAGAAAAATCTGCCGCCTCCAATGAATTGTTTAGGAAGTAATGGCGTTTAGCTGACCCAACACCAAATCGATACCCATCCAACTTGGGGTAGACAGCAAGCCAAGTCGGCTTACCCTCCTTGTTGTACTCACTCTCGTATATACGATCTTCCCCATCCTCCTGCCTGTTCTTCACGATCACGACAGCACCGGCTTCGGGATCGAAATGGACTTCCAGGATTTCAAGTTGGTTGATGGTCTCTGCCATGGCTGTATCGTCAAAGAAGGCTGCTTCATCCTTTGCAAAGGACTGCAAACCCTTGTCTGAACGATAGGAAGTAACAAGCCTACTATCCAGTGCAAGGGCCTGCTTGATATGTATGGATCTTGCAGCGGAAAGGATTGCCTCACTCACCATTCTCTCTTGGGTGGAATATGGCCCAGATAGACCCACATACACATTGGAGGGATATTTGCTCACATCAAGACGGGATAGAGCATCCTCCTCTGCAATGGGGACACTGGTGGTGGAGCAACCTAAGGCAAGCATCACCACCAGCAAACTGATGGCCACTACATAATTACGTACGGACAAACTCAGTTAGCTCCCTTCAACAAGTTGGCGAATGCTTCTTTCATCTTCGTGTTGGCTGCCTCAGCTGCCTCACTCTCGACAAAAGCCTCTGCAACAGCTTCTGAAGCTGGTTCAAAGTTCTGCTCGATATTGGCAATGGGAATTGAGCAAAGTACCCATACCCCATTCTCAGCATCGACCCAGACTTCTTCTGTACTTACACCAGAGAGGGTTGCCTCTGCTACCTGCTGGCTGATCACTTCCATGGCATCAAGAGCCTGACGATTGTCGCCGCTACCGGCATCGTTGATGTAGGTGACCACTACTTCCTTGACCTGAGTACTGATCCAAGCGGCAATCTTGTTCTTTGCTTCAACGGTGGCACGCTTGATTGAGTTCTGTTTGTCACTCATCTTGCCGTATCCGGTCTCAAAGTGCATGTCCTGGGTGGAAACAGTCTTGTAGACCCAATCCGGCTGGGGAATACCCTCAGCGCCAATGATGACTGGACGAGTAGGTTCGACAGGCTCGGCAACCTTGGCGGTAGCACAACCGGTCATTGCAAGTGCGAGTAATGCGAGTACCAGAATCGTTAACAACTTTTTCATATCATCCTCCAACTATGTTTCATCCCCAAGCGTTTCCAGCATCAGGGTAAAGAATCCATCAACACCAGATGAACTTGCAGCTTTCAACGCCTTTGCAAGAGCATCCCTCTCACTCATGGCCGCCTCTCTGTCCGCCTTCTCATAGGAGACATAGACCTGCTTGCTATCCTTTAATTGAACAGACAGGGTATATCGAGCATAGGCATATGGACTGCCCTCCATAGTAATCGGCTCTACGGTGTACCAGACATCCAATATTGCATAGGGGTCCTGTGCACCGGTCGCAAAACCTCTCTCCTGCAGGCCCTGTTCAAAGGCTGCCCTGAGTACAGGAGAGGCATTTACATTCTCAGAAACCTCTACTGCAATGGTTATCTGCTGTGCCAGTGCTGATAGGGCTCGGTCAATCGGAGCCAGCACTTGCATCTGGGGCTGCTTAAGCAACACCTGTAACTGGTTATAGAGAGCTTGTTGTTGCTTTGCCAACTCCCGTGTTTCACGAAGGAGCACATACTCTGCGAGCAGGGTATCTGCAGTTGCTTTTCGCATATTCAATTGTGCGATTGAGCTACCCAATTCAGCTATTTGTTTCTGATACAGTGAGGCAGTCCGCTCTCGGTGCAATGCAACGCGGGCATGGACCCTGCCTAGTTCATCAGTATAGACATTGACCACTTCAGAGCCGATGATCTGGTCAGTCTCGCTGGTGACACTGCCAAAATCCATCATCTCAGAGGATTCGGTAAACGTCACATTTCCCATTGTATCGGTTGCAGCGGTAGAGAGACTGCTGACTTCAGTAACTGAGCGAACCTGGGCATTGAAAACCTGTGACAGGCTGGCAAGTGCTGCATCAACAGCCTTTTGTCGTGATGATCCAGAACCAACGGCACAGAGGTAGGTATCTTCGTCATAGGCATTGTCATAGGGGTGGTCGATCCAGGAGGGAACCTTGGAGGATCCTAAGGAGGTACAGGAAAATCCCAGGACCAGGAAGAGCAATACAGGCACCACAAGATATTTTCTCATGTACCCTCCTACAGCTTATATTTACTTTGCTTGATGAGCTTCTTGATTGTCTCTTCTCCAACCCACACTTTCCTATTGGTCTCGATATCGATCAATTCCGCTGAAACATAGTAGGTTCTCACCATCTGGCCACCACTCTGGTCAAGATTGGTTCTCACCGATCCTTGCAATAGGTAATCTGCTCCAATTTCCTTTCCAAGTGCTTTGGCCGTTTCCTCGCTCGCAAAGAACTGTTGTTCCTCACGCTCCTCTCTCACTGAAGCACGGAAGCTCTGATCAGCTACCATATCGACCTTTCCTGAATTGATGAGGGCCATCTCATACCGTTTGGATATAATCGAGGTATCGATATGCTCACTGCTACGGTTAAGGAACGTTCCTACGATGACCACTGGATTGTCCCCAGGATGAGCCATCTTATACTGCGTGATCCATGGAGAGGATAGACTGGAATCAACCAGTGCCTCTGCCACAATACGAATATCGGTGTCGTTCCAATTCCCGCTCAAGTCAATATCGGTATCAGCACTTATGCGGCTAACTGACACGGGAGACTGACATGAGATCAAGAGTACAGATACCAGCACTATAAAGAGGCCGTAGAGGCTTAGACGTTTCATTACAAATCTCCTTCACATTTCGCTTCGGTATACGCCACAGTGTAACAGACTCATCATCACTTGTGTAGGAATCATTGGTACGAAAAATGAGACATTCTACATTTTTTTAGCGATTCATTATTGCGCCACGCATAACCCAATGCTACATTGTGCCCATACAGAATGAGGAAGGATGTAATGAAATACCGCAAGAGTGTAGCAAACGGGTTGTTTTTCGTCCTCCTTCTTATGCTCATTGTGTTGATGAGTGGGTGTACGTCCTTCATGGACATGTCAGCAACCCAATCCCTCTATAAGGGCGCCAAGTACCAGGGAGCATATGAAAGCCTCCTCCTGGAAGCCCCTTCCCTGCTCAAGAAACAGGGGCCCATCATTGTCAACTATGACCTTGGAATCCTCTCTCGTCTGGGTGGAAACTACTCGGATTCCAACAACTATCTCAGTGAATCAGAGCGGCTTATATGGGAAGCATATACGGAGAGTGTTTCAGGCAATATTGCCTCATTTCTCGTCAATGACAACACAAAAGCCTACCAAGGTGAAGAGTACGAGGACATGTATCTCAATGTATTCAAGGCTTTGAACTATATGCATCTGGGAGAAACCGAAGCTGCATTGGTGGAACTTAATCGAAGCATAGAGAAACAAACATTCCTCAAGCAAAAGTATGAACAATATGAGCAGCAGATGACTGAATATGCGAGAGAGGAAGGCTTGGATGCCCCTGCAGTCCAAACCTATGCAACAGCTTTCTCCACCAGTGCTCTCTCCAATTACCTGAGTGCTTCGGTTGCTCAGGCTCTCGGTGAGGACAATACTTTGCACTTTGCCATCGACCAGGTCCGCCATGCCTTCTCATCCCAGCCATCCCTTTACCCCTTCCCGCTCCCCTCCGTAGTGGCACTTGAAGAAGATCCCTTCCCACAAGACAAGGGCAGGCTTCAGATGGTCTCCTTCAGTGGGCAATCCCCGTTGAAGGAAGAACGTGTAGAGAGGGTGTATGTATCCTCATACAATAGGGCAAAGATTGCCTATCCTGTCCTTGTTGGTGGATCCTCGCAGGTACAGGCTGTCAGGGTCTCCATCGAGGGACAGCCGATGATCCCACTACAGCGGATTGAGTCGATCAGCAACATTGCCATCGATACCTTTAGAGCGAAGAGTGAGTTGATTAAAATGAAAGCAATAACCCGTGCGATGGCCAAGGCAGTAGGGATTGCTCTCTATGACGAGTATGCGGCAAAGGACAACAAGGTAACAGCAGGAGAAGAACTCCTGGGTATGATCTTCCGTATTGCTCGAGATGTAACAGAGAGTGCTGATGTACGCAGTACCCACTTCCTCCCTTCCGAGGCCTGGGTTGGCTACGTGGATCTACCTGAAGGGACCTACACCATTACCACAGAGTTTCTAAACGCTTCAAACCAAGTAATACACCGCAGCCCTGGAAAACCGATACAAATCCAGGCAGGGTCCTTGCATCTCGCAGAAGCCTTTTGCCCTCATTAAAAACACTCCTCCTGATGAAAGAAAGAGTATAATTGAACATGCAATTGAGGATATTTATAACTCCTCATCCTCTTCGCTTTCAAAGAGATCATCTTCGTCAAAATCATCATCCTTGGGCTTTTGTGCCATCTTCTTTGGCATTGTTTTCTCATCAAGGTCCCAATCATAGTTTGTTTCAATCTCTTTGGGTCTTCTGATTGTTTCCCGTGCATGCCTTCTCATAGTCAATCGCTCCTTTCTCAACGAAAAACCAATTGAGGTACAATCAATCCCTCATCTATTACCATCATGCTAATGAGTGGAATCGTCAAGTCTGTTCAGCCCCTGAGATGAGAAACTCCTTGATCTGGTTGAATACCAACTCCTTCTCCCTCTCCATCAGCACCTCATGTCTCATTCCTTCATAGACCGTATAACTGAAGCGATGATACCCGATCCGATTCAGGGATCGTTCCGTATCAGAGAGGCCACGCTCCCCTCCAGGGATGGGATCATCCTCTCCAGTGATCGAGAGGATGGGAAGATCACCCTTGGTTGGGTGAAAAAAGGACCAGTCATGAAGCCGTTGCAAGGCATCAAAGATAGTATAAATTGATTGCAGTTGGTATTTGAAGTGTCTCCGGTACGGATCATGCAGTCGCTCCCTGACCACCTCAGGATCGGAACAGACCCATTTCAGGTTGGCTGAAGTGGTTAGTTTGGTAGAAATCATACCATAACCATGAGGGGTGAGAAGCAACATCAAAAGCCGGACAAATGCTTTTCCCAGTGCTATTCCCCTAACATAGCAAGGGGTACCTGTCATAATCAGGCCGGCAATCTCATGGTCATAGGAACCGAGGTAGAGCCTTGCAATCATGGAACCGAACGAGTGACCAAGTAAGAAAAGCGGCAAATCTGGATAGAGGTCCTTCAGGAAACGGGTGATGATATGTTGATCTTCCACCAGAACATCCACACTCGGCATATACCCCCTGACAAAGTGGGCATCGACTGAATCCCCATGTCCTCTCTGGTCACTCACCAGAACACAGTAGCCAGCTTCCTGAAGAAACAGAGCCACTTGTTCATAGCGGCTTTTCACCTCAGCTGCACCATGGATGATCTGTACGATCCCCACGGGGGAAGCAGGTCGGTATAAGACACATGAGATGAAGAATCCATCAAATGAGGGGACAAGCGTTGGTTCCATGAGAATAGTATTATCCAAGAGCATCATGAAAACAAGCGGAAATATTCGCTAAGCAGTGGTTTGGGATGAGTTGTCCACCAATTCCAGGATGTAGTTGTATAGACTTTGTGGGACAGGGTGATAAAGCATAAACCGCATCATTACCACTGGTAGGTGCTTTCCTTTCCCGTTGATCTTTGAACTAGGTGCATTACGGAGGAAGGAAAGAGGTCCAAGGTAGTAGAATGAACGCCCCTCATCATTGCTTTTCTGCACAAAGAGCAGCACTTCCATGGGCCCCATTTCTCCCCGTATTGCTCTCGCTTCCTTTGACTCGAGACGTACATTGGTACGGGTTTCCCAGACAAACTGTTCAGGAGAGAGAAACTTATCCCGATAATCAATACCAGGATCAATAGTTTGGGAATCCTTGTGATACGTAACAAAGATTGGGCACTGGTGGTGCTCGTAGTCAACCTTGTATCCATAGATGGTATTTGCCTCATCATGTTCCCAACCCAGAAGCCTACACACTTCTTGGCGAGTGTACTTCTGGTAAAGCACCAGATCATACGAACCACGACGCTCAGCAAAATCATTGAGATACGAATACTTACTAACCTCCAGAAGGTCATCTAGCTCAATGCGATACTCCTCATTTTCCAGCAACGTTGAAAAAGACGGACTCTTTCTGATCCCTGTCTTTGTCAAGGTCACATAGGAGAGTGAGCCAAAAGAATTCTTGTGTTTTTCCTGGAAAAATTGGTTGGATAGGATCCTAAGCGCCGATTCGATCGACTGGTCTGTAGGGATATATCCATAGGATTCCTGTATAAGCTTGGGAATAGATGCGTATTCAATCTCTCCATCATTTTCCAAAAGGGATCTGATCATGCAAGTCTCCTGAATCCGTACTCCTCTTGCCAGTATCTTCCCAAGATAGTACAAGCTCTTCAGATGCAAGTCGGTAAGTGTGTGTACAAAGTGCTTCTCAACTCTTTCCTTGAACTGAATATACGTCCTAGCATACTCCAGGATGACAACAGGTGAGAGAGAGCCCATCGTGATGAAATCAATAAGGTTGGGTGTTCTGCCCAGCCTCTGCTTGAGGCTTGCATACTCCTGTCCAAGCAAGGTTTTGTTCTTGAAGGAAACACGATTGATTGCTTCAAAGATCTTCCCCCTGGCCACTGCATCAAACTGTATGGTCGATGGACCACTTAGGGCGGTAGAACCTTCACTTAATAGTTTTCTAAGCGTATCCTTGCGATAGGTCCTATCGCCAAAGAGAGCAATGGGTATCATGTAATTGTTGGCATGGTTTCCAATAAAATCTATTACTGTAAGGAACTCTTTTCCTGGGTACTTTCTGAGTCCTCTGCCAAGTTGCTGGACAAAAATGATTGCCGACTCCGTCGGTCGGAGCATCACCACCTGATTCAAGGAAGGAATATCAACTCCTTCATTGAAAATATCCACCGTCACCAGATACTCCAGTGCATCCTTACCACTCTCCTTCTCCAATCGGAGAAAGGCCGCTTCCCTCGCCTCCTGCGAATCCGCACCCGAGAGGGCCATCGCCCTTCTTCCCAAATCAGACAAAGCCTGTGCAAGAAAAGCGGCATCCTTGTTTCGGCTGAAGAAAATCAGACCACGTACCCGCCTATTGCCAATACTGTATCGTTTGAGCATCTGGTTGATATGCTTCACCTGTTCAACTTTCTCCAGACGGGCAAAATCCTTGTACTGAACCTGTTCATGACCTTGGATGGAGAATTCAGTTACCCCGTAGTAGTGAAAAGGACAAAGCATTCCAGCATCCAGCGCTTGGTTGAGTTGGATTTCACAGGCAACAGCATAATCAAATCGCTGGAAGATGTCTTTGTCATCATTTCGGTATGGCGTTGCCGTCATCCCCATCAGAAAGGCCGGTTGAAAATGGTTCAAGATTTTCTGGTATGATGCAGCTCCCGCATGATGCACTTCATCAATAACCAGATAATCAAACCAGGTTTTTGGAAACGTATGCAGCACTTCATCCTTTGACAGCGTCTGAACAGTTGCAAAAAGGTAGGGAGCGTCTGCTTCCTTGGTTTCCCCGCAGAGAAGACCACACTCCAAGTCATCACCGAGGTGTTCCTTGAACCGTGCAAGGGCTTCTTCTGCAATTTGCTGACGATGTACGACGAAAAGGAACCGTTTAGGGCGCTGGCGTTCCACATCCTTGATCAGGAGTATGGTCTTTCCTGTACCGGTCGCGGATATCAACAGCGCCTTGTCCTTGCCTTGTTCCCTGAGCCGTTCAAGACCATCCAATGCCTGGACCTGCATGGCATTAAGCACCAGCTGTTCTCTCTTTTCTTGCCTCTGGGCTATTGGAAGGGAGGGAAGCGGCAGCGGCTCAAATCGCTTATGGGTATGGAGAGCAGCATACACTTCACGATAGTGAGCAATCCACGCAGGGCTGACCTCTACAGCTTTGTCCCAAGCCTCTTGAAACGTTTCCTGGGTCTCTTGGACGAGACTGCCGGAACACGAGCTAACCAAAAACAAGTTCCACTCCTGATTGGTGGCAAGAGCCTCATGGGTCAAGTTTGAGCTTCCTACCACCAAGGTGGCATAATCTTCCTCGCGAGTGAAGAGATAGCCCTTGGTATGAAATGCTTTTTCCGTATACACCCTGAGCTCTATCGATGGAAAGTATTCAAGCAAGAAAGCAAGCGCATCGGGATCGGTGAAGGTAAGGTAGTCAGAGGTGAGAATTTTCCCTTTCACTCCCCTCCTCTGTGCCTCGTAAAGTGGCTGCAAAAGCATTGCCAACCCACCTTTGGTAATGAATGCAACGCTGAACGAGAATGAAGTACAAGAGGCAAGCTCACGAACGAGTGTCTCCATCACTTTTGTCCTTGGTGGATCATTGAGCACCAAATGAGGACGCAGACTCATTGCAGAGGGAATGCGTGCATCAAAAAAACTTGTCTCAAGGCTTGCCAGCAGCCGCTCATCTTGCATCCCTCTCATGACAATAAGTGCTCTACGTTCTGTACGATGGGGATATCTGCCTCAGCCCAATCAATCTGCCATAACTCATGTTTCTTCAACCAGCGACTTGCCTGATGCTCATGCAACTGGATGGAACCTTCCTGTATAATCCCTAAATAGGCGTGCATGATGACAAAAAAGCCTGGGTATTGGTGTTCTACTCTCATAAGGTAGCGTTGTATTTCTATAGTGACCCCAAGCTCTTCCTGAATCTCTCTCACGAGCGCTTCCCGCCCAGTCTCACCGATTTCCAACTTCCCTCCAGGAAACTCCCACATGCCCCCAAGAGAGCCTTTGTCTTTCCTTTGGGCAGCGAATACCCGGTTATTATTGATCAACACGAGTGCGGCTACTTCAATCTGTTTCATGAGATCATCCTAGCAGCAGAGTGGGTTCTTGACCAGGGGAAAATGTACTTTCAGTAGAGGCTGTTCACCCATTGTGCGAATTTTCTCTTACAAATTTGCAAAAAATGTTCAATTGCAGTGACTCCTCGATTGACATTCGGCCTTGGCCATGCTAGCCTGCAGTTGCTTTGATTTTTTGCGTTGCAGCTAGTCCCTTACCCTCTCTATGTTCGTGTTCTTCATTTGAATTCCATCAGCAGACAGGTTAAACGTTCGAAACTGCGCCAAAATGAGCAAATACTTTTTTGAGACAGGCTAAAGGCCTGTAAAGGATGCTTTGAATGGCAAAGAAAATTTATGTTGGTAACATGAGTTACAACACCAGCGAAGAGGAACTTCGTGACCTGTTCGCACAGTACGGCACTGTATTGAGTGCAAACATCATCATTGACCGTGAAACCCGTCGCCCCAAGGGCTTTGGTTTCGTAGAGATGGAAGACGATTCTGCTGCAGTTGCTGCTATCAGCCAGCTTGACGGTCAGGATTTCGGCGGCCGCAACCTTCGTGTAAACGAGGCTATTGCAAAGCCACGCCCGAGCTACAACCGTTACTAAGCTATTGCTTTGTAATAATCAGGAACCCTTCGGGGTTCCTTTTTTTTGTTTTCATGTAAGTAATTACAAAATATTTCTTCAAAAATTCAAAATTCTTGCTTAAAAACCTTGATTCTATCAATAGAAACATATATGCTCCTATTCCAAGGAGTCACCTATGGAACCAGGACGATTCGGCCCCTATGGAGGCAAGTACATACCAGAGACCCTGATGAGTGCCATCCAGGAACTTGAAGTTGCATATACCTCACTCAAGGATGATGCAACCTTCCAGGGTGAACTTAAGGCCCTCTACCAGAACTATGCTTCCAGGCCAAGCCTCTTGACCTATGCCGAGAATATGACAAAGGACCTAGCCGGGGCCAAGGTCTATCTCAAGCGGGAAGACCTCAACCATACAGGCTCCCATAAGATCAATAATGTTCTTGGTCAGTGCTTGCTCGCCAAGCATATGGGAAAAACACGGGTGATCGCAGAGACCGGAGCTGGCCAACATGGTGTTGCCACGGCCACAGTAGCTGCACTGATGGGACTTGAGTGTGAGATTTTCATGGGAGAGGTAGATTGCCAGAGGCAAGCACTCAACGTCTACCGTATGCGCCTGCTCGGTGCCACGGTTCACCCCGTACAAAGCGGTACAAAAACACTCAAGGACGCAGTGAATGAGACCATGAGGGAATGGACCAAGAGAATAGATGATACTCACTATGTCCTGGGCTCTGTTATGGGACCACACCCCTTCCCCACCATGGTGAGGGACTTCCAGAAAATTATCGGACAGGAAGTGAGGACCCAGATACTTGCAGCTGAAGGCAAATTGCCGGACTACATCATTGCCTGTGTAGGAGGAGGATCGAATGCAATCGGTATCTTCCATGAATTCATAGGAGAACCTTCAGTGCATTTAATCGGTTGTGAAGCAGCAGGAAAGGGCATCGATACCAACGAACATGCAGCAACGCTAAGCATGGGCAGCGAGGGAGTGTTTCATGGAATGAAGAGTATCTTCTGCCAGAATGAGGATGGACAAATAGATGAAGTTTACTCCATCAGTGCAGGACTCGACTATCCTGGTATCGGCCCAGAGCATGCTCAGCTGTTTGCAACCAAACGAGCAACATACGTGCCAATCACCGATGCTGAGGCAGTTGATGCATTCACATACCTCAGTCGAAAAGAGGGAATTATCTGCGCCATTGAAAGTGCCCATGCACTCGCCTACGCCATGAAGCTCGCTCCTACTTTGGAGAAGGATGCAATCATCGTGGTCAATCTCTCCGGACGGGGAGACAAGGATGTGGCAGCAATTGCCCGCTACCAAGGAGAAACACTCTATGAATGACCGAATCCAGCATGCATTCTCAGGAGGCACCGCATTCATCCCCTTCGTAACCTGCGCTGATCCAGACATATCGATGACTGAAGAGTTGGTACTCGCTATGGCAGATGCAGGAGCTGACCTCGTTGAACTGGGCCTTCCCTTCTCTGACCCCATTGCGGAAGGACCTGTAATACAAAAGGCTGATGAACGAGCCCTTGCATCAGGATTCAAGATCCACGATCTATTCACCCTGATTGAACGACTGAGAAAACACACCCAGATTCCCTTGGTCTGTATGACCTATTTCAATCCGGTGTACAAGTATCAGAAGGACCGGTTCCTTTCCAGCGCAAAGCAGGCAGGCCTCGACGGTCTGATTATTCCAGACCTTCCCTATGAGGAACAGGGTGAAATTAAAGGCTCCTGTAAAAAGGAGGGTATCAAGTTGATCAGCATGATCGCCCCAACCAGCAGGCAACGGGTCATCACGGTCTCCAAGCATAGTGAGGGATTTCTCTACTGTGTAAGCTCATTGGGTGTTACCGGCATGAGAAGCAATCTGAATGACAGTGCCAGGGAGATGGTGGAACTTGCAAAAGCGAACAGCGACACTCCCTGTGCCGTTGGATTTGGCATCCATACACCGAAGCAAGCTCGTCACATCGCTACCTTCGCGGACGGTATCATCGTAGGTTCTGCGATTATGAATATCATTGCTGAAAAAGGAAGAGGCAGTGTAGAAGCGGTATCAGGATACGTGAGGGAGATGAAGAGGGCCATCACGGTGTGATATCTTTTTTTACCCAGATAGTTTCTTCTTACAGAAACATAAGGAGCATACATGCAGTACTATCCAACAAAAGAAGCGGCGTTGGCCTACCAGGATGATGGGGGTTATCTCCCTCTCACCCTCGAAATGCTTTGTGACCAACACACCCCCATCACCGTGCTATCCCGATTAAAGGCAGAGAGTTCCCACTGTTTTTTACTTGAGAGCGTCGATGACAGACAGAGATGGGGACGATACTCCTTTCTCGGATATGACCCCTTGCTGGCCCTTTCGACCCAAGACCACACAACCACTGTTCAACACCGGGATGGGAGCAAAGAAACATCACAGGGACACCCTGAGAATGTAATCAGAAGCATCCTGAAAGCATACAAAAGCATTCCCATTGAAAAGCTTCCCCCATTCACGGGAGGCCTTGTAGGATACTTCAGCTATGACTACATCAAATACCAGGAGCCCCATCTACTCATCGACTACAGAAAGGATGAGGCTTTCAAGGACCTAGACCTTATGTTCTTTGACCAGGTGATCTGTTTCGATCACTATCGCCAGGTGTTGACCCTTATTGTTACCTATCAGGCTAAGGATGGTGCGAGAGGATATGAGAAAGCACAGCAGCATTTGCTTGCAATGCACAGGATCCTGCAGAATGAGCATCCTCTTAAGCGATTTCCCGGTGTCATGAAAGATCCACTAAAACCACTCTTCAACAAGGAGTCCTACTGCTCCATGGTAGAGAAGGCTAAAGGCTATATCAAGGAAGGAGACATCTTCCAGGTGGTACTTTCCAATCGTTGGGAAGCTGCATTCGAGGGGAGTCTGATGGATACCTACCGAGTCTTGAGAACCATCAACCCTTCCCCGTATATGTTCTACTTTTCCGGCAGCGAGATTGAGATTGCCGGGGCATCACCAGAGACCTTGGTCAATCTCAAGGATGGCATACTGCATACCTTTCCTTTGGCGGGCACCCGAAGACGGGGAGAAACAGAGGAAGAAGACTTAGCAAATGAAAAAGACCTTCTTAGCGATGAGAAGGAGCTTGCAGAGCATAATATGCTGGTTGACCTTGGTCGCAATGACCTTGGAAAGATAAGCAAGTTCGGCAGTGTTGAAGTTGAATCCTATCTCCAAATCCAGCGTTACAGCCATGTAATGCATATCGGCTCAACGGTAAAGGGATCCATACGGGAGGACCAGGACGCGCTCTCCGCCATTGCCTCTGTTCTCCCTGCAGGGACACTGAGTGGGGCTCCCAAGCTACGCGCCTGTCAGATCATCGAAGAACTGGAGCATACCCAGCGAGGTATCTATGGCGGTGCTGTCGGTTACATCGGCAGCAACCAGAACATGGACACCTGTATTGCCATTCGCTTGGCCTACCGGAAAGGGAATAGAGTGTATGTACGTAGCGGTGCGGGTATTGTAGCCGACAGCGTAGCAGAGAGTGAGTATGCAGAGTGTGAACGGAAAGCAAAGGCGGTAGAGGAAGCGTTGCAAAGAGCCTCAGGAGGCATCCTATGATCCTATTGATTGATAACTACGACAGTTTTTCCTACAACCTCTACCAGATGATAGGGGCATTGGAACCGGATATCCAGGTAGTCCGTAATGATGTCATGACCGTAGAGGAGATTGCATCACTTGGTATGCAGGCCATCATCATCTCCCCAGGCCCCGGAACCTGCCAAGAAGCGGGGATCATCATCAGCCTTATACAGCAGCTTGGTCCAACAGTTCCCACCCTTGGTGTGTGCCTAGGTCATCAGGCGATTGCTACCGCATTTGGAGCCACAGTCTCTTATGCAGAAACACTCTACCATGGCAAACAATCAACATGTGTATTGGATACCTCATCCCCCCTCTTCCACAACCTGGAAAGGGAAGAAAAGGTAGGTCGATACCACTCCCTGACAGTAAAGGCCGACAGCCTTCCCCCTTCCCTGACCTTGACTGGATGGACAGAGGATGGACAGGTAATGGCCATACAGCACACACAGTATCCCATCTATGGAGTGCAATTTCACCCAGAATCCATCCTCACCCCCAGAGGAGAAACATTGTTGAAAAACTTTCTGGAGGTGGCAAACGCAAACAAAGGAGCAATACAATGATACGGGAAGCCATCAAGCAATTAAGTATGAAGCAGAACCTTGACTACGATACAGCGTTGTCTGTCATGCATGAAATCATGGAGGGTAAGGCAACCCCTGTCCAGATGAGCAGTTTCCTCACTGCCCTCTCCCTGAAGGGGGAGACAATCGAGGAGATTACCGCATGTGCAGAGAGCATGAGAAGTCACTGTATCCGACTCCTACATGACCTGCCGGTCCTGGAGATTGTTGGCACTGGAGGTGACCACCTTAAGACCTTCAATATCTCATCCACCAGCAGCATTGTTATCTCCAGCATGGGAGTTCCGGTCGCGAAACATGGCAATCGCGCCGCCTCTTCAGATTGTGGGGCTGCCGATGTGTTTGAAAGGCTGGGAGTAAACATCCAAGTCAATGAACAAAGAAGCAAAGCAATGCTGGATGAGATCGGGCTCTGCTTTCTCTTTGCCCAGAATTATCACATCAGTATGAAATATGTTGCCCCGGTAAGAAAGGAGTTGGGAATCAGGACCGTATTCAATATTCTCGGTCCCTTGGCCAATCCTGCAGGCGCTTCCTTGCAGCTTATGGGTGTTTACGATGAGAGTCTTATCGTTCCCTTGGCCCAGGTAATGACCAACCTTGGGGTAAAACGGGGAATGGTTGTCTGTGGGGAAGATGGTATGGACGAAATCACCTTGACTGGAGAGACACATATCTGTGAAGTACAGGATGATACCTTTACACACTACACTATCACCCCTGAACAATTCTCCTTGAAACGATGCAAAGGGGAAGATCTCACAGGAGGTAATGCAGAGGAGAATGCTGAAATTACCCGTTCAATCCTCAGTGGCGAGATGCAGGGTCCAAAGCGGGATATTGTGCTGCTTAATAGTGGATGCGCGCTCTATATTGCAGGAAAAGCAAGTACCATTGGGAAAGGCATTGAACTCGCTCGAGAAGTAATTGATAGCGGAAAAGCACTACAGCAACTTGAAGCCTTCGTACAACTGTCAAACAGGGAGTAAGCATGGATATCCTACAAACACTTGCAGCAAGTACTGCCCAACGGTACCAGGGTAAGAAAACCGTGAATCTTGAAACTCGTGCGTATTCTTGTGTACTGGACGGCCATCCATTCAAACACGCTTTGAAGAGTGACCACCTTGCGGTAATTGCTGAAGTGAAAAAGGCATCCCCTTCAAAAGGAGTCATTGCATCTTCCTTTGATCCACTGGCAATCGCAAAAGAGTATGAAGCGGGAGGCGCTTCTGCATTGAGTGTTCTTACTGAACCTACCCGTTTTTTGGGTGATGATGCATATCTGACCAGTATTGGAGAGAGTGTCTCCCTGCCTCTCCTCAGGAAGGATTTCATCATAACTGCCTACCAGATCCTGGAATCACGGATTCTGGGAGCCTCTGCAATTTTGCTCATCGCCGCCCTTCTAGACCATAACACCTTGTCTTCCTTTCTCTCCCTCGCCAAGAGCCTTGGGATGGATGCATTGGTGGAAGTACATGATAAAGTGGAGCTGGATCTTGCGCTGGGAGCCGGAGCAACGATTATAGGAGTGAATAATCGCAACCTCCGAAATTTTTCAGTCGATCTTGAAACCAGCCTTCGCCTGATTCACTCAATCCCATCCTCTGTAACGGCTGTCAGTGAGAGCGGTATCAGGGGAAGAGAGGATGCGATTCTGCTCAAGCAAGCTGGATTCTCCGCAATATTGGTAGGTGAACAGCTGATGAGAAGAGTCGACCGAGCACAGGCCGTACAGGAATTGAAAGTATGACAAAAATCAAACTCTGCGGCATGCAAAGGGAAGAACACATAGAGTGGGCCAATGAAGCAGGATGTGACTATATAGGCTTTGTCTTTGCCCCAAGCCGGAGGCAGATAAGCAGAGAGGTTGCAGCTGATTTACGCAAACGGGTGAATCCAGCTATTGCTGTTGTTGGGGTGTTTGTTGACGAGCCGGTTGAACACATCATTCGCATCGCTGAAGAAGGAATCATCGATCTCATACAACTGCATGGCCGCGAAAACGAGGCATACATCTGGACCCTTCGCTCAGTCTGTTCGCTTCCCATCATCAAAGCGGTCTGTAATCCTCATACTACTGCGGTTGAATCCAGTACAGCAGATTACTTCTTGCTCGATGGCGCAAAAGGAGGGAGTGGAAAGGTGTTCGACTGGAGGCAAGCCTCTGGTTATGACAAGCCAATATTTCTCGCAGGCGGATTACACGCCGGCAATCTGGAGGAAGCAATCAGAACTGTCTGTCCTTATGCGGTCGATATGAGCAGTGGCTTGGAAGAAAACGGGGGAAAGCAACGACATCTCATGGTACAGGCAACCGCAATCGCTCATGCCTTATAACTCGATTATTCGGCTGCCCTGAATACCTGCCTCATGAAGGTAGCCTCATCCACCGGCTTGCTGAAGAGATACCCCTGATAGTAATCACAACCAATGATCTTGAGGAATTCAAGCTGTTCGGCTGTCTCCACTCCCTCCGCGAGTACCATAGCTCCCATTTTCTTTGCCATGAGCAAGACAGTCCTGTAAATGGTGATGGACTCGAAATCGGGATATCGGGAGATAAATGAACGGTCAATCTTGATCATATCTGCTGGCAATTCAAGCAAGTAGGAAAGCGAGCTGAATCCAGTACCAAAATCATCAATTGCCAATGAGACTCCATTTGTGTGTAACCGGTCCATGATTGCATTCGTATTACTGAGACTCTCCACTGCAGTATGCTCGGTCAATTCAACTTCCAACATGGAGTGTGGGATCTTTTGCCTGTTCAGTTCACTGACCAATAGGTCGGTTAGATGTACATTGGAGAGTTCCTCAGCACTCAGATTGATGGATAAGGTAAAATCTGGTATGGAGGTAGCAAACTCCTTCCAGTGTGAATGAAGGAAGCAGATCGCGCTCTCAATCACGAATCTACCCAACAATTCGGTCAATTGGAGCTCTCTGATAAGGGGAAGGAACTCATCCGGATAGATGGGCCCTAACTTTGGATGATTCCACCTGATAAGTGCTTCTGCCCCTATGATCTTCTCTTCCTTGACCGAGACAAGTGCTTGATAGGCCAGATAAAGCTGGTCCGTTTCAAACACAGAGGCAAGTGCATCCTTGATTGCTATTCTCCTGGCATAGCGCATTGCAACCTGTTTATCGTAAAAAAGATATCCATGTTCAGTACCTGAACTAACCATATGCATGGCGATTGCAGCATTCTTTACAAGAGCATAGAGGCTGGCACTTGGTTTTGGGTAAAGAGAAATACCTACAGAGAGCTGCAAGGCAAGGGAGGACTGCCCGAAAAGATAGGGAAGATGAAAACCGGAGAGAAGTGATGCTACCCTTCCCTCGATTTCAGTTGCACTGCTTTTCGTTTCAAAGAAGAGCAGGTATGAATCAAACGCTGTGGAAAGGATAGGAAAGATCGTATCGAGGACTTTCTCAAGTGTTGTAGAGAACTTATTCGAGAAGAGCACTCGCTCCCGTTGATTGAGACGCATCCCAATCTCCTTACTGTTCAAGAGTTGTATCTGCAGACAGACAAACGAACCAGTACCTTCAGGAATCAGTATGGATTTTGCAAAACACTGATGGTAGTCAATTTGATTCTTCTTGCATAGCTGAAGCAGCTCCATCGTATTCCACCGGGATGGGCTGTAGATCTCTATTGCATGATTTCCCTGCCCCCGTTTCCCCTCTACTTGGATAATGTCCAAGGAGCAGAGTACTCTGTGTTTGCTCTCATGATACACCCATACAGGACGAAGTGCTCCTCCATCTGATTCACGGGAGATAAACAGGTCGTATCGCAGAGCCACTTCCTTCTTTCCTTGCAACTCCTCCTGTGTATAACCACATAGTTCCTCAAATGCCTTGTTGCAAAAGGTTACCCGCCCTTCGGGGTCATATACCACCACACCGTTGGAGGCATAATCTGCAATCAAGGAACTGATACGTAGTTGCTGCTTATCATCTGCCCTGATCTGGAGGATGACTACGGCAGCGGAACCAACGAAGAGAACCAGGAAGGAAAGCAGGAATTTTACCGAAGGGTGCGACAACAAGAAATCCTGTGTCAAAACCGGCAACTGATCATATTCATAGCTGCTGACAACCGCCCAGAGCCATTTGCTCGATGTAGAGAAGAACAACCTCTCATTGCTTGCTGGATAGATGGCTTGAAAGGTATATGCCATATCCTCAGAAACATAGGAACCAATTCTATTACCTGTCAATTGACTGCGCATCCCTGGTTCACGTGAAAACAGATTCATTCCTTCTACATAGATGTCACTGCACGCTGATGTACCATCGATGATAACATTCCCCTGGTTGTCAATGATGCTAAACTGCAGGTCCTTCATCAGCGAAGTCTGATACACTGAAAGAAATGAGAGAAGATAGCAAGCATCATAATCGATGGCAATAATACCTGTCATTTTAGATCCCTGATACACGGGAAGTGCCAGGGTAAGTATGGGATTTCCTTCATCTTGGGGGAGAATGTCTGAGATGTAAAGAACATTTGGACTAAGTGTTTGTATCTCCTGCACCATCTCACTCATACCACTATCGGATAAATATTCTGTGCCCAACAAACTTACCAAGCCTTCTGCATTGGTATCGGCTTGGGCAAGCAAGAGCCCTTGCTCATTAAGCAAGCGTTGGTGCAGGATATACGATTTTTGTTTACTGATACGGACCAGAAGATTTGCAACCTCCTGCAATGTCCGCTCATTCTGTTTTTCCCTGAATGCTCCGAGTTCATTGGAATTATGTACGACCAAGAGATCGGAGACAAACTGGCTAAACGCATTCTCTATTTGGTTAGCGATAACTGAGATACCACGTTCTTGCTCTGCCTGAAGTCGTAGCTTGACTTGGTCGCGTAACGATGTTTCATATCCTCTCAGCAAGAATAGGATAAGGAGTACCACCGGCATCACAAACAACAGGATATACCGAACTATCCTCGTTACGGTCTTGCGCTGTAGTCGCATAGTTGCTCCCTTCAAGTCATTAGAATCCTAGCATAGGGAGAACCATAGAGAAAGAGAACTGTTACTACTTATCAGGAGATATTTGTACTTATTATCAAGAAGCAGGTAGTATCTTTAGCCCTGCAGCCCATCGCTCACGTTTTTCCTCGTAGCTGAGCGTGTATGCGGGACTGGTGGACGGCATGCTGAGAAAACAACAGGATTCAGGAAAAATCCCGACAAGACTGTTATAAAACTCCTGTGCCTTTTTCCCATTGAACAGTACCCTCTCGATTGCAGGATGTTCCTGGAAAAATTGTTTGAAATCATTGGGGATTACCTCCGTATAGGCAGAATCTGCAGATCCTTTCCGATCGAAGGCTGACAGCACATCCCATAGGGCAATATCGTGCGAGAGCAACAGCTCCCACTTCTGCTCGTAATGATCAATATCGCCCCCAAGCAGATCCCGCATGATCGGCCAGAATGCATTTCTTTCATGGCCATAGTACTGTTGTTTCAAGGCAGACCTGACACTGGGACCAGTGCCCAGGATAAGCACGGTACTTTGAGGGCTTTCGATTGGGGGAAATCCGTGCAACATGAGCAACTCCTCTTGATTATGAGACATTCTAGCTATTGGTTGTCCTTCCGTCAATTGTACAGAATTCCAGGACGTGATACTGTACTGCATCATGGATAGCAATCTTCTACTCGGGCAGTTGCTTGCCCTCGTCACTGCTGCTTGTTGGGCTCAGAATTCCATCATTTACCGCCATCTGGGAAAGCAGGTCGGTTCTGATGCAGTAGCGCATATCCGCATGTGGCTTGCCCTCCCTGCCATCATCCTTCTGACCTATCTTATGGAAGGAATGTGGTTCCCTCTCCACCTCTCTCCACAGACCTACTTCTTCATCCTGGCCAGCGGAGCAATAGGGTATTTCGTTACTGATAAGTTGCTTTTCCAAGCCTATATACTGCTGGGAAGCAGGGAATCGATGGTAATCATGACCCTCTCTCCGGTGGTTACCGCCATCTTTGGTTTCTTTCTGTTCGCTGAACGGTTGAACGGTATCCAGGTTCTGGGCATCCTTACCACCATACTGGGAGTATTGCTGATGGTCCTACTCGATCGAAAGCCAGTACTTGCCCAGCAGGAACAGAAGGACCGCTCCACTGGCCTGCTCTTCGCCATTCTTGCCTCAGTCTTGCAATCAGTCTCCTTTCTCATGGCTAAATTTGCAATGGACGAGACCGGTCCTGTTGCAACAAACCTTCTACGCAACATCGGGGGACTCTCCATCTTCATCATCTACAATTTCTTTTTCAAGAAGAATGGGAAAAAGCACCTGGCACTCCTGAAAAAACCTCGTCTCTTCCTTATCCTGCTTTTTGCTGCACTCGCTGGGCCAGTCTTGGGGATGACAACACAGATGAAGGCATTCACCTTGGCACCGGTGGGAATTGTTACCACGATTACCCAGATAACTCCCATACTCCTTCTCCCCTTTGACCGCTTCATCCTTCATAAGAAGCTTTCTTTGCCCAGCCTTGGGGGCACTTTCCTCTCCATAGCTGGGGTTGCAGTACTGTTTCTTGCTGCTTGAAGCATCTTGCCTAGGTATCCGCTTTTCGCTACGCTCAGAATATGAATGTACTCTCATTGGAATCGGTCTCAAAGACCCTCAAAGACGAACCACTGTTTCAAGATGTCAGTTTTGGATTGGAAGAGGGAGACCATGTTGCCCTGATCGGTCGAAACGGAGAAGGAAAATCCACCTTTCTCAAGATACTCGCAGGACAGGTTGTCCCAGATAGCGGAACCATCGCTATGAAAAACGGCACTGACCTGGTTATGTTGGAACAGGGAGTACAATTCAGGGAGAAGGAAACAGTTTCATCCTATCTCCTGCAAGGAAGCGGGATAAGGATCGCCACCTGGAATGCATATCAGCATGCCCTTTCCCATCCAGAGGATGAAGCTAACCTGATCAGACAGAGCGAATTAATGGAAAGCCATGATGGGTGGAATCTCCAGAGTGACTATACATCCCTTCTTGGTGAGCTTGGGCTCTACGATCTTTTGGACTCCCCTATGGCAACGCTCTCCGGAGGCATGCAGAAGAAGGTAGCTATCGCAAGGGCGCTCGCTTCCCGCCCTACCATGTTGCTTCTCGATGAGCCGACCAACCACCTCGACATTCAAACCATTGAATGGTTGGAGTCCTACCTGAAAGGTAGTCCTGCCACCATCATACTGGTCACCCATGACCGGTATTTTCTCGATACTGTCTGCAGAGCAATTCTTGAGTTGGATGGGGGACAGATGTATCTCCATCCTGGTTCCTTCGCCGATTACCTCGCTCGGCGAGAACAGCGCATCGAGAGACTACAAAAGGAACAGGATAGGCTGAGTACCATCCTCAGGAGAGAGCTTGCCTGGCTTAGGCGTGGGCCAAAAGCCCGTACGGGAAAGGATAGCGGCAGAAAGGACCGCATTGAGGCAATGCTGGCAAACCAAGCTGTCGTAGGCGACCAGGCACAAAAATCCTTTCAGTCAGCAAGCAGAAGATTGGGGAAAAAGATTCTTGAAGCCAAACATCTCAGCAAGACTTTTGGAGAAGATACCGTCATCTCTGATTTCTCATTTTCCTTTACCAAAGGAAAGAAGATCGGGGTGGTGGGTCCGAATGGCAGCGGCAAGACCACCCTACTGGATCTGCTTTGCGCTCACCTCCCCAGTGACAGTGGTTCACTTGATATTGGGGTAAATACCATGTTCGCTTACTACGACCAGACTGGTAGAAATCTTGAAAGTGGAAAAACCATTCTTGAGTATGTGGAAGAAATCGCAACCCAGGTGGTGCTGGGTCCCTCGGAGGTTGTAAGTGCTGCTAAGTTCCTTGAGCTCTTTGGATTCCCCACATCCATGCACAGAAGCACGATCGCGACCTTATCCGGAGGAGAAAAGAGAAGACTTTACCTGGTCTCCCGCCTTCTTTCCAATCCAAACTTCCTGATGCTCGATGAACCGACCAACGACCTCGACCTCCCCACCATGGAGAACCTCGAACAGTACATCCAGGATTTTGAGGGATGTGTGCTCATCGTCTCCCACGACCGAGCATTCCTGGACCTTACCTGTGACGAACTCTTCGTGCTCGAGGAAGGAGGCACAGTGCGCTATGAGGCTCAGCGTTACAGTCAGTGGAGAGAGCGAGCACAAAGCATTCCATTAAAACAGAGAGAGGAGCCGGAGGCACCGCTGCAGAAAGTGCCAAGGCGGTCAGAGCAGAAAGGACTCTCCTACCGAGAGAGGCAGGAGTTTGAGGCACTTGAGGAGAAAATGAGTATACTCTCTGAGCGTATCGATACCTTGGAAGCAAGCTTCTCGCATGCTGAGACCACAGAGGACGGAACCCTTGCAGAGAGAACCGAAACATATCATGACCTGCGAGAAGAACTCGACATGGCAGAACAAAGGTGGTTGGAACTTGCGGAAAAACTCTAGGAAGCTGGTAGCTCTATGGTTCATCCTGCTGCTCAGTACATCTTCTGTATCAGCGAATATAGAGTCTCTTACGATAGGAACAAACAATGACTGGTATACGATGGGACTCGGCCATAACCATGATGACGGACTGTCCTATGGCTCCACGGTAGAAGCGGTACTCCCTTCCTCCTTTACCCTGAACCTTGCCACGGGAGGCTATACTGACCGTCTCGATACCATGCAACGCTATGATGTCATCTCACTTATGGCTTCGTATCCTCTACAGAGCAAACTGTTCACCTTTACACCAAGAGCAGGTCTGGTTGCCTCTGGCAACCTAGGCTTCAATGAGGCACAGAATTATCTCCATAGCCTAATAGGCCGAGACCTCCTCAACCTAACCTACACTACGAATGAAATCTCCTTGCATCCATCAATTGGAGGAAGAGCAGGACTAGGGACAAGGATTGGAGGCATGAGAACATCCGTTGAGTTCGACCTGGATTATGCACATACCTGGGAACAAACATACAGCGGTAATATCCGGCTGCAGTTTGACTCCATTATCTCTGTGCGTTTGGGATATCTTCAGAGAAGTACCAACCACTCCTGTACTGTTCATCAGGAGATGGTCGAACGTTACCAAGGAACCTTTCTCTCCTACCACTATGATGGTGGGCTGCTCCATACCCAGTTCATCTCATACCTGGAAACAGGGCGCTCTTTCGGTGGTTTCAGCTTTGATGTAGTCTCTTTGTGGAGGAAGAAACAATTCCGTTCTGCTGATTTCATCTTCTCCACTGGGTTCCTCTATGACCTCAACGGCCAACAGAATCGGCTTTTTGCATTTTCCTACAAGGATGTAAGTTTCGAGATACGCCACAAGAATGGCCCGATGTTCAATAACATGGATGACCAGGATGACCGGCTCAACGTAGGGTCCTGGATGCTCGGCTATTCCTGGAATATCACTCTTCACCCTCGCTTCGAGCCCTATGGGAAACTGCTTGCAGGTATACAGCGTTTCAATTTACAGCAAGACTTTACCACTACGATTGTTGAATCAATTCACCCCACGATTGCCATCGAGGTGGGTCTCAAAGGGTTGGGCATTCCTGGCTTGGTCATTGAACGGCAGAACTATCGCCTGCGTTTCACCTCGACACTTCAATATGTATTTGGTACTGATGAGGTTTCTACAGAAAATCCCTATTTCGCCGAACACACCGGCCCTTGGCTCCTTATGACAGGCATCGTCATAGATGTGGAGCATGATCGGGAGTAGGAAGGAAATCGAAGATTCCCTGCCCGTTCATACCAATGGTGATAGCCCAATCATCAGGTCCAAAGAGATAGGCAAATCGAACAAACGGCTGGAAGGCAAAAGAAGGTCCTCCCATGACTAAATTCCCGGTCAGGGTTACCCCCATTGCCCAGGCCTCTTCCCACTGTACCGTCCCATCGTTCAGGTACCATGCAGTTTGGGCAGAAAGCTCCAATCCTGCCTTGGTAATCCCTCCGTAGAGGAAAGGAATATCCAGCAGGCCAAGCGGGAGCAGATAGGAAGCTGAGAGCCGAATCTTGGCATCCCCATCCCCCAGCGGGCGGAAGGAGAAGAGAGGATACGAACTCCCTACCCCCTGTGAACGGGTAATCCCAGAGAGAGATACCCGTGCCATTTGACGGCCCCTGAACAGTCTTTGTTGACGCATGATGCTTGCAAAGGCTGCATACCTCTGTGATGAGAAATCGCCATTTGTCAGAATCTGGATTCCAGAAGCTACTTCACTCATGCTTGGGCCATATAAGTCGATGGTACGGTAATCCCTTGAAACCGAGGACCCTCCGATGGTTAGGGTTGCTGCTCCTGCCCAGTCAGAGTAATCTGTTGTAATTGATAGTGACGGCTGGAGGGATATCCGCTTGATTGCAGTAAAACCTGAATGGTAGTGCACGGGAAGCCCCACGGTCACCGAGGCATTGGTAAGGTATGTTGCTGAATCGATATCGTAGGTATTAAGATTACCGGCTAGCTGGAGGGAATAGTTGCCTCCAGCGTACTGGTAGACCACATTGGAGACGGGGCGCATTCCCGTAAAAGAGTATCCAATACTCCCGATCAAGCTCTGTTTCCTGAGATTGCTGGTAGCATGAAACCAGAGGCCTGGTTGGATGCTGTTCGCTTCAATGAAGGGGTATGGCAGTACCAGGTTCAGCCGTAGCCGGTCACGATAGGTGGAGATAGAATACTTGCCTGCAAATTCAATCGTACCAGTCTCCATTTTCGGTTCAGAGAAATTGGCTGTGGAATGTACCAAACGGTCCAGCGCTACCGATTTCAAGGCAAACCCTTCTGGAGTATACGTCTCATAGATGAGGGTGTCCCCGTTGATCCGCGCCGCAAAGATGCCTGCAGGGTCGCTGAAGAGCTTAATGGTCTCTTCTTCTTCTCTGTCATAACGGTAGACGCTGAACAATCCCTCCTGCTCTCCTACAAAGAGGATGCTTCCATCCTCAGCAAACAAGGGTGAGCGTAGTTCATTTTGCGTAGGCCCAACAAGCGTCTGTACCATACCTCGCTGATCCAGCAACTTGATCGAAGCGTTTCCCTCCTGCAATGCAAGGAAGACAAGCAATGAGCCATCGGCATTCAAGGAAGGCTCAAGCAGACTTGCTCGTTCCTCGCTGTACAAGGGCTCCACAGATTTCTCTTCCAAGTCGATTTCCACCAGCTCATAGAAAGAACCGGAAATTCTGGAGGCCACTGCCCGCTTTCCGTCTCTGCTGAGAGAGGGATGCACCAGACGCTGGTTCTCTGTCAGTCGGGTAGATGTGCGGCTCTCCAAGTTCAAGAGATAGAGGTCGCTGTAGCTCACCAGCGCAAGAGAGAGGCTGGATGGATCTGTAGGGTCAATGGAATCAACTGAGAGCAAGGCAACTGTATCGGAGAGTGCAATTGATGATCGCCCTGAGATAGGGAGCGAGAAGAGACGCTCTGGTTCTTTACCTTCCGCATAGCGATAGAGGGCAGAACCATCGTAGGGACTTTCACGGTAGCCAACCAATCCTAGACCTATTTTCTGGGGAAGATAGGAGTTTCCTTTATCACGTATGCTGATGATCTCTCCCTCGATGGCTTCATACGGATTACTTCTCTCTTCCAAGGCAAAGGTGAATAGCTCTTTTGCTGAATATCCTGTTACCTTTCGGAATGCAGGAGAGAGTCCCAGGAACGGGAAGGCTGCAAATTTCTCATTGATGGTGTTGAAGGCCTCAACGCCATAGGTTTTGATCAGATAGTCCACCATCAGGTAGCCGGTGACATAGATTCTCCCTGACGGGGCAAACGGACCGTTGTATGCACCCTGAGCCAGGCTCCATATGGCCCCTTCCTGTAGTGGTACTTGGTAAGAAAGCGCAAAGGGAAGCGAGTCTCCCCTTCCCCCCTCTGCAAAGGCTGTCTCGGTATGCGTTGTGATCCCTTCGATCCACCAACCCGGCATAAATACCGTACTGAAGGCATTCACGCCAGGACCAAGAAACCCTAGGACCTTTGCCGGCCCCACGTTTGCATTCAAATGGAGATAGTGCGTCAGCTCATGGGTGTAGAGACTCCTCAACCAACTTGCAGTTCTGCTTCCGATGAACCGATTGTCCGGGCTGGTTATGTACAGATAGATGGAAGCTGGAAAGGGTGCATAGTATCCATTTGCCCAAGCAGTCTTACCTGTCATGACAACCGGTACTTTCCCATCACTCTCATAATCCAAGTACGAGGCAAGGTTTTCATACACTTCATCTGCAAAGGAGGCAACCTCCTGTGCATAAATCTGGTCCTCTTCCTCGAATATAATTCTGGTATGTTGGGTCTCTATCTGTTGGTATGCAACCAAAGAAGAGGAAATAGAACATAAGAAAAGGATCAACAGTAGAATCTTGCGCATCGAATACATACCTCCGGGGGATACTAGTACCAATGTACAATAGCCTGTTCCTGGGGTAAACAGGTAAGAAAATGGTTAAATACAGAATTTGCACTTAATTATCATTTTAGCAGAGTCAACCCTCGCCATGGTCTAGCGACATTTAATCATATAGCTTTCGTTCTTTTGTCTCTAAACACAATCCAGAAAATAAATACATGCTTTACTCTTGACCTCTTACATAACCCAAATGACCGACGAGATTAGCTCCATTACGGATATGAACCTAATGACTACTTCGACCTTTAAGAAATCATAGTGTTCATGTAAAACACTGGCTATGCACAGGGAAATCACTATTAAATACAATAATTTGTCTTTTTTCTCCTAAAGAATAAAGTATACTGGTTACCAAAATTGCGGGGAATACATGACTTAATGATTTGTTCAGGGTTAGAAGCAGATTTGTAAAAGGAACGTTGAATAACTACTGTAGAGACCGGATAGTGCACAAGCCTTGCCAAGTATTCCTCCTGCCACGATATCTGAGGAGTTTTCATGCATTATTTTGAAGCCACCTTGCTTTCCATTGTTCTCATGCTGGCTATTCTAGTAGATGTCCTAAGATTTCCTTTGATAAAGAAGGACAGAGGGAGCCGCTTTTTTGCAGAATTGACGATAGCCTACTCAATATATCTTGTTATTACTATATTCATCTGTCTCGGGAGAGAGGGTATCGTACTATATCCAATACCCATTAACAGAATCTTATGGACATTGCATTATCTTTCTTTCCCTTTGTTGTTGGGGATGTGGATGCATTTCAATGCTCTCAATGTCATTGACAATGAGAAGCTTGTGAACCTTCTCTCGCTGATTCATGCTATTCCGCTTGCAGTACTGACTATGATTGCCCTTCTTGACATATCGAGACAGCAATTTTACCCGTTTAATGCTGCCTATGAACACATGTTGCCCACACCGGGAACCACTTACATGCTTATTCTTTCCTTATTCTTTTGTTTGGCAATGCTCCTACCTACATTAGGGCATCGAAAAGAACTACCTGGATCATTCTTATTTATTTCTATGCTCTTGCCAGTGGCCTTTACAACGTCGTTCATCGCATTCTATGTTACACACACCCATGTCATGTTTACGATGGTAAATTCCTTTATGATGGTTCTCTATTACCTAATTGGTCAAAGAGATTCAGTACGGACCGACCCCTTAACCGGGTTGCCTTCGTATACGCTTCTCAAACGAAAAATGATCCGTATATTCCGTTTTCGTTCTCCATATGCGGTAATTCTTCTTGACATCGAAAACTTCAGATATTTCAACTCCCGCTATGGCCAATTCATTGGAGACCAGATGCTTATTGAACTGGCAGACTATCTGCGAACTCTTGCAAATGCAAATGAGGTATTTAGAATTTCCAATGACCAATTCTGTCTCTGCTTTCCTGCCACTAAAGAAGAAACTGCCCTATCGATTACCAATCAAATAGAAAACAGATTGAATCAACCCTGGATACTTAACGAGAGATCGGTGCATATCCAAGTAAATATGGCGATAATCAGTATCCCTCAACAAGCGGAGACCTTGGAAGAGTTCAAACAAGCAGTCAACCAATTACTGCTCGAAATCAAGACAGTTCACAGCAAGTCTCTCATTGTTTATACCCGTGAAAGCATGATCGATCATGAGCGTAAATTAAATATTATCTCCGCCTTACGTGAATCTATAAAATTTCCAGATCAGGTCGTAGTGCACTATCAACCAATCTATGACGCAAAAACAGAACAACTCGTTTCGGCAGAAGCATTGATGAGAATACATGATCGTCACCTGGGATTCTTACAACCCGATGAGTTTATTTCGCTTGCAGAACTCAAATTCCCGTCCTAATTATATCTAGGTCTCCTCGTCTTCCTGTTCATCATCATCTATAGCCTTGTTGAGCTCCTCGACATTCATTGTCTCTCCCTTCCAATGGTACTTTATCTTCAGGAGGTCGAAGACCAGCCTCTGTGCCTTGGTCGGCACCGTCCACAGGTCCTTGTAGGTGCCGGTGAAGTGGATTCTGGAATAGGTTGCCACCTTGCTCAGCATGTCCTTCAGGTCCCAGTACTTCCTGTCCCTGGGCTTGATGGCCGAGACCTTGCCTCTCAGCTCATTGAGCAGGATGAGGGTGATGAAGTTGACGAACAGCCTCCCTTTCATGGTTTTCTCACCATGGACATTGAGCCTGTTGCAGTCCAACAGGTTCTTCATGTCGTCGAAGTGGAACTCGATGTCGCACCTGCGGTTGTAGTGTCCCAGGGCCTTCGATGCATCTTTCTCCGCATTGGTGAGGATGATCCAGAACCCGCTGTAGCCGTTGATGTAGGCATTGACGGCCTGTTCGTTCAGGCTGACTTTCCTTCCCCTCTTGGGGGTCTCCTTGACAGTGAAGTAGGTGTCGTACAGGTTCTTGTGCTTCTCGAAGGTATCCCCGCTTGCAAGCTCCTCCTCGCACTTTCTCAGCTTGAGCATCAGCGATGCGATGTCCTGCTCCTTCCTGACGGGGTCGAAGTAGACATGCCTCCAGGTCCTGCCGTAGGACTCGGTCTTGTAGTCGGTGAGGCCATAGATGTAGGACTTGTCGTCCTCGGGATTGCGGATGATGTTGGCGGGTCTCCGGATTGAGTCCCTGACCTTGTCGATCAATTCCTTCTGCCACTTGAGGCTGGAGGGTACGGGGATGGTGAACTTCTGCCCCTTCCCTGCTATGTTCCTGAGGTTCGCCTCGCTGTAGAACCCCCGGTCCCCCACCAGGTTGATGTCCTTCACATCGAGCTTTTCCAGGCTGCCCAGCACATGGGCAAGCACGATGGAGTCCGCCATGCTTCCGGGCAGCTCCGAATACCAGAGAGGGACGTTCGACGAGTGTGCACTGAGCAGTCCTAGATTGATCTGTCTCAGGTTCTCGTGGTCCCGGTTGTACCCTCGTTCCACATAGGTATTGTTTTTCCCATAGGACGAAATCGAGGTTATATCGAACAACAGTGCCTTTTTCTTCGCCTGCTTGTTGATCCAAAGCTTGAAGAAGGTGTTGCGCCTGTCATCGGACAGGGAGGCAAGCAGCTCGCTGATGCGCTGCGAGCAAAGGGCCCTGCCGTTGAAGCCGCGGTCATTCAGCCAGTCCTCGGCTCTGCTGAGGGCCTTTCCCTCGCAGACGCTGTACCTTGCAAGCTGGAGGATGGCATCGGCGTCATCGCTTCCGAATGCTTCCTTGAGTACCCCCTTGATGCCGACGTCCTTGACCACCTTGTCCAGGATGAGGTTCTGTCCCATCAGGGTGGTTTTCGAGACAAGCGGATTCTCGGCCTTAACGGCTTCCTCCCTGGCCAAGTAGAAATCGTTGTATATCTCGCTTCCGTCAGGCCCGAGGCGGCCGATACACTTGCGCTTGTGCTCGCCGCGCTTCTTCTCGCTGTTCCAGAAGGCCTGGTCCTCGTAGAGGTAGGTGACACCGTTCTTCTTGTTGGTGACACGGATGATTTTCATCGGTTTTGTATTGGTATCTTTCATAGATATAATTATATCTATGTTTGATGCTTTTGTCACGTACTTTCTGCCATTATCTGCAACTATTTAAAAGAATTATTCAAATCCTAGTTATAACTGAGACGGGAATTTGAGTGCAGAACAGACTGGACTGATCGTTCAACTCACTCAGATTGTACTCGCTAAAGTTTGTAGATTTATCAAACAATTTCCTGAAGACGATACACCATTCAGCCATATAGCCATGAATCTTTCCGGAGAAGATTTTGAATCGAAAACCCTAGGGAAAATACTTTTGAATATTATTGAAAATGAAGGGGTCAATCCAAAGCAAATAGGGTTTGAGATTACCGAATCAGTGGTCCTTCAATCATATGATACTGTTTCAGATGTTATGATTGAATTATCATTGAAAAAGATTACTTTCGCTCTGGATGATTTTGGAACAGGGTATTCAAATCTCCGTGCGTTGATTGATCTTCCTTATGATTATGTAAAATTTGATAAAAGCGTCATTCATGCCGCCGAGAATAATCCTTCCATGTTATCCTTATTGACTGAGATGCTCCATAAGATGGGTAAGTGTGTGATTGCAGAAGGTGTTGAAACAAAGGAACAATTAGCCTTGATCAGGAGTGTCGGTATTGAGAGGGTACAAGGTTATTATTTCTCAAAACCATTAGAAGAAGAAATTTTTCATAATCTGGTTGTAAAAGCACGAAAGGATTAACAACCCCTAGTAATTAGGTTTTGAGAAAAAGAATGCCATCGGCATCGCATCTGGATAATTTCCCCCAATAACCACGGGATTGTATCCCATTCTTTTTCTTTCGAGTATATCTCCAATCAAATCCGTCTCTCTGAAAAGTTCATCAGAGATGGGGATTGTGGCAGAAATCCAGAGATTGATCGGCAGTAGTTCTCCGCCAATAAAACAGGAGTCAAATACATAGTAACAATCCCGTATATGTGCAATACGATACAACGATTCGTCACCATATACGCCTTCCTTCAGGTTTACCGAATCCGATTCCACAAGATTCTCGTTCTTGACATGATAGAGACCAGCAATCATTCTCGTACCATTAAGATCAACTTCGGAAGCAGATGCTTCACGATGAAGACATGAACCATTGTCGTCAGGAGAATATGCCAAGAACAAGGAATCCTTGGCGGAAATAAATCGTACACCCATTAGACTGCTACCCCTATATCATCAAATACCAATACAAGAAACCACTTCCCAATATCGCATAGGATTGTTATCCTGGCAACTTACCTCCCTAAAAATGAAAAAACATCAGGGCTCTCGTAAAGGACCGGCCTATCAGCAAGGAGGATTTCTAAACCAAGACTTATCTCCGAACTGTCTTGCTTCAGGTCACATTTATTACAGGAGGAATAGGATGAACATACGCTTCTGAGCATCGTCTCAGTTCCTTGGCAGCAAGGAAGACGTCAGATTGGTTGACAAGCGCTGAAACTACAGCAAACCCTTGTATACCAAATGGAGCACACAACGGGATGGTCTCCTTGTTCATGCCACCGATGGTCACGATTGGTAAATGCACCGCCTTGCGTATTGCTGCCAATGTTTGGAGAGAAACATACGATGCATCCTGTTTGGTTTGGGTTGCAAACATGGCTCCAACTCCCAAATAGTCCGCTCCATCAGCTTGGGCTTTTATAGCCTGGGCCACGGTTGTAACAGAGACACCCAGCAAGCGGTTTGGGCCCAGTTTTGCACGTGCCTCAGAGACCGACAGGTCCTGCTGACCAATATGTAATCCAAAAGCATCCACCCCTAGAGCAACATCCAGCCGGTCATTGATTACCAGAGGGACTTCGTATGCATCGCAGATCCGCTTGATTCGTTTTCCCAACATGATGAAGGCTTCGGTATCTAGATGTTTTTCCCGTAATTGCACCATCGTGACACCACCATCAAGCGCTTGTTCAACACACACTTCCCATGACTTGGTCCTCATGAGTGTCCGATCGGTCACCATATACAAGGCATAGTTTACCTTACACATGCTTTTGCCTCCTTTTGATGAGTACACTGATGCCACCAACAATAAGGAATATGAGCAGGGAATTACTTACATCAATGAGGAAAGACTGCATCAGGAAGTACAGCACCACACCAAGGACCCATAGCGTCATGTTTGTTAGATTCCAGCGAGTTGACTGTGTAGTAGGTCTGTGGAGAATGAAGTAATCGACGAACAACAATGCATACAGGGGAGAGAAGATGGCTCCAATGAGATATAGAAACGGTTCAATGGAATCCATCGGTAACAGGAGGGCGATGATCAGGCTGATGAACGTAAAGAACAAGGAAAGCACCTTTCCGTGATTCAACGGCCAGATATTTATGAAACTATCACTCGCTGAATATACATCCAGGTAGGTAGTGGTTACGGTCGAAAAGAATACAATAAAAAGTGAAGCCATCCCAATTCCGGAGAGGGTCAACATCAATGCAATATCAGAACTCCCGGTAGCAAGGGATAACCCCAACCCCAATGCAAACATACAGCTTCCTACAACCGAATATCCAACGGCGCTCCAAAACGGCCCCCTTCTCGTCTGCCTGGCATGTTGGGTGTAATCTCCTATCAAGGGTAGCCAAGAGAGACACATTGCGATATTCACCTCTACTCCCTGCCAAAAGGTAACCGTCGGCCATACTCCTTCTAATGTATTGATGGAAAGATCACGTATGAGGCGATATCCCATCACAAGGCTCAACAGCAGCAATAAAACCACCACCAGACCATTGAGTTGTGCATGTTGGTGGGATATGAACAACAACCAGATGGAAATGCACAGGGCAATCCCGATCATCCAGAGGTTGGGATTGCTGTATCCATACAGTGATATGGTTATCTGGTCAAGGATGCGTGAGCCCTGCAGCATCATGATGGATGTCCATCCAACCAACTGGAGAATATTGAAACCTGAGAAAACATATGATCCGTAGATTCCAAATGAATATCGTGTTGACTCCATCGCAGAAGCTCGCAAGGAGCTGCTCATGGCTGCCGCAAGGTATAACAGGACACCCCCGATGACGTGCCCCAGGAGGATTGCCAACAGTCCGGATGACATGCCGAGGGGAGCTAGAACACTTCCCGAAAGCATTTCGGCAACCGAAATTGCTGCCCCTGCCCAAATGAGGAACAATGAACGGTTCGAAAACCCTTTAGAAGGAGAATTATTTGACATACAGCTTCCCCCTTTGCTTCAGGAGAGAACCATCAAGGTAGTTGAGATGGTCAAACAAGGCTGTATGAAAACTTCCCAAACCGGGGGTAACGCTCGCTTGTTCTCCGGCAATACCCATACAAAGCAAGGCCGTAATGGTAGCTGAGAAATAGTCATCAGTTACCGCACAGCAAGCCCCGACCATCGCAGTACTCATGCATCCTGTTCCCGTAATCTGTGTCAGTTTGGGATGCCCATTTTCAATGGTTGCTATGGATATACCATCCGATACGATGTCAATCTTTCCGGTGATGGCAATAATACATCCAAGTTTCCGGGAAAGATTCCAAGCAATTTTCTTGGTTTGTTCAACCTGTCCGGAACCGTCGCAGCCAGCAGAATCAACCCCCAAGGTATGACTACTCATCTGGGCAACACTTCTAATCTCTGAAAGATTTCCCCGTATCACAGTGGGAACAAGGTCGGAGATCAAGCTTTGTATGGTATTTGTCCTATAGGATGAAGCTCCCGCTCCTACCGGATCGAGAATGATGGGGATACCATGGTCTCGTGCAATTCGAGCAGCTAGGAACATCGAGGAACGTGTTCGAGCATTGAGGGTCCCGATATTTATGACCAAAGCATTGCTCAAGCAAACAATATCTTCCAGCTCCTGTTCAGCATCCGCCATAATGGGAGAACCTCCCAAGGCGAGGACAACGTTGGCACAATCCTGTACCGTGACGTAATTGGTAATCTGATGAATGATTGGCTTCCTCTCACGTATTGCCAGCAGTATCTCTGTACTATTTGAGTACATCTGTTTCGTATCCATGATCTTGCCCCTCCTTATCGGGATAATCCATTCTTGTAGAGATCGTAAAAATGATGTGTGGGACCGCACCCTTTCCCTAAAGACAGCGCGTGCTCAATGGCCATGGTCACATATGCTTTTGCTCCTTCCACCGCTTTTTCGATAGGTTCCCCCAATGCAAGGTTCGCGGCAATTGCCGATGAAAAAGTACACCCTGTTCCATGTGTATTCTTGGTATCTATTCGTTTTGCACTGAACCACAACATCCTATTTCCGTCATACAGCAGATCAGCTGCATCATCACAGCGGTGACCACCTTTGATCAGCACATAGGATGGACCAAACCTATGTATCTTAATTGCTGCTTCTTGCATGTCTTCAGTTGAATTAATACACATATCGGCAAGGACTTCTGCTTCGGGAATGTTGGGGGTTACCACATTCGCATACGGCAAGATCAAATCAGCCAAGGTCAGTGCCAATCTGGAATCCATGAGGGGAAATCCATTTTTTGCTATCATTACAGGATCCAGAACGATGTGTCTGGGTTTCCGCTCCTTCAGTTCCTTGGCGACTGTTTTCATGACCAACTGGGATGGAAGCATTCCTATTTTCACTGCATCTACACGGATGTCCTCAAAAACTGCCTGTAGCTGCCCAGCTATCAATGTTGAAGAAACGTTTTGTGCTCCTATCACCCGTTGAGTGTTCTCAGCAACAACCGAGACAATGACGCTCATACCGTATACACCATGAGCTGCAAATGTCTTCAGGTCTGCTTGGATGCCAGCACCGCCGCTGCAATCCGAGCCCGCGATGGTCAATACATGTTTCATCTCAAATCCTCCTCATATATATCACTTGCTGGAAAAGACAAGTACTATCAATGATTCAGATTGATGTATTGCTTCCCTACGCCAGTGTTAACTGCCAGGTTCCAAGGGTCAGGTTTTGCCTTCTCAACTCCGAAGAGTCCCCCCGCATCGCTTGTATATAAAAAAATCTCCCCGTAGGGAGATGACTGTCCTGAGTGGATCCATCTGCTTCCCTACGCCAGTGTTAACTGCCAGGTTCCAAGGGTCAGGTTCTACCTTCTCAACTCCGAAGAGTCCCCCCGCATCACTTATAAATAAAAAAATCTCCCTGTAGGGAGATGATTGTCCTGAGTGGATCTATCAGCTTCCCTACGCCAGTGTTAACTGCCAGGTTCCAAGGGTCAGGTTCTACCTTCTCAACTCCGAAGAGTCCCCCCGCTTTCGTACTGCTTTAGCCAACATAGGAAAAATCGTGGATTATGTCAACGGTATAAATACGCAATAAGTTTTCCGATTTTTACCCAATTAAGTCAGAACGGACATACAACGCTGTTTAGCAGATATGACTTCGTTGTCGATATTGCTGTCTGGGAAATGCAGAGTATCAAGAATGATATCTGTCCATTCATTGATCAATAACTCAATTGACTAGTAACAACTGAGCGTTCCAATCAAGATTCTGAATACCCAACAAAAACCTCACAATACTCTGCAAGGACTTCATCAGGAATTGATTATACTACTTGTATAGAGATAGCTTAATGTTCTCAGGCGATGGTATGGTGATAATGAACTCATTAGAAAATACCAGAATAACCTTGCACAACAACCCTATACCCTGAGGTTGTAATACTACTGCTTATATTGACGGCCTATACTCATCAAATCGTCCAGTCGATGACCCGTAAGCCCTCAACCCGTTTGAATTCTCTGGTATTATTGGTAACCAGAATTAATCCTTGGCTCCCTCCTTGCATGGCCTGCAATATGGAGATCATTTACACCGATTATGGTTCCCTTTGGTATTGAGATGCCCTTTCTGCCATAAAGTCATCAGTGACACCCTCATCGGTAGGATGAAAAAAAGTATCCCAAGAATTATGTATTGGTTCGAGTATCCTGGTAGTGCCAACAATCCGCACAGCGACTTTCTTCACCTGGTCTGGAAACCTTGTATCTGACGGTAACCTTACTGCTTGAGCCCTATTGTTTTCAAATACAGTTCCAATCTTCATGGCTCCCTCCTTCTTAATCTATACACAAAGTGTATAGCAAATAGGAATTTACATCACCATACAATCCAACGAAGTCCTCACAATACTCTGCAAGGACTTCGTCAGGAATCGATCATACTGCTTGTATAGAGACAGCTTAATGTTCTCAGGCGATGGTATGAATCCACCCTTCTGGTGCTTCTATTCTCCCCATCTGTATTCCGGTAAGGGTATCATAGAGTTTCTGGGTAATCGGTCCCATCTTCTCCATCCCACTTGGCATGGTGATAACCCCACTTTCTGTGGTAACAGATCCAATAGGAGAGATAACAGCAGCAGTACCACATAAGCCTCCTTCCACGAACTCAGAAAGCTCACTCAGCGGTACCTCACGCTCTTCTGTCTCCAGATGCAAATACTCTTTTGCTACGTACATGAGCGATCTTCTGGTGATAGAAGGAAGAATGGTATCACTCTTGGGAGTTATCACCTTGTTATCCTTGGTAATGAAGATGAAGTTTGCCCCACCAGTCTCTTCAATGAACGTGTGGGTTGCCGCATCAAGATACATGTTCTCATCAAACCCGTTCTTTTTTGCGTTATAGCCTGGGTACAGACTCATGGCATAGTTCAATCCTGCCTTAATATGTCCTGTACCTCTCGGAGCTGCACGGTCATAACTGCTTACCTGCAATCTCAATGGCCTCACCCCACCCTTGAAATAGGGACCGACTGGGGTACTGAACATCCTGAAGGTATATTCAGGAGCCGGAGCAACCCCAATAACAGGACCGCTACCAAACAAAAATGGTCTGACGTAGAGTGTGGCACCCGTACCATAAGGTGGCACGTAGGCAAGGTTTGCCTTGACCAACTGATCGAGGGCATCGATGAACCGCTCTTTGGGGAAGGGAGGCATGAGAAGACGCTCAGCCGTCTCATACATACGCTCGGCATTGAGGTCAGGACGGAAGGTGACAACTCGACCATCTACAGTGGTATATGCTTTCAAACCCTCAAAGCAGGTTTGGGAATACTGCAGAACACCTGCAGACTCACTGATGCTTACATTGGCATCATCAACCATTGCTCCATCGTCCCATTTCCCATCCTTAAAACGGGAAACATACCGTTTGTCTGTCTCGATATACGTGAATCCGAGACTGGCCCAATCAATGTTCTTCTTTTCCATACTTGCTTCCTTCAATCAAAGAGGGCTCAGAGGAGTCCGATTTGGGCCATTGTACTACTTCATATACATTTCGTCTATTTATATGCAGAAAGTTTGCATAAAATCTGATTATTCTGTTTTTGGTGCTGCATCAGGAGCGACAGAAATGTACTCGAAAATGATTATGTGCAGGTAATAACAGCACAGAAATCTGTTAGGTCCTAACCAACTGTACTGGCAGAATCCCCGTTGCCGAGATCTCCTTTTTTAGCAACCGAGCCAGCGCAAGTATCGTATCCCGATTATATGCATACGCAGCAATACTCCTGATACGTACATCCAGCTCGGCAAGATCATAGGGATTGCGAAGGGCAACAGTGAGGACCGGATGGTCCTTAGCCAGTGCATTGGCCAATGCAATCTGTCCTGGATACTGATGACCGTTGTAGGTTCCTACCACTACAGAGGAGCAACCTCTTGCTCCAGAAAGCACCCTATGGATTTCACTCTCATCAGGATTTTCACTGACAACGAGTGAAGTACCCCCTACAAGGCGGGCCATATCAGGGGCGAATACCACCTCATGCTCCTCACTGGACACTACTGTTGCCTGAAAACAAGGGACTCCAACGAAGAAGGGATTGTCTCCCAGTTCAAAGGGTGCATCCTGTACCAAAGTTAGACTTTGGGCATACAACCTTTGGTTTTCCTTCTTATGCATAGCACTGCCCACCACAGAGAGAGGCTTTCTTTCTGCTTCCAGAAGCATTTCCTTAGCGAGAAGAATCTTCTCTGTTGATGCATCAAACAATTCGCGAGAAAGACTTCCATCTTCCAGTGCTTGACCGATTGCTTTGGCTGCAGCAATGCCAAGGCTTATTGTGTGACTGATCAGGACAACGTCCACCCCTGCCTTTATTGCTGCAACGGTACCCTCAACTGTGCCAAAGTGCTTTGCTATTGCAAACATCTCCATGCAGTCACTGAACACCAGACCCTTGAAACCCAAGGTATTCTTGAGTAATTCAGTCATGAAGAAGGGACTCATGGTTGCTGGAACATGCTCTTTCTCGATATCGGGGAACAGAATATGGCTGCTCATGATACCCTGGATCCCTCCCCTCACTGCCTCACTGAAGGGCAGGATATGGTTCTGAAGGTCTGAAAGTTCTCCACCTACGGCAGGAAGTACCAGATGGGAGTCCTGGTGTGTATCCCCATGCCCGGGAAAGTGTTTCCCAACAGCCATCACCCCTTGGCTTTGGATACCATCAACCATGGATCGGGCAAAACGCGAAACCACATCGGGATCATCACCATAACTGCGTACCCCTATGACAGGGTTAAGTGGATTGCTGTTCATATCCAGGGAAGGAGCAAAGTCCACATTGACGCCCAAAGCAGAGAGTTCCCGCCCTGTAAGAATACCTGCCCGTAGGGCACAACGCTCATCACCGGTAGCCCCAATGGCCATGGCAGAGGGGACTATCGTACAATCACTGGAGAGACGACTGACCATACCTCCCTCCTGGTCGATACCGATCAGGGCTGGGACACCACACTCTGCTTGCACCAACTCCTGTATATCAGCACAGAGTGCAAACAGTTGCTCCTTGTCCCTGATATTCCTGGAAAACAGGATGACATTGGAAATCTTGTACTTCCTTACAGCTTCCCTAAATGCATCGTCCAGGGTGTAGCCAGGCAGACCACACATCAAGTGTTGGCCAATCCTGCACGCCAATGAGAGTTCTAAGTCCATGTGAGTTGCTCCTTCAATGGACAATCATATCACAAGGAGCCGCCCAATACCAAAAAAGACGTTGCCCACACAACGGAGAGCAACGCCAGCAAAGGTCAATACTGTTATTTTGGAGATTTACAAAAGTTTCTCGACGGAAACGGCTACATCACCAAGATCATGAGTCGGCTCAAAGCGGGTAACCACTTCCCCATTTCTGTCGACGAGGAACTTGGTAAAGTTCCATTTGATCGACGGATCCTTCTCATACTCGGGGTCAACCTCACGCAATTTTCCATCAAGAATAGGACCAATCCTGTGGCTCATGTCGAACCCTGCGAATCCCTTCTTGCTCTTCAGGTACTTGTACAAGGGAAGAGCATCTTCACCGTTGACTTCTACCTTTCCGAACTGAGGGAACTTGGTTCCATACTTGAGCTTGCAGATTTCGTGGATCTCCTCGATAGCCTCGGGAGCTTGTCCATCGAACTGGTTGCAGGGAAAGTCCAGGATTTCAAAACCCTTTCCCTGATAGGTTTCATAGAGCTTCTCCAGCTCAGTGTACTGAGGGGTAAAACCACACTGAGTGGCAGTGTTCACAATCAGGAGTACCTTGCCTTTATACTCGGAAAGGTCTACCTGTTTCCCTTCCCGGTCTTGTACTGAGTAATCATATACGTTCATTGGAGCCTCCTATTTATATCGCTTGCTATTTAATTTTCCAAAACTTATATGTAGATAGTACCTACCCCTTATGTATTTGTCAAGTGTTTTAATAAGAGTTTGCTAAAACTACCCCGGACACACACTCGTATGACCGGGGTAATCTAGACTCAGCGACTGCTGCTGAGGGTGAATGAGAGGCGATAGATACCACTGGGAATGCGATACTGCTGAAGTGTATCAGGACCGCAGGTTGCAGTCCCGACTCCCCTTACCGCTGCATCCAGATACAGATGATGTAATTTGCTCTGCTCCAGCTTGTCCGCATGAAGCTTTTTCCATAACTCATCAGTGGTATACCTGTGGAAGGCAAAGGAGAAGGGAGAGTCACTACTGAACTGTACGCTCCCCGTGTTGCCATCATAGAGGTCCAGGCGCCTGAGAGCTGTATGCACCCCATGATCCTGGGGAACAATGTAAGGAACAAAGAGCTCGTCTACTGTCGCGTGGTACTCTCCCATGATCGCCCCATCCTTTCGGTCGGGGTAGTTCTCTTGTGGACCCAACCCAAAATAACGACATGCAGACCACCTCCGTTCAAGATCACAGGCAAGTCCCACCCTTGGGTATTCCCCCACAGTGTCATTCAGGTCGAATGTACACTGATAGTGCAGCTTATCAGAAGAGAAGACCCAGTGCTGGATGAAGGTACCAAAGACCTCCTTGTCCGGGTTCTCCAATCGATGTTGCGTGCAGAGTTGCCCTTCCTCCTGATGGATGTCCTCCAAGATCATGCATACCTGGTTCAGCTTATGCTTGAACCAAGGACCGAAGGCCTTATTGTCGTGGTAGAACTCATACTCCGGCTCATCGGTATTGGACTGCAGTGTCTTGATACCGTCATTCTCGGTTGGACAGCGGAACAGATTTACCCTGAGGGGGCTCGCAAGCAACTCTTTCTGACCGGCAAAGGCAAGGCTATGCAAAAGGCCATCCTCCCCGATCTTCGCTCGATAAGCCTCTGTCTCCACCAGGAATGATCCCTTCGGGGTTTTTGCCAAGGAAGCCTCGGGAATCGGGAAAGCCTTTTTGCGAGCCTCACAGAGCTTGAACTGTTGCCAAGCCACTACATGTCCAGCATCTGCATAGGAGGTATGTTCCTTGAGGAAGATTTCAAAGAGCAAGAAGGTCTCTCCATAGCGCATCATGGAGCGCCCTTCTCCACCCAGTACCTCAGGTACGGTAAAGTCCTGACTGCAACCGGGATCCACAGCAGGAAGGGAGAGCGTCCCCTCCAATGCCTTGGGGTCAGCCTCGCTGACCAGGCGGTAACGGATGGAAAGATGCTCCGTGTTGGTGAAATCCTGCTCATTGATTAGGGTGAATGTTCCGCTCGATGGATGCTCACTGGTTATCTGAATGGACTGCTGTACCTTGAGGCATTCAGCCATCGCAGGCTTGAGAGTACGGTCGGGGAGCAACAGGCCGTTGAGGCAGAAATCGTAATCAGTAGGTTGATCACCAAAATCCCCACCATAGCGCCACGCTTTTATTCCATCCTTGTTCCTATAACCCTGAGAAGAGAAACCCACAGGCTTTCCTTCTTCATCCACCAGAATTCCTTGGTCGACCCAATCCCAGATGAATCCACCTTGTATCCCACGACTTTTCTTGATAACCCTCCAGTAGTCGCCCAGGCTTCCATTGGAGTTTCCCATCGCATGGCTGTATTCACACATGATCAAGGGGCGGTCATCCTTGTCAGGCTCAGTGGTATGATCCCATTCCTCGATCAGGGAGATGGGGGGATACATTGGGGCGATGATGTCGGTGGTAAACCTTCCCCGCTTTAAGCTGGAAAGGGAATGGGGTCCCTGCCCCCACTCGTCGCGGTTTGCTCCTTCGTAGTGTATGGGACGGTTCTTGTCGTAGTACCGTATCCAACCAGCGCACGAGTCATGGTTGTTCCCATGTCCACTCTCATTTCCGAGGGACCAGATAATGACAGAAGGATGGTTGTAGTCACGACGGACCATCCTCTGTACCCGATCCAGAAAGCAGGATGCCCACGCTTCGTCACGACAGATGCTGTCGTAGTTTGCGTGGGTCTCGATATTCGCTTCATCCATTACATACAGACCGTATTTATCACAAAGCGCGTACCAGATTTCATCATCCGGATAGTGACAGGTTCTCACTGCATTGAAGTTGTACTGTTTCATCAGCTTGATATCCCGCACCATGCTGCTTGTACTCAATGTCTTTGCTGACCGTTCATCATGCTCATGCCGGTTTACACCCTTGATAAAGACCCGCTTCCCGTTTATCAGGAGAGCTCTACGTGCAATTTCCACCTTTCTCAGCCCTACCATGCAAGAGCGATGCTCCCTCTCTGCATCCAAGGAGAAACTGAGGCAGTAGAGTACCGGATTCTCACTGCTCCACAGATGGGGATGATCCACCTCAAAGGTGGTTTCATAGGATCCCGTACTACCCGTTACATGGCGAGATATGATCAAGGCCCCATCTGGGTCGTAGAGACTAGCAAGCAGCACCTGCCCGTCCCCTCCAGCATAGGGTGCTTTGATGTGGATGCGGGCTTTGGAAAAATCATCATCAAGGGTGGGAGTAACCTTCACATCCTCTAGGGCATTGCTTCCCTCACTGATCAGGACAACTGTGCGATGGATACCGCCAAACCACCACTGGTCCTGGTCTTCCACATAGGAGGCATCACTATAGCGAACCACGATCAGGACAAGGGTATTCTCCCCTTTCTCCAGAACAGGGGTAAGGTCAAAGGAAGAAGGGAGCCTGGAATCCTTGCTCATTCCGACAAACGAGCCATTGAGATACACTTCCAGATAGCTCTCAGCACTACCAACCTTGAGAATGGTCTTTCTGTTCATCCATTCGTCGTCGATGATGAACTGTTTTCTGTACACCCCGGTAGGATTTTGCTCTGGAGGAAATGGAGGGGTGTTCTTGAATGGCATGATCACATTGGTATAGTGTGGCTTGTCCCACCCTTGCACACTCCACGCACCGGGGACCCTGATGGGATCAAAGTCAAGATCACAATCCTTCTGGATTACCGAATCATCTACTTGAAGAGGAGTATCATAATACCTGAAAGACCAAGTTCCATTCAGCCTGACCTGGTAAGGGGATTCCCTCTGGTCCCACCCTTCAGGTCCTTCTTTCGCCCAATGCATTGCATCTTCTACGGACGAAAAAGATGGGGGCAGACTGTTGATCGGAAGCCGATTGACCGAGGTGATCGACGGCTGTTGCCAAGCTTTGTGATGGAGAAACAACGTATCCATACGAACCTTCCTTTGTGTTATTTGACCGAGCCGAGCACCCCTTCAACAAACCGTCTCTGTTGGGTAAAGAAGAGGATCAAGGTCGGCAGGGTTGTGATGGTGACAGAGAGCATCAGAATACCATAATCGGTAGTATACCCTGCGGTCAGGCCGGTGATCAGGAGAGGCATGGTCTGACTATCCTGACTCTGCATGATGATCAGAGGCCATAGGTAATTATTCCATGCATTCATGAATGTAACAATAGCAGCTGCTGCAAAGGTGGGAGCCATAATGGGCACATAGATCCTGAAAAAGATGCCAAACTCCCCCAGCCCGTCCACCCGGGCAGCCTGCACAGTCTCAATGGGAAAGGATTCGCTGCTCTGGCGGAAGAAGAAAATCAGGAAGGCGGTAGAGATCGTTGGAAGAATGAATCCCATGGTCGTATCAAGCAATTTGGCCTGGCTGAACATCCTGAAGAGGGGGACCATGAGGGCAGCGAAGGGAACCATCATGGAGAGCAGAAGCAACCCCATCAGGGTATCCTTTCCCTTGTCCCGATAGATCTGGAATCCATACCCAGCGAGGCTGCAGACCAGAAGGGCGGCTGCCGTATTGGCCAAGGCATTACGTAGTGAGTTCCAAAATGCATTTCCCAGTCGCACGTTCGTAGCGAGGGTCTTGATGTTCTCAAACAGGAAGGTCCCGAAGAAAAGCTTACCTTTGATGATGTCCACACTCTTGTTGGTTGCACCGACCACCATGAAGTAGAACGGAAATACAGAGAACAGGCAGATGATAATCAGAAATACATATTTTGCTATGGACGCTCCTTGTCGCTTGTTCATCGCCTACCTCCCACTTTGATTTGGACGAAGGAGAGCACGGCAACCATCACCAGGATTGCATAAGATACTGCCGCCGCATACCCAAATTGCGGGTTGTACATAAACGACAGGTTATAGATGTATTGGCTGATCGAGAGGGTTGCAATCCCTGGACCTCCGTTGGTTAGGGTACGCACCTCATCGAAGAGCTGTAATGTCCCATTGGTAGACATGATGGTAGTCAAGAGAATCACCGGCTTGAGCAGTGGGATGGTTATGGAGAAGAATTGCCTGCTCGCTGAGGCTCCGTCGATGCGGGCTGCCTCATATACGTTCCGGTTGATATTCTGGAGTCCCGCAAGATAGAACACGGTATTATACCCGGTCCATCTCCAGGTAATGGTAAGGATGATGACAAATTTCGCCCAGACGGGATGGGTAAGCCAGCTGATCGGCTCAGAAAGCATGCCAATGCCAACCAGGGCTGCATTCATGATTCCATCAATGGAGAACAATGATTTGAAGATCATGGCCGAGGAAACCAGACTGGTCGCACACGGCAGAAAAATCATGGTCCTGAAAATTCCCCTGCCTTTAAGCTTTGGATCGTTCAGCATGGTGGCCAGGACCAATGCGAACAACAGCATAATGGGGACTTGGATCACAAGATAGGTGACAACGTTTCCCACTGAGGTGAGAAACATCTCATCCTCAAACAGTCGAGCGTAGTTCTTCAATCCTGCAAATTTCAGGTTATTGCCCCTTCCTGATTGCAACGAGAGCAGGAACGCACTGATCATTGGATAGAAGTTTAGGATAAAGATGAATAGTGCTGCAGGAATGACAAACAACCAGCCGTACAGGTTGATTTTTCGTGTCAGATTACTTTTTACCATGACGGTTTCCCTTATCTATGCCGGTACAAATCCGATACCGCCCGTATACAGCGGTATCGGATATCGATGTGGACTAAAACTACTCGCTCATCAGGAATTCGACATTCTTCTGTGCAGTCCCAAGCGCTGCATCAATGTCCGTTCCCTGCATTACTTCGCTCAATGCACGGGCGATGGCATCTCGGGCTTCATAGTTGAAAACACCGTACTTGACGTTTGGAACCTTGCCAGCAAAACCTACCAGGTCCTCATAGATCTTCTGACCACCAAAGAACTCAATGGGGGTCGCATAAACCGGGCTTTCTGCGGCGGGAAGCCAAGTTGCAATTGCTCCACTGGTTGGCAGAATGGTCTCATACAGTTCGACGCTTCCACCAAAAGTCTTTGCCAGGAAATCGATGGCAACATCAGGATGCTTGGAGTTTGCCATGACCATCCAACCTGAACCACCCTGGCTGGAGTAGTTCACAGAACTGCTGATATTTGCAAACCTGGGAGTATTTGCAACAGCCCACAGGCCCTTCTGGGACTCCTCGGCCTGGATGGATCCACTGATCCAGCAGCCGTTGATGGTGGAAGCAACTGTTCCGTTGTTCAGCGTTGCAATATAGGCATTCCAATCTGGCACAAGCAGACAAACACCACTCTCTACCATCTCCTTGGTAATACGGAGTGCTTCCTTGAGGACAGGATTGTCCTTGATGTAGGCACTTCCATCCTCATTGAACATCCACGTGCCTGCACTTTGCAGCATCAACATGGGGAAATCGGGCTCATTGGCCACCGTGCTGATCATAGCTACACCGGTCTTCTGCTTGACAATCTTGCCTAGCTCGATGAAGCGTTCCCAGGTTATGTCGTTGAAATCACTTACTTTGAGACCGGCTTTCTCAACGATGTCCCTTCTGAGGAATGTACCGGTTGCTCCGTTGTCAAAGGGAACTCCATAGTGGTTACCATCAATGGTACCAACATCAACCTTGAACTGGGCAAACTGGCTAAGGTCAATCTTACCATTGAGAGGTACAAAGGCTTCAGGATAGGTCATCACGTTCTTCTGGATTGCGTTATCCTGCATCAGGATGATGTCCGGAAGATTCTCGGTGGCATTGGCACTGAGACTGGTGATCAACTTCTGCTGCAGGTCATTCCAGGGTGTCTCAACCACATTGATGGTTACATTTGGCTTGATGTCCTTGTAAATCTTTGCCGCCTCCTCCATGGCATAGATATTGAACATCGGATCCCAGCACCATACCGTCAGGGTGATTGGGGCATTTGGGTCTACAACCTCAGCTTCTTTCTCTCCAGCACCACCGGCGAATAGCATGGTTGATCCCAGCACCAGAACCAATAGCACATACAACATTTTCTTCATTGCATTCCTCCTCGTTGTTCTTTGAACAAGCTTGCTACGTTTTCTATTGTTTCATGATAGGGGCAGGCCTGTCACAGCGAAAGTGACAAGAATACTGAAAACATCTTTTTTTTCGGCCTTCTTCCGGTACAAAAATACCGACTCTCATCCTCCTTATGGTATACTGTCTCCAATGGTTGAAAGTGAGCAATCCAGAAGAACGACACCCTTTGAGCGTGCCCTGTATGGTTACGCAGGATTCCTTCTTGCCCTCGGTCTTGTAGAGTTTCTCCTTACCTATGGATTCAACAGTGGAGAGAGTACCCGAGCGTTTGAGTTCTATCGCACATTTTTTGTCTTCTTCGCTTTCTACTGTTTTTGTATCTTCCTGCTTACCCAATCGCGCAATCTTCTGGCAATTCTTCTGCTGATTTTTCTCTCCCTTACCGCCCTATGGGTTATTGGATACTCATTAAACGATTTTCTCACCATTCGTCTCTCACTCTTCCTGGCTTTCCAGAGTGTACTACTTGTCTGTTGCTCCTTCCCTATTAGTCTGATTCTCTGCCCAATACTTTCCACCACTGGAGTAGCTTTGTTGCAACTGCCAAGGCTGCTTGGGGAGAATGAACTGAATCTTGCTCTCAGAAATGCAGAAATCCCTGAACTCTGGGCATTCTTTTCCATATCCTTGGGCGCTTCACTCTTACAGGTTGTCCTTACTCAGTACCGACAGCTTTATTTGAAAGCCCAAGAGCAGATTACCATCCTAAATACCACCATCACCAAGCTCACCGTTTTCAGCCAGAGCCTGCAATCATACGCAAGGACTGCGGAGATTGAGGCCGCAAAAAAGGAGCGTTTTCGTATCAGTCGGGAAATCCATGACATCAGTGGGTATATGTTCACCAATATCATTGCAATGATGGATGCCATTGTCTCAACTGGATGTAGAAACAGCGAAAAAACCAGTGAGATGTGCTCAGCTGCACGCAGCCAAGCACAAGAAGGATTGACAGAAACCAGGAAGGCTCTACACTTGCTCAGGACCAATGAACAGGATCGGGAGACTGGAATTAAGGCAATCTACAAGATCAAGAAGATTTTTGAAGGAACCACCGGGGTTACCGTGGATATTGAGGCGGGGAATTTGCCTGCCTCCTTCGGTGATGAGATCGATCTGGTCTTGTATAGAGTGGTACAAGAAGGACTGACCAACGCCCTGCGGCATGGACATGCGACGCAGGTCAGGATGCTCTTCTGGATTATCAGAGACCAGGTACAAGTCATCATCCTGGACAATGGTAGTGGAGCAAAGAAAATTGTCAAAGGTATTGGACTTGCCGGCATGGAGGAGCGAATCAGCAAGCTCGGCGGTACAGTCCATGCAGAGAATGCCCCGGAGGGAGGCTTCCAACTAACCGTTACCATCCCACTGCAAAAGGAGCACACACATGATTCGAATTCTGTTGGTTGATGACCAGCCACTCTTCGTTCAGAGCTTGAGAATGAGCTTGGAGAGCTATGTGGACGATTTCCAGGTAATAGGAATCGCGAAGAATGGAACCAGCGCCATACAGATGGCCCTGGAGGAAGTACCTGATGTAATACTGATGGATGTCCATCTTCCTGATATCAACGGGGTGGAAGCCACCCGGGAAATCCTCAAGCAAAACCCTTCTATCAAGGTGGTCATGCTCTCCACCTATGATGAGGATGAGTATGTGAGGGAAGCACTGCGAATTGGGTCAGCCGGGTATCTCCTGAAGGATATATCACCTACTGAATTGATAGCTGCCATCAGGGCGTTGCAATCAGGACTGGTACAGATTTCCCCAAAGATCGCAGCCAAGTTGATCAATACCATGTACGATGGAACCAGCCCGAAAATTCCTGAGGTATCCGGCAGTTTTGAATGGTTCGATACCCTTACATCACGTGAGAAAGAGATCTTCGGCCTCATCGCCACCGGCTATGACAACCAACAGATAGCAGACCGACTTTTTCTTGCGGAGCAGACGGTACGTAACAATATCAGCTCCATATATTCAAAATTGGAGGTGAAAGATCGCTTTGAGATCATACGCCTGGCCAATACCATTCACTATCACTAGACATTTTTTCAATTTTGTCACCCTACAGGCTCGTGTTTGTTCTCACAGTATGAGAAACTGAATGCAGAGGAGCCAACTATGAAACGTACTACTATATTGCTACTTGTGCTTGTTTTGTCACTTGGAACGCTCTCCGCTCGGGAGAACAGCGTTGCAGTCGGTGCCCAGTTGGGATTTACCACCACAGGAGTATTGGTCGACGTAGGACTTGGAGATCTCTATCTGCAAGCAGGAGTCAACTATCCTATGGGGATCACCTACATTGCTTCAACCACAGACTCAGAAGAAAAATTCTTCGATATCTACACGTTCAATGCAGATATCAGCCAAGCGTTCGCGCTCAGTGAAAATTTTGATATGAAAATTGGTCTGGGGACCACCGCTTTCACCAACTTCGGTCCGGTTGTCCTGGGATTGGCTGGTGCTGTAGTGAAGGGAGAGTACTGGATTCCGAACAAGAATACTGGAATATTTGTGAACCTGAACATCCCTGTCATGGCATATGGATTTATCGAGGATGATGATACCTTCGATGGAGGAGTTGTCTTCAATCCCCTTTTCCCACTTGCAGGATTACTCACCTCTACTGTCGGCGTGTTGTATGCATTCTAGAATTCTGTGCTGATCAGCATACTTGGGGGGAGGCTGAGCCTCCCTCTTCTTTTCGGCTCCTTTCACCAGACTACCTGCACAACTTGTTTACATTGCAAGAGAAAAAGAGGCATAAAACATCTTTTCTATATTAGTTCTTGTCGTTTTGTTGCAGTAATGTCAAAAACATGTTATAATAGCTTCATCCAATACAAGAATAGTTGCCAATTGATCGGAGCAATCATTCGACCACAGACTTTCTGTGTGCCATGGGGATTCTTTGCCTATGGAACATCACCAGAAGAGAACCGTACAGGAAAGACCCATGCAATTTACCGATTCAGAACAGCAGATAGTAGACCGTTTCGATACCGATGTCAGTAGAGAACGCTGGCGTGACTGGAAATGGCAGCTCAAGCATTGTATCAAGGATGTTGCAACGTTTGAGAAGCTGCTTGACTACACGTTCCCGGAAGCAAAACGGAAGGATATTGAGGCAACTATTGCAAAGTTTCCCATGGCCATCACACCCTATTATCTCTCGCTCATCGATACTGACAATGTGGAGAATGATCCCATTTTCAAGCAGTCGTTCCCCGATGTACGTGAGTTGGATATTGCAGACTATGATATGGAAGATCCCTTGCACGAGGATGCAGACAGCCCGGTTACCGGTATCACACACCGTTATCCAGACCGTGTGCTCTTCTTGATCAGCAATACCTGTGCAATGTATTGCCGTCATTGCACCAGGAAGCGCAAGGTTGGCGATGTGGACAGCATACCAGACCGCCAGCAGATAAAAGCAGGACTTGATTACATCAGGAACACCCCACAGGTTCGCGATGTCCTGCTCAGTGGTGGAGACCCCTTGATGCTCTCTGATGAGTACCTAGAGTGGATTCTCTCAGAATTGAGAGCCATCGAGCATGTTGAGATTATCAGAATCGGAACCAGGATTCCCGTGGTACTCCCCTACCGGGTGAATGAAAAGCTGGTGAATATGCTCAAGAAGTACCACCCCCTTTGGATCAACACCCAGTTCAACCACCCGCGTGAACTTACCAAGTCCTCGCGAAAGGCAGTGGAGATGCTCGCTGATGCAGGAATCCCCATGGGAAACCAGTCAGTTCTGCTTAATGACGTGAACGACTGCCCCAGGATCATGAAGAAACTTGTCCAGAAATTGACCTATAGCAGGGTACGACCCTACTACCTCTACCAGTGTGACCTCTCTGAGGGACTCACCCATTTCAGGACCTCAGTCGGAAAGGGTATCGAGATAATGGAGAGCCTCAGGGGCCATACCAGTGGTTTCTGTGTTCCAACCTATGTGATCGATGCACCGGGCGGTGGCGGAAAGATTCCCATCATGCCCAACTATATTCTCTCCTGGTCCACGAACAAGGTAATTCTTCGTAACTTCGAGGGTGTCATCACTACCTACCGTGAACCAGACAGTTACACATCCGTGATGTGCGACCGCAACTGTGAGAAATGCACCCTTGAGTTGAAACTGGATGACAGTGATGAGTTCAAGGCATACGGTATTGAAAAGCTCTTGGCAGATTACGATGACAGTTATTCCCTGACGCCTGAGGGGCATGTATCGGTAAGCGAGGCATATGCTGAAGCCAACGGTGAAGAGGAGCGCTAGGAATGGGTGATACAAACGACACCTTGTTGCATTTGGATGGGGCGCTTGTCCAACATGGTAAAAGCAATGACCGGATCTACTTGATGGATCCCGGCTCTGCGGATGTTTCGCTCCTGATTCCCAAATTGGTGAAATTGGCAGAAGAGAACGGTTACGGGAAAATCTTCACCAAGATTCCCCGCTCCATCTCTGCGCCATTCCTGGAGGCTGGATTCCTGATTGAGGCAACAGCAGAAAAGTTGTTCCACGGCGAGGAAGAGGGGCTTTTCCTTGGAAAGTTCCTTGACAAAAAACGCCAGGAAGAGAAGCTCTGTTCTGAATATGAAAGCGTGCTTGCATTGGCTCTTTCTGTTAAGCGAAGGAAACCAAGCCAGAAATACTCTGTACGTCTATGCTCCAAAGAGGATGCTGCGTCAATGGCTACAATCTATGGCAAGGTCTTTGACTCCTACCCTTTTCCAATTAATGACCCATCGTTCATCAGGAAAACCATGGACGAAAGTACCATCTACGCTGGAATTGAGGAGGATGGCAATCTTGTTGCGCTTGCCTCAGGAGAGTGCAGCTTCAAGGAAGATAAACGATTCTCTGAAATGACTGATTTTGCAACCCTTCCTGAGAAACGAGGTAACGGGTATGCCCTTCACTTACTTGCTTTCCTGGAAGATGAGCTTAGGAAGAGAGGAATTCTCACAGCCTACACCATTGCAAGGGCTATCTCGCCTGGGATGAACATCACCTTCGCAAAGGCTGGCTACACCTATGGGGGCAGATTACACAACAATACCAATATAGCAGGAAATATCGAGAGTATGAATGTATGGTACAAGAACTTGGTTTGACCATAGTTTGTACATTTATTATCACTTTTGGCTGTATTTTCCCATCCTATTTCTGACAGGATGGGAATTTTTTTATCATATTGTCTACTATATGAGCTATATAATATTACTATTTTATGTTTTACAGTAATTTTACATATTTTTTTATACATAAACATAATTTTCTTGACATCTATCATTACATGTAACATCATATTTTTATCTTTGACATCTTTGGAGAAGGAGGATGGGGAATGAATATCACCATCACGCTCATCGTTGTTTTGTACATGCTTATGATGTTGGGAATCGGGTACTACTCCTCAAAGCGGATTAGTTCAAATGCTGACTTCATGGTCGCTGGAAGAAGGCTTGGTCCTCTCTTGATGGCCGGAACCTTGGCAGCTACGGAAATCGGTGGAGGGTCCTCTCTCGGTGTTGTCGCCAACGCATATGGGAATTGGGGCATGAGCGCTGCTTGGTATATCATTGCCATGGGATTCGCTTTCATGATCCTTATCCCCCTTGCTCCGAAGTTCCGTTCCACCTCGGTAAAAACGGTTCCTGAGTATTTCAGAAGACGTTATGACAAGTTTAGTGGAGCGTTTAGTGCAATTGTCATGATGATGGCACTGGTAGGATTGACCGCTGGGCAGTTCAAGGCTTCTGCTTCAATTCTTGAGGTCATGCTTGGGATTGACTACACAACCAGCCTGATCATTGTAACCATTGTTATTACTGTCTATGCAGTCATGGGTGGTCTCTGGTCTGTCACCCTCACAGACTTCATTCAGGTATTCCTCATTGTTATCGGTATGGTAATCGCCGTTCCCTTTGCGCTCAAACTGGCTGGCGGCTGGGCAACCGTCAAACAAACGGTTCCGGCTGAGCACTTCAGCCTCACCGGAGGTATTGGAGGCTGGGGCCAGATCATTGGCTTTGTCATCATGTACGTAGCCACCTTCTCCGTTGGTCAGGAAGCGGTCTCCCGCTACTATGCTGCTCGTGACGGAAAAGCCGCTGTACAAGGCTCAATCATTGCAGCAATCGTCAATTTTCTCTTTGCATTCATCCCAGTAATTCTTGGTCTTACCATGCTCAGTTTGTTCAACCAGAATATGCTTGACGGGAATGTGGTCGATGCACTTTCAAACAACAGCCGCTATGCACTTCCTGCTCTGGCGGTAGCCACCATGCCAGCAGTGGTAACCGGCATTCTCTTTGCCGGTATCATCAGTGCAACAATGAGCTCGGCAGACAGTGACTTGCTCGGTGCAGGTTCCATCTTCGGCAACGATCTGTACAAGGTATTCATCCACAAGGGAGCCTCAAGCGCGCAGGTAATGAGGGTGACCAAGATCACCATGGTTGTTATTGCTCTGTTCAGCCTGATTACCGCTCTGGTAGCTGACAATATCCTCACCCTCCTGGCCTTCTCTTTCACCCTGAGAGCAGCAGGTACCTTCGTGCCCTATGTTATGGGTCACTTCTGGGAAAAGTCCTCAAGTGCAGGTTCCACTGCATCGATACTCAGTGGAAGTATTGTATTTTTCCTGATGGATAAAGGCATCATCCCCTCCATCCCAGGACTGAACAACATCATTCCCGGACTGCTGGTGAGCCTGGTGGCCTTCCTTATTTTCAGCAAGGCATTCCCGCCGAAGAATGAATCATTCGACCTGCTCTATGAAGAGGACTGATGAAATAACACAAATTCACTCTTAATTAATGAAGCCGTCGCAGCTTGCGACGGCTCCTCTTCTAAGAAATCAAGTATTGTTGCTTCTACAGATTATGCCAGTACTCCTTGGGAACCGGATTGGCACCTTCCCAGATGATCTGTCGGAAGTGGATTGGATCGGTATTTCCCTCTGTATTGATGAAAAGCACCTGACTCTCCTCGTCCAACCCAAGACCTTCCTTCAAATCCTTGAGCCCCGGATACTGCATAATGGAGGCAAAGGCACCGAGCGTCACAGCCCCACTCTCTCCACTGATGATGAGTGGGTCGCCATTAAGCGGCGTTGCATACATTCTCATACCCTTTGCGGCCACGTAGTCAGGGACCTTGATGAAGGCATCAGCATCCTCGTTGAGTATCTCCCATGCGATGGGACTCGGGTCTCCACAAGCAAGTCCTGCCATGATGGTATCGAGCGCGCCACCGACAGAGTGAGGTTTCCCGTCTCCTGCTAGCGCACTTTCATAGATACATGGAGCTTTATCCGGCTCAACCACGATGCATTTTGGTGCATCCTGGCCAAAGAGAGCATGATAGAACCCGATTACAGAGGCAGCCAAGGCACCAACACCTGCCTGGATGAAAAGATGGGTTGGTTTCACAATACCCACACCGGTGAACTGCTCCTGGGTTTCTGCAAGCAAGGTAAGATAACCTTGCATGATCCAGGTGGGGATTTCAGTATAGTTGTCCCAGCTTGTGTCGCTGATGATGGTCCAACCGTTCGCCTCTGCATCGATTGCAACCTGACGTACAGCGTCATCATAGTTTCCATCTACGATTACGACCTTGGCACCATTGCTCTTGATCGCGTCAATACGACGAATACTGGTTTCGGAGTGAACATAGATCACACACTTGAATCCCAGACGTTTTGCCGCCCAAGCAATACCACGTCCGTGATTACCGTCGGTGGCACTGGCAAAGGTAAGGTTACCCACCTTGTCCTTGACTTCCTGGCTGGCAAGATACTCAAAAGAAGTATCAGACCCTGAGAGACCGAGCAATTTCTGGAGATATCGGTAGAGAGCAAAGGATCCCCCCAAGACCTTGAAACTGTTCAACTGCAAACGACTTGACTCATCCTTGGTCCAGATGCCGCCTACACCGAACATTGCTGCCAGATTGGGCAGCCCCTGCAGTGGACTCATCCTGTATCCTGGAATCTGCCGATGGAATCGGCGGGAGCACTGGGCTTGTTTCATTGAAAAGAGTTCCTCAGCCAGGCGGGTGTTCTTCTGACGGGGCTCACGAACAATGTACGATATTTCCTGATGTGTACCGGTCATATCATCCTCCAATATGTTAATTACTTATATACTTCAATTTTCTTTATTAAACTACTAATATCAGCAAATATTCAAGTACTCATTACTGATATGACCAATTAATCCTAAATACATCAAGTTTGTGATTGTTTCATCCTTACATCCATGACGAAACCCCCTTGCTGGTTTGTTTCTCTGGAAGGTTTTAGATGAAGGGATTGCTGAACAAATCATATGGACATTGTATGGACAGCCTAGCTGGTTTCACAAGGGTTGGACCCTACTCTTTTATGCGATACGTTTCATCGGTGAGGGAATATCCAAGTTCACCATCAGATGCTTTTTCACTGAGTACCACTTCCTTCTCATCAGTAAGGAATACTGCTTGCACGCCATCAAGGCTGTTGATCAGGTCCATGCCTTTCTCATATCCCAAGGCATAGACACTGGTGGAAAGTGCATCTGCGAGGAAAGAACTTTGGGTGATGATACTTACGCTGGTGAAATCACTCTTCACAGGAAAACCAGTTCTGGTGTCCAGAATATGATGATACGTTTCCCCTTCGAACTCCAAGAATCGTTCATACGGTCCGCTGGTCACCAAGGAGGTATCATCCAACTCCACGATCATCACATAGGCACCCCGGCCATCATCTGGGTCCTGGATCCCAATTCTCCACAGGGATCCATCGGGTTTTCTTCCCAACGTCAGGACATTTCCCCCAAGATTCACAATGGCTTTATTGACTCCATGATCAAGCAATATTTGCTTCACCTCATCAGCTGCATATCCTTTGGCAATCCCACCGAGGTCGAGGGCCATTCCTGCTTCGGGGAGGTAGACTTCATGGGTCTCTGTATTGAGCTCCACCTTGGTGTAGTCAACCAAGGGAAGCAAGGTTGCAATCTCTTCATCAGGAGGTCTTCTTGCATTCTCCCCACCAATGTCCCAGGCTTGAACCAATGGTGCAATGGTTGGATCGAATGCTCCCCCACTCAGGCGGGCTATCTCCAGTGCTTTCTCGATTACTGCAAAGGTATCAGGAGAAACCTGTACGGCTTCCTTACCTGCATTGGCATTGACCAAGGCAATCTCACTGGAGTCTGTATGGAGACTCATATGGTTCTCTATCTCTCTGATCCGATCAAAGGCAGCAGAGAACGCTTCATCGCTGGGGTGGTCGTAGATGGTAATCTTGCAGACCGTCCCAAGCATGAGAAAGCTCTGCGACTCTGGTTCAAGCGCAGGTTTGTCGCAGGATACAAACAATAAAGAGATCCCTATGAGAACTATTAAGAGGAACGGTATTCGGTATTTCATATACAGCTAGGCATTATGATAAAAACAACAGGAAGATGCAACGCCTCAGCACAATAAGCAACAGGACGTCATGTATAAAGGAGACGACCTCAAGATTTGGCAATTACAGTAATATCAGTTCTGCAGAGCGCTTTCATCCACCTGGGCATCAACGGCTGCCCTGCTGATTGATTCAATTCCGTTCATGCAGCCTGCCTTGGTGGAATACCCGTCCTCAGCCATAGCAACATTCAAGCCGTTTGAAGCCAAGAGCCGGTATCGATATTTCCCAGCGCTGTCAAAATACACCTCATACTTTGGGTATTTTAACGAAGGACCTGGTTTTTGCAACGTCTGGTCCTCTATTGGGGAGAGGGCATTCTTCTTGATTGTCTCCACACCTTCCCTGCAAGTCGCAAGACTTGAGTAGTTCTTGCTGGTAAGGACCGTCTGATAGTTTGCAGCCTGAAGGCTGAACCGATAGAAACCCTTTGGGGTCTTGGTAATAATGAATCTTCCTGACATAGGCTACTCCTTCTGTGGTGTTATATTCAGTATATGAAGGGGTCACAGTAAAAAGCAAGAAGCAGACATTGGTTCCCAAACATAGCCTTGACCAACAGCAATTCAACGCTTACCATGCACATGCTGGATCTGGAAAAACGGAACGGGGTGTGATTCCCCGGCGGTCCCGCCACTGTAATCGATGATGAACGCAGACGATGCCATTGTCCCATTTGGACGAGAAGGCCTGTCAGTAAGAAGAGTCGTAAGCCAGGAGACGTTTCCAGAAAACAATTCTTCGTGGAGAAAGAAACAGCAAACAGTAAGTTTCTACCTTCTGGGTATCGCTTGCTCCCGTGCATATACTATTTCCACGCAGAATAACCAGACAACACTCTCTGGAGGCTCTTCATGCAGAAGCGCGGAATCTTCTCTCTGGTCCTGTTGCTCACCTTCTCTATGCTCTTTGCTACACAGGATGCCATTGACCTTGGAACAGCATATGAACTCGTCATTGCTGAAACACCACTTTCCGAAGCTGAAACCAACACGGCTTCATCTGTTTCGGTTATCACAAAAGAACAAATTTCGGTTTACAACGCACAGACAACTGCTGAATTGGTAGGTAAGGCTATAGGAACTTCCTTCAACTCTGTTGGAAGTCTAGGTTCGCTTCAAACCGTTGTTATCCGTGGGGCAACTTCTTCCAAAAACCTCATCTATCTTGATGGAGTGCTTCTCTCCTCTGCCCATGACGGGACAGTGGACCTATCCATCATTCCCATTGACATCATTGAACGGATCGAAATTGTCAAAAGCGGACCTGGCAACCTAGGCAGGACCAATGCAATAGGGGGAATGGTCAACATCATAACGAAGAGAGGACAGCAAAGTGAAACACCATTCTCACTCTCCTTTGAAAACGGGTCCTTTCTTCCCCTGGCCTACGGTACAAGCAGCTCACGCAATTGGCTGTCTTTGGTAGATAGTCAGAAACTCAACCTTACCTATACGAACAATGGTCTTGTTGCAACCGTAGGGGGACTTGCGGCCCAGAATAGCTACACCTATCAGGATGGTAGCGCTACTCGTAAGCTCAGGGAGAATGCAGAAGTATTTGAGTGGCATGGAGCAGTAAACTTCGATACAAACATTTCAGAAAACCTACAGTTCACTACCCAGAACTTGGTCAACTATAAGAACCTTGGCGTTCCAGGGGGACTCTCCTTCGGCCTCACTAAGGATGACTATCAAAAGGATCTGTTTGCTTCCACCACCAATACCTTGGAGATTACAAATGTAAGTGAGTTGCTCGAGACCATCGCTGCTCGTCTGCATTACGGCTATGGACAGACGTTCTATCATGACGACGACTATCAGGACAGTACGCACAACAAACACACAGCATCAGCACAGGTTGAGGGCTCCTGGAAACTCGGTCAATCGTATACGTTAACCTCCGACTTACTCTACAACATTGATTATGTTGACAGTACTGATGTCGGTGAAAACAGCCGACAGACCATTTCGACAGCTGCTCATGGAAGCCTCTACTTTAAGGATGGTAGTATCTCAATCCATCCCAGTGTGAATATCGCCTATCTCAGTGACCTAAGAACATTCTCACCCAATGCATCCTTGGGCGCTATTTTCTCTATTGCAAAGAACACAGAACTGAGCGCCACCATCAGTTATGCTGAGAATGTGCCTACCTTCTCGCAACTCTACTGGCCTTTTATGGGAAATCCCAATCTAAAGACAGAGAAAGGACTGAATGGGGAAATTGGTATTTCCACAACCAATGGGACAATCACCTACGAGGGAACATTGTTTGGTAGAAATATCTATAATGACATCGCCTATGATGCATTCTGGACTCCACAAAACATTGCTCACAGCTTCTACCTTGGGACCGAGCAATCGATAGAGCTTGAACTTGCAGAGGATCTCACTTTGCAAACGAGTTATCTCTTCAACAAGAGCTATGATCTCGCTGGTGGAAACACATTTGCTGATAATGTGGAGGTTTCCAACGTCCGTAAGCATACAGTCAAAACTGCTTTGTTCTTCTCCCGGAACCTATTTGAAGGCAGCGTAAGTACAGAATACCTGGGAAGCACCAGTTCACTCGAGCAGGCTTTCCTGGTCAATCTGAGTGCAAGCATGCAAGTAACCGATGCTCTGAAGGCATATGTTGCTGTGGACAACCTACTGAACACAGAGTACGAACTTACCAGTGGTTATCCCATGCCAGGAACAAAGATCAGAATTGGAGGAACCGTACGGTTTTAACCTATGGAAATAACCAACCTGATACTGATCATGAAAAAGGGGGGAGCGGTCATGTGGCCGCTCTATGCCCTATTGGTCATAACCATGGTACTCAGTATAGAGCGAGGAATTACCCTGTTCCTGATCTGGAAAAACCACTCCCGAATGCATAAGCGAGAGATAGAACCCGTACTCTCTATTCTGGATCTTATTGCCATGATCGCCCCGGTGATCGGGTTCCTAGGAACCGTAACCGGCATGATCAATGCATTCAGATCGGTAGCTGAGGCCTCTTCAGTACAGCTTCAAATCATTGCTTCAGGGCTGTATGAGGCTCTCTATACTACGGCATTTGGCTTGAGTATCTCCATTTTGGCCACAATCAGCAGTTTCCTACTTGAGACTGTAAGTACCATGTTATGCGAAACCGAAGAAACCTAGGGCAACCAAGTGATATAGCCTTTCTCCTGATCATCTTCTTCCTGCTTCTCTCAGGTATCGCTTCTTCGGGGAGTATACCCATCTCACTTGAGAGTTCAGTAACATCCGAAACTCCTGGAACAGCACTCATCACTCTCACCATTCTGAAGGATGGATCGATACTTCTAGGTAATGAAACGCTAGAGTTACAATCTATTGCTAAGCTCATCGCATCAGCAAAACATGTTTCCATCATAGTAGAAAGAAACACTTCCTGGCAGCATGTAGTTTCCCTCCTTTCCATTATTGAGCAGCAGAGCACGGCATCCTTCTCCCTGGAGCTTTCCGATGAATAAAAAGTACCAACATGGTCCCAATTCCACAATTACTGACATTGCTTTCCTCTTGCTCTTGTTCTTTCTCATCCTTGCCATCAGCACACAACAGACACCCGTCCCACTGGAAGCAGCCTCCACAAACGCAGAGATTCTGGAAGATACAAACATTGCAACAATTGTTGTTTCTCATACTGGAGAACTCTTCCTGGATGGCACTCCCACTACCCTTGAATCTATCCCAAACAAAATTGAATATGCATTACTTGCAGACAGAAACACTCCTTATGAAATCATCCATCCGATCATCACGTTCCTGAAAGAACGTGGTGTTGGTACGCTGTATTGTCTTGTGGAGGACCAGCCATGACACCGAGGCAAAGAGTATTCCTTATTGTTGTCTTGGTATTTCTCTCAATACTGATCCTGTTTATCCCGTTGAAAAGAGATGAAGGAGAAGTAGTCGAAACAGAGAAAGAAATGACTCCAATAGCCATGCTCTCGATGGATCGATTATTGCCCCCTCCTCATAAGCCTGAAGAGCCACTGAAAGAGGAAGAATCAGACGCACTTGCCGAGGAGCCAATTTCCGCTGCAGCCCCTACACAACCTGTTCATTATGAGGATGAAACAGGGATAAAAGAAGAAGCAGATCAAATACCAAAGGAAAACAATCCGCCGAATAATACCCTTGATGAAGCGGAACAGGAGAACCCAGGAGAGGATGGATATTATTACACGATTGACATGGTAACAACCCGCCCTCAATTCGACCTTTCCCTGCTTGCATCGAGCATTGTGTACCCTACGCTAGCAAGACGGCAGGGAAAGGAAGGAACGGTACTCTTGCGGTTGTTCATTGATGAAAAAGGGTTTGTTGATAGAATCATTGTAGAGGAAGACCCTGGTTATGGGTTTGCTGAAGCAGCCATCGCCGCATTCTCCAATTTCCAGACAACGCCAGCAATTCGTGAGACATCTCCTGTTCCTGTCACTCTCCTCTACCCGATACGTTTCTCCTTACATAACGAGTAACTACTGTGTGCAAACAGCGCAGTCGATGCTCAGCAAGGTCTGCAGGTCATACAGGGGACGATCTCTAAGGTACTCATCCTTGGTTGCACCATTTGAAGAAGAGAGAATAATTCCCTCACGGTCAAGGAGCAGAAACCCTGGAATGTAGAACCGATGTTCCCCAAGTAGTTCCATCACCCCACTCGATTCTCTCAGTGAGTATGGAATGTAAGGAAATGAATAGGAACCTTGGTCCAGGAAGGCAAGCAAGTTCTCATTTGACTGGTCATTGATATGGCCGGCAAAGATGATTTCCAGTTTGTTACCATACATCCGTTTATACAGGGAGTATTGCTCTTTCAGCTCTTCTGCATACTCCACACAATACGGACACCAATCGGCTGCATAGTAGACAAGCAGGTAATCAGCATTCACTACGACAGGATCTCCCTGTCGGTCATAGGCACTTCTCACAATCTTTTCATAGGAGTTCATTGGTTCACTAGGTATTGTCTTACAACCAGAGAGCAACAAGAGACCAAGCAGGGCCATGGCAAGCATACGTTTCATAGCAATAATTTCCTTTTCTCACAGAACTGAAATCTATTGTAACTGAAGCACAGGTGAAAGAAAACGTAAAAAACTCATGAACAGCTAATTGGCAATTACACAGCACAGGTAGTTACACCTCATTTCATTATACACCATGGGGGTATGCAATAAGAGAACAGCATCAAAACGCACCTGATGGCTTTTATGAACGCATTTCTTCCCTTGTTCCCTACTTGACATTATACCCTACGGGGGTATATAAGTAAGATATGATACAGGAAATCAAGACAAAACTTGATCCTCGGCTTGCGAGGATCGAAGGACAGGTGAAAGGGATTCGGAACATGGTACAGGAAGATCGGTACTGTGTTGATATTCTGCTACAGCTTTCGGCGGTGATCTCAGCATTGAAGAAAGTTGAAGACATGGTGATGGAAAATCACTTGAACACCTGTGTTGCTGATGCTATGAGAAGCAACGACGAGGATGAACAGAAACAGAAAGTGGCTGAGTTGATGGATGTGATCGCAAAGTTTCGCAGACAATAAAAAAGCAAGCAATCGATTCGACTGCTTGCCTATGGGCGATGCCAGGATTGAACTGGCGACTTCCACGATGTCAACGTGGCACTCTCCCGCTGAGTTAACCGCCCGTGTAAGTACAAGAGGGATAGTAGCGGAAAAACCGTGGTCTGTCTAGTGGTAATAAGAAAAAATCCCCCTCCAGAGGGGATGATAGGAGTATAGATTCATGAAAACAATCATTCTAACCAAGGGAATGCACTGCAATGGATGTGAAACCAGAATGGTGAACGCATTAGAGCAGATAGAAGATATAAAATCGGCCAAGGCCGATGCAAAGAGTGGCAAGGTTGTGATCAAACACAAGAGTGAGGAGACCATTACCGACGCCAAGAGCTTGATCGGTGAAATAGGTTTCGAGGTGGTAGAGTCATGAAGAAAGAGATACAGGTAGGAATCGGTGGGATGACCTGTGCTTCCTGCTCCTCTGCTGTAGAGCGTACGCTCAACAAGCTTGACGGAGTGGAAAAGGCCCAGGTAAATCTTGCCACCGAGACTGCTACCATCTCCTTCGATGAAGATTCACTCGGACTCGAAGGGATCAAGAAGGCGGTCTCCAGAATCGGCTATTCGGTAGTCGATAAACTCGATGCAAAAGAGAAGGATGCAGAGAAGCAGAAAGAGCTGAAGGCTCTGGGAAAGCGCCTCACCGTCTCTGCTGTGCTGAGTGTTGTCCTGATGGTAATTGCCATGGGCCCGATGCTCGGTCTCACACTCCCCTTATCCCCTCTTACCAATGCTCTGCTCCAGATGGTTCTGGCACTTGGCACCATGGTAGCTGGCTCAGCGTTCTTCACCAAGGGTTTCTCAACGCTGGTGAAAAGAGAACCCAATATGGATAGCCTGGTAGCGCTGGGGACCTCTGCGAGCTTCCTCTACAGCCTTTGGGGGGTCTCTGAGATATTTATGGGGAACCATATGGCTGCCCATAATCATCTCTACTTTGAGGGTGTTGGTGTGATCATCACCCTGGTGATGCTTGGTCGTTATCTTGAGCATCGCAGCAAAGGAAAGACGGGAGAAGCCATCAGGAAACTGATGGAGCTTGCTCCTTCCACTGCAACGGTCTTGAGAGATGGAAAACAGGTTGTTATCAGTGCTGATGAAGTGCAGATTGACGATATTGTAATGGTCAAGCCAGGAGAGAAACTCCCGGTTGATGGTATAGTTCTCTCCGGCAGTTCATCCATCGATGAATCTCTCCTGACTGGTGAAAGCCTTCCCGTGGAAAAGGTCCTGGGAAGTGAGGTGTATGCAGCTACACTGAATACAACAGGCACGCTCCAGTACCGAGCAACAAAGGTTGGCGCTGATACAGCACTCGCTGCCATCATTACCTTGGTACAGGACGCCCAGGGTTCAAAGGCCCCGATCGCTCGTGTTGCTGACAAGATTTCTGGTATATTCGTCCCGATCGTCATGGGTATCTCTGTACTGACTTTCCTCGCATGGATGCTCGCTGGCACACCATTTGACATTGCCATCATGCGGGCGGTGAGTGTGTTGGTCATTGCCTGTCCTTGTAGTCTGGGTCTTGCAACCCCTATCGCTATCATGGTCTCTACTGGAAAGGGTGCAAAACTGGGAATACTGTTCCGACATGCTGCAGCCATTGAACAGCTTAAGGATGTGCAGACAGTGATCTTCGACAAGACTGGTACGTTGACCGAGGGTAAACCCAAGGTAACAGATGTAATGGGAGATAATCCTGATCTTCTGATGCAACTGGCTGCCAGTGTGGAGAGCAGCAGTGAACACCCTCTCTCTCATGCAGTGGTAGAAGCCGCAAAAGAGAGAAAGACGCCCCTTCTGGAAACCCAGGACTTCAAGGCCTTGGTTGGCAGTGGAATACAGGGAACCATCGACGGAGCAGTGGTCCGTATCGGAAATGTGTCCCTTATGAAGGAAAACAAGATTTCCATTACGGACAAGACAGAGGCACAACTTGCCCAGTTGAGTGACCAAGGCAAGACTCCCCTATTGGTGGCAAAGGATACCACGTTCATAGGCATCATTGCTGTCGCCGATACTCTGAGACCAGAGACTACAGAGGCAGTAAAAACCTTACGTGAAGCAGGTCTTAAGACTATTATGTTGACCGGGGACAATGAGCGCACGGCAAGAGCAATTGCAAAGCTTGCTGGTGTGGACTCCTATAAGGCTGAACAGCTACCCCAACACAAGGAAGAAGCCATAACTGAGCTTGCAAGCAAAGGCAAGGTAGCCATGGTCGGGGATGGCATCAACGATGCCCCTGCCCTCGCCAAGGCTGATGTCGGTATCGCTGTTGGTAGTGCAACCGATGTTGCCAGGGAGACTGCTGATGTGGTTCTGGTACGCAATAACCTGAAGGATGTCACTAAGTCGTTCCAGCTCTCAAGGGCAACGATGAGAAATATCCACCAGAACCTGTTCTGGGCGTTCTTCTACAACACCCTGGGCATTCCTCTTGCAGCAGGTGTTCTTACCATCTTCGGAGGCCCTGGACTCAGTCCGATGTTTGCAGCATTTGCAATGTCGATGTCCAGTGTCTGTGTAGTGTTGAATGCATTGAGGTTGAATAGGTTTAAGTAAGCATTAATTCATAAAACAAACTGAAAAGCCTTTGGAAATATTCCAAGGGTTTTTCTTTCTATTCCTATGGTCATCATCTTGCGTCATACCCATCCTATTTTATAATGATAGTAGATTCTGTCTGAAGGAGACCTAGATGAAGAAGCTTAGTATTCTCGTGCTATTGGTAATTGGGCTATTGGTATTTGTTGGGTGTGATGGGGAGATTGGAAATAATTCCGACTCTCTGAATACCATTGATGAGATTATTGACTACTATGATGAATGGGGACTTGAGACTGTACAGAAACCTTATGTCTATTTTGGTATAGACGATGAAACTAATACGCTCGATTTTATGGATATTTCTTGGGATATTGACGAAGACTATTTTCATTATTCAATAATGGTTGAATCATATACAAATACTGAAATAACAGGTACTTATGAAACATATGAAAATGAAGTTGCAACCCAACATGATATAACCATCCAAGTTACATATAGCGAATCCAATGGTCTATCCCTTGTCTTAGCAGGATCCTCCGATGGAGGACTAGAAGGGAAAAGTTATACTGGACTACAACCGAACCCAGATATCTAATTAATTTTGAGATAGAAAATCGATAGATATCGATTCCTTATGAAAAATCTTCAAGAATCTTTAAAGGATACTTGAAGATTTTTTAAACTTCCTGTTTCAAGACTCTGAAGAAACCTCTAACTACTCAAATCAATCCAAAATCTACAAATCATTTTGAAGGCAATTGGACTTCATTGTTTCAATGAAGATTACTCACAGGAACCACCATGAATCATGCCCTACCCTTTGGTCAGTGAGTTCAACGGTGCACCCCTACCACTTGACCTGAACAAAGCCTGCCACTGAATTATGCAATCCCTGCCAGTAAGAGCTACTGACAGGGAAATTGGAAAGTATCAGGGTTTAACTGAATGTCTGGAACGCAGATCTTGTCCTTCAAGTCTCAGTATGTATGAAGAAGCCGTGACTCATGCTATGCATGCATATCCAAGGTTTATCATCGCTCGGTTCCTACTGGTAGGGTTTTCTCCGTTGAGTGGAGGGGTTTCTACCGGTCAGCTGGCTGGGAACCGTCAGTGAACTCAGTCAGAGCATGTTGCTGATATGGCCACACTTCACTGCTTTCCTGGCAACAATCATCCTGTTGTTTGTACTGGCTTACGTACTATTCCAGCGGAAAGAGATCAGGATGTAATACTACTGAGTCCCCAAGAGGGGGCTCATATCTTGTAGCTTTGCAGGGATACGCTATACTACAAATATAGCGATATGTCGCAAGCTTAAGAGTAGTCGATATTATTAGCCAGCAAACCCTACGGGGAAAGGAAACCAGAAACAGACAAAAAAAATACCTTTCAAATGCATTCCTAGAGGTTGGATACATGTCGTTACGTCATGAGACCTCTTTAGAAGGTTTGTTCCTGGAGTTTTCTATGATCAGACGAATAGCAGTTGGTATTGTTCTTTTGGTGGTTATCTTTCTTGCAGGGTGTGATGATTCAAGCACTACTCCCTTGTTATTTCAATCACTTGGAGGAACCTGGCTCTTCCCAGACCAAGCTGGATATACTGAAATATCTATATTTGTCGCGCCTGATGATGCGACAACAGGTATGGCAGATATTGGCTGGACTGATGGAACCTACTCCTACTGGTGTTATGGGGACGGGGCATACAATGATAGTATACTCACAGGAACCTATAGCTATAACTGTGACGATAGTTCTGAAGCAAATCTTGACACCTCAGGTCTAGACCTCTCCATTCAAATTACGTTCACCTTAGATACAAATAATAGACTGAGCTTCTCTTGTAGTGGTGATGGCCCACTGGATGGGAAGACTTTCACTGGAGGCATTCTACAGCCATCGGTTTAAGTCCCCTGATTTCCTGCAGTACTGGTGTTTAGTCGTACGACCTCCCTAGAAGGTATGTTTCTGGAGCTTTCTATGTACAAAAGCATTGTTCTATCCATTGGTCTTATCGTTCTGCTTTTCTTATTTGGCTGTGATCCTTCCAGCAATACTCCCACAAATGCTGCTCCTACATCACTGCTTGCCATTAAGGGAGGTTGGGATTTTGCAGACCAAGGGGGAATGACCAACATTGCGGTTGGAATATTTCCTGATGAATCAGACGCAACTGGAAACACCGGATCAGCTGATATTGACTGGCATCAAGGAACACTATCCTTTTCCTGTACGGGCAATGGGGGCTCTTACTCCGAAGGGGTTCTAGTAGGGACATATAACAAATACAGCCAAGATCTCACAGACAGCAGCATAACAGATACACAAGATGATTTAACCATTCAGATCACCTTCTCCCTTAATGATAACAACCGGCTTAGTTTCTCCTGCAGTGGTGATGGACCTCTTGACGGTAAGTCGTTCCTGAACGGGGAGAAGATACCATAGAAAGATCACAATAGCCATTCGGATATTTGCTACACACCAAAGATTAGGTCGAGTAAGATCCATCTCTCAAACTGTGTGAATTTTGTGACAATTCTTGGCACCGATAATACGCTTAAAGAAAACGGTTGCCCAATTCCCTCCAAGGCTGAGTACCACCGGTGGCTGGTTAGGCCTTTCCGGACGGGATTCGCACCCGCTATATATCAAAGTGACCTCTGCTCGGCCACACTTCTTGGTACCAATTAGTTGACTGCAAACTCCACATGGGGTAAGTATATAAGAACAAGGGTATCGAATACCGTTCGGTCTATGTTGAGAGTGTTGTTTTTTTTGTCATACTCTGAAGAACTAATTCTCCGAGCTTCTTTCGGAAACGCATTCAGTACTTTCAAATGCCATCACCAATCACTGGGGGTATGTTGTGAAATTGAGAAGAAACATCTCATTCTTATCTGTTGTTTTTGTTCTGCTTTTGTCTATAACTCTTATCCTAAGCGGATGCCTTGAAGCTGATCTTAATCCTACAGGGGGAGATCAGACAGAGGATAGTGGTGATGACAGCTCTAGTGGTGATGACAGCTCTAGTGGTGATGGCAGCTCTAGTGGTGATGGCAGCTCTAGTGGTGATGACAGCTCTAGTGGTGATGACAGCTCACTAGTCCCTGAAGAAGGGTATCGAGTAATTACGGGAAAGATTTTTGATTACTATAGTTCAGTAAATAATGATGAAGTCTCTGTTTATCTAGATGGGCAAGAGGTGTCTGATTCTGATTTCCTATTGGAAGATAATTATGATACTGGTTTTATTGATTTTGAGATACTAGCACCAGATGGAGAACATGTTATTTCCTTTACCCATGAGGGAACGCTTATCTCTTCAGTAACAGCAGATTCAGAAACTTCTGAACTGGGTTCCTATATAGTAGCTGTTAAAGATTTTGAAGATACCACCCTGCGAAGCAATAAGAAAATCGTTATTATAACCTGGGATGCTGATGAGGGAGACCTTAATCTATCCATACAGATGTCGAATCTTGCTGTAGTGTCTTCTACAGATGAGGCTCCTATGAATTTCAATGTATCCATCAGGGAACCTCTGAAGGGAGTAGACCAACCATATGAAGGAATCATGGTTCTCACATATGATCTTTCCCCTTCTGATACGTATACAAGAAATACTCCGTATGCAGATTCAATTCGCTCAAACAACTTCTTAGACTATGGATCATGGAAAGTCTTTGCGGAATTCGATGAAACTAAAGGGTATCAAGCATATGCTCTGCATGCCTATGTGTTTGATGAAGAAGAAGGCTATGTAGAAACACTACAACCAGAAGAAGCTTATGCTGAGACCGGTCCCTACTGGGACATTCTCCAGCATATGGATGATAGCTACATCCCAATTAATTCCATCCAAGAAAACCGATACCTTATTGGCTCTGAAGGGCCGGGAGGCGGATATATCGCCTTTGACAAGGGAACAAGAGATACAAGAGACTGGGCACTGAGTGGTGCTGATATCAGTGATGATGGAAAGTTTTCTGCAGGAGAAGAGCAACCATCAGTCGAACCTTGGCGATATTTGGAAGTAGCTCATGAAACTTGGAACCAAGAAAGTGGAGATCCCCTTCTTGAATATGAGGATAGTGATAGTGGTGCAGAATCATCTTGCGAGGGTTACTCTGCAGGTGAAGCTGAAAATCCAATTGATGATTGGTATCTCCCATCCTTCACTGAGCTGGTAATGGGATTGGATAACCTTTATTTACATGATGCAGGTGAATTTACATCTGGAAAGCGTTATTGGTTTTCTGGTGTGAATGATGATGGAAAATACCAGACAATAGACCTATCCAACTATAAAATCTATACGATTGATACCGATCAGTATAAGAGCAACTACACAAGACCGGTGAGGAGATTTTAGATTGACTGCTTTTCTCTGATTTCTCTTTTACAAGGGAAAAACTATGTACTATGAACGTGCAAGACTGGCAGATTTAATCTACGCACAGTTTGGTAGACACTTTCTGAGTGGTGGTCATCTGGAGACAGGAGGTGCCCCCATGGGAAATAGAAGGTATACACTTGAACAGAAAATCAGATTTCTTGACACGTATGAAAAAATGGAATCAGTTGATGGATCAGCAAGAGCAATGTAAAAAACCGAAGGATACCCAAGCGAGATATCACCCCGGCAGTGGAAGAATCCAGTGATCTATCCATCTGAAATTGCGCACATTGCTTGACGTGACCTAGCTCTGACTCCAATGTTACGATTTATTACTCTTTTTCCGGAAGCCGGATGACCATCAATTGCAATACATCAGCAGGTCCCTTGACTGGCCTCACGTTTAGTGGAGGAGTCAAGCAACCAACGCCGTAACATCTTTGCTTGGAAAAATCCCCAGAAAGAAACACCAACTGCACCGAATTTCGATGCAGTTGGCTTTATGAGTAGTACTTCAACGATTCAGAGAGTTCATAGGAAGACTTTATCGTAGGTCCTTCTTCATGACATCATACTCTTCCTTTGTCAGTTCACCCTTTGCATATCGCTCTTCAACAATATGGCGAGCTTCCCCTGAGTCATTTCTCTTCTTTGAGGTTCTGACAATTGCAATAATGGATAGGGTCAAGGCTGCAATTACTGCAAGGACAAAAAGTCCCATGATCCACATACCACCACCATTATACATTCCATAGCCGAAGCTATGATGACCAAATCTTCCTGCGTCCCAAAATAATGAACTATACATACACATTCCTCCTAATAACCAAGATCTTTGCGTAATTCCAAATAGGTTTCCCTATCGATCTCGCCCTTTGCGTATCGGCGATTAACTACATCCAATGCTGATGGCTCATGGGTTTTAATCCCTGATTTATCAGACCTAACCATGAAGTAAATAAATACTCCTACTAAAATAAGTAACACTAGCATCATTTGTACTCCTATACCCCCTTAGGGTATATACGCAGTATCATCACATAGCATCTATTCGTCAATGGCGTTACCCATCAAAACACTAGGAGTTCACATAACTTCATGGTTCTTCACATTCATCATGGCTTGTAGTGATACATCTTTTGTCTACTCACTAATTGAATCAGCGATGCCTACTTCACTGATACCTAAGGGGAATCGAGCAGGAGAGCTGTTGGAGAGATTTAGAGGTAGTGGTTTGCGCCAGATTTTGTAAGTGTTTTTATAAAATTCTTTAATCGCTTAATTACGCTTTCAAATGCCAAAAAGGCCGCTTCTTGTTTCTTTTCTTCGACGGAAGGAAGTATGATTACAATATTATAATAGAATCTCCATGTAGGTCTGTATTTTTGACTTGACCCGAAGCTTTTTGGCATAATCCATGAGGCGGGCAATATCCTTCTTCCGTGAAGCGGCATATATCCTCATTGCCTGGTTCACCACCTGTATATCCGCTTTGTGGCGGGTTTGAACCATATCACAGAGAGTACGCTCGATGTTATAGGCTTTGATGGAGTTACCACTTGGAGAAGATAGCGTCATGATTCCCAACTGATATGTTTCCTTGCTGGCCACTTTAGCTACAAGACCTCGCTTGAGGACATTTCCCACATTGTATCCGAAGGGAAATGTCATGGTATACCGTGAAGGAGTCCGGTCGGTCAGTGCATGAAGATACAAAGCGGTCTCATGGGAAAAGATTCCCCTTGAGAATCGCCATTGGAGAATATAAAACTCATCTTCCCAAGTATCCGGGAGTGTATACACACCTCGCTCAACTCGAACAAGCAATCCGCTGTGTACCATGGAGGAGAGGCATCGCCTTGGAAGGCCTGCCTTGGTCACTTGGGTGCTCGTGATGATCCCCTGCTGTGCTTTTGCCATATTAAGAATCTTTGCATTATCAAGGTTGCTTACTAAACCTCTCTGTACTTTCATGCTATTTATATTATACCTTTTTAGCATGTTTGTACATTTATTTCTGTGAGAACTTCCTAAATCTGCCCTGATGATTTGAATTAAGAGAAAGTATACTGTATAAAGTCTTCCTTGAAATCAAAGCATCAAGGATGGTCTAACATCTATACATGTTTTCCCTCCCTCCTTCTGTATTGATAGAGCACCTTCCCCAACGTTTTATCCTTCTTCCTTCTCTGCCCCATCACTTCTTCCCAACTCATCGCTTCATGCTTCAGTAAAAGGTAGTGTTCATACCTGTCCTGTTTCAATTCCCCTGATTGCAGTGCGTTCTTTACTGCACACCCTGACTCTGCTGTATGACTACAGTCATGGAACCGACAGTGTGAAGCAAGGGCTGCAATGTCAGAGAAACTCTCAGCAATATCAGAAGCACTGCTATTCATCCCCACTCCCCTGATACCTGGGGTATCGAGCAGGAGAGCTCCAGAGGGAAGCTGGTGGAGAGACCTGGAGGTAGTGGTATGCCTTCCCTTTCCATCACTGGAACGCACCAATTGTGTTTTGGAAATTTCCTTCCCATAGAGCCGATTTACCAATGTCGATTTCCCGGCGCCGCTGGAACCTAAGAGCATGTAGGTCTTCCTTGCCTTCAGAGAAAGGAGAAGACCCTCTATGCCATTCCCAGTGAGAGAATCGACTAGGAATACCCTCAAGGAGGTAAAACGCTCAGAGGCGATTCTTTGCAGGCTCAGAGGATCTTCAACTAGATCAACCTTTGTGAGTACCAACAGGGGAGTAATATGATCAGCAGAGAGAATGCACAGATATCGTTCAATCTTGTGAATATTGAAGTCATAGTGACTGTCGATCACAATAAAGGCGGCATCCACATTACTTGCGACCACTTCACGGAATCCTGTGACGTATCCTTCCTCATGAACAAGTGGTTTATGGAATTCAGAAATACGTGGAAGTACTGATTCGATTAAGCCTTTCTGTGGCTCATAAGAGTTCACGGCACACCAATCCCCTACTACGGGAGTTTGCTGTACTCCTAAATCTAGAAGATTATTGAAGGAGCCAGAGCGCTGCAACAGATATGTTTGTATTCCATCACTGCCCCAGTAGTAACCTCTGCTTTCTTTGATGATACGTAGAGGTATATACCCAAGCGTACTGAAAGGCACAAAGTTTTGTGCCAGTTGTTCGTTCCACCCAAGGAAACTGAGTTGAGTTGTAATGTGTTGTAGTTGCATGAGTACCATCCGGGTTTATAAAGATATAAAAAACAGCCTACCGCTGTTTTAGTAGGAATCCCCGGTATGTGTGGCTCTGTACTGTTATCTGGTTTTAAAGAGCAACACCGTTACCAGGGTTGCCTTACAATCTCCAGATGATTGGTTTTCATCCAAACTCCAAAGTGAATTAGTGATATGGATACGATACATCTGCTATCGTATGCAGTCAATTATAAAGAGCCTTTAATATTCTTGTATGCTTCGATGTACGTTTCTACGGTATAGGAGCGAAGAATCTCTGCAATGAGGTCGAGAGGTAGTTGTTCCAAGGTTTTGAACCGAATACATGATTTTCCCATCATAAGCTTCTTGCTCTGCTTCTGCAGCTTAGCCATTTTCTTGTCATCCATGTAGAGCGGCATGAGGTAAAGAGAGAATCCATGCTTCTGTACAGAAAGAGCTGCATAGCCAAGTGGTTGATTGTTGTAGGTATCAGGGAAGGAACGCAGGGGTATTTCATAGCTGATCATTCCCCAGTTCATACTTTCCTGCATTCCCTCAGGAAGATTCTCTAGGATCAACTTCCTGAGTGGGTCAATGACGGAGCGTTGCTCATTGCTAAGCTCCGAGAGATACTCATCTACGGTTGATGCTTCTGATCGCATGGCAGGCTCCTTACATTCTATTGAGCTAGTGGGCAGATAAAGCAAAAGTGACCCATCAACGATGGGCCACTTGTTAGGTAACGTTTTAAGCTCTTTCGATTAGAAGGAGATAGAAACGCTTGGGCTGAGGGTGAAAGTAGCTGCCTTGATTGCATATGCTGCATCCAAAGCATAATCAACACCACCCATGGAGTAACCAGCGCCAGCTGCGATGGTAAATTCTTCATCACCAGAAACAGCAAGATCAGCCATGTCAGCCTTGAAGCTAGCAGAAAGATCAATGCCTTCAACGCTAGTGCTATAGGAAGCCTTTGCAGTCAAGAAATTGGCATTAGCCATGTCATTGTAATAAGCAACCCAAGCGCCAATGCCTTCAATAGAAAGCTCAGCATCAGCAGCAATTGCAGAAGTAGAAGCACCAAGGTCAGTCATCAATGCACCAGTTGCAACAAAGTCGAAATCCAAACCTGCAAGAGCTGCAACATCAGCCTTTGCAGAAACGGTCATTGCATTGTTACCACTGTAATCATTGGTAAAGCCAACAGCAGCCTCAACACCATCAACAGGTGTGATAGTAGCACCAAGGACCATCGGGAAAGCCTTAAGGGTAGGATCAGCAGAAGCATAAACAGTTACGAGATCTGCATACCCAATTTTAACACCAAAGTTGTCACCAGTAGTAGACATACCAACAGCAGTACCATCGTCATCTACATAGTCATTGAGATCTGCATATACAGAAGAAGCATCACCACTTACACCATTTCCGAGAGAAAGAGTCAAAGAGATGTCGCCCAAGTCTACACCTTCTTCAGCCAATGCTTTGTCAAGGTAAATGTCAGCAGTTGCAGCAACAGCAGCATCACCATCATACATAACACCAACGGTAGCAAGTGAAACTTTCCACATATCCGTAGAAATACTGGTCAAGGTTTTGACCTCAGCTTCATTACCACTACTTGTCTGAGCGAAAGTAGGAGCTGTGAATTCGAAATCGTAACCTGATTCGAAAGTACCGCTAACTTCGATAGGGGTAGCAGCAACCAAAGTTCCTGCAACCATGAGAACCAGCGCCAGAGTCAATACAAACTTTTTCTTCATGACGTAAATCTCCATTTTTTTGCGTGAGAGTTTATTTGTAACATCAGTATGCTGATGCACTTTGTGAGTACAATGGACATAGATTGTGCAAATGATAGATTAATATGAGGAACAAGTGATGTTGTTTGAGTAAGTGTGAAGCTAAATGGTGTTTGTGTGTGGTTTGTGTGCATAAATTCCTTTTGTGTGAAATTTGCGAAGGTTACACAGACACTATCGTTTCGTTTGTCAACATTATTGCCGTACATAATCGATTTCATTATCATATAAGTATGATATACCTTTTTGCCTCCGACATCCATGGAAGTGCATATGCAATGCATACACTCCTGAATATCTTTCAAACAACCAAAGCCTCCAAGCTAATACTGCTCGGGGACCTTCTCTATCATGGCCCAAGAAATGCCTTTCCCTATGAGTATAACCCAAAAGAAGCGTGCAGGCTACAAAATAGTGTGAAAGAATCGTTAATTTCTGTACGTGGGAACTGTGATTCCGAAGTTGACCAGATGGTATTGGAATTCCCCATGCTCTCAGACAGTGCAATCATGCACTTGGAACAAGTTGGTGACCGCTTGATCTATCTCCATCATGGGCACAAGGAGTTGCCTCCTCTTACCCTGGGAACGATTGTCATCAGTGGGCATACCCATATTCCTGTAGCTGAGGAGCGTGATGGAATGTTTTTCATCAACCCAGGCTCAGTATCCCTTCCAAAGGGAGGGTATCCAGCGAGCTATTGTTTGTTGGAAGACAGTACGTTTACCATCCATGAGCTGGAGAGCGGCAAGGAGATGATGAGCCTCACCATCTGAGGCTTACCACTACCTCTCCTTCTCTCTGACTGATCTCTGCATTCCCATGATGGAGACGCATGATCTGGGCAGTGATAGGCAAGCCCAAGCCACTGCCGGAGGAACCTCGGCTGGCGTCCCCCTTGCTCCAGGGCTCAAAGAAATCTATGTCTCCTGCGATCGTCCCTTTGTTGGTGAAGGTCATGGTGTTCTTCCCAATGGACCAGCCAACTGAATCTTCGCTCGACTGCAAGGCATTGGAGAGCATGGCACGGGAAGCATAGCTGAGCAGATTCTGATCTCCTTTTAGTGAAGCTTCATCGGCATCAAGGTAAACACGATCTTGTTCCTCTTCGGTTAATGAAGAGAACACTTGTTGGATGAAGGAAGGAATTGCAATCTCCTCTCTTGTTACCTTCATATCGGGACTTTGGAGATTACTGTACAGCACAACCTGGGCAATTCGAGCTGAAAGTGCATCATTCTCTTTCTTGAGTGACAGCAAGGTCTTCTCATCTGCAGGAAATACCCCGTCAGCAATTCCATCAAGCAGCAGTTTCATGCTGGCAACCGGCGTATTCAGGTCGTGGGAGATACTCCTGAGCCACGCCTGCCGGCTTCGCTTATGCTGGGCGAGGTTCTCATCAAGCATCTTGATCGAGTCATTGATCACACGCTGCTCATCTATCTTGGTCTTGGGGAGCTCAACCCCGTTCTCTCCACTGCTCAATTGCTCCAGCGCCTTCTGGATTCCCTGGGTATAGCGCTCGCTCCGCTTCGAAATGGAAGCTGCCATCATAAGTGCAATGACAAATGCAATCGGCATCGCCCAGAGAATTGGAAAGAGCAAGCCCTTGAAGAGGTACCCGGTATTCTTGTAGGTAAAGGGAGTAAAGGTGAGCACATCCACCAGGGCTATCACCTCATCGTTGTAGGAGATGACCAAGCTTCCGGCAATATCGGTAGCCTTCACCTGGGGAGGAAGGAGTATCGTATGTGTCTGTGATGCAGATTGTTGGTTTACCGAGAGAGAGGATGTTTCGGAATCCTTTTCAATATGCACCTCATAGACAGAACTGTGCATCTCGCTTGCTGAGAACCCTTGTTCTGAGATCTGCTGGTGGGCTCGTTGCATTGCAGGTGAACTCATCATCGGCCGCATACCCTCAAACTCATCAGAGGGAGGAACCGGTAGGGAGGCACCACCACTGGTCATGCCATAGGCGATGGCCACTGTCCCATCAGGGTTGCGGATGTATAACCCACTGACCCGGTCATCGGCTGAGCGCAGCAGGACCTCCTCCAAACTCATCAGGGAGTAGTTGCGACCCTCCAACCCTGCTGACAGATTTTTACTCAGTGCAGAGAGATAGTCCTGGAAAACAGACTCTGTCCAGTTGAGTCGCTGGTGGTGGATAGTCACCAAAAATACCGTAGTCTGGATACCCACCACAACGGCAACCACCAATACGAATCCCAGGAAGAGCCTTACGAACTGCCTTCTCATAGCACTGCGCCTTCCTTCTCATGCCCAATAAAACGATAGCCGTAGCCACGGACCGTCTCGATCCAAGGGCCCTCACCAAGTTTGGAGCGGATATTCTTGATATGGGTATCGACCACCCGTTCATAGGAGTCGACAGCATAGTCGAAACACTCCTCAAGAATTTGGGAACGAGAAACCAAATGATGTGAGTTTTCGATCAGGAATGCAAGAATCCTCCACTCAGCAGCGGTCAGGATAACCTCCCTTCCATCGACCAGAAGTTGATGATCGGTCTCATCAAAGCGCATTGAGTGGTCATTGACGTAAAGAAAGCCATCACTTGGGCTGTAACTGTTGTTTCGGTATCGCCTAAGCACTGCCTGCACCCTGAGTACCAGCTCCTTTGGGCTGAAGGGCTTTGAGATATAGTCATCAGCCCCGAGTTCAAACCCAAGGATCCTGTCGCTCTCCTCACTACGTGCAGTCATGAAAATCACCGGACAGTCACACTTCTCCTTGAGCTGTTTCACAAAAGCAAACCCATCCCCGTCAGGGAGCATGACATCCTGGATAAGCAGGGAGGGGATCTGGCTGGCGACAGCCTCACGAACCGCCCTAAGGGTTGCAAACCCCTTGACGTGATACCCCGAGAGTTCAAGGTACTGGCGAACCCCCTCACGGATCACTTCATGATCCTCTACTATATATATAAGGTCCTGTGTCTCTGCCATCGGTTATTCCTGCCCTTCGCTTCCCTTCCCGGGAAGACTGGAAGTACTCTTACCGGCGAACCGGTAACCATATCCCCTGACTGTCTCGATCCACTGTGGTCCCATGGGTCCCATCTTTGCGCGCATATTCTTCACATGGGTATCGACAATTCGGTCATACGACTCAAAACTATAATCAAAGCAGTGCTCCAAAATCTGTGAGCGGGTGATGAGAATTCCACTATTGCTCACCAAATAACTCATAATCCTCCACTCTGCAGCAGTAAGCGGTATCTGCGATCCGTCCAAGGTGAAGAGGTGACTTACCTCGTCGAACTGCAATACAGACCCTGCCAACACCCACGTCGATCCTCCCCGGTAGGAGGAAACACTGACATCAATTCGGCGAAACAGTGCGTGCACCCTGAGCACCAGCTCCTTGAAGCTGAACGGCTTGCATACATAGTCGTCAGCCCCCAACTCAAAACCTAGGATGCGATCACTCTCAGCAACCCTGCTAGTCACGAAGATGACCGGAAATGAATGGGTCTGCTTCATTTTCTTGATGTAACTGAACCCATCCCCATCAGAGAATTGCACTTCCAGGAGCATCAAGTCAGGAACTTGACGACTTATGGCTACCTGAACAGCATGCAAATCCTCAAACACATGCACCTCGTATCCTGAAAGCTCGAGATACTGTTTCACCCCTTCTCGATCCTCAACTGTGGGGTCAACGACATAAATCATCTTCATAATGCAACATCACCATACCTTTGCTCGTCTGACAAGCATTCTTGTGGATTCAACACATATCTCCACATTATCTTCATATTTCCTCTTAATAATAGACAGGGTGTGTACTGACTGTCAAATACAACAGCTGATAATCACATAGTTCATCCATTCTGCACGCGTGTGGGGATATCCGACCAAAACACCCGTCTATTGCACTGGATAGGCTTCCGCGCTACACTTGGCCAATGAAACTCAGGTGGAAAACCCTCATTGGAGACACTCTCATCCTTGCCCTTTGCATTCTTGCCCTTGTTGCCATCAGCAGGCAGACTGCCGGCGGGGGAAGCGGGTATGTGCAAGTCCAGAGCAGCGAAGCCACCTACCGCTACAGTCTCGATGTCGATCGTGAGATTACCGTACAGGGGCCACTGGGTGAGACCCACATAGTCATCGAGGATGGTCACGCCCATATCGAGGACTCCGCCTGCCCCACCAAGAGCTGCACCTTCCAGAAACCTATTTCAAATGCACGTTCCTGGATAGCGTGCCTTCCAAACCAAGTACTGCTTACCATCGTAGGCAGTGAAAGCGAGAACCTGGAGGTTGATGATGTCGCAAACTGAGAGAAAAATCGCCTTCATCAGCGCTACCACCCTCCTGCTTTCCACCTTGGAGTACCTCATCCCCAAGCCCCTTCCCTTCCTTCGTTTGGGATTGGCAAACCTTCCCCTTCTTATCATTCTCGACGGTATGTCCTTCGGTCCTTTCTTCATCATCCTGCTACTCAAGGCAGTCGGCCAAGGCATGGTAAGCGGAACACTCTTCTCCTACCTCTTCCTGATTTCCCTTGCAGGCACCCTGAGCAGCGGTATCGCCATGAAAGGGGCCAAGCAACTCCTTGGACTTAAGGTCAGCCTTGTTGGCTGTTCCCTGCTTGGGGCCTTTGTAAGCAATCTGTCCCAACTCCAGGTTGCTTCCTGGGTTGCCTATGGTCCCTCCATCTGGATAGCCGCACCGCTTATGCTTGCACTGGGCATGGTCACCAGCTTTGCGTTGGGACTTCTTGCTGAGATCTATCTGCAGAGGGGGACAACGGGAAAAGCGCTCACACAGGGAACCCTTTCCCTCTCCATACCTCCAACCGAAGAAAAGGTCTCTCACAAACATCTGCTATTTGCCTCTCTGCTTGCCATTGTCGCAATCCTGCTCGCGAAGGGCCTCATCACACTTGCTTTTATCACCGCACTGATGTATCTCCTGCAATGGGTCGCCGGGAGAAGGATCCGGATCATACCAGCCCTTATGCTTATCTTCTCGCTGGTTGTATTAAGTCTTTTTGAACCAAATGGGAAGGTATTGTTCAGCATGGGAACGCTTGCATTCACTGAAGGCTCGCTTACGATTGCCCTTACCAAGGCTCTCCGCCTGCTTTCCCTCCTCTCAGCCAGCCAGAGCCTGAGTGCAAGTAATCCAAAGATTGAAGGCAAGGCTGGCACCCTGCTTGCCCTCACCCTTGCCTATTTCAGCCTACTCACCCGATCATTCCGTGAAACAAAGGGTTCTGTCATACAACGCGTGGACCAGGCACTGCAGGCAACGGCAAGTGGGAAAGGCACTGATAAAACACCTCCTACCACGCATAAAAAGCCAATCAACATCCCACTGTTCCTTTTTATTGTTTTGGGAGTACTAGCTGTCTCACTCATTAGCTTAATAGTATATTAAGTTCTATCCAGTAATATTATTTAATACTTCTGTTATTTTATTTATAATATATTCCAATTTATTTCATTTATATATGCACTAATCTGATATTTAGTGCATTTTCTTTCGTCATTTTATTCCTTTTATTTTTTAAATCGTATTGACCTTATTAGATATATTTTTATACATTGTAGCCAAGAAACCTAACGAGGAGTACATCATGGCTGATAAGAAACAAACTGAAGAGCTTTTTGCAGGACAGAAAGAACTCCAGGACATGATCGAACGAGTAAAACGTGCACAAGCCAAATTCGCTACCTATTCCCAGGAACAGGTCAACGCCATATTCCGCGCTGCTGCAATAGCAGCAAACGACGAGCGCATAAAGTTGGCCTCAATGGCAGTGAAAGAGACCGGCATGGGCATTGTGGAGGACAAGGTCATCAAGAACCACTTCTCCGCTGAATACATCTTCAACAAGTACAAGGATGACAAGACCTGTGGTATCATAGAGGTGGATCAGGCATTCGGTATCAAGAAGATTGCCGAGCCGAAGGGCGTCATCTGCGGTATCATCCCTACCACCAACCCTACCAGTACCGCAATCTTCAAGAGCTTGATCGCCTTAAAGACCCGTAACGCCATCATCTTCAGCCCACATCCACGAGCAAAGGAGTGCACTTGTGAAGCAGCCCGTGTGATCCTTGAAGCTGCAGTGAAAGCAGGGGCCCCTGAGGACATCATCGGCTGGATCGATGAACCTTCCATTGAGAAAACAGACTACCTGATGAAAAACAAGCTGGTGAATCTTATCCTTGCCACCGGTGGCCCTTCGATGGTAAAGAGTGCCTACTCCTCCGGCATTCCCGCCATCGGGGTTGGTCCAGGCAATACCCCTGCCCTTATGGACAAGAGCGCAGACGTCAAGATGGCGGTCAGTTCGATTCTCATGAGCAAAACCTTTGACAATGGAGTGGTCTGTGCAAGTGAACAGGCAGTAATTTGCCACAAGGACATCTATGATGCAGTAAAGAAAGAGTTTTCTGATCGTGGTGCACGATTCCTCACAAAGAAAGAGGCTGACATGCTTCGCAAGGTCATCCTCGACCCAAAGCGTGGAACTGTAAACCCAGCCATTGTTGGACAGAAAGCTTCCAAGGTCGCAGAGATTGCTGGATTCACCGTTCCCGAGACCACCAAGGTCCTTATCGGGGAGGTGGAACATGCCGATGCTTCGGAGCCTTTTGCCCACGAGAAACTCAGTCCTGTATTGGCAATGTATAAATGTGACAACTATGGGGAGGGAACCAACATGGCAGCAACCTTGGTTGCCTTGGGTGGTTACGGGCATACCAGTGTCCTCTACATAGATGAGAATGAGACAGAGAAGGTTGACACCTACAGCAGGACCGTAAAGACCAGCCGTGTGTTGGTGAACATGCCTGCAAGCCAGGGAGCCATTGGGGACATCTACAACTTCCGTCTGGAGCCTTCCCTCACCCTTGGCTGTGGTTCCTGGGGCAATAACTCGATCAGTGAGAACGTAGGACCCAAACACCTGTTGAACATCAAGACCGAAGCTGCCAGGAGGGAAAACATGCTCTGGTTCAAACTGCCACCAAAGACGTATTTCAAGTACGGCTGTCTGCCTGTTGCCCTTGGCGAGCTGAAGGGTAAGAAGCGCGCATTCATCATCACCGACTCCTTCCTGTTCACCAGCGGTATGGTGGATAAGATCACTGACACGCTTGATGCCATGGGTATCGAATGCGAGACGTTCCACCAGGTGAAACCTGACCCTACCTTGGGCACCATCACAGAGGGAATGAAACTGATAAATGCTTTCAAACCTGATGTACTCATCGGTCTTGGCGGTGGTTCCCCGATGGATGCTGCAAAGATCATGTGGTTGCTCTACGAGCATCCGGAGGTTCAGTTCGATGGGCTTGCATTGCGGTTCATGGATATCCAGAAGAGAATCTACGCCTTCCCGAACATGGGAAAGAAAGCCGAGCTTGTATGTGTACCTACCACCAGTGGTACCGGTAGTGAGGTTACTCCCTTTGCCATCATCACTGATGAGAAAAGTGGGATGAAGTACGCAATTGCAGACTATGCACTTACCCCGACCATGGCGATTGTGGATAGTGAGCTTGCCATGGGAATGCCAAAAGGGTTGACCGCAAGCTGTGGTGTTGATGTATTGACCCATGCCTTGGAGGCACTTGCCTCTAGTATGTCTACCGACTACACCAATGGATTGAGCCTTGAAGCGGCCCGTGTCATCTTCAAGTACCTGCCAAAGGCATATAGGGATGGAACGGACAAGAAGGCACGCGAGAAGGTACACAATGCCTCGACCATCGCGGGTATGGCCTTCAGCAATGCATTCCTGGGAGTCTGCCACTCGATGGCACACAAGTTGGGAGCCCAGTTCCATATTCCCCATGGTATGGCAAATGCGCTGTTGCTGTGCAACGTCATACGCTACAATGCGACTGACAACCCTACAAAACAGGCTTCCTTCCCGCAGTACGAGTACCCCTCCGCTATCAGCAGATATGCTAGAGCTGCTGACTACATTGCCATGGTGGTAAATGAACAGGAGAATACTCCCTACATCAAGACTACGGCAACGGACAGCCAGGACAAGAAAGTTGAGGCCTTGGTTGCAGGAATCGAGATGCTGAAAAAGGAACTTGACATCCCTTCCTCCATCAAGGAGTGGGGCATCAAGGAGGAGGACTTCCTGGCCGTGGTTGACGAGCTTGCAGTGAAAGCATTCGATGACCAGTGCACGGGAACCAACCCCCGCTACCCCTTGATCGGCGAGATCAAGCAACTCTACCTGGACTGTTTCTACGGAAGGGTGTACCAGGAAGCCTAAGTGCGATTAATTCTTACCCAGAGAGGACTCCGCTTGACGGGGTCCTCTCTATCTGTGTTCAAGAAATAATGCATCACTAAAAATGTAAGAATATGGTTAAGGAATCCCAAGCAAAAACCAACCTCCCAGGCTTCTGTACAAGAAATGCCTCTTGTATTACTATGCTCGCATGTTTGAATGCAAACTCATCTGTACAGATATAGACGGAACCCTGCTTGATACAAACCACCAGATCAGCGACAGAACAAAGGAAGCCATTCGCCGTGCACGGCGAAAGGGCATTATTGTTGCGCTTGTCAGCGGAAGGATCTCAGGAAGCCTTACCCTGATCCAAGAGGAACTGGGAATCACCGGTCCACTGGGGTGTTTCAATGGCTCGCTTGTGCTGGATGAGGACGGAAAGGAATTGGAAGCACACCCTATCAGAGGGGAGCAGTGCATGCAGGTTCTCTCCTACCTTGCACAGACTAAGCTAGAGTATTTTGTTTTTACCAATGAGAGTTGGTACATGAATGAGATGAATGCCTGGTATGATGTTGAGGTAAGAGCTTCACGCACACAGGGACGTATTGCCTCCCTGGACAATCTTTGTGACACGCTAGACGCGGGAGAGAGACCCTTTAAGCTCTTGGCAATGCATAATGACCATGAGTATATGAGAGAACAAGAAAAAGAACTGAAGGCACGATTTGGCAGTTCCTTGAATATCTTCAGCTCCTCCCCCCGCTATATTGAAATTCTGGCAAGAGGTGTGGACAAGGGTCATGCAGTTCGCTCTCTCTGTGAATCGTATGGGGTGGGCCCAGGAACCGTCATGGCAGTGGGTGACTACTACAATGACATCGGGATGTTCCGAGCAGCTGGATATGCAGTTGCTATGGCAAATGCACCCGATGAGGTAAAGGCACATTCCCACGCATGTACTGCCAGCAATAGCGAAGATGGTTTGGCCCTGGCCATCGAGTCAGTCCTATGAAGCAGATACTCTCCCTCTATAGGGGGTTGCCGCAGCCGATCTATGTTCTCTTCTTTGCAACAGTCGTCAATGCAGTAGGGATATTCATCTATCCATTCCTGACGCTCTATCTCACCAGACGATTGGGCTATACCCCGCTGCAAGCGGGTACCTTCATGACCATCGCCTCCATCCTCTATGTCCCTGGCTCCTTCATCGGCAGCAAACTTGCCGATACCATCGGGCGAAAGCCGGTGTTGGTGGTTTTCCAACTGCTTATGGATCTCTGTTTCATCCTGGCAGGATTCTTTGAGGGAGAGGCATTCGTGCCCTACTTCATCCTGCTGGGTTTGTTCTTCGATGGAGCGGTCGACCCTGCACGAGAGGCCCTGAAAACCGATGTGACTACAATTGAAAACCGCCAGGTTTCATTCAGCCTCATCTACCTTGGACATAATGTAGGCTACTCCATCGGCCCGGTCATTGCAGGGTACCTGTTCTATAAAGCTCCTGAGTGGTTGTTTTATGGGAATGCTGCAGCAGGCATTCTCTCCGTGCTGCTTGTCATGATCAAGATAAAGGAGAGCAAACCCTCCAAGGAACTGATCGAGGAGAGCAAGGGATGGGATACTACAGAAAAAGGTGAGGAGGGAGGCCTTTTCAAGGCATTGCTCACCCGTCCAAGACTCCTGCTCTTTGCCCTTTCAATTACCTTTTTCAGCTTTGCCTACAGCCAGACGCTGTTTGCCCTTCCCCTACTCACCACCAACCTGTTCGGCCAGGCGGGAGCACCCCTGTATGGGAAAATGATGGCAATCAACGGGATAGTGGTGGTTATATGCAATCCGATTATCGTAAGCTTGCTTAGACGGTTTCACCCTCTGGCCAATTCAACCCTCTCTGGTATTTTCTATGCGATCGGATTCGGACTCTTTGCATTTGCGACCACCCCATTCGTTTTCATGGCATTGACAGTGATCTACACGTTGGGGGAGATCATATCTGCAACGAATGACAATTTTTACGTGGCCAACAATACTCCGATCAGCCACCGCTCACGGTTCTCTGCAATCCTGCCCATCATCATGGGGACCGGGCATGCAATAGCCCCCATAACCGGGGGCCTGATCATCGAATCGTACTCCATGAGCCTGCTCTGGATCACCACTGCCCTGGCTGCCCTTATCGGGGCAACCGGAGTCTTCCTGATCTACCTGAAGGAAAAACAGGAACGAAAGTAAATACCTACAGCTTTTCCAAGAGTGCCTTAACCGCATCAGAAGGAAAATCCTTATCAGAGGAATGGTCACTGAGTAATTGCTTCAACCAAGAAGTTACTGCCTCACTTTGTGGCAGGATATATCCTGCTTCACGATAACAGTCCTCGGCAAGTACACGATTGCTTGTTGCAACGGCATGCATGAGCTGCTTGAAGAGAGGATCATCACTTGCCTCAGCGAGTCCTCTGGCCAGACTCTCCTGGGTTGCCTTACTCTTCGCAAGTGCAAACAAGCTCTTCCTCACTTCATCACTCTTTGCCTGAGGAGAGGGATACACAGAGGGAACAAGATAGATTGCATGGCTTGGACAGGCATCAACACAGAGTCGGCAGCCATCCAGGCATCGAGCGAAATCAATCTGTCCATTTTCCGTATCAGTCGCACCTGTAGGACAGATGAACAGACAGACACAATCCTTGGTGCAGAGTGAAATATTTCTTGCAGCGTGCATCAGATTGCCTCCTTCTGGATGGGATGGATCTTGAAACTGGGTACTTTACAGATCGGGCATACAGAGGGAGGGGTATCCCCTACATACACAAAACCACAAATCTCACACACCCACACATTGGTGTTTTCCAAGAGTGCACCACCCTGTTTTTCATAACGCATCATAAGCGCTTTCAGCAGTTTTGAAGCCTTCTCTCCCCATACTAGAGCTCGTTTGGCTCCCCTGTCATTGGAATTCTCAGCAGCCTTGTTTGCTTCTGCATACCCATTAGACAAATCCTTGTTCACTGCATCAAGCAGAGCCTTGTGATCAGAGTCAGTCTTGGTGGTTCTTTGCTTCTCATAATAAGAAGCAAGCGTAGCGAACAGTGCAGATTCCTCCTCTCTATGCTGTTTAGTGCAAGCCTTCTGCAAATTGGTGCAGAGTACCGCAAGTTCTTCGGCCGACAACTGTCTCATATCGTCCTCCATGCATATCCTCCTTATTGCTTGTTGCTCTCAGTATAGCATCGTCTGCTGGATTTTTGGAAAATCTCTCAGCCTGTCTATAGATACAGATATATCGAAATAATAGTTTTTCGGACAACAATCTAGACACGTGTATATCATTACCATGTACTACAGGGAACATACCATAGTGTGTAATTTCATTGTCAGATGACGATTTTCAAGAATACAACATGTTTGGAAAGTCATACTTTCCGCATGAAACACAGAGAAATTGGACAAGCAATCAAAGAACTCAGACAGCAGAAAAACATGACACAGGAAGAACTCATAGAGAGAGCTGACCTCTCTCGAAGCCAGCTCTATTATATTGAATCGGGGAAACGGACACCCCGCCTTCCCACAATCCATAGTATTTGTGCCGCGCTCGAACTTTCATTTCTCGAGTTTGTGCACTATCTCTATCGTTACTCCCCTACCTCTTCAACACCAAGCATCTCATCAATGGATGCACCAGGGGCAACCATCGGATAGACCTTGTCATCGACAGGTATCTCACAGTCAATAAGGACGGCCTCTCCAAGATCCAACGCAGCTTGAAGAATCGGCTTTGGATCATCAGTCTTGCTGATTCTCATTCCCTTCACCCCATAGGCCTCAGCAAGTTTCAGCCAATCGATGGGGGTATCGAGAGTGGTCTCACTGTAACGTCGGTCGAAGAAGAGCGTCTGCCACTGACGTACCATGCCCAGTGTCTGGTTGTTCATCAAGAGAATGATAACCGGTAGCTGATACCGCGCAATGGTAGCCAGTTCATTGCAGTTCATCTTGAAACTGCCATCCCCGGCAACATTGATGACGCGAGCATCAGGATTGGCTACCTGTGCACCGATAGCAGCTCCTGTTCCATACCCCATGGTTCCAAGCCCACCACTGGTGAGGAAGTGACCAGGCTGAAGGTGCTTGAGGAACTGTGCTGCCCACATCTGGTGCTGACCAACCTCAGTAACGGCAAAGAACCCTTCAGGAAGTACGCTCTGCAGCGCTTTCAGGATTTCCTTGGAGCGAGCACTCTCGCTGTCCACCCTGATTGGGTATCGCTTCTTGTACTCAGAGACCTGCTCCATCCACTTCGTATGCGTCATGGGATTCACTATACGGTTGTTCAGCTCATTCAGCACTACTTTCAGGTCCCCGATCAAGTGACAGTAGGTCTTGATATTCTTGTCAATTTCAGCCGGGTCCACATCGATGTGGATAATCTTGGCATTCTTCGCAAATGCACTGGCTTTGCTGACAACCCGGTCACTGAAGCGCGCACCGATTACCACCAGAAGATCGCAGGCGGAAACACTCATGTTTGAGACTTTCGTCCCATGCATGCCGACCAAACCGGTAAAACGAGGACTGAGGGAGCTCACAGCTCCGACACCCATCAACGAGGTACAGGCAGGGCTGTCGATGTTTTCCAGGAACTGGGAGAGCTCTTCACTCGCCTTGGCCCTGATAACACCACCACCGATATAGCACATCGGTTTCTGGGCTTGCTTGATCAGTTGCAAAGCCTGTTCCATGCTCTTTTCACTCAGTCGTTCAGTACGGGGTTGCAAGGCCTCAATAGGCTGAGGTGAGAAATCAGCGGTATAGACCGTCACATCCTTCGGAACATCGATCAGGACAGGACCAGGTCTGCCCTCCTGAGCAATCCTGAATGCGCTGCGTATCGTCTCTGCCAAGTCAGCTACATCCTTCACAATGAAGTTGTGCTTGGTAATTGGCATAGTAATACCGGTAATATCAACTTCCTGGAAACTGTCCTTGCCCAGAAGAGGAACGGTCACATTCCCGGTGAAGGCGACCATGGGGACACTATCCATATAGGCTGTGGCTATACCGGTAACAAGGTTTGTGGCTCCAGGTCCACTGGTCGCAATACATACACCTACCTTTCCTGTGCTCCTGGCATACCCGTCAGCAGCGTGGCTGGCACCCTGCTCATGGCTGGTCAGAATATGGTGGATTCTGCTCTGATTCTGGTATAGGGCATCATAGAGAGGCAATACTGCCCCTCCAGGAAACCCAAAGACGGTATCCACGCCCTGTTCTATCAGACATTCTATGATTATTTGTGCTCCAGTCATCTGCATGGTAGATTCTCCTCTTAGTGTATCATTTCTTGAAGACAGCACCGGTGGAAGCACTGGTTACCTGCTTGGCATAGCGTGCCAAATACCCGGTGGTAATAGGCGGCTCCTTGCAGACCCATTGATTCTTCCGCTCAAGAAGCGTCTTCTCATCGACCAACAAACTGAGCTCACCCTTTGGTATATCAATGCTGATCGTATCCCCTTCCTGGACGAGGGAGATTGGACCACCCTCAGCAGCCTCTGGGCTGACATGTCCGATGGAAGCTCCCCTGGTGGCACCACTGAAGCGGCCATCGGTGATCAGGGCAACATCCTTGTCCAGGTTCATACCGGCAATGGCACTGGTGGGACTGAGCATCTCACGCATGCCAGGGCCTCCCTTCGGTCCTTCATAGCGGATGACAACGACATCCCCTGCCTTGATCTCTCCAGCAAAGATCGCCTTGATGGTATCTTCCTCACTGTCGAATACTCTCGCTGGCCCCTTGTGCACCAACATTTTCTCATCAACAGCACTCCGCTTCACCACAGCCCCATCGGGAGCAAGGTTTCCCCTGAGTACGGCGATTCCCCCGGTCTTGCTGAACGGGTTGTCGATGGGGCGAATGACCTCATGGTTGTAAATGGGTGCTGCGCGATAGAGTTCACCGATCGTCTTCGCACTCACCGTTGGCAGGTCTGCATTGAGCAGTCCGGCCTCTCCCAGTTCTCTCATCACTGCAAGTACACCACCAGCCTCATAGAGGTCTTCGATGTGGTCAGGACCAGCTGGGGCAAGATGGCAAAGATTGGGTACCTTGGCAGCAATATCATTCGCCATGAAAATATCCAGGTCAACACCAGCCTCATGGGCTATTGCCGGCAGATGGAGCATGGTATTGGTACTGCAACCCAAGGCCATATCCACGGCCATCGCATTGGCAAACGCTTCCTTGGTCATGATATCCAGGGGACGGATGTTCTTCCTCAGCAAATCCATGATCTGGTATCCTGCTTCCTTGGCAAGCCGGTCACGAGCACTGTAGACAGCTGGGATGGTCCCATTGCCGGGGAGCCCCATTCCAATGGCTTCGGTAAGGCAGTTCATGCTGTTGGCAGTAAACATACCACTGCAAGAACCACAGGTCGGACAGGCATTGTTCTCATAGGAGAGCAACTCTTCCTCACTGATCAATCCGGCTGCAAGGCTTCCCACTTTCTCAAACATGACTGAAAGGCTCGTTCCACAGGAGCTGTCGCCGGGAATCTTACCGGCAAGCATCGGTCCACCGGAGACAAAAATGGAAGGGATGTTGATCCTGGCGGCCGCCATCAACATTCCAGGGACAATCTTATCACAGTTGGGAACGAAAACCAGAGCATCAAAGGGATGGGCTGTTGCCATGATCTCGATGGAATCAGCGATGACCTCACGGCTCGCCAGAGAGTATTTCATCCCTGTATGACCCATGGCGATTCCATCACATACCCCAATAACAGGGAACGAGACAGGGTTTCCCCCCGCTTGGCGTACCCCGCTCTTTACAGCATTGACAATCCTATCAAGGTGAATATGTCCTGGAATAATCTCATTGGCCCCATTCACGATACCAATGATCGGCATATGGATTTCACGGTCTGTCCATCCAAGTGCCTTCATCAGCGACCGGTGTGGGGACCTATCGGCTCCCTCAGTCATCTGCGCTGAACGTCTCTTGCTTTCGTCCATACTATCCTCCTCCCTTTACAGGGCCTGGGCTATCAAGTCGCCCATCTCACTCGTACCGATCTTTTTCATACCGTCGATGTAAATATCTGCTGTACGGTACCCTGCATCCAACACCGAGCTAACTGCCTTCTCGATTGCATCAGCCTCCTCAGAGAGGGAGAAGCTGTAGCGCAACATCATGGCAACCGAAAGAATTGTTGCAATCGGATTGGCCAGGTCCTTGCCCGCAATATCAGGAGCACTGCCGTGTATGGGCTCGTACATTCCAAACCCATCCTCAGCCAAGGAGGCTGATGGGAGCATCCCGATGGAACCGGTGATCTGGCTCGCCTCATCACTGAGGATATCCCCAAACATGTTCGAGGTTACAATTACATCGAACTGGCGGGGGTTACGAACCAGCTGCATTGCTGCATTATCGACATACATGTGGCTTACTTCCACGTCAGGGTACTCACTTTGTATTCTTTGTACCACCTCTCTCCAGAGCTGGCTGGAATTGAGGATATTTGCCTTGTCTACACTGCATAGGCGCTTTGAACGCTTCTGGGCAATCTCAAAACCCTTTCGTACAATCCGCTCAATCTCCACTACTGTATAGGCCATGGTATCATAGGCACGGTCTTCACTGCGACCGCGCTCGCCGAAGTAGATACCGCCGGTGAGTTCACGAACCACCATGATATCCAGTCCTTCACCAATGATTTCGCTCTTCAGAGGGCAGGCATCAGCGAGTTGCTTGTAAAGAATTGCAGGACGCAGGTTGCAGAACAACCCCATCCCGCCACGCAAGCCGAGCAGGGCCTTCTCTGGTCTCAGGTGGGAAGGAAGGGTATCCCACTTCGGCCCGCCAACAGCCCCAAGGAGCACCCCGTCACTCTGCTTACACCCCTCAAGGGTGGCATCAGGAAGGGGAATCCCTACCTTGTCGAGGGCCACACCACCTGCATCATAGCTGCTGGTAGTGAACTCATGGGAAAATTTCTTTGCGACCGCGTCAAGGACTTTTACGCCCTCTCTCACGATATCTGGTCCGATTCCATCGCCGCTAACGAGTGCAATATGCTTCTTCATGCCTTGCCTCCCCCGTTTGCGATGTAACCGGCAAGTCCACCACTTGCGATCAAGTCCTGCATGAAGGGAGGAAATGGCTCACTATGGAACACAGCTCCTGTGCTCTCATTGGTAATGGTACCAGTGTTGAAATCTACACTGACCACATCACCGGCCTTGATCCCGTCACAGGCCTCAGGGCATTCAAGGATGGGGAGCCCGATATTGATTGCGTTGCGGTAGAAGATTCTTGCGAATGTTCTTGCGATTACGCAGCTGATCCCACTCTCCTTGATGGCAATGGGAGCATGCTCACGGCTTGAACCACAACCAAAATTCTTGTCAGCTACCATGATATCGCCCTCTTTCACCTGTTTGATGAAATCCTGGTCGATATCCTCCATGCAGTGGGAGGCCAGCTCCTTGTGATTGGAGGTATTAAGGTACCTCGCTGGGATGATTACATCGGTATCGACGTTGTCCCCATATCTAAAAACCGTTCCTTTGGCTTGCATCTTACTCCTCCATAACCTTTGCAGGATCGGCGATATATCCTGCGATCGCACTTGCAGCGGCAACGGCCGGACTGGCAAGATAGACTTCACTCTTCACATGACCCATTCTTCCCACAAAGTTACGGTTGGTGGTACTCACCGCACGTTCCCCTTCTGCGAGAATTCCCATATGTCCGCCAAGACAGGGACCACAGGTGGGAGTGGAAACAGCACAACCGCTGTCGATGAAGATATCAAAGAGACCCTCATGCATTGCCTGCTTCCAGATCTCCTGTGTTGCAGGGAAGATCAGGGTACGTACATGCTTGGCAATCTTCTTTCCCTTGAGGATGGCAGCGGCTTGCCTCAGGTCACTGATGTGGCCGTTGGTGCAGCTTCCGATGACAACCTGGTCAATTCTCACCTCACCGACTTCATCGATGGTCCTGGTGTTGGACGGAAGGTGGGGGAAGCTTACCGTGCTCTTCACTGTGCCGAGGTCGATGTTGATCACCCTCTCATACTCAGCATCACTATCTGCTTCGTAGATGGCTGGTTCCTTCGGACAGTGCTCTTTCAAGTACTCCAAGGTTACTTCGTCCACAGGGAAGATTCCATTCTTGGCACCGGCCTCGATGGCCATATTTGCGATGGTAAAACGGTCGTCGATGGTAAGGTTCTTTACCCCTTCGCCACTAAACTCCATGCTCTGGTAGAGTGCACCATCCACCCCGATCATCCCAATGATGTGGAGGATCAGGTCCTTTCCACTCACATGAGGAGCGAGGGAACCGGTAAGATTGAACTTGATGGCTGTCGGCACCTTGAACCAAGCTTGTCCGGTAGCCATACCGCAAGCCATGTCAGTGGAACCAACACCAGTGGAGAATGCGCCCAAGGCACCATAGGTACAGGTATGACTATCCGCACCGATGACCAAATCTCCTGCCCCGACCAAGCCTTTCTCTGGAAGCAAGGCATGCTCAATACCCATCTGGCCTACATCAAAATAGTTGGTGATCTCATGGTCGTGTGCGAAACAACGTAGTGCTTTGCACTGTTCTGCTGCCTTGATATCCTTGTTAGGGGAGAAGTGGTCTGGGACAAGGGCAACCTTATCCTTGTCAAATACCGTCTCCTTGCCGAATTTTCCAAATTCGTTGATGGCAACTGGAGCCGTTATATCGTTGCCCAGTACCATATCCAGGTCCGCCATGATCAACTGTCCAGCGCGTACGCTCTCCAGCTTGGCGTGGTGGGCCAGGATTTTCTGTGTCATTGTCATACCCATGGGGTGTCTCCTTCCTTCATTCAACCGAGGGCTCAATTCCCTCGGCAATTAATTTATACTCGATACTATCACTCAAGGCAAACCAACTGGCCTCGATGATGTCCCTGCTGACTCCAATGGTGGTCCAACTCTCATTGCCATCAGTGGACTCAATGAGAACCCTTACCTTACTGGCAGTTGCTCCCGCCGAGTCCAAGACCCGTACCTTGTAGTCGGTCAAGTGTACACGCTTAAGGGTTGGATAGAACTGTTCAAGAACCTTTCTCAGTGCTTGGTCAAGGGCATTGACCGGGCCTTCACCCTCTGCGGCAGTGATGGCACTCTCACCCCCAACCTTTACCTTTACCACCGCGGCATGGGTTGCATCGCTGAGTGGGTCCGCATAAGGGCTGCTGCCGATGGTCTGGTAGTGCACCAGAGAGAAATAGGGCTTATACATCTTCAAGTGTCGTCTGATCACCAAATCGAAGCTGCTCTCGGCTCCTTCAAACTGGTAGCCTTCTGCCTCAAGTTGCTTGAGCTCATCCATCAGACTCACTGTAACCGGATCGTCCTTATCAAGATCGGGCATCACACGGGCGATTCGCTTAAGCATCAAGGCCCTTCCAGCAACTTCACTCATCAGGAGCCTGCGTTCATTGCCTACTGTCAGGGGATCGATATGCTCGAAGGAGTGAGGATTCTTCTGCACCCCATCGATATGCATGCCGCCCTTATGGGCAAAGGCACTCTTTCCGATGAAAGGAGCTCCGCCGCTGATGCGGACATTTGCGATCTCAGCAACCTGTCGGCTGGTTGCCGTCAGTTGTTCGAGACTCTCTCCACAGAGACAATCCACACCAAGCTTAGTCCCGAGAATTCCTGCCACAGTTGCAAGATTTGCATTTCCACATCGCTCGCCAAACCCGAGCAAGGTTCCCTGTACCTGAATGGCACCGGATTCAACTGCAGCTATGGAACTGGCAACGCCACAGCCGATATCATCATGAGCATGGATCCCGATAGGGATTTTAGGGAAAGCCTCTGCAGTCTCAGAAGTGATACGCGCTACTTCACTGGGTATCAAGCCACCACGGGTTTCACAGAGCACCAGGGTGGAGGCTCCCCCATCCAGGGCAGCCTGCAAGGTAGCCTTTGCATACTCACTGTCATCGAGATATCCATCAAAGTAGTGTTCAGCATCGAAGAACACTTCACTTCCGCTCTCAGTAATGAACTGTATGCTGTCACGGATCATCGCAAGGTTCTCTTCAGGCGTGGTACGAATCACATCAGTGACATGGAGCTTCCAACTCTTGCCGAAGATGGATACCACCTTGGTTTTTACACTGGCAAGGTTTTTCAGATTGGGATCGTCCGCTGCAGTGCTGTTCTTTCTCCGCGTGGAACCAAAGGCGACCAAGGTTGCATGGGAGAGGGAGAGCTGCTCAGCGCGGTGGAAGAACTCCAGGTCCTTGGGATTCGATCCAGGATTACCTGCCTCAATATAGGCAACTCCCAATGAATCCAAGGCCTTCACAATCTTCAGCTTATCCTCCACAGAGAAGCTGATTCCCTCGCCTTGGCTCCCATCACGGAGGGTTGAGTCAAATAAATCTATCTTATGCATCACCTCGGTCTTTCTCCTTATCTGAATGGGAACGCAACATGTCATTCTCAAAGCTTGGTGAAGTGGTGGGTTTAAGGGACCCCCCACCCGAGATCGAAGATGCTTCATCCAGCATACGGTTCACTGCAGCAAGACAGCTGAGAATCGAAGCCTCGATAACGTCGGTACTTACACCACGTCCACGGTACATACCATGTCCATCGGTGATCTTTACATGGACTTCTCCAAGAGCATCCCGGTGCTCAGTGACTGCCTGCAAGCTGTAGTCCTCCAGACTGAAGGGATGACGGATAATCTTCTCCACTGCCCTGAGTGCTGCATAGACCGGACCGGTACCGAGTGCAACCTCCTGGTAGGTCTTCTCCCCTTTTCTCAGGGTGACGCAGGCAGTGCTGGTCATCAGATTGCCACTATTGACCACAAAACGTTCCAGTTCCCAGATTACCGGGCTACTTTGGCTGGAAGTCTCCACCAAGGCAATAAGATCACGATCGGTGATAGTCTTCTTTCGGTCTGCGAGATTCTTGAATTCTGAGAAGAGTGTCTTTACTTCCTCTTTGCTCAAGGCATAGCCAAGGTCAACAAGGCGTTTCTCGAAGGCGTGTTGCCCGCTGTGCTTACCCAGCACAAGACTGGTAGTCATCACTCCTACACTCTCTGGGGTCATGATCTCATAGGTAAGGCTGTTTGCCATCATGCCATGCTGGTGGATGCCACTCTCATGGGCAAACGCATTTGCACCTACGATTGCCTTGGAAGGGTTCGGTTTGACACCGGTGATCTGGGAGAGCAGACGACTTGAACGCGATATTTCCTCAGTGCGTACCTGGTAGGAGAATGGGTAGTCATCATTTCTCGTCCTGATGGCCATCACCAACTCTTCAACGGCGGCATTCCCTGCCCTTTCCCCGATACCGCAGACGGTACACTCTGCCTGACGAGCCCCGGCCTTCAGTCCAGCAAGGCTATTGGCAACTGCAAGGCCCAGATCATTGTGACAGTGGACTGCCAGGATGGCCTTATCCACATTGGGTACCTTGTTCATGACCGTGGATACCATCCGGGTCATGTCATCAGGGGTAGCGTATCCGACGGTATCCGGCAGATTCACTACACTTGCCCCTGCCTTGATCACTTCCTCAACAACCTTGCACATGTAATCAAGATCGGTTCTGGTTGCATCCTCCAGGGAGAACTCAACATTGTCGGTCAGGTTACGAGCAAACTTTACCATGGAGGCGGAACGCTTCAAGGCATCCTCGCGACTCATCTTCAGCTTGAACTCCAGATGGAGGTCGCTGGTTGCCAGAAAGGTGTGTATTCTGGGCCTTCTCGCGTGTTTCACCGCTTCCCAGGCTACTTCAATATCTCTCTCCAAGGCTCTTGAGAGGGAGGCAACGGTGACGTCCTTCACCTCTTTGCTGATAGCCTGAACGCTGGCAAAGTCACCGGGAGACGCTATGGCAAACCCGGCTTCTAGGATATCCACACCGAGGGCCTCTAGCTGTAGGGCCATGCGAATTTTCTCGTCCAGGTTCATGCTGTATCCAGGAGCCTGCTCGCCGTCTCTCAGTGTGGTATCAAAGATATAGATTCTGTCCTTTTCCATAGTGTCCTTCCCGGTAATATTAAGAGTTTTGGTTTGTTACTTTTTCAGCCAGCTCATCAGTGAGCGAAGCTTTTCACCTGTCTTCTCCAAGAGACTTTCCTTTTCAATGCGCTTCTTTGCATTGAAGTAGGGTCGGCCAACCTGGTTCTCAAGCAGCCAGTTGCGGGCAAAGGTCCCTTCCTGAATGTCGGTAAGAACTTGCTTCATGGATTTCTTGGTCTCATCGGTGATGATCTTTGGACCGGTTGTGTAATCCCCATACTCAGCCGTATCGCTGATGGAGTAACGCATGTAGGAGAGTCCACCCTGGTTGATCAAGTCAACGATCAGCTTCATCTCATGGCAACATTCGAAGTATGCCATCTCAGGCTGGTAGCCTGCTTCCACCAAGGTGTCGAATCCAGCCTTGATCAAGGCGGTTACACCACCACAAAGCACAGCCTGCTCACCAAAGAGGTCGGTCTCTGTCTCTTCCTTGAATGTGGTTTCAAAAATACCTGCACGACCAGCACCAAGCCCCTTAGCATAGGCAAGTGCGACATCCTTGGAATCTCCGCTGGGATCCTGGTTGATTGCGATCAGGGAAGGAACGCCCTTGCCTTCCTGGAACTGGGTGCGGACCGTGTGTCCAGGACCCTTGGGTGCGATCATGATTACGTTCACGTCAGAGGGAGGTGCAATCTGTCCGAAGTGGATGTTGAATCCATGTGCGAATGCGAGGTATTTACCTGCAGTCAGATTTTTCTCGATGCTGTCATGATAGATCTTTGCCTGTCTCTCATCCGGCAGCAACATCATGATGACCTGAGCCATGGCACTTGCTTCCTCAGCAGTTGCAACCTGCAAACCAGCTTCTTCAGCAATCTTCCAGCTCTTTGAACCTTTGTAGAGACCTACGACGACATCCACCCCACTCTCGTGCAGGTTCAATGCGTGTGCATGGCCTTGGCTGCCATATCCGATGATGGCAACTTTTTTGCCATCCAGAACTGAGAGATCTGCCTGTGAATCATAGTACATTGTGCTCATTACTTCCTATCCTCCGTTATGGTTCGCACCATCAGGGTGCGTTAGTATGCTTATTCTTCATCCTCGCTGAAACTGATCGAGCTCAGCGCCCTTGCTCCCCTCTCCAAGGCGGTAATACCAGTCCTGGCCATCTCCACAATCCCAAATGGGGCCATCAAATCCAGGAATGACTGAATCTTGTCCAGACTTCCGGTCATCTCGAGGGTGATGGTAGAAGAGGTTACATCATTGATCTTTGCCTTGAAAATCTCAGCAAGCTCAATGACCTGGGAGCGGTCATCATGCCTGGTGGAGACCTTGACCATCACCAGCTCACGCTGAAGGCTCTTTTCCCCTGCCATCTCATAGACCCGCTTCACATCATACAGCTTGCCGACCTGTTTCTTGATCTGTTCAACAACCGGCCGGTCTCCGCTGACCACAATGGTGATTCGGCTGAATTCCTCGTTTTCGGTCTCGCCAACCGAGAGGCTGTCAATGTTGTACCCTCTGCGACTGAACAGCGATACAACACGCATGAGTACACCAGGATGGTTATTAACCAGAATTGCCAGTGTGTAACGTTTTTCTTTGGTATTCATCTAAGATTTCACTCCTTCATATGATATTTGGGTATAAGCGATTGCTCCCCGGTACTTCGGGGGCTTCCATCCACGGTCCATGCAACCAGCGATTGCAGCCGTGGTCAGAGAATAATTAGGCTTACTACAATAAGAAGGGAAATGAGGGAAAGAAGGGGAAGGAGGGTTATAATGAGACGCGCTAGAACTAGAAGCAAGGAAGGGACAGAAAAAGAAGTGGTGTCACACATAGAACTACAGGAGCTTGTATAGCCCTGCGTCTTCCGATTCCTTGCAAATGGGCGGTGCTGCTGCACCTGCATAGTGAACGCGTTCAAGGTACTCTCCTCAAGAACAGCCTAGTATGCTGTTTCTTGTTTGTATCGCTCTTTGACGATGCTTGTCAACCCTGCTATTCATAAAACAGTATGTTTATGCAATAAAAATTCGTTTCGCTTTGCAATATTGCTTCCCTTTCTGATTGCCGATACACTGCTTGCATGAAATTCATCTGGGGCAATCAGCACAAGCCAAACCTATTCACACTGCTCTTTCTCTACTTCCTCATCGTTCTCATTGTTCCATTGGGACTATTCTCTGCCTATTATGCACTTGCAGGGAATACGAATCAAGAACGGTATCTGATGAGACAGGCAATGAATATGACCACCCGTGATGCCAGTACCGTTGCCCAAGCCCTTGAATCCTACCGTCATAAAGCATACCAACTCTCCACCAACCCCTTGGTTGTGGAGATACTCAAGGCAGATAGCCTTGAGGCAGAATCGTCACAAAGTCGCGAGCTGTATGAACTGTTGTTTACCGTCATGCATGGAGATATCTATCTTGCAAGCGCAAACCTTGTCAGCAATAGCGGGAAGGTCAGGGTCTCCACCCATGTTTTTCCCGAGGTGTACGACCTACGCTATCAGGGCAATGACTGGGATATGGCTTCCATCATCAACCAGAACAGCCAGGTTTCCCCTACTGCCAGTCTAATCAGCATCCAGAGTCATAGGATAGCAGAAAACGGAAGACAGGTTGTTGCTTCCATCCTCCGTCGTGTCTATGACCAGGAGGGGACAAACCTTGGCTACCTTGTGGTGGATATGTATGCAGATGCGCTCTCCCCCCAGATAAACAGTGACCATGTCCTCACCGATATGCTGCTGGTCGACACCAAGTCCTTTTACGCTACCAGCCTTGTTCATCCTGAGCGGTTTGGATCCTTCGACCGTTTTCCCGCTCTCAACACCCTCGATGGCAATTACACTCCCCGCTCACTTCCCTCTGATACCTCCATCATAGCCATCTCTCCAATAGGGGGAACCGGCCTCCATCTAGTAGGCTCACTCAGCAGCGGGCCATTTTTCCAGAGTATGGAAAATTGGTTGTCAGTCTTCACTACGACCATGCTTATCGGGGTAGTACTTGCTCTAGGCCTCTCCTACCTTTTCTCACGCTCCATTGCCCACCCGATCAAAAATCTTGCAAAGCGTATGAGAGAGGTGGAACAAGGGAAGCTGGAAAGTCGCGAGGTCAGCAGCGCGATAAGCGAATTCAGCCAGCTGGAACACTCATTCAATGTCATGATCAAACAGATCATCAGCCTCCTCGATCTTACTCGTGAAGAACAGGTTAAATTGAGTGAAGCGGAAAGAAAAGCTCTGGAGAGCCAGATGAATCCCCATTTTCTCTTCAACACCCTCAATACGATCAAGGCGCTCGCCCGTCTTCATGGAGAAGAGGATATCTACACCATTACCGTCAAGCTGGGGAAACTGCTCCGTTCCTCAATCGACAACAGGGAGAGTGAGGCAACGCTTGAACAGAGCATGGCCCTGATTGAATCCTATCTCACCATTCAGAAGCTTAGATTCGCTGACAAGTTGACTACCGAGATTTATCTGGATCCCAGCTGCAAACATATAAAAACCCCAAAACTCATCATCCAACCCTTGGTTGAAAATGCAATCATCCATGGTCTGGAACCAAAGGTGGGAAGCTGGAACCTCAGTGTCCGTGTGGAAAGAACTGGAGAGAGGATTTCCATCACAGTTGGGGATGATGGAGTCGGTTTTCCTCCTGATCGCTTGCCTGACAACCTTGACGAACTTGCCAACTCGCCACACGTTGGTGTATACAATGTATATAGAAGATTATTTCTCAAATATGGAAGGAAGCTGCACTTCTCCCTGAAATCAAAAGAGGGCGAAGGGACTTGGGCAACTATCTCCTTCCCGGACGAAGAAGCAATAAAGGAAGAGATACAATGAGTTACAGTGTCGTGTTCGTAGAAGATGAGCAGATCGTCCGTGAGGAGATTGTCTCCTCGATCCGATGGGACCTTCTTGGTCTGGAATTGGTAGGTACCGCTTCTGACGGATTGAGCGGAGAGCACCTGATCAAGGAAAAGGAGCCCGATATTGTCATCACCGACATTCGCCTCCCTGCCCAGGATGGGCTTACCATGCTCAGCAACTGTCCTGTAAACCATGCCATTATCCTGACCGGACATGCCGACTTTTCCTATATGAAGAGTGCTATCCGACTTGGTGTATTCGACTACCTGCTTAAGCCGATCGATGATGAGGAACTGGAGGAGACACTCGCCTCATTGGTGAGAAAACTACAGGAAGAGGATCGTGAATATGAGGACCTGAAGAAAAAGGAACACTCGAAGAGTGAACTCATCCCACTTCCCAAGCAAGCTGGAAACCACGTAATCAACGCAACCATCGCCTATATTGCAGAGACCTACTCAGAACCGGTGGGACTTCAGGAGGCAGCAGCCTACCTTGATCTCTCAGAGAGCCACCTCAGTCGTCTCTTCAAGGAGGTCACAGGACTGAACTTCCTGCAGTACCTCAATGCATACAGGATAAACCAGGCGGCCATCATGATGAGGGACCCCAAATTGAATATCAGCGAAATTGCCACCAATTGTGGCTTTCCAACCCCAGGCTACTTCGCAAAGATCTTCAAACGCTTTATCGGCAAGACCCCGACCCAGTTCAGAGACGAGGCAGATACCTTCTAAAGACCCCGGAAAGCCTCTCATCCTTTGTTCCGGATGGGAGGTCTGCATAGAGGAGGCTTGCAATGCCAAGGCTCCTGCTGCTATGTATGTTGTCCTTCCTGTCATCAATGAAGAACGCCTGCTCTGCAGAGACGCCTTCTGCTTCAAGTATGGTTGTATAGAACTGAGGCGATGGTTTGCTCAAACCCATCTCATGGGAGGCATAGGTTTTGTCGAACAATGAAAGCGCACCCATCTCCTCAAGTATCTCCCAATGACTCAGGATGGTATTGCTTGCACATACCACCCGCTTCCCTTCTGAACGCAACGATTGAATCAGGGAAACTACAGGGTCGTTGAACACTGGCTTGAACACATCGGCAAACGGATTACCTTGCACAGCTACCCCAAAGACATGCGTGATATGTTGCCAGTACTGCGCTTCAGAGACCACACCTTCCATCAGGGGAAAATCGTAATGGAGATAATCGGCGATGAGAGCTTGCTTCTTAATTCCGAGGAGTCGGGAAATCTTGCCGAGCATTGTGATGTTGTTCACCACCACATTGCCCATGTCAAACATGAAAAGCGAATGCTCTTCGCTGGGAACAGGATCACAACTTGCCATCAAGACCTCGATCTGCTGTGCTCCAAGACGCCCTTCCCATTCAAGAACCCCCATCCCCTTCGACCTTGCTTCATTGCGGGCAGTCTCCGACCTGCTTATAAAGAGGTATCGGGAGAAGGAATCCTGAGGATAGCTGGCCACCAAGTGGTTCTTGAAAAATCCCAGCACTGGAAAATCTGCATCATCCTCTTTCAGGTCTGTACAGAGAAATTCGTACATGCTCAACCCTTCCTTGACTCATATACTGCCGATCCACCGATGAAATACTTGGTCAAGGACATGAACAGTACAAACATGGGGATCGACGCAAGCAGGGCTGCAGCCATCATTGCACCCTCATCAGTGTTACGCTCAAGCGCAAAGGAACTGATGTATTGCGGAATCGTCTTCATCTTCTCACTCTGGCTTACCAAAAGCGGCCAGAGCAGGTTGTCCCACTGGCTTCGGAAGGAGAGGATGGAGAGCGTTGCGATTACCGGCATACAGTTGGGAAGTACGATTTTCCAGTAGATTCCAAACTCTCCCATTCCGTCGACACGGGCCGCATCCAGAAATTCTGTGGGGAACGTGGTAAGGTACTGCCGCATCTGGAAAACACCAAACGCACTTACCAGGAAGGGAAGGATCAATCCGGTATACGTGTTCTGGATGCGCAGCATCGTGACAACCATATACAGCGGAATCATGATCGCTTCAAACGGAATCATCATCGTAGCCATGATGATAATAAAAATGGTGTTTCTTCCCCGAAAGCGAAACTTTGCGAGGCCATAGCCTGTAAGACTTGCAATCAAGACAGTGGTGACGGCAACAGTGATACTTACCACAAGTGAGTTGGCAAGGTTCCGGACAAAAATGAATGATTGGTCATTCCCCGCCACAGCCTTGACAAAATTTGGGGTATGGAAGCCTTCCGGGATCCAGGAAAACGGCATGGCCATGATCTGGTTTCGCTCCATCATGGAAGCACTGATCATGAACGCAATCGGAGTCAGGGTAAAAAGGAGCATTGCTGCTAAAATAATCCAAATAAGGACATTGGTAATGGTAATTTTCTTGGATATCTGCATGTCTCTAATACTCCACCTGATCGCTACTTGTCGTCTTGAACTGCAACAATGTCAGCAACAACATCAACAAGAAGAGCACAACACTCATTGCACTTGCTCGTCCTAGGTACTGTTGCTGAATACCTGTAACATAGATATTGAAGGTAATTACATTGATCGGGGCACGTGGAGCCCCATTAGTGTACAGCATGTATTGGGTACTGAAGGTTTTCAGACACTGCAACATTGCCATGACCGAAACGAGGAACACCGTCGGCTTGAGCAACGGGAGAGTGATACGCCAGAAAACCTGGCCCTTGCCAGCCCCATCAATGGTGGCTGCCTCATAAATTGTAGGAGGTATTGAAGCCAGGCCGGTAATGAAGAGGATGACAAAGTATCCAATATACTTCCAGAAGTAAATCACCATCGTCGACACTTGCTCCATCACAGGATCGACCAACCAACGATGGTCAACTCCTGGGGTGTTCATGAGCGTATTTACCCATTGGTTCCCCAATCCCCTAGGGTCAAAGATGATCATCCAGATGGTTGCAGCGACAACACTGGAAAGAATTGCCGGGGTATAATAGGCAATCTGCAGAAACTTTTTTGACTTGCCGCTACTGAGATTGCTGATGAAGACAGCCAACATCAAGCTGATAATCAACAAGGGAATGAATGTACCAACGGTAAACACCAATGTGGCTCTCAGACTATTGAGAAAAGACAGATCACTCGTTGCTCTACTGGGGTCAAAAAGCCTGATATAGTTTCCTAGTCCCAAAAACGCTGGGGGTGCTTTGCTGAGTGCACGCTTGTCAAAGAAACTGGTGTAGAATGCATTGATTATCGGATAAAAACTGAATAATGAGAAAAAAAGCAGGGAGGGGACCACAAAAGCAAATCCCCACCGAGCCTGTTTCTTCTCGATGCCTCGGTATTTTTTCATACCCATGAAGTACTCCTAAAGGAAAAAGAAAAGGAATCCCGGTCCTGCCTGCAAGACAGGACCGAGTATCATACATTACTGTTCGTCTACAATTTCTTGTACAGCAGCTCGAAGGGTTGCCAGTGCCTTTTGGGGGCTGACACCACTGAGCATTACCGACTCAACCGCATAGCGGATCTGTGTCTGGATTTCAGCTGAATTATCCCCGTAATAAATCATGTGTGAACGATTCATGTCATTGATGAATACATCACTGTAGGGCATGTTCTTCAACGTATCGCTTGCAAACAGTGCCTTGGTCGGCTGAATGATGTTTCCACCACGGGTGAGGTAATCCTCTCCATGGCTGAGCAGGAATCCTGCCAACTTCCAAGCGGCCTTCTGCACATTGGGATCACTGTCCGCATTCACCATGAAGAAGTGACCATAGTAGCATGCTGCCACATCGTTCACTGCATCCTCGAATACAGGATACGGAATAACCATCCACTCTCCACTCTCGAAGAACTCTGGGTTGTCTGCCTCAATTCGTCCCTGCTGGTATAAGCCAGTGTGGGCCATTGCCATATCATTGTTATCCAAGTTGAACAATTTTCGGGCATTCTTGTAGGTCGGGGAACCAAGGTTACGCCCTGATGGACCCCATTCCTGCATGTAGGTCAATGCCTTCAACCAAGCTTCATCGCCCACAATGGCTGTCTTGCCATCACTGCTGATAAGCTCTCCACCAAGCTGCTCTACCATTGGTACAAAGAATGTCAAGTAATAAGGATAGCGGAAGTCAAATCCACGACGAACCAAGATATCTCCATCTCTGATTACCAGCTTTTCGGAGACGTCTGCCATCTCTTCCCAGGTCTTCGGGTAATCTTTCTCAGGATTAAGCCCTGCATCACGGAAGATCTTCTTGTTTACATAGATGGACCAGTTGGTAAGCTCCAAGGGCAAACCATAAACCTCACCATTCACCGTGACAGTATCCAGAACACCATCTACATACTTGTCCAACAAATCCTGCTTGTCAGCATAACCTGCTGCTTGGTAGTCAACCGGGGCAACACGATAGTTGGTGATATAGGCATACTGGTTCTCGATGGGAAGATTGAACATATCAGGGCCCTGGTTTGCCGCAAAGGCAGTCTGGACAAGTTCAATCTGCTTTACAGAAGCCTGGGTGGTACGTACCACGGTGATGTTTGGGTTATCAGCCATAAACTGAGCAATAAGCTCTTCTTCCAACGCCGTACGAGCCGGATCCTCGTGTGTCCAGTACTGTATGGTAACTGGAGCGTTTTCATCTACAACAGCTTCCTTTCCACCTTGAGCAAACAAGGAGAGAGGGAGCAACAAAGCAATCATCAATGCCAATGCAATTGATTTTTTCATGTGTGACCTCCTCAAGTCTTACTACTTTCAGTGTAGATGCTTGGGGCAAATCCACAAGATAAAGATTTTGCGTTTATAGAGACAGGTTTGAGGAGAGGAGATGAGGCATATCAAGATTGATATAGAAATAAGAAAAAATGACACACCCACTGCTATGAGAAATCTTTTTTCACCGAGCGCAAATAGCTAGCCAGTTTCTCCATCGTCTCGCTGGAGATGTCGTGCTCGATTAAGCAAGCATCCTGTTCTGCAATGACAGGGTCCACACCCAGTACTTCCTGGAAGAAACTGGTAAGGGTTTTATGCCTGAAATAGACCTGGGAAGCCTTCAGTCTCCCTTTTTCTGTCAGGTGAATATCCCCGTAGGTTTCCTGCTTCACATATCCGTCGGCAGAGAGTACCTTCATTGCGCGGTTTACGCTCGGCTTTGAGACACCAAGACGGAGGGCGACATCGGTCGTCCTAACCTTTTCGTGTTGTTCACTGAGTGCCAAAACAGCCTCAAGATAATCTTCTCCTGACTTCTGCATGCCTAGATAGTATCATGCATACAGAATTTTGTCATCGCAGATTATATATCTTGACACAGATGTTTGATATGGCTAACTTATAGGTGAGGATGAAGATGATGCAAATGACGATGGACGAATTGACCGTAGGACAAAAAGGGGCTGTAAAAGCAATAAACGCCCCAAAACAGCTTAAGCGACGACTGATGGATATGGGATTCACCAAAGGTGTTGATATCGAGGTTGTCAAGCTGGCTCCGATGGGAGACCCCATCGAGGTATCCGTTCGTGGATACAATCTCTGCCTGAGAAGAGCAGAAGCACGCAAGATTGAACTGAGATAGCCTATGCAAACCATTGCCCTTATCGGGAATCCCAACTCAGGGAAAACGACCCTGTTCAATGCATTGACGGGAACCAGTGCGTATGTAGGCAACTGGCCTGGTGTTACCGTCGAGAAAAAGGAAGGAATGGTGGGTGGACATACCATCCTGGACCTCCCCGGCATCTATTCACTCTCCCCTTACAGCCCAGAAGAAAAACTTTCCAGACGCTATATTCTTGATGAACAGCCGGATCTTATCATTGATGTCATTGATGCAACCAATCTTGAGAGAAGTCTTTACCTGACCACCCAGCTTGCCGAGCTGGGACGTCCTCTCTTGCTTGTACTCAACATGGCGGACCTTCTGGAAAAGGAAGGGATCAAGATTGATGCCAAGCGTCTCAGCCAGATGACCGGCTCTCCGGTCGTGACTGTCTCAGCGAGCAGGGGGACTGGGATTGATGAACTGAAAGAGGCTATTGAACATAGCCTGAAAGAGAAACATGCGGCGCTTTGCCCGCTATTTTCCAACTTCATAGAACGCTATATCTCTCATATCATCGAGGATGACTACCTTCATGCAATACCGAAAGGAAGGCCGATGCGATGGGCGGCCATCAAGCTTATTGAGGAGGATGAACTCTTTCTCTCTTCCATGCCTCCAATTCCAGAGGCGTTCAACACGTATCTTACCAAGGTACGTGCTGAGTTGGTTGACCACTATGACGATGACCCGGAAGCGATCATCATCGACCAGCGCTACAAGGTGGCAGAGCATATCGCAAAGGATTGTCAAATCCGAAGGAAAAAAGAGAAATCTTTTAATTTTGATTCCATCGCAACCAATCGCATAGCAGCTATTCCTCTGTTTATTTTGATCATGGGTGCAGTCTTCTATCTCTCCATTGGTCTGGTTGGAGGATACACCACCCCAGTTCTGGAGAATCTCTTCGGATACCTTGGTTCACAGGTGTTTACCTTATCAGATACGCTGGGGGTACACCCCTTGCTCTCAGGAATACTTGTCGATGGTATCATTGCAGGAGTTGGTGCGGTACTCACCTTTGTTCCCCAGCTATTTGTACTCTTTCTCCTTCTTTCCATCTTGGAAGATTGCGGGTATATGGCAAGGATTGCCTTCATCATGGATAGGATGATGCGCACTCTGGGGCTTTCAGGCAAGTCCATCATTCCCTTGGTCATCGGGACTGGTTGCTCGGTACCGGCAATCATGAGCAGCAGGACAATCGAGCATCAGAAACAGAGGGAACTCACAGTCATTGTCACTCCTTTCATCCCCTGTGGTGCAAAGATGCCGGTTTTTGCTCTTATGCTCACCTACTTTTTCCCTGGTCAGTGGTACATCGCCCCCATGATTTACCTTCTGGGTATTGTTGCGGTCATTGTTACAGGATTGCTTGCACGGGCAATCGACAAGCATAAGGAAACCAATGCCTTCATTCTCGAGCTACCCCGCTACCAACTCCCTACGGTCAGGAATGTCTGGCTCCAGACCAAGGAGCGAACCCTGGGATTCATTCAGAAGGCTGGAACCATCATCCTACTCTCCTCTGTGATCATCTATTTGCTCTCCTCGTACTCATTTACCTTCCAGGCAGTTGATGCGGATGCAAGCATGCTTGCAATCATGGGGAGGATTATCGCCCCACTGTTTGCCCCCTTGGGATTCGGGTTCTGGCAGGCTAGTGTTGCCCTGTTGACGGGTATTGCTGCCAAGGAGACCATTGTCAGTACACTGAGCGTAACCATCGGGACTGCCAATCTGGGATCTTTCTTCACTCCCGACTCCGCTCTCTCCTATATGACCTTCATACTGCTTTCCTCACCCTGTATTGCCGCCATTGGAGCAATGTTCAAGGAACTGGGAAGCAAGAGAAAACTTCTGTATGCCCTGCTGTGGCAGACAGGATTCGCCTATCTATCCGCACTATTGGTTCGTTACATGGTGCTGCTGTTCATATAAGGAATGCTTATGACTACGATTATTGCTAATGTGGTTGTTGCAGCTTTGATCATCTCCCTGGTTGCATACGCTATTGCAACCCTTACAAAACAGAGCAAGGAGGAGAGTTGTGCCTCCTGCTCCCCCAAAAAAGGAAGTGCTTGCAAGGGGTGTCAGTTTGCCGATCACTGTAATAAGACTATTCATTAACTGAATATTTATGCAGTAAGTCTGGATATTTCCCCTCTTTTTCGGTACACTCTCCACTAACACCCAGAACGGGTAGTATTGTTTGAGGAGAGATAGAAATGAAACGAAGCATTGTTGTACTGTTGTCACTATTATTGGTTTCGGTCAGCCTTTTCGCTGCAGGAACCAAGGAACAAGCACCCGGTGTTGATAATTCCCTTCAGAACATCATGGATAAGGGCGTGCTTGTCATGGGTCTCGATGACAACTTCCCTCCCATGGGCTTTCGTAATGAGCAGGGTGAACTGGTAGGCTTTGATGTAGACTTGGCCAAGGAAGCTATGAAGCGCCTCGGTGTTGAGCTCAAGCTCCAGGCAATCGATTGGAATGCCAAGGAACAGGAACTGAATACCGGAAACATTGACTGTATCTGGAATGGTTTCACCATCACTCCTGAACGTCAGGAAGCGATGACCTTTACCCCTCCCTATATCCACAATGCCCAGGTTGTTGTAGTTCGGGATGACAGCCCTTACACCACACTGGCCTCCCTCAGTGGAAAAACCGTGGGATACCAGGCTGGATCATCAGCTTCGAATGCAATCGACGACACTCCCGAGTTCAAGCAGTCCGTAAAGAGCTTTGTTGAGTTCAAGGAGAACCTGACCGGTCTGATGGATCTTGAGATTGGAGGTATCGATGCACTGGTGGTTGACGTCACTGTTGCAGAGGACAACATCAAGCGCAGTGGGAAACCCTTCAGAATCCTCGAGGAAGAACTTGCTCCCGAAGACTATGGCATTGGTTTCCGCAAGGGTGAACAGAAGCTTGCAGACGCAGTATGGCAGCAGCTTGAGGCAATGGCCGCAGACGGTACGCTTGCAAAAATCTCTACCGATTGGTTCGGTAGTGATATTACTGTTGTAGCAAAATAACGAAACCGTTATGATTACGGGGAGCTTAGCTCCCCGTTTTCTTTTTTTCAACACCTTATCTCTAGGAGACACAGATGGGAAACCTCTTAATGCAGATGCTGGTTGCCACAATGACCAGTTTGAAGATATTCGGCCTTACCCTGCTATTCTCCCTCCCCCTGGGCATGTTGGTTGCAAAAGGCAGGATGTCGAAAAACCCAGTCATTTCTAACGTGGTAAATGTGTACATCATGATCATGAGAGGCACTCCCTTGATCCTCCAGCTCTTGTTTGTCTACTTTGCGCCCTACTACATCTTCGGCTCTTCGTATGACCGTTTCACTGCTGTTATTGTAGGCTATACCATCAACTATGCAGCGTATTTTGCCGAGATTTACCGAGGGGGAATCCAATCGATCCCCTTCGGGCAGTATGAGGCTTCCTTGGTGCTTGGTTTCTCCAAGGCTCACACATTCACCCATGTGATTGCCCCTCAGGTCGTCAAACGAATTATCCCGGCAATGGGGAATGAGGTAATCACCCTAGTTAAAGATACTGCGCTGGCTCAGACTATCGGGGTTGCAGAACTGTTCAGGGTTGCCCAGAACGCCTCAGCAAGGGAGTTCTCGACCATGCCCATCTTCATTGCTGGAGTGTTTTACTTCTTGATGAATGCGGTAGTCTCCCGTTCATTCGACCTGCTTGAGAGAAAGCTCAACTACTACCGCTAGGAGAGGAAGATGGAAATCATAACCGTAGAAAACCTACAGAAATCATTCGATGGACTTGGGGTACTCAAGGGAATCTCATTCACCCTTAACGAGGGTGAGGTCCTTTCCATCATTGGGCCTTCTGGTAGCGGTAAGAGCACGCTGCTGCGTTGCCTTACACAACTTGAACCCGTTGATGGGGGAACCATCAATGTATGTGGACAGACCATGGTCACGTCAACCAAGGATGGCGTTGTCTCCTATGCTGACAAGCAAACGCTTCGATCGGTGAGACTCAATCTTGGCCTCGTATTCCAAAACTTCAACCTCTTCCCCCATATGAGTGTGATGAGAAACATTACAGAGCCCCAGATGCATGTGCTCAAGCGCAGCAAGAAAGAGGCAGAAGAAGTAGGCCGAGAACTCTTGAGGAAAATGGGATTGGAAGAGAAGGAGAAGGCTTACCCCAACCAACTCTCCGGTGGACAGCAACAGCGGGTATCCATTGCCCGTGCGTTGGCACTCAACCCAACCGTTCTCTGTTTTGATGAACCCACCAGTGCGCTTGACCCAGAACTGACAGGAGAAATTCTCCGTGTTATCAAAGATCTGGCAAAGGAAAAGATGACCATGATTGTGGTAACCCATGAGATGGCATTTGCAAGGGACATCTCAGACCGTATCATCTTCATGGATGATGGTCTTATCGTCGAAGAAGGCAACCCGGAAGAGTTGTTCAATAATCCGAAAAACCCCAGGACACAGAAGTTCCTCAACCGTTACGAGTAAAGCAGGAGGGATCCACTGGTGCTGTCGTGATACTTCCCATCATGGTAAGCCACTACACCATTGACCATCACCATCGATATACCGTCTCCGGTAATCTCAGGGTGTTTGATATCACTATATTCAGCGAGGTGCTGCCAATCGAGAAGCACCAAGTCCGCTTTGTATCCAGTTTTAATGAATCCCCTGTCCTGTAATCCCAATCGTTTTGCCGGTTTACCCGTCATTCTTGCAATCAGGGAGTGGAGAGGAAGCACTGCTTCTTGTTTTCCATATCTATCCAGCAGGTGGAGTGTACTCTGATAGGAACGTGGATGACTCAGAGCTCCGGCATAGAGGGCATCTGTACCAAAACACATGAGAGGATGAGAGAGGATTTTCTTGAGTGAGTCTTCACTTTGGGTAATATCCATCATCAGTGCAGTTCCCTTTGCTTCCTGGAGAATGTCAAAGAAAACTTCGTACGGGTCACTACCCTGCTGCCTGGCTATCTCACTCAGGCTCATCATCTCATACTGCCTTTTACCGTCCAGACTTTGGATACTCACCTGTTCCCACCCACAAAGTTCAGCGATTGAGTCCCAACCAGCAGGGTGGGCCATCTCCCATTTGATTTTCTGCCGAGCTGAAGCGTCTTTCAGGAGTGATTGCAACTCCTCACGTGGCAGACGCAGGTAGGATGGAGGAAGGAGACTGAACAGGCTGGTTGATCCAAAGTGGTAGGGATACTGGTCAAACTGTACATCCAGACCTCTCTCCCTGGCATGGTCGATCAAGGAGAGCACCTCATCCACGAGGTGCTGGTTCTTTCTCCCAATCACCTTGAGATGGCTGATCTCCAGTCTCACTCCTGTACGCTCAGCGAGAGAAAGCACTTCCTTGAGGGAATCTAGAATGTCACTTCCTTCACAACGCATATGTACTGCAAAAAGTCTGTCGTACTCAGCAACTACCTTTAAAAGAGCAAGCAACTCCTTCTCTTCAGAGAATATACAAGGCGCATAGTACAATCCTGTGGACATACCCAGACAGCCTGCTTCCAGGCTCTCCCTAAGAAAGGTGGACATCTTGGAAATCTCAGAATCTGTTGCGCTCCTGTTAACATTTCCTTCCATGCTCGCCCTTCTCAGGGTACTGTGGGCTTGCAGGAATGCCATATTGGTTCCACTTCTCCATTGCTGCGTATAGGCTGAAAAGGATTTCCACCCGGCCTCTGGATATGCTCCCAGGACATCCCCACAGAGTTCTCTCAGAAAGGTACTTCCCCTCTGGCAGGGAAATACCCCGATACCACAGTTTCCGGCAACCTCTGTGGTAATCCCCTGTCCAATCTTGGGTTGCATTGGAGGATTCCTCAGCACTTCAAGGTCACTATGTCCATGCATATCGATGAATCCGGGGCAGAGGATCTTATCAGTACAGTCAATTACCGTGTATCCCTCCCTTACCTGGGATAGAGGGGGAAGGATCGCCTGTATCATATCTGATTCAACAAGAAGATCGCCCCTAAAAGGGGCGGAATCGGATCCATCAATGATTTCAGCATTCCTTAGGTGATAGCGATTCATGCTTCACCCTGCAAACTCTTGCACTCGCGTAACACTACCTGTTCTATCATCCTGAGCACATTCTGGTAGTTACCCCTGCTCCTGGTAAGGATCATGGCAGCCTTGAACTCATCTTCATGCTCCTCTTCCACCAAAGCTGGAGGGAATCCACCATTGAGCAGTTCCTGTGCAAAAGCAAGGGAAGCAAGCAACCCATCATACATACCAAAGGGTTTGATCCTGATTAATTCCCCATAAAGGAAGATTGCCCTAACCACAGGATGGAGCTCCGTCCAATCCCTGTCCCACTGCACAAACAGTGTTTCCATCTGCTGGAGGACCGTTACACTCCTGTTCTGGTCGATGACACTATCGGTGCGATAAGCAACCTCCCCTTCGCTGTCGAGTCCTTGCATCAACATCTGGTAGAGCTGTAATAGGCGCTGCTCACTCATCTGTGGTCGACTCTTCCCTTTTACCGGACCAAGCCCATACTGATGGAGCATCCTCATCATGATGGTTCTCATGTTCAATGCAAGCACTTGGGTATCGAATTGCAGGGAGGGAACAAAGCACTGGCTGAAGAGTACGGCTAGGTCTTGTGGATCCAGCTCAAGATCTTCTGCAGCAAAGGAGGCAAGCACGAAGCGCGTCACCAGATGTTTATAGGATCGCAAGAATTGGTCTCTATCATCTTGTGATTGCAGTGCCAAACGTGCCTGTTCAAGTTTGGAAAAGTCCATCATGCCGATACGTAGATCGAGGTTCTTCATATGCCTCAGCTGTCTTCCATCCCCTGGCTTGGGGGCGTCGCTGGGAATATTCCAGGCCCAGGAGGAACGGAGCACTCCGTCCACCCTTCCCTCTGCACAGAGAATTCTTACCCGTCTCTCACTGATACCCCACTTCTTCGCGGCTTCCTTGGCACTGATATACATAGTTTCTCCCTTTCTATCCAATCCTTCCTACATAGGTTTATTACCACGAATCTGTGCTCTGTGCAAGGCTTCCTATACCCAGAAGGGCTTGAGCAAAGCAGAGAGAATGGGGATAATTGGTTGGAAAGGGGAACCTTTCCTATCACAACTGGGAGGGTACTCCATGGATCGATATGATGTTGTCATTGTAGGAAGCGGACCGGCAGGAATGGGTGCAGCCTTTACGCTGCGTGAGAGGCGGCCTGATCTAAAGATATTAATACTTGATCGGGAAAGGGTGTCTACTGGCGGTATGCGAAATGACTGCAAGATGAATTTCACCTACCCAATCGGGTTTCCTGTTGAATACTGGACTGAGGAAGCTGCAGAGCATTACCTGAAACAGGTTATCGACTTTCTCAAACCATCATTCCTTGAAAAACAGAACATCGACATCTACCAGAAGCGAGCAGAGAGACTAGGCTGTTCACTGCTGGAAATCAAACAGACACATCTTGGCACTGATGGCGGACTCAAGCTCATCAAGGAATTGCTTGCTCGTCTTGAAACGCTGGGCATCGATCTTGCTCTTGGAGAGGCAATGGAAACGGTGAATGCCGAGGAACAGTTCATCGTTACCGAGAAACGCGAGATTGGTTATAAGCGGTTGCTGATAGCGCCGGGTAGAAAAGGATTCCATTTCCTTCAGGACCTGATGCGTTCACTCGACATTCCTTTCATCGACAATATCGTCGACATCGGGGTACGGGTCGAGACCAGGATTGAGCACTATCCCATCGTGCGGGATTACTATGACCCGAAGTTCTATTTCCCTGAGAAAGTGCGTACATTCTGCACCAACAGCGGAAACGCCCACGTGGTTCGTGAGCGGTATGCGACAAACAGAGGTGACCAGTGGTATTCGGTGAATGGTCATGCCTTTGCCCCAGACAGCAAGCATGACAATGGATTGGTAAACTTCGCAATCCTGAAAACAGTACGGTTTACCGCTCCTCTTGCCAGTGGACAGGCCTTCGCAGAAAATCTTGGACTGCAGGCTGCCCTCATGGGTGGTGGGCAGCCCCTGATGCAGCGAGTTGGTGATTTCCGCCTCGGTTCAAGGAGCAAGGAAGCAAGCTTCAGCGGGGACCTCTATGACTTTGAGCCTACGCTGAAAACCTGTTGTCCTGGGGATATCTCCCTTGCAATTCCTGCGAAAATCCTTCGCGCTATCTGGAAAGCAATGAAAAACCTGGATACCATTGTCCCGGGTGTGCTTCACCCCTCCACGATCATGTACTACCCTGAGATTAAACTCTATGCAAACAAACCAGCCTACCTGGATGAACGATTCCGCGTAAAAGAGGATATCTGGTTTGCTGGAGATGGTGCTGGCACAAGCCGTGGAATTACCGGAGCCTGGGCCAGCGGAATTCGGAGTGCTGAGGGCATCCTCGACACCCTATAAGGTATGTGCGAAGCGGTTGTTCAGCCAATTGGAAGCAAGTGCTACCCATTGGCGACACGCTTCATGAGGGGTACCTACTTCTTCAGTGCACATCGAAAGACCATGGTCCCCGCTTTCGAACAGATGGAGTTCGTAGGGGACCTTTGCTTTCTGCAGGTTTACAGCCAACTGGAGGCTGTTCTCCACGGGAACACTCGCATCAGTGACGGTATGCCATATGAACAAGGGAGAAGCATCCCTGGTCACTTGGTTTTCCAAGCTCAAGAGGGAGCGTAGCTCCGGGTCTTTTCCACTGACCCAGTCCAGACTCTCTTCATGAGCATATTTTCCACCACTGATTACCGGATAACAGAGTATTGCAGCATCAGGTTTATTGTTCTCATCCACAATCTTTTGTTTTGCCGCGAGCATGGGGTGCTTGTGCAAGAGAGCCAAGGATGCAGCAAGATGACCACCAGCGCTGAAACCCATGATGGCTATCCTTGTTGGATCACACATCCATTCAAATGCATGTTCATGAATCTTGATCAAGGCATCACTGGCTTCCAGCAAGGGATTCAGGTCCTTTGCCGCTTCCTGTACTGAATAGTCCAGTATGAAAACATTGTAGCTCATTGAAAGAAAGTGCAACGCAACCGGATCACGTTCACGTTCAGAGCGAAACCGATAACCACCCCCTGGGCAGATGACAATTGTCGGGCGAATGTTCCTGATTCCCCCATCACCGGTGATATCCTGGAGGTATCCTGTAAGAGGGACCTGATTTGGCCCTACAGCAATTTGTATAATTTTCATAGATGTATCCTACCACATCCTTCACCATTTTGAGAGAAAAAAGGTACGTTGGGAAATCCAGATGTGATATCATCATGCCATGCAGACTTCTACACTCTTTGACCTCAATGGCAGGGCTCCCCTGAAACAGGCTCTCCCACTTGCCATCCAGCATGTGGTTGCCATGATAGTTGGCTGTGTAACCCCAGCCTTGATCCTCAGCCGTGTTGCAAACCTTGCTCCGCAAGATTCCATCATCCTTGTTCAGGGAGCATTGGTCATAGCAAGCTTGGCTACATTCCTCCAGCTCTTTCCCATTGCAGGAGTCCTCGGCTCAGGACTCCCTGTCATCCTGGGAGTGAGCTTTGCGTATCTGCCGAGCATGCAAGCTATCGCATTGGGATATGACCTTGCCACCATATTTGGATCACAGTTGGTAGGGGGAATTGTAGCCATCCTGGTGGGCATATTCGTAAAACAGCTCAGAAAATTTTTTCCTCCCCTGATCACAGGAACCGTGGTATTTACCATTGGACTTTCCCTCTATCCTACCGCCATAAACTACATGGCTGGAGGAATTGGGAGCCCTTCGTATGGCTCGCCACTGAACTGGACACTCGCCTTTCTCACGCTTGCAGTGGTAACGATACTCAATCATCTGGGGAGAGGAATATTCAAGCTTGCGTCCATCCTTATCGGCATCATTGTGGGTTATGGACTCTCTCTTGTTTTTGGCATCGTGGACTTCTCCGCTATCAATGAAGCGAGGTATTTCCAGGCACCAGAGTTTATGCATTTCGGTATCAAGTTCGACATTGCTGCCAGTTTTTCCATGGGAATATTATTTGCAATCAATGCCATCCAAGCCATCGGGGATTTCACAGCAACCACGGTTGGCGCGATGGACAGGGAACCCACGACGAAGGAATTGAGAGCAGGAATTACCGGCTATGGCCTTACCAATATCCTGGGTTCCTTCATGGGAGGCCTTCCCACGGCAACCTACAGTCAGAATGTTGGTATTGTGACCACCACCCGTGTCATCAACCGGTTCACCCTTGGTCTTTCTGCCTTGATACTCTTACTTGCTGGACTGATCCCGAAGTTCAGCGCCGTCTTGACAACAATTCCTCAAAGTGTACTGGGAGGAGCTACTATCAGTGTATTTGCTTCAATTGCCATGACCGGTATGAAACTGGTAGTATCTGAGGAGATGAACTACCGAAATACGTCAATCGTGGGACTCTCTGCAGCGCTGGGAATCGGGTTAGCGGAATCGTCGGCTGCCCTGGCAACCTTCCCCGTTTGGTTCCAGACAGTGTTCGGACAGTCACCGGTGGTTATCGCAACGGTTGTAGCTGTTGCCCTAAATATCATGTTACCGAAGAGGGATTAGATGGAACGAGTCATACTGGATGTTGATACCGGTCTTGATGATGCGGTTGCGCTGTTTCTTGCAGCAGGGTTGGATACACTTCACATTGAGGCTCTTATAGCCACGAATGGGAATGTTGGGTTGGAGAAAACCCTTGAAAACACGCTGAATATTGCTGAGACTGCTGGATTGGAGTGCCCTGTCTATAAAGGAGCCGAAAAACCTCTGGTAAGGGAGCCGGTAGCTGCAGGAGATTTCCATGGGGAGTCGGGCCTTGATGGCCCCGTTTTCCCACCTAGAAAGAGACTGGCAGTACAGGAAGAGAACGGTATCGATGCCATGATCAGGCTCTTGCATACATATCCAGGAGAGATAACCATCATCAGCGTTGGGCCACTGACCGATCTTGCATTGGCTATGCAGAGAGATGGAGAGGTAGCACAGCTCACCAAGCAGATCATCATTATGGGAGGATCTTTCAGCAATGGAAATGTTACGGCATTTGCTGAATTCAATACCTATGCAGACCCTGAGGCAGCACAGGTTGTCTTCTCCAGTGGTGCCAAGTTGGTGCTCTTCCCCCTCGATTGTACCAGACAGGTTACCTTGAGCCCCTCACGCCTGGAAGGCTACCATGCGATCAAGACAAATTCGGCACAGGTATTTGCCGCTTGCATGGACACCTACCAGGCCAATTATACCCGTCAGAAGCAGGGATGGCCACAGATGCATGACCCCTTATGTGTTGCCTATCTAGCCGATCCTCATAAAGTACAGACTGAGTACATGCGAGTCTGGGTTGATTGCCAGAGGGGACCTTCCTATGGAAGAACCATCAAGGAAGAGACAAAAAACAACGATGGAGTGCATATTGCCACCTCCATCGATATTCCTTGGTTCTGGTCACTGGTTGATAAAGCTTTTGCTGTCCTCCCCTAGTGGAAGACAACCAGATCTTCCAAGCGCTCACGAATCTTCGGCCGCTCTGCTTCAGCAGGATAGCCGAAGGTTGCGAGCAAGGAAGCTTGCCACTGATTCCCATCGAGTGACAGCACATCAAGAACCTGTTGTTCATGAAAACCTTCAATGGCACAGCTTTGGATACCCATCAGGGCAGCCCCTGTCATCATATTGGCAATTGCTAGATATCCCTGGCTCTTCAACCAACAGTCCAGACGTCCTTCCTGTTTGAGATAATCATAGTAGGGACGATAATCGTCAATGAACACATCCAGAGGATCGGGGAATCGCATTCCGCGGCTATGTACCAGATCTCCATCAGGATTGGCAAACGCCGATTTCCTCACCATTACAGCAACGGTAAAGGCACTCGTTGCCACTGACTCCTGATCAAAACATGCATGAAAGAGTGCTGTTTTTTTCTCTGCACTCCTCACTACATGAAAGGACCACAATTCAAGACCAAAGGACGTGGGAGTCAATCTGCCATATTCAAGGATCTGTTTCAGTTGAGCATCACTGACATTTCTCTGTTCATCATAGCGTTTACAAGCAAAGCGATGTTGCATGGCATCGATAAAATCCATCAGCGTACCTCACTTGCAATCTGCAAGGCGACCTCAATCATGGGGTATAAGCCTACTGTGCGCATCTCATCGCCAAAGCCCTGACCGGTTACACAGCTGTCTGTCATAGTAAGCAGACTCAATGCATGTTTTTTTGTCCATGCAGCGGTACTATACAAGGCATAGGTTTCCATATCCTGTGCCAAAGCCCCCATCCTTGCCCAAGCCTGCCAACTATCCTCTCCCAATGCATTGTAGGAAGAAAAAAGATCACTGGAAAACACCATACCGGCATGCATGGGTATCTCAAGCTTCTTGGCTACCGAAAGGGCTCTCAAGAGTAGATTGGAATCGCAGACGGGACTGAGACTCCCCTTCAGGTTATACTGGTGAGCCCAATTGCTATCAGTACTAGCAGTCATTGCAGCAATCAGATCACCCACAGCGATGGATGGTTGCAAGCCTCCACAGGTTCCGATACGGATGATGGCATCAACTCCATACTCGGTGAACAGTTCATAGCTGTATATACCAACTGACGGGCCGCCCATCCCAGTAGAGAGTACTGAGACCGGCATATGATTGTAGACACCTGTGTATCCTAGAACATTTCTCACATCGGTAACCAGACGGGCATCTTCAAGGAAGTGTTCAGCCACCAGCTTTGCTCGCAAGGGATCCCCAGGAGCAAGCACCACCGGTGCAATATCTGCCTTGGATGCTCTATTGTGAGGAGTCATCAGCTTGCCCCCTTCTCATATGGCTTGCCTGCAGCACGTGGCGCATAGTTCTTGCCACTGGAAAGCACCAGTGCCACGAGTGTCACGACATAGGGGAGAATATTGAAGACTTCCGAAGGAAGCGCCTTCAAAGCCGGAACGTTGTTGGCGATAATGGCGAAAGCCTGTGCTGTTCCAAAGAGGAAAGCTGCACCGGTTACCCCCAGGGGACTCCAACGACCGAAAGAAACAGCAGCAAGTGCGATAAACCCACGACCGTTGATGGTATTGCTTGTATATTGGATGGTCTGGGTAAGTACCACACAACCACCTGCAAGACCAGCAAGGACACCACTGGAGATAACAGCAAAATAACGCATCTTCTTCACGTTGATACCGACACTTTCCGCTGCTCCAGGATGTTCACCACATGCTCTGAGGTGCATCCCGAAGGGGAGCTTGTAGAGCAGGATCCACGAGAGGACAACAACAGCAACGGCAATATAGGCAGTCGGATAGATGCCAAGTGCGTCGGTCTGCATGCCCATCATGAACTCCTTGGTTCTGTCAGCATTGAAGAGAATCTGGCTGGCAAAAATCGTTACACCAGTGGAGAGCAGGTTGATTCCGGTACCACTGATGGTCTGGTCAGCATTAAGATTGATTGCTGCCACAGCATGGATAAGGGAGAACAGTCCCCCAACTACAAACCCCATGGTCAGGGCCAGGAAGAGGGAAAGTGTTTGAGGAACCCCGGCCATCTCCATCAGGACATGTGCAGCTGCAGCTGTACATGCACCGATCGCCATAAGGCCTTCCAAGGCAATATTTACCACCCCTGACTTCTCACAGATCATCCCACCGATGGCGGTGATGAGAATGGGGGCCACGATCATCAATACAGAAGGTAGCATTCCAAGTATCATACTCATTTGACTCCTACCTCCTTCTGCAGTTTTTTCTTATCGAGGTGCTGTTGGTAGAGGATCAGGGCTGAACGAAGGGCAATGAAGATTACAATCATTCCCTGGATGATGAAGGTAATTTCCTTGGGAATCTGCTTCCCTTGCATCAGAGCTTGTGCGTTCTTGAGCATACCGAACAGGAGTCCCGCGAGGGTGGTACCAAGAGCAGTACTGTTTCCTACCAAGGCAACAGCAATACCGTCAAAACCATAATTATCCATCCCAGAGAGGACTCTTCCATACTTAAAGGAACCCAATGCAACAATGCCTCCAGCAAGGCCTGCAAAAGCTCCAGCAATCGCCATGGAAAGTGCAATGGATTTTACCACCGGTATACCGCTTGCCCTTGCTGCTTCCTTGTTGAATCCAGTAGCCCGCATGCCAAACCCAAGACTGGTTTTCTCCATGATGAACCAAAACACGATCACTGCGATGATCATTAAAAAGATACCATTATTCAACAACGAATAGTTGGTGATCTTGGTGAAGAAGTCATTGGTGATCAAGGCAGTCTCAGGAAAGTCAGCTGTCTTGTAGGTGGTTGCTCCAGGCATTTGCAGTGAGATGATGCGACTTAGATACAAGGCAATGTAGTTGAGCATGATGGTTGATACAACCTCACTTACTTCATACTTTGCTTTCAGCACTCCTACCAATCCACCCCAGAGGGACCCAATGAGTATTGCGCAGACGATGGCAAGCACCCAGTGCAGTCCTTGTATCTGTGGACCAAGCAAGGCCACCATCTGTGCAATGGTCATGCCCATGATGTACTGCCCTTCTCCACCGATATTGAACAGACCTACTCGGTTTGCAAACCCCATGGAAAGTCCACAGAGAATGAAGGGAACCGAGTAGTTGAGAGTCTCACCAATATAACGGACGTTCATCTTTCCGTTGTCGATATTGTATCCGCTGAGTGCTTGTAGAATTGCCTTGTACATGTTAAGCGGGTTCTTCCCCACCAAGGCAACCAGGATGGTCCCTACAAGGAAACCAAGAACTACGACAAGGACCGAAACTGCCCCGTCGTTTTGTATAAGTCGTTCCCGGGTTAGCTTCATGCCTGTGCCTCCTTATGGGACCCAGCCATCATCATGCCGATCTCTCGCTCGGTGACTTCATGTTGCTTGTTCACTGCTACGATGCTCCCCTTGCTGATGGTTGCGATTCGGTCGCACAGGTTCATGATCTCATCCAATTCCAGAGAGACCAACAATATAGCGCGTCCTTTCATTCTTTCATCAATTATTCTCTTCCTAATATACTCGATTGCACCAACATCCAAGCCGCGAGTTGGTTGGGCAACCACCAGGACCTTAGGAGAAAGAGAAATCTCCCTGGCAACAATGACCTTCTGCTGATTTCCCCCAGAGAGGCTGCCTGCCTTGGTGATCGGTCCCTCAGCGCTTCTTATATCGAACTGGTCGATAAGTTGTTCAGCGCTCGTTTTCATTGCTTCAAAATCCAGGATGCCGAATTGTTTCCTATAGGGACTCTTGTAGTAGCTCTTGATGGCAGAGTTCTCTGCAATGGTGAACTCTCCAACAACTCCGTATTTTCTGCGATCTTCCGGTATATAGCCGAGGCCTTTCTCAATACGTTCACGAATGGTGAGTTGCTCGATGGGCTCTCCATCCAGCAAGATGGAACCACCAGAGAGGGGAATCAGACCGGTTATGGCGCCAAGGAGCTCACTCTGGCCATTCCCATCAACTCCTGCAATACCGACAATCTCACCGTCATGGATATCAAGGTTTAGGTCCTTGATCTTTACTGCCCCATTCTCATCCTTTACTTCAAGGTGCTGCAAGCTGAGTTTTACCTCTCCAACCTTCTTCTCCGGTTTCTCGATCTCAAATTTAACTGCACGACCTACCATCATCTCAGCGAGCTCCTGCTCACTGACATCGGCAACATCTACAGTGCCGATATAGGTTCCTCGTCTCAGTACTGTACAACGGTCAGAGACTTCCTTGATCTCCCTAAGCTTGTGGGTGATAAGCAGAATGGTCTTGCCCTCAGCCCGGAGAGCCTTGAGAATTTCCATCAGTTCATCAATCTCCTGCGGGGTAAGAACCGCAGTAGGTTCGTCAAAGATGATGATGTTTGCATTACGGTAGAGGGTCTTGAGAATCTCGACACGCTGCTGTTGCCCGACCGATATATCTTCGATCAATGCATCCGGGTCAACCTGCAAGCCATACTGTTTGCTGAGTTCGGCAACACGCTCACGAGCACTTTTCAGATCAAGGACACGTCCCTTCACTGGCTCCATTCCCAATACAATATTCTCAGTGACCGTGAAGTTCTGTACAAGCTTGAAGTGCTGGTGCACCATACCGATTCCCAGTGACGTTGCCACATTGGGATTCTTGATCTCCACAGGATTGCCATCAAGCAATATTTCCCCGCTGTCAGCAATGTACGATCCGAACAAGATGGACATCAGCGTCGATTTACCTGCCCCATTCTCACCAAGCAGGGCATGTATTTCCTGTTTCCTTACTTGAAGTGTTACCTTGTCGTTTGCCACCACACCGGGAAACGTCTTGGTGATATTCTTCATTTCAATTGCGTATTCACTCACCCTCAGCTCCTCTTTGTCAGCTCTCTTTGAGTCCACTGACTCCAATGGATTCGAAGAGAGCCGGCAGTTTCCTGCCGGCTGGATAACACTTAGTCGTCAAGTGCGGAAAGCCCACGGGGAGCTGCGCCATTGGCCATAGCATCCTTGTAGGTCTTGTAAATCTTGATTTTTCCATTGATGATGTCAGCCTTAGCTGCATCGACCTTCTCGACAACACTCTTGCTGAGTTCAGGGTTTGCAGTTGAGTAACCGACACCATCGTCAGCCATGCCCATCTGGACCACGCCACCCTCGAAGGAACCGTCGGCAACTGCCTTAAGGACCATCAGGGAAGAGTTTTCAACACGCTTAAGCATGCTGGTGAGTACGGCACTCTTGTCGCCACTGTACAGACCGTCAGCATACTGGTCACTGTCTACGCCGATTGCCCAGACGTTCTTACCCTGCATGCGGTACTCCTTGGCCTGTGCAATGGTTCCGTTTCCAGTTCCACCTGCTGCACTGAAGATGCAGTAGACACCCATGTCATACCAGTTCTTTGCCTGTGCTTTAGCAAGCTCCGGCTTGCCCCAGTCGTTGGCATAATAGTCATAGATTTCTGCATCAGGGAAGACAGAGAGGATACCCTGCACATAGCCCATCTCAAACTTGGTGATGGTAGCACCGGGAACTCCACCGATGAATCCAAACTTTGGATTTGCAATTCCATCTTCCTTGGCCTGGAGTGCTGCGACCATACCAACGAGGTAGGAGCCCTGCTCCTCAGAGTAGATGAACTCCATAACGTTTGGCTGTCCAACCCAGTCAACGTCAACGATGGTGAATTTCTGGTCTGGATACTGTGGTGCAACTTCACCAAGCGCATCTGCCCAGGTGAAACCGGTGACCATGATCAAGTCATACCCCTCGTCAGCAGCCTGACGGAGATTCGGGATATACATATCCTGGGTCTGAGCAGTCACTACATCATACAGTGTACCGCGACCGGTTGCATTCTCTACGGTATCGCCGTAGTACTCTACGATTCCTCTCCACGCTGCAGCGTTGAAGGACTTGTCATCAATACCGGTTGCATCAGTGAGCAAACGGATGGTTGGTCTGCCATCAGCCTGTGCGGGAGCTTCTTTACCGCCCTGTGCGAACACCATGGTGCCCATCACCAGAACCAGCAGCAAAATAGTTACTTTCTTCATGGATTACCCTCCTTAGTAGTAGGTCCGTGATTATAATGTACCTGGTATTGTACCACAAGAAAGTAGAAATGGAATATTGAGTTTTATTGCTATTTTGTCAATATATATCGTTCAAAAGCCAAGGCAACCCCATCATGTTCATTGGAATCCGTAATCACATGGGCATGCGATTTCACTTCATCCGATGCATTGTCCATAGCCACTGCAAGTGCAGCAATGCCAAACATCGGTAGATCATTGAGACCATCACCGATTACCATCAAGGAGCTTTCATCCTTTCCGAGTAGGGAAAGCAATACCTGGAGGCTGCTCGCTTTTTGCACACCTTTGGCGGTAATTTCCATGAAACAGGGCTCACTGAAGCCCAAATCAGCAACATCCCCAACCAATGGCAACAGATCTTCCCTTGCCTTCTGCAAGAGAAGCGGTTCTCCTACGATCATAACTTTTGGCATCGGGTGTTGTACTTCCTCGATGAGATTGGAAACTTTCCTGATAGGTATGGCGTTGTTATAGGCTTCCTTGGCAACATGCACATCATCAGCCATTTCGGTAATAACACCTTCCTCATCGTAGGAAAGGGCAGCAAGGTGATGTTCACGAGCGTATGAGAAACATGTATGGATAGTCTCAAGGTCCACCGTACGTTCCCAGAGTACCTGACTTGTTCGTGTATCAAAGAGCTGTCCGCCATTATAGGCCAGAATGGTGCCTTCACTGCCCATGAGGTCAAGGGAGGAAGCGACATGCTCGATACCCAAGAGTGGTCTGCCACTGGCCAAGACGATATGGCAACCCTGTTCCCTGGCTCTTTTGATCGCATCCCTTGTGCGAGGGGTGATCTCCTTCTTCTCGTTGGTGAGCGTACCATCCAAGTCAAGAGCTACTACCGTATACATGGGCATTTCCTCCATGAAAACAAAAGACTCCCCATTCCATTTCCTGAAACAAGGAGTCTCTTTCTCTACGATCGGGCAGAGAGGATTTGAACCTCCGACCCCCTGGTCCCGAACCAGGTGCGCTAGCCCCTGCGCTACTACCCGTAATCGATACAGCCGAGGTTCAATATACCTAATAGCTCTGAAGATTGTCAAGCGAAGCTAAATGACCTATATTGGCTATTCTCAACCTATTCATTGACAGTGACTAGGTGAAATGGTATTTTTCATAAGACTGTCCGCAAAATGCGGAAAATGCACGGGAGAAAGAGGTTTATCATGTCTTCAAACGACAACACAAATGGAAAGAAACCCGAAGAGAACGGGAAAGTACTCGCCTTCGGGAAAGAAAAGAAGAGCGCAGTAGAGAAAAAAGGCAAGAATGAAGCCGCACTCAAGCCGAAGCGTAAAATAACCATCGGATGGGTGTTTGGAATGATCGTCCTGATCCTGATTGCCATCTCCTTTGTGTTGGCCCCTGCTATTCAGGCCTTTGTCGGCCAAGGCACCAACAATGGAATTGTGTTTGGCAAATACGGCAAGGAAGAGATCAAGTATGCTTATGGCAACTACTTCTATGACCAGGTCCAGAACTATGCCAATGAGTACAGCGGATCTGATGCAAACCAAACCCAAGCCCTTTACCAGATCTGGAAGAGCGCCTACGACAGCACGGTCTTGTTCACTGCGGTCAACCAGCTTGCTTCAAAAGCCGGAATCATTGCAGCTGATGATGTGGTAAAGCGTGCAATTATTGAAAGTGGTGCCTATGACAAAGATGGAAAATTCGATGTAAAGACCTATCAGGATGCTTCGGCTGAACGAAAGGCTTCTGTCGAGAAATCAATCCGGCGCGGCCTCCCCTACCAGATTGTAATTGACGATGTGGGTACGGTACTCTCTTCCTCATCTGAGGTTGATTACATCGCTGAAATGGCAGGTAATGGAAGAACGTTCCGATACCTCAGCCTTAATCCTGAACTCTATCCTGATGAACTCGCTTCACAGTATGCACTGCAGAACAAGCAACTCTTCTACAGCATGGATATGAGCATCATCAGCATGGACAGCCAGGAAAATGCCCAGGCAGTGTATGACTCCATCGTAGGTGGCGAGATCTCTTTTGAAGAGGCTGCAACCCAGAACAGTCTTGACTCCTATGCAGCTGAAGAAGGAAAGGTTGGCCGTCTGTACTACTACGGTCTGGTTTCCAACTTCAAGAATGCTGATGAAGCAGTTTCCTTGCTCTCCGCAAAAAGCGGTGATGTACTTGGCCCCTTTGAGGCAAATGGAGCATGGGCAATCTACAAGCTGAACAGCACGCCAGAGGAAGCTGACTACGCAAGCGAAGAACTCCTGGCTTCCGTAAAGGCATACCTGGCAACCAGCGATAGTGACATCATAGACACCTTCCTTGCTGACCTTGCTGCAGATTTGCAGGCAGAGGCTGCAAGCAAAGGACTTGAAGAAGTCGCACTTGAGCAGGAGCTCTCGTTGATTGATGTAAGCGCAACTCCCTATAACTTGGGAGAGAGCCAGTACATGAGCAACTTCTCCTATACCGATAATGCAGGGCTGCTCGCCAATGCTGCCAGCAATGAAGATGTTGCCAAGCAACTCTACACTGCAGAAGAGAACACTCTGCTTGATCCAATCAAGTCTGGTACTTCCTACCTCCTTGTTGAGACTGGTGAAGATGTCCAGGACGATACCATGGGCAGTTATATCACCATGTTCTATGACTACTACAGTGGAACTCAGAACCAGCAGGACTTCAGTCAAGCACTCTACTCCTCTGATGCATTTGAGGACAACTTCCTGACCACCTTCCTCAACGTAGTACTGGGACAGAGCGAATAACCTTTTTTCTCCATATAACTATCAAGCCGGTACTGATGTGCCGGCTTTTTTTATTACCGGTTTCGTGGTAGATTACAGCTACCCATGAAACGATCATCACGCTTAATCCTTAGAATATTGATACTGCTCTTCGTAGCACTACTCCTCATTGTAGGAATCGTGTCATATATCATCATCGATCGCTTATCCAATACAAAAGTCTTTGAAGATGTCAGCAGGCACACAGAAAGAGTTGTCAGCCCCCAAGAAACCTTTGACCTACAGAAGGCCATTCATGAGAGAAAAGCCTTTACTTTGGAGTATCCGGAAAGCGGGGAGTTCACGATTCTCTGGGGAACCGACTTCCATCTCAGGAGGGGACCATTTTCAGGCAGGGATAAGCTTTATACACTCTTGGAACGAGCCTTTGAAGAAGTAGACCCTGACCTGACCGTCATATCTGGTGACCTGCTATTCTCATTCAACGCAAAGGAGATGCTTATCGAGTTTGCAGCCTTCATGGAGGAACATGGCCGGCTTTGGGCTTATACTTTTGGCAATCATGATGGAGAACATTACTATGACCGACCTGCACTTGCCAGTGTATTGGACGACTACCCCCATGCATTCTTCTCCACTGGTGAGGAGTGGGTACGTGGATATAGCAACTACCCGCTTGTACTGACACAGGATGGTGTGATGAAAAATGCACTTATGCTGCTTGATTCTCATCACAGCAGAATCTATGCAGATAATGTCATCGCTCCGGACTATATCTATCCATCCCAGATAGCGTGGTATCGTTGGGTAGAAGATGGCCTGGGAGAGATCCCCTTGTATGCCTTTACCCATATCCCATTACCCGAATTTAAATTGCTTTGGGAGAGTGGAACAGCAAAGGGGGTAAAACTTGATAAGATTGTCAATGTACCCCTGGAAAACAGTGGCTTATTTGCCGCCATGCAGGAGAGAGGAAACACGGTGGCCATTTTCAGTGGCCATGACCATTTGAATGATTTTCATGGAGTTTGGAAATCCATAGACTTACACTATGGAAGAAGTGCAAGCTATGGGTCCTATGGATCCAGAAACCACGCAAAAGGACTGAAAACCATCACGCTCTATGCTGATGATACTCCCTATATGGTACAAACCTATACCGTGGACCAGTGGGGACTATAGGAGGAACAGCGGTGGAACACGAAGTAACACAGAAGCAGGACCTACTCAACAAGAAGGGACGTATCATGGAAGAAGGTTGGGCTCGCCATCCGCTTTGGCGATATGAACGGTCATTCATAAAGGGCGGGCGTCTCAGGATCAAGGAGTGGGATTACTATGCAGTTATCAATACAGAGAAACGCTATGCAGTAACTGCTACAATCAGTGACCTAGGGTATGCAGCGCTCTTTGCTATCAGTTATATAGATTTTGAGCGAAAAGCGGTAAGCCAGACTGATGCACTGCGCTTTTTCTCCCTTGGAAAGATTGGCCTGAGTGCTTCCAGTACTGAGGATAACCAAGTTTCCTGGTCAAACACCAACCTGCGACTTGCCTTTATCAAGAAGGGAACACAACGGCACTTGATGGTTGCATGCCCTTCCCTTGTACTCCCTGACGGAAGTGTGGGTCTCGACTTTGACATAGTCCTCACCCAAGGACAGGAATCAGAGAGCCTGAATATTGCAACCAGCTGGAGTGAACAGCGTAAGGCGTTCTATTTAAACGAGAAGGTCAACTGCCTCCCTGCCAAGGGGAATATTCGAAGGGGTATGGATAGTGAGGAATTACTCAGGGGGGAGGCATGGGGTGTCCTTGACTGGGGACGTGGCCGATGGACCTATACAAACACCTGGTACTGGGCGAGTGTCTCTGCATTGGTGGAGAATGTTCCCTTCGGCTTGAACCTTGGCTATGGGTTTTCTGACAGAAGCTCTGCGAGTGAGAATGCCATCTTCTATAACGGCAAGATACATAAGCTCGAAACGGTGGAATTTGTGTTCTCCAAGGAAGACCTGTACAAGGCTTGGAGAATCAAGGACGACGAAGGCAGGCTCAACATGGTATTCACCCCGGTGGTTGACCGCTCCAGCAAAACCAATTTTGTCGTGATACAATCCAAGCAACACCAGCTGTTTGGGTATTTTAGCGGAACCTGTATTCTTGATGATGGCTCTGAGATTGCAATCAAGGAGGTCCCTGGTTTTGCAGAAGAGGTCTACAATCGATGGTAGGGCTTTTCCCATAATTCGGATGTGTATGTCTTGCAAGAACTTGTTCATTTGTATAAACTGGGGAAGTTGTATTGCATGTCTCGGTATTTAACCGATAATCCACTCATACATTAACATTATCAGGAGTTCCATGTCAGAGTTATTAAGCTTTGCGGACCTAGGACTGTCCGCTCAAACCATTGCCGCCGTCAAATCCAAGGGATTTGAAGAACCAACAAAGATCCAAGCAGCGTGTATTCCATTGCTTCTCAAGGATCAGGTTGATGTCATCGGCCAAGCCCAAACCGGAACCGGCAAAACTGCCGCTTTCGGTCTCCCCATTCTAGAAATCGTAGACCCTTCTGTAAGGCAGGTCCAGGCACTTATCCTCGCTCCCACGAGAGAGTTGGCTGTTCAGGTTGCCGAAGAGATTAATTCTCTGAAGGGAGATCGTCATTTGGAAATCGCCGCTGTCTATGGAGGAGCCTCCATGGACTTACAGCTCAGAAAGCTACGCCGAGGTGTCCACGTAGTTGTCGGTACCCCCGGTCGTATCCTCGACCACCTCAGAAGAGGTTCTCTCAAGCTGGATCAGCTGAAGTTCGTTGTTTTGGACGAAGCTGATGAGATGCTTGATATGGGATTTGTCGAGGATATTGAGGAAGTATTGAAACAGACTCCGGAAAACAAGCGGATGCTCTGTTTCTCTGCTACCATGCCCGCCCCTATCCAGCGTCTTGCCGGGAGATTCATGCATGAGCCTCAAATGGTAAAGATCAAGCAGGAGACCCCTACCAGCGATCTCACCGACCAGATTTACGTTGAGGTAAGAGAATCGGACAAGTTTGAAGCGTTGACCCGTATCATCGATATGGAAGAGAGCTTCTACGGAATTGTCTTCTGCAGGACCAAGGTCCAATGTGATGAAATCGGCCGAAAGCTGATGGATCGTGGGTATGATGCAGAACCACTGCATGGTGACCTTTCCCAAAAACAGAGAGAAAACATCCTGCACAAAATGCGGGACAGATCGATCAGTATCATCGTTGCCACTGATGTGGCTGCCCGTGGTATCGACATCTCGGACCTCACCCATGTTATCAACTTCTCTCTCCCTGAAGATCCCGAAGCTTATATCCACCGTATCGGAAGAACCGGTAGAGCAGGAAAGAGTGGTATTGCCATCACCTTTGTAGGCCCCAGGGAGTTCAGACGATTCAGCTTCATCCAGAAGGTATCAAAATCAGAAATTCGACGTGAGTCAGTACCTGATGCAAATGATATCATTGAGACCAAGCGAACAAGAATCATCAGTCAGCTCTCTGCCATTACTACGGAGGAAGGACAGGAAAGTCCCTTCCTTACCATTGCAGAACAGCTCTTGGAGGACAAGCGTCCTGAGGAAGTGGTAGCTTCCTTGCTTGACCACTTCTACAAGGATGAGTTGGATGTATCAAAGTATCAACACATCTCTTCGGGAAGGAAGGAACGTGGTTCAAGAGAACAACGCAGTGAAGATAATGGTTTTACCCGTCTCTTCATTGCTCGTGGCAGGAAAGATGGTCTGGACAAGCGCAGGCTCGTTGACTATTTGATTGAACAAGTTGGAGCTGAGGATCGTGACATCCAGAATGTAACGGTCAGGGATGATTTCTCCTTCGTCAGTGCTCCACTGCAGGTTGCTGAGCGCATCTTGCAGACATTCAGCTCTGTGGGTTCAGAAGGTAAGCCGATCATCACCAGAGCGAAACCGGATAACCCCAACGGGAAGCACCTCGCTGGAAGAAGAGGCGACCGCTATGACGATCGTTTCAGTTCTTCTGATCGAAGAAGCTCCGGCAGACGGCCTCGTAGAGGCAATGATGATTATCAGCCGTATGGAAGGGATTCCTATGGCGGTGGCGATGATTATTACTCCCGGCCTAGTAGTTTCCAGGATGACCGTTCTAGCCGTTCCCATGGAAAATACAATACTTCAAAAGGGAAAAAAAGTTCTCGCTCCAAAAAGAGGTATCGGGACTAATTAACATACACCCACTTGTACTTCCAAGTGGGTGTTTCACCTGTTCTTCCATGCTATACTGGTAGGCCGAATTGAGTTTGGAGTGGTATGAAATTCGATTTTCTTTCCTTTGTTGGCAAGCATAGCAAAATCACCTTGGTTCTCGTTCTCTTGGTAACCGTATTCTTCGGCTATCATGCAGCCCATTTGCAGCTTGATGCTGATTACGTCACCTTGATGAATGAAAGTGAGACACCCTCCTTATATCAAGGAGGAGAAGGTCCCTATGTTCCTCCCGTACAAGGTTCTCTCGTTGAAGATATAACCATCCCTGAAACCATGCAGCTTGAGACTGACATGCTTGGGAATCATCTCATCGCTGATATTTCCGCAAGTACCCCAGAGGAAGAACCACCATATACAACAACCTATCTCGTATTGGTAGAGAGTGAGAATCTGTTCGAGGCGGACACGCTTAACATCATCAGCACCACAATGGAGCATTTGGATGCCACTGAGTACTTGGGTAACAAGTTTTCGGTGCTCGATTTCGTGACACTGGAAAAGAAAGGCACCAGACTCATAAGTGTCCCCTTCTCATCCCAGGATGAGTGGGATGAGGCCGATGCCCAAATACTTAGACAACGATTAGAAAAAGATCCCATCGTAAAGAACTACCTGGTCAGTGATGATCTGAGAGGAATGCTGTTTTCCTTTGATTCAATAGCACTTACCCCAGACCAGGAGAGGGAGCTGTCGGCAATGATGGATCCCCTGCGAGAAGAGGGGATGGCAGTACATATCAATGGTGGAGCGGTTATCACCAACCTCTTGATCAAGTACCTCAGCAGGGACCTCAGCATTCTTCTCACCCTCTGCTTCATCGCAATCCTCATTGTGTATTACCTGAGTTTTAGGGCAAAGCGAAGTGTATTGCTCCCCTTCTCCATGTCCGTCATTGGTATCATCTGGACCTTTGGTACCATGCGACTACTCGGATATTCACTCACCATTGTCAATATCGTGACACCCTGTATGGTACTTAACCTTGGATCTTCCTATGCTATTCACGTCATCGGAGAGTATTATACTGACTATGCGAAGGGAATGAACTCCATCGAATCCACCAAGAAAATACTCAGGACTATCTTCTTCGCCTGTCTGACGACGGTTATCGGATTTCTTAGCCTACTTTTCTCCCAGACCCCCGCACTCAGGGAGTTTGGAATCGCTGTCGGCATCGGCGTAACCTACTGTGCAATCCTCGCTTCGACCTATCTTCCAGCTCAGCTCAGTCTGGTTGTCCCTCCCAAGAAGGCGCAGATCAGAACGTACAAGAAAGGATATCTTGCACAGCTCGTAGTGGTGATCGACAACCTCGTCAAGAAAAAATATGTACTATTTTTTCTTCTCTGGCTTGTGGTTATTGCTGGCTATGGGCTGACCAAGGACCATATTTCTGTAAACACCAATTACATGTCCTACCTACCCAAAAAGGACACATTCGCCCAGAGCTCACGCCACTTTGCCCAGAAGATGGGAGGAGACACTCCCTATATCATCACCATAGAGGCCCCCGAGGGTACAGAGCAATTCTTCCTCCAAAGCGAAAACCTATCTCAAGTATATGCTTTTGAACAGGCTATTCGTGCAGAACTACCTGATGTTCGGCAGATTCTCTCATTTGCAAGCTATGTAAGCTTTGCCAATGAGGTGTACAGTGGGGAAGAAGGCATCCCCTCCTCCAGAGGGTTACTGAACCTCATCAATCGCATGATTATCCTGATGAGCAACCAGAATGATGATAATTTGGGAGCTATACTCAATCCTGAAGGAACCAAACTTACCATCTTCCTACAGAACTATGACTCTGTGGACAAGGATCTCATGACCATTTCCAGTTCCACCCGTATTGAAGAGGGCGTAAAGCGTTTGCTTCCACTTCTGCCTAACGGTACTCAGGTGACCCTGGGAGGAGAACCACACAAGGTGATTCACTTCTCCTCAACCTTGCTCTCAGACCAGAGCAAGAGCACCTATGCCAGTTACATATTGGTATTTCTTGTGGTTCTGTTGGCCTTCAAATCACTCTCCCTGGCTTTTTATGCACTTATTCCTATTCTCACAGGGGTTATGGCAAACTACGTCTTCATGTACTTCTTCAATATCCCGTTCGACATGATCACGGTAAGTTTTGCAGCCGTGGCTGTAGGGGCAGGAATCGATGATGCAATCCACTTCCTCATACGGTACAAGAACAAGCTTGCTGAAGGGAAGCAGTCGATTGAGGTTATGTTGTCTGAGACAATCAAGGAGACAGGGCGGCCCATCATCCTCACTACCCTGTCCATTATTGCTGGAATGATGATGTTCCTCTTTGCCAGCTATACCCCGGTACGTTACTTCGGAAGCCTGATGAGTATTGCCCTACTCAACTGCATGCTTGCCACCTTGGTGGTTATGCCTTCGGTTATTACGCTTACCACTCGTATCAAGCGTCGTCTCGCACACTGAGACCAAGGAATTTGCCCAGCAGGCAAGTGAGAAACACTCACTTGCCTGTTTTGATCTCTCTCCCATTTCCTTTCTTTTCTGCTTGTCAGAAACCATGACAGCAAGTGCGTTTACAAACGAATGACTCTCATCACAGATATATCCACACCCTTCATCCTCGACTGAAAACCCCAAGCTATGATCTTCACGCAGTACTACCGGAAGCGAGCTTGCCATTGCTTCGATAAAACCAAGACCTTGGGACTCGCGGACAGAGGATGAGATGAATATGTCAGAGAGTCTGTAATAGAGAGGGACATTTTCTGCAGGAACCGCTCCCGCAAATACCACAAGGCCTTCCAATCCCAAATCAGCGACCTGCTTTTTCAGGCTCTCCTCCTTCGGTCCGCCACCCACCAGGAGCAACCTGGCAGAAGGTTCAAGAAAGGAGAGAAGGAAAAAGTCATCAATACTTCTGTTCACTCGTTTCTCACTGGATAGTCGACATACGGAGACCAGGATGCAATGTTCCTTGGAGAAACCAAAACTGGCACGTAATGAAGCAATTTCTTCGATTCCAACTGGACGTTGGAACCGCTCCAAGTCAATGCCACTGGGAAGGACAACAATTGGTTGCTTTACATGGTAGCGCTCCAGCATATGACTGTGAGAAAGGGATGGACTGATCAGAAGATCACAATAGCGTACCCGTCTCTTTACGATGGTTGCCATCATGGTATCCCAGAGTGTATGCCGAATTCGGCGAGAAGCATCGTAGCGGGTAAAATCAGTATGGCAGGTGTGGATCAGTGGTATATTCAGTGCTTCTGAGATTCTTCTTGCCCAACCCATGGTAATAAACTCATTGTTGGAGTGTACGATATCTGGTCCCCAGGAAAGAATATCCTGGAGAAGGGGATCATGGTATGAGAAAGTTAGCTGGGAATCCCTGAGCGGTTGTATCCTGCTACCCTTCATGTAGTAGACACCTTCCTTATATGAAGAGACAGGAGATTTTCCTATGGTGAGCAAACGTACTTCATGACCAAGCTTGCCAAGCATGTTTTGTTCATTTACCACTACGGTCGTAACACCGGTAATATGCGGTAGATAGAAATCTGTAGTGACAAGAATTTTCACCCAGAACGCTCCTGAATCCCATGATAGCGCGTACCTATCCAGGACGCAAGCAAGAGAAATATCGTAAAGACAGTTTCTCTACTTGTCCCGGTCCGGTTTTTACCCTATTCTTGACGCATGCACATAGCATTTTTATATGTCAATGCAGGGAAAGGCCACATCACCCCTGCGAAAGCTTTGAGTGATGCCGCGCTCAGGCTGGGCCACACCACCGTTGTTGCTGATTTATTTGAAACAGTCAATGCACCTATCGTCAATTGGATGAGTAAATCCAACTGGAGGCTGATGTTGCATTTCCCTCGTCTCGAGGCCTTCATTGATTCCAAGCAGGACTCTTGGTTCAATGCAAGGTTATTCCGATTCTTGGGGACACACAGTCATGCAATGAAAGATTTCAAAGCATGGTACGATGCAAATACCCCTGATTGCATTGTTGTTGCCCACTTTCTTGCTGGCTGTCTTATCCAACCAATCGTTGCAAAGCTAGGATTACCGGTACCAGTATTCGAATACGCTACGGATGTTGTATTCACCCCTAGGCTGGGGATTAATTCTGCATTGGATCGATTTTATATCTGTACCCAGTTGGGAAAAGAACATGCCATCGAGTTCGGACAAGAGGAGAAAACGATTTCCATCTGTCCATTCCCATTGAAAACACAGATGATGCACACCGAAATCCCTGAGAAACAACAGGCTAGAAAACATTTGGGTATGATGGACCGTTTTACTGTCTTGCTCAATCTTGGTGGAGAAGGCATAGGCACAACCGATTTCCTTGAGGAGGTACAAAAAAGAAACCTCGATTGGCAAATCATCACCGTGGGAACACTCAGCAGTAGCACGAAATTACAGTACAAGCGTTTCAGGGAAAAATATCCCTCCTTTCCTCTCTATACCCCTGGCTTTGTTGATAATATCCAGGACTATATCTGTGCCTGTGATGTACAGGCGGGGAAGGCAGGAGCCAATGCATTGATGGAGTCCCTCTATCTCAAGCGCCCCTTTCTTATCTCAAATTTGCTCTATGCAGCAAAACCCACTACCGAGTTTTTCGAACGACATAAGGTTGGCTGGGTAGAGAACACGATTGAGAAGCAGGTTGATATACTGCAGGCATACAGCGAGGATAGCCAGGCACAAGAGGCGATGAAGGAAGCCTTTGAAAAGTTGCCCACCACCTTTGACAGTGATGCGTTTGCACGCATGATCACAGAGGACGCAGAGAGATGCATAAAAGAGAAAGGTGCTAATACTCAGTAAGAAGAGCATCTATCATCTGCCACGTGTAATTATCGCACTCTCTTTACAATGATTTCCCTCATACGGTATAGTCCTACGTACCGGAGGCCTCGTGTAAAACCAAGGTTTGTACACGTGCTAAGTCATCCACCAAATCCAATCATATAGGAGCTCTCTATGGCTGAAGGAATGATTTCTTCAGAGGGGAGGCAGGTGGGTGGTTATATCACCCGTGTTTTGAGCGGAATGGCTCAAGGCCTCTTTGCCTCACTCATCATTGGTCTTATCATCAAGCAAATTGGACATTACAGTTCCATTCTCCTGCTCGAACACATCGGTAGGGTTGCCCAGTACCTTACCGGTCCTGCAATTGGGATGGGAGTTGCAATCGCCGTAGGGGCTAGCCCTCTCGGAGTACTGGGAAGCGCTGTAGCAGGTGCTGTAGGGGCTGGAACCTTCTCCTTTACAAATAGGATAGCCCTGGCTCTTGGAGAGCCAGTAGGGGCTATGATAGCAGGTCTTGCGGCAGCGGAAAGCTCAAAAAAAGTTGCAGGAAAAACTGGTGTCGATATTCTTATCGTTCCGCTCACCACCATCTTGGTCGGATCATTGGTAGGATATTTCATTGCTCCTCCCATTGCTGCATTGATGAAATACATTGGGGCATTCATCAACTCATTGACCACATTGTATCCACTGCCGATGGGTATCTTGGTATCTACCGTGGTAGGCATGGTACTCACACTCCCGATCAGTAGTGCTGCGATCAGCATCAGCCTAGGGCTCGATGGGCTTGCGGCAGGAGCAGCAGTTGTTGGTTGTAGTTGTCAGATGATTGGCTTTGCAGTGAGCTCCTACAAGGAGAACAGACTCGGTGGGTTGCTGAGCCAAGGACTCGGAACGAGTATGATCCAGATTCCAAATATCTGGAAGAATCCCCTGATTTGGATACCCCCTACCCTGACCTCTGCAATCCTGGGACCAGTGAGTACAGTGCTTTTCAAGATGGAGAACAACAGCGCAGGGGCTGGCATGGGAACCAGTGGATTGGTCGGCCAGTTCAACGCTATCGCAGTAATGGGATTGGAAGCTTGGCCGGTGGTTCTCTTGATGCACTTCCTGCTTCCTTCCCTCATCACCCTCTTATTCAGTACGTTTATGAGAAAAAAAGGCTGGATCAAGGACGGTGATATGTTGCTTACATTACGATAACATCTCTCAAGATATAAGAAAGCCCAACATGTTCCGTCACGAAGTGTTGGGCTTTTTTTGTCTTCTGATTAGATCAGAAGTAGAGTTCGAAACTCACCGATAACTCCCATTCCACATCAAGGGGATCGATGGTTCCTTTCATCGCATCCATGACATCAAAAAGATTGAAACCAAGGGAGACACGCATCGGATGACTTGGGAAACGGTCGAGGACACCCCACCCTTCCATTCCCGCCGTGGCAAGCAGGGAATAACCTTGCTCAGCGTCAGGATTTCCAAATATCCCGATATCAAGGAAAGGGTTTGCATAGGATTTGGCAAATCCGAAGTCAATGAACTCCACCATAAGGTTTAGATTGAGTACTCCTGCGTAGGGGATTGCCCCATCTTCGAAGGTAATTGCGTCTGAACGTGAAAGATATCCCCTGAAATACTCTGAGACATTTTTCCCATCGGATGGGAGGAATGTGTACTTTTTCGGATTCAATCCAGAATAGAATCCATTGAATCGGATGTGTGGATTAAACCGCCATACCACAAAGGGGAACCAAGTGATATTGCTCTCTACATACCAGTAACTCTTGTACTCAAATTCTTCACTCTGGTAATCACGATAGACGTGCTTGAAATTGAAGATAAGCCCCTCACGGTATTTATCCTTGCTGGATAGGTAATTAACACGTCCTCCGTTGCTGATGGTATTGGAGTATTCCAGATACTGAGCCAAGGATTCTCTTCCATACAGATACTCAACTCCTGGAGTGAACGAGGTAGACCATCGCCAACCGATGAAGGGGAGCTTGAAGTTCGTTCCGAGTGTTGTGGAAAGGGTTGCATCATGCAGATTCTCATCCGCTACTTTCTTGTTGGTAAGTAAGGTAATCTTGAAGGAAAGCGGCCTGGTGAAGAGTTTCAAGTCATGCTGAATGAGGTTGGTTTCCGTCTTAAGGTTGGTAAGCTTGCTGTTCCATTCGAGCAAGTTACTCAAGGTGTAGCGTCCTTCATTCTGCTTGAAGGGACCATACGTCCAGCTGAATCCATGGATATCAGGATTCATCTGCTCGAAGCCGGTGGAAGGTTCATACTCCGCCCATGTCTTAATACTCACCCTTGTACCAAACAGGTTAAGCCCTGTCCAGTTGATATCATAATTGAACTGCTGGGTGGTTGCACTGGGATTGATGACCCCATCAAAAGAGAATGCCAGCTTTGTCTCCATGAGCCGAATACCAGTCCAGTTGATATCATACTCAATCTTTCCGTCCGGGTTGCTGGTTTTCTGCCGTTCATACAGGAAATTGAGACTCAGGTTCGTCTCACCGATGGCAACCCCTGTTACGTCAAATTCCAGATGGTCCTCGCGATTGTCCCAATTCTCCAGTGTTCCATCATTCTGCGAGGTGTAGGCAGTAAGGTTGAGTAACCCAAAAGTCCCAAACAGGTTCGTATCCTTCGCTTTTACCCCAAACAGGAAACCGGTCTCATCGTTGTCAAACTTCGGGTAAGGCAGTGCTAGAAAGGTGTTGGAATCTTCAATAAAGAATGTGACAGTGTAGTAGGCAATACCATCAGAAAATGAGGTGAAGGAGTATTCATATTCAACGTTCAAGAAGAGTTGCTTATTGACCAGTGTCTGGCGTTTGGCATTCAGTGCCTTCAGGAACGCATCTTCGCTCTTCCAGACAGGGTCTCCATCAGCAGGAATAATGGCACTACGTAAGGCAAATTGTGTAGTCTTGCCCGAAACATCAAACTTATACGATTGTATTGCATAGCCAGTAATATCTTCAGATGTCAACAATGTATTGGATTCAGCGGCAAGGCCCCCGATAAAAAGCAATAAAAAAAGGCATACCAAGAGTGCCTGCTTCTTCAATATATTCATACCACCTCAATTTTCCCGAAAACTTATGCTTATTGACAAGATTAGTTGCTTTGTCTATCAGTGTCAACACATAGTAAACAGAACTCCGACAAGGAAGTAACAGGAAAAACAACGGTATAGTACTAAACAAAGCGGATTGGTATGGAAAACGAGGGAAATTTGTTACAAATCGATGTATTGCAACACTTAATAAAAAAAACCGCAAACTAAGCACTAAACCCAACAGTAAGCAAACTTATCCAATCTAAATGCACAGATTATACGTGTCATTCCCATGAGTAAGTAGCTCCGAATACTAGCTGAAAATCAAAGTCATAATCAGCATTATTTGCTGTTGATAAAAAATCGAAAGAACTATATACATTCCAAGCTCCTAAGAAGGTTCCAGCAGAAACCCCAAGCTGTACATATGTACTCGTAATGCCGGAAGGAGCTGGTTCAATATCATCGAGTTCCCATGGACTTTCTATACCCTTCTCCCCATGAAGCATGCTGAAAAAACGCCCTCGAATATACCATGAGTTAGGAATATAATACCCGAGGGAGGTACTCAAAACGATTGCATCTCCCCCATATCGGTATCCAAGAAAGGTTTGATCATACTCAATATGGTCAGAATACCATTTACGGAGCCCTACGACATAGTTCAGACTATCTGAAACCTCACTTTGACTCGTGTCACCTTCCAGACTTCTTAGGTAGAGATAAGGGTCAGTATACACACCCTCCAGGTGCCCTCGCAGAATACCTTTGCGCAGTGGTTTCTCCACTCTTCCTCCAAGCATAATTGCTAGGCCGTTAGGATGCCTCCCATTTTCAAGGTTCCACTCTGTACCACCGAAGGCTAGTTCATCAACGGCAAATTGTGTATAAATATTTAACCCTTTTTGGAATGTATAATCCAGTTCAAGAGAGGCCAGGGAATTGGCTTGACTACGCAGGTAGTAGTTATGATAGAGCATCATAGGAGTCAAAATCCGTAGATCAAGCAAGCCATCTTCGTTCTGGTACATGATTCCCTCATTAAGCACCAACCCAACCCGGCCAGAGAACAGACGCCACTCAAAGCGATGCCCCATGAACATCTTCAGTCCAGTCAGCGGCCTAGCCTGGCTATCCAAAAGAGAGGAATCATATATCTCTTTTGGATGGGGGAAAAAGGAAACCAGAAAGGAGTACTTGAAGGAATGTTTATAGGCAGAAAGCCTTGCCATGTTATGGTATTGAAGTTGGTCTCCAATTACGAAATTTCCACTAACGCCTGGCCCCCATGAGAGCTGGTCCCTTCCTACCTGTACTGACCAATTTGCTCCACCTGAAGCGAGGAATGCACGATATGGGATATTTGAATCCAAATATTGTTCACCGGTAGAGAAATCATAAGGGATGTTTGAACTGAGATGCCTTTTGCCGTATAACAGAGCAATCGAATCTTCATCTCCCACATTCCTGCTTACCAGCGAAAAATCAATTGCCCCAGAAACTGCACCTAAAGAAATCTCAATTGGCACTGTTAGCAAAGGCCTTCTTTGCTGATAGGAATACACCCAGTCATCTTCCGTGGTAAAATTATTTGTATTGCTATGGATATAGGTTTCATAGGAAATCTCAGATCCAATGGAGAATGCCGGCATTTCCCTTGTGGCTTCCTTGGCCAATAATTCATAAAGCTGGTTTTCAACCAAGGAAAGATTTTCAATATTGATACGAGAAAGCAAGAATGTTAGTTCTGCTCTGGTATACGGAAGAGCTGTTGAGGGAAGAGCAAGCCCCTGACTAAGATACAGGGTAGACAGCTGTTGGTGAACAGAGTGAGAAAGAGGGAAAACGTCCGAAGGGCTTGCAAGTCCCACTGACAAGCAGAGCAAAAGCATTAGTAGAGCGAACACTAGTCTTTTTTGCATTCAAAATTCTCCTCTCTGCTCATGCTTTTTATATCCCACGATATTTCCGTAGTCCATTGAGTGTGTATTGAAAAAAATACCAAGCTGCAACAGGTACGGATAAGTGCAAGAAATCTCGATACACAATCCACCTGTTCTTGGCAGCTTTGACTTTATCCCCTGATCGATTGGAATCAGAGAGACGATAGAAGACCAAGGATTCAACACACCCTCTTGCTATAGCCCCATCCTGTAGTAATCCTAGCCAGAAGACAAAGTCCTCATGGCTATATGACCCATCCATGGCCCGGTCCTGTAACCAAGTCGAGCGCATTACCACAGTAGAAGGAAGCACATAGTTCTCCTTTAACAATGCTTTGAAAGAACAGTGCCTTGGAACTATCTTATCATGTCCTATATCATTCCCTTCTCCATCGATGAAGGAGTAGCTTGAATAGGCTAGATCACACTTCTCAGACTCCAACAGCTGAATCTGTTTTTCCAACTTATCGCTCTTCCATACATCATCACCATCAAGGAAGGCAACAAACTCCCCTTCCACGTACTGAAAGAGGAAATTACGGGCGTTTGCCACTCCCCCATTCTGTGAGAGAAAGAATACCCTGATTCGGTTATCCTCATCAGCCAATTCCTGCATCACCCCTGCAGTGTTGTCCTTGGATGCATCATCTACGATGAGTATCTCAAGAGATGAATAGGTCTGTGCAAGAGCCGATTGAACAGTTTCCCTGAGGGTGTCTTCACAGTTAAATGCTGGTATGATTACCGAGCATACCCCTTTTTGATACAGCATCAGAGAAACCTCCTCCTATCATCTAGAAAAACACTTTTGCGCCGATCTGGACTATATGATCAAAGGTTGGGTCACTCCATGGACCGAACGTAACACCCCTTCCATCATATGGTATATCTCCAGAAGTGACAGGCTTCTCCCATACTACCGTAAAACGATAACCAGCGGTAAGTTCAATCGGCATATCAGAGAATTTCTTAGAGGCCTTCATCTGCATAGAGAGCGTGCGCTTGAATTCATTATCCCAGAAATTTTTCTCCTGATAGTTATGATCATCACTATAATTCATGAACTGTTCTATCATGAACCCATACTGGCCACTACGCACCTGGTACTTTGTCTGCAGCTGAGCGGTCCAACCCTTTGGAAGGCCAAGATCCAGCTGGACCAGGAACTCCTGGCTGTTGGGATCAAGCGGATAGCCAAGATTCTCTCCCTTGTTCACATAGGCTGTTTCACTGGAGGTTTCGTAGATATGATACAAACCATCAGCTTCTTTTTCGATCACAGTACGGCCGTCTGGAGAGGTATATTCAGTATATTTATCCGTAACATCAATCACCCAATCATAGTCACCTTTAGAATTCAAATTTTTATAGAGCATTGTATCAGGTCCAACAGCAACTATTTCATACGTATTTTCAAAATCAGTAACCGTTGTACCAGCAGATAAATCATCCAATACACCAGTCTTCTCCATAATTGGATAGTGGGTATATACAAATGGGCCAATGTAGGTCCATTGAACCGTCAGGCTGGAGAAGCTTCCTACAGGAATGGGAACAACAAAACCTGCTTGGAAGGCAAACATATTCCTTGGTGCCTTGAGCATGGTAATGGGATTCCCCACTACATTCATCTCATTCATGCCCATCGCACCATAGAAACGAGCAGTTGATGGGAGTGTAAAGGAGAAATCCAAGCCTGCAAACACGTCATCAATATCCCCAAGGTTGTTCTGCTGGAACATATAGATTGCTAGGGGGTTGAGGTACCCAATTTCAAATCTTTTTTGCCATACTGTTGATTCAAAGATACTGAGGGTAAGCAAATTTCCCACATCCAGCTCAACACGGTGGGCACTGAAGTTGTTGTCAAATCGGTAGTATGGTTTATCTTGCTGGTAGTCATCGGAGAAGAACGGATTACCATCAAGGGTATCAAGAGAGAATTTTCCCAGTGATCCTGTGATCACTGAATAATGTAACCATGGAGCAAAATCTACTTGTATATCAACCCCGTCAAAACTTCTTGCATCGGTACTCAGCATCAGATTGTTGAGACCTGGCCCCCAATCTCTCTTGATGGAACCCCAGCGAAGACTCAAGACACCATCAAAGAAGGAACCGGATAGCTCAGGGGATAGGGAGAGCCCTGTATAGAAGGAATCAGCAGGAATGGAACGCAACTGTGACCCACCGGATAGCAGCTGCATATAGAAGCCTTCCCCTGGGATGGTAAACTCTGTGGGAAGGAATACCTCTGAGTTCAGCTTATCAATATTCAGCCCAAAATCCATGTTGTAGGAAATATGCTCTCCAAGATCGCCTTTCAGATAGGCAAGAATGGTGTTCCTGGAATCATACTCCTTTGAAGCAATATTCACTGTCTGCTGTGTCTGGAGTGTAACACCCAAGGAAGCACCTAGTTTTGTTTCTTCATCATATGTCCTGAAGTAACCAGTTGAGAATACAGCATCTAAGGGAGATGGATCGGTGCCATAGGTACGGGTAAGTTGTTCCAGAAGCTGTGCCACTTCCTCCCTTTCCAATTTACTCAACTGCTCTTGCTCTTCAACAATTTCAGTAAGCAATGACACTACCTTGTTGGCACTATAGGGTTTTACAGCTATCTGCTTATCGATTAATCCACGAATCTGCGCATTCTCCAATACTTGATATGCACGATGCCCTAAAGGTATCGAAAGCTGATCAGCAGCTGAAATTGCAGAGAGAGTGAAAAGCAACACACCAATTAGTAAAACAATACGTATAGTTTTCATAATAAATCCTATTAATTTTCTATTGTAGCAAGCTGATCAACAAACCAATTTTGTAGAGCCCTAATTCTTCTCATGAAAGCTGAGGGAAGATCTACGGTAATACCGAAAACCCCTACTTCTGGTTCACGATCTTCAATGGTTGTAAGAGCACATAGCAACAAGCCATCCTCCATCTGGTATGTGCCCATACTGATGTGGAGTTGTTCTTTTGGCACAGCTGTAAAAATACCAAATACCCTTAGCGTACTGATATTCATGATCTCTACGAAAATCTCCTCATCACTATTCGTATAGGTGTGCAAGTAACGGTTACCGCCAAAGGAACTATCCCGCTGGTAGACATAGCTCTGAACAGAGTATGGAAAGGTAGAGACTACTGGATCTGGGAGTAGATTATTCAGATTTTTGCTATCTTCCATATAGGAGGATTTTTCGATAAGAATCTTTGGTTTATTACCTGCTCTCCAAGAAATATAGGTAATTCCCTCTTGTGTGGATATGGCTCTAATCTTATTAAAAATCGCCAGTTGCCGATCTTCTTTGCTCATGGCTTTCAGCTCTGGTCCATAGGGAATATAACTCACTGCAGCAATACTGAATCCATTTGTTGATCGCTCAGCAATAACAGCCCTATCATACGCTTCAGTTCCTTTTGCAAAAAATTGAGTTATCTTTCCCCCATCAATCGTTTCACCATCAATAATCTTTCCGTCCAGAAGTTCCTGAATCTGGGATGAAGTTAACGCTGGCAAGGTCGAACGAATTTCCTGGTCTGCCGCAAATAAAGACGAAAAACCCAATACACACAAAATTAAGCTGAGTAAATACTTTCTCATAACTTCCTCATTAATACGCATTCTCATTTACAAATCCTCTAAAGAAAGTAAAGAGTACAATCTTTAGATCAAAGAGCAAAGTCCAATTCCTTATATAGTATAAATCAAATTCAATTCTACGTTCCAGAGATGTGTTTCCTCTCCAACCATTTACCTGTGCCCATCCAGAAACCCCTGCCTTAAATCTATGGCGCATCCTATACCCAGGAATCTCGTGATTGAATTTCTCAACCAATTCAGGCCTTTCAGGTCGTGGTCCGATCAAACTCATCGAACCACCAATAACATTAAACAACTGGGGCAATTCATCCAAGCTCGTTTTCCTGAGAAATCGGCCTATATTGGTAATCCTTGGATCATTCTCTTCTGTCCAGTGGGCATTCCCTTCAGGGATATCAGTTCTCATACTCCTGAATTTGTACATGGTAAACTCTTCTTCATCTCGCGTAATCCGTTTTTGCTTGAAAATAATAGGGCCTGGTGAAGAAAGTTTAATCAATAGAGCAATCAACAATAATACTGGGGAAATAAGCACGATACCAAAACTACAAGAAACAATATCAAAGGTGCGTTTCATAAAACGCTGAAAGAACCCCATCTCTGCAGCATTGAGAGTAAGCATTGGTATCCATCTAAAATCAGAAATTTGTGTACCAATGTACGATTCCGGTACACTTGGGAGCATTACTACTTTTTCATTGAGCAGATCCAAGGCCTGTGCAACCATCTTTTCTTGCCTTTTATGTTCTTCTCCCGGATATCCAATCACTACCAGATCAGGATTTGTCAATGCAACCGCTTCACGCAACAAACCTGCATTGATTTGTCTTGCACCGCCGATGGATACTCCTTCTCCGTCGAATTGACCAACCAATTTGATACCGTGCATCCGCCTGCTATGCAATGCACTTTCATAGTGTTCAAGTTTCTCTCCATACCCAACGAGGAGTATACGTCGTGTATACTTTCCTTTCTTGTAACTTTTCTTTATATAGGATGAAATAATGGTCCGTTCCAAAACCAAGAAAATAACGATAATAAAAAAATACAGCCCAATGGCAATTCGGCTCACTTTTTCAGAGAAGAAGAAGTAGAGTACAACCAAGAGGAGCAAGAGAGCTTCAAATGCACTAAATATCAGGGTACTTGTTTCTTTTCGCCATGAATGCTCCAACTCCTCTACATAAAGATTATTCCTACTGATAAAAAATATATTGAAGATCCATACTAGTACAGAAAGTTGTAAGAACAAGGCAAATGAAGCAATCCTTCCACCTGGAAGAATATAAAAACGAAAATAACCCGCAAGCAACCAAGCGCTTAAAACAGCAAGGGTATCTCCTAATACTTTTAAAACCAACAATGCTTTATTAGCCTTATTTTTCATATACCAAATTCCCCACTCCCATACTAAATGCGAGTCGCTTTATAGAATAGTTGCTTTGCAAATCGACGTCGCCGACTCCCACGTGGAAAAAGTCGTAATACTATAGACTCTTTCTTTCCATCAGCACTGTTCAACACCATCATCAATAACTGCTCAAAAAACTCACTCCTTTTCGCATAGTGCCAAAAGAGATATGCAAAATCAGAATCGAGTACATCCCAAGGTTTCTCAAATCCAGCATAATGCACGATATGAGGATCCTTTCGAGCTTGGATATACGCATCATAAAGTGAATATGGACCATCTTCAATGGTTTGCATTCTGGTGTGGTTACAATCCACTACGGTGTTCCATCGCATATCCAATACCTGATAGCGTCCTCTACACTCCTTGTTCAACAGATCCTGATCATTAAATCGGTATCTACGCTCTCCTACCAATTCAATCCATTGATCTACAGAATGAAATGAACGCATTGCTTTCAAGTCAATAACTAAAACACCTGCTTGAAAATATGGGTCTCCCGCTTGCAGTCCCAGAACTTCTTGTAAATATGACTTCAAACTGAGATCCTTCCCCATTGCAAGGCTGGAAATCTCTGGGTCAATTGTCGCGGCTAATATATTTCCATTCATTTCCGTATCGTACAACTTGCCTACATCATCCAGTATCACTGTATCACAATCCAGATAGAGTACTTTTTCATAATCTGGAAGGATGTCAGCTATCAGGAATCGGTAATACGTCTCTATCGTAATATGATCTGTTGGATTCTTTTGTAGAGCTCTCTTCCCAATTAAGATTCTGGGGTTGTAGAATCGTAGATGCACTTGGGGATACTGTTTACAAGTCAGTTCAAGCCTCTGTTTTGAATCCTCTGATAAATCCGATTCCAGTACTATAATATCATACGACCGATCTCTATCAATATTTTCAAGCAGTGAAGTTATACATACCCCCAAGGCAGGGGCAAAGCGTTTATTCGAGGCAAACACGACAGGGACTGCAGAATTCCTCCATACTGAAAGATACCTGGGAATTTCAACGTGTTTGAATTGGACAGTAGCGCAACGCTTAACTTCCAGAGAAGGAGAACATGCAAGATACAACTGGTAACAGCAATACATAGAGATGTTTGAATGACTGTAGCCGTGTCTTCGAAAGCTTGGATGGATCCATTTCAGAGAAAAAAGCTTGGCATACTGTCTCGGAAAACGTTATGAACTCCACGAAACGCGATCTTTTCAAAACAGCGACTATAGAAGGCAGATATTGCTTTTGCTCCATGCTGTAGGTTGCTGAGTCTGTATAAGCTGGATAGTGTTCTTTGAACATAAAAAGCAAACGATCTAAATCCAGACCATTTACATTGCACTCATTTTTTAAATAGGCCCTCAGACTTGTGGGAATACGTAAAGACTCCTGGCATAATACATCTGCTTGCCCTATGCCTTGGCAATATAAATCTGGATTATCAATCCTATACGTACTTACTGTTTCTGGTGCAATATACTCTTCATGATAGAATTTTGGTTCTTTCTCACCCGGCACAAGGTAAGTATTATCCATAAAAAGTCCAATGTGTGTTACCTCTGGAAAGTCAGAAGAGAAAAGTGGGGTGTAACAGATATCTTTATAAAACTGCACAGGTATTGCATGATAATCATCAGATGGGAGAAGCGTAGAAGAAACGTCACATATGACTGAAATTGAAATTGACAAGGTACAACCTCTCTGTATGCCTTCTTTTGGCATGTAGGGATGCTTTCAGTACATGATATCATACCAAAGGGAGTTGAGGAACTCCCTTTACTGATCAGATATGCAGGTGATCATCATATCGGTCGCTGAGAATTTTTTTACAATAAGAGTCCTTTTGCTTCAGGATCTTCGACCCTCTTGTGATCTTACACAAGGAGATACCATATGAGGAAGCAATCTCACGCTGAGGAAGCCCCTGATAGAGGTCCTTCATCAAATTCCAGCGAAGCAGAATCGCCTTCCGCTCACTCGGTGTGAGCATCTCCTCAAACAACTTGGCCATATCCTCAGGGTTGTTAGTTGCACTAAAGACCTCGATCAAATCTTTATATTCAGTATCCATGGATCCTCCGTTTCATTTCATACTACAAAGAGAAACAGAAGCGGTCAAGCAACGCTATTTGCAAAATATTCAGCGCTAGCTATACTATCGCCCAAGGAGCAATAGTGTGAGTGAGAATACTTATAGCAAAAAGACAATGCGTGTTCTCCTGTTTCTACAACAGGGAGAGTTGACCGAACATCGAATCTACAGCTTTCTCGCAACCCGGGTAAAGGATGAACATAACAGCAATGTGTTACGCCGTATTGCCGATGAAGAACTGAGGCATGCCAAAATCTGGCAGAAACTGACTGGCAAGGAAGTACGAATCAATACATTCAAACTCTGGTTCTATAGTTTCATGGCAATCATCCTTGGATATACCTTTGTCCTGAAGAAAATGGAGAAAGGAGAGGACAAAGCCACCAAGGCTTACCGTTCACTGATCGCTGAAGTACCCCAGGCAAAACAGATCAGTGAAGATGAGGATAGACACGAACAACAACTGCTTGCAATGCTCGATGAGGAACGCTTGCAATATATCGGATCTATGGTTCTTGGCTTAAGCGATGCACTTGTTGAGCTCTCTGGAACACTGGCTGGATTGACTTTCGCTTTGCAGAATACCCGTCTCATTGCCCTATCCGGCTTGATAACCGGTATCTCGGCGACCCTTTCCATGGCATCAAGCGAATATCTCTCGGCAAAGAACAGTGGGGAAAAGAATGCAGCTAAGAGCAGCATGTACACCGGAATAGCTTATCTCTTCACCGTAGCCTTCATGGTTCTCCCCTACTTGCTTCTTGAGAGCTATATGGCCGCCTTGCTTATCATGCTGGTGGTTGTCATTGTCATCATTATGCTTTTTACCTACTATACGGCAGTAGCAAAAGACCTTCCCTTTGGGAAACGTTTCTTGGAAATGGCACTCATCAGTCTCGGTGTTGCTGCCATATCGTTTGTGATCGGAATCCTCGTCAAGCGATTCCTGGGAATTGATATCTAAATGAAATACCTTGATTTTAACAACCTTAAGCTTTCACAAATAGCCCTCGGATGCGACCATTATGGTGAGTCCATCAGCGAAAAGATTGCACTGAAGCAGCTGGATATTTTTGCAGAGGCAGGAGGCACCCTCCTCGACACTGCCCACATCTATGGACAGGGGGACGCTGGTACACTCTCCAGCAGTGAATTGGTTCTTGGCAAATGGATGCAGGATACAGGGTCAAGAGATAAGATGGTTGTTGCATCAAAGGGCTGTCATCCATACAAGGAAGATATGCACAGAAGCAGAATAAACAGAGCTGACATGATGTTGGATATCAACCAAAGCCTTGATTCCTTGAGGACAGATCACCTGGATATCTGGTTCTTCCATCGGGACAATCCTCAAATGCCAGCCGATGAAATCATCGACATGGCTGGTGAGCTCGTAGAGAAAAACCTGGTTCGTCACCTGGGAGCATCCAACTGGACCACCGAGAGGATTGCACAGGCCAATACATGGGCAAATAAACACGGAAAGCCAGCATTTTCAATCAGTGAAATCCAGTGGAGTCTTGCCCATTGCACACCGGAGACCTGGGGTGATGATACCTTGGTATGCATGACAGAGGAACAGAGACAATGGTATGAGAAGGAAGCCATGCCGGTCATGTGTTTCTCACCACAGGCAAAAGGACTCTTCTCCAAAGTGATTGCAGGTAAGACGGAAACGCTCAGCGAGAGGGCAAAACAAAGATTCCTTACTGACATCAACCTGGCGCTCGTACCCAAGGTGGAGAGGCTTTCCTCCCAATTGCAGGTCTCTCCCTCAGCGATAGTAATGGCATATCTGACAAGCCAGAGGAATCCAACCATTGCAATTGCTGGATCCAGCAAGATAGCCCAGATCACAGAAACCCTCGAAGGGAGTGACCTGATCTTGAGTGAGGAACAAATCGCCTTCTTGGGCGAAGATCTTCGCTAACTTGCTTGTATCTCACACGGTGAGACAGTAGGATACACTTCATGACGCAATCCCTTACGCAGGTTGCTCTCTTTCTCTTCATCATAATCCTTGCCCAGATCCTGAAGCGGATTGGATTATTTACGGAGAAGGAAGGGAGCACGCTGTCCAGTATCAGCTTGAATATCACCCTTCCAGCAGCTATCGTGGCTAGTTTCAACACCTTCACGATGGATTATTCACTGCTGGTGTTGGTTGCCTATGGAATTGGGGCGAACATCCTGCTTGCCTCTCTCTCCTACCTTTTTATGTGTAAGCAGAACAATTCACTGAAGGCATACGCCCTCCTGAGTGGATCGACCTATAACGTTGGCAACTTCTCCTTCCCTTTCATCCAATCCCTTTTCGGTGCCCAAGCCTTGGTTGCAGCCTCTCTGTTCGACCTAGGCAATGCACTGATGACCACAGGACTAACCTACTCCCTGGCAAGTTCTGTCTCCCAGGGAAAACGTCCAGAAACTACTGACATCATAAGAAAACTCTTCACCAGTGTACCATTCATCACCTATCTGGTTATGATCACGCTCTCCTTCGCACATATTCGGTTGCCTCTCTTTCTCCAAGACTGGATGGTGGCCATAGGAAAAGCAAACCCGATCATCGCTATGTTGATGATCGGGATAATGTTGGACATTCATTTTGAGAAGAGTTGGATCAAGTATACGCTGGGGTTACTGACCATACGATACGGAATGGGTATCCTGATGGCCTGGTATTTCATCGTTCATACCGATTTCAACCAGATCATCAAGACAACCCTTGTATTCGTCGTATTCAGCCCAAGTGCAACCAGCTCAGTGGCTTTCCTTGAGAAGCTGACTGATGAGAAGAAGCTTGCTTCCTTTACCTCCTCTCTATCAGTCTTGGCGAGTATTGCCAGCTTTACCATCCTCTCTCTTTTGGTTACCTAGCCGAAGAGGTAGGAGTTAACCAGATTGTTCAGGTACTCCTGCTTCCCACTGCGCTTTTCGATCTGAACATTGCGACCGATAGCGGCAAGAGATGCAAGATCCATGGAACCATCTTCAAACTTCTTTCCTTCCCCTGCATCAAATGAAGCATAGCGGTTCTTGACGAACGTATCGAACAATCCTTCATCGATGATCTTGTGGGCAACCTCAAGACCAAGAGCAAAACTATCCATACCGCCGATATGAGCGATGAAGAGATCTTCAAGGTCAGTGGAGTTACGCCTCCGTTTAGCATCAAAGTTCAGTCCACCGCTGCCAAGTCCACCGTGCCGCAAGATAACCAACATCGCCATGGTGGTAGCATATACATCGGTGGGGAACTCATCAGTATCCCATCCATTGATCGAGTCACCCTGGTTTGCATCGACACTGCCAAGCATACCATGACTTGCAGAGACCAACAGATCATGGTCGAAGGTATGGCCAGCCAAGGTTGCATGGTTGGCTTCAATATTACACTTGAAATCCTTATCCAAACCATACTCCTTGAGGAATCCGATTGTGGTGGCAGCATCATAGTCATACTGATGCTTGGTCGGTTCCATCGGCTTTGGTTCGATCAAGAAGGTTCCCTTGAACCCAATACTCCGTCCATAGTCACGTGCCATGGTAAGGAATCGTGCAAGATGGTCCTGCTCTCTCTTCATGTCGGTATTCAAGAGACTCATGTACCCCTCTCTACCACCCCAGAAGACATAATTCTGTCCACCGAGTTTCACGTTCACATCCAGACTGTTCTTTACCTGTACTGCTGCACGGGCAACAACATTAAAATCGGGGTTGGTTGCTGCTCCGTTCATGTAGATAGGATGCGTGAATACATTAGCGGTATTCCAAAGCAATTTCACGCCACTTGCTTTCTGTCTTGCGAGCAATTCGTCAGCAATCTTGTGAAACGTCTTCTCATAGGTCACCGCATCTTCACTATCGGGAGAAGCATCCACATCGTGGAAACAATAGTAGGGAGTCCCCAGCTTGGTGAAGAACTCGAAAGCTGCATCAGCCTTGGCAACTGCATTCGCAAATGGGTCAGACTTTCTGAATGGGAATTCCATCGTTGAACTACCGAAGGGATCCGTACCATCTGCACAGAAACTATGCCAATAGGCAGTCGCAAATCGAAGATGCTCTGCCATTGTCTTACCACCAATCATCTTCTTCGCATCATAATACTTGAATGCGAGAGGGTTCTTGCTTCCCTTTCCCTCGAACGCAATCTTTCCGATTCCCTTAAAATATTCCTGATCTCCGACAAAATATTCCATACATCCTCCTACTGAAATAAAGGCGTCATCGCCTCAACATACGATTGATAACGCTCATATGCCTTCGCATACTGCGCTCCTGCTTCCTTATTCGGTTCACAACCCTTTGCATCATCAAATCGCACATGCTCAGATGCAAGGTCCACGATCGACCCTCCCTTGAGGGTCCATAAAGCCTGGAGAGCTGCACCAAAGGCAGCACTCTCTCCAACTTCTGGAACTGAAACCGGTAATTGCATTACATCACATGCAATCTGTCTCCAGATGGCACTCTTCGCCCCACCACCGGTGAGGATGATCCGCTTGGGGATGAAGCCAAGCTCCCCGAATGCATCCAATCCACCCTTCATGGCATAGATGGAACTTTCCAAGGCAGCTCGGGCAATATTCTCAACCTTCATATTCCCCATATCCAAACCCGCGATCACACCCTTTCCGTGTGGCAGGTTGGGCACTCTCTCACCATTGAAGAAAGGAAGCATGGTTACCCCCTCACATCCAATGGGAGCCTTCGCGGCCAGAGTGTCAAGTTCCTTGACATCATAGCCGAAGAGCTGTCTCACTGACTCTGTGGTAATGGTGCAGTTCATGGTACAGAGCAGTGGAAGATACCCACCGGTGGAAGAACAGAAGGCAGCAAGCCTGCCTTTTCGGTCGGTAATGCAAGCATCACTGTATCCAAACAGCGTACCGCTGGTCCCCATGCTCATGGTCAGATCGCCCTTTCCCACACAACCGGTTCCAATGGCCCCAGCCATATTGTCCCCTGCACCACAGGAGACAGGAATCCCTTGTGGGATACCAAGCTCCTTTGCCGTTGATGCTTGTACCGTGCCAGCTGCATCTCCTGCCTTGGTGATCGGTGGCAACATGCTATAGAGATCACGCTCCTCATCCACCGCCAGCAGAACTTCCCTGCTCCATGCTTTCTTCTTTACATCAAAGAAGGCAGTACCGGAAGCATCACCTGCTTCAGCACTGTAGACTCCCGTCAGATACAGATTGATGTAATCATGGGGCAGAAGTATATGCGCCAGCTTGGCATATGCGTCTGGTCGATGTTGTTTCAAGTGAAGAATCTTGGACAAGGTATAGCCGGGAAGAATCTGGTTTCCCAAGAGCTCAAACACTCTCTCTTCTCCACCGAGTTTCTGTGTTAGTTCATCACACTGTGCTTTGGTTGAGGTATCACACCAGAGCTTGACTGGAGCCAGCACCTCTCCATCCTTTCCAGCGGGAACAAACCCATGTTGCTGTGCAGAGACGCCGATTGCGACAACCTGCTCCTTTATCTTCGGATCTATCTGGGCAAAGCAGGATCTGATTGCATCCAGATACCATACAGCTTCTTGCTCACGTGTCCCATCATCGTGACTCTCCATCTCGTGGGAGGCACTGACGGTCAACAGGACTTGCTTTGTCTCGGCATCATAACAGAGTACCTTGGTGCTCTGGGTGCCAGTATCAATTCCTATAACAACTTGCATACAAATCCTCTCCTTTGCTATAGCATTACCCATCAAAGACACGATTACCATAGACAAGATTGTGAAAACATATGTATTATTGACTTATGGAGCTATTAGATGCGGTCTTTGTATTCCAAATGCATGAGGAACAGGAACTCCTGTGGCATCAGCGAGTGCATAATCACGAGCCTGGGCAATTCGAAGTCCACTACTTCGTCAGTGGAAGTGGTACCTTCAGCAATGCCCAAAGCCGATACACCATCTCACCAGGCTCATTGTTTGTAACCACTGGTGGAACCGTGCATGCTATTGAGGCTGACCGTCATGCTGGTCTCACCTATTATGCTACCCTGATCAGCTGTCCTGAAGAACAGGGTTTGGTGAACAAGCTGGAAACAATGAACCCTATTCGGCTGGGAACAAACTGGCGTTTCTTCTTTGAAGAAGTCAGAGACAAGGGCCTCAGCCAATTGAAGGAATTACGCATCAGTGCCTGCTACCAGATGCTTGGACTCTTGTACAACCTTGCTGCCGGTACAAAGCTGGAAGAGAATCAAGGGGAGAATGTTCACCTTGAGAAAGCCATTCGTTATATGCAACGACATATCTTTGACAATCTGAATCTGCAGATGATCGCAGACCATGTACAACTCGATCCTTCATATTTTGTCCGTCTGTTCAAGAAACGCATGAACACCACCCCGATGCGGTATTACTCAAACCTGCAGCTTGAAGTGGCACGTGCACTGCTTACCAGCACAACCCAATCCATCAAGGAAATTTCAGAGAAACTGCAGTTTTGTTCTGAGTTCCATTTCTCCAAACGATTCAAGCAATCCACAGGGAGCAGTCCCTCTTCCTACCGAAAGACCCATTTACAACTTCTCGGCTTGTAAGTGTGGGAGAAGATACAAAACTTCTTCCACGCACCTCTTGTCAGAAGTGACAGGTACCTTTGTACATGTCTTTTGTCATATCATGGGGTGTGCCACAAGTAATATTTCTTCATTATTAGTCATTCCCCTTCAGATTCAACGTTTTTACCATGTCATAAGTGAACACTTCTCACAAAATTTCTCATATAACTTGTGTAATGTGAGATGTTATTGGTATATGTTATAGGTTACTTCTTCTAACATATGACAATATCTAATTTCTTCTATTATAACAATTTATTTTATTTTCTCTATTGACATCTTCTTACATCTTACATATTATATAGACGTAACAACTACTAAAAAGGAGTAAGAAGATGAAGAAGTTTAAAGCCATCATACTGACAGCCATCTTGATGACCGTCTTCTCTTCTGCTCTTTTTGCTGCCGGCATGCAGGATACTGCAGTACTTAAGCTGCACGCCTACATCCCCGAGAGAAACACCTTTACCGCCAATGAGTTTGGATACTTTGAAGTTGAGTCGAATGCAAACAACTTCACCTATTCAGTTGCTGAAGAAGGAACGAACAGAATGTTGTTCGTGGTTGCCAATTAAGAAAGTTCGAAGCGCGTCCGGACAGACAAGCTTGCAAATATTGAAGCCAGTGATGAGGGAAACATCGCTGGCTTCTATCTTTATCTGAATCTTATAGGTGAAAACCTAGTCAAATACCTCATTAGCCAGAGGGATCGAGGCCATTGCCCCTGGGCGAGAGACCGCAAGACCAGCAGCCTTACTTGCAAAGCGTAAGCACTCCTTGACGGTATATCCACGTGATAGAGAAGCCAGATAGTACCCGATGAAGGTATCACCTGCTGCGGTGGTATCGACAACCGGAGTGTCGTAGATTCCCTCACTGATCCTCTGATCCTTGTAACCGTAGAGACAGCCCTCCTTTCCAATAGTCAGGAGAATTTCGCTCTCAGGATAGTTTTTTACAAGCTGTTCCAGAATATCGGAAAAATCACTGCCCTCTGGAAGATCGGCAAGGTTTGCCCCTTCGATCTCATTTACTACCAGGAGATCCACAAGCGACAGAGGAAGATCTCGTGCACTTTGGTCAAAGGGCGCCAGATTCATGCAAACCTTCATACCCCTTTTCTTCGCTTCACGGATCAGGTGCCCACTGTGGACAATCTCGTTCTGGAGAACAAGCATATCACCTGAGGAAAATTGCTTGATTGCTTCATCAATCTCATCGATGGTAATTGCAGTATTTCCTCCTCCGTAGAGGATGATTGCATTCTGTTTATTGCTATCAAGCTGAATCAATGCCTGTCCTGTCGCCCCTTCATACCGACGGATGAGAGAAGTATCGACCCCATAGCTTGAGAGCAACTCCAACAGGAATGCACCATCTTCCCCAATCTTTCCTGCATGAAAAACCTCAGCACCAGCTTTAGCAAGGGCAGCACTCTGGTTTGCACCCTTACCCCCGGCACTTTTGGTGAGAGAAGTGCTCTGCAGTGTCTCCCCACCCTTTACAATGTGGTTTACCGTGAAAATCAAATCAATATTGACAGAACCATAATTCAGAAATCGCATCTTTCCTCCTATAACAACGGGGCGGCCAGTTTCAGGACCATCCCTGCAAGCTTCTTGATCCACGAGCGGTTCTTTATAAATTCCAAGGTGATTAGTCTACTGACATCCAAGGTCTTCCGTATATCAGCATGTACTTTCTGTACGACAGAAGAACCATAAAATGCTACCCCGTTCTCAAAGTGCAAGTAGAATGAGCGATAATCCATGTTGATCGTTCCAATGATGGCAACCCGATCATCACTCACGAACATCTTAGCATGCAGGAATCCTGGGATATACTCATAAATTTTCACGCCGGACTCCAGCAGAGGCCGATAATTTTCCCTGGTAACCGCAAACACATACCATTTATCAGGCTTATGGGGAGTGATAATACGCACATCTACGCCACTTTGGGCGGCAATCTTCAGCGCTGTGAGCATCTCATTATCCAGGATGAGATAGGGAGTTGTAATCCAGACATACTTTTTTGCCATGCTGATAATCTGGATATAGGCATTTTCTGCAACATTCTCGTTATCCAACGGGTTATCGGCGAAAGGTTGGACAAATCCATCCGTTTTGCAGGTTATGGTGGGGCGATATGCATAGTAATCCATTGGTTGCCCGATAGAGAAAGCCCAGAGTTGGAGAAACATCTGGGTGAGGCTCCAAACAGCATCCCCCCTAAGCTTAACTGCAGTATCTTTCCAATGCCCAAACCTGATTTTTCGGTTGGCATACTCATCGGCAATATTCATCCCACCGGTGTAACCCACATTGCCATCAATGACCAAGACTTTACGGTGGTCGCGACTGTTCGAACGACTATTCAAGTGAGCTTTCAATGGGTTGAAGGCAACTACCTCAAGCCCAAGTGAACGTAGTTTACGGTCGTAGTGGGAAGGGATGTCGAAAATGGAGCCTACATCATCGTACATGAGACAAACACGAACCCCCTGCATACGCTTCTCAAGGAGTACAGCGAGCACAGAGTCCCAGACCTCTCCCTCTGCAATGATGAAGAACTCAAGAAAGATAAAGCTCTTGGCCTTTTTCAATTCTACCAAGACATCCTTTATCCATTCCTCTCCACTTGCAAAATATTCAACTTCGGTATTTCCCCACACTGGGTATGAACTGATATTTGCAATGTACTGTGCTTGCCGCGCGAGCGTTCTTGAATATGCAGAGAGGGCTTTCATGGGCAGGAGGTTGCTATAGGCACCACCTTCCATGCCTCGTCGGTTGAGATCTTCCAGTCTTTCCAGTCTTGCACGAAGGCGGGCATTAAGCCCACGAGTACCGAAGAGGATATAGAACAAGCCTCCATAGACAGGGATGGTCATGAAAATAAGCATCCAGCCGATCTTATATGCAGGGTTGAGATCTCGGACGACTACAACAAGAGCCATCATGATGGAAAGGCCTGAGAGGAATTGAATCCAGAGAGCATCATTTTGGGCAAACCCAAAGATATTGATAAGGATGGCGATCTGGAGGGAGATGAGAACAAGGGAGATAAAGAGTCTGCCCGTGAAGAACTTCAGTAATTTTCGAAACATGGCTGCTCTCCCCCTTGGCAGAAGAGTATAACATTTCGGCCCTAGCTAGGCAAAGCCTACTCCTTGGGCATCGAGAACTCACATCCGCAATAGTGCTGGCGATAGAGCCCCAACTCCCTGCTTAGGCGAACACTCTTTTCAAAACCACCTTTCTTCTTGAAATCAATCTGCTCAAAACCAGAAAATTGTTCTCCAACGCTGAATATTATTTTACTGTTCTTGAAACGGCTGACCGTCAAGGTGGTCGTGAAATGCTTAAACCCCAGTTCTTCAGCCTTGGCTGAGGCTTCCTTCAAGTTGTAAGTGAAACAGAGGCTGCATCTGGTTTCCCCTTCCCTCTCCCCTTCATGACCTTTTACACTCTCCAACCAACGTTCATGGTCGTAGTGTTCATGGATTACCTTCAAGGAGTAGGTATGGGCTACTTCCACCAGAGCCTTATAACGCCTCTCGGCCTCTTCCATGGGATAAATATTGCTATTTGAAAAGTACAGGACAGGGTTCCAACCATCCTCAAGCAGTCTCTCGATGCTGGCAGTACTGCAGGGCCCACAACAGGCATGTACCAGAATGTCTTTCTCTTCCATGTGCCCAGCATACGGTAAACCATCATGAACTTGCAACCACCTGCCTTTCTGTGTAGAGTACAACCGTTGAAGGGAGGTCCCAACACTATGAATCGAAAGAAGAACCTTGGATTATGGATTACATTGTTGATCGTGGTACTCATATCCGTGATCGATATCCCTACGTATAGCAAATTCCTCTTGATCGCCCTATTCCTGGGCTCCCTGCTCTATTACAGACGGAGTGTCATCTTCTACATCAGGGCAAACAGCAAGATCACCAGCAAGAATGAGGCTGATTGGCAGTATGCTTGGCCCCTCTACCGAAAGGCCATCAAGGCAGGATTGCAGAAACCCTTTGTCATTACTGCAGCAAGCATGTTCCTCCAACGTGGGGATGCTGAGGAAGGCAAGCAGATCATTGAGGACTACTTTGCCTCTGAAAAGGGACGAAATGAAAATCTTGACAATGTTGCAAAGACCATGGTCAGTATGGCCTATTGGATGGATGGGAATCTTGATAAAGCAATTGAATGTGTTAGGGAAGTCCACGAGAGTGGATACCAGGATAAGAACCTGTTCATCAACTACACCACCTATGCATTGGCTGCCGGTGATCTTGAAAAAGCTGAAGAGTTGCTTGAAGAGGCAGGACAGCTGGAAGAAAGCAGCCCGGGCATCAGAGACAGCCGTGGATGGTTGCTTCTCCTCCGCGGAAACTGGGAAGAAGCAGATACACTGTTCAAGGAACTCATTGAGAAGGGCCCTCGTTTCCCAGAACCCTATGTACATCATGCTCAGGTAAAAATACACTTTGGGCAAGTGGGAGATGCGATCGAGCTGTTGAAACAGGCCTTGGATGCCCGCTACGCAAATACGTCAGGTTTCAGCAAGGAAATTATCCAAGACATGATCGATGGCTTGGATAACCCAGAGACCAGAAGAAAGCGTGCCATGGAGATAGAAAAGGACACTGCTTCAGTAGCACTGGGAAAGAGTCCCGCATCAATCGACCAAGACTTCCCCCCAGAGGAGGGATATATCCTTGAGGGGTTCGCCAAACCTAAAAAGCAAAAGAAAAGCGCCCCCAAACAGAAAAAGAAATCACCTATCGAGAGCGATGACAGAACCCCCAATACAGACCTCACCGAGGAGGACTTGGAGTATATCAGAAAGCACAACCTTGAGTAGCGCTCGTGATCTGTAACAGCATAAACTTATAACTGGGCTTTGAGCGGAAAGGAAGCGAAGATTTACATGTTACAGATCAGAACACCATGTTGAAATAGAAGCCCCAAACCAGGGTATTCACCTTCTGATCCCAGCCTCCATAGATGGTCAACGGCAGTGAACGGATTCCCAACAGGGAGATATCAGTGTGCAGTTCCAAGCCAAGGGAGAGATAGGGGGCAAAGGTATTCCGGTTCCAGAGCAAATCCGTATAGATGGCAACAGAGCTGTTATTGAAGATGAACATCTCTGCCATCGTGGGGTCGAATCCACTCGGCCGGTACCCTATCGATATCCCCAATCCAACCAGATGATTCGCTGGATTACTGCTGACTGTCAGGTCATGCCCCTGGCTCTTGATCTGTGAGTCAGTGGTTCTGAACCCATCCGAGAAAAAGAATGGGACATCCCCTAGTCCATCCAGTGCAAATCGACCAAAGGTATTGACGGATGCAAACAGGTCAAGGTTCTGGTTAAGGATCTCCGTTGTTCCACGAGCTGCCACAAACGAGCGTACTTCAGAGAAATCTCCCAACATTTGAAAAGAGAGGGAGAGTGATGAATCATTGAATGCCCAGACATCTTCATTCGCCGGATACAAACTTCCCTTTGCAACGATAGAGTAAAGGAAGGTATGACCGTCAAAGAAATCGACATGGTCACTATCCTCAAAGTTGTTTATCTGTTCATAGGATTGCAACAAGCTGATTCTCAGTTTTTCATCAAAGGCAAAGATTCTTCCTTCCAGGTCAACTCCACTGGATACAATTGGTGCCACGTTCGCAATATCGAACATAAAGGAGCTGTAGAGGGAGAGCCGTAAATGCTTCAGGAAGGTGTAGTCAAACTGTGCGCGAATTGCTGGAGCAGTAGAAAACCGGTCATTGCTGCGGAAGTCGAAGGAGTATCCAGGATTGACGCTTACCGATATATCATCCTTCCTATAGATGAACTTCAAACCTATGGTGGAATCATCCTTGAGGGCAGAAGGATCTGCCTTGAGGTAATCACTATCCAAGCCCAATCCAAACAGTTTGGAAGGAATATTCAAGGGAACATGCTGGTAGAGACCATAGATGTTGGAGCTCTCTTCTATCTTCAACGCCATGTCATTGCGTTTTTCCGAGAGCTCGGGAGAAACCGAATTCTTATGCAAGGTGGACAATTGCTCCTGGCGTTCACTTGCTGAGCGATACCCTTGTTCAACCAGATATTCTACGCGGTCGAACTCCATGAACGACACATCCTCTACTGCACAACGAATCCAGACAACATCTGGGAGGGCCTGCTTGAGCTCTTCCACTCCCTTTCTTCTCTTTCCAATATCGATGGAAACATTAAGCACTGTCAAAGGATTCTTAAGATTCAGGGTATCTATATCGTAGAAAGTAGTTGAGACAATGACAGAATCTGCATACGTGTAGGCCAAATCAACAGGGGCGAGATTGGTAATACCTCCATCTATCAATAAGTGCCCCCGATATTCAACGGGTGGGAAATACACAGGAAGGGCATAGCTTGCCTGCAGTACTGTGAAAAAATCGCCTTCACTGATGGTAATCTGTCGCTTTGTTACAAGGTCCTCTGTCACCACAATGATAGGTATGGGGAGCGTTTCAAGCTGTAGGTCCGAGCCAACGATCGAGGCAACCTTTGCCAGGAAACGAGAAGAGTCTAGCATACCACCGCTCACAGGAAGGGTAAGGTCAAACATACTCTGGAGATTGATCGAAGTTACACTTTCAAGAATCTGGTCAGGGGAAAGCCCTGCTGCATAGAGGAGCCCTACAATGCTGCCCATTGAGTTGCTTATGATGAAATCAGGGACAATATCCTGCTCTTCCAAGTACTTCAGAACCCCGATATGGGCAAAAGCTCGTGCTGAACCACCGCTTAGTACGAGCCCGACAGGAGAGCGTTCTCCTTGTGTGCGTGCAAGTATCCGCTCCCTGAACATGGCATCCCCGTAGGAGATGGGTACATCAGAGAGAAGAATATCATCAGCTTCATCAGCAGCCGCAAGGCTTGAAAGCGCCATACAGATCAGCAAAGCCATTATCAGCAACTTCTTGAAAGTCTTCACGATTTCCTCCATGTATGCTTTACTGTAAAGCAAAGAGGTTGAAAAAACAATCTCATGCTACTTTTTTGAAAACGCTGTTGCTTTTTTCAAAGGGATTTGATAGCATGAATCTCGCTAACGCCGGCGTGGTGAAATTGGTAGACACGATAGACTCAAAATCTATTGAGCGCAAGCTTGTATCGGTTCAAGTCCGATCGCCGGTAAATAAATCATTACAATATAACGATTAAAGGTGCACAGACGTGCACCTTTGTTGTTTTCTGGATGGTTTAACCTCACCTGATAGTAGTCAGGAGTCCCCGAGATAGGTTCTCACAACCAGGTCATCGGACACACAAGACCAAGTGTATCCTGCCTCACTCAAGGCTAGTTCCAATGCTTCTAGCGTTTTGGTCTCAAATCCAATGAGGACATTTCCTGTATCACTTGCAGCATTTCGGTAGTGAAAAAGACAGATATTCCATCGGTTATCCAGAGCACTTAGGAAGTCTCCTAGTGCATTGGTTCTCTCAGGAAATTCAATCTGGTAGAAGACCTGGTGCTCTGCTTCGGTGGCCTCCCCTCCTATCATATGACGAAGATGTTCCTTGGCAATGTCATTATCCGAGAAATCAGTACAGGCAAAGCCTGCTTCCTTGATGCGTTCTAACAAGAAATGCTTGTCCTCGTTTCCTGCAACAGTCAGGCCAACCAATACATGTGCCATTGATCGACGCTGCAATCGATATGAGAACTCCGTAATACCCCTATCCTTGACCACTTCCCTGCAGAAGGCATGCAGGGCTCCTGGCTTCTCTGGCATATGTACTGAGAGCAAAGCCTCCTTTCCTGAACCCAGAAGGGTTCTTTCAGCTACCTGCTGAAGCTTTTCGAATGTAATATTCGCCCCTGAACAGATGGCTACCGCATGTGCATCGGAAGGAAGGTCATACTGTTGCAGCCCTGCAAGGGCCAAGGCACCTGCAGGTTCCAGGATACTTCTCGTCTCCTCAAAAACCCCTTTCATCGCGTAACAGATCTGGTCGGTACTGACCGTCATGAAATCATCAACAAGACGGGAAGCAAAGCTGAAGGGAAGTGAGCCAACCTGTTTAACGGCAACACCATCTGCAAAGATACCAACGTGAGGAAGAATTACCCGCTGGCCACTGGAAATACTCGCAGCGAGGCAGTTACTGTCCTGGGGTTCTACACTAATGATCTGCACATGGGGTCTGAGTGCTTTCACATAGCTGGCAATCCCACTGATAAGGCCGCCTCCCCCTACCCCTACAAATATATGGGTGACCTCACTGAGCTGTTCCATGATCTCCTTACCGATAGTACCCTGGCCAGCAATCACCAAGGGATCATCAAAGGGATGGATGAAGGTCCTCCCAGTTTCCACGACCCGCTTTCTGCAGTACTCATAGGTCTCGGAGTAACTATCACCGTACAGTTCAATCTTTGCCCCATAGCCCTGGACTGCATCAACCTTGATGGTTGGAGTAGTCTTGGGCATGATGATCAAGGCATCAATGCCAAGCTTCTGCGCTGATAGGGCAACTCCCTGTGCATGGTTGCCCGCGCTTGCGGCAATGACTCCGCGGCTCTTCTCCTCACCAGTGAGATGGGCAATCTTGTTGTAGGCTCCCCTAAGCTTGAAGCTATGGACACTCTGCATGTCCTCCCGTTTCAGATACACAGAGCAGCCTTTCTCCTTGCTTAAGCGAGAAGCATAGGTAAGCGGGGTTTCAACTGCAACATCATAGACCTTGCTGGTAAGGATATGTTTTACCACATCATCAACGATTATTGGGCTCATCTCTCGTTCCTTTGTGTTTGATTATTCATACGAAGACTCTCTGGATTGAACCTACACCATTACCTTCCAGTAGTACAAGAAGTGCTGAAGAAATTTCGCTTTGGAGGAAAAACGTATATCCGTAGGGGACAGATACAGGAATGCGCTTGACCAATGATGAGGAGAAGGATACTATCTATTTAGAATTATTTCGAAATAGGAGTTACCATGGGGTTTTCAGAGACCATGAAAGCGATAGCCGACCCCCAGAGAAGGGAGATGCTCTCCCTTGTCAAGAAACAACGCCTGAGTGCTGGCGAAATTGCTACGCAGTTTCCCAACCTCTCTGCAGCTACCGTCTCCTATCATCTCTCCTTGTTGAAAAAAGCTTCCCTGATCACAGAAACGAAATACAAGAACTTCATCTACTATGAACTCAATGCCTCAGTATTTGAGGAAATCATGCTTTGGTGTGCCCAGTTTACCGGAGGTATCGATGAAAAGCCGTAATCATCTCATAGACAAGACCCTCATAATCACGACCATTATCTGCTTGGTCCCAATTCTCTTCTCGATTGCTGTCTATGACCAGTTGCCGGACCAGGTCCCCATACACTTCAATGCAGCGGGGCAGCCCGATAATTATGCAAGCAAGGCGTTTGGAGCATTCGGTATGCCATTGTTGTTGGCACTACTCAATATTTTTGTGCAACTTGCAGTGAAAACCGACCCAAAGCGGGATACGTCCAGCAAGCTCTATCACATTGCTCGATGGACCATCGCCATGCTGACACTGTTCATTGTTCCCTTCTCTCTCCTTATCGCACTTGGACAACCGTTTCGGGTAGAAAAGGTTGTACCTTTGGCGGTAAGTGTATTGCTTCTGGTAGTAGGGAACTATCTGCCCAAGATCAAGCAGAACTACACCATCGGCATAAAGCTGCCATGGACCTTGGCCAACGAGGAGAACTGGAAGAAGACCCATCGACTTGCCGGCTGGATCTGGACATTCTTCAGCCTTCTCTTCATCTTGGTCATCCTCCTCGATTTCTATGTAGTCTGGATTTTCTTTTTGGGCATCGCGGTGATGGTGACATTCCCATTGGTTTACTCTTTTCTCTTGGCACAGAGACAACTGACTAACGATACAGACTAATGTTCTCCTTATGCTCTTCGTAGGTCACAGCATAATGGATTGCCTTGTCATATCCATGTAGATAGTAGAAATAGGGAGAGTCCTTCGGGAAGAAAGCTGCCTCAAGAGCATCAACTCCAGGGCTGCAAATTCCAGATGGTGGCAAGCCAGCCTTTCTTCGTGTATTATACGGACTCTTTGTCTCCAAGGCCTCAGTTGGTATTGGGTTTTCCCAATCACCGATCTCATAGCGGGTGGTTGCATCAATTCCCAATGGTTCACCATTCTCCATCCGATTATGGATAACCGAGGAAATCCCCTCCATTTGTGTCACATTCTGTGTCTCAGCTTGGATCATGGAGGCTACGATCAAGAGCTCCTCAACGCTATAGCGTTCCAGCAGAGGTGAGTCCAAAAGCCCTTGCAATTCACGCAGCATCTTCTGATACATTGCCAGAGCCAACTCCTCTCCAGCACGATTACGATGAACCGTATAGGTTCCACTCAGCAGCCACCCCTCAGTGAAGCTGAGCTGGTAGGCAGATGCCAAATCATTGACTGCTTCAGTGAACAGTCCAGCTTCCCCTTCCAGCCTATTTGCCAGATATTCATCAATCTCAGAGATTGTGAAACCAGGGGGAATGGTCACATCCATGGTTTTCTCAGTGTTTGCAAGCATGGAGGCAACTTCACTGAACGCCAGATTACGTCCCATTACATAGGTACCAGTCTGAATCACCGTAGCAAGTTCTTCATCCACCAAATAGGCAAGAAACGCCTGTGCATCCTCAACTACCCCCAACTGTTCGAGTAAGAGGCTGACGGTACGTGCGGTCATCCCGCTCTCAATGGTCAGTGCAACAACATCGCGCTCCTCAACCACAGATGAAGAAGAAACAAGGATAGCAGGCCTCTCAAAGTGGGCATAAAGGAGGATAAGAGCGGTACATGCAAGCAATGCGATAAGCAGAGGAAGCAAAAGGCGCCTAGAGAGAGGAGGACGGTAGGAGGTACGCTTTCCTATCTTGGGAGGTACCACCTGCTGTTTCTTGGGTTTGGCTGTCTTGGTTGTAGGATGCTTGCGGGTCCTTGTCTGTACCACATGAGGATTCGGTTGATCAGCAGTACGGGGAGTTGGCTTTTTCTTTGCAGGAGGAACCTTGGTCTCGCTCTTTACCACTGGTTGCTTGTCAGAAGGGATCTTGACCGTCATGCTGCGTGTGGTGACGGTAGGCTTCTTTCTTGGTGTACTGTTTTTTTTTGGCGGGGTGGAAGCATCGAGGACTACCTTGTGGGATGAGGTACTCTTCTTTTGCTTTGGCTTCTCTTCCTTTCCCTCAAGGTCAAGGGTGAGCTGTTTTGGGGGTTTGGGTTTCTCAGCCATCGCTCTCAGGTTCCTTCATAGGCAACAACTCGTTGATCTTGTTCTGCTTTAGCTGGATGGATGCATGCACCTGGGCAATCTGTCGATTATATGTCTCAATTTGCGTCTGTAAGTGGTCGATCTTTTGTTTTTCCAGTTCAATCTGTGCTTCAAATTCCTGTACCTTGATCAAGTTTTGCAGATTCTTGATTTCCTCTTCCAAAGTTCTTATCCGGGACCGATGAAGGGTAATCTGATCCATCAAGGAGATTGCTTTCTGCCCGACCATCCCTGCATGTACTGAATCTGGAAGGGATTCATAGAGAGCTTTCCCATACAAGTGCGCTGCTCTTTGATACGTTTTCTCTTCCTTTTTCATAGCCTGAGAGAGTTCTTCCAACCGAGATTTGGGGCTTGGCACCTCTTCACTACGAAGTCGCGCAATTGCACTTTGGTGCAACTCCATCTCTTGCTGGAGAGCAGACTCCTCTTTTCTCAGCCGTTCAAGCTGCTTGCCAACTTCAGGATGGCGGCTGAGCGGAAGGTCAGCTTCACAACCGATAGTGACCAGGGCCTCCCCTGCTTTTGACAGCAACCCCACCATCTGTCTTCTTGCGGCGTTAAGACGAAGATGCAGGATCTGTCTTCCCAGCTTCCCGTTGTAGGACTCAAGGCGCTCCTCAAGCTTCCGGGTCTTTTTCTGGTGTTCTTCAAACAGTGGTTGGCAAACCTCCTCGATGTACTCAGGGAGGGACTCTGAACCATAAGCCTCATAGGCAATGGCGCCAATTTGGGCATGAATCTTGCGCTTTGGTTGTGCTAAGGCTTTGATGTCGGAAGCAATCTCCTTCACTTTTCTCGAACGATCTTGCATTTGTTGAATATATATCCGTACCTGCTCGAATGATTGTTTTGCTTCTTCCCATTTCTGGAGGGTGTCCCTATATTGCTCATATTCACTGCGGGCATACCCAAGACTGACGTTTTCCTCTATAAGAGAAACGCTTTTTGCCAAATCCATGTATAAAGCGAGCACATCCTCATGGTGTTGTTCAATCGCTTTCTGTTTTTCCTGGATATCTGCCTGCAATGAGCCCATAGTTGATAGTATCATAGAGGGGGGCCACTAGGCAAAGAGAGAAGAACCAGCATTCATCCTTTTCATCGTTCCTTGACAAAGGGAGAAGAGGTTCGGTATTCTGATTGCAAACTGCCTTGGGATGGGAATGGTTTATTCATGCTACCATACTCTTTTCCTCGACAGATTTGGAGAGCGTTTGCGTACATGTGCCAGCATGTACCCTCTTCTTTGAGTGTGACCACAACGGTATCCACTTACTTCTGTCTCAAAAGAGCAGAAGCTATGCCCGCCACGTTTCCCACACCCCCTATGAGGCGGGGGGACGGGGGGAGCATGTTCCCAAAAAAAATTTAAACATTCAGCCCTTCCGCTGGCACGGACCAAGAGGCTCTACGAACCAAGGAGAATTGCTCATGGCTATTGACAACAAGAGCACCCCGACCGACGACCTGGTAATTGACACCATCCAGCTGCTTGCTGGTAAAACCAAGGCCGACCCAAACCCTGATGAATTGGAACAACTCAAGCGTCTGATCAAAAAGAATGTCCCATTCACACTTCGTGGCTATTTTATGGCCTATTTGCTCAGAGAAGTCCTGCAGGCAAATACCCCGAAAAAAGCTGGCTCAAGACCAGCACCGAAGGCAAAGCGAGAAGCTCCTGCAAAGAAAGAGGAGCCTAAGAACGAGAAAGAGAGCCAACAACCCCGTAAGAAAGCTCCCAGGACCCTTCCAGAGGGAGCAAGAACACTGTACTTGAACATTGGCAAGATGAAGAGATTGTACACCAAGGAACTGAGCCAAATCCTCCAGACAGAGCTTGGTATCGAAAGAGAGGACATTTACAGCATCCGTATCCATGACAAGTACTCTTTTATCAGCATGAGTGAAGAGAACTGTGAGAAAGCTATTGAGAAGCTTAATGGAATGGATATCAGAGGCAGAACGGCTTCCATCAGCTATTCCAACAAGGAGTAGGATATGATTGTGGAACGACTTGTGGTGGGGCCCTACCAGACGAACTGTTACATCATGGGTAATGAAGAGACCTCCAGTGCCTGGATCATCGATCCAGGGGCTGATGGTCAGCTTATCATTGACCGCATCACCCAACGAAACCTCACCCCTGTCGCCATTCTATTGACCCACACTCATTGGGACCATATTACTGCCATAGGCACCCTTATAGAGAGATGGCCTGATCTTGAGCTGCTTGTAGCTGAAGAGGAAGCCTCTGCTCTATCATATGAGCATGTCAAACAGGTTTGTTTTGATAAGAGTTTCCTTCAAATGTATGACAAGGAGCTGCAAAAGCTTCCCAGGCCAACAGGGTTTCTCTCTGATGGCCAGTATTTGCAAGACAGCCACCTGCTGGTGATACATACCCCGGGTCATACCAAGGGAGGTGTATGCTTGTATCATGAGGAAGGACAGTTTATGTTTACCGGTGATACGCTGTTTGCCGGCAGTATAGGCCGGACTGATCTGGAAGGTGGTTCCTACACCGAGATCATAGCAAGCTGCAAACGATTGCTCGATCTCCCTGGGGAAGTGCAAATACTTCCCGGGCATGGACCTACCAGTACTATCAAAAACGAATACAACAATCCATTTCTGTAAAAAAATCCAGATGGTCCCCTACGAAGAGTTCCATCTGGTTTTTTTGCCCAGCCAGGAGACTATCTTCTCCCTGGGACCTCTTCTGCGTTTTTGCAATCGATGCAAAGTACTGCATAGGGAATAGCTCTGAGCCTTTCCTCTGGAATTTTCTTTCCACATCTCAGACAGGATCCATATTTTCCATTATGGATACGGGCGATGGCATTCTCGATGGAACGGAGGCGGTTTGCCTCATGTTTGTTGATCGCTTCCATCTTCTTGAACGCAATATCATCAGCCGCAACATCGATGCTGTCCTTGATCCCCATTGAATTCACCATTTCCCGGAAATCACTGTTATCCTCAGTGAGTTTCTCCAATAGTTCATTTCTCATGGAAACGAGAAGCTCTTCCATCTCATGCACAAATGCCTCGGACATTATACGCCTCCTACAAGGGACAGTATATGTACCCCTTGGATTTTTATCCATATAAGATGGGGATAAGATGCGTTGTTGTCAAGCTCCTTACCTCATTTTTAGCATATTCAGAGTGTTTTTTCTAAAAAGGGTACCAAAACATAACCTTTCCGATAAAACGTGAATAAAGGCTGGCTGCAAGCAGTGCCATAATGAGAGCCAATACGATGAAATCCACCGATTTTAGTTTTCGTTGCATGTACCAGGTACGGCTCCTGGAACGAGCAAATCCTCTAAGAACCATGGCATTGGTGATAACATCGATCCGGTCAAGACTGCTGAAAACCAAGGGAGTAATCACACGCCCGAGTGAAGATATTCGTTTCTTAAGTGGTGTCTGGGAAGAGAAGTCAACGCCCCTTGCCATCTGCGCATGCAGAATATGCATATAGCTCTTTGTCACCTCAGGGAGATACCTCAGTGCAAGTGCAACTGCGTAGCTGATACGATAAGAGATCCCCAAGCGATTCAATGAAGAAGCAAACTGTGAGGGACGGGTGATGCTGACAAAGAGTAAAGCCATCGGAAAGATGGAGAAATATTTCAGACAGACCACCACCAGGTAGAACAAGGTTTCCGCACTCAGGGAATACCTGGCATGCTCAGGGCCAAGGATGATGGTTCTGCTGCCGAGATACCGGGTGCCTTGATCAGGGGAAAAGAGATAGATAAACAGTGCATTGAGGGCAATGACCGTCAACATACCTATGATGTAGGGAGAGAACTTGCGAAGGGGGATCTTTGTCAGGAAGAGCAAGGAGAAAGAGATAATCGTGCTTACCATTAGGAAACGTATATCGAACGTGGTAAGGCAGAACACAATCCACGTCAGGAAAAGGATAAACTTTGTAACACCATTGAGACGGTGCAAAGGTGAATCTGTCTCTTCGTAGGTAAGCGCAAACCCAAACTTTCTCCCCTCCTTCTTGGCTCGTTCCATCCTCTTTCGTTTCGGCTTCATTGCAGAGAGAGGTTTCTCCAAGGCAGGAATTTGGGAAACCTTGGTCGCTCGTGAGCGGGTCTCTTGTTCTGTACGGACAAACGTATCAATGAATGAAGAGATATCGTCAACACCACACCGTTTTGCAAGTAAGGAAAGACTGGTCTCCTTCAGGTTTGCCTTGTGGAGTACTACTTCATCGGCAAAGACTTCACTGGTTGGCTTATCACAGAGCAGATGGCCATCATGCAACACCAAGGAACGATGGGTATATTCGAGAGCGAGGTGCATATCATGGGTGATGAATAGAATGGTCAGACCGGTATTCCTATTCAGTTCTGAGAGAAACTCCATCAATGCTGTATACCTCTGGTAGTCCTGCCCACTGGTTGGCTCGTCAAGGATGAGCAACTTTGGATTGGTCACAAGGATGGAGGCAATGGTCACCCGCTTCTTCTGTCCGTAGCTGAGTGCTGAGATGGGCCAGTGATGGTAAGGACGGAGTGCACAGAGCCCAAGCACGTCCATAACACGGTCCTTGATTTGCTCCTCCCCATAGCCTTGTTGCCTGAGTGCAAAGGCAACCTCATCATAGACGAGGTCACAGCTGATCATATGGTTCGGGTTCTGCATAACAAACCCGATTTTTGTGGAACGTTGGCTGGCTGAGTAGTCATCCAGCAAGGTTCCTTCATACCGGATATGACCGGCATCCTGATGGATTACTCCCATCAGGATCTTTGCGAGGGTGGACTTCCCTGCCCCATTGTTCCCTAGGATGCTGACCATCTCCCCTTCATGAATGGTCGCACTAATATCCTCCAGCACAGTCTTCAGGCCATCATAGGAATAACTGATATGTTCCAGTTCCAGTTGGACAGGCTTCTCCTGTGTATTTATGGACCGCTGTTCCTTTTTATGCCATGCCTTGACCCTATCCATGCATCCCCTAAGATGTATGGTATTCAGGCTGCTTACATCACCAAGCGTGGAGAGGTCACATCCTGCCATCCGTAGAGCCGCCAGATACAAGGGATCTCGCAAACCCAGCCCACTCAACAAGGCTGTTCCCAGCAGTGCCTGTGGGGTGGTATCGGCAACCAAAGAACCTTCCTGCATCACCAGGATTCGGTCAACGGGATGGGAGAGCACATCCTCGAGCCGATGTTCTATGATCAAGACAGTCTTTCCAGTCTCCCTGGAAAGCTGATCAATAAGACCCATTGCCTTCAGGCCGGTAGCTGGGTCGAGGTTGGCAAGTGGCTCATCAAAGAGCAGAACCTCCACATCATCCACCAATACACCGGCAAGAGAAACCCGTTGTTTCTGCCCTCCTGAAATTTCCTGTGGACTCTGCTGCAAGAAATCCTGCATCCCCACAATCCCAGCCATCTTGGACACCAGGTTTTCCATTTTCTCGCGTTCCATACACTGGTTTTCCAAGGAAAATGCAATATCCTCAGCCACAGTCAATCCAACAAATTGGGCATCAGTATCCTGAAGCACCGTGCCCACCTTCTTGTTCACTGCATAGATGTCTCCATCCTCAAGATTCATCGAACAGATGGATGCAGTTCCCACAATGACACCACTGAAGGCGTGGGGAATGAGCGCATTGATGCAGTACCCCAGGGTACTTTTACCACTGCCAGAAGGCCCCACGATCAAGACTTTCTCTCCCTCACTAATGGTGAGGTTGATATGCTTAAGCGTGGGTTCCGTCTGACCTTGGTATGTAAAACTGAAATCCTTGAAAACAATCTGAGGTGCTTGCATGTACCAGACTGCAGAACAAACTGCAGATATTCTCCTTTAGGCTTCTTCGTCCCTGGTAAGGCCTTCTCTGCTCTTGTTGCGTTTCACAACCAACAGCAGTAAGAGAGTACCAAGTATGGCGATGACAACCGTATTGGAGAAGGCAATGATCAACTGCTGGGTGATAACCTTGTCCATCGGCTCAGCGAAGAAGAGGAAATCAAGTAGTGCGCTGATCATGTATCCGATGAAATTTCCCAGGAAAGCGAGCAGGATAAACAAACCGATTGAGGAACGGGGAAGATCTCCTTTTTCAACACAGTTCTTGCTCATAGCAGGAAACAATCCGATCGCAATTCCCACAATACCACTACCAAGCATCCACGTAGGCCAAACACCCCATCCTGCAAACAGGTCGGTCAGCCAGTGACCGAGGAATCCTACCAAGAAACCAACGATTGGTCCAAAGACAGCTGCAAACAAGGCAAGAATAGCCATGGCAGGCTTGATGGTGGTGTTGGCGAAGACCGGGATACTTACCAGTCCCCCCACTCCATAGAGAGCTGCACCGATGGCAATGATCACAACAATGCGTACCGGTTGCATTCCTTTGTTCTGTTCCATATTTGTTACCTCCTTACGGGCAATTACCAATCATTCTATCACCGAAAAACTGATTTTCCACCCCTCACCTGTGCCAATTCCGTAGGTTGTAGCAAAATTCCCCTGATTCAGGGCAACTGCAAGATTGAGGAGACTGTTGATGTAGATAAGAGGCTCACCCTTCCCCACTTCTGTGAAGGATTTGCAGATGGGAAGCTCGTATCCATAGACGATACGGCCATTGTAGGAGATGGTTGTCTGCAGCATATCCCCATTGCCCAGAGAAAGCTCATCCAAAAAGTCAGCACTGATATTGGTCCAGAGAGAACCATAGCGGGCATCGAGGATATCCACCGAACCTACCAATGAGGACCCTTCAATTCTGGAACGTTCCATTTTCAGTTTGACGGTTTTTGGAACCAATGGACCAATTTCTTCGTAGTCCAGATCACCAGAGGCCAAACGTGCCCCGGTATATGCATATACATCTCTTCCATGGAATGTGTGGCTTTTCTGGCTGCCTGAGAGACGATGGGTATCAACATTGATCATCCTCACCTCCAGAATCCCGATGCTGTCTGCTACATGGGTCAGCGTTCCGTTGTCAGGGGTGACGATCAGATGCCCACTCTCACTCAAGGCGACAACGCTTTTTCGGTCCGATCCTACCCCAGGATCGACCACACAGACAAAGACTGTGCCCTTGGCCCAATAGGGAAGTGCTTGTACCAGTCGGTAGGAGGCCTCCCAGATGTTGAATTGAGGAATTTCATGGGTAAGATCCTCCAATCTTAGGAGATTGGACACCCCGTTGGCCACCCCATGCATGGCACTTACTGCTCCGTCTGACATGCCGAAATCACTGAGAAATACGACTGTCTTCCGCTCCTTCCAAGCCTGTAAGGCTACCAAGCTATCGCGCAGTTTCCTTTTCATGCTGTCTCTCCTGCTTCTCTCGCATTTGGCGGTCAAAAATCATTGCATACCTGATCAACAGTACAGAGAGTACCATCAAGACCAATGCTAGCATGACCACAAGGATAACAGAAGGCTTGTAGGCAATTGCAAGCAAAGAAAAGCCTACAAACAGGGAGAGAATGAGAACAATAATGGAGGGAGTAAGCCTACCCTGTTTCATCAGTCCAAGAACTCCTTGATGATCTCCAGGAACTCATCATAGGTCTCGGCTATCTGCAGATGGGGATACTGCTCCAGTATGTTCTTGGGGGCACGGAACAAGCAACCACCATCCGCTTCCTGGATCATGGTAAGGTCGTTGTAGGAATCTCCAGCCGCAAAGGTACGGTAGTTGAGGGCCTTCAACGCTTGGATGGCTTTCTTCTTGCCGTCATGTAGGCGCATTCTGTGTCGGATGATGCGGTTATCCTCATCAACTTCCAGGCTATTACACCAGATGGTAGGCCAATTGAGCTGACGCATGAGAGGATTGGCAAACTCGCTGAACGTATCGCTGAGAATAACAACCTGGGTCATCGATCGCAGTGAATCGAGAAAAGAGAGTGCACCTTCCATGGGACCCATCTGGGCGATGACATCCTGGATATCCTTCAGCTTCAGGTTATGTTCCTCAAGAATTTTGATCCGTCCAGCCATTAGCTTGTCATAATCCGGCTCATCGCGGGTGGTAATCTTCAGCTCCTCGATACCTGTTCGCTCTGCTACGTTGATCCAAATCTCCGGAACCAAGACCCCTTCCATATCAAGACACACAATATCCATCCGCTACCTCCCAGATTGTACCACCTAGTATTACCGAGGGAGGGCCCCCGATGCAAGAGGGAGAAGGAATCCAAGCATGGCAGCAGTCTCAGTGAGCACCTCCACAGCACCCAATACATCACCGGTTACTCCTCCCAGTCGCTTTTTGCTGACCAGCATCAGGAAGAAACAAACGAGGAGTGTAGCAAGGAATGAAGATACAGCATTCAGTGCATACTCACTCGAAAAAATAAACAATAGGGCTAGAGCGATAAGGACCTGCAGGAGAGGGAGGACAAGATGGTAAGGTTTTGCTGCACGTACCAGGCGGGAGGCTGTCCCCTCTCCTTCCCTTGCATAGTTCATCAAGGAGGCTGCTATGACCTGGTTCAGTCTGCCTAGAACCGGTACCAGCATCAATGCCAAAGGAATATCGGCAAGTTGCTGCAAGGCAGCGTATTGTATCAAGAGCACACAGAACAGGGTGATCAGGGCGAAGGCTCCGCTGTGGCTGTCCTTCATGATGGCGAGGCTACGTTCCTTGTCCCATCCACCTCCAAGCCCATCTGCAAAGTCACAGAGTCCATCGAGGTGGAAACCCCTTGAAAGGTAAGCAGAGAGTGCAATAATGAGCGCTGAGCGAATCTGGGGTGAAAAAGGAAGCAGGGAGGTTGCTACAAAAAAAAGACCAAAGAGAGACCCGACAAGAGGAAACCAGAACAAGATTCGTTGTTCCTTCTCCAAGGCCCGGTAAGGAAGCGGAAAACGAGTGAGGGTACGCAGGGCTCCTCCAAGACCGAGTGTAATCACAGGATCTTTCCCTTAAGGGCAAGGGGAAGGCCTGCAACCATCAAAATTACATTTGTGGAAATCTCTGCTAGGTCCTGGTTCATCCATCCACTCAAGTCCCTGAAGGAGCGACTCTCTGCATCTGCAGGAATAAGCCCAAGGCCTGTTTCATTGGTTATAAGGAGAATTTCACAAGGGGGATGCTTGAGAACCTCATAGAGAGCATCTTCCTCAGGGAATCTTTTCTCAGGGATTCCTTTATGATGAAGGAGGTTTCCCAACCAAACAGTAAGACAGTCAACAATACAGACCTCGACTGATGGAGGGAGATCCTGTATGGCCTTTGCAAGGTTAAGGGGTTCCTCAACGGTAATGAATCGATCAGCGCGATCCCTCTGGTGGGCTGCAATCCGTGCCTTCATCTCCTCATCAATCGGTTCGGCGGTGGCAATATAGGCGCGTGACTGGGTACCGTCACATACTCCCAAGGCATAGTCCTGGGCATAGGAACTCTTTCCGCTTCGGCCTCCCCCGATAACCAGCGTAACCCCACTCTTGATCTTTGTGTGGATTCTCATGGACCCAGCGGTGGAGACCATCGTGCCTTTTGCCGGCCGCAGCGGATATCCCTTTACGAGAGTCTTCTTCATATCAATGGTTGCCATATCTACCTCCCCAGTCTTTTCCCATCATATCATGGCTTTTCTCTAAGAGGGAGAGGGAAGCGTCCAACTCTGCCTCAGAAAAAACCTCCAAGGTAAGCACCCTCTCTCTGTTGTCTTTATTGGTTTGCTTCAAGAAGGCAGAGAGGAACTGGCTTATCTGGGCTGGGTCTCCCTTATCCAGACCCAGATGATCCTTACCGTCATGAACGCCGTGAAGGTGTGCAATGCGGGTTCTCGGCAAGAGTAAGTCAAGATTATCCTGCATGGGGTACCCCATCAGCCAGATATGCCCGATATCGAGCGTAACAGAGAGGTCATAGCGCACCACCAGAGGAAATACATGCGAGAATGGATAGCTCAAGGTCTCAACACAAAACATTCTTCTCATAGCCTCATACTTTGACACCATCATCTCAAGACTCATATCAAGGCATGTTGTCCAACGTTCTATATCCTCACAGGGCACCGGTCCATAGGACTCTGGGGTGAGGTGCAATACATAACCGAAGGGATCAAGAGGCTCAGTAAGGGAGATGATCCTCTCAACGGTTCGCATGAATCTCATTCTTTCATCCAGATTGGCTGAACCGGGATAGATATCCAAGGGGAAATGCACGGTGTAGCTTAAATCGTGTGATTCACCCAATCGTGAAAGTTCCCTGATGGTCTTCTCATCAGGTAGATTGCTCATTTCTTCACTTTCAAAGAGTACCAGTTCAATATCATCCACCTTGTCGGCAAGATACCGTACATTTGGCAGGATATCATCTGGGATGATGTAGCTTGTTGTTCCAATTCGCATAGGTTTCATACCAACCCCATTGATTGCAACAGCTTCGTGCTATCAGTTACCTGCGCATCAGAGAAGCTGGTCATATCGGTAAGCAAATGGCTTGCCAGACGTACCAAGGGCCAGGCCGCCAATGCACCGGTCCCCTCCCCGAGTTGCATCTGTAGGTCCAAGAGAGGCTGGCCACAACCAAGAGATTCCAGCATTCTTCTATGTCCCTGCATTCCTGACTGATGGCAGGGGATGAGATACTCTTGAAAGTGCTTGTCCATGGCATTCGCTACCAAGGCAGCACTGGTTACGACAAAGCCATCAAGAAGTATGGGCAAAGAGGCCTCTGCAGCTTCCAGCATTCCACCACAGATGGCAGCTATTTCATACCCTCCAAGATTACAGAGCACAGTAAGTGGATCCCTTTCTGGGTGGAGGGCCAAGGCATGTTCAATAACTGCGATCTTATGCTCTAGTTCGGCGTCACTAAGACCAGATCCTTTTCCTGTTATCGCCGAGACTGGAAGATTGGTAAGGGCAGCGGCTACAGCCGAGGCACTGGTGGTATTCCCCACCCCCATCTCTCCAAATGCAATAGCATGGGCCCCTTCTCCAATTGCATAGCGAACCCGTTCTCTGCCTGCTTCCATTGCCTGAAGGCATTGCTCACGTTTCATTGCAGGACCTTGTAAGAAATTTCTTGTCCCATAATCAATTTTGCAATCGACTACAGCTTCATGTTCAGAAAATGAATGGTTCACCCCAACATCGATTACCGAAATTGTTGCATGGTTCAAGGAAGCGAAGAGACTGCACGCACCGCCACCGGAGGCAAAATTGCAACACTGTTGGTAGGTGATCTGCTGAGGGCTATGGGTTACCCCCTCCTCCACCACCCCATGGTCGGCTGCAAACAGCAAGAGAGAAAGGGAGTCAAGGGGGCCCTCCTTGATAAGCGCCAGCTTGAGCGCAAGGGATCCAAGCCTTCCGAGACTGTTTGGGGGCATTGCCTTTGCAAGCAACTGGGTTTCATACACAGCTTGCCGGCTGAAGTCGATTGCTTTGATTGACATGAGCTCATTGTAGAGGAGGAAGCTCTGGCGTTACAAGGCAGAAACCGATACAATGCGTCTATGAATCAGGCACTGTATCTCTTCCTCGACATGATGACCGGTATGATCATCTCCATCATGGTGGTCTCCAACACCCTCCTGGGGCAGGCTACCACCATGGGTGTCTCATTAATTGTCAATCATCTGATCGGATTGGTCATACTCTCCCTTATCCTGCTCCTTGGCAGGAAGAGGCCAGCCATCAATGGTCCAGGAAGAAAAGTCCCCTGGTATCTCATGTTCAATGGCCTGTTCGGCCTCGCCATCCTGAACCTGAACTACACGACCGTCTTACATACCGGAGCATCGCTTGCGATGGCTTCCACCGTATTCGGACAGAGTTTCTGTTCACTGGTGTTTGACCTCACTGGTTGGATGGGAATGCAAAAGCGTAGTCTTAACCGAACAAAGATTTTCAGTCTGAGTGTCAGTGCAATAGGAATCATCATCATGGCCAGCGGAGGTACAGCAAACTTTGCTTTCCTGTATGTTATGCTAGGCATCCTTGCAGGCGCACTTACCATGACACAGATGGTACTCAACAGTACACTTGCACTCTATGAGGGGCCTATACGTGCCTCACATAGGAATTTCATCGGCGGACTGTTGGCAGGCTTGGTCTTCTATTTCCTTTTCCAGAAGGAGGCAACAATCGTTGGGATTCAAACCATACCCCAGATCCCGCTGCTGCTTGTTTTTGGTGGAGGAATACTGGCAGTTTTTGTTGTGGTAAGTACCAGTTATGTCATCGTGAAGATTCCTGCTGTTTACTCTGCACTCCTGCTTTCATCTGCCCAGATCCTGATGAGCCTACTGATCGATTACCTCTTCTTTGATAGTTTCAGCCTACCGCTTCTCATAGGAGCACTCTTGATGCTGCTGGGTATGGCAGGGAATCTGGCTGCTGATAGGAAACCTAGGCCTTAGCTATCCGATAGGTACCTTCTGTTTCCTCAACAAATCCCTCTTTTTCCAACTGCCCAAGACAGTACAGTACGCGCTCCTCTTCAAAGTGGGAGAGCAATTTGGTGACCTGTTCCTGGTCTTTTGCACCGGTATCAGAGAGCAGGTGGATCAACTGTCCACGAATCTGTCGGTTGGAGTTCTCGAATTTTGCCTGTTTTGTATAGTGAGCACTCCTCACATTGGCATTGGGAAGAAGATGTTTAAGCAAGACACCGAAATCCATCAGTGCGTAGTACCACGCCTTTGGGTCCTCAACCAGCTGCACTAAACGAGCAAGCAACAATTCCAACTCCTTGTCCTTCACGCCTTCCTGGTCAGGATAAAAGCAATGGAGAAGGACCCTGCGTATGTTCGTCTCAAGGTAGATGGTTCGCTCTCGGTAACTGAATGCACCTATGGCGGCCGCGGTTGCTTTCCCTACCCCAGGCAAGGAGAGCAGTTCAGCCTGCTTCCTGGGTAGGTTCCAGTCCCACTGTCCACATGCAATGGCACTCTTACGGAGATTCAGAGCCCTGCGGTTATAGCCCAATCCCTTCCAGTGGTACAGCAACTCATCCAGCTCCACCCCAGCCAAGTCCTTGATTGTGGGCCACAGGGAGAGAAACAACTCATACTTAGGAATGACGCGACTGGTTTGGGTCTGTTGCAGCATTACCTCGGAAAGCAGGATCCGATAGGGGTCACTGGTCTCTCTCCAGACAAACGCTCTCCCATGGTTTTCATAAAAGCCAAGGATTGTCTGTGCGAATGCTTCATACCCTTTAGGGCTTTGACTGAAAGGTAGATTCAGATAGCGTGTTGCTTCTTCAGTTGAAAGTGTAGGAAAATCAATCATTTCTTGTCGCCGAAATTCTCCGGAAGAACGAAGTCACCCCTGTGGTAGTTCTCATGGGCTTCCTTCTCCTGTGCTTCATTGATGTGCTCAGCGGTTGGATGCTCTCCCCTTTTGAGCTTATCCTGCTTTCGCAGATAACGCTCCAACGCTTTCTGCTTTGCCGTCTCCCGCTGATAGCTCTTACCACTGCTTATCAGGATGGCAATCGGTCTGAGACTCTTGATATTTGCACAGAGAATCTGCAACACACTGGTCAGGGGTACAGAGATAAACATTCCGGGAAGTCCCCAGATGAAGCCCCAGAGCGAAAGCGAGACAAGAATTACAAAGGGCGACAGATTGAGTTGCCCTCCTTGCAGGCGAGGGTCAATGATGTTCCCCAGGATCATCTGGGTGCTTATTGCAAGAATTGCCACGTAAAAGACATTGGTCCAATCAGGTGCAAACTGGATCAAGGACATAAAGATGACAATGGTTGTCACGATGACTGACCCAATGGAAGGAATGAAGTTGAATATGAATGCCAGGACTCCCCAGAGAATGGGAAGATCGAGCCCAGTGACCACTGCGGTGAGAAAGAAAAGTGCACCAGTACATAAGCTGATCACCACTTTCAGCAGCAGGTACTTGGAGGTCTGGCGGGTAATGCGTTCAAACATGACCGCAACTTTCATACCCTTGCTTCTAGGAATGGCTGCCAGCAACTTGGGAATTACACTCTGCCGTTCCAGCAACAGGAAAAGCACAAAAATATAGACCAACAGCGCAACCTTGGTAATCGAGAGGAACTTGTTGCTGATGGAGGTCAGGCTGCTGATGGCAATATTCGACCAGTTCACGGGCAGTATGGATAGGAAGGAGGCACCTTCAGGAAGATCAATAAAGGAACTTGCCCTGCTGGTGAGCAGTCGGTCCAGTGAGACCACTTTCTCTACATAGAATGGTACCAGGTCAACCAAGGTATCGACGGTGATGATGATGAACCAGCCTGTAGCAAGAAACAGGAAGAGCAATAGAGCCATAACGAAGATGACTGAGATGATTTTTGGCACATGGAGTCTATCGAGCCTACGAAGTAATGGGCTGAATAACAGATAACAGAAAAACGAAAGAACGAGAGGAATCATTACATCTTTCGACATCTTTAGAGCAGCAAACACTGCCAATGTTACAATGACTCCAAGGAATATTTGGATGTACTTATTTCCTGAGAACGGTTTTTCTGTCATAGGACAACTATAGACTAGCTTGGAAAAACCTGCAATATCTGTTATTACTGGTTCTATGGACCAACAAACCAATTTGGATAGGATTCAGATCGTACTGGTTGATACACAGGATGGAGCCAATATTGGCTCAACCTGTCGAGCCATGAAGACCATGGGCATTACCCATTTGGTCTTGGTGAGTGATCGTGAATACGATGAGAACCGTGTAAGAACGCTTGCATTACATGCCAGCGATGTCTGGGAGCAAGCGAAACGATTCTCTTCACTCAAGGAGGCACTTTCAGGAAGTGTACTCAGTGTTGCAGCTACAAGAAGAAGAGGAAAGTTTCGTAAGCATAGCTCGCTCAATCCCACCCAATTGGCTGAGGTGGTACAGAAGACCGGTGACGGTCTTATCTCAATCGTCTTCGGACGAGAGTCCGACGGACTTACTGATGATGAGGTGGCAATGTGCAGTCAGGTGGTAACCATACCAACCAGCGACCAGTTTCCCTCTCTTAATCTATCTCAAGCGGTCCAAATCATCACCTACTGTCTTTACGATACCATCAAGACATACCCTGAGGGGGCAAACCCTGTAACACAAGGCCGTTGTGAGGAAGCAGCGCTTAAAGCGTGTGATGCGCTCGATGAGATCGGGTACTTCAAACTAGGCCAGGAGAAACTCTGGACCTTCCGCTTCCTTCGCGATGTATTTGTACGCTCTGCTCTCACTGAAAGTGAAATACAGAAGATGGAAAAGGTCTTTGTGAAATCTGCCAGGATCAAGGCCCATAAGAACAAGGAGCAAGATGACTGATTCTTTTTTCGACCCAATGCCTCGGGTGGTAGCCCACCGAGGGGATAGTGCACACTTCCCAGAGAACACACTCAGTGCCTTCCTGAGTGCATGTACATTGGGTGTTGATGTCATCGAGACCGATGTACATCTGAGTAAGGACAGACAGCTTGTCATCTGGCATGATGAGACCTTGGACCGCAATACCGATGGTTCCGGCCGGGTAGAAGATCATACCCTATCTGAACTGAAAACCTACGATGCAGGATATACCTTCACTCCAGACAACGGAAAAACATTTCCCTTCAGGGGAAAAGGGGTGCAACTGTGTACATTGAGAGAGGCCTTGGAGGCGTGTCCAAGCCAGCGATTCAATATTGACCTAAAAAGCAAGGATCCAGCCATCGTCGACACATTCATCGAAGTGATCCACTCAGTGCAGGCCACAAAGCGAATCGTTGCTGCTTCTTTTCACCTCTCAAACCTCAAACTACTGAGGAAAAAAGCTCCCGATATACTGACAAGTGTTACCACCCTTGAGGTGGTACCCCTCTTGGCACTCCAGAAGCTCCACTTACTCTCTGGGAAAAAGCACTCTATTATTTTCCAGGTTCCCACCCGTCAGTGGGGCATCAAGGTGGTCACTCCTTCTTTTGTAAAAACCATGCATAACAGGGGAAGCATCATTCAAGTCTGGACCATCAATGAAGAATCTGAAATGAAGCGTCTCTACCAGATGGGGGTAGATTCTGTAATGACCGATAAACCAGCTTTAGCCATCAAGGTTGCTTCAGAGCTGGGACTACGATAAGCAAGCAAAAAAACAACAATAAAGAGCCTCTTGCAAAATAGCAAAATCCTAGCAATTTCTACAATCTGAAGCATCCCGAAGAGCCCTTGGGTGCACAAAATTGTCCAAAACAGGCTCAAGTTGGCCAAAATATATGGAAATGGACCTGTCAATCCTCTATAATGTTATTAGCTACAAAAACATAAGGGGGAGAGCAGGTCCATGAAAAGCATAACAGAAATCCTGGGCGGTTGCCAGATGGTATTCGGCATTTCCTACGACATCCAGGAGATTTTCGAAGGATATGTGACCAACGAGCACCGCACATTCATCCAACTGCTGCAAGTGATCGAGGAATTCCTGCCCGCATGCGACCGCCCCGGTAGCCTGCTCGGACGCAAATCGTATGATGAGATGGCGATGATCCGTTCTTGCTTGGCCAAACAATTCTTCAATATTGCCACGGTCACCTCGCTACGCAACCGATTGCTCAGCGATCCTGCGCTGAGGCAAATATGTGGGTTTTCCACCGTTCCCAGCGAAGCCACCTTCAGCAGAAGATACGCCTCCTATGCCCAGAATCGACTCATGGAACAAACTCTCGGTCCATTGGTATCGTCGTATCTGGGTGGGCACATCGTGGGACACATCAGTCGTGACTCAACGGCGATCGAGGCACGCGAAAAGGCAACCAATACCAAGAAGGAAGTGAAGCCCAAGGGCAAACGTGGCAGACCGAAGAAAGGTACTGAACCGAGGGATAAGAAACAATCCGTTCTGGAGAAGCAACTTGCACAGTCATCCGAACAGGCGATCGGTGAGCTGAACACCTTGTGCAGCTGGGGATGCAAGCGAAACAGCCAGGGCAACAACAATTATTGGAAGGGCTACAAGCTGCATCTGGATGTTACTGACAGCGGCATTCCCATCAGTGCCATCGTCACCGGTGCGAATGTTCATGACAGCCAAGCGGCCATTCCCTTGGAGCGGATGTCCAGTGAACGGGTTACCCATCTGTATTCACTGATGGATAGTGCCTATGATGCGAAACCCATCAAGGATTTCATCATCACAAGTGGCAGGATCCCCATCATCGATCCGAACAAGCGGCGCAAGCAGCAACGCGTTCTCTCTCCCGCTGAGAAGCAACGCTTCAAGATACGCTCCACCGTCGAACGCTCCAATGCCCATCTGAAGGATTGGCTGATCCCCTCGAAGATCATGGTACGGGGACCTGATAAGGTAGCCCATTGCCTGATGACCGGTGTGTTGTGTCTTGCGGCGATCAAGATACTGCAGTATTGCATCCTTCCAGGCTTACAGAAGACAGCGTAGCACCATACGGACGATAGCAATTCCACCTGTCGTGGGACAGGTGTGCCTTCTCATGCTCGACCGACAGCAGATTTGGCGTGACTTTTCGCTCAAAGCCATAATTCAGCCAGTTTGACACTTTTGTTTGACGATAATGAATCAGACCAGACAAGTCGATTTACAATGGTCGCTCATTTTGCAAAAGGCTCTAAAGAGAGGTATATTTTGGAAGCTTCCAAAGTCTACTACACAAACTTACGCTGCGAAAATGGAGACTCCCGCTTACATAAGCTCACCAGGCTGATCAAGCGAGCAGGAATTGAGACCATCGACTTCAAGAACAAGTTCACTGCCATCAAGATTCATTTCGGTGAACCTGGCAATTTGGCTTTCTTGAGACCAAACTATGCTGCCACTGTTGTAGATATTGTAAAGGAGTTGGGAGGAAGACCATTCCTTACCGATTGCAACACCCTCTATGTAGGGGGAAGAAAGCATGCACTTGATCATATGGAGAGTGCCTATAAAAACGGGTTTATGCCCTATGCTACCGGGTGCCATATCATCATTGGTGATGGACTGAAGGGAACAGATGAGACATTGGTCCCCGTTCCTGGAGGGGAGTATGTCAAGGAAGCAAAGGTAGGACGTGCCTTGATGGACGCCGATATCCTTATCAGCCTAGCCCACTTCAAGGGTCATGAGGCCACCGGTTTTGGTGGTGCCCTCAAGAATATCGGAATGGGCGGAGGTTCCCGTGCAGGGAAGATGGAGATGCACTGTGATGGAAAACCACAGGTTGACCAGAGTCTTTGCATCGGTTGTGGTGCCTGTATCGATATCTGTGCCCACGATGCTCCGCACATCACCGATGGCCTTTCTTGGATAGACCAGGACAAGTGTGTTGGTTGTGGACGTTGTATTGCGGTCTGCCCCACTGATGCAATCTCAAACAATGACAGTAGCTCCAATGACAAGTTGAACTGCAAGATTGCTGAGTACACCCATGCAATCTGTCATGGTAGACCAACCTTTCATATCAACATCGTCATTGAGGTCTCACCGAATTGTGACTGCCATGGAGAAAATGACCTGGCCATTGTACCGGATGTAGGCTTTTTCGCATCCTTCGACCCTATTGCACTGGATAAGGCCTGTGCGGATGCAGTGAACAAGCAACCGTTCATTCCTTCCTCTGCCCTTGGCGAGAGAGAGCACTGTCATCATGACCACTTCACAGACACCCACCCTACCACTAGCTGGAAAGTAGCCCTGGAGCATGGGGAAAAACTGGGATTGGGAAATATGGAGTATGAATTGTTTGAGGTGAAGTAACCACACAAAGAAGCTAGGTATTCAGGCTGAGTCTATATCTCGGCTTGTTTTTTTAAAAACTATTCTTGCGGTACTTTTCTTGAAATGGGTGCATGAATCCAATTTAGGAATTAAAATGAATCATCAGAGGATGGTCCGGATAATCAATCATGGAAATCTTCACTGTATATGTTGGTGGCTATGCAACGAAAAACCGTGCTCTCAATACCATGAAATTCCTGAATATCGGAGCAAAGGTCCTCATCCTTATCGGTGATATAGTCACACTTTCTGGAAGCAATATATCTATAGAGACTGAAATTGGCATGACAGTTTTTGCCATTACCCCCTCTATCAGATTTTAATTAGCTTTCTAAGTTATTCTGCTAGTATCTCAATGGATAATTCGTATCATGATATTTCCTTCTTCAGAATTAGAAAAAGTATATGATTAGCAGACTTTCTAAAAACCCATTTCATATGCAATTTGTGCATAAATAGGATACTTTTTACATATATGCAATAACAAATCGCTCATAACTATGGTATACTATGACTATCTGTATATATTTATCACTATTAATGGAGAAACCAATGAAAAAACGTATTGCATTAATCTTAGCCGTTTTGATACTTGCGACTATTCAGTTGTTTGCTCAAACCAACAAAATGTCCTTTGGAGGATTTTATTCCTTTGAAACAATTGACTCAATTACTATTGATAGTACTGAGACCGCTACTGATGCGAAAGCAAACACTCTTGGTGGCTATATAAAAGGAACATCCTTCTTTTCTCCAACAAGTTCATTAGGTATCAACTATATGGCGAGGTTTGGGAAAGTCACTTCAATGGAAATAAGCGGAACCTCTGTCGATACATCTGAGGAACCCCTAGGATGGGATTTCATGCTTGGCTTAGCTATCCAACAACCATTGGATATGGATTCCTTCATTGAATTTGGGGGAGGTATGGTAATGAGCCTTGATTCCGAAACCGATAACTCTGGATCTATTCCAGTAGAAACTACAATTACTTTGTTTTCACTATCATTATTGGCTGAGATAAACTACGCTTTGGATCCAACTACATTTTTAAATATTGGTGTTCAAGGTCTCATTCCTCTCTTTGGAACGATTGAAGGTAGTGGTGGGGGTATTACAATGTCCTATGATTATTCAATTGACGGCTTCACCTTGGCACCCTATGTAGGAATCTCGTTAGCTTACTGATTAGGAAACACTCTAACACAGGCCCGATACCTTCATGGTTTCGGGCCTGTTTTCTTGGTTCACTCGATCTTCTTTACGAGAGCATATTCTCTACTGAAAGATTATCACCCTCAATATCCTTGAAGTACTTGTAGGTATTCAGCTTCAATTCCCCACAGGCTGCTTCATCACAGACGAGTACTGCCTTCGGGTGTAGTTGGAGAGCACTACAGGTCCAGTTCTGGCTTACACCACCCTCAATGGTTGCCTGCAAGGCACGTGCCTTTGCATGACCATTCACCAGGATGATGACTTCCTTGCTGTCTGTTACGGTCTTCACCCCAACGGTAAGAGCTTGGGATGGTACCTTGTTCATGTCGTTGTCGAAGAATCTGCTGTTCATCACCTTGGTATCGTAGGTGAGTGATTTGATCCTGGTCTTGCTGGAGAGGGAAGAGAATGGCTCGTTGAATGCAATATGACCATCAGAACCTATGCCCCCCAGAAAAAGCTCAATCCCGCCGAATGCAGCGATTGCATCCTCGTAGGCAGCACACTCTGCCTCCAGATCTTTTGCATTTCCGTCAAGGATGTGGACATTCTCTTTCTTGATGTCGATATGGTTGAAGAAGTTTTTCCACATGAATGTGTAGTAACTCTGCTCATGGTCTTTTGGAAGACCAACATATTCGTCCATGTTGAAGGTGACGACGTTGGCAAATGAGACATACCCTTCCCTATTCAGCCTGATCAACTCAGCATACGTTCCAAGCGGAGAAGATCCGGTTGGCAGCCCCAGTACGAAAGGACGGTTCTCATTTGGTTCGAACTCCCTGATCCTGCTTGCAATATACCGAGCAGCCCAGAGAGAAAGATTCTCATAATCGTTTTGGATGATGACTCGCATTGTGCTCTCCTTGTCTCTCCATCATAAACGGAAAGACAGTATGAGACAACTATCAGAAGGCTTCCTTGATGATTCCCCCGGCGAGGATTCTCTCCCCATCATAGAGAACCAGTGATTGTCCAACAGTAGCAGCCTTTACAGAGTCCGAGAACACAGCTGTAATGGTACCATCATCATTCATGTGGGCTCTGGCTTCTGTGGGATACCCAGTGGAGCGGATTTTGGCCTGCACCTCCACTTCTCCCTCCAATGAAGGCTTGCTGCTCCACACAACGTCATCAGCTGTTACGGTACTTTGCAGAGTCTCCTCTACATAGCCGACTACCACTTCATTTTTTTGTGCGTCAAGCTGCAATACATAGAGTGGCCGTTCAGCCGCTATACCCAACCCCTTTCTCTGTCCAATGGTGTAGTGCCAGATACCGTCATGGGTTCCAAGAATCTTTCCATCCTGGGTGACAATATTTCCCCGCTTGTTCTCCACTTCCAGAAGATCGGTATAATCCCCATCATAGAAATCCTGACTCTCTTCCTGGTAGACCTTATGGAATCCCTGTTCCACATCAATAGTGCGTGCTTCTTCCTTGGTCATGGAACCGAGGGGAAACAGCGTGGCAGCGAGTTGAGCTTGGCTAAGACGATAGAGAAAGTAAGACTGATCTTTCTTAAGATCAACAGCCCTGGTTATCGCATAGCGACCGTTTTCTTCTGTAATGCGGGCATAGTGTCCGGTGGCAAACTTGTCAAATACAAGGCCGCTCTCCCTGGCATAATCCACCATGGCTCCGAACTTGATCTTGGCATTGCACCATACACAGGGGTTCGGTGTACGCCCCTCCATGTATTCGTCCTTGAAGTTTGCAAGCACCACTTCCTCAAATTGATCACTCAACTCAAGCACATGATGCTCTATACCTATCTTCTCACAGATTCGCTTGATCGCCTTGATATCTTCGCTCTTGTCGGGAGCGAAACAACTGGTTGAACCGAGGGGACGAGCCAAGTGGGCACGTTTGTTCCAGATGGTCATAGTGACCCCTGTAACCTCATGTCCCTGCTGCTTCAGCAGATATGCTGCAACGGAAGAATCTATTCCTCCACTCATTCCTACCAGTACCTTCATCGTCCCTCCGAAAATTAATCAGACCATATAATAGAACGAAACCGCCCTGGAATCCAAGGCGGTTTCTTCAAGCGAGAGTGACGGGACTCGAACCCGCGATCTACGGCGTGACAGGCCGTCGCGATAACCAGCTTCGCTACACCCTCATAGCAAGAGTGAAACTACACTATCCCTGTATTTTTGTCAACATAGCTAAAAAAGATTTTCCCATTTTTCGTAAAAATCATCACGAATTGTATAGTCATCTCCTGAAGCAAAAAAGAATCCTTCGCTCACCAGAGATGAACAAAGGATTCTTGCTAGCGAGAGTGACGGGACTCGAACCCGCGATCTACGGCGTGACAGGCCGTCGCGATAACCAGCTTCGCTACACCCTCAAAAAGCACTCTTGGAAACTACACGATAGAAAGGCTTTTGTCAACATGCTACGCTGTTGCCAATGAAGAAACCCTTGCGTATACTTCCCGCAAGGAGAAGATACCCATGCAAGAATCCATCATGCTGTTCTTTTTGAATATTGAGAATCCAGTTCTCGACTTCCTGGGCAACCTCGCCTCACTCTTGGGTGAGCAGACCTTCGTCATTGCCGTTATCCTCTATATCTTCTGGAATCATGACAAGAAGAAGGGGTTTGGGCTCTACTCTTCAATTCTACTCTCGGTACTCGCGATGGGTATACTGAAAGCCACGGTCAAGGCACCACGTCCGTTCCAGGTATTGGAATCGATCCAAGGAAAACGACTGGAGACTGCAACCGGTTACTCATTCCCCAGCGGACATACGACAACTGGGGCGGCCTTCTATACTGCCTTGGCACTTACCTTTCGAAAGCGAAAGCTCAGCATCTTCTGTGCAATCATGATGACACTGGTAGGTTTGAGCAGGCTTTACCTGGGGGTGCACTGGCCGATCGACGTATTCGCCGGACTCTTACTAGGTGTATCCATCAGCTTTGCCTTCTACCACTATCTGGACTATCTCTATGATGATGAGAAGAGACGTCTCAGATACCTGATCATCCTAGGAACCATCTTTGCCATAAGCGGAGCGGTAATCAGTATCCTGCTCAATTTCTTTTCCGCTGATGAGACGGCATTCAATGACCTGATGAAGATCCTCGCTCTCGGTGGTGGAGGCTATCTTGGCTTCGCCCTTGAGAACAAGAAGGTCCAATTCTTGACCGAAGGAACATTAGGAAAGAAGATTGGCCGCTATCTTATCGGCTTGGTTGTTGTGCTTCTGATCATGGGCTCCAAGGTAATCATCCCAGAGTCAATGTATGCAATTGGAGGCTTTGTGCGATACAGCCTCGTAGGACTCTGGGCAACCGGCCTTTATCCTCTTATAGGAAAAAATCTGCGTCTTTTCTCTGGTGCTCAATAACCTTCGGCTCAATACCCTTGGTGATCAGAAACCGGCGAAGATCGAGCAGCTCATTCAAATGCCCTTGGCAGAGCCGATACATGATCTTCCCGCACATGATTGCATCATCAAGGGCATAGTGAGCCTGATACTCCATATCGAAGTAATCAACCAGATAGGAGAGTTTATAACTATGCATCTTTGGCCAGAGCTTGCGTGCAATGATCAGGGTGCACAGATAGCTCATCTCCCTAGCCTCCAGGTCATATGCTTCAAATGCAGCTTTCATCACACCCATGTCAAAGACTGCATTATGGGCAACCAGGATATCGCGACCGATGAATGAACGCATCTGTTCCCAGATCTTGTCGAATTCAGGGGCAGCAAGACACTCATCACTGGAGAGTTTATGCACTGCTGTCATCCCTGGATCAAAATACGGATGCTTGGGACGGATCAAAGAGTAATACGTCTCAAGCAGGGTACCTTCTTCATCGAACCGGGCAAGGGCTACTGAACAAGCTCCACCGGGGTAGCTGTTCGCCGTCTCGAAATCTAATGCTACATAGTTCACAATTGTTTTCCCAACATGATGGAGAGAATCGTTTTGTCTGTTTCCTCCATCCCTTCATGACTGATTCTGGAGAGAAAATCCATACTCTCCATACTCGACTTTCCAACGATTCCGCTCTCACTTCCTGGGGAAAGACCGCGGAATGCAAGTTTGCAGGCAAGGTTTGCCGCTTCCACACAACTATAGATCTTCAGGGCACAGGTGGACTTGGCCCCATCACAGATAATCCCAGTAAGATTTCCGACCATGGTGTTGAAGGCACGGTCCATCTCTTCCAGGTTTCCTCCCAGCAAATACACCAATCCACAAGCCGTCCCAATGGAGGCTGTAAAGGCACCACAGAGAGCACTTAGCCGGTCTTTCCTAGCAGTCAAACCCAATCCTATCAGCTGACTAAGCAATAAAGCCCTTCCAAGCTGTTCATCATCTTTCTTTAAATATGCTGCAACTACCGCTATAGGTACGGTCAAGGTGATACCCTGGTTCCCACTACCACTGTTGATAATCACCGGCAAGGGGCATCCAGCCATTCTTGCGTCACTGGCAGCTGCAGCCATCGCTGAGCCCAAGCTGAACGCCTCTGATAGGCTGCTTGGTTCTTTCCCAATCGGCTCAGCAGCAATCCTCCCCACAGAAAGGCCATACTCCTCATCGAGAGCATGTCGTGCAATGGCGATGTTGGTCTCCTTTGCATCCAGAACCAGGTCGATTGCCTCCTGGGGTGCCTGCTTCACCCAAGTGAGTAGATCAGCAAGACTTGCAGAACCGAGAAATTGCATATCCTCCACTTCCAGTTCTGTACCACAGGCATCAACTGCCAGTTCGCGTAAAACAGAAGTATTATGCTGCAGGCAACTGAACCGGTCATGCTCCCCACTGATAGTGGCAATGGCAACATCATCTCCCGCTTTTGCAGTAACCTTGATATACAGAGAAGGGACACCGCTTTCAATAACAAGAGAGACTGGAATTGCTGAAGCCTTCTCTATTTGCTCCTCGCTAAGGCTGCTGAGAATACTCAACCCCTTCTCACTGTCTCCCCCACTTGCTCCAAGAGCCACTGCTGCTTGAATCCCCTTCAGGGAGCAGTTAGGGATACCCACACCCATTGCATTCTTGACCATGTCTCGACTGGTACAAATCTCCAAGGAGGTAGGTACCTGTCCTAATAGTTCCGCAGCCTTTGCACCAGCGAGAGCTGAGGCTGCGGGTTCAGTGCATCCCATTGCGGGACGCAACTCTTTTCGCAATATTTTGAGGTATTTATCCATATTTGTACTATATCACTGCTCAGATACTCATTCCAACCCAAAAAAACCGAAATATTCCGTCATCTGGGAACATCAGCAATAAACAGCATTCCCTCCACTTGCAGGGTATAGGAGCCAAGAGAGGCTGCTACCACATGACAACTACCTTTCTGCAGGGGCCGCTTCTCCTTCTCAGAGATAAACTGGGCACTTCCCTCACCAACAAACAGTAACTCGATACTCCTACGGTCAGTAATCTCATAGGTTCCACTGGACAGGACCATCAAGTGGAACTCCTCGGTAGGAGTGAGAAGATGCATTCGCCCTGAGGTCCCACGCAACATCTGCACCTTCTCTACCTCTTTTCCCTTTATCTCTGTGACCTTCATCAATTCCTTGACATCTACCTTCTTGTTGGTAAGTCCTCCGCGAAGCACATTGTCCGATGCACTCATTAGCTCAATGCCATTGCCCATAACATAGGCATGCAAGGTCCCTGGTGCAAGATAGAGGGCTTCTCCCTTTTCAAGATGTTTAACGTTCAGCAAGAATGGGCAAAATAGTCCTGGGTCATGGGGATAGGTAACATAGCTTGCAAGAACGATCCCCTTGCTCTCAAGAAAACGTCCATCAGCGGTACTGGTGGGCAACTCTTCATGTGCTTTCAAGGAAGCGATATATTCATCAATCAGCGAAGACAACGTTTCCTTGTTCATGGTGTACAGTTGCTTGAACAACCGGGCAAGCTTCTCATCATCATCAACCCCTGATTCATCAAGATAAGAGAAATGGTTCTCATATGCCTTAGGCAACAAAAGCTTCAGTATGGGTATGATTTGACCCAGGGGACGAAATCCACACATTGCGGTAATCGGGGTAAGTGCATAGATGACTTCCGCCTTACGATTGGGGTCTTTGTAGTTCCAGAGTTCCTGGGGAAGTCGCTTACGGATAATTTCTTCCCACTCCCACCCTGCCTTAGCCTGAAGCTTATCAGGGTGAACCTGAATGGAGAGGGGTTTCTCAATTGCCAGAACCTTGAATAGGAGTGGCAACTCATCCCCAAAGGATTCAACGTGGTCCTCTCCGAACCAATGCTCACTGTCCCCTTTCAGGAAGGAGGAAAGATTCTGGTTTGTTTCCATCACGATTGCATCCCCAGAGGGATGGGTACCAAACCAAAGCTCTGCCTTGGCTTTTCCATCCTCTGGAACACCCAACAGCGCAGGAATGAATGAGGTGTTTCCCCAGTCATACTCCTTGATATGTCCTTTTATTTGTACAATGTCCATATCAGCCTCCAAGCCAAAGTATAGTTCGCTTGGCCTCATAGAGCAAGTAAGCCCACCTTGCTAGGCGGGCCTACTTGGTAGTGAATTGTAGATTACTTGTTCAGGATTTTGGGAAGGAAGATCATGGCTGCTGCAAAAACAGCCAAGGTGACAATCCAAGCTGCCAGAACATTCAGGAAGATTCCACCTACAACAAACCCAATCATAGCACAGCCTGCAGAGGTTATTGCGTAAGGCATCTGGGTTGCAACGTGCTCAAGGTGTGGACACCCAGCTCCAGTGGAACTCAAGATAGTTGTATCACTGATCGGGGAGGCATGGTCACCAAAGACTGATCCACCGAGTACTGCACTCACGCTGATCATAGCTGCATTGAGCAAACCTGCGTCTGCAAGGCCCTTTGCCTGGGCAAGACCGACAGCGATAGGCATAACGATCGGGATCATGATGGCAAAGGTTCCCCAGCTTGTACCAGTTGAGAAGGCAATCAAAGCAGAGAGCACAAAGGCAATAACAGGAACAAGAGCAATCGGGAATCCACCACCGACAACAACATCACTGAGGTAGGAAGCCAATCCAAGGCCACCATCAGCAGGACTGTTCTTGATAACCCCACCAATGGTCCATGCCATGGTAAGAATGATAAGGGCGGGAACCATACTCTTGATGCCATCGGTAATTGCCTCACTTGCTCCCTTGATCGTAAAGAGCTTACGAGCAGTGTAGTAGATGTACGTAATCACCAAGGTAAAGATAACAGCATAGAACAGTGCCATTGAGGCATCGGTATTGTTGAAAGCATCACCGAGAGACATGGAAGCAGCTGCAGCACCGACACTGGTAATGGTCTCCCCATCTATGGATGAGAGGTAGGTAGTGACAGGGAACAGGATAACCGCTGAAACAATGAGAACAATAATCGGGAAGAGCATATCCAGAGGCTTTGCCTTGGCAGCATTCACATCCCCATCGATGTCGATCTCACCTGGAGCCGGACCATAGGTCTCGTTGTACAGGTTACCAGTTTCCTTGGCATAGGCAATGCTCCTAGCCATAGGACCAAAGTTCCTTCCGCTCAGGATGATGACCAATACCATGATGATGGTAAGAAGTGCATACAGGTTATAGGGAACTGACCGGATAAAGAAGGAAAATTCACTGACTCCCAAAGTGTCAAATCCTTCAGATCCTTTCACAATGGACATGACGGTGATAACCCAACTTGAGATGGGAACAAGGATACATACAGGAGCTGCTGTGGAGTCCAGAACATATGCAAGCTGTGCACGGGAAATCTTGTTCTTGTCCGTAATAGGACGCATAACCGTTCCTACTGCAAGGCTATTGAAGTAGTCATCAATGAAGATCAACAGACCACAGAACCAAGTCATCAAGAGGCTGGTCTTCTCGGTATGCAGCTTATCTGCTGCCCAACGCCCGAAGGCATGAGCTGATCCTGTCTTACTGAGCATACCTACCATGCCTCCAAGCAAGGCACAGAAAAGGAAGATTCGAATGTTCCATCCATCATTGAGGGAACCGGCGATCATGTCGGTAAGATTGATGATTGCTACCAGAGGATTCCCCCCTGCCACGATCAACGCACCAGAAAAAATCCCAAGAAACAGGGAAACCATTACATCCTTGGTAATAAATGCAAGGGTAATGGTAAGAACGGGAGGAATGAGTCCCCAAATTCCAAAACTTGTCATATTGACCTCTCATACGGGTGAAAACCCTGAAGTGTGATTGTATGGAGACTATATCATGAGTTTTGTAACAAAGGAAAGGTTAAAAAGAGCTTTTTTGTAAATTTTCTTACAGTTTGTTATTAATATAACAGAACCTATCAGTAAGAAGAAGTTAAAACATGCGAATGCCCTCCTTTCCAGGGAGGGCATTCCGTGAGTAAGAAGCACGACACTAGCGAGAGAAGAGTGAGAATCTCAGTGAAAGTGCATCGATTGGCTTGTCACCGATACTCGCTCCATATTCCTGTACATAGTAGGCAGCATCAATGTGGAAGATCAGAAGATCGAATCCAGCACCGATGGACTTGTAGCCCTGGCTGATACCACCACGAACATCAAGGATGCTCAAGAGTCTGACTGATGCACCAAGGCGGGTCTGTTCATAGAATGCCCGCTTCAAGTCATCACCCTGCAAACCACTCATGGACATGACATCGACAACATCGACTGCAAGAACAGGTCTGATCAGGGAGCCGATGTTCGGTGCCCAGGTAAGTCCTGCGTCCAGTCTCCAATCGGACTCGATAGTCCACTCATCTTCTATGGTATTGGTGGCGCCTGAATCATCAGCATCATCAGTGATTCTGTCCCCAAGAACCTCTTCAGCCCAGTCATTGACTGAATAGTACGTGTTCATGGTGTAGTTACCATTGAAGTTTTTTGCAGCTGCAGACAATCTCAAACCAGCTGGAAGATTTACGTTCACACCAGCAGAGATGGGGAGGGCATACCCTGCAACAATCGGAGTCTCATTGATAAACTTGACTGCTGGATCTGCATCATCATCCGCCATCATATCAGTAATGGATGATGCGCTCTGTGCTTTATAGTATGCCTTATAGACAGCCTGAGCTGTTACACCAAGGTCGATGCTGATCTTGTCAGGTACAAGTCCGATTCTGAATCCAAGTCCAGCAGTAGCTGCAGTGGTTACCTGAGCAATCAGGTTGGTACTCAGCATATCTGCACCAGTCTTATAGGACATCAGGCGTTCCTGAGCCTGCAAGGACAATCCAAAGCTTCCAATCGTCAAGGTAGTGGAAACATCTGTAGTCAGCACATCTCCATATCCTTTCTTGATGGTTGCCAAGAACTTCTGAGCACCACTAACCATTGACTCATCCGTTCCCTCCTCAAATTCCTCAATCGCCCCACTCTCCAAGATTGCCTTGGGACTATAAGCGGTAACGGTTACCGAGGGGAGAGAGAACTTAAATCCACTCTTGGTCAGGTTTGCCGGGTTGATCAGGAAGCTATCATGATAGCCTTTCACACCCAGCCCTGCACCACCCATGCCCAATACCCGTACACTGGTTCCCACAAAGGGTTCCGCTGCCTGGGCATAGACAACATTCGATTCAGGATCGTATGCACTCACTGCAAGCAGAGGAGCCGCAATCATGAACAATGCAACCATTGTAATTATCGTTATTTTCGTCTTCATGGTACCTCTCCTCCCTTAATTACTCGTTGAATCCCAATCATCATACATTGATTCAAGATTGTCTGCATTTGTATCATCAAGCAAATCATCAAGCAATTCATCCAGCTGAGTAATACCGTTGATTGAATTGAGTGCTTGCAGATTCTCCACGATAGCCTTGTAATAGGCATATGACCGTGGCTTTTCTGTCGTCCCATCATGCAGGAACTGCTCAAACCCACCATAGGAGAACCCTGTAATCGTCGGCTCAACTGGTTCATATCCTTCAGCCATCGTCCCAAGACCAATTTCTGGATTATCGTCAAGCAACTCGGCAATAATAACCTCAGGTCTCGGAGAAGTGATTTTTTCACTTGCCCAATATGCATGATGTTCTGTAATCAGCACAGAGAGCATGTACTTGATCAAGGTCGAGGTATCGAAGTTTGCATTCGGGACCTCTGAAAGCTCCAAATCACTCTCTCTAGCAAACCGCAGTGCATGCTCAATAGCACCACGATAGGCTTTCTGATTCATGAGGAAGCTCTTATACTTTGATTGAGTATAGGTGAAATCATTTCCACTAACGGTAATTCCCATCACCGGAAGCAGATCTGGAATCAGATTGTTGAAGGAGACCATAACATCTCCAAACTCATTATCATCCTCTGCTCTGGAAACAGATTGACTTGAATCATCGTTCATTCCAGAAAGCAGTGCAGCCAAGTCCAACTGACCAGAGAAGTCGATGCTTGCGGCTCCTGAGAGCTGCTCAGCTACCTGTGCAGTAAAGAGGGCATCATCTACAATAGAGAGGACTTTCTCTTTGTTCTCTGGAGTTGAAATATCAATCGAACTACCTAGATTATCGTTAGAAGCCTCATTCAAGGTAGCAACGGTGTTGGAGATAAGGTTTGTCATCATCTGAAGAACCAGCACATCACCTTGAGTTAAGGTTTCACCCTCCTCAATCTCTGGGAGAGCAAGCTCTGAAAGAGTATCACTCAATTCTTTGTTGTTTGTGGCCAAATCATCCTTCAGCTTTTCCAACGTTGCATTGAACAATATCACCGTACCCTCTGCAGCAGCTTTCTGTTCAGGATCGGTAATTGGAGCCTTCAAGGACTCTACCAACTCCTCAGTCTGGGGAGGAGAAGCAAAAGCAGTTGCAAGATTGTCTTTTGTTGATTCCTGTTCAGCCTCAGTTTGGGGCTTGATTATCTTTGTAACCCCATCAGGCACTTTCACGGAAACTCCGAACGTGGTAATATTCTCGTCCTTCACAACGGTCTGAGCCGAGTCGCCTGTTCCAATACTTGCAGTGGTTGTCGTCACAGCTGCAGCATTGGCTGTATTGGCTTCAACGAATCCATTTGCTATATACACATTTTCACTAAAATCACCCATTAAACCTGCGATGTCTTGCCGGATGTTGGCATCACATGAGGTAAATGCCAAGGTCAGCAGCAGTACCAACAAGATTGGTATTAAGGCCTTCTTCATAACGTCCTCCTCCTGAGGGGAATCCCTTCTTATCGTTCCGTTCCCTCACCTCTTCAAGTAAAGGTTATCAATCCATTAATCCACTGGGTATGTCATACCCTGTACTAGTAAAACGTCTCTACAACCAAAGCGTTACACATTTTATGCTAGTTGTCTACTCTGAAACTCCAAAGGACAAGCGGAAATCTTATTTATCCACTTGCCCTTTGATTCTTATCCAATTAGTTAAACTCTCATTATTTGTAGAACAGGTTCTTTACTACCTCAAGGTTTGCCTTTCGATTGGCTTCTTCACTCTCATACAGCGTGACAATTCTGTCCTTGTAGAACTCGGCTGTCTTGTACCGTACGAGCTTCATGGTGGAGTTTACCAGTCCATCAGCCTCACTGAATGGTTTTTCAATCAAGGCAAACCGAGTGGGAATCCACATATCAGGAATAGCTGTGGCATGAGTTTCATAGGAGTGAAGCTCTGCGATGATTCCATCAAGCGCCTGTTCAGGAGTAGAATAGCCCTTGTCCTGGATCAGGGAAGTTACATCACTCTCATTGAGGGTAACCAGTGCAGTGGTTATGACCTGATGATCGTTGTACACCATCAGTTGGTTGATGATGGACAAGTGATTGATCATCACCTCCTCGATCTCCTCAGGGCTGTACTTCTCTCCATCCTTACCAATAAGGAGTGCCTTCGCCCTACCGGTAACCACAAGGAAACCATCTTCGTCATAGTACCCGAGGTCACCTGTCCAGAGCCAGCCATCTTTAAGAACCTCTGCGCTTGCCTTGGGATTCTTGAAGTAACCCTTCATCACATTCTCACCCTTGATGACAATCTCTCCGCGCTGACCAGTCTTTGCCTCGGTGGTCTCATCTACCATGATCTTACAGATCTCACTCTTTGCAACCATTCCGCTGGTACCGAACTTGTACCGGTGTGGGGAATTGCTGCTGATAATAGGGGCAGCCTCAGTGAGCCCATAGCCTTGGAAGACAGGGACGCCAATGGCTGCAAAGAAACGCTGTTGCTTTGCCTCCAGGAGAGCTCCCCCTCCCACGCAATAGAGCATGCGATTCCCAAAGATTTCTCTGAGCTTCGGAAAAACCAGGAGGTTCGCCAAGGTGTAGGGGAACCAGGTCTTGATTTTCACCCAGGTACCACCCTTGTGGAAGCCGTCCCCATTACGAAGCATGCCAGCTTCAAGCCCACGATTGAAAATACCTTCTACAAAGGGTCCTTTCTGATGAATACCCTGGATCATCTTCTTCATGAAACTTCCCGTGATGGAGGGAACAGTCATAAGGAAGGATGGATTGACTTCTACGAGGTTCTTCGGGAAGTTCCTGATGATCGAGGCATTTGAGCCCCTGGAATCTACAAAGTGCAAGGTAATTCCCCTGAGCAGTGCAGTGTAGATTCCCACTGTATGAGCAAAGCTATGATCAACGGGAAGCACAACCAGTGTCTCCATACTCGCATCGGGAAGTTTAAACAGGTCGATGGCATCATGCACATTCACATAGTAATTAAGATGGGTAAGCATAATACCCTTTGGATTACCGGTAGTCCCACTGGTGTAGCAGATATTGATCGTATCATTCTCTTCAATGGACTCTTCAGCGTCCTTAACCAGGCGAGGTTTCTGCTCCAGAAGATTTGCCCCATCAAGCATCAGGGTCTCCCAAGGAACATAGTTCGCATCCTGCTTCCAGTCTGCTTCCCGAACTTGTTTTTCCAATCGCTCATCCTGCTCATCGAGGTAGATGAACATCACAGGATGGTCGAACATGGGAAGGGCCTTTACTGCATTACCGAGGGTATTTGAAGAGACTGCAAAAGCAACAGCTTCACTATGGTTTATGCGGAACGCAATTTCCTCAGGGGTAAGCTTAATGGAGAGCGGCACACTAATCATCTTCGCCTTGATCAGGCCAAGTTCACAGGTAACCCAACTACTCTTTCCCTCACTGAGAATGCCTATGGTATCCTGCGGCTTGAATCCATGGTTGAGCAGATATGCAGCCACATAATCGGACTCCACATCAGTCTTCTTGAAAGAACAAGCAACCCAGCCTGCATCAGTCTTTGTATTGGTATAGGTACGATCACCATAACGCTTCGCAGCCTCGTGCAGCATTTCTATGATAGTTCTTTTCATTATGTTCCTCTTCATCAGCTATTAGTCTTTACTAACACTTATACAGCCGATGTCAAGAAAACACAAGGAACAAACCATGTAATCAGTGGGAGAACATGAATTTTTATACAACATCAGATACTTGCAGAAACGTCTGATTGATCCTCAACAGCAAATTCGTACATAAGTCCATTGAAGACCTTGGTGCATCTTCCAATCACAGTCCCATCATCAAGGACGCAAAGGCCTCTGCACCAGAGGCTGGCAGAACTGCAATCGATACCAAGTTGTTTACAGATTTCTTCATCCGGGTTGATGGCGGCAACCTTTCCCTGGACGAAATGGCACTTCTGGCCGATATGCCAGCTCACCAGATCAAAAAAGGAGCGTTCACTCTCATCTCCAAGCAGGGCAATCTCTTGCCCAAAACGAGAGATGACATAGTAATCACTCAAGACTGAGGGTTTTCCATCCACAATATGCAAGCTCTTGAAGTGCCAGAGTTCACGGTCGGTAGGATCATCGGAGAAATGCATCTGGGTAAGATCAGTACTCGATGCTTCCACTTTCTCCTTCAAGAGGATTTTATAATAACCATTCTTTTGGGAGTCTTCTCCCTTCATTGGTACTTGAGGATATCCAAGACCTATTACTTTGCGTTTAAACAAGACAAAAGACCCTCGCCCGCGAGTACGGGATATGTAACCCTGACGGACCAATCCATCCAGAGCGCGCCGGATGGTAACACGTGAGACTCTGTATTGCTCACAGAGTTCCATTTCGGTAGGGATTCGATACCCTTCTGGCCACTCCCCGAAAATAATCTTCATCTGCAGTTGCGAAAAAACAGTCTTGAACTTTAATGCCATGTTTGTGCTCCTCTGATTTGTGCAAGTATGTAGGAGTAATTTGAATACTAATATTATAATACAAATCGTTTTTCTATTCAGTAAGGATTTTGTCTTATTTGGAAGACACTTTCAATACCTATAAGCTATATACTTATACTAATTGCGATATTTATGAAATACTAATATTTCTTTACACGTGTAACAAAGCCCTATTTGCCACGATAACACCATACAAAGCTTCATAGAGAAAGAGATGAAAAGATACAAAATTACAGGCTCTTGTATGCAACTTATCAGTCAAGAGAAACATAGCTCAAGGTGAATTTTCTCCCAATTCACAAGATTTTTGTATATCAGGCCTTTCTTTCTTGGCAAACCATGAGTATCATTATAGTAATACAAAGTCTTATTTAGGAGGATAGTATGGCTTACAGTGAACCTTATGATGCAATAGACGAAAAGACGCGAGATATCTCCCGTGCAATCACCAGCCTTCGAGAAGAACTCGAGGCGATTGACTGGTACAACCAGAGGGTGAACACCACAAAAGATACAGAACTGGCAGGTGTAATGGCACACAACCGCGACGAAGAGATTGAGCATGCAGCCATGACCCTCGAATGGCTGAGACGCAATATGGACAAATGGGATGATGAACTTAGAACCTATCTTTTCAGCAGTGGAAGCTTACTGGAAGTAGAAGAAGGTGGTGAAGGTACTGAAGGGTCCTCTGCAACTTCTCTCTCAATTGGTGACTTGAAGAAATAAGAATGATCCAGGAGGTATATGTATGGATATGTTCAAACGTGAATTAGCCCCTCTCTCATCTGAGGCATGGGCAGAAATAGAAAACAGGGCAAAGGAAGTATTACTCTCCCGTCTTACCGCCCGCAAGGTAGTCAACGTCAACGGACCGAAGGGAATTGACTTCACTGCCATCAGTGAAGGGCGTCTTACCTTGGTTGATGACGGAGATGTGAAAGCTGGAGTCTACACAGCAAAACCCTTGACCGAAGCCAGAATTCGGTTTTCCCTGAATAAGTGGGAGCTGGATAATCTAGCCCGTGGTGCAAAGGATATTGATTTTGATACGCTTGACGCTGCCATTGAAAAATTGGCTCTGTTTGAAGAACGCGCCATCTACGACGGATATGAAAAAGGTAGTATCAAGGGACTGAAGGAATCGAGTGAGCATAAGGCTCTGACCTTCGGCAAGGAATCCAGTGATATTCTTGCCTCAGTTACCGAAGGTCTTATCCTGCTCAAGAAAAATTATGTGCATGGCCCCTACTCCCTTATCGTAGGAAAAGAGGGATGGATTGCACTGAACAAGGAAGCTCATGGGCAGAATCTGCTTGAAAGAGTAGAGAGAATGCTTGGAAGTAAAGTAGTCTACTCCCCGAATATCGAGGGAGCACTCCTGCTTCCTTATAATAGCGAAGACCTTGAGCTGACTATTGGACAGGACTTTGCCCTAGGCTATGAGACCCATGACACCAAGGAGGTAACCCTCTTTGCAACTGAGTCTTTCACCTTCAGGGTACTGGAACCCAAGGCTATCGTAGTCTACAAGTAAGACAAACCATCAACATATGTGCTCATTTGGAAGGCCGGGTTTAGTACCCGGTCTTCTTTCAGCCTCAAGACAGAATCATGTAGTATTCGTTCTCTGAGGAAATCGTACAAACGTTCACAGGAAAGAAAGTAGGCACCCCGTTTTGAAGCCTGTTATTTCTTCACTTAAGCATCATCAAACGAGATTGTATGCTGCAACAACCTTCTTGATGCTTTCCTTCCATTCAATCATCGGGTTGTCTTTGTATCTCTCCCAGATAGCAATAATGTTCTCATCTGATTGAGACTTCATCAGGGCTTTCACATATGCAGGTGTTTCAGAAGAAGCTGCGTTCATCCTTACCCTTCGATCCGGAAAATTCATTTTCCCGATCCAGATTGAACCGGTAACGTATGGATGAAGCGCATCATACAAGGCATCCGGAGTTTCATCCAACAAGGGTTCTGCAGAAATCGTAGTCGAATAGCCATGTTCATAGGCATATTTCAATGATTTGAGCCTGTCATTAAATTCGGTTGCTCCAGGTTCCCATAACTTCAGAACATCATCGGAAACAGATCCTATAGTAAATCTCATTTGTATAGCTGATTTGAAATCCTCAAACTGGTCGACAATCTGCTTCACGCAAGAAAAATGAGGCTTGGTGACTATGAGCAGCTCATTCCCGTTCTCGAGTAACTTGCCCATCACTTCCAATGCAAGATCAATATTGCCTGGGGTAATGTCATGCGAGGAAGGGATCATGATCCTTCCGTCACGCTTGCGGAACGACTTCCCCTTCATCGATACGGGTTCCTCGTCCTTCCATGTATCGGATGTTTTCCTCTTGAACCTGATGGCCATTTCCTTTGCGTAGCAATAGGTGCAATCGTTGGAACAACCACTCATGAAATTGAAATTATAAGGAGCCCATTCCTTGGTACCGAACAGGATATCTTCTTTACTCATAGTCTTCTCCTCTAGCTAAGAGTATACTATCCATTCAATCTTATAAACAGATGTTGATTCTTGGCTTCAGTATAAAATCTGCTCGGCTTCTTTTTCTTTGTATTTTCAGGATCTCTTCGTATTGTGATTTTATTACATTCTTCTAATTTCTTTAGAACATCAATAAGTTTGGCCGTAAGAAACTTTTCATCATAGAAACCGGCAAAGAATTCATTTCCTGTAAGTTCACCCTTTCCCTTCAGAAAGTCAACAACGCTTTCCTCTACTGAGGGCCTATTGAGCAAATCCTCTCTATCAAAAAGACCGAGGCAGCCCCCACTCTTTGACATCGAATATTGTTCATAAAGATAATTCTGACGGCCACGCATGACATCTCCCATTATGACTGCACCATCTTCATGATTTGTAGCATAAACCATTCGATATTTTGGATGGTTTGATTCATTGAACCTAATGGGGATGCTAAGCACGTACCTAAAACCAAGGACTTTCTTCAATTGAAGTTTATATAATTCGGCCAACTTCATTTCAGCATCGTATCCATCAATTATATGTTGCTTGTAATCTTCAACTATTGACCGCCATGCATCGGTTCCCATTACTGCATCAAGCTTGCAAAGTCGGTCTTCCTTTGGGTTGTCGTCCATAGTCTCGCGCTCAGAACCTACTTCTGCTTCTCTGAGTTCCGTCTCCCTTATTGCGCTAACACCACATGCATATCTGAGAAAACCAAATGAATTAAAATTGATCAAGAATTCGATACTGTTAAAGGGATGGTTCTTTATCTGAAGCAATGCATTCATCTTCAAATATTTCACACCAAATGGATCCAAGTAACAAAATAAGTTTGGGTTCTGCCAATGTTTGAAAACATTATCTAGAAACATGAAAGCTTCTTCCGGGAAAGTCCCGGCAAACAATCTATAGTGCACATCTGAATAAAATGATTTCTCAATGTTGATCTTGAGCATCTCGGGATAACATGGTTCAATAAAACAGGCAACACATGTAGGCTTGTACACTGAAGATTTAGCAGTTGCCTTGCTTATAGCTTCAAGCGCTATTAGTGGGGATCCATCAACTTTGTCTTCATAGGGAGTATCTTCTTCTCCAAATTTTCCAGCACCGGCAAAACAATCCAGGTAGATTGTTGGTTTCCCAGTACAGAACAACTTGACCAGATATGCATTCAAATAATGTTTTAATAAATCATCTTTTGCTTTTGACCAGTCTTTCTTATCATTAAAGAAGCTACAAGTAACCTTCCCCATCAGAATTCAGCCCTCCATCGATTAAAACTTCTCTGTAAACTTTTTCACTATTAATATATAATCTGACCAACAAGTTCTAATTTTGTCTTGATCTCTCTGCCATCTCCTTTCCCTAGTCCCTATATTGACACTTACAATGCCACAGATTCATGGATGCATGCATTGAGGCCTCATCAGGTTTCATGTTCATCATTCCTTGTTCAAAAGATATTCCGATAGCTTTATTATATAGCTAATAGTATTGAGAAATAAAGAAAATTTTATAAAATATCGCAAAATATCGCGATTGGTGATAATAATCTCAATTATCATATAGATAATGAAGTCGGTTACTATTTCTCGTTGTAACTTTGCTTGGCGGTATTGTAGTCTACAAGAAAGACAAACCATCAACATATGTGCTCATTTGGAAGGCCGGACTTGCTGCCCGGTCTTCTTTCAGCCTCAAACAATTAAATAGAATTCGGCATATTCTATAATTGCCGAATCTTATTCAATTCATTAACAGATACGATTGATACATCCCTGGGGTAATCTCACAATTCCTCAAATAAAGCAAAACCCCCTCAGTCAATGACCAAGGGGGAAAAGAGCGCCAGAAGGGAATCGAACCCTCGTCTCATGCTTGGGAAGCACGAGCACTAACCATTGTGCTACTGGCGCATCTGCCATTGGATAATAGCAAAATAGGCAGAGGATGTAAACAACTATTCCTCAGAATATGATTCTAGGTGAATAGTCGCGCTCCAATCTCCGTCTCCCCCTTCCCGCGGTCAAATACCACCAAGGAACCAAAGCCTGTGCATCCGTCTGCGTTGAAGGTATCAGTAGGGCTTGCCCACTCCTGGTGACTCAATACTATCGTATAAGCATCGTCTCCCTTCTTGATAGTGACAGCTTCGATCAGTGAGTCAGGGAACCTGATCTTCTTGAAATTGGAGAGTACCCGCTCCTTCTTGAAAACGGCATCCTCATTGATTGAAACCAAGGTAAACAATGATGCAAAGCCATCACTCTCCACCTCACTGACCAAGGTCTTGTTGTCGAACAGCTCATTGTAGTGACGAGAGAGCCTGGTACTCTTAAGATACTGGGTGACCCCTCCACTTGAGAGAGTATGGATGTGCATGGCATTCTGGGCACTCTGATATACTGCTCCAGGCTCTTGCAACCGTACCTTTCCCTTGTCATTGAAGTGCAAATAGCTTTGATAGCTATGGTGTTCCTGGGATAAAAACTCATCACAGATCAGGATAAGGGTTTTCTCCAATACCACGATCGTCCTACGTGGAAGCACCCCGACATCCAGATACCCTTGGTGCGAGCCTTGGAAAGCAATATATCCATTTTTCTGAGCCGTGCGGAATCCGATGGGTGCGCTGAGCTTGGAACACTCCCAGCTGTCCTTGCATACGGTGAAGTTCTTGTTATCCACAGTTGTGGTGTTATGGGCAGTGCTGTCCTTGAATTCATACCTCTCAGACTTCGGGACATAGGTGTACCGGCCGGCATCAACCAGAAGATCCTCCCCGTTTGCATAGAGGTCGAAATGCAACTTGTCACTATGCCCATGACCAGCGCCCAGAGTTCCACAGTGAAAGCGAAGATAAGTTCCTTCTTCCTTGTAGATGGCATTTCCACTCTCGTGCAATACAAAGAGGCATTGAGAGGTGGGGAGACTGGGTAGTTGATCGTAGCATTTCACCGCCCTGAAACCGAGATCCCAGATGGTATCAAAATTGAGATGGAGGTACCCGCCCTTCTTCAGCTCTCCATCCTGATAGAAATAGGCTGCCTTGGTGATCAGGTCCCTTTGGTCGATCGCATCACTGTCCCCCATGCAGGGCTCCGTTCCGTCGGGTTTCTGCCATGCGAGGGAGGCCTTGCACATCTTATAGGTTTTCTCTTTGATCACCTCAGGAAGGGGTATGTGAAGCCGTCTGGCCAGGATTACCACATCCAGATAGCAGTGCAGAACCTCATTATGGTACATGGGGGACTGTTCCCACTGCATTCCATCATCATATACCTGTATCTCGATCTCCCGAGCCAACCTCCTGATTGCTTCCTTGCAATAGGTTTCGCTGATCTCACTCTTCTGGAGAGCGAGGGAAGCAAGAAACAACCCATGGTTCTCCAGAACACCCCAATTGCTCATAAGATGATAGCTGTCCCATACGGAATAGAGAAATTCCGCATGGTCAGCTATCGAGGAGAGGAATGTTTCAAGTACCGATTCTGTTATTGATGGGCTTTCCTTGAAGTACTGCATCGCTTTAATCCAGTACTCCATACGTAGCCCAGCCTCGATGGATCGCCACGCCTTCTGGCTCTTTGGGTCAGAACGCCTGACATTCTTCACCCAGTGACAGAGCTGGGAAGCAAAGGCCTCTGCATACTGCTCATTACTGGTAAGTGCATAGGCTTGGCCCAGCGTAATCCAGAACCGCATCCTGTTGAATGCATAGACCCACTCACTATCATCGGATGGTTGATACAACCAGTCTATATCGTGGGGGAATACAACCGGCTCACTGGTACGTTCCATATCCCACCGTTGATTGAACAGAAACGACTGTTGCACAATCTCTTCGGCTGTAGCAATTATTATCTCCGCTTCTTCTTTCTCGTGCTGCCAAAGGTAAGCTGCAACCTGCTTTGGATCATCCAAGAAGCAGATTCTCCAATTGGAGAAATACGTATCTTTCTTCATATACTCCCCTTACCAGTAGATAGTCCAACTACCACTAAGTCGCATCAGGGCTTCCATATAGAAATAATCACCCCATGAGACGCATTCATCAACCCCTTCAGGGGTGCATGTATTATAGGGACTCTTCTTGGAGTAGGTTCCGTGAAGGACCAATCCGTTGGAATGGGAAGGGTCTGTTACCCTATAGGATTCATAGAGGCTTAGCATGAGCTTCTTCGCCCAAGATCGATACAGATCAGCTTGCGTATCATCAAGGAGATCGGCCATTTCCAGGAAACCGCACGCAGAAATGGACGCACTGGAGGAATCTCGTGGTTCATTCCCTTCGGTGAATATCAGGTCCCAGTAGGGAACCGAGTCCTCGGGGAGTTTGGAAAGAAAAAACTCGGCGCTCTTGGAAAACTGGGAGAGACAGCGCTCATCCCTCGTGTACCGATAGCTGAGCGCAAGACCATAGAGAGCCCATGCCTGCCCCCGTGCCCAGAAGGAATCATAGCGGAAGCCCTGACAGGTCTCACCCCTAAGAGGACCTCCCCTTTCAGGATCCATAAAAAAGGTATGGAAGGTGGAGCCATCATCGCGGAATGAGTATTTGAGACAGGTATCTGTGTGGCGAAGAGCAATTGTGCGATATTTTTCATCCCCCGTTACCTCGCTTGCCCAGTAGAGCAAGGGAAGATTCATCAAACAGTCGATAATGAAACGGTAATTCTCCTTCTCATCCATGGCTCCCCATGCTTGCAGGAATGATCCTTTGTCCTGAAACCGGGTCAGCAACTGGTCTGCAGCTAACAATGCAGCTCGCTTTGCACGTTCATTTCCATCCAGCTTGTATAAAGAGACACAGCTTGGAGTATAGAGGAAACCCATGTCATGATGGTCGACCTCAATCTTGTTCTCAATACGGTGGAGAAAACTCTCAGAGAGGATGCTTGTAGCATGAAGAAACACGGGATCCTTGGTATGCTCCCAAGCGAGGCATACCTCTCCCGGCCAGAATCCACAGGTCCACTGAGTATTATCACAGGGATGATAGAAGTTTTTCACTGACGAGTGGTTCTGGCAGCGATAGGTGAACACAGGGAGATTCCGCCTCACCTGCGAAACGGCCTCATCCAATGCACGCTGAACGGCTTCCTGCGTTATTTCTTGCATACCTACCCCTTCAGCCCCGCAGTGGCCACTCCCTGGACAAAGAACTTTTGCAGGGAGAGAAAGACAATGACTACCGGAACCAAGGCAACCACGCTGGCTGCCATGATCAAGCCGTACTCACTGGAGTACTGGCTTATGAACATTCTCAGTCCAATCTGGATGGTCTTCAGCTCGGTCCGAGTAAGATAGAGCAAAGGACCGAGGAAGTCATTCCATGTGTTTACAAATGTGAAGATCGTCAAGGTGGAGAGTGCAGGCTTTGAAAGTGGCAGCATGATCTTCCACCAGATACTGTACTCACTCATCCCATCGATTCTTGCTGCCTCACACAGCTCATCGGGAACACTCATGTAGAACTGTTTCATCAAGAACACCCCAAAAGCACTGAATGCCTGAAGAAAGATAATTGCCAGGTGGGTGTTGTTCAGTCCGAAGGAGCGCATCATGATGAACTGAGGAACCATATACACATGCCAAGGCATGGCAATGGTAGCTACATACCCGAGAAACAGGAGATTTCTTCCTTTGAACTGCAACTTCGCAAACGCATAGGCAGCAAACGAAGAGGTTAAAAGTTGGAGAAATGTCACAATAACGGTCAGCTTGGCTGTATTCCTGATAAACAACCCCAAGGGGATGGTTGTCCAGATTTCTGCATAGTTTTCCCATCGCGGCTCAGAGGGGATCCACTGAATTGGAAAAGAAAACACATCCTTGTCGAGCTTAAGCGATGCGCTGAGCATCCAGGCAAAGGGCAACAACATCACCAGCGCTGAGAGGATAAGCAAGAGATAAACTGCAATGGTGGATTTGGTGGTTTTTCTGGTTCTAACTTGCATGGCGTCCTCCTAATGCATCCGCTTCTCACCGTTGAACTGAACCAATGTAACGGCGAGAACCAGGATAAAGAGCACCATGGCAACTGCGCTTGCAGAACCAAGATTCCAACTGATGAAGGCTTTGTTATAAATATCGTAAACGAGTACCAAGGTAGCAGTACCCGGGCCTCCCTGGGTAACCATGTACACAATGTCATATACCTTGAAGCACTGAATGGTAAGCATGACCATTACAAAGAAGGAAACACCACTAAGCTGAGGAATGGTAACATAGCGGAATCGTTGCCATGCATTGGTTCCATCGAGGCTTGCTGCTTCATAGAGCTCAGGGTTTATTCCTTGTAAACCAGCAAGATAAATAATCATATAATAGCCCATGTATTTCCAGACACTGAAGAAAACGATGGTGATCATCGCCCAATCCTTGTCGGCTGCCCATCCGGGTACCGACTCAAAACCCAATGTATAGAGCAACATATTGACAGGACCCTTGGATGGGTTGAAGATCATATTCCAGACTGCCGCAACGGCAACCAAGGAAGCTACATAGGGAAAAAAACTCACTGTCCTAAAGAAATTGCGGGCTTTGAATCCCTGATTGAGAATGACCGCAAGAAACAGACTTGCGACCAAGGTAAGGGGAACCGTCCCTGCTGTATAGACAATGGTATTTTTCAAGGCAGCCTTGAACTGATCATCGTCAAACAGATCAATAAAATTGCCTAATCCCGCCCAGGTGATGGGATTTGAACCATCCCAATGCAGGAAGGCAAGTGCAAATGCAAATATGATGGGGACCATGGTAAACACGGCAAACCCAATGAAGTTGGGTGCAATGAAACTATACGCCACCAACTGTTTTTTTAACGTTGCTTTTTTTGAGGGCATGAAACCATCCTCGGCTCTGGAATGTGGCACAGGGGATGAACATCCCCTGTACCGAAAAAAGGAGAACTATTTTCCCAGAATCTTCTGGATTTGCTCATTCATCTTCTTGATACCGCCATCGACACTGATGTTGTTGGTCATGATTTCATCATGTACCTGATTCAACACCACCTCGATCTCTGCAGACTTCTCATGCAAAGGCATCTCAAGATAGGTCTTGTGCACCTGAAGTGCATCACGTGTTGCCTGATCGGTTGGGAATCCAGGCTTGGAAGCGATGATCTCGATAACGCTATCATCCTTGATTGCAGGAATGGTTCCGGTCTTTGCAATTATCTGGGCACCTTCAGGACCGGTTACGAACTTCACAAAATCAAATGCAGCATCTTTCTTCTTGGAAGCATTGCTTACGCCAATGCTGGTAATGGTTCCAAGGGTGGTTCCAGGAGCAACGCCCTCTGCATGGGGATACTTGACCAAACCCCACTCAGAGCATTCAGTCTTGCCCTGTGCAATCTGGTCGATCAGGGTGGCAATAAACCATGAACCCATGTTCATCATTGCAACGCTGTTGTTATAGAACACACCACTGTAGTGGGTGGATGAGGTCTTCAAGGTTGCATAATCCTGGACAATTCCATCCCTTTGCTGGGCCAGTACCATCTCATAGTAAGGAGCGAGGAAGTCATAGGTACCATCAACAATGGTATTCTTTCCATCTAGGATACCGAACAACTGCACAGCAGAACGCCAGGTATGATAGTGAGCTCCATACACCTTGTTTGCGCCCATGCCGCTGGTCATCTTACGGGCAAGCGCGTCAAACTCAGCAAAGGTCATATCATTGGAGGGATAGGCAACACCAGCATCATCGAAGAGTTCCTTGTTGTAGTAGACAATCCAGAAATCACTGCGGAATGGAATACCGTAAAGCTTCCCGTCAACAGAAATCTGGTCAGTGGTTCCACCATAGAGGGAAAGATCAACACCTTCGCTGGCGATCATTGGATTGAGATCCATCAGCAAATTGCGCTTCACCAGGTTGTTGTAACCAGGAATGTCCTTGATGGTGACAATATCAATTGAAGAGTCTCCACCAGAGAGCTGGGTCTGCAACATGGTCATGAAGTCAGCCGAGCCAAGATCGAGCATCTCGATCTTCACATCGGGGTTTGCTGCCTCGTATGCGGTGATCAATGGCTCATAATACGTAGTGGAAGCGATGTCCCACAGGGCCCATTTGAGTGTGGTCTGCCCTCCTACCTCCTGGGCTGCCTCCTTGGTTCCATTGGCAAACACAGAAACTGTCAGTAGTGTGAGTACAAGTAAAATCGTCAGTACTTTTTTCATGGATAAACCTCCTTACGGTTCATAACACAGAGGAATCTTTTCCTCTCAGCCTTAGGGTATGGCCCAATGGTTTACAATACCATGCAATTCAATGTACAAAAGCTTTACTTTTTTCCGTACCTGCGAAAAAAGTTGTACTATTTTCTTTGAACCTGTACTTTTTTCCGAACATTCCCAAGATCCTCCAGTTTCCGGTTGCGCCCTCGTCCCAGCGTAGCTCATACTCTCCTGTGGGAGGCGTTGTATGCGGCTGAAAACCTTGAAGGGAAAGATAACGATGATCACCATCACCTTTGCCCTTGTTATTGCCATCTTGGTGGCAACCTTCAGTTTTCTGCTATTCCGTTCATTTGCCCTTGAAAGCCAAATTTCATCAACTGAGTTCAACCTGCAGTTCATCGGAGCAAAAGCGAGGGAAAATATGGTTGCCATAGACTCCCTGATCAAGTGGTGCACCACCAATACATTGGTATCGGCATATCTGGAACAGGAGGGAAATACCAATGCCCTGGAAACCTATGAACGGGTAAAGGAAGAGGTAATGAACAACCTCGCCCAGGCATATGTAAGTAGGATCATCATCACCGATATCAACCATACAAAACTCATTCATACCGGTCTCTGGATGAGCGACAGCATGCCGGTAAATACCACCAATGTGGACATGGTACTTCCCCCTACCTTTACACAAAATGGTGGATGGAACCATATCTGGCAGGACCCCTTCCTCAGGGGAGAAGCACAAGTATTGCCCATCAGGAGAGTCCTCACCCAATCCTCATCCCCAGAGGTGACCGGCCAGCTTTACCTTGCAGTAAGTGCCTCGTTGATCCTTGACTTGGTCAAGGATTACACACTCCCTGAGGGCTCCTCCCTCTATCTTGGAATTGGGAATCATTTTTACCAACTGAAGAACAACCGCTTCCATCTGATGCAAGCCCCTGCCATGGAAGTAATGGATGCAGATACCGATGGAGAGCAGACCCAGGTTGCAAAGATCCTCCTGGATGGTCAACAGCAGTTGCTGATCACCTGCCCCACTGGGTTTCAGGACATTACCCTCAGCCAGACCCTCTCATCTGACAAAGTACGTTTTGAGCGTACCACCTACCTCTCCATGCTGGTCATTATCCTGTTGGCAGTCTTGCTTTTTGGAACCATCCTCGCCCTCTTGCTAAACCGGCTCTTCAACCGACCCATCGCAAAAATCCAAGAGAGGATGAAGGCAATCGCACATAGTGACTTCTCCAGCGACCCAAGCATAGAATGGGAGGATGAGCTGGGTGATATTGGAAGAGGAATCAATGAACTGGCAGGACGGGTTGATGAGCTGCTTGAACGGCGTGTCACCGATGAAAAAAAGAAACAGGAACTGGAGTACCGTATGCTCCAAAGTCAGATTAACCCCCATTTCCTCTATAACACACTCAACTCCATCAAATGGATGGCTACCTTGCAGAAAGCAACCGGAATTGCTGAGATGACCACCAGCCTCTCCCGGCTTATGAAGAATGTGAGCAAAGCCGATGAGCCGATCATCACCCTGAAGGCTGAACTTGATTTGCTAAATGACTACTTTGTCATCCAGAAGTACCGCTACGGAGGAACCCTTGTCCTGCAGGTCTCTATAGATCCAAGCTACTACACCATCGGCATTCCCCGGTTCACCTTACAGCCACTGGTGGAAAATGCAATCTTCCATGGTATTGAGCCAAAGGGAGGAGCAGGAACGGTAACAATCGAGGCAAGAATGGAAGAGGATGCATGTAGCCTTATCATCACTGATGACGGAGTAGGAATGGATCAATCCATGATTGATGCCGCCTTCGACTCCAGCAAATCCCCAAACAAGGGCATGTTCACTGAGATAGGGATCAAGAATGTAGCAAAACGAATCGAATATATGTTTGGTGTGAACTACGGACTCACCTTGCAGAGCGAGAAAGGGCTATACACAAAAGCCATCATTCGTTTACCGCTGCTGAAAAAGGATGGAACTGCATGGCAACCAAACTGATCATAGCCGATGATGAACCGTTGGTCCTGGTCGGACTGCAATCCATGCTCAACTGGCATGAGCTCGGTATCGAGATTGTTGCAGTGGCACGCAATGGGTTGCAACTCCAGCAGGCAATTGAGAGAGAACACCCTCAGCTGGTTATCACTGATATCAAGATGCCCATCAAGAGTGGTCTGGAAGTGCTCAAGGAGAGTGGTGCGGTTTATGGAAGAGTACCCCTGTTCATCCTCCTTACCAGCTATGAGGAGTTCAGCTATGTCAAGGAAGCGCTTACCTACCAAGCAGTAGACTACCTGGTTAAGCTTGAATTGACTGAACAGAGCCTCGCTGCCTCGGTACAGAAGGCCCTGGACCTCCTACATCAGATCAAGGAACAGGGACACCCTCCCTACCCCATTTATGAGCGTGGAGTAATGGGAGCATTCAGAGACAAGTTCTTTGTCCGGTTGTTCAACGGTCTTATCGACAGCCGGCAGGCATTCGATTCCCAGAAACAGGAACTGGCTCTCTGCTTTGAAGAGAAATACTATGTTGTCTGCTATGTGACCATTGAAACCAAGGAAGAAGAGGAGCGTGATGTGAGCCTCTACTACAGCAGTACCGGCATGCTGAAGGAGACGCTCTCACGCTATCTTACATGTCATATAACCAGTTTGGACTTGCACCATCTATCCATCACTTTCTGTTTGAATGAAGAACAAGGTGCTCACTACCGCACCATTATCCACCAGGTTCTGGAGAAGGCATTGCACGTCATATACAACTATTTTTCCGTGCATCTTCTCTGTTGTGTAGGACTTCCGGTGAATGACCCATACCACCTCAGTGACTCGTTCAACTCAGCGCGTCAGTTGCTCACCAGTTCTCAGGAAAAGGTGGCCATCACCTTCGCTGAGCAGAAACAGGTGCAACGCTTTAGCCTGGATCCCTATCGCAGCCGCCTTACAAGAGCTTTTGAAGAGCTTGATGCAGAAGAACTGGCTCAGATCATGGAGGATGTAGCACAAGAGATGGAGAGACAGGGCATCACACCATTGCAGGCTGTTGAGAATGCAAGCAATATCCTCTATATGGCTATCAGTCTGATCCCGGATGGACAGAAACTTGTTGAACAGATCTTCCAGGAGGAACATGGAGGTTACCGGCAACTATATAGTTGCACTACCACCAACCAGTGTTGTTCATACCTTCGCCATCTCGCCGAGGGATTGGGCAAGTATCTGCAGTCCAGAAAGCAGGACTATCGCGCAAAGGTAGTTGCAAATATCCAGCAATACATCCAGGAAAACATCACCAGGAAGCTCAACCTCACAGAGGTTGCCCTACTCTTCGGGTTCAGCCAGAACTACCTCAGCAGTCTCTTCTCCCGCTATAGCGAGTGCAGTTTCGTAGAGTACATCACCAAGGAGAAAGTGCATGCGGCAAAACAGATGATGGCTCAAGGTGAGTACAAGGTGTATGAGATTGCAGAAAAACTTGGGTTCGAAAGCTCCTTCTACTTCAGCAAGGTGTTCAAAAAGGTGGAGGGACTCAGCCCAAGGCAGTACCTGCAACACCTTTCACGTAAGGGAGAACACGTATGACAAGAGCATACATACCGCTTCTGTCGCACATGAAGGGAGTATATCGAACAGCTCCTCCTGCAACGGACAGGAAATTCTGGGATACCCTCACATCCCCTGTATCCTCTCTTATCATCGAGCGTGCAGAAAAAGTGGTTGCTCAGGCAATTCCTGCGCTGCCAGCGTCTCTGTATCTATCATTCAGCAGGACAGGCAATCGTACAGCTTATGAAGAGTGTTATTTCACCAGGAGACGGATGCTTGGAACACTGACATTGGCCTACTGCCTGAAGCCGAAGGAAGTGATCTTGGACAAGATCATCGACCTTGTTTGGGCAATCGTCGAGGAGACCAGTTGGTGTCTTCCTGCACACAACAGCTATATACGCGATACAGAGCAACTCCCATTGCCCATGAAAGACCATCCTATCATCGACCTCTTCAGTGCTGAGACCGCCTCAACGCTTGCACAGGTCTACTCCTTGCTGAAACCAGACCTTGATGCAATAACCCCCATCATCAGAGAGCGTATTGAGACGGAACTTGAAAGAAGAATACTCACCCCCTATCTTACCACCCACTTCTGGTGGATGGGCGATGGGGATGAACCAATGAACAACTGGACTGCGTGGTGTACACAAAATGTGCTGCTTACTGCATTTCTGATCCCTGTGGACAAGGAAGACCAGCTACACATAGCAGAAAAGGCTCTCAGCAGCCTGGACTGTTTCCTGAAGGACTACGGGGAGGATGGATGTTGCAGCGAGGGAGCCCAATACTACCGACATGCAGCCCTTTGCTTATACCTCTGTATAGACATACTGAACAGTGTTACCAATTTCCAGTTTGATGGATTGCCAAGAGAACCCAAAATACAGAACATGGCTTCCTTCATCCGTCATATCCATGCACAAGGACCATACTATTTCAATTTCTCCGATTGCTCTGCCCTTGCTGGTCCCTGCTCAGTGAGGGAATATCTCTTTGCCCAGGCAGTACAGGATCCAATTCTAGCCTCCTTTGCAAAACATTCGGCAGGTTTGCGGGAGGAACAGGAGAGAGATCTTCCCCAGGAGATCAACCTCACCTACCGCTTGCTTGAACTACTGGGAATTACAGAGGAAGAGCCATTGCCCTTGCTGAAGGAAGAGGACCACTACTACCCAAGTGTGGGTATCTGGATCAGCCGGGATGAGCATCTTGCCTTGGCAGTCAAAGCTGGAGGAAATGATGACAGCCACAACCATAATGACACTGGCAGTGTAACCCTCTACAAGAATGGAATTCCCATTCTCATTGACATCGGTGTAGAGCAGTACACCAAGCAGACCTTCAGCCAAGATCGATACTCTATCTGGACCATGCGCTCAACCTATCATAATGTGACCAACTTCCCCCCATACGAACAGCAAGCGGGTAAAAAATACCGCTGTACTGTTGAGGAAGCAGCAACAGGGCGAATTGTCATGGAGTTATCTCATTGTTATCCAGAAGCAGCTGGATTGGAATCCTACAGGCGAACAGTAACTCATGGAAAAAATGGTGGAATTACCATCCTAGAACAAGTGAAAGGGAGTACCGCTTCTGTCCTGACCCTGATGTGCGCCATGCAGCCGGCCATAGAGGGAAAGATAATCCATTTTGGTGATACGGCCACAATGCAATGCAACGCAGAGGGACTGGAGATTACCTGTGAATCGATCACAGTGGAAGATAAGCGATTACGTGCAGTATGGCCTAAGGTTATCTACCGGTTGCTCCTTGGCTATACCAATGAGCTCTCACTTCACATAGAATAGGGACAAGGAGCAAAAAATCATGGCATCGACACTGGAGTATGTAGAGTTTATTTGCAATCAGATTGACGAAGAGTGGCACCCCAGTTACCGGAAAATGTTTGGGGATTACTTTATATATATACGAAACAAGCCAATCATATTGGTCTGTGACGATGTTGCATATGTCAAGAAACTTCCCTGCATCGCCTCCCTGATGGAAGAGGCAGAATCTGATATCCCGTTCCAAGGAGCCAATGAGTGGTACATTCTTGATATCGAGGACCGCGCTTTGGTGGATGAAGTGGTTTCTGCATTGGAGAAGGTGAGCACGGTTCCTCTTAAACGTAAACGAAAGAAGACTCCTTGAGACAATCCCCCATGACATATAATGAATAGTTGAGCATTTGATAAGTTTTACTTCTACGAATATTCTATTTCTTCTTTCCTTATATGGTTTTATATATATCCTTCCTAGTATTTTTTTACATTTTTTGTTTGACACCGTACTCACTCTGGGTTACAGTTGTTATTAGATAAAATAATTGGAGGCAATATGGCCACAGTACAACTCAAAAACATCTCTAAGGTGTATGACGGTGGAGTCAAGGCTGTTGACAATGTCAACATTGATGTGCAAGACCGACAGTTTGTCGTTCTCGTCGGACCTTCGGGTTGTGGAAAATCCACAACACTCCGCATGGTCGCTGGTTTGGAAGATATCACCAGCGGCGAACTCTACATTGACGGCAACCTCGTCAACGACGTTCCCCCCAAGGACAGAGACATTGCAATGGTATTCCAGAACTATGCTCTCTATCCCCACATGACCGTCTATGACAACATGGCTTTCGGATTGAAGATCCGCAAGTTCCCCAAAGAAGAGATTGACCAGCGTGTTCGTGAAGCAGCAAAGATCCTCGAGATTGAAGAGCTGCTTGACAGAAAGCCAAAGGCTCTCTCTGGTGGACAGAGACAGCGTGTTGCAGTAGGAAGAGCTATTGTTCGTAAGCCTAAGGTATTCCTTTTTGACGAACCCCTCTCCAACCTCGATGCAAAGCTTCGTGTCCAGATGCGCGCAGAGATTTCCTCCCTGCATAACCGCCTCAAGGCAACCATGATCTATGTCACCCACGACCAGGTAGAAGCCCTGACCATGGCTGATGTGATCGTTGTAATGAAGTTTGGTGTTATCCAGCAGATTGGTGGACCTCTTGATCTCTACAACAACCCACAGAACAAGTTTGTTGCCGGATTCATCGGTTCTCCTCCAATGAACTTCCTCGAGACTGCTATTGAAGCTGACGGTGATGATATCTACGCAAACGAAGGCACCTTCCGCCTCAAGGTCACTGCAGAGCAGAAGAAATTCTTGACTCCTTATGTCGGTAAATCTGTAACCTTCGGCATCCGCCCGGAAGATGTTACGTTCAGCAATACCGCCAAGGATGGAGAGACCATCAATGGTACGGTAAGTGTTGTTGAACCCCTTGGTAGTGAGACCCACGTTTACACTTCCACTTCCAAGAGCCAGGTTATTGGTAAGATTGAACCTACCCTTGTTCCTACACCGGATACCAAGATCTTCTTGATTCCTGACATGGCAAAGGCTAAGTTCTTTGATCTTGAGACCGAACAGGTTATCAACAAATAACCATCAGTTCATGTATAGCCGGCCCACTTAAGGGCCGGTTTTTTTAGGCGTAAGCACGCATCTTGATATCTTCGACTACAAGGTAACAGGTTGGATCAATGGAACGGGTAAGTTTCATGACTTGCTTCACTGATTTTCTGGGAACTTGTACGAACAGGAGATAGATAGTGCCATCCCGTCCATTCCCTTGAAACTCAGTTACACGAAATCCTTGGTCTCTCAGCACCTGCGCAACTGCAGAGCCCTTCTGTGTGAAGACTTTCACCACTTGATCCCCGATTTTCAGAATGCTCTCCAAGGTGATTCCCACAAAAGTCCCAGCAGCAAATCCAAATGCAAAGGCAATAGCCATGAGAGGATCTGACAGGTCATTGATGACCCTCGATACAGCAAATACCCAGATGATGGATTCAACGAATGCAATCATAAACGTAAGAGCTCTCTTGCCACGAATGACAAGAGCATGACGCAAGGTACCCAGAGAAACATCCACCACTCTCGCGAGGAAGATCATCAAGGCCAAATAGAGCGAAGCAGAATCGACCACTACACTACCCTCATATGTACATATTCCCTATACCATAGGAAAAAAAGAGGAAGTAATCAACATTATAAGTAACGTTCTTTCATTCTTTTTTCGGTATGTTTAATTGGTAAATTATAATATTTTTTGGTAAAAAACTCCCTCCACGGGAAAGTGGAGGGAATAGATGCTTAGAACAATGCGTTATACAGTGTGATTACAGCGTCTTGTGTTTTATCAGCATGGACTCCAAGCAGCAAGGAGGTATCAGATGCACCGAAGTTGAGGAAATTCAACCTGATGGATTCCTTGTCCAAGGATCCAACCACTTTAGCAATCAGGTCACGGTGATCCATGACGCCCTCTCCAACAACGCCAACAATTGCATGGTCATGATCAACATCAATGGAGTCCAGAGAGAACTCACTGGTGAGACGGGTGCACATTGCTTTCAGGACGCTGTCACTTGCCTGGCTTGTTTCAAAAAACCAGACGATACTGTCCACGCCAAACAAGCTGAAAGATGGCCTGATGCCAAACACATGCAACATGGTAAGCAGTGCATGCCTGGTCCCGGATTGCTTGAAGAGCATCAGCTTACGCAGGGTTATCCTGCTATAGCCTTTCTTGGCCGAGACACCAGCAAGGGGTGCTGTTCCACTCGCTCGTTCATTGACGATCATGGTGCCCATATCCTCTGGTGAATTCGTGTTTTTCACATTGATGGGAATCTGGGCGGCGATCACGGGAGCAATTGCTTCTTCATGAAAGACATTTGCCCCAACACCTGCAAGCTCACGAAGCTCACGATAGGTCATCGTCTTGATCACCTTAGCATTATGCACCAAGCGTGGGTCTACTGAGAACACCCCCGAAACATCAGTCCAGTTCTCGTACGATTCAGCATCTGCTGCACTGCTGAGAATGGCTCCGGTAATATCCGAGCCACCTCGGCTGAAGGTTTTTACTTTTCCTTCGATATCACAGCCATAGAAACCAGGAACAATATACTTATTGCCTTTCTTCAATACTTTTCTGAGGTTCTCATAGCTCTGTTCATGCACGGTCCCATCAGGGTTGATAACGATATACGGATCAGCATCCAGGAAATCCCAACCAAGGTAGGCGGCAATCATCCGGGCACTGAGATATTCTCCGCGGCTTGCTGCATACTCTGCACCATGGCCTGCATCAATCATCTGACGAACTTCCTCAAGGACAGCGACAAAGGGTTTTTTCTCGATGCCAAGGTCTTCAAGAATAGAGGTATAACGGTCGGCAATCTTCTTGAAGACTGGTTTGCAAGTCAATCCTTGCTGGGCAAGTGCATTACATGCATAAAGCATGTCTGTCACCTTCTCATCATCCTTGTTTCGTTTTCCTGGAGCAGAGACAATTACTATCTGTCGCTTTGGATCAGCCTCTACAATCGCTTTCACTTTTTCTATCTGTTTGGCATCAGCAACAGAGCTTCCACCGAATTTACATACAATCATGGGAAATAACCTTCCATATTTCTAGGATATCTACAGGAGCGTATTGTATTGAAGGATAGCACGTTGTGCAATACAACCATGGTGAAAATAGCGCATGACAGAACGGGCATTCACTGGTACGCTATGAGAAAGAAGGTACACACAATGCAAGATTCAAAACGCTCGATTGTCGCATGGGCATTCTATGACTGGGCAAACAGTGCTTTTGCTACTACCGTGATGGCAGGGTTTTTCCCTGTCTTTTTCAGTGCCTATTGGGCAGTAGGGGCAAGCAGCCAGGAAGGGACTTTTTATCTTGGGCTGGCAAACTCCTTGGGATCATTGATTGTTGCGCTCTTGGCCCCCATACTGGGCGCTATCGCAGACTGGGGCACCTACAAGAAACGCTTACTTGCATTTTTTGCATTGATAGGCTCAGTGATGACGGCAAGCCTCTATGTATTACAGATGGGCTCATGGCCCTTAGCAGTACTCTTCTACTCTGTTGCTGTGGTCGGCTTCAGCGGAGCGAACACCTTCTACGATGCACTCCTTCCTTTTGTAGCGTCAGAGAAAAAGGTAGATTTTGTCTCCTCACTCGGATACAGCCTGGGATATATCGGAGGGGGATTGTTGTTCCTGGTAAATGTTCTGATGTATCTCAATCCATCGTGGTTTGGATTTGCAGATGGGGGGGAAGCGATCAGGGTATGTTTTGTCATTGTAGGTATCTGGTGGGTGGTATTCACACTCCCTTTGCTCTTCTTTGTGAAGGAAGAAGTAACTGCAGACAACCTTCCCTTCAGGCAGGCTGTAAAGAAAGGGCTCTCCATCACACTACAGACCTTGAAGAGTTTTCGCCAACTGAAAACATTGGCAATCTTTCTCATCGCATATTGGCTCTATATTGATGGGGTGGATACCATTATCAGAATGGCAGTGAATTATGGGACAAGCCTCAATTTCCCCAGTGAGTCATTGATCATCGCCCTGCTTATCACACAGTTTGTGGCATTTCCTTCAGCACTTGCCTACTCAGCCTTCGGAAAGAAAGTGGGAGTTCGCAAAGCCCTGGAGATTGCCATCGGCGCCTATGCAATCATCGCAATCCTTGGATACTTCATGAGTGAGCCTCTCCATTTCTATCTGCTTGCTGTATGTATCGGGCTGTTCCAGGGAGGAATCCAGGCACTCAGCAGGTCATACTACACACGCCTCATCCCAAAACAACGTTCGGCCCAGTTCTTTGGTTTTTTCAATATGCTCGGTAAATTTGCTGCAATCATCGGTCCACTGCTCATGGGAGTTGTTACATTGGTCACTGGAGACTCCAGAAATGGAATTGTTTCACTGGTCTTGCTCTTCATTGGTGGGTATATCCTGCTCAGGCAAGTTGATGAGGAGAAGGGAAAAAAGGAGGTGGAGGCGTTCCTCAAGAAGACCAACTGACAACATGCTTTACTAAGCTTGTATGGTATGGTATGACTGTACCAGAATCTGAAAGGAATACCCATGCAACCCGTCCAAGAAAATAAAATGGGGGTCAAACCGATCCCCACCCTCGTTTTGTCCATGTCGTTTCCCATCATGCTCAGCATGTTGGTGCAAGCACTCTATAATATTGTAGACAGTATGTTTGTCTCCCACTACAGTCAGCAAGCACTGACTGCTGTTACCCTTGCCTTCCCTATGCAGAACCTGCTTATCGCAGTAAGTGTGGGGACCTCTGTGGGGGTAAACTCATTACTTTCCAGAAAACTCGGAGCAAAGGACATATCTGCTGCTCGAAAAGCTGCAGGAAATGGTCTCACACTCTCTGTGATCAGTTGGGGATTTTTTGCGCTTTTAGGCCTCTTTTTCTCCAAGACCTTCGTAGAGTTCTTCAGCAATGACCCACAGCTCATTGTCATGGGAAAGCAATACATCTCCATCTGCCTGATCTTCTCCCTCGGCTTGTTCATTGATATCACCTGTGAAAGGATCCTGCAGGGAACAGGCGATACATTCCACCCCATGATCATTCAGAGTACCGGGGCAATTGTAAACATCATCCTGGACCCCATCCTGATCTTCGGCCTGTTTGGGATGCCGAGAATGGGGGTCATGGGAGCTGCCATCGCTACTGTCTTCGCCCAGCATGTCTCTGCCGCTCTCGCTATATACTATGTGCGGAGAAACAAGGAGATTGTACTGAAAAAAGCTTCTTTTCGCCTCGAGAAGCAGACCGTCAAGGATATTTATGCAGTTGGGATACCCACGATCATCATGCAAGCGATCGGTACCATATTGATAACCAGCTTGAACAAGATCCTTATTGGGTTCTCAACCTCGGCAGTGGCGGTCTTTGGCATCTATTTCCGCTTGCAATCGTTCATATTCATGCCAGTATTTGGTCTGAACACAGGTATGATACCAGTGATCGGATACAACTATGGAGCAAGAAAACCAAAACGGATAACAGCAACCATCAAGGTGGGTTTGATCGTTGCTGTTACCATCATGGGGATTGGTACTGCCCTATTTATCCTGTTCCCCCATGTATTGCTGAGCTGGTTCAACGCAACACCGGAGATGGTTGAGATCGGCATAGTTGCAATGCAACGCATCAGCCTGGGATTCACTTTGGCAGGAGTCAGTATTGTCCTGATTGCACTCTTCCAGGGAATGGGTTATGGATACCTGTCTATGATCAACTCGGTAACACGACAGCTGGTATTCCTGCTTCCAGCAGCCTACCTTCTGGGAAGATTTGTGGGACTCGATGCACTGTGGTATTCGTTCTTCATCGCCGAGATAGCATCCTTCAGCTTGACCCTCTACTTCTTTAGAAAGATCTACAAAACGAACATAAAGACCATGGTATAGAAAAAGTATATCTACAGCATAACTCGAAGAATTTTTGCGGAATCCGCATTTTTTTCTTCGTCTGAAATCTTCTCTATCGAATATGTGTGCCAGAGCCAACACTATGTAAGGCGATACTTGAGAAAAGACCCCAGCAATTGGAGTCTTTTCTCTCTTTTATAAAGAACTATACAAACTGTAATTTCCTTGTGGGATTACTCCCACTCGATAGTCCCAGGAGGTTTGCTCGTGATGTCGTAGAGTACTCGGTTGACTCCCTGTACCTCATTGCAGATCCTGGCTGAAGCGTGTTGGAGCACTTCAGGAGGAAAGCGGAACCAGTCAGCAGTCATGGCATCTTCACTGGTTACGGCACGCAGGGAGCACACCTCTTCGTATGTGCGTTCATCCCCTTGCACTCCCACGCTCTTGACTGGAAGCAAACAAGCCAAGGCCTGCCAGATATCATCATACAGATTGGCCTTGCGGATCTCCTCGATAAAGATAGCATCAACATCACGCAGGGTATCCAGGCGTTGCTTGGTTACCTCGCCTACACACCTGACCCCGAGCCCAGGACCTGGGAACGGATGACGATTCACCATCACTTCTGGAAGCCCTAGTTCTCTTCCCAACGCCCTTACCTCGTCCTTGAACAGTTCACGAAGTGGTTCGAGCAGGTCCCATTTCAAATCTTCGGGTAATCCACCCACATTGTGGTGACTTTTAATGGTTGCAGAAGGACCACCAGAGGGGCTCTTGCTCTCGATTACATCTGGATAGAGCGTTCCTTGGGCGAGGAAGCTGATCTCTCCAGCCTTTCTCGCCTCATCATAGAAGGTATCGATGAATATCTTACCAATGATTTTTCGCTTTGCCTCAGGCTCTGTGACTCCCTTGAGCGCAGAGAGGAATGCATCCTCAGCATCAGCATATTGGAGACGGATATTGTAGTGATCCCTGAACAGTTTTAGTACCATGTCCGCCTCGCCCTTGCGCAAGAGACCGTTGTTTACAAATACACAGACCAACTGGTCGCCGATCGCCTCATGGATAAGTACCGCTGCAACAGCAGAGTCCACACCACCAGAGAGACCACAGAGTACCTGCTTATCTCCGACTTTCTCACGAATCTCCTGGACCGCCGTGCTGATGAAGGAACCCATATCCCAGTCCTGGTTTGCCTTACATACATCAAGGACAAAATTCTGCAGAAATTGGTTTCCTTCTGCCGTATGTACTACCTCGGGATGGAACTGAACTCCATAGAATTTCTTTTCATCATTTTCAATGACCGTGAAGGGACAGTTCGGGGTACTACCGGTCTGTATGAATCCCTCGGGAAGTGAGGCAACGGCATCACCGTGGCTCATCCAGAGGCGGGAGTTCTCACTGATCCCCTTGAGCAGGGAAGCTTCCCTCTTAAGCACGGTAAGGTCTGCGAAACCATACTCACGCTTCAGGGGGCGCTCAACACTCCCTCCATTCTGGATGCTCATTACCTGCAAACCGTAGCAGATACCCAGGATGGGAATACCCAGGTCATAGATTCCATTATCTGGTCTGGGTGACCCTTCAGTGCGCACCGAAGAGGGGCCTCCACTGAAGATGATCCCTTTCGGTTTCATGGCCGCAAGTTCTGCTGCCTTGATGGTATAGGGAACAATCTGGCTATATACGTGCATTTCACGTACTCTACGTGCAATCAACTGGCTGTATTGAGCCCCAAAGTCTAGTACAACGATGGTGTCATGGGGGAATTGTTGCATGTGCATTCCTCTCTGTTTAGGTATATTCGGAGTATATCGAAAAGCTTCAGCAATGGCTACCAAGCAAGTGAACTGACCGGGGGATACGCACGTTTCACCGCCGCCGATACCGCAAGGCCAAGTGCGAACCCTACTGCACTCTGTGCGATGTTTCCAGGAATCTCAGCTGCAGCAACACTCACTGTGCTGATAAACAGGGCAGACAGTGCAAAATACCCAAGAGATACTGTTGCGATACAAACGAAGGCTGCGAGGGCTTTTCTTCCCAAGGATACAGCAACATCTCCCTTCTTCTGGACGATCAAGGCAACCAGGAGCCCTTCCACTCCATGGACAACAAAGCTGATAGGCGCCCATTGTGCATACCCACTGATCAGATCAGCAAGTGCCGTTCCAAGCCCTGCTGCTATGAACGCTGACCAGGGTCCGAAGGTAAAGGCGATGAAGCAGATAGCTACATCACAGAGATTCAAGTATCCTTTTGCAGTTGGGATACGTACAACCATCGTAAAGACCACTACCACTGCAGTCAGTACCGACACCATGGCAACTTTCAAAGCATTCCTATTTCCCTGCATATACGGCCTCCTAGAAAAATATATTCGCAAACCAAAACGCCACTGGAATAATACAAGAGAAGAGAAAATGGATACATACATGACGATAAGCATCAAGGCTATGGTAACTGGTACGTCGCTCCTCTCTTCCAAATCCACGCATCTCCAGACTCATGGCAAGATTCGGGATTGATCTGAGCGCAACCACCAAGGCACTGGTAAGGGTCGGAACCAGGTCCTTGATTCGTTGGCCAAATTTCTTCTTTTTCTCATCCTCAGCCTCGCGTAGGCGATGAGACTCAGATATCTGGCTGAAACTATCCGCAATAAACGGAATATAGGTGAAGGCAAGTGTCACCACCAAGCTAGCCTTATAGGGAAGATGGTACCATCTCAGGGCAAGCATAACCTCATGCATAACCGTGGTGGCAAACAGCAAAGTGCACACGTAGGTAATACCAATAAAACGACTCATCAATCTCAAGGCTTGTTCCAAACCTTCAGTCGTGATCACGGTAAAATCACCAATGGAGAATAGTGGAGATCCATCCCGTACATTGAATGGCATGAAAAGCACCATAAAGAGTAGCATCGGCGAAATGGAAACAAAGGTTCTCCATGCATAGCGCCAACCTGCATTGAAAGAGCCGGATAGAATAACCAAGCCGACCACAAGGGAGAGATGAAGCAGGGAGACAGGGAGAAAGAACCAGATACACATCAGGAGCATCAACAGGAGTTTTGCACGTGGGTCAAATCGATAGAGCCAACCCGTTCCTGCAATATACGTATTGGTCGTCATACTGCGCTCAGCCTCCCATCCTCAATCGTATAGGAACGTTGCGCTACCTTGTCGGCAAATTGCCGGTCATGGGTGATGAGTAAGATTCCTGCCCCGTTATGTCGCAAGTGGGCAATGATGGAAAGCGCACTTTGATAGGTCAAGGCACTGTCGAGTTCATCCAGAATATAGAAGGGACGGTCAAGAAGATAGTACACCGCTGCCTGGAGCGCCTTACGCAGTGGATAGCTCATGGTAGTGGGGGTATCATCAAGATCGAGGGAGAACAGTTCAGCACAAGCAGCTACCTGCTTATCTACTTCTTTCCTGGACAGGTCAGAGCGACGTTTCAATGACCAGGAGAGCTCTTCTGCAACCGTAGGAAGGAAGATTTGCAGGTCAGGACTCTGGAATAAGTACCCTACCCGTTTGGACAGTTGCTTTCCCTCATGTTGTTTTCCATCGATGGCAATCTGCCCACCTAGGGGAGTATCCAAGCCACAGAGCAATCGACTGAAAGAACTCTTGCCACTCCCGTTTGGTCCAACAAGGGTTACCAACTCTCCACTTTGCAGTTTGAAATGAGGTACTTCCAACGTAAAATGGTCACTCTCGGTTGTGCTTACCCTGCTCCTCTCTGCCTGGAGAGACTGACAGGAGAGTTCACGTATTTGGGAAGGATGAACGTGTTCTCTATCCAATGGGCTGGGAAGATCATCACCACAGAGGTGAGCAAAGCGAGGAAGCAAGGTGTTTGTCTCACCTTTTTCAACAACTCCTTCATCGAGTAAGAGAACCTGGTCAAAGAGGTCATCGAACTCACCAAGATACCGGCTTGCAAGCACCAGCACCGTCTTATTGTTCGTTGCTATCAAGTCTTTGAGTTGGTCTCTCCAATGTTGATCCAGATCATCGAAGGCTTCGTCGAGCAACCAGAAGGAGGCATCAATAGCCTGCATCGTGGCAAGGAGCACCCGTTTGCGTTCTCCTCCACTGAGCTCTTGCTCACTACTGGTTCTCAAATCCTGGAGTCCCCACTGTGTGATTGCTTCCTCGATTCGCACCTTCATGGTTTCTCTATCCATGCCCATCGACTCAAGGGGAAATGCAATCTCTTCCTCAACCGAGGTAGCTACAAACTGCTCTTGGGGGTTCTGGGAGACATAGGTGCATACAGGAAGGAGATCCCAGGGATCCAGATCTCCAAGTGATTTCCCATAGAGATGTATCTCACCCTCCAGTTCTCCCGGGAAATATTTGGGGCAGACCCCACAAATGATCTTGGCGAGCGTAGTCTTTCCCCTGTTGAAGGGAGCTAGCAAGAGAGTCTTGCTTCCCGTAGGGATCTGCAGAGAGAGCCCACGAAAGAGTGGATCATTCTGTTTCCCTGTCCATGACTGATAGGTGAAAGAGAGATGCTCTATGGAGAGTGCGTTGATCATGGTCACCCTTAGACTTGGCCGGGAAGTTCGTCAAACCGTTTGGCGATGGTTCCATAGACCGTTTCATGAAGCGTTGCGAGCTCTTCAGTGCTCAGATTGTTCGTGTAGATTGGTTTTCCAATGGAGACATAGGCGTGAACACGCTTAAAGCCCTGCAACTGTTCTAACCCGGCACGCAACCCCTTGATGGTCATGGGTACAATGACCGAGTTTGAGCGAGTAGCGAGTTTCAGGCTCCCTTTTTTCAATTCTCCAATGCTCCCACTCTTGCTTCTCGTACCTTCGGGGAAGATCAACATACTTTTTCCACTCTTGAGAAGTTCCACACCCCTGAGAATGGCATTGATGGCATCACGAGGACTTATTCGGTTGATGAAAACACAGTCCAAGGCATAACACCAGAGATTGATGACAGGAATCCGCTTAACCTCTGCCTTTGCCATAATGGATGCCCAAAGATTGACCGGCCCTACAAAGGCAGCTATGTCGAGCATGCTCTGATGGTTTGCCATGTAACATACTGACCGCTCCGGAGGAAGGTTCTCCTTTCCATCAACATGGACCTTGATCCCTAAGAAGAAAATGATCGAACTACCAATAAAGTGTCCACAAGCACGCAAATATCGATCCCCAGCTTTTCTGAAGCCGAGGAGGCGCAACAGGTAACCAAGAGGAAATGCATACACAAGTGAAAGCGCTATAATTGGGATCACAAATAATCCTGCAAATGCTATGCGTATTTTCTTCATGCATACTCCTCCCGCTAAGAAAAGTCCTGTGTCTTGTAGAGTTTTGCATACTGGCCATCAGCTTCAAGCAATTGCTCATGGGTTCCAGACTCTACCAGTTTACCCTCATCAAGGACCAAGATGCAATCTGCATGTTTGACGGTTGTAAGACGATGGGCAATGACAATGGCCGTACGACCCTTGGAGAGTCGGTGGAAGGCTTCATTGATCAACTCTTCACTCTCTGTATCCAAGCTGCTGGTTGCCTCATCAAATATGAGAATCTGAGGATTTTTCAGGAATACCCGTGCAATGGAAATTCGTTGTTTCTGCCCACCGGAGAGCAGCGTACCCCTCTCCCCTACCTGGGTATCGAGTCCAAGTGGGAGTGAACGAACAAAGTCTCCAAGGTTTGCTGCATCGAGTGCCAGCCAGAGCTGATCATCGGTTGCATCAACCTTTCCGTACTTCAAGTTCTCCCGAATTGTATCATCGAAGAGGAATACATTCTGCTGAACAAACCCAATATTCTGCCTGAGGGAGTGCTGGGTTAGTTCACGAATATCTTGCCCATCAATCATCACCTTGCCTTCGCTTGGCTCATAGAAGCGAGGGATCAAGCTGGCAAAGGTACTTTTTCCAGCTCCTGACTCGCCTACCAATGCATAGGTAGAACCGCCTGGAACCGTGATATCCACATCCTTGAGAATCACCTCAGAAGAGTTTTCATAGGAGAATGAGACATGGTCGAACCTGACTGTACCATCCTGGATTTTCAGGCTCTTTGCATCCTTCACATCCTGGATGTCCGGGTGCTCATCCATCACCTGGGTGAATCGCTCAAAGCTTGCCATTCCTTGCTGCAATTGCTCAGTGAAGTTGATCAGGCGATCAATGGGAGGAAGTACCACACCAACATAGAGGATGAAGGTAACCAAATCATAGGACTGGACCTTTCCCATGAATATCAGCAACGTTCCACCGGCGATGGTACAGAAGTAGTAGAGCTCACGGAAGAACCCCAAGATGGAGTGATAACTTCCCATCACCTTGTACTGCTCCATCTTGCTGTCACGCAGGATATCGTTGACGTGGTTGAATTTGGCTTCTTGGTAGGACTCACGGCCATATGACTTGACCTCTCTGATTCCCATCAAGGAGTTCTCTACATTGCTGTTCACGTCAGCAACGGTTCGTCGTACTCGACGGAAGGTTGCCTTCATGCGTATTCCATAATACACCCCATAGAACACCATGATCGGCAGGGGGATGAGGGAAACCAGGGCAAGAGGAACACTGTAGCTGAACATAAGGATGTAAGAACCCAGAATGGTAGCAACGCTGATGATCAAATCCTCAGGAGCATGGTGAGCCATCTCGGTGATCTGGAACAAATCATTGGTGATGCGACTCATCATATGCCCGGTCTTGGTCTTGTCAAAGAACCCAAAGGAGAGTTTTTGCAAGTGACCGAACAATTCGCTTCGCATATCAGTCTCCATCTTTACCCCAAGAATATGTCCCCAGGTTACCCGTATATACTGACAGATTGCCTGCAATATGTAGAGGAGGAGCATAAAGCCAAAGATGATGACCATATTCTTCAGATTCTGGTCAGGAATCTCCACCCTGAGCAGTTGTCTAGTCAAGGTGGGAAAGAGAATCGAAAGGATTGAAGCAAAAATTGCCACCCCCATATCAAGGAAAAACAATCCCTTGTATGGACGATAGTAGGCGATGAACCGTTTGAGCATGCTACTTGTTTCTCCTGAACAACCGGGTGAAGAAATTCTGCTTCTTCTTCGTCTGGGTGGTCTCTTGCTTCTGAGCAACAGACGGCTTAGGGGCAGGGTCTTTTCTTACAGGACTCTCCTTCTTCACAGCAGGCTGGCTCTTCTTGGCCTCAGGGGATCCTTCAGGAATCTGGCCCCCTTCACTCTTGTACTGCTGCTTGTAGTAGGACAATCGCTCCTCAAGAGAGAGATTCTGGATCTCTGCATAGCTCTTGGAGCCTGGACGACGACGTCTTTGAGGTTCCTGTGATCTCTCTTTCCTTTCAGGTTTAGGCCCTCTGGGTTTGTTGTCTCGTTCGTCCTTTGCACGCTTTGGACGGCCAGAGGATTGTGGTTTCCCTCTCCTGGGTGGCCTGGACCCACCACGGGAAGGTTTTGCCCCACTTCTAGGTCCGCGACTCGGACGCCCACCATACTCGTCATCCCTCACCAAGTCCCTGAAGGAGTATGAGGCACTCTTGTCCTCGACGGGTTCAAGGTCACCCTCCTCAGGCCAGATTACGGGAATCTTCATCTGAATGAAATTCTCTACTGCTTCCAGATTGAATACATACTCTTCATCTGCAAAGGTAATGGATTTACCACTCTTACCAGCACGGGCTGTACGGCCGATGCGGTGAACGTAGTTCTCAAAATCATCAGGAATATCGTAATTAACGACCAATTCCAAGTCATCAATTTGCAACCCGCGGGCTGCAACATCAGTTGCCACAAGAAATCTAATCTTGCCTTCCTTCATGCGGTCAATTGTCTGTAACCGCTTTGATTGTGGCAGGTCTCCCATCAGGTACTTGGTCGGGTATCCGTTCAGTGAGAGCCGCTTAGAGACCTCAATGCATCGTGCCTTGGTATTGGTGAATACCAGACAGTTCTCAGGATTCTCTTTTTTCAGGAGTTGTAGAAAAAGTGAGAATTTCTCATCTTTCGCAACATGGAACAACTCCTGGGTAATTGCATTAACGGTAATTTCCTCAGGATTAACCTCAATCTCAGCTGGTTCATTCATGAACGACCAGGCAAGATTACGTACCTTTGTACTGAGCGTTGCTGAGAACAACATCGTCTGTCGTTCTGTGCAATCACGAAGCAAGCTGAACATCTTCTGGATATCGGGATAAAAACCCATATCGAACATTCGGTCTGCCTCATCAACTACAAAGATGTCAAATTCTCTGAAGTCGATCTTATGCATCTTCTGGTAGTCAAGAATACGGCCAGGGGTACAGACAAAGATATCACACCCCTTCTCCAGGATTTCATCCTGCTTCCCGTATCCTACACCACCAAAGAAACTTCCGATGGTGAGGTCTTCGATACCAGATCCAAGGAGGATGGTATCTTCCTCAATCTGAACAGCCAATTCACGGGTTGGAGCAACAATCAATGCCTTCGGTTTGCCCTTTCCAGCCTTTATGGCTTGGACAAACGATTCAAGAATCGTCAACACATACACTGCGGTTTTTCCGCTTCCAGTCATTGACTGGACCATGACATCACGACGAGAGAGGCTTGTGGGGAGTACTTTTTCCTGTACGTTGGTACAGTCACTAAAGCCTGCAGTCTCGATGCCTTTGAGCACTTGCTCACTTAAGGGTAATTCGGTAAATTTCATTCGTTCTATATTTCGCCTTTATAAGTAATTGCAGTATTCGCAATAAGAGAGGTTCTTTTTTCAAACCTTATAATAGTAAGATAGAGGAAATTAAAAGCCTTGTCCACCTCTGCTAAAAGTGAACAGAATATTCATGGTGAAAGATCACAACCAACTTTGGATTGTGTATTTCATGTTTACCTCTCTAGAAAAGGAAAAATAGTCAATCCTCCATCTCCCACTGCCTGACAAGACTGCTGATCTCACGGGTTACGGTATACGCCTTTCCAACAGAGTTTCCATTGACGTGTGAAATTGGCATTGCAGCCATGCTGGTAGCGGAGATGAACAGCTCATCATAGAAACCACCAACCACTTTGTTCAAAGAAGGTGCTTCGTAGCGTATCTGCAAACCCAACAGCTTTGCTGCCTTGATAACCCGATCCCGGGTGATACCCAGCAAGACTTTCTCATCTTGTGCAGTGAAGAGCTGCCCATCCTTGATTGCAAAGAAGTTGGAACGTGTTCCCTCCAGGATTTTCTGTTCCTCATCGACCAGAAGTGCCTCGAAACATCCATTTCTTCTGGCTTCTTCCAGGGCAAGATAGTTCAGTAGGAGATTTCCCGTCTTTGCGCCAGGAAGCAGACGCTCCCCTTCATACGTAAGTGATTTCACACCTTCTGTATAGAAGGATTCTGGATAACTCAGTATCTCACTCGTGGTGATGAACAGTTGTGGTTGCTTGCCTCCATAGATCTGGATTCTCAGGGAGGCTTTCTCAACCAGATCCACCTCGATCAGAGCATGTACCCAGGTGCCAATCTCTTCCCGACTGAACGGATAGTCAAGATGTATAAGATTTGCAGAGTTCTCAAGCCTTAATAGGTGGTCCTCCAGGTGCACAGGGTGTGCCTGAATGACCCTGAGGGACTCATACACATAAAACCCCGACTGGATCTCTCTCTGGGTTACCGGTACTACTGCCTCACTCTGCAATATGATTTTTCCGTTGTAAACGGCATGTTCTCCAACCATTTGGTTCTCTTCTCCTAGGGGTACTTGATCAATTCGCGTGGTTTGCTCCCATTGGGGGGCCCAACATAGCCCAGCTCTTCCATCTGCTCAACCATACGGGCAGCTCGGTTGTACCCAATCTTCAAACGCCGCTGCAGATAGGAGGCTGAAGCACATTTGCGTTCAACGACAATCGCAAGCGCTCTCTCCATCAACTCTTCATCATCGTTTGAATCAGCAACATCATCATCACTGCTCTCACTTGCCTTCGGCTCATCGTCCTCAAAGAATGACTCGTCGATATATTCAGGCTCACCTTGCGAGCTTACAAATGCAACGACCTGTTCCACTTCATTGTCACTGAGGAAGGAGCCCTGTATCCGTTCGGTTGCAGGGCTGCTGCTGGACATATACAGCATGTCTCCCTTTCCGAGTAGCTTATCTGCGCCAGGTTCATCAAGGATGATTCGACTATCGGTTGAGCTGGTAACAGCAAAGGCAATACGGGTTGGAATATTGTTCTTGATAACGCCGGTGATAACATCAACAGAAGGACGCTGGGTAGCCAAGACCAAGTGGATACCCACCGCACGGCTCATGGCAGCAAGACGACTGACCTTGCTCTCCATGTCCTTACCAACAAGATGCATCAAATCTGCAAATTCATCGATAACCACCAGGATATAGGGAAGTTTCTCACGAGCGAGGCGACTACTCTCTATCTTCTCGTTGTACCCGATGATATTCCTGACACTTAATGCCTGCAGTAGTTTGTACCGTCTATCCATCTCATAGAGACAGAAATCAAGTGCCTTCAGGGTCTTTTTCGCATCAGTGATGACGGGAGTGAGCAGGTGGGGAATCCCATTATAAATATTCAACTCTACAATTTTTGGATCGACCAGGATCATCCTTACTTGCTTTGGACTACGCCTGAATAGAACCGAACAGATCAAGGAGTTCACACATACACTCTTACCACTTCCAGTACTACCGGCGATCAGGAGATGAGGGGCCTTGATCACATCAACAACCACGGGATCTCCCATCAAGCTGCGTCCCAAGACCATGGGAATACCCAATGATGCAGTCAAAGAGGGGAGCATTTCTCGGAAACCTATGATATCCCGCTTAAGATTGGGGATCTCAACACCCACAGCAGATTTCCCAGGGATGGGTGCCACGATACGGACCTGGGTGGCAGCGAGTGCGAGGGCAATGTTGTCTGAAAGGTTCACGATTGAATTCACTCTCACCCCAGGGGCAGGAAGCAACTCAAACATGGTAACAGTGGGACCGCGTACAATATTGGTCAATTCTGCATTTATATTGAACTGTTCAAGTGTTGCAACCAGGAGCTTCCCTTGGTTGACCGTCTGTTCATCAACCACATCACCAATCTGTGGATACGTAACCAAGATGGATTCATCAGGATACTGATAGGTGATGCGCTTACGGTTGATGAGAGCACTTCCTTCACTCCTGGAAGAGAGACCACCCACCCCGCTGGCACTCTCCAGAGGATCTTCTTCATGCTCCTTGCTCTCTGTCTGGACCGCTTCTCCTACCAGCTCACCACCACCAGTTGGCTGAGCAGTACTCTTGGGCGCAAAACCAGGTTCTGGAGTCATCTCAGATTTGGGAGTGACAGGAAGTGGCGATTCTGTCTTTGGTTGATTGGGCCGGAAGAAGGGGTCGGCTACTTCCCGATTGGGGGGGCGCTCCTCCTTTCCCTTTGGTTCATACCGCACCGAGAGAATACGTTCCCTGATATTCATGTGTTGAGAGGGTTTGGCAGGAGGTTCTTCCCTCTTTCCTTGTTGCTCCTCCACGGCTTGAGCAAGCATGCTCTTTACCTTGCCTTGGGGTTCATTCCTCCGTGCATTGTTCTTCCTTGGGGCCTTTCCTACCGCTTCCAAAGCACCCTGTAGGAACCCTGAGAGCTGAACAGGCTCTTTCTTATGCTTTTCCTCGTCTTTTGGTTGGGGATGTGTTTCAGCCTCTTTTTTCTGGGTTTCCAGTTCTCTCTGTTTTCTCTCCAGGTAGGTTAACCCGTTATTTCGTTTTCGCTCTTCCCCAAGTGTGTGCAACGCTCCAATACTTACCTTTCCTACCTGCATCTCCTTCACCGCGATTGTATCCTCCAGCGGTGTTTTTCGGTCACTCGGTGTATGCTTTCTTGACAAACTCTCCAGCGAAGGAACCTCAGCTATGGGAGGAAAAGCAACCTGTTGGTCTGCGAAGCTTGCCCCTTCAAGAACCTCTTCTGCTTCAACGGGTTTCTTGCTGAGGGTAATGGTTTCCTCTTCGTCCTCAGGAGTTTCTTGGTCTTTAGAACTGTGTCCTTTCTTCCTTTCACGCTTTTCTTTTTTAACCTTGCCCATCTCTGCTCTGGCTATCTTGTACCGTTTCATTCCGTCCCCGATTAAGGTGAGCATAACAAAGAGAGCCATTTCGGCGAAAAAGATTAGCACCACACGGAAAGACGCACTACGCAGATCTTCGGGTATGGTTCGTATCAGGATTGGGCGAGTACTTCCCTGCATAAGATGGCTAAGGGAATAGAGCGTATAGGCCATAATTCCGGTAAGAGGGATTAATACATAGAGAAAGCGATTTTTGACTCTGAAGGTGAAAATCATGATCGTCCAGAGGCCAAGCAGTACAGCAAGTGGTATGAGAGAAAAGGGTGCTGGAAAAACGGTAAAGGAGAAGAAACGATTAAGCAGGGAGCTTGCCCAGGTGACTACGCTGAGTTCAATTCCGAGAAGCGGTAAAACTTCCAACGCACCTACCAATAGCGTCAATAAGAGGCATACCACCCCTGCAACAAGAGAACCTTTTCCTCTACCTTCCTTCACAACTCGCTCCTTTCTAGGTAAACACCCTTGCCTTCAGATGGTATCAAATCTTTGTGAGAACGCAAAGCGTGCGATTTGCATCCAATTGGGGAACCGTGAGAGGGATATACTGGGCACTCCACCTACTTTTGCATTGTGATGCAACTTGGTCCAGCTCTGCTTCAACCTGGTCTAGCACGCCTTTGTATGCACAGACTACACCACCATCACTGAGGATGGGGTCCACAAGATCAAGTATTTCCACCAAAGGCCTGAAAGCCCGGAAGGTAATCACATCGAACTTCTGGCGTACCTGTTTCAAGTCCTGGGAGACAATCTGCACCCGTTCAGAGAGACCGGTCGCTACAAGAGCGTTTCGTAGAAAATTCACTCTCCTCTCCATCCTTTCCACCAAGGTGAAGGAGTAATTTTCCAGAGCTATTGCCAAGGGAATCCCGGGTAGACCTGCACCTGAACCAAGATCTGCAAAGCAGGGGTTCTCATACTTCCGGGCGATTTCACTGATTGGAGAGACAGCAGCCAGGCTATCGAAAATATGGCGGATGACCAACTCTTTTCCCTCAGCTCCAACCAACTTGTAAACGGGATTAAAAAGCTCAACCTCTGCAATATACCGCTGCAATTGGAACAACTGTTCATCGGACCATACCAGTTGCATGGCATCGAGGCCTTCCTGTATCAAGGCAGCATACTTACCGCTCACGGTTCCCTCCCCTATCCAGATGAACGATCAAGAGGGCAATATCACTATTGCGAACACCGCTGATTCTGGATGCCTGTCCCACTGAGATCGGCATCACTTTTTTGAGCTTCTCCTTGCCCTCTGCACTTAAGCCATCCAATGCATCATAGTCAAAATCCTGACTGATATGGAGACTCTCCAGTTTCTCAAATCGGTTGATCTGTCGCTCCTGGCGGTTGATATAGCCTTCATATTTCACATCCAGTTCCACCTGGTAACGAATCGGCTCCTCAAAGGCAGAGAGCTCTGGAATCGTTTCCTGGAGGCTGGCCATCGTGACTTCAGGCATCTTGAGTGCCTGAATTGCACTCTTCTCGCCGACCTTCCGCTGACGGAGCAGATCCTTCACAGTTTCCATCTTCTCCATTTTCTGCTGAAGACGGGAGAGGCTCTCTTCAGATTGCAATCCAACGCGGAACCCTTTCTCGGTAAGGCGCTGGTCGCAGCTGTCATGACGAAGATTAAGCCGATACTCTGCTCTGCTGGTGAACATACGGTAGGGTTCCTTGGTCCCCATGGTTACCAAGTCATCAATAAGGACCCCTGTATAGGCTTCATTACGACTGAGCACAAGAGGGTCTTCCCCCTTGAGCTTCTGCGCTGCATTGATTCCTGCCATCAATCCCTGACAGGCAGCTTCCTCGTATCCACTGGTACCATTTGTCTGGCCTGCAATGAAGAGATTCTCAACCAGCTTGCTCTCCAGGGAAGGGAATAGGGCTTGGGGATCGATGAAATCATATTCGACTGCGTAGGCGGGGCGCATGATCTGAGCATGTTCCAAACCCGTAATGCTGTGGACAAAGTCCCACTGCACATCTTCAGGAAGGGAGGAAGAGATACCGTTTAGGTACATCTCCTCTGTCCCGATACCCTCAGGTTCCACAAAAATCTGGTGCCGGTCACGATCGGGGAATCGAACCACCTTGTCTTCAATTGAAGGACAATAGCGTGGTCCGGTCCCAATGATCTTCCCACCATAAAGGGGGGAACGATGGATATTATCCTGAATGATTGCGTGGGTTTTCTCATTGGTCCAGGTAATGTAGCAAGGAACCTGGGGCCTGTTGATGCTGTCATAATCATAGCTGAAGGGCATCATAAGCTCTTCCCCATCCTGCAACTCCATCTTGTCGAAGTCCAGGGAGGATTTGCGTACCCTGGCAGGGGTGCCGGTCTTCAACCTCCCCACCGGGAAACCCTTTTTCCTGAGATTCGTGCCCAGTCCAATGGCAGCCGGTTCATCCAAGCGACCGTTGGGTGCATCATACTCTCCTATGAAAATTCTTCCTTCCATGAAGGTTCCGGTGGTAAGGACGACTACCTTTGCGGAGATGGTATGCCGTCTTTGGGTAATTACCCCCACAAGGCGCTTGCCGGTTGCATCGAGCTGGAGGTCGACAACCGTGTCCATGAACAGGGAAAGGTTATGTTCACGTTCCAGTGTTTCCTTGGCGAGTCGTGCGTAGGTGAATTTGTCAGCCTGGGCACGGGGAGCCTGTACAGCAGGACCGCGTCTCCTGTTGAGTATGCGGTACTGTATCATGGAGTGGTCTATCAGGTGGGCCATCTCACCACCAAGGGCATCAACTTCCCTGACAATATTTCCCTTGGAGAGCCCACCGATTGCCGGATTACACGACAAACGCCCGATTGCATCGAGGTTCTGGGTGATCAAGAGCGTCTTGTATCCTATTCTGGAGAGAGCCAAGGATGCCTCAATACCGGCATGGCCCCCTCCCACTACGATTGCATCATAATCCATATATTATTTTCCTACACAAAATCCACTGAAGATTGTCTCAAGAATATCGGAGGGGGTAACCTCTCCGGTCAACTGACCAAGATTGTCCAACGCCTCTCCCAACTCTACAGCAGTGATATCCAATGGGATATCCTCATCCACCAGTTCGAGCGCTCGGCCAAGCGCCACTTCGCTTGCATCCAAGAGTTGGTACTGCCGCTCCGATTCAATGATCAGGAGTTCATCACCACTGACGGAGAACCCACTGGTCAGGCGAGTAGAGATCTCATGGAGCAAACGATCCACTCCTTCCCCACTTTGGGCGCTGATAGCAAGTTTCCCTTTGGGTGGCCTTGCAAGATCACTCTTGTTGTAGACCACCAAGGTCCGTTCATCCTCTTCAGGTACATGCCCCATCATGGTGCTGTCAACAAGAAATACCACCAAGTCTGCCTGCCCAATAAGGCGTTCTGTTCGTTTAATGCCTTCACTCTCAATACTGTCAGAGCTCTCCCTGAGTCCCGCTGTATCGTACAGGCGAATCGGGATACCCTCGATCGACAGGTCGGCTTCTATATAATCACGGGTGGTTCCCTTTACAGGGCTGACTATCGAACGCTCCTGCTTCAGCAGCAAATTGAACAGAGAGAGCTCTTTCCCTGCATTGGTAGAACCGGCAAGCACAATCCTGGCCCCACTCTTGTAGAGCTTTCCTACCTGGTACGTCTCAGAGAGATGGTGGAGTTGGGTTATCAAATCAACGAGCTGGGCACGGGGAAACACAAATGCATCCAGCTCATCCTCCGCATAGTCGAGTTGTACCTCGACAGCAGCCATGACCTGCATCAATTGTTGCTTCAGGGAACTGATACGTTCCTTCAAGCTCCCTTCAAGCCGTCCCAGGGCAAGAGCCCTGGAGCGTTCACTCTGGCTCACCACCAGCTCCTGCACAGCTTCTGCCTGGGTCAGATCCAACCGACCGTGCAAGAATGCACGGAAGGTGAATTCACCACCTTCTGCACTACGCATACCCAGTCGGGAAAACAGTGCCAGTATTTCCTTGATCACAGCAAGAGAGCCATGACAAGAAAACTCAATAGCTTCCTCCAGCGTATACCCGTGTCCTTCCGTATAAATGGCGGCAACAACCTCATCAAGTTTTCTTCCTGCTTCATCCTGCAGGTACCCATGCACCAAAGTGGCATTACCAGCTTCTTTTAAGGCTTTAGGTCGGGAAAAACGAGTTGCAAGCAGTGCTTTGCACCCTTCCCCACTGACCCTTATGACCGCTAACGCGCTCTGTGCCCATGGCGTGGCAAGGGCATAGATGATATCGTCGGTTACATACTCTCTCATAGGAGTGAGTATACTGTTTTGCATGGTATGCTTGCAACACAAGCGGCCCTCTGGCTATGATACACCCATGAAAACAGCAGCACAGCAAAGGAGCAGGATGAATAGGGCTATCCGCACCTTTTTTGACGAACGTTCCTACACGGAAGTCGACACCCCCATACTCAGTCCCACTCTGATACCTGAAGCTACCATCGAGAACTTTTCCACACGGTTTGAGAACCCCTTTCTACCCTCCAAGGATCTCTACCTGGTTCCTTCACCCGAGATTTTCATGAAGCAGCTTATCGCGGAGGGAATCGGCAGTATCTACCAGATCAGCCATTGCTTCAGGAACAGTGAACAACTGGGAAATATCCACAATATCGAGTTCTCAATGCTTGAATATTACACCATAGGTGCAGATGAACAGGACTCCATCACCCTCACTGAAGATCTTGTCGCCTCACTGCTGAGTGAGGACAGTCCACAGGACCTGAGGCCTCCCTTCAGAAGAATGAGTGTTGAAGAGGCAATGCTCACCTATGCGGGGATTGACCTGAAACTCAACCAGCGACAAAGCTCGCTTGCCAAGGAAGCACAGAGACTCGGTCTTTCTCTCCCCCCTGGGCCGGAAAGCTGGGAGGACACATTCAACAGGATTTTCCTGACCTTCGTTGAGCCAAACCTTCCCCAAGACTGCCCCTTGGTACTGGAGCAGTATCCAAGGCAGATTGCCTGCCTTGCAAAGGCTGACGGCCTTTACCGACGAAGGTGGGAACTGTACATCAGAGGTGTGGAAATCGCCAACTGTTATGACGAAGAGAGAAGTGAAAACACCATCTCTGCCTACTACCAGAGTGAGTATGCAAAGCTGGTGGAAAACAGGATGGACAGTGGCTCTGTCATCCCTGATACCGACCCCTCTCTTGCCCATACCTTTGCATCCATGCCCCAGTGTTCAGGGGTAGCCATGGGCCTTGATCGCCTGTTGATGTTGCTTATGGATAAAAGGAGTCTGCAGGGGGTGATTCTTTTTCCGCTTTCTGATATGCTGAGGAATGGCGATACGCGTAATTTGTAACAATACGAGGTAATACACATGATTAAAGCAGGCCAAATCGATAAGGGAACCGCCTTATTGATCAAAGGACAACCCTTTGTGGTCGTTGACCGAGAGTTCGTAAATCCCGGCAAAGGCTCCGCCTTCGTACGACTGAAGATGAAGAGCCCCTCAACAGGCCAGACCTTGAGTGAAACGATGAAGACCCAGGATAACGCTGAAGACATCACGGTAATGGATCGTGACTGTCAGTATCTGTACAATGATGGAGAGCATTTCCATCTTATGTTGACTGACACCTTCGAGCAGATCGAAGTACCGATGACCACATTCCCAGACTATGAGTTCCTTATGAAGGACGGGGAAACCTACCGGTGCACATTCTGGGAAGAGCAGATGCTCGACATCCAGCTTCCCCCGAAAGTGGTCTATCTGGTAGCAGAGGCTGAGGAAGCAGTAAAGGGTGACACCGTCCAGGGTGCAACCAAGTACGTAACCACAGAAACCGGACTAAAAGTCCGTGTCCCGATTTTCATCAAGCAGGGTGAGAAGATCCGCATCAATACTGAAACAAAAGAGTATATCGAGCGGGTCAACAGCTGACCTAACCCTTACCCATAAGCCCCCAGGAATTTCTTGGGGGTTTTATTTGGACTATTCTGTCCAATTCAGACATATTCTTGGACAATACATACCTATTATCTTCTTTGTTTAAAACTGCTTACAGTAAGTTTTTGACATCTTGCACGCGAGCCCGTACACTATAGAAAACACGAACAAAAGGAGTGATTTGTATGAAAGCAAGAAACGTTCTCATCACCGCCATGGTGATCCTCATGTTGTTGCCGGGTGTCCTCTTTGCCCAAGCAGCGGCCGAGGAAACTGATTCAAACACGATGCGACTCGCTTGGTGGGGCAACCCTACCCGCGATGAACGCACCTACAAGGCCGTTGAGATGTTCGAAGCCAAGAACCCAGGTGTCACCATTGAAACCGAGACAACCGGTTGGAGTGGCTATTGGGACAAGATGAACACCCAGGCAGCCGCAGGAAGCCTTCCTGACCTTATGCAGCATGACTATGCGTACATGCTCCAGTGGGTAGAGAGGAATCAGCTCGCTGACCTTACCCCGTATGTTGATAAGGGAATCATCGACCTCTCCAAGATCAATGACTCTTTCCTTACCGGTGGTAGGGTTGATGGAAAATTGTATGGCATCAGCTTGGGCACCAACGCTGTATGTCTTACCTATGACCCTGCAGTTCTCAAGAAGGCAGGCATCTCACAGATCAACAGTGCAACCTGGACCTGGGCAGACTTTGAACGTATCGCCCTGCAGGTGTACCAGAAGACCGGTGTACAGACAATCCCGTTCTTCACCACTGATCCGAAGGTTGGTTTCGACAACATGATTCGTCAGACTGGAGCATCCACCTATGGCGAAACCGGTCTCGGTTTTACCGATCCTGCAGCTCTGCGTGAGTTCTATGCAATCCAGCTCAGACTCCTCGATGCAGGTGCCCTCATCAAGCCGGAAACTGCTTTTGTGACCGTAAGCCCTGAGGAAGGAGCCATTGCCAAGGGTGAGACTTGGGTTGAATTCATCTGGTCCAACCAGTTTGTATCCACCCAGGCTGCAGCACAGCGTCCACTTGAGATTGCCCTGCTTCCCAACATTAAAAACGCAAAGGCAAAGGGAACATTCCTCAAGCCTTCCATGTTCTTCAGTATCCCAGCTTCCGCTGAGAATCCAGAACTTGCTGCTAAGTTCCTTAACTTCTTTGTCAACAACATCGAAGTTAATGACATGTTGATGGGCGAACGCGGAGTTCCCATTCCTGATGATGTACGTGAGCACATGTCAACAATGGTTGACCCGATCAACAAGCAGATTTTCGATTACATCAGTCTTGCTTCCAAGAACGCAGGTCCGATTGACGCTCCCGATCCGGCAGGCAGCGGTGAGTTCCTCAAGATGGTACGTGATGTTACCCAAGAGATACTCATGAAGCGTGTATCCCTTGATGAAGGGGTTGCCAAGATCATGAGCAGAGGAAACGAAATTCTGAAGTAAGCACAACGGTACACTATGGGGAAGACCTGCTCCTGCGGGTCTTCCTCCATAGCCGGAAGGAGCATCCATGAAGCAACTCACATCTCGCAGGCGAGCGTTTTTAGACGATCTATCCGGCTATGCCTTTATCAGCCCATGGCTGCTGGGGTTCATAGCCTTTTCCATTATCCCGATCCTTTTCTCCCTCTACTACTCCTTCACCGAATATGACATACTCGGTGAGCCGATGTTCAATGGGCTGGAAAATTTCAGGAGGATGCTCGGTGATGAACTCTTCTGGCAGTCTCTGAAGGTTACCTTCTTCTATGCATTCGTTTCGGTACCGCTACGCCTGCTCTTTGCATTTTTTGTTGCCATGCTGTTCAACCGTGGCACCCGTGCAATCAGGGTGTACCAGGCAATATACTACGTACCTTCCCTGGTTGGTGGTTCAATTGCCATCGCGGTCATGTGGAGAAGACTCTTCATGGCTGATGGAGCACTCAATGCTGCATTGGCAAAAATCGGGATCATCACTGACATATCCTGGATAGGAGACCCCTCAACAGCAATCTGGACTTTGATATTGCTTGCTGCGTGGCAGTTTGGCTCCTCCATGCTGATCTTCCTTGCTGGACTCAGACAGATTCCCAAGGAACTCTATGAAGCTGCTTCCATCGATGGGGCAAACCCCCTCAAGAAATTCACTCATATTACCGTTCCCCAGATTACCCCGGTCATCTTCTTCAACCTTGTCATGCAGTTGATCAATGGATTCACGGTCTTTACCCAAGCCTTTGTGGTATCAGGAGGATCAGGAGACCCCCTCAATTCTACCTTGGTGTATGCACTCTATCTCTACCAAAGGGCATTCAAGTACTACGATATGGGCTATGGAAGTGCTCTCGCCTGGGTCCTTGTGCTGATAATCGGTGTCATGACAGGCATTGTATTCAAGACGTCAAACAATTGGGTCTTCTATGAATCAAAGGAGGGTAAATAAGATGTTGAACCGAAAAACAAAATATCTTCTCGGCCAGACAGTTTTCCACATCATTGTCATCCTCCTTGGATTCCTGATGCTCTATCCGATTCTCTGGATGATTTCCAACTCATTCAAGACCAATGCTGAAATCTTTGGTTCCAGTTCCCTGATGCCAGAATCCCTGAGCTTGGAGCACTATATCAGGGGGTGGAGGTTCAACAATACGATTACCTTCACGACTTTCTTCAAAAACTCTTTCTACTATACGATTCTCTCCACCTTTGGAGCGGTGATCGCTTCCAGTTTGGTTGCCTATGGCTTTGCCAGGGTACCGTTCAGGGGCAGGTCATTCTGGTATGCCTGCATGTTCCTGACCATGATGATTCCCTACCAGGTGGTCATGGTTCCCCAGTTCATCATTTTTCACAAGATTGGTTGGATCAACTCGTTCAAACCCCTGATCATTCCCCAATTTGCAGGACTCCCCTTCTTCATCTTCCTCATGGTGCAGTTCATCCGGCAAATTCCCTATGAGCTTGATGACTCGGCAAAGATAGATGGGTGCAATCGTTTCATGATCTACTCAAGGATTCTGTTCCCCCTGATCAAGCCTGCGGTAATCACCAGTACGATCTTCAGCTTCTACTGGAGATGGGATGACTTCCTTGGACCACTGCTCTTCTTGAACAAGCCAAGGCTCTTCACCGTTTCTTTGGCACTCAGGATGTTCAGCGACCCGCAGACATCTACTGACTGGTCAGCCATCTTTGCCATGGGAACCCTCAGCCTCCTCCCTGTCCTGATCATCTTCCTGATTTTCCAGAAGTATATCGTACAGGGATTGGCTACAACCGGCTTGAAGGGTTAAGCAAGTTTCTCCCCTTCACAGAGAGCGAGGAGGATGATACCTATTCCATGGGTATCATCCAGGCGGGGGAGCAACTGCTCGGCATAGTAGTGGCGCGAACAGGAGAACTCCGAACCACGGCATACCCCATGTACATGGCCATCCCCATCGATGGCCATTTTCTTGAGTCCCTCACAGGCCTTCAAACATCCTTCCCGGTACGGTTCTGGGTTCTCATACCACCCACCGCGCACCCCCCTTGAGAAGGCACAGGCTGCCATCGCCGTACAGGAGCTTTCCTGGTAGGAAGATTTCATGTCCAACACCTGATGGAACATTCCCTCCTCATCCTGATGACGAATGAACCCCTGGCTGAGCGACTGGAAAAACGTGAGCAGTTTCTTCCGTTTTGGATGGTTTTCAGGCAACACCATCAGCAGTTCGGAGAGGCTGAACAATGCCCATCCATTTCCCCGACCCCAGGGAATGCCTGTGGCAATATTGCGTTCAAAATCATAGACATGGCTCATCAATCCCTTATCTTCCATATAGAGATATTTAGCAAACCCGAAGAATTGGTTGATGGCGTCTTCCAGGTAGGAGTCATCCTTTGCATAGAGGCTGTAGCGGATGAGGAAAGGGACTGACATATACAGGTCATCGACCCACATGGTATTCTCATGGAACTCATGCATAAGGCCGGTGCGCAAGAACGTACCATCGCTCAGGCGGGGCTGGATCTTGCTTATATAGGTGCGAACCACCTCTATGATCTCCTCAAATCCATGAAGCTCATGATCCTTGCCTACTTCGAGGACCGTTGATGCAAAGGACCCACAGTCATCAAGACTGTCCAGGCTTGTCATAAGATGATGGACAGCAGTACTGCCTCCAAGATGATCCTTATCCCACATTGCATACGCGTAGGAGTCAAGACTGGCTTGTATATGGTTCTCCAGATACTGTGCAATGCGGTATGCCAGGGAAGGATCAGAGGAGGATAGCATCCGCTCTGTTTCCACCAGGCCATAGAGGGTGACTCCGAGAGGATAGTTCCAATGCCCAAACAGAGGATTGTCATTATACATCCGTAGGTAGGTATCTTCCCCTTCAAGGTGCCAGAAATCATCTCCGTTTGCTGTAGAAAATGGCTTGGTGTATTGAAGTGAGTATACATCAGGAAGTGCATCAAACGGACCAGCTATCAGATAGCGATAGGGATACGATCCAGGGAGGACTGGATTTGAGACCTCTATCACATCATTGGTCTTTGCATTAAGAACCTCCAAGGTGAGTGGACTCTCAATCCTTGCATGGAGCAGGAGGGTATGCCGACCTGCTTTCAATTCCAGGGATCCCTCCACAGGAAGCTCATCAAGAAAAAGCCGGGCATTGCTCCTGAAGGTACACCAAAGGTCCTCCTCCAAGGTAAAGGAGGTTGCCAATACCGCACATTGGCCTTCCTTTGCATCGGGAAAAATACTGGTAAGATCTACCGATTCCCCAAGTAATTCAGGACGTTCAGGATACCAATCCAAAGAATGCAAGGACTCCAAGGTAAGACTGTCCAGATGCGTTTCTTGGGCAACTGAGTAACACAACCCTTCCATTTCACTGTAGAGGGAGGGCATAAGGAAATAATAATCCAGTTTACCAACCCACGTACCGAACTCACAGCCAAACCCACCACTGGTATTTTCACAGAGCAGGACCAAATCATTGAGGCCTTTTTTCATTGGGAGTTCGAATATCTGTTTGCTTCGATACCGTTCACTGAATATATCACTCTCCCCCACCAAGGCACCATTCACATATATTTTGACCGGACCATAGGGTATGAGTGCGAAGCGAAGCGTAGTCTCTCCTGTGCTGGGGTACACTCCCCAGATATAGCTGTAGGAACCAAGCGGAGCTGAGGGAAGCAAACTCTGTAAGTCTGCATGGTAGCGGTAATCTTCTCTTCGGTAGATACCTTTTTTCACAAACGGTCGCCAAGTATATTGGCCACCTTCATGTGAAGCAAGATACCGTTCAACGATAGTTTTAGCTGCATCCATTGATGACACGTGTTTCATATGGCTTGATCCCTCCATGCCTTTAGTATCGTGTTGAAATGGTGAGGTTGCAAGTGAATGCAAACAAAGCTTGAAAAAAAACCTACAATCCTCTTGCCAAAGGAGAGAACTTTGTATACGTTAGTAATCGTTAACTTACTTTGGAGGGACCGATGCAGACAAAACGACAAATTGAATTGGTTGAAGCAGCAATCCGCGTAACAGCCAATGATGGTATCCAGAAGCTGACCATCCGGAATGTGGCATCCGCCATCGGTGTCAGCGAAGCAGCTGTATACCGGCATTTTGCAAGCAAACATGAGTTATTGCAAGCAATCCTTGTACATCTTGATAGCTTACTTACGCCACAGTTCGCTACATTGCTCGCATCAAAAGATTCCTACAGGGAAGCGCTCACCAAGTTTGTACATGACTTGTTCACACTTTTGGAACATAATGCAGCATTTACCCTTATGCTGTTCGCTGAGGAGACATTCAATGTTGATATCCAACTCAAGCCACAATTGGATGCATTGCTACAGGGAAACCTGAAGAGACTCTCTGCATTCTATGCAGAGGCCATTGCAGAGAAGCGGTGCAGGAATGATATAAACCCTGTTGAGCTTGCAATGATCACCTTCGGTACCATCCGCCTCTATGTCTCGCGTTGGCATATGCAGGATGAACCATCAAAACTAAGTGAACAGGCAGGACCTATCACCGCTAGCCTAAGTACGCTCTTCTCTTTGCAATAGCTTTACAGTTCAAACTCATAAAAAGGACAATTTTTTTAATTATATGTAAGTAAACGTTAACTATCGGAGGATATATGCGATTTTTCACATCATTTGCTAAACGCCCATTTCTTCTCTTGATCGCGGTATTGGTTCTATCAGCTATCTTTGTCATCTCGATTGCAAACAATGCAGTACTGGAGACAGACCTTGATGAGTATATGCCAAAGACCCACCCGGCCTTTGTGTCCAGTGATGAGGCAGAGAGCCTTTTTGGGATCAAGGATGCAATACTCATCGTAGTTGAACACCCTGAGGGCATCTACAACCCTGGTACCATCCAGAAGATTGATGCCATCACGGTATCACTCCAGGAAGAGTTCGATGCAGTGGAATCCGTAACCAGTCTCACGACTGCAGACAACATCAAGAGTGATGATGGATTCCTTGAGGTTGAACCATTCTACTCTGGGAAAACGAGCGAGTCGGCAATCTCACAGATGCAGGCCGAGGTAGAAGCCAACCCCATGATCTATGGGAGGAATGTCAGTAAGGATGGGACGGCTACACTGATCATTGCTGAACTGAACAGTGACATAGAGGCAGAGACACTGCAGATATGGGCTGGGCAGTGGGAAGGACCTGAGAACCTCATGGTTGCAGGACGCCCAGTGGTTGAAGGGGCTCTAGCAGAGCTCGGACCAAAGGACATGGCGATCATGTTCCCCTTGGTCATCATCACCATGATCATCCTGCTCTATCTCTTGTTGCGTTCACTGCGCGATACAGTACTGAATATGGTCATTGTGCTTTTCGGGACACTGGTCTCCTTTGGTTTGATGACCTTGTTGAACATACCCATCTATGCCGTTGATACCATGATTCCTGTCATGTTGATCGCCATCGGGGTTGCCTATGGTATTCATATGCACAATACCATTCACCACCTGATGCTCTCCTACCCTGACCTTTCCAAAGGAGAACTGGCTACCCATTCCCTGAAACAGATGGTAAGGCCGATTATCATGACCGCAATAACCACAGCTATCGGATTTGTTGCCCTGATGAGCAGCCAGGTACTTCCTGTCCGGTATTTTGGGTTGTTTGCAGCCATCGGTGTCCTCTCTGAGATGTTGCTTGCCTTGTTGCTTTTCCCAGCTTCCCTCTACCTTCTGGGCAAACCCAAGTACAAGAGAGCGAAGGCTGATCTTGAGATACAACAGGGAAAAGGGACTCTGTCGGACAAGCTCCAAGCACTCCTGCTACGTCGTCCGAGGATGGTTGTTTTCATCTCCCTTGCAGTGCTGATCATCGGAATCTGGGGAACAAGCATGGTATGGATTGATACAAGCTTCCTGGCAAACTTTGAGGAAGACAGTACGATCGCAAAGACCGACCAATTCGTAAACAGCAAGTTTGGAGGTACCTCCACCCTGAATATCATCCTAAGCGGGGACGAGACAGATCTGTTCAAGCACCCAGAGGTACTGCAGGCGATGGATTCCATGCAGGATGATATCGAGAAAGATCCAATTGTAGGAAATACCCTCTCCCTTGCAACTTTCATCAAGCAGATGAACCAAGTAATGATGGAACATGAGGAGGGAAGTTACAGCATCCCGGACTCCCAGGAACTGGTAAGTCAGTATCTCCTGCTCTACGAATTCTCCGGTGATCCCGAATCCTTGGAAAAGGTCGTCGACTACGAGTATACCAGTGCAAATATTACTGTTCAGTTGAAGAGTGACAGCTCTGCTGTTCTCAAGGATATCCTTGCTGTGGTCGATTCCTATCGCCCAGTCTTCGCCGAACATGAAATTGAAGTGACGTATGCCGGCAGTGGATACAAGGCCTTCATATTCAGCGAACTCTTGCTGGAAGGACAGATTATCAGCTTGGCCCTAAGCTTTGTAATTATCATCATTCTTCTGGCTCTCTTGTTCAGGAATCTGTCTATCGGCATCGTGGGAACCGTTCCCATTGCCATCACGGCTATCGTGAACTTTGGAGTAATGGGACTGCTTGGAATCCCGCTCAGCAGCGCAACTGCCTTGATAACCAGCATTGCCATCGGTATTGGGGTGGACTATGCCATCCATTTCCTGGAGCACTATACAAATGAACGCCTCGGGGGATCTTCACTTGAACAAGCCACGAGATCGACACTGAGGCATACAGGGAGGGCAATCATCTTCAATGCAATCGCCGTAATGGGTGGTTTTGCAATCCTGATGTTCAGCGTATTCCCTCCCAACAGGCAGGTTGGTGCTCTCATCGTCCTGAACATGGCAACCAGTGCCTTGGGCACGCTTACCATACTGGTGGTGCTTGTGCACTACCTCGAGAAAAAACATGTGTTTCTTCCAAAACGCATACGATAACAATAGAAGGAGTTACTTATGAACACACGTACAACCAAACGAATCAGTGTGCTTGCACTGCTCTTGACGTTCGCCTTACTTACCGTGAGCGCAGCCACCCCTAGTGGCAGCGAGGTAATGTGGGAAGTCTATAACCGTGATAGCGGGGATACCATGAGTGCCAATCTGATCATGACCATTACCAATGCAAGAGGATCGGTCAGGGAACGAACAATTGCCCAGTACCGAATGGATAAGAATGGGGTTGAGAGCAAGCTTATGTTCTTCCTCTCCCCCAGTGATGTAAGAAATACCAGCTTCCTCAGCTTCAGTTATGAGGATGGCAGAAGTGATGACCAGTACATCTACCTGCCAGCGCTCAGGAGAGTGAAGCGTATCGCAAGTGACAGCAAGAACGACTCGTTCATGGGTTCTGACTTTACCTACGATGATATGGGAAGCCGACATCCTGAACTGGACAGCCACACAGTTTTGAGGAAAGAGACGGTGAACGGGGTTTCGACCCTGGTTGTAGAGAGTATAGCAAAAGGTGATGAGGACTATCCAAGAACTCTCTCGTGGGTTGTAGATGGAGAGTGGTTCGGCCTGAAAAAAGAGTTCTATCTCCCCGATGGAACGCTCGCAAAGACACTCACTATCGACGAATATAAAGCAATTGATGGCATCTATGTCATCACTGATATGACGATGAGAAACCTTGAGGAGAACACCTCCACCAGGATTCAAATGGAAGAGGTTGAATTCAATCAGGACTTTAATGACAGCTTCTTTAGTGAACGACAGATGAAAATTGGACCAAGGAGATAAGTAATGAAGCGGAAAAACATCATACTAGCAAGTATTTTACTCATTGCAGTCCTGTCACCGGCAGTAGCCGGGGACGGGGTATTCAGCGGCATGGTTAGAGACTATGCCACCCTTCGATTTGACCAAGCTGACATGCCAGTGCATGAGATAACAGCTGACCTTAAGTATGACTACTATGGGGACCTGGGAAAACTCACCCTGCACCCGGTAGCGTACAGCACACCCAACGAAGGTGTTGAATTAAATCTTCAGGAAGCCTACTTCGATTTCTATCTGCAGGATGCAGACCTCAGGGTCGGTAAGCAGAAGGTCATCTGGGGTGAAGCTGAGGGAGCATTCATTACCGACCTGGTTAGCCCGAGGGATATGAGGTCCTTCATCCTTGCTGACTTTACGGAGATCCGTAAGGCAGTTCCGGCCATCAAGATCGATTATTATGCAGGAGATTACACCCTGCAGGGAATCTGGGTGACGCATTTTATCCCATCCACGCTTCCTTCCCAGGATTCAATGTGGGCACAGACCCCTTCCATGCCGTTTCCTCCAACAGTTACTGCTACGATCAATGATCCCAGTATGCCAGAGTCCAGCCTGGAAAATAGTGAGGCATTCCTCTCGTTGGGTAGGTTTGGAAATACCATAAGCTGGAAGGTAAACGTAGGATATGTGTTCACCGATGAACCCTTGGTTACAGGGGTAACTGCTCCTACTCCGACCTCAAGAGAAATATCTCAAGGTTATGAGCGGTACGGATTTGTTGGAGGTAGCTTCAATACAACCCTGGGAAGTGTGGTGCTCAGGGGAGAGGCTGCTCTAGCTCTCGAAAAACCGTTGAATAGCGTTGATACCACAAGTAATCCACCCATCTCAATCGAGTACCATAACCAGATACAGACGTTAGTGGGACTGGATTGGAATATGCTTGGAGCCCAGTGGTCGAGTCAGTATCTGCTTACCTACACCCATGACCATAATGATTCATTGGTGAGTCAGATGAGACCCATCAAGGAGTTTGCCCACACCCTCACCTTCAGGGTTCAGGATACATTCCTTGATGAACGCCTGACTGCAAAACTCTTCACCTATGTGGAACTAGAACCTGCCAATGCCCTGATAAGGCCATCCCTCTCCTATAACTTTGGAGATGGAGTCTTGCTTGAAGGCGGCGTGGAGTTATTTGTTGGTGATGAAGAGGGTACTTTCGGAGTCTACCAGGATAACTCCATGGCCTGGGCTGCACTTCGCTGGTACTTCTAGTACTTCATCAATCGCTTTGCAACATGGCTGCCTTTCTCCAAAGAGAGGCAGCCTTTGTTTGGATATGCACAAAGCGAAGGGAGCCTCTCTCTGGAAGCTCCCTTCAATAACCTAGACCAGCTCATTAGCCGATTAATTCTGCAAGGTCATCCTCAACGGATGAGATTCCGGCAATCCCGAAGTTCTCAACCAATACGCTGGCTACATTCGGTGAAAGGAATGCAGGCAATGTAGGCCCGAGGTGGATGTTCTTCACACCAAGGTAAAGCAAGGCAAGCAGTACAATAACAGCTTTCTGCTCATACCAGGCAATGTTGTAGGCGATGGGAAGATCATTAATGTCATCCAAGCCAAAGACTTCCTTCAACTTCAAGGCAATAAGTGCCAAGGAGTAGGAGTCGTTGCACTGACCAGCATCAAGGACGCGGGGAATTCCACCGATATCACCAAGGTTCAGCTTATTATAGCGATACTTTGCACACCCTGCAGTCAGGATTACCGTATCCTTGGGCAGATTCTTTGCAAACTCCGTGTAGTAATCCCTGCTCTTTGAGCGGCCATCACAACCACCCATGACCACGAACTTCTTGATCGCACCACTCTTCACTGCATCCACTACCTGGTCAGCAAGAGCGAAGACCTGCTCATGGGCAAATCCACCGATGATCTCTCCTGATTCAATCTCAGTTGGGGCAGGACAGGTCTTGGCAAGTTCAATGATTTCACTGAAGTCCTTCTTATCCCCAATGCCACCTTCAATATGCTTGCAGCCAGGGAACCCGGTTGCTCCGGTGGTATAGAGACGGCTCTTGTATGATTCGGCTGGAGGTACGATACAGTTGGTGGTCATCAAGATGGGACCGTTGAAGGATTCAAACTCCTTCTTCTGCATCCACCATGCGTTACCATAGTTGCCATAGAAGTTAGGATACTTCTTGAATGCGGGATAGTAGTGGGCAGGAAGCATCTCAGAGTGAGTGTATACATCAACACCAGTACCCTGGGTCTGCTCAAGCAACATCTCGAGGTCCCTGAGGTCGTGACCGCTGATAAGGATGCCAGGGTTCTTGCCAACACCAATCTTTACCTTTGTCATCTCAGGGTTACCATAGGTGCCGGTATTTGCTCCATCGAGCAGTGCCATGCCTGCAACACCCCATTCCCCTGTCTTCAGGGTAAGGGCAACAAGCTCATCAACACTCTTCTCTTCAAGCAGGTCATTCAGGGCACTCTGGATGAAGGCATCAAGCTCTTCATTTTCCTTGATCAGGTTGTTTGCATGCTTGGTATAAGCGCTCACTCCCTTCAAGCCATAGATGATCAACTCCTTCAAGGAGCGGACATCTTCATTACTCTCAGCAAGTACACCAACAGTCTTGGAAAACTCTTCATAGGAAGCAGTATCGGTGTTGTCATAGAGAGCGGCTTCACTCAACCCTTCCTTACTGGAAAGTTCTGCAAGTAAACCCTTCTTTGCCTCGATGGTAAGGAGAATTCTCTCGGTTACCTTTTCATCGTCAAAGTTTGCATTGGTAATGGTGGTGAAAAGATTGTAGGTGACAATGTGGTTGATATCCTTACTGACCGACTTGTTCTCCCCGCGGAGTCTGGTTGCAACTTGGCTCAGCCCTTTGGTTACATAGATTAAAAGATCCTGCAGGTTTGCTGTCTCTGGCTGTTTGCCACATACCCCTACTTGCGTACATCCGAAATTGCGGGCGGTTTCCTGACATTGGAAACAGAACATCTTGTTGTCCATTTGATTTCTCCTTATAAAGTTAAAAACTGACTACCAGAAACATCTTGAAACGTTCTGGAGCATATATTGCATGCGGTAGATCACTCGGCATCAGAATTGAATCCCCTTTTCCCAGTTTGAACTCCTGACCATCAATGGTCACCAGTCCTTCGCCGTCAAGGGCAATGACCAGAGCATCCCCGCTACTTGCATGAGTGCTGATCTCCTCCCCTTTCTCGAAAGCAAAAAGGGTAAGGCTGTGATGTTTGTCTTGTGCAAGGGTCTTGCTCACGACCTGTCCTTCCTGATAGGTAACCTGGTCTGCAAAACTCATCACTTCAGATGGTTTGAAATTCTTAATCATCGCAATCACAACTCCTTTATTGATTCGTTCTATGTCTCATAGTACATACATCGTATAAAAACCAATCAGATCAGTATGTTGGAAATCCAACATTTAAGGTTTTTTCTCAATCTTGAGTTTCATGCAAAAACCTCCTATACTCAGCTTCATGAATTATTGGAGGACCCTGTTTTGGGAATTGTAGAATTGCTCATACTCTCTGTAGGCCTTGCTATGGATGCGTTTGCTGTATCCTTATGCAAAGGACTCAGGATGCGTAGAATCAATTGGTCCCAGGGAATCCTCATTTCATTCTCCTTCGGATTCTTCCAAGCAGGAATGCCGCTCATTGGATGGGCACTCGGTCATCAGTTTGAACGATTCATTACCCCTGTCGATCATTGGATTGCGTTCATCCTCCTCTCCATCATTGGAGTAAAAATGCTCTATGATTCCATTACAGAAGACCCCACCTGCCCCGTGGAGACAGTGGATCAGATTGATCTCAAAGAACTATTACTGCTTTCCATCGCAACCAGTATCGATGCCCTGGCAGTTGGGATCACCCTAGCATTTCTGAACACCGATATCATCCTCTCCATCTCCTTGATCGGCATTATCACATTTTTCCTCTCTCTGCTTGCCATCATCATCGGAAACCACTTTGGGAATCGCCTGCAGAGCAAAGCGGGAATTCTGGGTGGGATTGTCCTTATCCTCATCGGAGGAAAGATCCTACTCTCCCACCTTGGTATTGGTTTCTAGGATCTCACTCTTTCCATCATCAGAGGGCTCACCCCTCTTAACATGGCCCATCAGGAAGAATGCAATCAGCATGGAAGCTGAACCATAGAGGAATATCGCCCTGAATCCGAATAAGTCGATAAAGGCTCCGGTAATCGGGGGACTGATGATCGACGCGAGCTGGCTGAAGAAATAGTATAGGCCTGTATAAATACCCACCGTCTGATAGGTGGACATCTGCCAGAGCATCGGGAAGCTGTTGGTAACCACCGACACCCAAAATATCCCAAAGCCGAAAAGCAGAGCCCAGAAGGTATATTGACGGAATGCATCACTCATCCCACTGGTGAGTGGATCATGCAGGAAGACCCCTGCAAGTAAGATAACCAGAATTGCCAAGGAGAGACGAATCGTTTTCTTCCTTCCTACCCGGTGTGCCACAATTCCTGAAGGAATAGCGAAGAGAGCATATGCGATGCCCACCATACCGGCAGCCAGGCTTGCAGTGCCACTGCTGGTTCTCAGGATATCCTTGGAGTACAAGCCAACAAAGGGAAGGATCCCTTGGTACCCAATAAACCAAAACAGTAATGAGAGCAAAATAAAGAGAGCACTCTTGTCCTGCTCCTTGAAGATGACCTTCAGGGAGTGAAGGATTGGTTCCTTTTTTTCGCTTTGCTCAGACGCAGTTGCCTTTCTCTCCTTTACAAAGAAGAAGAGAAGCAGTACGGCGATGATTACAAGAATAGAGGAGATGGGGAACGCCAGTATTTCGGTGGTGGGTCCACGACCGGGAAGATTGATCGGGATATCCATCAACCGTGCAAGTCCGACTGTTCCTACGATGGTGGCAATGCCTCCCATGGTATTGATTACACCGTTGGCTTCGCTACGAAGATTTCCGGGTATCATATCGGGCATGAGTGCAACGACAGGTCCCCGAACCGCCTGTTTGAACAGGTTGAGTATGAACACCAGCAGGATAAGCAGCCAAAGGCTGTTCAAGGCTGAGAAGGGTATCAAGCCAAAGGCAACCGCTGTAACGGGGAGACAGATGACGATAAACGGCATCCTTCGTCCTATCCTTGTATGGGTCCTGTCGCTGATGGCACTGAAGACAGGAATCAGGAATATGGCCAGAATATTATCGAAGGTCATGATCGACCCGATCAGGGCCTTGGACTCAACAAAACGGGCAAGAAAGATAGGGACATACGTATCATAGAGAGGGTCCATCAGTCCCATGGTAAAAAATCCAAGACCGATCAGAAAGGTGGTGGTGTAGTACCCCTTCAACCCCTTTTTTTGTGTTTTGGCCATCGAAAGACTCCTTGTTACGCTCCGATTGCAATAAGTGTACCATACATTTCCAAAAGGGAGGTAGGCTTTCCTTGGCTCTGGACGAAATCACTCGTTTACGGTACACCATCCTCATGCAAACTCCCGATGATATGGCAGTAGTCACTACAAAAGAAGCTCTGGAACAGTATCTCTCCCTCACTGAGGAAGAGATCGCCTTTGATGAACACATGAGCTCTTCTCTCCCTATGAAGATACCTACCTACTTTCTCTCCCTGATCAACCCAGAAGATCCAGATGATCCACTCAGGCGCCAGGTAGTTCCCACAAGAGAGGAACAGATTTCCGAGCCCAAGGGGAGTACAGACCCTTTGGAGGAAGTCAGGTACAGCGTTCAAGAGCGACTCATTCATCGGTATAAGAGCAGGGTCGCCTTCCTAACCACTGATATCTGTCCTCTGTATTGCAGGCACTGTTTCCGTCGCCGCTTCACGGGGACTTTCCAGGGTCCTGCAAGTGAAACCCAGATTATTGAGGCAGCAACTTATGTGGCAAATCACCAGGAAGTGACAGAGATACTCTTTACCGGAGGTGATGTGCTCACCCTCTCCGATTCCCGTTTACAGTCCATGATAGAAGCGTTCAGAGGCAAGCGCCCCGACCTTGTAATCCGACTCTGTACGAGGATGCCAGCCTCCTATCCTGCAAGGATCACAGACTCCCTGATCGCCATGCTGAAGCAGTTCCGGAGTGCCCCATTCTACCTCATGTGTCAGTTCAATCATCCGAGGGAACTCACCCCTCAGGCAATTGAAGCGATAGACCGCTTTGTTGATGCGGGTATTCCGGCAATGAATCAGACAGTATTGCTAAGAGGGGTAAATGATGATGTAGAGGTGCTTGTTGAGCTTTGCAATCGCTTGGTTTCCAAAAGGATCAAACCCTATTACCTCTTTCAGGGAGACCTTGTTGAAGGAACCGCTCACTTTCGTGTCCCCATCGAGAAGGGGCTTCACCTGGAAGAGCAACTGAGACAGCGTCTTTCAGGTCTTGCCATGCCTGTGTATGCAATAGACCTTCCCGAAGGTGGTGGGAAGGTCCCTCTGGGCAGGAATTATCTACTAGGGAAAAACGAACAAGGTGAATGGATATTCAGGAATGCAGAGGGAGTAATCAGGACCTATCCTGACCCAATCAGAGAGGAGCTATCCGATCAAGGACATCTTGAATAGCTTTTGTGCGGATATCCTGACGCTGTGATTCATACACCTCCGGCTCCATGAATACCACCTCTTCCTTCTCTTCGAAGGTAGGAACAAGAATGGGTTCTTCTCCCTTTTTTAGAGGAGTAGCTGGTTCTACCACTTCAGGTTCTGTTACCGGTGCAATTACCTCCACTGCTGCAGGCTCTGCTACTGGAGCAGCTTTTTCGGCCACTTCAGGCTCTATTGCTGGGGCTCTTTCTTCAACCACTTCTGTTTCTACAACCACAGCAGCTTCTTCGGCCACTACTGGTTCATCCACCTGGATTGAAATTTTTGGAGTGGGAATCTTGGGCACAGGTGGGATGAATTTCATTTCAACCAGATAATCCTGCACAGCCTTTCTCACCGGTTCTTCCATGGAATCAAGAAGCGTTGGGGCCAAATCCATGACCATGTCACTACGATACCTGTCATAGAGTGCAACAGCCTCCTCCTCACTCAGACCAGGGCTGGGTAGAGAAGCCTGCAATTCCGCTATATAGGTCTCCTTGTTTGCCTCGAGCTGGCTGACAATTTGTGCGACAACCTGGGGAATCATACGGTCAACCAACTGAGGGACATACTCATCCACTTCCTTGGTCAACTCCTCTCTCATCATCTCCAACTGCATGGCGACACTTCCCTCGATGGTTGTCTGCAGATCAACCGCTTGTGCTCTCAGCTCTGCCAAATTCTTTTCAACATACGCTTCAAGCTCACTCTGAAGTACTCCCTGATAGGCTTCTTGATCAGCCCCAAGTTTCTCACTGAGGGACGGAAGTACCATCTCCTCCAATCGCCCTGCGAGGGAACTAAGAAGTGTTTCGTCTTCCAGGATTTGTGCAGCGATGGAGTCTTTCAATACCGGCTCAAGTTGCTCTTGCAGCCGGGGCAACAGCTCCCTTGCCAAGGTCTCAGCCTCTGAGACTTCCTCGACTGTGGGTTTTCTAACCGGGGGAGTTACCTCCATCAAGGGTTGCAACTGCCTATCTTTTGCTTGCTGGAGAATTTCATTGGGCACGCCTGGGCGAAGATACCACATTCCGACAAATACGAATGTAGTAACAACAATGGTAATGACCAGCAAATTGATCAGGACAGATTTTTTCATTTCGAACCCTCGTATGGAAAAGATTTCATCGCTGGGATGAAATTCGTAATCCTATGGTATCACAATAGGTTATGACTTGTCGATGAATTACCGTCTTTGAGCGGTGATTACCCAATACCACCACATCCAAGCCTTGCACATCGGTCTCTGGAACAATATCCAACTGTGCTCTCTCTCGTTCAAGAAATCGTTTGAAGGATAGCCCTTCTCTCCCTCTACATCGAAAAAACCGTAACAGCAACGGTGCCTTGATAAACAATATATGGTCACAGAGAGACTCCAAGCCCATTCGCTTAAGGAGCGCAGCATTGAGAATAAGTGCTGGCTTTTGCTCCTCTCTTGCCTCCCTGATTAGACGTTTACACGTTTCAACCATCTTTGGATGGGTTATCGACTCGAGCTCCCTCAGCTTTTGTGGATTGCTGAACACTATTGACCCGAGGGCTTTCCTGTCGACCTTCCCGTCGATCACGATTGTTTTTCCGAAGACCTGCCTGAGTTCATCCTTGCTCTCTTCAAGTGCATCATGACCCAGGGAATCCACGTCGACTACATCGCATCCAAAAGAAGCAAACACCTCAGCATACTGATCCTTGCCGGCACATGCCCTACCGGTCAACCCGATAACCATCATCAGTGTATATCTCCCCAGTTGTCCCCAACCTCAATGCTGGTCTTGAGCGGGATACTGAGCTTGGCAGCTCCTTCCAGAGCCTCCCGTACTACGTGTTTTGTCTCTTCCACCTCATCTTCAGGTACTTCAAATACCAGTTCATCATGAATCTGCAGCAACAAGGTGGCCTTGAGTCCTTTTTCCTTGATGGAGGCAGACACACGGAGCATTGCAAGCTTCATGATATCAGCCGCTGTCCCCTGGATAACAGTATTTACCGCGATACGCTGCGCTTTCGCACGCTCGACGGCACTCCTGCTGTTGATCTCGGTGATGGTTCTCACATGCCCAAGCAAGGTCCTTACATAGCCATCCTTCTCTGCACGGCTCCTTGTAGTCTCAACAAAGGACTGGACCCCACTATAACGTTGGAAATATTGATCGATGAACTGCTTTGCTTCGCTGTGTGATATCTTAAGGTCCTTCGCCAGGCTATGGGTTCCCATACCATACATGACACCGAAGTTGATCGTCTTGGCAATACGGCGTTGATCGGAAGAGACCTCATCGAGTGGAACATCGAAGATCAAGCTCGCGGTAGAACGATGCACGTCCACACCCTCTTCAAAGGCTCTCTTGAGTCCCGGGTCATCCGCCATATGCGCCAATACCACAAGCTCAATCTGTGAGTAGTCAGCAGAGAGGAATCGATACCCTTTCTTTGGAATGAACGCAGAACGGATTCTTCTCCCCTCTTCGGTCCTCACAGGAATATTCTGTAGATTGGGGTCTTTGCATGAGAGTCTTCCTGTTTCAGTCCCTGTCTGGCTGAATGAAGGGTGAATCCTACCGGTTTCAGCATTGATCTGAAGGGGAAGCTTGTCGATATAGGTACTCTTGAGCTTATTGAGCATCCGGTATTGCAAGATCAAGGCAACTTCGCGGTAGGTCTCCTGCAAAGGCTCCAGTACTTCAGTTGCAGTGGAAAATCCTGAGCGGGTCTTGGCACCGGTAGGAATCTCACGCTCTACAAAAAGCACTTCCTGCAATTGCTGTGGGGAGTTCAGATTGAAGCTATGCCCACAGATGGAGAATATCTCCTCCTTGATGACATCAATGCGCTTCTCAAACTCCTCGGAGAGAGGCTCTATTCGACTTCTCTCCAAGTAAATACCCGCAAGCTCCATGTTTGCAATGATCAGGAGCAAGGGCATTTCAATGTCATTGAGCAAATCAAGCAAGCCTCTTGCCTTGAGTAGTTCCAGGAATACCTCATAGAGGCGGAAGGTCACATCAGCATCCTCTGCACCATAGAACACCACCTGGTCCAAGGGGATATCACTCAGTAATTTTCCTTTTGGTACAATATCGCTGTAGCGGACCGTCTTATGTTCCAGGTACTTCTCTGCAAGATAGTCCATATTGAATACCGAGGTACTATCCAACAACCATGCTGCAACCATGGTATCGAAGACAACACGTTTGGGAACCACTCCCCAACGCACCAATACTTTGTAGTCGTACTTGAAATTCTGCCCGATAAGCGAGAGTTTCCCACTCCCGAGATAGTCGGCAAGTAAGTCACGCACCTCATCGACTGGCAGGAGTTCCTTTCCCTCATGCACCAAGGGAACATAGTAGGCTTTCTCTGCCTCATTGGTGAATGAAAAACCAATAACATCTGCAACCATCTCATCAATGCTGGTTGTCTCAAGATCGAATGCTACTGGTTTACCTGCCTTCTCATATGATGCAAGCAACTCAGCAAGTGCTTTTACAGTTGTCACGGCCTCATAAGAACCGTTCTTGGAGGCTTTCTTCACAGGTTTTTCAGGAAGAAACGAGGAGGCATCCCCTCCCGAGGCCCGTCCAAGTTCCTTGAGTATGGTCCGCATCCCAATCTCCTGGAACAGGGGAATGGCTGCCTCATAGTCTACATCCTTGACCAAGTACTGATCAGTATCGAAGGTTTCGACATTGAATAAGTCACGCCTGAGAACGACCAGACTCTTGCTTAGATGCGCGTTCTCCTTTCCTTCCAACAACTTCTTCTGTAAGCCGGGAGCAACCAACTTAATATGTTCATAGATGCCGTCAAGGGTACCAAATTGCTGCAAGAGCTTTGCAGCCCCTTTCTCCCCGATTCCCTTTACCCCTGGGATATTATCCGAAGAGTCCCCCAACAGGGAGAGGTAATCGACTATCTGGGAGGGTTTTATCCCAAGCATCGCCTCTACTTCATTGTCTCCCATCAATTGATAGAATTTTTCATTCTTCTTTGCTGGTCTCAAGGCAAAGGTGTGTTCATCCACCAATTGGAGCAAGTCCTTGTCGCCGGTAAACATGATAGTGTCAATTCCATGTCGGGTCGCCTCCTCGCTCAAGGTGGCGATAATGTCATCGGCCTCATACCCCTCCATTGTGATGGATGGAATCTTCAAGGCCTTAAGGATGTTGTTGATAATGGGGACCTGAGTATGGAGGTCCTCTGGTGCGGCATCCCTGGTTGCTTTATAGGGTTCATACATTATATGGCGAAACGTCTTCTCCTTGCCGTCCATCGCAACTACCAGATAGTCTGGTGAGTATTCACGTATCAACTTCAAGACCGTGGAAAAGAATCCATATACTGCAGATATGTTGTTGCCCTGGGTATCCTGCATTGGATTTCTGAAAAACCCGTAGTAGGAGCGGTAGATCAGGCCATAGCCATCAATAATATACAATTTCTTTCGATCGCTGAGTGTTGTCGACTCCCTCTTTTTTTCTTCTTGCTTAGGTGGTACGGAAAGGGGCCTATCCTTTGCCTCCTTTTGCAACTTCTCTTGATCAAAATCCTGACTGGAAAACAGTTCATCCATGGTATCCCCCTATGGTTAACGAGAGCGTATCATAAGCCACATGGATATGAGATGGGAGTTCATCTTCCAGCTTTTGGTGGCTCACATTATGGCTGAGATGGGTGAAATAGGCACGCTTCGCGCCAACAAATTCTACAAAAGCCTTTGCCTCGAATACACTGTAGTGAGTTGGATGCGGCCAATATCGCAAGGCACCCACAACAAGGGTATCGAGTCCTTTAAAGTAGGGAAGACTCTCAGGCGGTACTTCACTACAGTCGGTTGCATAGGCAAAGTCTCCAATCCTGAATGCAAAAATCTCCCGTTTGCCGTGCAGAATGGGAATGGGTATCACCGTGAAGGGTCCAATCTCAATCGCTTCATATGCCTTCATGGTATTGAGCTGGAGATGAGGCACCCCACCTGCGATTGTACTCCCGGTAAGCACATAGGGAAAGCGATCAGTTATTGCATGCTTTACTGCATCCTGACAGTATACAGGCAACACTTGATCCTTACAGAAGACCCTCAGGTCATCAATTCCATTAAAATGATCTGCATGGTCATGGGTATACAGCACTGCATCAAGATGAGAAATATCCGCTCTGAGCGCTTGCAAGCGGAACTCCGGGGTGGTATCCACCAAGAGGGAGTGATCCCCACTCCTGATGAGGATACTGGAGCGAAAACGTTTATCCCGAGGGTCGCTGGAAGTACAGACAGGGCATTTACAACCAATAACAGGAACACCATGGCTTGTTCCTGTGCCGAGAAAGATTACTTCAAATGGAATCATTGGGCACGTTCCGTTACTTGTTTCACTGCAGATTCAAGGGCTTGTTGTCCATCCTTTGCAGCATCCTTCAGTTGCTCTCGGACCTCAGGGCTGGAAAGGAGTTCCTGCAATCGTGCAAACGAATCCCTCGAGAAATCTGGGTTGCCTTGTGCCTGTTCGCTGATTACATCCAGCACCTGGGCATTGACCGATCCTTCACGAAGGGCAAAGCTGACACCAAGAAACTGCATTCCCATGCTGGGAATAAAGAAATACATCACAAAAAAGCTCAATATTGCAGCAATTACAGCTGACAGAAATGCGTGAAAAAACCCTCTTCTTGCCATGGTGATTCTCCTCTGACTACTCTACCATACTTGGACAAAGGCGAAAAGCAACACAGGCCCGGATTTCTCCGGGCCTGTGGGTAATATACATAGGTACTCTTAGAAAAGTGAGAACAAGAGAGAAACACCAACCTTGCCATCGTCAAGATCTCCGCTAAACAGTTTGTTCACTTCGGCGGCATTCTTGAAAGTATATTCAGTATCCAGGGTGTAGTTCAAGCCGAGCATTATATTGCCCAGATTAAAGTCAACGGTAGCTCGATAAGCGACCGGTGAGTTGATAAAGGCCTCACCAAAATCATCCACGGATTCAACAGTACCTGTTTCTGCAATTATCTGAGCTTTCCCTGCATCATCAATGAGCACGCGAAAGCGTGGGCCCATGCCAAAGCCGAGGCGGGCAATTCCCAGAAGATCCATCGAGACACCAGCTGTGGTGAGAGCGGAAATCTCGGTATATTCATTCATTGATGAATCCACATAGGTTCCAAAGGTCCCAACCACATCCACTTCAGCAATGAGTAGCTTCACACGAAGATCAGCACCCAAGGTGTAGTTCTTGAAATCACCCATGCCGTCAAAGTCATTATCATCAATATCCGCTTTGATACTACCAAGCGTCTGGTTGTACTGCGCAGTAGCACCCAAACTAAGATCAACAACAGCAGCACTCAGTGCTGTAGGTAGCATCACACATACGATGAGCAGTAATACCATGCTTTTTTTCTTCATTTCATAACCCCTTTTGTCATTACTTATGACACATTACTTATTGCGTACTAAATTTAGAACATTTTCAGTGCCAGCGCAAGGGAGAGGGAGGCCTTATCCACAGCAAATATGCCCCACCACTGATTTGAGTTGAACACTGAACCCAATGTTGCACTACTTTCCATCAACCATCTGGCCCTGATTCCCACAGGACCAACTTCAGAGCCCAACCCGATCTGAAGAAAGACCGGACTTTCGAACATTGCCTCTGTAAAGGTTTTTTCCTCAGCATCAGCACGTTCTCCATTTGCAAGTTCATAGAAGGAACGGGAACTGCTTGAGGAGGTCGGCATATAGGTAACACTGGGGCCAGCGCCGAACTCCAGGGCAAGTACCGAACCAAGAACGGGCAGACTCACCGAACCCATTCCAATCAGAAGGACTCCCTGTGCATCATCGCTACAGGTTATGGGATAGACCATGGCCTGGCCTTGCAGGAATGCGAGACGTGCACTCAACTCCCCTGAGAACATCCAATTATCTGGATCCTGGAATCCAAGGGAAATATCACCTGCTTCTTCAGGTGAGTAGGTGGCACCGAAGCCAAGGCTTACATTGAGTAAGCTCCTTGCACCGATAGCGGAAGGAACCATGAGGATCATGATGAAAATGAGAATAAGTGAACTTTTGCGCATACAGTTTAGCAACTCCTCACCTGTATAACAGCTACAGGGCAAAGAAGCTACAAAAGAAAAGCAATTTTTTATTTGGTTCTTATATTACTCTGCTAGCGTTTCCAACTCTTGTTGCCAGAGAGCCACAGAGGAATCACTACTCATCCTCCAATCCCCACGGGGAGAAAGGGAGACCGATCCAATTTTCGGACCATCAGGGAGACAGGATCGCTTGAATTGTTGACTGAAGAACCGCCGATAGAATGTTTTCAACCAGCCAAGGATGAAATCTGGTTCATAGATATCGGCAAACGCATACTTGGCCAACCTGTACACCTTTGCGGGACTGTATCCAAATCGAACCACTTGGTAAAGAAAGAAATCATGGAGTTCATATGGTCCCACAAGATCTTCGGTCACCTGGCTGATCGTTCCATCGCCCTTTGCAGGAAGCAGCTCAGGACTAACCGGTGTATCCACAACATCCAGCAATACTTTCTTCAATGAAGGCTCGCTGATCATGGCAATGTAGGCAACCAGATGTCTGACCAAGGTCTTCGGAACTGAGGCATTCACCCCGTACATCGACATATGGTCTCCGTTGTACGTTGCCCAACCAAGAGCAAGCTCAGAGAGGTCTCCCGTTCCAATAACCAACCCACCCCTCTTATTGGCAAGATCCATTAGGACCTGGGTACGCTCACGTGCCTGGCTATTCTCATAGGTGACATCGGTAACAGCAGGGTCATGACCAATATCCTTGAAGTGTTGCCCTACTGCCTTCGAGATGGAGATGGTCAATAATTCCACGCCAAGCGCTTTGGCGAGCTTGGTGGCATTCCCCTTGGTACGCTTGGTGGTGCCGAAGCCTGGCATGGTCACGGCAAGAATCCCACTCCTGGGAAGATTGAGGGCATCGAAAGCCCTTACACAGACAAGCAAGGCCAAGGTAGAGTCCAACCCTCCTGACAGCCCCACGATTACCCGTTTCGCATTCGTGTGCTCGAGTCGTTTCTTCAATCCAAGGGACTGCAAGGTCAGAATCTTTTCACAACGTGCAGCCCTCGTCTGCTCATCGGAGGGAACAAACGGATTCCTATCAAACTTCCTAGTCAATGAGCAGCCGCGCTCCTCAAGGGCAAATGGTATGCGTTGATAAGCATTGTCATCGTAGCCAAAACTCTGCCTACGGATTCTCTCCAAGGCAAGTTTCTGGACATCTATCTCTGTTACAAGGAGTGAATCACTCACCCCACTCTCTTCAGCAAGCTTATGACCATCCTCATAAATCAGGTTATGGGGAGAGAACACAAGATCGGTAGTGGACTCACCCTCACCTGCATCGCTGTAAAGATATGCACAGAGCAATCGAGCACTCTGGGTCTCCACAAGAGAACGGCGATACTCTTCCTTTCCGACCAACTCATCACTTGCAGAACAGTTGGTAATGACCGTTGCACCAGCAACCGCATGATCAGTACTGGGAGAGCGTGGGACCCAAAGGTCTTCACATACTTCACAGGCAACCACCAACTCGGGAAGGTTTGTACAGGTAAAGAGTAAGCGTGTACCGAAGTAGGTACGCTGACCAAGAAACTCTATTTCAATATTCTCATCCGAGGGAACACGGAACCAACGCTTCTCATAGAACTCAAGATAGTTTGGCAGATGTTGCTTGGGGACCATGCCAAGAATGCGTCCACCCTGGACTACTACGGCACAGTTGTACAAGCGTCCATGGAGTGGAACAAGAGAGCCAAAGACCACCAGAAGGTCACTATTACTGCTCTCTTCCACCACATTGGCTATTGCATCAACAGCTCCGTTCTGTAAGGACTTCTGAAGGAAAAGATCGGCGCAGGTGTAGGCAGTAGTTACCAGCTCAGGTAGCACGAGAAGCCGAACTTCCCTCTCTACTGCTGAACGCATAAGCGCAACAATGGATGCTGTATTATGAATGGGATCCGCTACACGAACGGAGGCCGAGGCAACTGCACATTTGACAAACCCGTCTTTCATGGTCTTTTCTCCCTACCGGTCAAGGATAGCAACGACTTCACTATGAAACGTCTGAGGATAGAGGTCGAACACCTTCACCTGGGTAAGAGTGTAGCCCTCAGAGGCAAATCGTTGCAAGTCTCGTCCCAGAGTAACACTGTTGCATGAGACATAGATAATACGTTGGCTCTTCCAGGAAGCGATCAGGGAAGGGAGTGAGGCATCAAGGCCAACCCTGGGAGGATCGACCACAACCGTATCCACAGAACCTTTCATCTCCTTGGCCCAACGCTCAACCGGCTCACTATAGAACTCACAATCAGGAGTATGGCGATTGGCGAGGGAGAGACAATCTCTCTGCCGCTCAACTGCAATTACACGTCTTCCTGGTTGTTGTAAAAATGCACTGAAAGTTCCTACTCCACTATAGAGATCCATAACGGTATCCCCCACTGCGTGGGAGGCTACATAGCTCGTGAGAGCAGGAAGCAAGTACTTATTGGACTGGAAGAACACCGATGCAGTAACAAAGAAGGTATGCCCCCCCACCGTGGTCTTGACCACTTCATCAAGCAAGGAGACATCATCATCACCACTGAAAGCAGGAACCTCAATGTATCCGCTTCTTCCCCCCTTGTTCGAGAACATCAGGCTTCTGGCAGCCTTGAACAGTCGCTCCGGGTTCGCAAGCAGTGCATTGAGCTTCTCAGAGAGTATAGGACAGTGATCAATAGGTACCAAGGACTTGCTTTTTCGCCCAAGGAATCCTACCTTGCGCCCAGCAATATCCACATGGAAGCGTACCCTGTTCCGGTACCCCCAAGCGGGGCCTGTCTCAAGACTTTCTGTAGAGAAAGAAGCTGAGTCAATCCCTCCAAGCCTTTTGATGTTATCGAGGACAATGCCTTCCTTTAGAATCCCCTGAGATTCATCCTTTGCGTACTGGAAATCACAACCCCCACACACTCCCCAGTAGGGACATGGAGGGGTAATCCTCTCCTCACTTGCATGGAGGATGGTTTGCAGGGTTGAGCGGATATACCCTGCCTTCTCCTGGAAGTCCCCTAGCTCGACCAACTCACCAGGGAGCACATCCATGACAAGGATCCGTTTTCCTTCCTCACTGGTTGTAAGACCTGCTCCTCCCTGGATAAGCTTCTCAATCTGATAAGCCATCGGCAAATTCCTTTGCATAGGAGGCAATGACATCCATCGCTTCCTGCCAGAAAGAGACATCAGAAAGATCAATCCCGGCCAATCCAGCCACCTCGGAGGCAGGCAGACTACCGGTTGCTCCAAGCAATTCCTTGTAGGAAGCAGGAAAATCCGTACCTGTTTGTTTGCTTTGAGCCCAGAGTCCCAAGGCAAACAGCTGTCCAAACGCATACGGATAGTTATAGAAGGAGAAATCTGACGAGTAGTAGTGCCCTTTCACCGCCCACATGTATGGATGGTAGACGCACAGGCCATCCCCATATGTCCTCTTCTGGGCATCTTCCATCAGGGCTGAATATGCACTTGCGCTCAAGTCTCCCTCTTTCCGTCTACTGAATACCGCGCTCTCAAAATAAAACCGGCTCAAGATATCGACACACACCTGCGTGACATCCTGCAGGAAGTGTTCGATGAGTGCAAGTCTTCCCTCTTTACTGCTCTCCTCCAGTGCTCCCTGGAAGACAAGGAACTCGCTGAAGATGGAAGCAGTCTCTGCCAAGGTCATCGGATAGGAACGTAGAAGATTGCTTTTCTGCAATACCACATGGTCATGCCAGGCATGGCCCAGTTCATGGGCAAGGGTGGACACCCCGTTATAGGAGAAGTCAAAGTTTGAGAGGATCCTACTCTGCTTTGCCAGTGGGAAAGCCGTATCGTAGGCTCCCCCGACCTTACCCTTCCTACTCTCGCTATCAATCCATCGATTCTTGAATGCCTGGTCAGCAAAGGATCCCATCTCAGGGTCAAAGGAACTGAACTGCTGGACGATGAATGCATGAGCCTCCTCATAGCTGAAGTGTTGTTCTTCCTTGCCCACCGGAGCAAACAGGTCATAGAATGCACAGCTCTTCAACCCCAGTGCCTTGGCCTTGTTCTGTAGGTATCCCCTGAACATGGGCAGGTTCTTTTCAATGGTGGAGATCAGCGCATCAAGGATAGGGCGATCAATTCGTGACTGCATAAGGGAACGGTCAAGCGGGGAAGGATAGCCTCTCCTCGCATCCAAGGTTATCGTGGTTCCCTTCACTCCGTTCAGACTCGAGGCAAAGGCAACCTCATAGGCCTTCCATATCTCCAGCTCTTTCTCGAATGCTTTTTTTCGGATACTCCTATCAGCATTGAAGGCTTCATTTCTCAGTTGGATTACGGTTTTCTCGGTTTGCTCATCCCAGGTAGTGTAAACACTGCTGCTCAATGCTTCCTGTAAACGGGAAAAGGCATCAGTACCACTGCGGGCAAGGTCACTGGCAAGATCTTCCATCTCCTCGCTCATCAGATGGCGCTGTTCTTCCAAGAGTTCATTCAGCGGGAATCGGTAAGCTTCAAGATCCCCACCTTCCCCACTTCGCTGGGCTATTTCCTCTGCTCTGGTGGCAAGAAAGTTGAGAAAAGCAACCTGCATATGTTGGACCACCAAAGAAGCTTCCTCAGTCTGGGAAACAGCCTTCATGAACTCCTCATTCGCAGTATCGGTCGTTAGGCATGCAGCACTGTAGGCATCGAGGTTCTCCAGGTAATCAAGGATTAGCTCATACGTAGATAATAATTCTTTCAAATCCTTTTTGGTATCTACAAAGCTTGCCTCAAGCTCTCTAGAAGCAGTGACCACCCATTGTAGGTCATGTTGAAATTCCTTGCTGGTACAGCCAGGATAGATGGGATCCAAATCCCAGGTAGGTAATGCACTCACTGGTGAAGCTCCTTATAAATTCAAATCATATTCAGCTATCTTGTTGATCAGGGTCCTACGGCTTATGCCAAGCTCTTGGGCTGCTCGTGTGCGGTTTCCCTCCCAACGATGGAGGGCCCTGATGATTGCGTCAACTTCTACATCCTTGAGACTCTTTGCCTCTGTTGGTGTTGATGAAGGCTCATCCTTGGCCTGTGTATGGAGGGAGACAGATCCCCTCAGATCAAGGTCATCGCACTGGATCTCTTCTCCACTGGTAAAAATCACAGCTCGCTCGAGAATATTCTCCAGCTCCCTGACGTTCCCGAAGAAGTCATGCTCGCAAAGCAGTTGCAATGCATCTGCAGAGAAACCGGTTACCTTGTGGCCCATCTGACGGTTGAACCGCCTGAGAATTCCTGCGGCAAGCAAGGGGATATCTTCCCTGCGCTCCCTCAGTGGTGGTATAACGATGCGAACCACATTAAGCCGATAGAACAAGTCCTCACGAAACACCCCTTCCCTGACCTGTTGTTCAAGATCCTTGTTGGTAGCCGCAATGATTCTTGCATTGATAGGTATTGCCTCTGTACCACCAAGGCGGCTTATCCTACGGTCTTGCAAGACCCTGAGTATCTTCACCTGCAGAGCGAGCGGCATATCGCCGATCTCATCCAGGAAAAGGGTTCCCCCACTTGCCAGTTCAAACATTCCGGTCTTGCGTGTTGCAGCACCGGTAAAGGCTCCCTTTTCGTAACCAAAGAGTTCACTTTCAAGCAAGTTCTCAGGCACTCCCCCAATATTGATAGCTACAAAGGGACCACCCTTGACCGGACTGGAAGCATGAATCTCCCGAGCCACTACTTCTTTTCCTGTCCCACTCTCACCGGTTATGAGAACTGTTGAGGTAGTATCCCCGATCTTGGTGATGACTTCCTTGATTTTCTTGATCGAGGAACTCTCACCTACGAAAATCTGCTTATCATCCTCACGGTTGTTTCGTGTCTCACTCTCAACCAAGTTCCTCAAGTGTTGTGCTTCCACAAGTTTCTTCAAGCGGATGGTCAACTCCTCGGGATCGAAAGGTTTTACAATGTAGTCCTGGGCCCCGGTTTTCAAGGCAGAGACCGCATCGGTAATCTCACCATGGGCACTGACCATGATGATCGGCATACGAAACCCTTCTCCCCTGATCCAGCTGATCAGGGAGAGACCATCCATCCCGGGCATCTTCAGATCGACAAGAGCAGCATCATATGCCTCTTCTCGAAGCATGCGTTGTGCCGAGAGCCCATTCTCTGCACAATCACTTTCTATACCGTCGAGTTTGAGGTATTGCTGCATTAAATCCCTAATATTTGGTTCATCGTCAACAATGAGGATCTTCATTTTCTCGTTACTCCCATCAATTTGGCCGTATGGATGGACTTAGGCAGTACCACCTCTGCAACCGTACCACCCCCATCACGTGGATAGAGCCGTATATTCCCTCCCCTTGCCTTCACAAACTGCTGGCTGATGGAAAGGCCAATCCCTGAGCCATGAATCTTTGTGGTGAAGAAGGGGTCAAAAATCTTCTTTGAATCCTCAACCCTTATACCATCCCCACGGTCCATGACATAGATATGGACAAGATTCCGCTTATCGGTGGTTATTCGTACCTCTACCTGTGGATCGCGGGTATTGCTGCTCTCAACGGCATTCTTCAGGAGATTCTCAAAAACTGAGCGTGCCCTGTCCACATCAATGACAATCTGTTGAGGAGATCCACTTGAGAACCGAATGGGTTTGTCAAACCGCATCACCAAAGAGTTGAACAACTCATTCAGATCAACAACAACTGGCTTGCCCAATGGGTTGCGAAGAAAATCACTGACTTTGTTCGTGAGCTGGGTAAGCCTTCTGATCTCCTGTTCAATGAGCTTCAGTTCCCCGGCATGTTTTGCAGGAAGTGTCTTCTTGAGTAGTGCAAGCTGTATGGTAATGGCACTGAGCGGGTTCTTGATCTCATGAGTCAATGTCCTTGCCGCTTGACCAAGATTTACCAGACTCTCCTGCTTTGCAATAGTCTCCCGATAACGACGGTTGTTCCGGTAGATGGAGAGGACCAACAAGAAAAGGCCCACCAATGTCATGCTGGAGACAATGCCGATAACCATGATGACCATTACCCGGTGGTTATAGTTCTGCCCATCAAAGTGGAGATACAGAACATCAGGGAAGTCAATGGGAGCTGGAAGCAACCCATTCTCTGTAAGGGTAAGCTCGCCAGTGTCCAGGAGGATGGTAAGACGGCTGAAGCGGATGTATTCTATCATCCCCGTCTCTCTATTGAAGGTTGCGGTCCCCGTATTCGAGCCGTCCTTGGGCAGAGAACCGCGAGAATCGAATCGGTCCAAGGGTATGGTCATCGGGACATTGCCCAGGCTCAGCACCTTTCTTCCCAAGGAGTTGTACACACCAATACCAGAGACATTCTCATCCTGCATGGCTTGCAAAGCCTTGTTGGTACTATCCTGCAAAGCAAGAAAGACCGAGTTGAATGCCCGTTCAGCCTCACTCTGCATCCTCAACTCTTCACGGTCAAGAAGGGCTGAGGTGAGAAATATCACCAGAGCAATCAAGACAATGAAGGCAAAAGCGAGTGAGGTGATGACGATGAAAGGTTCCTTTCCATCAACGATCATCCACCTGGTTTTCTTAACAGTCAAGCGTATACTCCCCTGAGAATCCTATTCGTAATTAAGGGCATCTATCGGGTCAAGACGAGAGGCTTTCATTGCTGGATACCACCCAAAGAAGACACCGACAAACATGGAAAAACCCAACGCCAGTATGACCGAGGTATACGATAAATGCAACGACCAATCCATAACATTGGTCACCCCGTAACTGATCAAGGCACCCAGTGAGATACCCAATAAGCCACCGATAATGGTCAGCGTGAGCGCTTCACAGATAAACTGCCCACGAATGACGTTGGGGCTCGCTCCCAAAGCCTTGCGGATGCCAATCTCCTTGGTACGTTCAGCAACCGATACCAGCATGATGTTCATAATCCCAATCCCTCCAACCAAGAGACTGATGGCGGCAATAGCAGCCAAGAACGCGCTGAAGGTTCCAGTAATCTCATTTGCCATATCGGCTAAACTAGCTGGACTGAAGATATTGTAACCATCACTTCCCACAATGCCATCTAGATATTCAGTCACCCTGTCAGAGACCTCAATGGTATCATATCCGTCCTGGACTTTCAGGACATACGCACCCACTCCGGAGGTCCGGGTGAATCGCTGTCCATAGGTGTTGTAGGGAATAAACACCGTGTTATCATAGGATAGGTTGAAGGTAGCATCCTTGCTCTCGAGAACTCCAACCACCAAATAACTCTTTGCTTGGTTTCGAAACACACTTACATACTGGCCAACGGCACTCTGGTCTGGAAACAACTCCTCAGCAATATCAGAACCAAGCACAATAACCTGACGATAATTGATATTGTCCATGGACTCGAAAAAACCACCCTCTGCATATTCCAGATTAAGTACTTCTCCATAGCTTGAGAGCACCCCGGAAACCGATGCATTGACCGTCTCCTGTCCACTGCGGATCTGGGCGTTGCTGTTGTTTTGGGGGAGTACGGTGGTCAATCCCTCGATATCCCTAAGCAGGGTATCGCTGAATTCCTCATCAAAGGTACCATTCGAGCGCTGTGCATAGGATGGATATACGGTAATCATATCCAAGCCACCTACAGCGATGCTGTCGGTAATACTTGTTGATGCACTCTGGCCAATGGTCAAGATGGCTACTACCGAAGCTACCCCGATAACAATACCCAACAAGGAGAGGGCGGTCCTCATCTTGCTGCCACGCATTGCTGAGAATGCAAGTTTTATGTTCTCAAACAGCATACCCTTCCTCCAGTTTTCCATCGCGCAGATGTATCTGTCGATGGCATCGCATTCCCAGCTCCCTATCGTGGGTAACGAGAATGACTGTCCTGCCTTCAGCATTCAACTCCTCAAAGAGTTCCATGATCTGGCCTCCGGTCTTGCTGTCCAGTGCACCGGTAGGTTCATCTGCAAGCAGGATGGTAGGGTCATTTACCAAGGCACGAGCCACTGCGACCCGCTGTTTCTGACCACCTGAGAGTTCATTGGGACGATGGTACATGCGGTCTGCAAGACCAACCCGCTCTAGCGCATCAGCAGCCTTTTGCTTACGTTCACGTACTCCCATGCCAGCATAGAGAAGTGGGGTTACCACATTCTCAAGGGCTGTCAGCTTTCCCAACAGGTTGAACTGCTGGAAAACAAAACCCACTTTCCGGTTTCTGATATACGCCAACTCAGTTTCATTCAAGCCAGCAGTATTCTCACCATCAATGTCGATCAGGCCACTGGTTGGAGTATCGAGGCAACCGATAAGATTCATCATGGTTGACTTTCCACTTCCCGAGGGTCCCATGATCGAGGTAAACTCTCCCTTCTTGATTGACAGAGACACCCCGTCAAGGGCTTTCACGATGAAATCGCCCATGACATAGTAGCGCCTTACGTCCTCAAGGTGTATTACATGTTGTTCCATCTCTATCACCGCATTGGCCCTCCACCCATGCCACCACCAGGTCCTGTCATGGTGACCAGAGCAGATGCGCTGGTATCAGTCTTCTTGATAATCAGGGTATCCCCTACCTTGAGGTCTCCACTGAGAAGCTGGCTGATTCCCTCCCCCAGGTATTTTACGGTAACAGCAACGGTTGTAGTACTACCATCCGCCAATTTCTTGGTAACATAGCTGGAACCTCGGCTACTTGTCACAGCACTTTGGGGAAGCAGGACCAAAGTGGTTTCTCCCTCACTTGCAATCGAGCCTTCAAAGGTGAAACCTGGGGCAATCTGGGACGGAGGATCAGAGATGGTAAGTTCCACATCCATTACCCCAATTCCTTGGTTTGTATATCTTCCAAGCATTGGGATATAGGTAACCTCCGCCTCCACTGCCGATGATGGATAGGAATCAAAGTAGAGTGTGGCTCTCTGCCCAAGCTGTACATACTGCATATCGATCTCGTCAATTTCAACCGTTGCCTTGAGAGCAGAGCGATCAATGATGGTCATTGCACTGGCACCTGCATCAAAATAATCACCTTGGCTGACATTGACCTCTGCCACCACCCCATCAAAATTTGCATATGCCTTGGTGTAGTCCAGCCGATTCTGAGCCGATTGCAATCTCAGCTCGGTCAGCTCAACCTCACGGTCGCTTCCGACCAGTTTTGCTCTCTCCAGTTCCGCTTCAAGATTTGCAACTTCGTACTTCTGGCTGGTATCATCGATGGCGATTAATACATCGCCCTTCTTGACCACATCCCCTTCCTCCACGAATACATCGGTTACCGTACCAGTTGCTCTGAGAATCACTTTCTGGATGTCATTTGGTTCAACATACCCTGAGAGATCAATCGTTGAGGTGAAGGTACTCTCATATACTTTTGCCTCAACTTCCTTAATGGCACTTACCGGTGCTTTTTCCTCTGCCCATGGCATTCTTCCGTTTTCATTGTAGAAGGTGTAGAGAAAGAGGCCGAAAAGAATCAGGGCCAATACAACGAAGGTAGTTGTCAATCGTTTGATCCGTTTTACACGGAGTTTCCGTCTGAGCTGGTTCCTTACTTGGTGCTCGGTATTCATTTCATTGGACTGCTTTTGCATGGAATGCTTCTCCCTTATATCTGCAAGATGCGAATTTCGTTTTCTAATTGCAAGCCTGATAAGAGCGTGACAGCTACGTCATAGGCGTCCATCTCCACAGTAAAGGCTGCATCATCCACCTCGCTCTGAGTAGCAAGGCCACGCTCTGCCAGATCCTGTTGCTGCTCCAACACTTGTTGGTGATAATCCATCGTCTGGCCCAGCAACATGTAGCTGAGGTTCCAGGAGGCTATCCTATTCTCAAGCGAAGTTGCACTCTGGTTGTAATCATTCTTGGCATTGGCATACGCTATCTCAGCAAGCAAAACCTCGTTCTGCAACTTCTGTACCGTCAGAGAGTCGGTAGTGGAGGTAGGATTGTTGCTCCATGATCCACTGATACTCACGGTAGGAGGAATGAAGTCATTTGCAGTGATATCATACGTTCCTTCCACCTTGCCTGTCAGGGAGAACTGCTTGCCGGCCAAGGTAGCAGAAATCCCAGGAGTAATGGTCTCATTTCCTGAAATCTTATTAGAGGCTCCCAGATTAAGAGATCCCCCCAGTTTCAGACTCTTGTTCTCAAACTCAGCCATCTTCAGCGCCAGGTCCTCTTTTGCCATGGAAAGGGCAAGAGATTGCATAAGCACATTGCTGTTCCCTTCCTCATTGCTGGAGAAATCGAGTACCGGTTCAGGAATTGAGTCCACACCTTCCCATGTGGAGCCGGTTAAGGTGGCGTACTGCCTCAGTAAGAGCTCACGTGAGGCCTGTAAACCCGAGAGCGTTGCCTCTTGGGACGCTATTGCCTGCTTCTGTGTCTCATGGGTAAGGCTTCCCTCCCTTATGAGCTTCAACGAAAGATTCTGTTCAAGGTCTAGGTGGAGGTCTGCTATTTGTTTTTCGGTCTGCTTGATAGACTTCTCATTCTCCAATAAGCTGCTGATCTGTTTATAGATGGTATTGGCAAAGGTCAGCTTACTGCTCTCATAGGAGCTGGTAGCCAATACTTCAGTCTGCCTGTTTGCAAGGCTTTCTCGATTATCGGTGGTATAGCCATAGGTAATGGTGTGGCTCGCTGAAACCTTGGGGGAGATGGCAAAGGCACTCCCGTCAGGCAGATAGCGCATCGTACCCGTGGATACGGTGATGGTAGTCTCCCCATCATCTGGAAGCAAGAAGGAAGCCCCCATTCCAGTAGTCATGAACTGATAAGCATTGGTGGAAGGGTCATAGGTAGCACTTACCTCTCCGCTACTGACAGTAATACCTACATCGTCTTCTGCTTGTGAAATGCTTTGGGTCAATAGGGCGTTGTTCTTGGTAATCTCCAAGTCCTGCATCTGGGTACTCTCTCCAAGTGCCCTGGAGACAATATCCTCCAGTGACTGGGAGAAGGCGGAGGTGGTTCCAACAATGAAAACCAAGCAAAGAACCATCCCTCGTATTCTTCGATTATGCATGAATATGCACTCCTTCTATAGCTATTAGTAATACCATTAACTATCGTATTGAATTACATCAAGGGCAAGTACCATAGGCCCATCTTCACCTAAACTACAAAAGTCTCTGTCCTCCGTCGACTGCGAGTTCCATGCCTGTAACAAAAGTAGCACGGAGTAAATAAGCTACTGCCTGTACAATATCAGAGGCCGAGCCGGTGTGCTTGAGCGGGAGTCGTTCTGCCATCTTTGCAAAGTAGGTATCATCACCATTACTGAGTACTGCTCCAGGGGAGATGGCATTCACGCGTAGCGTCGGCGCGAGGGATACCGCCAAGGTTTTGGTCTGAGCCAACAAGGCCCCCTTGGAGATATAATATGCACTACGGCTTGCAGTGGGGGCCTCAATCTTGGTATCGACCATGTTGACGACCGACCCTGTGGCCCCACGTTCAATCAGGTGTAAATAGAGTGCCTTGGAAAGGAAAAAAGGTGCCGTGTTGTGAAGAGCCATCAACTCATCCCAAAACTCAAATGTTGTCTGGTCGATGGAAGCTGAAGGAAAGACTGATGCATTGTTGATCAGATGGTCAACCTGGCCAAAGCAATCAACTGCTTTCAAGAAGATTGTCTGTAGTTCTTCCCTATTGGTAAGGTTTGCCTGAACTGTGCGGCAATCGTCACCCAACGCTTTTGCTTCACCACAACTTGTGTTGCAATGAATGACCACACGATACCCTTCCCCCAGCAGATGCTGGGCCATAGCAAGTCCAAGACGCTTTGCGCCACCGGTAATCAATACAACCTGTTTCGTTTCCATATACCGTTAACTATATAGGGCTTGTTGCCGATTGACAATTGTAGGGATATATTTACTGCAGATGGCCAGATAGCCATCATCAACCAAGGAAATAGGAAACATGAGTAAAGACAATAAGGATTGGAAAGAAAAATTCAAGAAAAAATTGAATATTGAGCCAGGTGTACATCTGGGAGAGAAGGAACCAAGGGGTGGAAAGAAGTTTACCTTCTCCTTCTGGTACTTCTTCATCATACTTTTGGTGTTCATGGCACTGAATACCTACATGGTCAGCAGACAGAGCAATGTCACCCCAGTGGATTACAACCAGTTCAAATCCTTGGTGGAAGACGGAACCATACAACGTGTTGCCATAGAAGAGGAACAGTATATCGGCTACCCATTCACCAGGGACCAGGCCGTGAATGACTTACAAACGTATACAACAAATCCCCAGATAGGACTGGAGGCCAGCACCTACCTGCAATCTTTCAGCACGTATAAGGTAGATGATCCTTCCTTTATCCCTCTCTTGGATGATTATGGGGTGGAGTACTATGCTACCGCACCAGAGAGACCAAGCATACTCTCATCCATCCTCTCTTATATACTGCCCTTTGTCTTCATCATTCTCTTCTGGCGCTTTCTCTTTTCAAAAATGGGTGGACAGGGAGGACAAGGAGTTCTTTCCTTCAACCAGAACAAGGCCAAGATTGTTGCAGAGGGAGACACCGGTGTTCGTTTCGCCGATGTTGCTGGGGCCGATGAGAGCAAATATGAACTGGAAGAGGTGGTGGATTTCCTGAAGCGACCGGAGAAATACACGGAGATTGGAGGAAAGATCCCCAAGGGAGTACTCCTGGTAGGACCTCCTGGAACCGGTAAGACCCTGCTCGCAAAGGCCGTCGCCGGAGAGGCCGGAGCACCTTTCTTCAAGATGAGTGGAGCGGATTTCGTGGAGATGTTCGTGGGTGTTGGAGCTGCACGCGTGAGAGACCTCTTTAGGCAAGCAAGGGAAAACAGCCCCTGTATCATCTTCATTGATGAGATTGATGCCATCGGACGCTCTCGCGTTTCTGCAGGAATGGGAGGCAACGATGAGAGGGAACAGACGCTCAACCAGTTGCTCGTAGAGATGGATGGATTTGACTCACGCACTGGAGTGATCATCATTGCGGCGACCAACCGACCGGAAATCCTTGACCCTGCACTCCTTCGTCCAGGACGTTTTGACCGACAGGTCCTGATCGACAAGCCCGACCTGGAAGGAAGGCTGGCAATCTTGAAGATCCATACCAAGCAAATAAAACTGGGCGACGATGTTGACCTGAGGAAGATAGCCCAGGGTGCTGCAGGCCTTGCCGGTGCTGATCTTGCAAACATTGCAAATGAGGCTGCCCTGATGGCTGTACGCCAGGACCGAAAAGTAGTGATGCAAGAAGACTTCGAGGAGGCAATCGAGAAGTCGGTGGCAGGTCTTGAGCGAAAGAGCCGATTACTCAATGAGAAGGAACGGGAAAGAGTAGCCTACCATGAAACGGGACACGCATTGACCGCCTTCATGACCGAGGGAGCTGAACCGGTAAGCAAGATATCCATCGTCCCTCGTGGACTTGGTGCCTTGGGTTACACCTTGCAGTACCCGACTGAAGACCGCTTCCTGCTCAGCCAGAGTGAACTCTTGGGAAATATCGACACCCTCTTGGGTGGTCGGGCAGCCGAGGAGGTCATCTACAATGAGATTTCCACTGGAGCAGGCAATGATATCAGCAGGGCAAGTGACATGGTAAGGAGAATGATCACGGAGTTCGGTATGAGCGAGCGCTACAGGAACATCACCCTCCCTACCACCAATAGTGGCATTGCAGGAATCTCGGGTGCACGTGAATACAGTGAGAAAGCACAGGAGTATATCGACAGTGAGACCGCCCGGATTGTCGGGGAGCGATATGAGATGGTCAAGACAAAGCTGGAGAAGAACAAGGAAGCTCTGCTCACGATCACAGAAGAGCTGCTCAAACGAGAGGTTCTCGGCGGAACTGAGTTCGAAGCTCTTGCAAAAAGTAAGGTCATTGACTACTCTGCATCCGTATGATCAAGAAAAAGATAGAAGATAGTAATTTACGTGAACATCTCGCTTCCCTGCCTGAAGATGGGCGCGAGGTGTTCCTTTTGCATAACGACCAAGTTCGTGTTACTGCAATCTCAGCGACCACACTTATCAATCAGATGCGAGCCAACCATGAACTGGGACTCCTGGAGACCTATGTATTGGGTCAGGCATACCTTGCAGCAGGCCTTCTCAGCAGTACGGTAAAAGGCAATGACCGAATCCAGTTGACTATTGAGTGTGGAGGTCCTATAGCAGGTGTGTACACGGAGGCCTGGGCAGCAGGAGCAGTAAGGGGATATCTGAAACATAATCCAATCCCCCTTAACAAACCCCTGGAAAGTTTGGACCTGAACGAACTCTATGGACCTGGCTTTATCTCAGTCTCCAAGTTGCTGGAGGGGCACAAGACCCCCTTCACTGGACAGACCATGATGGCCTATGGCGATTTGGCCAAGGATCTTGCACTCTACTTCCATCAGTCAGAGCAGACCCCCACCCTCTTCAGCCTCTCGATTAATTTCAACAAAGAAGGACAGGTTACCGGTAGCGGTGCCCTGTTCCTGCAGGCAATGCCAGGGTGTGAAGAGCATGTCCTCGAGAAACTCCAAGAGCAGGCCTATGCTCTTCCATCCATCGGCAAGAAACTCGCCGAGGGGATGTCGATCAAGGAGTATGTAGAAGAGCAGTTTGGGAGCTATGAACTCAGGCACCTGGCAAGACAACCCCTGGGCTTCTCTTGCCCCTGTTCTCGCGAGCAATACCAAACGTACCTGAAGCAACTGGACAAGGCAGAGCAACAGGATATCCTGGAGCATGGCCCTTTCCCGCTTGAGCTGGTCTGTGTCAATTGCAATACCCACTACCATTACGAAAAATTTGAACTAGATTACTTGTTCAGCGACGCAGAGGGAGAACCCAAATGATTTTCTTCGCCACTTCAGCCTTATACATGAACGACATAATTGAAGAGGAAGCCCGTAGGGCTGGTGCAACCGAAATCCGCAGTATCAGCGGTGGTGTTGAGTTCGCAGCAGACCTTGCAGCAGCCTACCGGTTCTGCCTTTGGTCGAGGACCGCTACAAGGGTTCTCCTTGGTTTGTTCATGGATGACGATATCCAGAACGCTGATGAGCTCTATGAAGCATCACTGCAGATACCCTGGGAGGATTGGATCACTCCTGAGCAGACATTCTTGGTTACCGAGACGACGAAGAACTGCCGATACCTGAAAAATTCTCACTTTGCAACAATCCGCGTCAAGGACGCAATTGTTGACCGGATCAGGGAAAAATTTGACGGCCAACGGCCCATGGTAGACAAGGAAGAGAGCGATGTGGTGTTCCACGTACATATCGATGGAGACGCAGTCGCATGGTATGTAGACTTCTCCGGCCGTGGTTTGTATAAGCGTGGTTACCGCGCCGCACAGACCGATGCAGTCCTCGGAGAGTACCTTGCAGCATCAGTGCTTTACCGCTCAGAGTGGAGGAAGGCCTTGGAGGCAGAAGAAACTGTTCCTACCTTGCTTGATCCTTTCACCGGAAGCGGTACGCTCGCCATCGAAGCCGCTCTCTGGGCAAGTGACCGTGCCCCAGGGTTGGTAACTGCCCGAAAGTTCAACTTCCTCAGCCTTCCCTTCCATGACCCGGATCTCTGGGATGATGTGGTAGATGAAGCTGTCGAGAGAGCTGAAAAGGCAAAGGATCGCAAGATTTCCATCTATGCATGGGATAATGATCCTAAGGCCGTGGCTATTGCAAGAAAGAACGCTGAGCTAGCCCAGGTTGATCACCTGATCGACTTCCGTATACAGGACTTCCTTACCATTACCAAGGAAGATGTCCCAACCGACCATGGCTACATCATCACCGATCCTCCCTATGGGCTGAGGATGGAAAGTGATGGGGATCTTCGCTCTCTCTATCGAAAGATCGGCAGCCAGCTAAGCAGCCTCTTTGGTGGATGGAACGTAGCCCTGCTGTGTGGACAGCAAGAGCTGTTGAGCTATGTTGACATGAAACCCAATAGGACCAATACAGTAAACAACGGTGGGGTCACTTGCCAGATTGCCCACTACTATGTATTCACGTCTGAAGAACGACAGCAGATGATCGAACGTGCAATTGCCCGTAAGCAGGAACGGCTTGCCCAGCCCTTGAGCGAGGGAGCCCAGATGGCATACAACCGTTTGGTCAAGAACCTTGCTGCTATCACTCCCATCATGGAAAGCCAGGGAGTCACCTGCTACCGTATCTATGATGCAGACATGCCGGAGTACAGCGCGGCAATCGATCTCTATGAAGGCAAATATATCAGCCTCCAGGAGTATGCCCCCCCGAGCACCATTGAGGAAGAGGCTGCGCTCAGACGTTTGGGAGAACTTATTGATGCCACTGAACGAGCAACTGGTATTGATCGCGAACAGATCTACGTAAAACAGCGAACCCCCCAGAAAGGCGAGAAGCAATACGAGAAGATGGCAAGCAGCGACCGGTTCTACATCATCAATGAGAATGATGCCAAATATCTGGTGAACTTCACCGACTATCTGGATACCGGAATCTTTCTCGACCACCGTCCTATCCGCGCCGAGATTGCCAAGATGGCGGAAGGAAAGCGGTTCCTGAACCTGTTCTGCTATACGGGAACCGCCACAGTACAGGCGGCCAAGGGAGGAGCACTAAGCACCGTGAGTGTTGATGCCTCCACAACTTACCTTGACTGGGCTACGAAGAACATGGAGCTTAATGGTTTTACCGGAATGAATCACTTTTTCTATCGAAGCGACTGTATCGAATTCCTATTCGACACCTACGACCGGTATGACCTCATCTTCTGTGATCCCCCAACCTTTTCAAATGGAAAGGGACGGGATACCTTCGATGTCTATCGAGACCAGGTTCGCTTGATCAAGGCTTGTATGATGCATCTCGATGAGAAAGGCACTTTGATCTTCAGCAACAACTTCCGGAAATTCAAGATGGATGAGCGACTTCTTGAAGAGTATGACATCCAGGATATCTCGAAAGAGACCATTGCAGAGGATTTTGCGCGCGACCAGAAGATTCACCAGACCTACCTGATCAAGCATCGTCCAATTGCCAAGATCAAGCAGGTAAAACCTGCCCCCAAGAAGGTGATTCGAAAAAAATAGTCTTCCTACAGGCTCCCTGGTTTCAGGGAGCCTTCTTTTCAGGAGTAAAGCACTGTGCAAGACGTAACCCTTACCTGCCCCCACTGCAAAAAGGAACACCCCCATACCCTTACCCCGTTCATAGACCTCCAAAAACAACCAAAGCAGAGATTGGGTATCCTTACCGATAGCCTCTTCAGTGTCACCTGTCCTGCTTGCAAGAGACAGTACACGGTACTGCATGAGCTACTGGTGGTAGATGAAACTACAAAATGGGCAATGATGCTCATTCCAAACACTGAATACGAGCAGGTGGATGGTAAGGTAACAGGACGGGAGGACCTCGAGTCCTACACACTAAGACTGGTTAGCACAACAGCCTCCCTTAAGGAGAAACTCCTGATCAGGGAACAAGGCCTGGATGACCGCACTGTAGAGCTATGCAAGCTCTACCTTTCCCTCCAACTAGAGCATTCGGAGTACCAGCTCTTCTTCACGGAATTGAGAAAAAAAGAAAATACGCTGTACTTCACGGTTCTAACACAAGATGGATCCCTCGAGGGATCCATCAGTTGTGAATATGGCCTGTATGATCAGCTCCTTGAGACTGCAACAGCTTTCCCTGTCAAGGAAGGATATTTTATCCAAGTAGACAGGCAGTGGGCTGAGCAGAGTATCAGAAACAGCGCTGACCGGTAACCTTGTTGCAGGTATCGCACTGATAACAGATCTCATGCTCCATCACATCTCCCTTCGCATAGCTTTCAATGCTCTTGAGCGTCGTGAGTGCTATATTCTGGAGAGCTTCCTTGGTAAGGAACGCCTGATGACTGGTGACCAGTACATTGGGCATCGAGATCAGGAGCATAAGGATGTCATCATCAAGGATGGTGGTGCTTCTATCCTCATAGAAGAGTTCAGCCTCCTCCTCGTACACATCCAGTGCGGCTCCTCCAATCTTCTTGCTCCGAATGCCTTCCAAGAGTGCCAGGCTGTCAACCAAGGCACCACGAGAGGTGTTGATCAATACAACCCCGTCTTTCATCTTGGCGATACTCTCCCGACCTACCAGATGGAAGGAATCCTCGGTCAGGGGACAATGGAGGCTTATGATGTCACTCTCACTGCAAAGCTCCTCAAAACTGCAGTAGTCAACAGAAATCGAATCATTGGGATAGGGATCATAGGCAAGGACCCGCATCCCGAACCCTTTGCAGATATCGATGAATACCCGTCCAATCTTACCAGTCCCTACAACCCCGATGGTCTTTCCATGGAGGTCAAAACCAACCAAACCATTGAGACTGAAATTGAACTCACGGGTTCTCACATAACTGTGGTGTGTCTGCCTCACCAGGCTCAGCAGAAGTGCCATTGCATGCTCTGCAACAGCATAGGGTGAGTATGCAGGTACCCTGACAATATGAATCTTGCCGAAGGATGCCTTGAAATCAATGTTGTTGTATCCTGCACAACGCATGGCAAGGAGACGAACACCACCTTGATACAAATCATCGATCACTTGTTCATCAATGGTATCGTTCACAAAAGCACAGACCACCTCATACCCATGGGCGAGTGGAGCTGTCTTATGGTTGAGCTTCGATTCAAAATAGGTGATTTCCACCTGATAATCACCGGAGAAATGATCAAACCAAACCTTGTCATAGGGCTTGGTATCGAAAAAAGCTATTTTGGTCATGAAAATATCTCCCAATAAAAGCGAAGGGACGGAAAACCCGTCCCAATCTCTTACAATACCACTTCTTCCAGCACATCGATCAACAGTTGGTAATCCCCGTCAATCGCGCTGATATCAGCTTCTAGCAATCGGTCCGGGTCGACCATCGACCAGTCGATGTCAAAACCCGCATGTACCGATAGCTGGTAGAAGAACAGGCGAGCTGCCCTTCCATTTCCATCTCTAAACGGGTGAAGGGCCTCAATTTCTCCCATAAAGAAAGCGAGGTCGTTGATAAAGATCTCCCGATCCAATCCTTTGAGGTAGTGTTCTTTCCTGAGACGGCTGAAAATATCCTCTGCAGCGCTCTCGATAAATGTAGGATGGCAGAAAACGGTCCTCTTTGCAGCAACGGTGGTTCGAATCTGGCCGGCTGAGGGATAGACGTCACTGAACATTCTTCCATGAATGGTTTTCAGATATTCGAAATCATAGGTATTGTCTACTGACTCAGTAAGCATCTCTGCGGTACGCAAGTTGGCCAGGGAGGCTTCCACTTTTCTCAGTTTAGATCGTTCCTTGATCGAAAAGAAGTTAACCAAGGTAGAGGTATCAGGATAGACGGAGAGCTCGTCTGAGGTTTTGGTGTACTGCATTGCAAGTCCGTGTTCCTCAATATACCGCTGGATCAATTCATCCGCTGTAGACTCTTCCTCCAGGATGGAACGTGCACTTTGTTCCTCTTCCTCGGAGAATTCATATCCTTCTGCCTCGTGGTTGAACCTTATGTAGTCGATGCATGCTTGCACACGGCCTGATTTCATAAAAACACTAACCATCCTTTTATTGCAGCGGACCTTACATGGTCCAGTGCAATAGTATCATGAAGGGAACCTGTCCCATCTCGGTCTATGATATCCATACCAAAGAAGCGAGGTCAAGGCACAGGTGTAAGAAAAGAGCCCATTGCTGGGCTCTTTATCCAGGAATTTCTGTCTCTCCCTAGAAGGAGAAGCCCATATAGACAGTACCCTCAGCAAATTGAGGCATGCTGCTGGTCCCTTCACTGAGAATAAGGCCATACTTGGCGCTTGCTCCCATGCTGAAGGTTTTGTTGAAGTGGTACTCCAACGCAGCCTTTGCAAAGGCACCGTAGAGGAATGAATCCCCACTGTCGGTTGCCAAGTCAGGTCCCCAGGTAAGGAAACCACCAAGGCCGATATCGAAATCAGTCTTACCCATGCTGATATTGAGCATTGGAGCAACAGATAGGGTTCCAGCTTGGTCGAAGTTACCAAATGCAGCACCAATATCGAAGGCAATGACATCATCAACTACAGCTCTCCAACCATTGAGGAGGTAAGGAGAATAAGCAAGACCGAGGTCTACACCCATGCCAAGGGAATCATTGAAGGTAACCAGGTTCTCCAATTGCACTCCGAGTTCGGCTTGTAGATTGAACCGGTGATAATTGTTCAGAGCAGGGCTCTGGAAGTTGAAGGTACCACCCAAGGTAAGGGTTGTGCGTGATCGGCTTTCCACTTCCTTCTTCTCTTCTACAGGCTCTTCAGCTACCATTTCCTCAGCCGCAGGCACAGCTTCTTCTGCTGGTTCTTCAGCGACCACTTCCTCAGCTACAGGAATGACTTCCTCAGCAGGTTCTTCAGCAACCACTTCTTCGGCTACAGGAACCACTTCTTCTGCCGGCTCTTCAGCGACCACTTCCTCAGCTACAGGAACGACTTCCTCAGCAGGTTCTTCAGCGATAATTTCCTCAGCTACAGGAACTGGCTCTTCAGCTACCATTTCCTCTGCTACAGGAGCTGGCTCTTCAGCTACCATTTCTTCAGCAGCAGGAACTGGCTCACTGGCCACCACGGGGACTTCTTCTTCGGGTGGGAACATCGCTTCTGCTACTGAGATGGCACTTCCACTGAAATGTACTCCATCATATGATTGCTGGAGGTAGAGAGCATGGTCTACAGTCCCATCAAGCCCACGCTCGGTGTAGCTGGTGACAGAAGAGTCTACAATCGTCCAGTTATCCTCTTCCTCCCCATCAACTTGGTAGCGGAAGGTTGTCACCAAGGGATCTTCCAGCAACCACTCCCAGGTTACTACTACAGGAACGGCAAACAAGAATGCCGGTAAAAGTATCAATACAGCTAATACAGTAATGAATTTCCTTTTCATATCAATGAAACTCCTCTCTGCGACTCTTTGTGGGGCCACAGCAATCATATTACAAAACCAACTATGGGTATCATACACTTCTGTAGTAATTATAACAAGCAAATGGAGAATTGGTAACCCTACTTATTTACCATCTTGCCACAGATATGACATATTCTGTACCCTTCCACCCTATGAAGAAATTACAAACACTTGCAGTATTTTGCGGAAGCAGCACCGGAACCAACCCCCGTTTAGCGGAAGGGGCAAAAGAATTGGGTATCGCTATGGCAGAAAAACACCTTTCATTGGTGTATGGTGGGGGAAATCGTGGGCTGATGGGAATTGTTGCCCAAAGTCTCTATGATCGTGGTGGGAATGTAATCGGGGTCCTGCCTGAAGCACTGAACAGAAGTGACGTTCGGCTGCATACTGTTGAAAACGAACTGATCATTGTTCCCACAATGCACGAGAGAAAAGCCAAAATGTACTCACTTGCTGATGCATTTATAGCCCTCCCGGGAGGAATCGGTACGCTGGAGGAAATCCTGGAAATCTTTACCTGGTTGCAACTCGGGTACCACCAGAAACCTGTGGCCATACTCAATCTTGCAGGATTCTATGATCAACTTTTGGATTTTCTCTCCTACAGCGTACAGCAAGGGTTTCTTAAACAAGACCATCTGAATGCATTGATCGTCGACCAAGACATTGATTCGTTGCTCGAAAAACTTGAAGAATGGGATCCAAAACTGAGTGATAAACTCTCACCCTAAATGGTAGCAAAACACGAGTAATAAAGCTATGCTACACGTATGACCAAACGAAATTACCATCTACTGGAACTCTTCTATATTGTACTCGGATCCTTTCTCACTGCCGCTGGGGTTGCCCTTTTCTCTTCTCCTGCCAGAATTGCAAGCGGTGGTGTAAGCGGTATCGCAATCATCATCTATCATACCCTTCGATTCGATACCGGTCTCTCTATTTTGGTGCTCTCAGTCCCTCTTTTCTTGCTCGGCGTTGCCATTTTTGGCAAACAATACGGGATGAAATCACTGCTGGGAACCGTCCTCCTCTCACTCTTCACCTCACTGATCAATGCATGGGTTGGTTACGACGGACTGCTTGACTATTCTAAGGAACTCTCGGTATTGCTCTCGGCTATCTCAGCCGGGGTATTGATGGGACTGGGAGTTGGACTGGTACTGCGCAGTGGGGCAAACACCGGGGGGACAGACATCCTCGCCCAGATTGTTGCGCGGTTCACCCCGCTCTCCATGGGGACTGCACTCTTTCTGGTTGATGCAATCATCATTGCCTCCAGTGCCTTCATTTTCTCACTCGAGATGGCATTGTATGCAACCATGACGGTCTATATCGTAGGAGTAACAGTTGACAAGGTGGTATTGTCATTTGGCACCAGATCGGCCAAGACGGTCTTCATCATCAGCGAAAAGCGACAAGTCATCCAAGAAGAGATTCTCAAGGAACTGGGGCATGGAGGAACCATACTCAATGGACAGGGAATGTTCACCGGATTTGACCGACCGGTCATCATGACGGTTGTATCAAACAACAAGGTTGGTGAGCTTACCAATATTGTACACCGAGCCGATAGTCAAGCATTCATGGTTGTACAGGAAGCATACAAGGTCCTCGGTGAGGGATTCACCCCCATCGAGGAAGCTGCTTGGGCGGGTTCATCAGACGTCACCCAAAAGAGAAGACGAGCTACACGTCCCTAGCTTAGAATTTCCAGAGCTTGTCTGGGTAATACCCTGAAGATACCTTCTTGGCAAGCTCATTCTTCACAATATCCTTATCCTCACTGTATGTCATACCGAACCAGCTCTCCTGGGTGGTATAGAAGCGCATCTTCCCTTCCCCGGTTGTTACAATATTGCTGGCACCATTGGGTAGATAACACTCAGTCTTTTCACTGGTGATATGGTCCTTGATGAAAGCATCCCAGTAGCTGTTGAAGCTTTCGAAAGCAGTGGGTGAGAAACCAAAGAAATTCATGGAAACCCACTCCTTACCGGTAAGCACAATATCACCGGAACTCTGGTGGCTGACCACCTTATCTCCTTCATATCCAATCTTGGTATGCTCTTCCATGCTTGCAAGATAGCCATCCTCAACATTGCAGATAGCACGGCTGACGGTTCCACTCTTACTCATCGTATGGTCTAGGACATATCCAACCATTGCATGCTCTTTGCTTCCTGGTTCCAGGTTCGCGAGGTGCTCTGCCAAGATAGCGAAGGACTCCCTGCCATAGTAGTCATCTGCATTGATGACAGCAAAGGGCTCCTTTACCGTATTCTCTGCACAGAGGACTGCATGGATCGTTCCCCAAGGTTTCTTTCTGTTTACTGCAAGTCGTTTCTGTTCCTCAGAGAGGAGTGCATCTTGGCTCTGGAAAACATAGGTGGCATCCATATTGTTTGCAATCCGGTCGAACAAGCGTTCCCGGAAATCTTTCTCGATATCCTTGCGGATGATAAAGACAACCTTCTCAAAGCCACTCCGATGTGCATCATAGACACCATAATCCAACAACGTCTCTCCATGGTTTCCAACGCTGTCAATCTGCTTGATGCCGCCATAGCGACTTCCCATACCAGCTGCCATTACCAAAAGTGTTGGTTTCATGCTTTCTCTCCTCAAATCTGTACTCAGATGGTTTCATTCTATCTTCTCTGCCTCTGACAGTCAAACGAAGAAAATGTGGTAAAACTGAGAACCATGGAGTATGCTGTGTGCATGAACAATCGAGAATGGTACACAGAAGCAATGCGTTTCTGTCAGTTATCCGCTTCTTGCGCAACCTGTCCGTATCAGCTGCTGACAGACGCTCTTACCATACCTAGCAACGAAGGCAGACCTTGTTTTACCTCAAAAGAAGCACTACTTGCATTGGATGATTGGCTATCTGAAGAACATGCATGCAACGGTGATGGTGTGGATATGGAAAGCGATGACCACAAGTGGCTCCAAGACCTCCTGAGGCTCCAATTCCATGAAGAAGAGAGTGAAGAAGACGCGTTCTTTGACGATGATCTTTTCTAGATTACTTCAATACTCAGCTGAATAGCTGCTGAGTACCACCCAGTTGCGTAGAGGTCTGGATCGAAGTCAGGAATCTCAGCAAGAATATCCCCTGTTTCATAGAGGATTGCATCGTTGTTGCCGTAGACTCCCCGTACACCCAGATCCTTTTCCATTGCTTGATCCCCAGCAACACTGACCGCACGTGAGATATTGCTCGATACACGTACGGTAAAAGGTATCTCTGACCCTTGTCCTTGAGGTAATGGTTCTCCTTCATCCAAAGTGAACGCAAAACGTTCCTGGTTTCCGTCTTCACCAGGGCGGATGGCTAAACGAAATTTACTGATGGTGTTATTCGATACCAGTGTATACGAACCAACCCTGATGATACTGTTCCTACTTGCAGAAAGATTGAAATCCAGGGCTGCATCATTCTGTTCAACACGAAAAATCTCGGTAACCGGCATTCTGCCTTCCACTCTGACACTGGTAAACGGAAGCGAGGCCGCAGTGAGGACTGCCCCTTCCAAGAGAAGGAAAAACAGGATGGGAAGAATGAACTTCAGACGGCGTTTCATCCGATTTCGTTTCATCATACAGAAAGTGTAATAAGGCAAGTAACCCATGTCAAGAGTAATGATAATTCTTTTTTAATTACCGTAATCTTATTTCAATAAAAGTTATATTATTCTTTTTATATGAATAAGTTACTAATACACCATCTCATGTCATACGATTTCCAAGACCTGCTATTGACACGTGCCTTTCCTCTGCCGTAGGATACGGATGAATGGGCTCGTAGCTCAGCTGGATAGAGCGTCTCCCTCCGGAGGAGAAGGCCGTGCGTTCGAATCGCGCCGGGCTCATCATGAAAGGAAGTCATCATGGCTTCCTTTCCTTGTATTCGACTGCCTGATGCAATCGGATATCCCTACTGCTCGAACCAATCCTGATCTCATAGGGACCGTCATCACTGACGAACCTCCAGGTATCAATATCCCACCGGGAAAGATCTTCTGGAGAGACAGAGAACTCAATCATTGCCGTCTCTCCGGCATTGAGGTACACCTTCTTGAAACTTTTCAGCTCCTGCTTCGCTCGATAGACCTTTGCATCCAGGGGAAGTATGTATAGCTGTACAACCTCTGCACCAGAAACATCAGATATATTGGTAAGAGAGAAAGAAACAGTGAAATTTCCTTCTTCCTGCTCCCCCACCATCAGATCATCATAGGAAAAGGCAGCGTAACTCAGCCCATGACCAAAACAGTACAGAGGAGCAGGCCCTTCGCTGTCAAACTGGCGATACCCTACCATGAGATTCTCCGTATAGTCCGATGGGCTTACCTGGCGGATATTGGGATCGCCCTGTCCCTTGTGTATTCTTGCAAGGGAGAACGTAGCATAATCCTTTGGATAGCTACGCATAGAGCGGTAATCAGAGAGCGAGGAAGCAAGGGAAAAGGGAAGCTTGCCTGATGGAGAGACATTCCCAAAAAGAATATCGTGTAAGGCCTCTGCTGTTGATGAACCTAGATAGGAAGTCCAGAGAATTGCCGAAACCTTGTCAGCAAACGGGGTGAGATGAACCGCTCCCCCACTCTGTACAACAACAATGGTTCGCTTATTCAGTTTGGCTGCATGCTCTATCGAACGGAGCGTTGCACGATCCATCTCCCAAGGGCGATCGTAGGCCTCTGACTCTTCTATATGGTTGAAACCAACAACCAGAACGACCGCGTCAGAGGAAGCTACTCTTCTCCGGTATAAGGCACTGCGATACCAATGTCGTGGCAAGATGGTCGCCCTGTTTTCCATCAAGGAAGCAAATGTCTTTGGGGGCGTTACCCACTGGATCATGGAAGAACCTCCTCCTTGAGCCACCCGGTAGGCGTTGTCACCCCCTATACAGAGCTTCAGGGGAGGACCAAGAGGAAGTGCAGCATCCTCATTTTTTAGGAGCACCATACCCTCTTGTGCCACTTGCAACGCAGTCTCACGATGTTTGTCATCTCCTACCTTGAGAGCAGGATCGGCAAGAGGACAGTCGAACAATCCTGCCCTCTCATACGCAGTGAAGAGATGAAGCACCTTCCTGTCGATTGCCTCCTCAGTAACCACTCCCCTGGAGATGGCATCCAGGACCTTCTCCCTCTTCAGGTATTTTCCCCCAGGCATTTCCAGGTCGACACCAGAGGAGAGTACACCATCGGTACTGTATAGGGAATTCCAGTCGCTGATGACTAGCCCATCGAACTGCCACTCTCCTCTCAGGATCCCCTCCAAGAGATAGGCGTGTTCACTTGCATAGGTTCCATTGACCTGGTTATAGCTGGTCATCACCCCGAGCGATCCAGCATCCAATGCATATTTGAAGGCAGGAAGATAGAGCTCCCTGAGCGTTCTCTCATCAACCACAGAGTTGGACTTATGCCTGTCATACTCACTGTTGTTGCAGGCGAAATGCTTGACTGTGGTAATGACTGGGTGGGTTTGCACTCCCTTGATATACGCTTCTGCCATCTTCCCGGCAAGCAGGGGGTCCTCTCCAAAATATTCAAAGTTTCTCCCACAGACTGGAACCCGTGCAATGTTCACCCCGGGGCCAAGCAAGACACCGATGCCCAGGGCACGGCATTCTGCTCCAATACACTCACCTACCTTGGCAAGCAGGGAGGTATTCCAAGAGGCTGCCATGGAAATGGATGCAGGGAAATCGGTTACCGCCGCATTCCATCCCCTAAGCCCTAGTGTTGCATCACTGGTCCATACCGGTTTCAGGCCAACGCGCTCAATACCCGGGATACAGAACTCATCCTGCCCACTCAGCAAGGTGATTTTCTCTTCAAGGCTTAGCAGAGCAAGCAATTGCTTGGCCTTCGATGGCTCCTTGCTTGGAGGAAGCTTGAGATTCATCGGTTCATAGTCCTGTTGGACATCCCGGCTTTTGAGCATCTGCTGCATACGTACCTGGACCACACGTTTTCCCAGTTTCGAAAACCATCGCTTACACACAGGTCACCTCCAAAGGCAAGTATACCATGCACACTTGCCTTTGGATGGAAAAACTCGGTACTGTAGGTGCATGAGCATACGCGTACTCTTTTTAGGTGAGATAGTAGGAAGACCCGGGATTCAATGTGTAAAGGAAGCTTTGCGACAGCTGCGGACAGAGAAGTCCATCGATTTGGTGATCGCCAATGCAGAGGGGGCAACCGGAGGTTTCGGTATTGGCCGAGCCCACAGCATGCAGTTGCTGAAACTGGGCATTGATGTGATCACCGGTGGAGAGAAAATCTACTACAAGAAGGACATGGTGGAATTCATTGCAAAGAATCCCAGCATCCTCAGGCCCGCAAACTACCCACAGCAAAACCCTGGCAGGGGTGTCCGCTTTCTGACAGTGAATGAGCAGAAGGTATGCGTGATAAATATCCTTGGCAATGCAGACTTTCCCCGCACCCACCTCTCCAATGCCTTCAGCCTTGCCCAGCTCCTGGTGGACAAGGCACAGGAAGAGGGAGCTATTCCCTTGGTACAGTTCCATGCTTCCCCGACAGCAGAGAAACTCTCCATGGGCTTTATGCTGGATGGTAAGGCAGCTGCGGTCATTGGGACCCATACCAAGGTACTCAGCGCCGATGGACGAATTCTAGGGGGTGGCACAGCCTATATCACCGACAATGGGCGATGTGGAAGCCAAACAAGCGTGGGAGGCTTCGATGCTGCCACAGAAATTGAAAAACAAATAGTACAGATACCGGTTCGCAGCCAAGAGTGCTGGGATGACCTAGCCCTGGTCGGGGTAATGGTGGATATTTCAGACGAGAAGAAGGCAACCTCCATCGAGGTTATCCGCGTTCCGGTAGAACATGAAAGGATATAACTATGTATGAGGTTGTTACTGTAACAAGAAATATCTCTCCTGATAAGGTCGAGGTTGTCTGCACCAGTTCAGCATGCAGCGGATGTAAAGGGTCGGCATTCTGTAATACGAAGGGAAAAAAGTTTGAAGTCTGGAATGAAAACAAGCTCCCCGTCGACGAAGGCCAGGAGGTTGAAATCTACCTCCAGCCATCAAGGACGATTGCTGGAACCTTGATCACGCTCATCGCCCCCTTACTGCTTTTTCCACTTGGATATTTCCTGGCCGTTGCAGCAGGGCTGGGGGTTGGGGCATCCTTCCTCATTGCCTTGGGTAGCATCGCCCTTGGATTCGTGGGAGTCTGGCTCTATTTCAAGAAACAAGCGAACCACTACCTTCCTGTCGTTGCTTCTGTACTCTCAGAAGAGAGGGAAGAATGAGATTGCTCAAAAGGGCAACGACGGTTATACTCAACACATGAGAAAAAGGCTTCTTGGCATGGTTCTTGCATCGTTTCTGCTTCTCTCCTGCTCCCTTTCCCCCGAGCAGGAGGCAACGGCACGCTCTTTTACCTTGCCAGATCTCACCTTGAGAAACGCCACCTATGTTTTGGACCGTGGTAATGAACCCCCAATTAGTGTTATTGCCGATGAGATCGACCTCTATGACCAGACACACAAAGCCATTATTCGGGGTTTACACTTCTCTCAGAAGGATAAGGAAGGCAATATAATCATCAGCGGTCATGCCGATTATGCAGAAGTAGACACAGAGTATTACGATGCAGAACTTTCCGGATCTATTTCCCTGGAAAAATATCCAGAGCATCTAATCATTGAAGCAGAAGCCTTGAGCTGGATCGGTGACGATGAGACACTGGTAAGCAGGGGTGATACTCCCGTCACCCTACTCTATGAGGATAATAAGAAGGTACAAGGAACGGGAATGACTGCCACATTGGCGAGCTTCAGCGTTACCTTCAAAACAGTACTGGAGGGAGTGATATCCCAATGAAACGAGCACTAATCATTCTTGCAATACTGGTAGTTCCTCTCCTCTCCCTTCTTGCTGAGCCAATATCCTTCTCCGGCGGCTCAACCAGCATGCATATGCAACAGGGATTCGAGACCATCACACTTTCAGAAGGTGCTACCATAACCAGCGGTTCGCTCCGTCTTGAAGCCGATACCATCGTCCTTACAGGAGAATCATTCCGTTATGCCACCTGTAGTGGATCTGTTTCACTCAATGATGAGGAGCGGGGAATATCCTTGCAGAGCAAGAATCTTTACTATGACCGCCAAGAGGAATTGATCATCATTGATGGATACCTCGAACTGGACGATCAGATTAACGAGGTGATTGCATCTGCATTCCACCTGGAGTTCACCCTTGATGAGGGAGTAGTCCTATTACAGGTCCAAGTCCAACTCTTCAAACACACCGACAGTGGTGCAATGGCTTGTAAAGCCGATTCCTTACGATTCAATAGAGAATCACAAATGCTCAACCTTGAGGGAAATGCCACCATCGATTGGGACAAGGACCTCTATCAAGCACAGAGAATTACCGTAGACCTTACCACCGAGGCCATCACGATGGAGGGAGCAATCAAGGGGGTTGTCAATGGATAAGTTTACCAGCCTTCTTGAGGTACGGAACCTGGCCAAATCCTATGGAAAGAAAGAAGTCGTAAAGGATGCCTCCTTTTCCATGCACTCAGGACAAATCATTGGCTTGCTGGGTCCCAATGGAGCAGGAAAAACCACTACATTCTACATGATTGTGGGGTTTCTCAAGGCTCGCAAGGGAACCATCCTGCTCAATGGGGAGGATGTAACTGAACTTCCCATGTACATCCGCAGCAAGAAGGGGCTCGCTTACCTGCCCCAGGAACCTTCAATTTTCCGTAAACTCAGTGTGGAGGACAATATCCGTTTGGTTGCCCAAACAAGAAGGGACCTAAGCCACCACGAACAGGAAGAGAAGGTTGAGCAGCTGCTGCATGAGTTCGGGATTGAAGAGATCCGCTCCCAGAAGGGCTATACCTTGAGTGGAGGGGAACGCAGACGTACAGAGATTGCACGTTCCTTGGCAAGCAATCCACAGTTCCTCCTGCTCGATGAGCCGTTTGCAGGCATAGACCCGAAGGCGGTCTTTGAGATCAAGCAGTTGATCAAGGCACTCGCAGCGAAGGGTATCGGTATCCTGCTTACCGACCACAATGTTCGGGACACTCTCTCCATCACTTCTTGCTCACATATCATCAATGCAGGGACCATCCTAGTTTCAGGAGGAAAGCAGGAGTTACTTTCCAACCAGATTGCCAGGGATATTTATTTTGGACAAGATTTCGGGGAGGACACCTAATGGATTTTTCAGCACAGCTTTCACTCTCCCAAAAACAACAACTCAAGCTAAGCCCACAGATGCTTCAGTCCTTTGAGTTGATGACACTCCCTCTTACTGAGCTGCAACAACGAGTCAAGAATGAAATTGAATCCAATCCTGCTCTCGAGATACCCTCTTCATGGGAGGTTTCCTATGAGCGGTTTGCCCAGCAAAAACAACAGAAAGAGTCCAGAGGGATTGACGACAGTTACTCTGACTCATCTTCCTACGGCAGCGACCGAAGCGGCTATGACAGTGAGGCAAGCGACCGGAGACAGAAATTCATGGAGAACGCACTCTCCTCAGAAGAAACGCTTCAGGAGCACTTACTCAGCCAATTGGGCTGTGAACCGCTGAATGAGGAAGAGTACGTCGTTGGGGAACTCCTGATAACCAACCTGGATGCAAATGGATTTTTCACAGAAGAACCTGAGGTATTGGTCCCTGAACATTTCCAGGAACACCTTCCCAAGCTCCTGACCATCATCCGACAGTTCGACCCAACAGGGGTGGGTGCAAAGGATTGGCGAGAGTCTCTCATTCTCCAGGCAGAGGCTAAGGGTATGAGGGGGGATGAGCTTGCACAATTTTCTGAATTGGTCAGGGATAATCTGGAACTGATGCGGGCAAACAAACAAACCCAAGTTGCAAAGAACCTTGGTGTGGGTATCGATGAACTGGAAGACCTCTGGAATTTCCTCAAAACATTGACCCCTTTCCCGGGACAAGGGTTCTCCAGCGGGCCTGAGCAGTATGTCATTCCTGATGTTTCCATCAAGCAGGAGGAAGGAGAGCTTGTACTCAGAATGAATGACTCATCGCTCCCCGATCTACGGATCAATGCAGAGTTTGAGCAACTTGCCCAAGAAGTCGGGGCAGCAGACGAAGCGAAAAAAGCACAACAGTATATCAACCAGCAGATAAAAAGTGCCAATGAACTGATTTTCCAGATACAGGTACGCAACCAGACGCTTTACAAGGTTGCCCAGGTACTGCTCCGGGAACAGAGGGACTTCTTTCTCCTCGGCCCTCAGTACCTGAAACCACTCACCCAGAAGTCGGTAGCCCAGGAGATTGGGGTACATGAGACAACAGTAAGCAGAATATCCACCGCTAAGTGGATCGATACTGACTGGGGCATAATTCCCATAAAGAAACTGTTCAGTAGCTCGGTCGGTGCAGACGGTGCGGAGCATTCCAAGCAGGCTGTCAAGGAGATCATCAGGCAGATATTGGAAGCACATGAGGGCAAGAAAGCGCTCAGCGACCAGAAAATCTCAAACCTGCTCAAGGAACGGGGAATATCTGTAGCTCGAAGAACTGTTGCAAAATACCGAAACGAGCTCAATATTGATCCATCATTTATTAGGGGAAATGACTGACAACAACCTCCAAGCGTAATGAATGGGGCGCCGAAGCGCCCCATCTCTTATTCCCAATAGATTAAAACTTGTTACTTATGATCTGTAATCTTGCCTTTCTCCTTTCTTGCTACTGCCTCAATCTTGTCGGTTATCAGCTCGATACCTTCATAGAGTTCGTAGCAGTCATACGTGACCATCTTGACGGTACCCCAAGAAAAGTGAAGTTTTGCATCCAAATGATACCCCTGCCCTACCGGTTCACGGGTAATGGCAATATCCAGGTCATGGATATATCCCTCTGCAAACTGTAGTTTCTGGAGTTTCTTGTCCAAAAATTCACGCGTTGCGTCACTTGGGTTATAACGGATGCCTCTGACTGTCAAATTCATAAGCCCTCCTTTGACTATGGTCATACACTAAGGATAAGGCTTGGAAAGTCAATCGTCAATGGACATTTGGCTCTGAGAATAAGCCTCCTGCCATAATTCTTGCACTATATTTCACTGCCACAAGCGTTTATTTCTCTCTTTCCCCATCTACAGAAAAACCTATTCTCCCATTTTCCCCCTTGCGAAATCCTATCAACAATTGTATAGTAAAACGGTATATAGAGAGGAGTTGAGCATGCCTGATTTTACTGTCTTGGATTTGTTGGACCTGGACCTAAAGGAACACAATCACTTACGTCTTAGCTGTATAGCTGGACGCTCTGGGCTCTCCAAGCGAATTACCACCAGCAAAATCAGTCGGCCTGGACTCCCTCTCAGCGGGTTTTTCGTAGAGTTCAGCAATAATTCAATTCAGGTCTTCGGAAAGGGAGAGCGAGCCTATCTGGACAAGTTGGAGGGTGAGCAAAATACTGATAGCATCAACAAACTCTTCAGCTATGACATTCCCTGTTGCGTATTTTGTGACAATAGTGACCCAAGCCCTCGGCTCATTGAACTAGCGGAGGAGACTGGTACTGCAATTCTCAAGACAGATCTCCTTTCCAGTGACTTTTCCAGGCGTCTGTACCAGACTCTTGATGAGGTATTTGCCCCCACCCAAACCATTCACGGTGTTCTTGTTGAGGTGTATGGTATCGGGGTACTGATCACTGGAGAAAGCGGTGTAGGAAAGAGTGAAACAGCTCTTGAGTTGATCGAGCGAGGACACAGATTGATCAGTGACGATACGGTCAAGCTGAGAAATATCAGTGACAATTACCTTATCGGAATGGGAGAGAATCCCCTCCTCGCCCACCACATGGAGCTGAGAGGATTGGGTATCATCAATCTTGCCAACCTCTATGGGGTTGGAGCAATCAGGGACAGGAAGCAGGTTCAGCTTGCTGTCCATCTCGAACCATGGGATGCACAAAAGAACTATGACCGGGTTGGAGAAGCAACACTGGAGGATATCTATCTGGGAATTGCCATTCCCAAGGTCATCATTCCAGTAAAGCCTGGCCGAAACATACCGGTCATCATCGAGACTGCTGCCAGAAACGAGCGTCTGAAAAAACTCGGGTACTATTCAGCCAAGGAGTTCGACCAGAGTGTTCTCAAGTGGCTGGAGAGTGAGTCAGCACGAAAAATGTACTATATCAATGAGGAGACGCTGTGATGGTAACCAGAGAATTGAAGGTCTATAACCGAGCCGGCATTCATGCAAGGCCAGCTGCATCAATCGTCAAGCTGGCCAATCAATACAAGAGTGAGCTGTATCTGGAAAAGGATACAATGAAGATAAACGGTAAATCCATCATGGGGATCATCACATTGGGAGCAACCCACCAGAGCTCCATCATGATGACGTGTGATGGACCGGATGAACAACAAATGGCAGATGCTATTGAGCATCTGTTTGAAAACAGGTTTGAGGAGTAGCAGATGCGCGAACTTACCGATCGACAAAAGGCCATTGCAACCTTCATCAGTTCGTACATCAAGGAGAACAACTACGCTCCTTCCGTACGGGATATTGCTGACCACTTCCAGTTCTCAGTAAAGGCAGCCCATGACCATCTGAAAGCACTTGAGGCCAAGCAGGTGATAAAAACCACCGGAGGGGTCTCACGTTCCATTGAAGTAATCGGTGAAGAGTTCTTCCCCCGTGAAGAACTGATCCAGGTACCGGTCATTGGCTCCATTGCAGCAGGAGCACCCTTGATGAGCGAGGAGAACACTGATTTTATCCTCAACATCCCTGCAACCATGTTGAGAACGACACGAAACACCTACTTTGCCCTGAAAATCAGGGGAGAGAGCATGATTGAGGATGGCATATACGATGGGGATATTGCCATCATCCGTAAGTGTGATGTAGCTGAACGGGGAGACATAGTAGCTGCATCCGTAGGGGATGATGAACCGGGAATTACACTCAAGGGATACTATCCTGGCAAGGGAAGTGTAGAACTTCGTCCAGCCAATGCATCCATGGGCCCAATCATCACACGTTCTTGCAAGATCCACGGCAAGTTGCACCTTCTGATCCGGAACTATCGATGAGTGAACGAGCATATCTTCTACTCGGCCCCGAAACAGGGGCTAAGGAACAGGTTCTCAAAGATATCCGAGACAAACTTAAAGAAGCCCATGGTGGAGAGATAGAGCTTAGCAGGTTCTACCCCTTCGAAACCGAAAATGGGGAGATTCTCACTGCTCTGAACAACAACAGTCTGTTCAGCGAGCATCGTATGGTTATCTTGAGCCAGGCTGAGCAACTTGGATCGGCCATGGTGGACTCGATTGCAAACTATCTTGCCCATCCGGTGGAAACAGCAACGCTGATCATCATTTCCAGTGAGCTTTATCTCTCACAGAAGATCATGAAGGCAATTCCCAAGAGGAACACACAAACGTTCTATGATCTGCTGGAAAACCAGAAGACTGATTGGATCAGAAATTTCTTCAGGAAGTTGGGAATTTCCATCACGGCCGATGGAATAGATCTCCTCATTGACCTCACTGAAGACAATACCCAGGAATTGCGTCTTATCTGCAACCAGCTGGCCATATTTTGGCAGATTGATAAAAGAGGTCGCCCCATCGAGGAAGAGGATGTCGAGACCTATATCTATCATAGCAGACAGGAAGATGCATTCACCCTCTTCCCCTTGATCGCCAGGGGAGACCTGAAACAGAGCATGCAATCACTGCACAGTATTCTTGGCAGTGGGGACAGCCAAAGTTCCATTCTCTTGGTGAATGGCTTGCTCTGGCAGTTCAGGAGACTCTACTCTCTCCAGGAGTTCATCTTCCAGGGCGGTAATGAGAGTGAAGCGTATTTGCAAGCACATGTACAGGGAAAGAATAGTCCGATCAAGAAACCCAAGGATAAGACCACGTACAGGAATGCCTTGCAGCGATTCGACCTCGAATCCATCAGAAGGATAATCATTGCGCTGGGAGAAGCTGACCTTGAAGTCAAGGAATCCGGCAGCGAGCTCACAGATCTGGTGCTTGAGAGGTTGCTCTACCGGATCATTAAAAGTCAGGGAAAACCCCTCAATAAAGCCAGCTTTGCCTCTCTGATCTAGAGAGAGAGCTGGCTCAGTATCCGCTTCGCAACAACAAGAGAGATTCCCCCCTCCTTGCTCAACTCCTCAGCTGACTTTGCCAGGATGGCTTCCAGACTTCCGTACTGTTTCATCAAACGCTCACTTCGCTTCCTTCCGATTCCCTCCACTGACTCCAGAACACGGAAGGAGGCTTCACGACTCCTTGCTGCTTGGTTTGCACTGGTGGCAAACCGGTGGCACTCATCCCGTACAGCGATTACCAACCGTAATGCCTCATTGTCCTCTGGGAGTTGGAGGTCCTCTCTTTCATCATCAAATACAATCGTTTCAAACTGTTCGGCAAGCCCGATGATGGGAATATCCACCATCCCCAATGCATCGAGGATCTCCCGGGCAGCATTAACCTGACCCTGACCACCATCGATGATCAGAAGTCCTGGACGTTCCAGATTCTCATTCAGGATTTTTGTGTATCGTCTGGCTACTGCCTCGCGGATGGATTCATAGTCATCAATCCTCCCCTCAAGGCTTTTTATGTTGTACCTGCGGTAGTTTGGTTTGTCTGGATTGCCGTCTCGAAATGAGATCAAGGATGCAACGGTGTACTTGCCATGCAACTGGGCAATATCAAACCCCTCGATAAGGGCTGGCGGGGCAGAAAGACCCAAGATCTCGGCAAGTTCCTCCAGTGCCCTGGTGTTGTCCTTGCTCTTCAGCCGCTTTTCCACATCACGGCTTGCATTCTCTCTCGCCATGCGGAGTATTCTGTAGTGTTTCCCGTCAATGGGGAGGTTTACTTCCAGTCTTCCTCCCAGTTGCTCGGTGAAGTAACGCCTGATCAAATGCACATCTATCTCATGCGAGACATACAGGAACTGGGGAAGTTTCTGCCCATCTGCATAGTACTGTATCAGGAAGTTCAATAGGGTGTCTGTCTCCTCTCCAAGTGTCTCTGCACGGTACAATGCCCGACCGATCAACTGACCATCGCGCATCTGCATCAGGCTGATGGTACAAAGGGGGCCACGCATTTCGATGGCGGCATAGTCCCTGCTCTCACTGGCGAAGTCTTGTACTTGTTGTCCTACCTGAGTGGTCTTGATGGCGGCTATCTGGTCACGCTTGGTTGCTGCTTCCTCAAAATTCAGTGCCTTGGAGGCTTGGATCATATCCTCCTGCAACGTTGCCAGAAGTGCATCGGTCCTCCCCTCCAGGAGATTCCTCACCGCCGTAACTGATTTCCCATACTCCTGTTCACTGACCAGCCCAGCACAAGGGCCCAGACAGAGTCCAATGTGGTAGTACAAGCAGGGTTTCTCCCGCTTTCTCAGTGGAGTGGAGCATCTTCTCAGAGGAAATAGTTTTGCGATCAGATCAAGGTAGAGGTCCAGTTTTCCTGCATCAGGATAGGGACCATAATAAGAGGATCCATCATCAATGAGTCGCCTGGTCTTGAAGACCTTGGGGAACTTCTCATTGGTGATTCGGATCATTGGATAGCTCTTGCCATCCTTGAGGGAGATATTGTAGTGCGGCGAGTACTTCTTGATAAGATTATTCTCAAGTACCAATGCCTCATACTCGTTACCGGTTATGATGTACTCAATGGATGCAATCTTCCTTACAAGGGCTGCCGTCTTGGCACTTCTGTTTGCAAGAAAATAGCTGGTTACCCGTTTGCGAAGATCCTTTGCCTTTCCAACATAGATGATGGAACCTTTCTCGTCACGCATCAAATAGACACCACTGGCATGGGGAAATTCACGTGCCTGCATCTGTGGACTGACCTGTTCTGCTGCTACACTTCCAAGGCTTTCCACCTCACTGGCTGGGGTATACTGTACCGCTTCCTCTCTCTTCTTCTTCATCCTCCTTTGAGCATATCCAGACAGTCTTGTTTTGGCAATGCTCAATCGATACAATACGGGCTATGAATCATCCCCTCTTTGCAACCCTTCCCACTATGGAACAACACTATCTTATGCAACTTGATGAACGGTACCACTTCAGTTTCCAGCAGCAACGGCAGCTCATTGAAAGTGCATGTGACCTTACCATGTGGCAACTGGGGCCGCTAGAGAAGTGGATAGATGAAGAGAAGGTGGCAAAACTGCGGGGGAAAGCCCAGGCCAAAGCCTTGGTTGCCGACCATCTAAAGAGAATGCAGCAGGAAAGGGAGAAACCAACCAACTACCAGGATTTCAATCCTGATACGCGTCTTCCTGACAAGTTCCAGAGTCTTTTTGTCTCCTCTGACACCCTGATGGGGAGATGCCCCTGCCCGGTAGAGGGAGAGAAAACCCGTTGCTGCAATCTCAAGACCCTCGATGTTGTGCAGCAGTGTGCGTTCGGTTGTTCCTACTGCTCGATTCAATCCTTTTACAACAGCCATGAAATAAAGGTGGTGGAAAATCTTTCAAACCGATTACAGGAACTCCATCTTGATAAGGATACCTGGCATATCGGCACTGGGCAAAGCAGCGATTCCCTCCTATGGGGCAATGACTATGGGACCCTTGATGCGCTTTCCATCCTGGCTTCCCGTTATCCCAATCTCATCATAGAACTCAAGACAAAGAGCAAACGGAGTGACTATCTCAGCCTTGACCTTCCTCTCAATATTGTTTCCACTTGGTCTCTCAATGCTCCAACGATCATTGATAAAGAGGAACATTTGGCAGCTTCCCTCCGGGGAAGGCTCGATGCGGCAAGGAGGGCAAGGGACAAGGGAAGGATTATTGGGTTCCATCTGCATCCAATGGTTTACTTCGAGGGATGGCAGGAGGAGTATGGTTCGCTCATTGAACAGGTAACAACCATGTTCCTGCCTGAAGAGTTGATGATGTTCTCCCTCGGAACACTTACATTCACCAAAGCAGTACTGAGACAGCTCAGAACTGACCACTATCAAACCAGGGTACTGGACATGGACCTCACTGCAGCGGCTGGGAAATACTCCTATCCATTGGATATCAAGCAAGCGATGTTCTCATTTGCCTATGAGCAGTTTCCTTCCTCCTGGAAGCAAGGTTCTCCCTTCTTCTACCTCTGCATGGAGGATCCTTCGCTCTGGCTGCCAACCTTTGGTTACTCCTACCCCAATGACAAGGCCTTTGAGGCAGCGATGAAAGCGTCCTACCAAGCATGTCTGGAGAGGAAAAGAGACAGGTTATAGCTTCGGATTTGCATTACGTAGATGTTAACCAAACCATCTACATGAATAATGCCCGCTTTCCTGAGAAAGTGGGCATAGAAATTCAAGTTGAAGCAATCTTAGTCAAATTTCTTTTCAAACAAGTCCAAGGCCCTACCGGAAAGCGGGTTATCTTCACCCTTGAGCATGGATTTGATCGCTTCCATCTCACTTTTACTGAACTGCTTTCCTCCAAGCTTATGCTCCTCGAATGCCTCAGTGGCAATCGGACAAACCTTTCTCACCAGGTCAAGAATGGTCTGTGCGTAGATTCGGATCTCATATTGTGCGTGGGCATCAAGGCGGAGCTGTAGGAAGTGGAACAGGTTATGGAGGTCCATCTGCCAGTACCATTCGGTGTAGAGGCTCAAGGGAAGATCGATTCGGCTGAGTTCCCTCGCGATACCCATATCCAGAAGCTTCTGGTAGGTATCGTAGCTCCGCTTCTGGTCCTCGCTGAGAATGGAGAGCACCTTTTTTGCCATCTCATCATCAACAGGATCAGCGGTTCTTCCTTGCTTGTTGTCATCACTCTGGAAATTGATATGGGCAGGATCGGGCTGATAGCACTCATCACTCATGACACTATACCTTCCGCTGATCTCATTCACCCTGCCTGTGCGGTGGCGAATCCACTGCCTGGCAACAAAAATGGGCATCTTCACATGGAAGGTGAAGTTCACCTGTTCAAAGGGCGAGGTATGGTCATTTCTCAGCAGGTAGTTGATCAAGCCCTTGTCCTGTCGATAGGTCTTGGTACCACTTCCATAGGAGACCCTTGCACTCTGTACGATTCGCTCATCACTTCCCAAGTAGTCAACCAAGCGGACAAACCCATGATCAAGTACGGGGAATTCCTTATCCAAAATCTCTTCAGCAGCGCTGACGATGCAATGTGCCATAACGATAGTACTCCTTCCTGTTTCTGGAATATTGCCATGGTACAGGAATATCCCACTCTCGGCAACTTCTAGAGAAGCCCCATCCTTCCAAGCAGTACAGCCAATCCTGCACTACATGCTGTTTCAGTCCTCAAAATTCTCTTACCCAGTGATGCAAACTGAAACCCATATTCCCTGAAGAGCGTTCGCTCCCTATCACTGAACCCACGCTCTCCTCCAATGGCTAAAACAACAGGTTGGCTCTCCTTCACTTGAAACATGGAGAGAGGCATTCCCTCCCAGACATTGTCAAGGACAATCCTCTGGGTATCTGAAGGAAGCTTGGTAATGGCATCGGAGAGGGAGGAGGCAAACTGCAGTGAGCTTACCCCACTCTGGCCACTCTGCATCGCGCCATCAATGAGGATGCTTTCATACTCCCCACTGGTGTAGAGATTAGCCTGTGCATAGGATTTCTCGGCAGTGTCGGTGGTACAAAGGATAAGGGCCCCGACCCCAAGGCTGACAGCTTCCCTGAGAATCCTTCTCATGCTGATCGGCCTGACCTGGGCCACAATGAGTGTAACCGGATAGAGAGAGGATGCCTGATCATCTTCTACTTCGTAGGTGAAGGAGATGGCATGATCATCCATATTTGTGATGGTAGCCAATCCCTTGCTCTGGTTGATAACCCCTGCTTGGAAGGTATCGCCTACGCCCAAATGAAGAATTTTCTTGATATGACGGGCCCTATGGTCTTTCATGGGCAGTTCATTGGTCTCAGATAAGGTAGAAAAGAGGATGATGTTCATACAGGGCACTATAGCATAAGGGCTGGGAAAAACGGTAGACTGGTCCCATGAAGAATGCAATCTACTTGGCGAAATCGCACGACTGTGCAGCTAACCTGGCCGGTGAGGCATACCTGATGAGTCTGCCTTATGAACATGTGTTGTATCTTTGGGTGAATGATCCCTGTATTGTGATCGGACGATATCAGAACCCGTTCAGTGAATGCAACCTGCAGCGTATGGATGAGGAAGGTGTCCAACTTGTGAGAAGGCAAAGTGGGGGTGGAGCAGTCTACCATGACCAAGGTAATCTCTGTTTTACCTTGATCGGGAACAAGGAGCAGACATCCAAGGAAGAGAACTTCGCTTTGATTCTCAAGGCCCTCGCCTCCCTTTCTCTTGACTGCGAGCTCTCTGGCCGGAATGATATTCTTCTGAACGGGAAAAAAATCTCTGGCAATGCTTTCCAGACAACCGCTACCAAATTCTGTCACCACGGGACACTGCTGATCAGCAGCGACTTGTCGGTGATGGGTAATTATCTTACCCCAAGCTCAACAAAACTGGCTTCCAAGGCGGTAAAATCCGTAGCATCCCGAGTTGGAAATCTTAAGGAAGGTAACCAAGAAATCACCAATGGGATGGTACAGGATGCGTTGATCGAGACTTTCAAGGCAACCTACGGGGAGGCTGAGGTCCAGGAGATTGATTTTACCACCTTCCCTGCCGCGCAGGAAAACTATCACCGGTTCGGGGACCGAGCACGGATTCTCGAGCAGACACCACAATTCAGCCACTCTTTCACCCATCGTTTCCCTTGGGGTGAGGCTGATTTCAGGATCCTTGTAGAGAAAGGTGTATTCAGTGACATCCTCATGTTCACAGACAGCCTTGATACCTCCATTGTAGATCGTATCAAAACACTCCTGGTTGGAGTTCCGTATGAGAAGAAAGCGGTAGAGGCGGTGTTGAAAGATTGTGAGCAGGACGATTGCTCCGACCTGCTCACCTTCTTGCTAGATTCCTTCTCTTCCTGATAGTTCTATCAAGGATCTGAGTCGGTCAACCCTCCATCCCTCTGGGTGGAGGGTTTCTGCTCTCCAGCTCCAGTTACTCACCCCACAGGTGGAAGGGATGTTCATTCTTCCTTCAGCTCCAAGTTCCAGCCAATCCTGCATGGGGAGAATGGCGTCCTTGGCGTGAGAGAGTAGCATATGCCTGATCAACTGCCAAACTATCTGGTCATCAGGACATTCAAGGTAGCGCCTTACAGCATCCTTGGTCTGTTCATCCAAGGCATCATACCACCCTCTGGAGGTATTGTTGTCATGGGTACCCGTATAGATGACACTGTTGTGCTCACAGTTATGCGGTAGATAGGCATTGCTTGCATCAAGCTTTCCATTCTCAACCGAGAAGGCAAACTGAAGTATCTTCATACCCGGGAATCCATTGGAGAGCCTGAGTTCATCCACATCCTCGGTAATTACGCCAAGATCCTCGGCTATGATGGGAAGTCCTTCCCCAAGATGTGCTTTGAGTGCAGAGAAGAACTCCTTTCCCGGCGATGGCTTCCAGGTACCATTCATGGCAGTTTTCTCACCTTGGGGTACTTCCCAATAGGCAGCAAATCCTCTGAAGTGGTCAATTCTGATGATGTCACAAATCTCCAGGGTCTTCTCTATTCGCTTGATCCACCAGGAGAACTGTTGCGTCTGATGGGCACTCCAATCATAGACAGGATTTCCCCACAGCTGTCCTTCATCAGAGAAGGCATCCGGCGGAACTCCGCTGGAGGCAGTCTGCCTACCCTCTTCATCCATTTTCAGCAACTCTCTGTTAGACCAAGCATCCACGCTGTCGGGAGCAACAAAGATGGGAATATCCCCAATGATCTGGATACCCTTCTTATTGGCATAACGCTTGACCTTTGTCCATTGCGTAAAGAAGAAGTACTGCTGTACCTGTATATGCTCAATTGCCTTTGCGTGGTCCTTCTTGAGCTGTTGTAATGTAGCCTCTTCCCGCAGTCTTACCTGCTTGGGCCAAATCTCAAACCAGCGGGAATCGTTGTAGGTCCTGCAAAGTACTTGGTAGAGGGCATAGTCCTCCAGCCACCACTGGTTTTCCTGAACAAACTGCAGGTACGCATCCCAATCTTTTTTTGCAGCTTCTCCAATGAAGGTTGCGGAAGCCTGTTCCAAGAGCGGTTCCTTATAGGAGCGTACGCTGCCATATTCTACCCGGTCGGAGGAAAACTCAGGATGAAAGAGTACATCTTCCACATCCAGATATCCCTCATAGGCAAGTGTCCTGAGGTCGATCAGGAGTTCATTCCCGGCAAAGGTCGATCGGGCTGCATAAGGACTATCCCCATAGCCGGTTGGCCCAAGGGGAAGAATTTGCCACAGACTTACCTTCGCTTGGGAGAGCAAGTCAATAAACGTAAAAGCCTCATCACCCAGTGATCCGATTCCATGGGGTGAGGGAAATGATGTAGGGTGCATTAATACACCACAGCGTCGTATGTCATGTTTCATGCTTCAGACTATATAGTATTCCTTTGCTGTTGGCTATCATTCAACAGGGAAGAGTTTGTTTTTGGGTGTTCTGTCAACCGTAAGGGAAAATGTCATCTGAGAAAGTTATTGTGAAATGACAGGATTCTTGGAAAAATTCCAGGGGTATGAGTATTGTGAGGCAGAATAAGGCCAATGTTTTGGGCAGGATTTGTAATGCCTGCCCATTTTCATGCCTTGGGGACTGGTCCCTGGGCATGGGAAACCGGCATCACCATCGCGGGATGCTGGGAATCATGGGTTCTCGTTGTCCTGGGGAGAATACTAAGCGTATTGGGTTTCGTAGGGACTCTTGTAGCAGGGTTCCAGGCTTTTCATCAGTGCGTCGCTGCGCTTGAACTGCATCTGCCTCTTGAAGCTCCAGGGGTGGCTGTCAGGCATCTTGGGCCGGGGAGCCCTGGCCTTCCTCGGCTTTTCCTGCTCAGGGTCCACCTGGGGGGAGAATGCGTACCGGTCTGGTATTCGTTGCAATGCATAGCATTGTTCCTTCCTGGTTGCATACAGGGCCCCGTCAAGCAGGCGGGCGACGGTGACCTTCGCATGGTAGGGAAGCGCAATGCGCCTGCCTGTGTGGTCCACCAGTGCATAGAACCTGTTGTCCATCTGGATGGAGCTGCCCTTGTTCACGCTGCGCTCGCACAACACCGCCAGGATGGTGCGAATCTTCTCACTGGAGCATTCCACGAACACCGAGTCGATCTTCCTCCAGCGACCCTCCATATAATCGGTGGCATAGCCGAACAATTCGTTGAAATAGGGCATGAAGGACTGCTGCAGGTACTCGTTTGCCTGCTCCAGGTTGTGGATGCCCTCCATGGTGAAACGGAAGGGCAGCATGCCCTGCAGGGTCTGGTTTGCACGTTCCACCTTCGGCTTGAAGTCCGGGTCCGAGTTGCACCGCAGCTCAACGCCCAGCTGGGAGCAGGCATAGGCGAACTGGGTCATGGTATCCTTGGCAGGGTCCGCCTCACCCTTCTTGTTGTACACGAACACCGTGCGCCTGTCGGTCCGGATGGAGAGGGATGCCGTAGGTGCCAAGTACTTGCTCCATCAGCTTGTAGTAGCCGTGCAGCGTCTCCTCGGCCTCCAGCCACAGGCCGAGCAGGAACCCCGAGGCGTCATCGATGCAGACATGCAGGGTGCACTTCCCCAGTCCCTTGATCCAGACGTAGGAGGATGCATCCATCTCCAGGCGCTCCCCGAAGTACTTGCTCCTGGGCTTGGTCGGGTGGACCCATACCCCGCTCAGGTCTTCCGCCTCAAGGGCCGAGAGCACCTGGGCGCGCTGCCGGTCCAGCTCCTGAATCCTGCTCCCGCATCCATCTGAGGAGCTTCTTCAGTTTCTTGCGTGTCTTCTTCTTGCACTTCACCGAGAGGATGAACATCCTCTTGCGCAGGCAGGAAGAGGATATGGAGATCCCTGGTATTCATCCAGGAGCCTGGCCAGGTGAAGTTGCATCCTGAGAGGTCGTGCTCCTCTATGAACGCGATGATCGCATCCAGGTCGACCTTGTTGGACGGGGCCTTTCCCTTGTTGCCATGGAAGCATTCCTCGCCCCGTTCACGGTATTCCTTCATTTTCCTCTGCACGGTCCTGAGCGATACATTGAGTCTCGCCGAGGCCCTGAACCTGTTGATCTTGCCTTCTACCGCTTCCTGTACCACTTGCCTTGCATGCGCATCCCATACCATACTGTAACCACCTGTAATTGGGTGGGGATTGGTTCACTAGTCGTCTAAAACAGAAGAACCAATCCCTCTTGTTTTCTTGAGGTATGGACTATACCACAAAGGCAGGCAGGAAATCCCCTTCCTGCTTCAATGTGACAAAGTCCCTTTCATTACCTCAGGACAATATCACTTCCTAATGAGAACAGGGAAGAGTTTGTTTTTGGGTGTTCTTGTTCTAACATGAAAAATAGGATATACTTGTGCTATGAATTCAGCCCAGGAAACAAAACAATTTGCCATCGGAGAACATGTAGTATATCCTCTCCAAGGCGTAGGCGTCATCAAGCGTATTGAAGAACGAATGTTCAGAGGCGTCGCTACGATGTATTACGTGATCTACCTTGATATCTCCGATATGACGGTAATGATTCCTGTGGAAAAATCCGAGGAAATGGGAATCAGACCAATAGTAGGAGACAAAGAAGCGAAACAGGCCATTGAATCCATTTCCAGCAAGTATGAACCTATGCCGGTAGATTGGAAGGTCCGCTATCAGATGAATGTGGATCTGCTCAAGCAGGGTTCCATTACATCCATTGCGAAGGTGGTACAAGCACTCTATCATCGCAGCAAGATCAAGGAACTGCCGGTACAAGAGCGAAAGCTCTATGACAATGCACTTCGTTTGTTGATCGACGAGATCTCTTTTGCCTTGAAGAAGGACAAAAAAGAGATTGAAATGCTTGTATTCTCCAAACTGGAGAAATAGTTCTATGAATTTTCCTCAACATGCAGTCATCGTGACCGCTGCCGGTAGCAGCGATCGATTCAATGCGAACAAGCAACTGGGTGTCAAGAAGGAGTATCTCTCCATCGATGGCCATACGGTGCTCTATCGTTCTGTTGCCCCATTTCTTGAAGTACCTGGGTGTCAGGTTATTATGGTAACCCATCCAGAAGGAATGGCTGACCAGTGTGCAGTTGCCCTGGAGGATCTCCTCCAACAGAATATGGTCCCCATCATTCTCGTTCCAGGAGGAAGGAGCCGACAGAAATCGGTTTACAACGCCTTGAAGATGCTCTCTTCCATGGCCTTGGCCGTGGACTTTGTTGCAATCCATGACGGAGCTCGTTGTTTCCTTACCCCCGACCTGGTGATCAAGACCCTTGCAACGGCCACGGTCTTCCGTGGTGCAGTTCCCGCCTTGCCTGCTACTGATGCCCTGAAGATCATTGATGACAATGGGGTCATCACTCATCACATCGACCGTACTCATGCTGTTGGGGTCCAGACTCCACAGATTTTTAAATACCCAGAAATCTGGGATGCTCATCAAGCGGCAAAAGACAGCAACACGTCCTATGTGGATGATACACAGATCTTCACTGACTATGGACAGGCAGTGGGCATCTGTGAAGGCACCCGGGAGAACAGGAAGATTACGTATATAGAAGATATTCCTGATGCTGAACAGCAGATTGAGGAGTACCTCCAAAACCTTGAGGAAGGCAAACGCAGCGCACAAGCTGCAAAAGCACTCCACCAGGCCATGGATGAGGTACAGAGGGAGCAACAAACACAATGAGGATTGGCACAGGTTGGGATGTACATCGCCTCGCAGAAGGAAGGAAATTTATCCTTGGTGGCATAACCATTCCCAGTGAACGGGGTGAGGTTGCTCACAGCGATGGTGACGTCCTTGTCCATGCAATCATCGATGCAATCCTTGGAGCGTTGGCGAAAGGGGACATTGGATCACACTTCCCCGATACTGATCCAGCTTTCAAGGATGCTGACAGCCTACAGTTGTTATCACGAGTACTGGAAGAAGACCTTCCTCCCTACTCCATCGAGAACATCGATACCACGGTCATTGTCCAACGTCCTAAGCTTCGTGAGTATATTGATGCAATCAGGGAGAATCTGGCGAACGCGATGCACCTTGAAATCAGCCAGGTTTCTGTCAAGGCGAAGACCGCCGAGGGAATTCTTGGTGAGCTTGGTACAGCGGAAGCGGTCATGGCCCAAGCGGTTGTCTTGATTTCCCAGAATCCTTGTTGACACAATCCAAACAAATATTCTATAGTTGCCCTGCGCCCAGATGGCGGAATTGGTAGACGCACTAGGTTCAGGTCCTAGCGGTCGTTAAGACTGTGCAAGTTCAAATCTTGTTCTGGGCAGAAAGGCAAACCTTTTACTATAAAGGGTTTGCCTTTTTCTTTTGTTACAAGATGGCTGCCCTATACACCTGAGTAAACCCCTGAATCCCCTGGATGCGTAGTAGGAATCAGCTCCATTGTGGTAGAAAAACACCCTATCATACCGGCAATCCCCGAAGAGCGCTCCGCCAAGTTTTCGCATTGATTCAGGAGTACGAATCCAACTGGAAGATTTCACATCGAAGACACCCAGCTTCTGGAGATTGCGGTACTGTTCCTCGTCGAGAAGCTCTATCCCCATTTCTGCTGCAAGAGAACCTGCACTACCTGTTGGTGGATTCTTTTTTCGGTTCTCAAGGGCTACCTGGTCATAACAGAGACTTCTTCGGCCTACAGGACTCTCAGCAGAGCAATCGACGAATAGGTATACGTCAGAGCTCTCATCGTACCCGATTACATCTGGCTCTCCACCGGTGCGATCCATCTCAAAGAGCGAAGAGAGTTTCTCAGGGTCTTGGATAAGTCTCTTTTCGATAGCTATCCAATCAAGGTCTTTGTGTCTGGATAGGTTTTCCTTAAATCTTTTATGAAGAACATCAATGAGTGATGCTTTTTGTTCTGAAGTGAACGTAGTCTTAATTGTATCCATAGAGCATCTCCTATTCCACTTGATCAGCGTTACTATACATACTGTACCTATATCCTAGCATTTTACTCAAGGTATATACCCCTTACCAGGAATGCATTGAGTACATAGATTCAAAACAGAATGCACGACCGGGAAAGAGTGGGTAAACGTTTCTCTCTAGAATGAATCATTCAAAAGAATTGCATCAGATCCACCTGTCGATGTATTGACCACAATATAATCTGAATGTTAAGTTAGTCTAACAATAGGTGCTATACCTGTACTGGAGGTTCCAATGAAACGAAGCATATTCCATCTTGGATTTTTCCTCTCCCCTCTCATTCCTGTAATTTTATATCTGTACTCTGTAGGTGCGCTTGCCGACTCATATTCAGTGTCAATCATATTTGGTGTCTACGCTTTCGTACTTGTCTCCAACCAGTTCTACCTTGCCTCACAACCAGCTTGGATGGTCTCCCTGCTGGGAGCAAAATCGGTTCGCTCATTGCATGGAAGTTCTCCACTACTCATTATTCTCCTTGCTCTTATCCATGCCTTGCTCAAGCTCGCCAACGGTTTCACCCTCTCCACTTCACAAGCCCTTTTCGGCTTGGTTGCTCTAATTCTATTCTTTGTAGGAACGATCGCTGCCTTGCTCTTCTTTGCTAACACCTTGCTTACCAAGCAGAAGAAATTTGCGCAACTGAGAACAAGCACATTTGAAAAAACCGGTCTCACCCATCAGAAAGCCCGTGCAATGCACAACCTGATGGTGGTAGCTGGACTTGTGGTCTTGTTCCATGTCTTACTCGCCTCCACGTCTTCTTTCACCTATAACCCATGGGGGATTGGCATCCTGGTCGCTTGGATGGCTTTCTCCCTTATCTCTTATGCGAACTACCGGCTCTCTGGCCGGAAACCAAGGAGAAAATCATGAAAAAACTCTCTATAGTTCTCATCATATCTCTGCTCTTCAGTCTGCCACTGGCAGCTCAAATATTCCCAACCTCTTCATCCAATCCCGTGGTTGATGGGTCTTTAGGAAACAATGAATACCCCGAGATTGTACAACTCAAGGATATGCGCCTTGGGTATGCCCAGAGTCGGGATTCCCGTAATCTGCACTTCATTCTCGAAGCACCAACTACAGGATGGGTTTCAGTTGGCCTTGGGTCCAATAGGATGCATGGTGCTCATATCATCATAGGCTATGATGCAATTACCAGCCAAGTCATCAGTGAGGAGACTGGTCGTGGCCATGGTCATAGTCCCTCTTCTGAAAAGATGCTTGTACAGAGCAAGATCAAGGAGACAGGGGGTAAGACCACCCTTGAGTTCACGGTACCTGTCTCACAGTTTGATTCAGGAAGGAACCTCCGTCTTATTGTTGCATATGGAAACAGGGATAATCTCAGAAGCAAACACGTCATCTATGACAGCCATACCATCAATTTCCTGAAATAACACATATTCACATAAGGGTATGTTTGGAGCAACCAACATACCCTTATTTCATTGTTTTATATATCATTGTATTCAGTAGTTCGAATATAGAACCGTTCTCATTGTATTCTCAGTTGTTTCATTTTTTTCAAAGTGTTTCTGGTAAAATGCTTGTATACGTTCCTTCCCCTCAATATTTGCCAAACAGCCAAGTACTGCTCCAACACTCGCTTCTTCAAGAAACGGAGGTTCCATACAGACACAACCGAACTCTTGTTCGATAGCTCGTTTCATGATGGGACTTTTCCTTACACTATTTCCACTTGCAACAATGAACGAGATTGAATCCAGTCTGATAGCAGGTGGATGAAGTTCCCTTACAATCCCTTGAATGAACCCCACTGCCAGGTTACTAATATTCAGATTTTGTGTATCTATCTCACAGATTTCACCACGCAAGAGGGAATCTTCTCGAGTTCCAAGAAATCTGGTATCAACAACAAGCCCTTCACTTTCAAAAGAATCAACTGCTAGAGAGTCTAGGACAGCATAGACCTGCCCATCAGAAAGCGAGAATCCGAACTTCGCGAGCAGGTCTTTGCAGAAATCCTTTAGGTATGCATAAGACCAGCCTCCACATAGACTGGAGTAGACTTGCAAAAATCCAGTCTCTAGAAGCGGACGTACTTCGATGGATTTACTGTATAGCATTGATGAACAGGGAACAGAGAGTTGTCCACTGGTGCCAATATTCACTACACCAGTATTCAAAAACCCGGTAGCTCCTATCACACTTGCTTGATTATCCCCAATTGGGGCAAATACTGTTGCATCTAAGGATAATCCATATCGTTTGCTATTCGCTGGTAAGATCTTGGCGACTGGAACACAAGACGGAAAAACATAACCAAAGAGTGAACGGTTAATGCCCATCTCTTCCAGTTGTTCTTCATTCCAACATTTATTCACAATATCAAAACATCCGAAGCTTGCTGCCAATGATTCATCGACACAAAAATTTCCACACAATTTACCCATTATAAAGGATTCTATAGAGCATATTTTCCGACCAGGAGAGTCTCCTCCTTGAGTCCTAGGCATCCTACTTATAGAATTTGCACCATACCCCACGTGTAAAGTGCATCCATTCATTTTTCCAAAATCCTTGCTGGCTTGACCAACTGAATACCGCGCATCCCTCCATGTCAGTAAATTTGAAACAGGAATATTATCATCATCAAGCAGAATAGCACCATGCATTTGCCCTGTAATTGCAATAATCCTTACAAGTGAAAGCTCTTCTTTGGATTGTAGAAATAGATTCTCTATGATTTCCCAGATCTTACTCGGATTTTGCTCATGTGCTCTGGGATCACTATGGTTGATGGATGATGTATTATCTGTATTTCTCATAGAAATAACGGATAATGTATCAATATCGAATATTGTAAAGCATATTGTTGAAGTTCCAATATCAATACCGATCGCATGTCTCCCAATTTCCACGAATTGCGATTCAGTCTGCAATATGTCTTTTGCATTTATCATGACTCTTTCCTTTTAAATCCTTCTATTCCGTACTTGGTAGTTTAATGCAGCTAATTATTATAAGTTACTTTGTTTCAAACCAAGAATCATGTCACCCCGTAGTTCTCTTTATATGTATGCACCAACGGCTCGATAAGTGCAGCTTTTTCTCCTATCATTTTTTCATGATACATTCCACCATTGTATGTACAAGCAAATCCTCCTGATGACACACCCCAAGCGCAGACATCAAAAATGTCTAGTATATCATCATCAACAGAACCTGATAGTTGGCGAGCAAGAGATACCAGTACGCCTCCTACAAAATTATCACCACATCCAGTGGTATCTCTACGTAATAATGGATCTGCCTCCATTAGTACATCAATTTCCGTATTGACATGGAAACTTTTCAAATCATGATCTCCAAACAACTTACCCTTAGACCAGAATAATATATCATGTGCACCACGAGTAATGATAAGTGATCCCACTCCATACGAACCAAGTGCTGATGCTGCCTCAGTTATAGTTTGCCTCCCAGACAATCTCAGTGCTTCAATCTCATCTGTGATGAGAAGGTCAATATAGGGATATGCCGGATTCTTTCCTAATGACCAGGGTTTATTTGGGTTTATTTTCTCATTAGCAAAGTCATACACAGTTCCAACTACTGTAATTGCACCCGTTTCTTTGGCCCTTTTTAAAATAGAATCTATATCGTTATGTATTTGAGGAACTAAAGCAGTCCCACCCAAAAGAACAATATCACTTTTATAAAAATATTCGGTTAGATGGTTAGAGTTGAAATAACCTGCAGCACCTATTGTATTTACAAAAGTACGCTCTCCTTTTCCATTTCTTCTTGAAGAATCAGCAAAAACATCGGTAGTAGAGGTAGGAATACCTTTAATAATTTTGAATGAAGTATTTACATTAGTTGGTTTAACCTTTGCTTTTGTGATTGCAGCAAATTCATCATTTCCTAATGCTCCATAGAAATTAATCTCCACATCATCATCAAATAGAATCTGTGAAGCATGGACCAATGCTATTATCGCAGGTCCCCCTACATTAATAAAATCAGCTTTTCTGCCTTGAGTGATCGAATCTAGAATCTTGTGATATTGCTCTCCAGCGAATTTTTCTAAATCCTCCCGAAAAACCAACCCTCCCTCAATTAAGCCACCATCTCCTTTCGTTTTGCTCCAATAGGGAGAGAAATTTGAGGCATTATATGAGCAATTCTCATATATCGAATCTATCAAACAACAACCAACTCCGGAGATGCGCATATAAACCTCCAAAATCATAACCACCCTTCCAAAGGGTGGTTTGCTCCACGGCTATAAGCCGTGTACTACCGGCCAGCGTCTCAAGGCGCTGGCTTCACTAGTGTTCAGCCCTATGGCCTTTGCCACTTTGGCCGCCCCTCAAGGGGCAACCGTATTACTTGCTACCCTTAAAAGGGTCCTCATACTCTTTTACGCTTAGCTTGTCCTGCATGATGTCATGCTGCTCCTGCTCGCGTATGTACTTGGCGATGGTCGCTTCATTCAACCCCACTGTACTCACATAGTATCCTTCAGCCCAAAAATGCCGATTGCCAAACTTGTATTTCAAATTTGCATGCTTGTCGAACATCATCAGTGCGCTCTTGCCCTTCAGGTACCCCATAAAGCTCGATACACTTATCTTGGGCGGTATGCTTACCAACATATGCACATGGTCGCTCATCAGGTGACCTTCTATCAGTTCCACTCCTTTATACCCGCACAGTGTGCGCAGGATCTGGCCCACACTCTGCCTGTATTGATTGTAAATTACCTTTCTTCTATACTTTGGGGTAAACACAATATGATATTTACACATCCATTTCGTGTGGGCCAAAGAATTCTCTTTAGTTGCCATGTTTCACTCACCTTTTCCTTATGATTTTTGGGCTGAACTCCAAAATCCTAACACGAAGGTGAGTGTTTTTGTATAACAAACCGTTTCCGCACCCGCATAGCGGGTGGTTTTATGTTTCGCACGCTTCGCGTACTCAACCGTCTAAAGACGACAATAATAAAGGCTACAAATATCGACTCAATTTTGTAGCCTTAGAAATAACGATCATGGCTATTATGCTTTTCCAGAACTTCCGAAAACATGCATCCTCTCTTCAATCGTCTGTTGATATGCATCCATAATTGTCCAGCCTATGTTAGCCATGTCAGTATACTTCCCATTCAGTTCCTTCATCTTTGCATCAAGATGATTGAAAACAGAGACACTTGCTCCTGTGTAAAAGTTTATTTTGCATATCCCAAGAGAGGCTGCCTTTCGGAAATCATCATCAGAAATCCCTGAGCCACCATGAAGAACCAACGGGACTGATGTTACAGATGCTATTTCCTTTAGCAGATCAAATTGTAAATTTGGTTCCCCTTTATAAAACCCATGAACATTACCGATAGAAACTGCCAATGCATCAACTTGTGTTTCATCCACAAAATGCTTAACAGTAGATACGTCGGTATAAAGACCAACATCAGTACCATCAACATCCTCGGTCCCTTCCAATCCGCCGATGACCCCCAGTTCTCCTTCGAGGGACACTCCAACATGGTGAAGCATAGATGAATAGCGACTTGTTAAACGGATATTCTCCTCATAACTATACGCTGTTGCATCAAACATTATCGAACTAAATCCACATCTAAGAGCCATCATGATTCCCTTCTCAGTCGTTCCATGATCCAAATTCACGACAATTGGAACAGAAGCTTCTTTTGCACTATGGATAATAGCTGGATAGAAATTCATAAGATCAACATCACGAAATGACACTTCCGCAACATTGATGATGAGTGGAGATCTTTGTGATTCTGCAGCTCTTAATAGCGGTGGCAAACAAATAGGGTTCGTTATATTAAATGCGCCTACAGCATATTTTCCTTTCTGGGCCTCCGTAAGAACTTCTTTCAATGTATATAGCATTCTCGTTTCTCCTTTTGCATAAGTTTTATGTGATGATAGTCCGCGTAATTAATGATTCTACTTCCTGTGCTGAACGGATATGCCCTGAAGCCCCAAGATGAGAAGCATTTATTGCTGCTGCGCCATGTGCAAAAATTGCACTTTCGTCAACAGTTTTTCCATTGAGCAATCCATAACAAAAAGCTGCTACAAACGTATCTCCACAACCAGTAGTGTCAATGACCTTTGTTCCCTTTAGGGCATCAATCATCCGATCACCTTCCGGTGTCGAAATATAACAACCTTTTGCTCCCATTTTTATTACTATGTTATGTACACCATATTCCCGAAAACGTTGACAAATCATATAGGGTTCTACCAATCCAGTAATCTCTCGCGCTTCTTCATAACTCGGCATCAGATAATCAATTAAGGAAAGATAATTGCCTATGTAGGAAAACCCCTCTTTTAATGTGTCGCAGGTCATGTCAGCTACTGTAATCACTCCTGCTTCTTTTGCAATTTCCAGAAGTACTTGCACTCCTTCATGATCAAAACGGGGTAAAACAAAAAAACTACCAATAGAGAGCAATTTAGTTGATTTAACCGCATTCATTATTGTTGAGGAAGGTAAATATCTTTCACCACAGCCTCTATCGAACATGAAGTTTCTTGATCCATCATCCCCAACAAGCACAATAGATGCAACGCTGTCTTCACCAGGCAAGGTTTCCACCAAATTGGTATTTACTGCTTTTGCCTGCAGAAGAGATAGAAGTTGTTTACCTTTCCAATCATCACCAACACAAGAAATGAGTCCTGTATGCAATCCCAAAGAGGATGCAGTTACCGCTTGATTAGAAGCATCACCACCTGAATGTAAAAGAATACTTCCAACCGCTGTACTATCAACCTCAAAGACATTCGGACTTACATTTCCTGACACAATAATATCTAGGCAAGCAACTCCAGCACAAATTATGTCATAATTCTTATTCATTTCACTTTTACACGTTGTCGGTATATATCAATGATTACTGCTACAATTATTACAATACCCTTAATAACCTGCTGCCAAAAATATGGAACACCAATGATGATTAAACCATTATTTAAAACCGAAATTATCAGAGCCCCAACTAATGTACCTGCAACGCCACCAATTCCTCCATTAAAACTGGTTCCACCGAGTATAACTGCAGCAATAGCATCAAGTTCATAAGATACTCCAAGCAATCCGCTTGCACTGTAGAGCCTTGCACCCATTACTACACCAGCTAAACCACTGAAAAGGCCGCTAATGCCATGCACAAACAGTATTATTGTGGCCACGGAAATACCTGAAAAGACTGCAGCCTTTTCATTTCCTCCAACAGCATAGATCCGAGTACCCAAAACCGTTCTACGTAGCAACACCCATGATAACCCAATTACTATTATTGCAAAAAACACTTGCCAGGGAACAATACCTATATTGTTATTTCCAACCCATGCAAAGCTTAGATCATTGTTGATGACAGTAGTTCCGTCAGCTAACAGGTAAGCCGCGCCACGCAATGATGTCATCATTCCCAATGTTGCAATAAAGGGAGGCATCTTGAAGTAAGACACCAAAAATCCATTGAATAATCCAGCAGCCAACCCGGTTAAAAGAGCTATTGGAATAGCTAAATAGGAAAAAGGAGTGAGTGATACACGTAATGCAACAACCGCAGACACCGCTAAAATGGATCCAACGGAAAGATCAATACCTCCTGTTAGAATCACCATCGTCATACCGGATGCAATGATTATATTTACTGCTGATTGTCTAAAAATATTGGTGATATTGTTTACTGATATAAACTTTGGTTCTAATAAGGCAAACATAATGCAAAAAAGGATTAGAACCGGCAATACCCCAAACTTCTGCAAGTCAAATTTAATGAATAGTTTTTTATCTTTAGTCGTCATTAGTGTTTTCCTTATTCAACTAGTGTCTTGTTCTCAGTAAATGTATAATCAGGGTCTTTAACTCCTGTAGCATATTGCATGACATGATCTTGTGTAATTTCATTTTTATTTTTAATCTCTCCAACGATCGTTCCGTCACGCACTATTAAAACTCTGCTTGCCAACCAAATCACTTCTGGCAACTCACTTGAGATGAAGATAATAGAAGTCTTTCCGTCAGCTACTAAATCGAAAATAATTTTGTAGATTTCACTTTTTGCCCCTACATCTACACCTCTCGTAGGCTCATCAAGGATGAGCACCTCAGGTTTAATTGAAAGCCATCTTGACAGAAGCAACTTTTGCTGGTTTCCTCCAGATAGTGATAACGCTTTCACTTTTGGAGAAGACAATCGTATTCTCAAAGATTTAATAAACTGTTCGGAAAACTTGGATGCACTATCACTACCCAGAAAACCATGATTTGAAATTTGTTGCATCACATTAAAGCTAATATTATCTGCTGCAGACATATCTAAAAACAAACCAGACCCCTTCCTGTCTTCGGAGAGAAAGCCTATCCTATTTTTAATTGCATCAATGGGATTTTCAATTTTTATTCTTTTCCCGGATTTATAGAAATCCCCACTTCTTCGCTTATCGATGCCAAAAAGCATTTGAGCAATCTCTGTCCTACCAGATCCAACCAATCCAGTAAGTGCAAGAATCTCCCCTCTCCTAAGGTCAAAAGAAACATCATGAATGAATTTCTCATCCGCTAAATTGTGTACTGAATATATAACTTCATCACTGACATCAGTATTTGCTTCACCGTAATAGTCAGAGAGAGTTCTACCAACCATATGTGTTACGATATCTTTCTCATTAATTTCGTGTTTATCAAGTGTTGCAACGAGCGTACCATCTCGTAGGACAACCACACGATCAGAAATCTCAACTACTTCCTTCAAGCGATGACTAATGAAAATGATGGAAATATGTTGCTGCTTTAGTTTCTTTATAAGTCGAAACAATGTTTCCATTTCATTTTCACTAAGTGACGCGGTAGGCTCATCCATAATCAAAATTCTACTATTCTGGCCTACTGCCTTTGCAATTTCCATTAGTTGTTGTTCAGCGATACTAAAATTTCGTGGATACTGCCTTGCTCTGAATGGAGCGTTTACCATATCAAGAATTTTATCACTCTCATCCATCAATTTTTTGCGATCAACAAAAAATCCATGCTTTAGCGGTTCCCTGCCCATAAATAAATTTTCAGCTACAGTAATATTGGGAGCTACTGATAGTTCCTGTTGTATTAAACTAATACCGAGGTCTAAGGCATCTCTCGGTATTTTTATCTTTACAGTCTCACCATTGAGAACAATTTCTCCAGAGTCACTCGTGTATACTCCAGCAAGAATTTTCATCAGTGTGCTTTTACCTGCTCCATTTTCCCCAACCACCGAAAGCAACTCACCTTCATTCAAATGGATTGAAACATCATCTAAAGCTTTACAGCCTGGAAATGTCTTGGAAACATTATGCACTTCTAATATGACACCCAATGTGCACACTCCTTACATGATTCAAGTGAAAGGAGACATGCCGAACAACACTTCGGCATGTCATTTACATCTCTCAAAAAGGCATCAACTCTACCATGGAGTATAAGAATCCATGTTATCCTTTGTGATAAGCATTACAGGATAAAGTATCTCTTTCTCAGGTGGAGGATTTCCCTTCATAATCTCGAATCCAAGTCTGGTTGCTTCCATAGCCATTTTTCTTGGAGTCTGAGCAGGAGTGGCTGCAAAGATTGAATTAGGTTTCTTCATTTCAGCAATTGCATCTGCTGAACCATCAACACCTACTACAAACATTTCACTCTCACGTCCAGCCTGCTTAATTGCAAGAACTGCACCGATAGCTGAAGGATCATTAATCGCAAATACTGCATCAATGTCATCGTAAGCGGTGAGGATATTTGACATTAGGTCAAGACTAACATCTCTCTGCCCTTTACCATTCTGATCTTCTGACAAAATCTTGATTCCAGGATACTTGGCAAAAATTTCTTTTGCACCACCTACTCTTCCAAAGACTGCAGTAACAGGATCACCGGTGAGAATAACTACATTACCTTCGCCATTCAGACGATCTGCAATGTATTGTCCAGCTTGACGACCGGCCTGCCAGTTATCAGACTGAATAACAAAATCTGCACCAACCGCGCCAACATCAGCGGCTACTACAACAATTCCAGCTTCTTTGGCTCGTTTTACGGCAGGTCCAATACCTTCATGGTTAACTGCATTCAGAACAATCAAGTCAACTCCCGCGGAGATGAGATCATCAATCTGGGTCGTTTGTTTACCAAGGTCATTATCACCCGAAAGAGAAATAACATCACAATCAGGATTAATTTCTTTTGCTGCCTGTTCAACTCCTTTAACCATCTCTACAAAAAACGGGTTTGCCAAGGTTTGCATGGTTACTCCGACCTTGTCTAGAGTTACTTCACCACTTTTCTCAGCGGCTCCTTGAGCAATGAGTCCTGTAGTAAGCAGAGTAGCTACCAATAGAACTGCCAACAATTTTCTCATCATAATACTTCCTCCATTTGTATGTTATGAACCTAAGGTTCATATTAACTAGTACTACTTTATGTAAACATTGTTTATAGGTTTTGTCAATTTTTTTTACATTTTATTTTTTTTATGTTTACTTATTATTTACATCTTTTAGATAGTTTTTTGAACGCAATCCTTTTTTTACCATCTCTATGACACCCAAATCTGTCAACCCATAGAAGTCCATAAGCTGTTCTGCATTACCAGACTGTCCGAACGTATCATTACTTCCTAAGCGGAATACAGGTACAGGAAAAAATTCTGTGACTGTCTCTGTTACAGCACTTCCCAACCCACCAATAATATTATGCTCCTCAGCTGTAATAATGACACCTGTCTCCTTCGCTGCTTTGATTATTGCCTCAGTGTCAATCGGCTTGATTGTATGCATATTTAGTACACGAACAGAAATCCCGTCCTCTTCAAGAGTTTCTGCAGCTTTTAAAGCAGCTTGAACCATCATACCAACCGCAATGATTGTAGCATCACTACCATCCTTCATCGTTACTGCCTTCCCAAGTTCAAAGGAGTAGTCATCTTTCCCTGTGACAATATCCAAGGCGGCACGTCCTAATCGTAGATAGCAAGGTCCTTTATGCAAAGCAATTGCCTCTACAGCTTTCTTAGTTTCATATCCATCACAAGGGTGTACAACTATCATTCCAGGAATTGTTCGCATGATTCCAATATCTTCAAGACATTGATGAGTGGCTCCATCTTCTCCTACAGATAGCCCAGCATGGGTACCAACTACCTTTACATTCAACTTTGGATATGCCAATGAATTTCGAATCTGCTCGAAACATCTACCAGCTGAAAACATTGCGAATGAATGCACAAAAGGAATATACCCCAACGTAGACAGGCCTGCAGCAATTCCAACCATGTTTGCTTCCGCAATCCCTACATTTATAAACCGGTGGGGATATTCTCGTCCAAAATCACAGGACATAGTACACGTTGAAACATCGGCATCGAGAGCCAAAATATTTTCTTTTTTCCCTAGTTCAGCAAGGGCCTGTCCATAAGCATGTCGTGTTGCAATTTTTTCAGCCATCTATAGCCTCCAACTCATTTCTCTTTAATCTCAATTCATCAAACGCCTTTTCAAACAACTCATCATTAGGAACCTTGCCATGCCAAGCAGATTTTCCTTCCATAAAAGAAATTCCTTTCCCTTTGATAGTATTTGCAATAATAATTGTTGGTTTTCCTTTAACTCTTTTTGCCGTATTTATGGCATTAATAATCTGTTCAATTGAGTGTCCATCAATAGATAGAACATTGAATCCAAATCCTTCGAATTTAGCATCTGGAGGACCTGAATTTTGGACCTCTGTTATAGTCCCATCCAATTGAACCTTGTTATAGTCCAATATGGCTATTAAGTTATCGAGCCCTATTGAGGCGGAGAACATCGCGGCTTCCCATATTTGCCCTTCTTGAATTTCTCCATCACCAAGAATTGAATATACAGAAAAGGAACGACCCGAAATCTTAGCGCCTAAAGCCATACCAACTGCAGCTGAGAAACCCTGTCCTAATGAACCTGTTGACATATCTACACCTGGAACACTCATTTCTGCGTGTCCAGACATATGACCTTCAATTTTTCTAAATAATTTCAATCTTTCATCTGCGAAAAAACCTCTTTTTGCCAGAGTCGGATAAAGAGCAACAGTTGCATGGCCTTTCGACATCACTAACCTGTCACGATCTTCCCAATCTGGTCGTTCAGGGTCGATTCTCATAGTTTCAAAATATAGAACTGTCAATATTTCAGACAAAGAGAAAGCTCCTCCTATATGCCCTGACTTTGCTTCTCTTACCATTTCAAGACCTCGAATTCTCAAGTCTTGTGCGATAAGCCTTAATTCCTTTACGCGTTTTCCATCCATTGTAATCTCCATAAGATATATTACGAACGTATATTGAAAACTATATATTAGTTGTAAATATAATGTCAATTTTTATTTTACATTTAATTCGTTATTTTTTTCCAACTATTGATAAAAAAAATTAGATATACTATTCTCTATGCTGAGGTATCCTAATGGGAAAAAATAATATTTATTCAGAAATATATTCCGAATTACTTGAACAGTTGCAAAGTCCTATCTATAAAGTAGGCGATGAAATTCCTTCGGCTTCAAAATTGGCAGAACAATTTTCTGTTTCAAGACCAACGGTGCATAAAGCATTAAAACAACTACAAAATGAAGGAGTCATAGAAAGTCGTGTGGGTTCTGGGTCATTTTTATTAAAAAAACCGGTTCAAGACGAAGTTGTTCCCTTGTTTGGTTTGATTTTCCCACTTCTTCGCATGGAAGGCTTTTTTGGGAATGTAGCTAAGGCAATCGCTGAGTATTCTAAGAGGTTTAATTATAATATAATTTTTGGAGGACAAGTTCCACAAGGTTCCATTGATTTATATAGCCTTGAACATATGACTGATTATTATATTGAACAGAATGTGGATGGCGTATTCATTGCTCCAGTTGAGTTGGCCAGTAACAGTAAAACTACAAATGACTTAATCCTTAAAAAGCTGGAAGCAGCTGGTATTCCTGTAGTAGTGATTGACTGTGCTACAGAGTGTTTCCCAATGAGTTTTAATAATGATATTATTTCAATTGATAATTTTCGTGCTGGTTATACACTCGCAGAGTACATGCTTAAAAATGGCTCTGATAGAATTGATTTTTGTACACTTCCACATTTTGGACAAGCAGTTTTGCTCCGATGGAAAGGGATTCAGAGTGCACTAGTTGATCATGGAATCATGCCTCAAGAATCATGGTTTCATAACCTTACAATGGAAGAAGAGCTTGGGGTAAAACTAAAGAACAGTGGAGCTTCGAATATTATATGTTCGAATGATTATGTCGCTGCAAAAGTACTTAGAGCACTCCAGAGAAGATCTTTTTCGATACCAAAGGATTTTAGAATTGCAGGGTTTGATGGCTCTAAACTGGCGGAGGAAATCTATCCTTCTATCACAACAATTGTACAACCGTGCCATGAGATTGCAGTTTTAGCTGTTCAAACAATGCTTGCCAGACTGAGTTTTCCTGAAAAACCAGTTAGCCAAGTTCTTACAAACTTTTCTTTGAGACTTGGCGGCTCCACATAAAAAGACGATTAAGAGAAAACAGTCACCACTTTCTTTGTATTCCAAGTATTTGCTATCTAATCTAAATATTAAAGAGGGCGATAAATATTTACTTATTCCCTCTTTATCTACTTCTACGATAACAAATGGCTATAGAATCTAGTGGTTTTTCATCCTCATACTTTCTTTCCTTTGATCAAGTTCCAGGGGAATAGCCCCTCTTTATAGAGGAAAAAAAGGCTGATCAAGCCCTGGATTGCTCCGATTGTGAAGAAAAGTACATGGAGGAAAACCACGGTTTTAATGATTAGGACCTGTACCACAATCCACACAATCATGGATCCTCCGAGCAGGCCAGCAACATACCCAAGATACTTGTTCTGCTTTGACAAGAGTATGATACTGACCAGATTACCAACTCCAAACAGTCCAAATAGAACAATGCCAGGAATCAGAAAGGTAGAAAATGGAGACCCCTGCAACATATCAGTTGTAGCGCTAAGAGGAGTTACAGGGTCAACCAAGCAAGCATATCCACCTGCAAGTGCACCTAACCCAACAAACACATGTATAAGCAATAAAAGCAACCGAAGTAGTTTCATAATTCAGGCCTCCCAGACCTGCTGGGCAAAAATAATATCAAAGGGTATATGAGAAGGATAGAGGAAGGAACGGTCAAATCATCAAGATTGTACAGATTCATACAAGAAAAATGTATCTTGTAAAGATATACATATGTAATATATTCAGCAATATTAAACATTATTTTTGAAATTTTGCCCAATAATTGTATCCAAAAGTACCATTAATTCGCCATTCATACTTTTTTCATAAAAACTGTTTTGACATTTGGAAATTCATCCCGTATGCTAAAGAAAAAAGAGTTGTAGAAATTAAGCTTAATTCTGCTTAATCTTTAAACTCAAGATGCATTCAGGAGGAAAGAATGAAAAAAGTTCTATTTACCCTATTGATTCTGGCTCTGGTAGTCATGCCGGTCATGGCCCAAGGAAGCAAGGAAGCAGCAACTGGGGACGATTATAAGCTCGTACTGAAAATGAGCCACGTATTCGCACCCAATGAACAGCTGACAAAATCTCTTGACATCGTTGTCAAGAATATCAGCGACCGCACCAATGGTGCAATTGAGATACAGCACTACCCACAGAGCCAGCTGGCTGTCTACAAGGACGGAGTTGAGCAGGTTGCCCGTGGTGCAGACTTCATCAGTGTTGAGGATCCATCATACCTTGGTGACTATGTTCCCGATTTCAACGCCTTGGTTGGCCCAATGCTGTACAAGAGCTTTGACGAGTATGAGTACATGATCCAGACCGATTGGTGAAAGGCATGCTGAAAGAACTGGAAGAGAAGCACAGAATCAAGGTTTTGGCTCTGGATTATATCTTCGGTTTCAGGAACATGAAGACCAACAAGGTCATCACCACCCCTGCTGATCTCCAGGGAATGAAAATCAGGACTCCTGGAAGCCAGTTGTTCATCGATACCATCAATGCAATGGGTGCAACCGCTACCCCCCTCGGGTTCAGCGAAACCCTCAGCGCAGTACAGCAGGGTGTTGTTGACGGCCTGGAAGGCACCATGGATGCGTATGGGTCCAATGGTAGTGCTGAAGTTGCCAAGAACATGGCTCTTACCCAGCATTTCCTCGGAACTTGTGGTGTATACATCAATGTTGATGTCTTCAACGCAATTCCTGAAGAGTATCAGACCATTATCGAGGAAGAGTTCACCGCTGGTGCAAAGCACATGATCGGTGAGATTTCCAACAATTATGAGGCCACAAAAGCAAAACTCGAGGCTCAAGGCAACAAGTTCAACGAAGTTGACTCTGCTGCATTTGCTGCCACTGTTACCAGCGTCTACGAGAACATGAAGGGTGTCACTCCTGGCATCTATCAGATTCTGCAGGACGAATTGGCCAAGATGCCCAAGTAAGTGTATCTGTCCTATACAGGTCGAGGATTGTCGGTGTATGCTACAAAACACTGGTCGTCTTCGACCTGTACTTTATCTTCAAGGAGAACGTGATCAATGCACCAAGCCGTAAAGAAAGTGCTATCCAACCTTGAGCTCGTCATCGCCAGTGCTGCCATTATTGTCACCACTGTCTTGGTCATGCTCAATGTCTTCACGCGCTACTTCCTGAAAACCGGCATTTACTGGTCAGAGGAAGTTGCAACCGCCTGCTTTGTCTGGTCGGTCTTCATAGGCGCTGCCGCAGGATACAAGCATCGAGCCCATGTAGGTGTCGATATGCTGGTCAATCTCTGCCCCCCTAAAACAAAGAAAACAATCACCATCATCGTTGATCTTGTCCTACTGTTGATCAATGGATATATAACCTATATTGCAGTCATTTATCTCTCGCTCTCCTATAAGAAACCCACACCGGTACTGGGAATTTCGACTGCATACATCAGTTCATCGATTCTCGTCAGCTTTGCACTGACAACCATCTATTCAATCTATTTCCTGGTCAAGGATATTAAACAGCCTGCACAAGGAGGTACCACATGATTGCCTACCTCCCCATCATCCTGGTATTCATCCTGTACTTCTCAAGCATTCCCATCGCCTATGCACTGTTTGGGTCCTCACTCTTCTACTTTGCGGTAATCGATACCAGCAGTCCGGTTGACTTGATCCTCCAGAAGTTTGTCACCAGTACCCAATCCTTCCCGCTTCTAGCCATCCCCTTCTTTGTAATGGCAGGATCGATCATGAACTATGCTGGTATCAGCAAGAAATTGATGCAGTTCGCTGATGTCCTTACCGGCCATATGGCAGGAGGCATGGCGCAGGTCAATGTACTGTTGAGCCTGCTTATGGGAGGGGTTTCCGGTTCAGCAAATGCTGACGCGGCAATGCAGAGCAAGATGCTGGTTCCCGAGATGGAAAAAAGAGGGTACGACAGGGCATTCTCTACAGCGATTACCGCTGCATCCTCTGCTGTCACTCCGGTCATTCCACCTGGGATCAACCTGATCATCTATGCCTTGATCGCCAATGCATCGGTTGGACGGATGTTTGCTGCAGGATATGTCCCTGGCCTGATTATGACCATCAGCTTGATGGTGACTGTCTCCATCATCTCAAAGCGTCGTGGCTACCAGCCTGTACGAGAGAAGAAAGCTGGGACAAAGGAAGTTGTTCATCAGCTTCGCGATTCCATATGGGCCCTGCTCTTCCCCTTTGGTATCATTGCAGGACTTCGAATCGGCATGTTTACTCCTTCCGAGGCTGGAGCAGTAGCAGTGCTGTACTGCATCATCGTAGGAAAGTTTATCTACAAGGAACTGAGAAAGGAACACATCATCCCTGTATTAAGAGAAACCATCTTTGGAACCAGCGGTGTAGTTCTGATCATCGTCTCTGCCTCTGTCTTTGGATACTACCTGAACTGGGAACGCATCCCTCAGGCAATGGCAAGTGGACTGCTTACCATCACCCAGAATAAGTACCTGATGCTGATGATCATCAACGTCCTCTTCCTTGTAATGGGAATGTTCCTTGAGGGAGGAGCTGCAATGATCATTCTCGCTCCCTTGCTCGTGCCGGTGGTGACCCAGCTCGGTATTGATGTTATCCATTTTGGTTTGATCTGCATTGTGAATATCATGATCGGAGGACTTACACCCCCATTCGGTTCAATGATGTTTACCTGCTGCAGCATCACCCGATGCAGTTTGCAGGATTTCGTGAAGGAGGTCATTCCTTTCATTGTTGCCCTGCTGATCTCACTGATTCTTGTAACGTATATTCCCATTATCACCCTCATCGTGCCTAACTTGCTCTATGGGGTTGCCTGATTACTATTGGAGGTACCTATTGTGAAGATTTTCGCCCACCGAGGGTATAGTGGGTTTTACCCAGAGAACACCATGCTTGCTTTCCAGAAGGCCTGGGAAGCAGGCAGTGATGGCATTGAACTCGATGTCCAACTGACCAAGGACGGTGAGTTGGTGGTAATCCATGATGAAACCCTTGATAGAACCACAGACCACACAGGACGCGTTTGTGACTATACACTGGAAGAACTGAAAACGTGTAATGCAGCTGCAAAGAGCCAACTAGCAAATACATTCATGACCATCCCCACCTTTGAGGAGTACTGCACATGGGTGGCAACCACAAATCTGGTTACCAACATCGAAATCAAGAGCAGTGTCATTTATTACCCTGAGATTGAGGAGAAGACCCTGGAGATGGTAAGCCGTTACCAGCTGGAAGAGAGAACCCTGATCTCCTCTTTCAACCATCTCAGTTTATGTGCCGTGAAGGCTATTGCCCCTTCCATCCTGTGTGGAGCTCTTGTTCCTGAGACCGGGTTGGTCAATGCAGGTCATGCTGCCCAGAAGTTTGGGTTTGAGTGTTTCCACCCACCTTACTGCACCATGAGCAAGGAGGCAGTACAGGAGTGTCACGATCACCAGATTCAGGTTAATGTCTGGACGGTAAACACCATGCATGAACTTATAGACTGCTACAATTGGGGATGTGATGGCGTTTTCACCAATTACCCTGATGTGTGCAGGGCGTTTGTGGAAAAACAGATAACTATACAACATGCGTTTGTGGATGCGCAGGAAAACAGCTGAATCTACAATATGTCTAGGATTGTGGGCACATCCAAATGTGCCCCTTTTTGTTGAATAGACCTATACCTGATTATATCGTTTCAACACCCGTAGAGCACGGAGGGTTACTTAGGCTGTTCCATGTAAACTATGCTGTGCATTAGCAGGAGGGACCATCTTCATTGAGCACTTTGCATAGACATGCATCACCTGGCAAGAATACCGTATCCAAGAACCCTGTGAGAAGCTTCACCTTCTCCCTGTTGATCCCATAATACATCCATTTGCCCTTTCTCGATGCGGTGATGATTCCTACATTTTTGAGTATGGTTAAATGATGGGAGAGGGTCGGTTGGCTTATATTGAAATACTTCTGTATCTCACAAACACACAACTCTCCACAACTGAGAATATGGACAATACATATCCTCGTTGGGTCTGCGATGGCCTTCAATAAATGGGAACCGTTTTCAAAATCGATGTTCATTGCAACCTCTATAAAAATCATGAAATATAAATAGATAGATGTCAATATATATAGCATATCACATGTCATGAAGTAACACTTAAAAATTTTTTATTATATTTTAATGTATATATTTGTTTGTAGTATAAATTGATCTACATACTATCTTATTCAGAGTTATATTGACAAACTTCTATATATAATCCTATAGTTTTGCTAGACATTATTGCGGAGGGGGGTGTTTTGTGAGCAACAAGAACAATATAACAGGGATCAGCTTCTTTGAACGATACCTGACTCTATGGGTGCTTCTTTGCATGGCCACAGGTGTATTGATCGGTGTATATCTTCCCCAGATTCCTCATTTTCTCTCCCGGTTTGAATATGCAAATGTATCAATTCCTGTAGCTATCCTGATCTGGCTCATGATCTACCCCATGATGCTCAAGGTCGATTTTCATAGCATCAAGCAAGTTGGGCAAAATCCAAAAGGCCTTATGATTACCTGGATAACCAACTGGCTTATCAAGCCTTTCAGCATGTATGCCATCGCCTTCTTCTTTTTCTTTATCGTGTACAAGGCCATCATTCCCGAAAGCCTTGCCAGGGAGTACCTGGCAGGGGCTGTTCTCCTGGGGGCTGCGCCCTGTACTGCAATGGTATTTGTATGGAGCCATCTCACCAGAGGTAATCCAGCGTATACCTTAGTTCAGGTTGCAACCAACGATCTCATCATTCTTGCAGCATTCGTACCCATCGTGGGACTGCTACTCGGAATAAGTGGCATAAGCATCCCCTGGATGACCCTCTTCCTCTCGGTGGTGCTCTTTGTGGTCATTCCCCTTGGGGCTGGATGGTTCAGTCGTGTGCTGATCACACGCAGTCATGGCCTCGAATACTTTGAAAATACCTTCATTCCCAAATTCAGCAATGTGACCATTACCGGCTTGCTTCTTACCCTGATTATCATTTTCTCATTCCAAGGTCAGACAATCATAGACAACCCGCTTAATATCGTGTTGATAGCCATACCACTCATCATCCAGACATTCCTCATCTTCTTCATAGCCTATCTTTGGGCCAAAGCATGGAAATTGCCCCATGATGTGGCAGCACCAGCTGGAATGATTGGGGCCTCGAACTTCTTTGAATTAGCTGTAGCAGTCGCTATCTCAGTCTTTGGACTACAATCAGGAGCTACCATAGCGACCGTAGTTGGGGTTTTGGTGGAGGTTCCCGTAATGTTGACCTTGGTGGGTATAGCAAACCGAACCAAGCGCTGGTTTCCTACACCTCAATCCTGAAAACCAGGATTCCACTGATACATTTCCATGGCAATCGTTCCATCAGAGAGAAAGGATATTCCCTCTGACTCAAGCATTACTCGTTGGAGCTCATAGAAGTCTTTGTTTGCGAGGCTTCCATCTGATCGGATTACCCGATGCCATGGGAGCGCAGAGGAGCACTTTCGCATGGCCCACCCCACAATTCGGGCATTACTTGGACTACCAAGCATGCAGGCGATCTGCCCATAGGAGGCTACCTTCCCCTCTGGAATTCGGCCTACGATTTCATAGACTTGGGCAAAGAAGGAGTGGTTCACGTTGCCTTCTCCCAGAGAGCAACAAGTGTGGAAAGCGTAAGAGAATTCACCTGCCCCTTCACATAGCCTGTAATCGTACCATCGGTACTGACTACCACCAGTGTTGGCTCCCCATCGATGGGGATCTCTGCCTGCTCGGCAAATTTCTCTGCTTTGGAGAGAAACAACACACCACCTCGCTCTGGGTCAATCAATCCTTCAAAACTTTCAGCAAGCCCCCTGCGGATAGCCCCACGGACAAAGAAGGGAGCTCCTTCTATGACGGAGATGTGGTAGAACGGGGCATAGCGTAGTGAAGCATCACTCCCTTCAACCGCATCTTGCCAAGCGATTAGCGCTTCTTGCTGTACCTCCCCATTTTCCCTGGAGGTACCAATATTCAAGGCAATCAGGACAGGGGAATCTTTGATGAGATCTGTAGGGAATGTAAAATCAACATCAGCAAAACTCTTCACTTTTTCCTCGGGGAAGGTTCCAGAGAATAGGAACTGGTTGCAACCCAGTAGAAGAAAGAGCACAATAGTGGAAAATATCATCGTTCTTTTCATGGTAGTTCCAAGTATAGTACCAATTTGCTCATTCCTGTAGAGCAAATTTCCGGTAATCACATGGAATGAAAGATTGATGATACTACGGAGGACAGCATGTGGTACTACATCATCAAAATTGGGATTTCAGCTCTTACAATCACCCTAGTCAGCGAAATAGCCAAACGCAGTTCCCTATTCGGTGCCTTGATTGCATCTCTCCCATTGACCTCACTCTTGGCAATCCTCTGGATGCACTTTGAGAAAACCCAGGACACCGCCATAGCGCAGCTTTCCCAGTCAATCTTCTTTCTGGTGCTTCCTTCTCTGGCATTCTTTGCCCTTTTCCCCTTCTTGCTTCATCGCGGAATGGCTTTCTGGGGAAGTTTCATGCTTGCAAGTGGAGCAACGATTGTGCTCTACTTCCTTCTCATCGCCATTCTCAAGCACTACAACATTACAGCGCTCTGAATTTCATCTTTTCTCTTGTGTTCCTCATAAAGCTGCTCGATACTACAAAGGGGCTTTATGATGCAGAGACTTGTCGAAATGAAAAAGGCAGTTCCTCTCTTTCAAGGATGGCATGACACCCTTTTACGTTCATGTATGCAAGGTATCATGGGAGAAATCTATGTAGATGACCAAAACGAGCCTCGCTCTGCTTTTGCTCTGCTCGGAGACTTCTGTCTACTCGCTGGCGAGCCGTCAAGAGAACTCTTACTTTTCCAGTATGATCTTGGTCGATGGCAGACCCGTCTCCTTGTCCCCAAGGGCGAATTGTGGGAACGGGCTATCAGGGAGACCTTTGGACCCAAGGCTAGGGAATTCACCCGCTATGCTCTTAAGAAGGAGGCTTCGTTTGATAAAGCCCATCTGAGCAGCCTTGTCGATTCTCTCCCCCCGGCATTCCGAATCGTTGAGATAGATGAAATCCTGTACCACTCTCTCCTTTCAGAGTCTTGGTGCCGTGATCTGGTTGGACAGTTCCCCACGTATGAGCGATTTCGCGACCTGGGACTGGGCTTTGTCATACTCAAGGGCACTGAGGTTGTAGCAGGAGCCTCTTCGTACTGCAGGTATCACAACGGAATAGAAGTTGAAGTGGATACAAAAACTCCTTATCGAAGAAAAGGTCTTGCATTGGCTTGCAGTGCAAAGCTCATCCTTGCCTGTATGGAACGTGATCTTTTTCCCTCTTGGGATGCCCACACAGAACTATCACTTCACTTGGCTGAAAAGCTTGGGTATACGTTGGACTATCCCTATCAGACATTCGAACTTACGACGACCAAATAGATGCCCAGCAAACCTATTTCCATCTGCCATGTATAATTGTCTTTGTTTACTCTTGTAAGCCTCTCCAACAAACCTACAGTACGTTAACGCACTCAGATGAAAATCCTTTCATCCTTAAGCTAGGAAAATCATCATCTGTAAGCATGCTTTATTTATAGTTATTATTAGTATTTAGTATTGATAATTAAAGATTACCCAATAATTTTCTTGACTTCTATACGAAATGATTTAACAATAAAGAGTGTGATGCGTTAACGTAAACGCAGAAAACCTTAAGGAGGCTACATATGAAAAAGATGCTCGTAGCGGCAATGGTTCTACTCATTGCCATGAACATGGTTTTTGCAGGGGGGGCTGCTGAAACTTCGTCAAAAGGAATGGTCGGAGTAGTCATGCCTACCAGATCAGAGGAACGTTGGAATAAGGATGGAGCAGCGGTCAAATCTGGTTTGGAAGAACTCGGTTATGAGGTCGACCTGCAATTCTCAGACGACGACATTCCTACCCAGGTTCGTCAAATTGAAGACCTGATCACCAAGAGAGCAAAAGTACTCGTCATTGCTTCCATCGATGGATCGGCCTTGACTGATGTACTGGCAAAAGCTGCGGACGAAGGAATTCCCGTAATTGCTTATGACCGCTTGATCATGAAATCACCACACGTAGACTACTACCTGTCATTTGACAACTATGCAGTCGGCCAGCAGATGGGTGATATCCTCATCCAGGGAATGAACTTGGACAATCCTGCTAAGAAGCCCTTGCTCATTGAGTTGTTTGGTGGATCACCTGACGACAACAATGCATATTTCTTCTACAACGGCGCCATGGACAAGCTTAAGCCCTATTTTGACAATGGCACCCTCAAGATTGGTTCAGGCCAGCAGGGCATGGACACAGTAGGAACACTCCGCTGGAGTAATGAGTTGGCAATGTCCAGAATGGAAAACCTCCTCTCTGCCCATTATACAAACCAGACGCTCGACGGAATTCTGTCTCCTTATGATCCAATCAGTCTCTCCACGCTTGAAGCATGCAAGGCTGTCGGTTATGGAACACCTGGAAAACCACTGCCGGTCGTCGGTGGACAGGATTGTATTGTAGCTTCCTGTAAGTCAATCCTCGCTGGTGAACAGTATGCAACCGTTCTCAAGGATACCCGTGTACTCGGTATGGCTACTGTAGAACTCGTTGACACCATCATGCGCGGTGAAGTACCCCAGGGACTGAATACCACCACGTACGATAATGACTCCATCAAGAACGGCAAACCCTATATCGTTCCTTCCGTTTTGTTGGAATCAGTCATCGTCACCAAGGACAATCTCGTAGCTGAAGTAGTCGATACCGGTTACCACTCAGCCGAAGATCTTGGACTGTAAATGTATTTGCCCGGCCTCAGCAGTGAGGCCGGAATTGTATCGCATGATCTCGAACCCGGTGCCACCTGCCTACGGGTGATTTGGAATCGGGTTCTAGTCTATATAGTGGGGAGCCATATATGCCAAACAATCCTATTCTGCTGTCGATGAAGCATATCACCAAGACTTTCCCGGGGGTGAGAGCGCTTGATGATGTCAGCCTAGATGTAAAACCATCTGAAATTCATGCCTTGGTTGGCGAGAATGGAGCTGGGAAATCAACCTTGATGAAAGTTCTCTCAGGTGTGTACCCATACGGAACCTATGATGGGGACATCTTTTTCGAAGGCAATCACTGCAAGTTCTCCAGCATCAGGCAGAGTGAACAAGCGGGAATTGTCATCATCCACCAGGAGCTGGCATTAAGCCCCTATCTTTCCATTGCTGAGAATATGTTCATTGGTGATGAACGGGCTAAATTCAATATCATCAATTGGGATAAGACCCGAGAAGACGCAATAACATATATGAAGCGAATCGGGCTCAATGAAAATCCAAACACTCCGGTAAATAAGCTTGGGGTGGGCAAACAACAGATGGTCGAGATCGCCAAGGCATTGGCAAAGCATGCAAAGCTGCTGATTCTCGACGAACCTACTTCAGCACTCAATGAGAGAGATAGCCAACATCTACTTGATATTCTCAAGGAGTTGCGTGACAAGAGCAATATTTCCTCTGTCTTGATCTCCCATAAACTGAACGAAGTTGCTTCTGTTGCCGATTCCATTACCATCCTTCGGGACGGTAAGACTATTGAGACACTTGATGTAGTACGTAAGAAAAATACCCCCGTATCAATCAGTGAAGAGAGAATCATCAAGGGTATGGTCGGAAGGGAAATTACCGACATGTTCCCAAAGCGGGACAACCCAGTCGGGGATATCCTATTCGAGGTCAGGGACTGGACGGTTCAGAATCCTGACAATCCCGAACGAAATAAACTCGAAGGGATAAACATCAATGTTCGCTCTGGAGAAGTTGTCGGCCTAGCTGGTCTGGTTGGTGCTGGACGTACTGAATTCGCTATGAGTGTATTTGGTCGTGCATATGGGGAAAACATCACCGGAAAAACGTTTCTTGAAGGAAAGGAAGTTGACATCAGTACAATTTCCAAGGCAATCGAAAACGGTGTTGCCTATGTGCCTGAGGACCGCAAGGAACTGGGTTTGGTATTGATCCAGAACATCAAGGAAAATACCACAATTGCCAAGCTTAAGAAGATTGCAAATGCTTCAGTGATCAACGAACATGAAGAGAATATTGTCGCAGAAGATTACTGCAAGCGACTTAACACAAAGACACCGACAATTCTCCAAAAGACGGGGAACCTTTCTGGAGGCAATCAGCAGAAAGTTGTGTTGTCCAAATGGTTGTTCACTGACCCAAAGGTATTGATTCTCGATGAACCTACGCGAGGTATTGATGTTGGGACAAAGCATGAAATCTACACAATCATCAATTCACTCGCCAAACAAGGATATGCATGTATCCTGATCTCCAGTGAAATGCCGGAGATTATTGGAATGAGTGATAGAATCTATGTAATGAGTGAAGGAAAGATTACTGCAGAACTTTCTGGAGAGACCGCGACCCAAGAGGATATTATGCGTAATATCCTCAACAACTAAGACATCGCTGTCACCCAGCGATGTAGAGACATGGGATCCGATAATAATTTTACTGAGTACATGCGATAAGGAGTATGGGATGAGTGGCTTGATTGAAATTTTGAAAAAGAATGTGAGGCAGTATATGATGGTCATCGCCTTGGCTGTGGCGATGATTGCGTTTGGTCTCTTGACGGACGGTATCTTTTTCAGACCAGTGAATCTGACGAATCTGGTACTTCAGAACAGCTATGTTTTGATTCTTGCCGTTGGTATGTTGCTGTGTACATTGACCGGTAACATCGACCTTTCTGTTGGATCCATGGTCGCTTTCATTGGTGCCCTTTGCGGAGTCATGATGGTAGACCTCCAATGGAATCCGTATCTTGCCATGATTATTGCATTGGCATGTGGCGCTTTAATTGGAATGTGGCAAGGGTTCTGGATAGCATTCGTGAATGTCCCACCATTCATTGCCACCCTGGCAGGCATGTTGGTCTTTAGAGGTTTGGGACAGGTCATCATGAAAGGCCAGACCAAGGCACCTTTCCCAGAGGCGTTCCAAAAGATTTCAAGCGGCTATATCCCTGATCCATTTGGAGGGGCCACTGTAGGAAATGTGACGTTTCACATTTTCACACTCCTTATTGGGTTTGTGATTGTAGGGCTGATTATCTTCGGAGAAATTCAGAAACGAAAAAAGCAGAAGGAATATGCCTTTGACCTACTCCCTTCTGGGATCTGGCTTGCGAAGGTAATCTTTATTGCTTCTGTCTTGATAGCTTTTACCGTTGTCTTTGCTGTCTACAAAGGGTTCCCCAATGTCTTGATCCTGCTGGGAATACTCGTTGTAGGATATCAGTTTGTTGCATCCAAGACAGTCCAAGGCCGGCATATTTACGCTCTTGGTGGAAACAGGAAAGCCGCTGAGCTGTCCGGTGTCAAAGTAAAATGGGTAATGTTCTGGATTTATACGAATATGGCTATCCTGGCTACGGTTGCTGCAATGGTATTTACCGCACGCCTCAACTCTGCCACGCCAAAAGCTGGACAGAACTTTGAAATGGATGCCATCGCAGCTTGTTACGTCGGTGGATCGGCTGTCTCAGGTGGAGTGGGTACGGTGATTGGTGCAGTCGTCGGAGGGCTCTTCATTGGAGTCCTGAACAACGGAATGTCAATCATTGGTGTCAGTACGGACTGGCAGCAAGCTATCAAGGGGTTTGTATTGCTTGCAGCCGTTGCATTCGACCTCTATTCGAAATCAAGGTCATCCAAGGTGGCATGATTCTCAATTGCAAAAGCTGAAGAGAATCCCCTGTAGCCCTCTTTGGTTGCAGGGGTTTCTAGTCTTCCAAGAGAATATCAGCCAAGGCAAGCCTCTCTACTGTAAGCCCGTCACTGATCCTGCTGATACCTCCAAACCACGACTCTGTACAGATTTTTACAAACTCTGGATCGTGGATTGGAAACCCAGAAGCACTTCCTACCAAACAATCAATACCGCACATGGGACACTGCAGGGTCTTCTCTTTCGGTTCTCTCTCGGTAATCCAATACAGCTTCTCTTCTGTCTGTGGATTGAACGTATGGCCACAATAAAAACATGTACAGCTGTCACTTTCCAGAATCTGGCTTTCATTGGCGAAGGTAGCCTTGTGTGCCAGCTGTACATACTCAGGTGGATACTTTTCTGAAACAAAGGGAATGTATGACGATCGTTTTCTTTTCATGTACTTACCTTCCATCCATCCTCTATCAATGCATCAAGCGAGTTGTACTCCCCTTCCAGTGCATCACTTTCATAATTGAATACACGATAGCGGTAGGAAAGCGCATCTTCCATGGTAATATAACCAAACCTTCCGTCCAGGTGATCAAGATAACAACCCTTGTTTGTCCCGATGAGGGAAAAGGTAAATGCAATAATGTCTACATTCTCGATGATTTCCCTCGTAATCGCTATCTGGTCCTCTCTCCAAGTTTTCATGGGAGCCTCCTTACATCCTTAGGATAAGCCCTCTGGAGTGACCTATATTGTCACAGTGTAGATTTTCTCAATTCTTTTTCGAAAGACAACCACTTTCCCATCACTCTTTTTCATTGTATGATGGGTACTTGGAAGAACAGGAGGCACCCAATGGAAACACCCCACACCCTGATTACCTGTATTGTGAACAAAGGTATGGCAGAAACCGTCATGGATGCCGCCAGAAAAGCAGGAGCCACAGGCGGTACCATTCTCCCTGCACGAGGAACCGGGAAAGAAGAAGACGTCAAGTTCTTCGGTCACCCATTGGTCCCTGAAAAAGACATGTTGCTTATACTTGTCGGGTCGGGTTTGACAGGAGAAGTATTGGAAACAATCAAGAACCTACCGCTTCTTACCGAACCAGGTTCTGGAATTGCCTTCTGCATTGATGTTGAGCGGTTTATTGCCTTTGGCGATTCTCCTGAGTAGGCAATCTTAGCACCAGTCCCAACAGTAAACAGATTCCAGAAACCACCAAGATTCCAAGTCCAACACCAAGCAAGGTGCTCATCCAACCCAAGAGGAGCGCGATACCTGCTGCAAAAAGGGACTCAGCTTGGGATTCCACCGAGAGCGCACTAGCAAGTGAAGCTTGATCCATCTGGTCGCTCACATAGTGAATACTCATGGGTTTTCGCAAATTCTCAAGGATATAGATTCCCAAGTACAACACCACTGCCAATGTTGCATAGGTTAGGTGCAAGAGCAGGCCACTTACCAAACCAAGGGATATACCGACAACCAATGTGATATTAAGGGGAGATGCAAGCTGGTTGAACCGCTCTGAAAACTTACCGGAATTGCTGGATGCAATCGCAGTGGTCGCATAGAGAATTGAATATACAATTCCCACTATCAATGCTGTTCTCTCTTGATCCTCATACGCCAACAATATTGGAAGGCTGAGAGCAAATGTTTGCAGTATCGGCTGTAAATAGTCCTTGAATGCCTTGTAGTACCCACTGAAGAGCGCCTGGCTGGAGATAGTGCGCACCATGGACCAACTCTTCATTGTTTTCGCCAAGGACTGTAGAACTGCAGCAAACTCATCCCTTATTCGCTTATCACTAGTATGTCTGGGTCCATCCAAGTCCTTTGGATAGCTAACTATCAGAAGCAAGTTCAGGACATAGGGGATAATGGTAAAGAGAAAGATTGGGGCATATGAACCATTGTAGAAAACCAGGAAAGCAGCGATCAACGCGGAGAGGGCAGCTCCACGTTGTGACCAAGCCCGAGTATTTCCATAGTAGTGGGTTTTCTGGTCTTCCCACCCCCTCATCCTCAGATAGTCGAAGATCATGGCCTTGTGGGTACCCGTTCTAAACGCATCACCAAATGCATAGAGAACCATGGCCATAAGCAGAATTCCAAACTCTTGGGCAACAAAAAAGACAATGAAACTAAAGATGTAGGCAAGAAAAGAGAAGACCATTGTCAGTCTCCTACCCAGACTGTCAGCAAATACCCCGGAGGGAATCTCTGTGATGTTGATCAATATTTCTCTTACCGCATACAGCGTCCCGATCTCCAGATAGGACAACCCCTTGTCCAAGAACACCAACATCATGAACGGTTCATAGAACCGCAGATTCTTTAAGAACCCATATGCACTAAACTTGGCGTACTGCAAGTTTCTCTCAAATCCTGTCTTTGCCATCTTCCCACTCTCTCTTGAGAGATGTACCACCGAAAGGGTTAGCTGTCAAACCAGTATACTACTCAGATTTAGGGATACCGGTAGATGCGCGGACGATCAGGCGATTATGATACTCAATTCTGGTTACTCCACTCCCCTCAAATACCCGAGACGGCTTCTTGCTCATCTTCTCACAAACCAGTCTCACTGCACTTCTCCCTCCTTGGACGATGAAATGCTCAACACTGGTCAAGCCTACCCCACCGAAGGAAGATGGATAGATGTTGTCAAACCCACAGACACTGTAATCACCGGGGATTGAAAAACCTCCATCCTTTACTGCATCCATGACGCCGTATGCTACCATGTCGTTTATTGCAACCATTGCTGTTACCTCGGGAGCTTCAGCAATACAGCGCTCGGCAAGCACATATCCTGTTTCATGCTCAATATCGATGGTATTCAACTCTGTAAGGGAGGGAATCTCACGCGTAAACAGGGTAAGCTTCGCATTTCCTCCTGCTTGCTTGATCTGAGCTTTCAACCCTTCATAGCGGCGTACACGGGCACTATGCTCACTGTTGAGACTGGTACAAAGATAGGCAATATTCCGATGCCCCAATTCAAGAAGATGCCGAGCAACCAAAACACCAGCGTTATAGTTATTCACATCGACCGTATCCAGGCCAAGTTCATTCTGCTTGTCCCCTACTGCTACCACGGGCACGGTGGCACTTAACTCCCGCACCAATTCCGGTTGCTGGGGGATCATGGCAAAAACAACTCCTCCAACGGTAGGTTCCTTGGCAAATTCACATACCCGCTTCTCCTTCTCTGTATCCCAGTACGTAGTGCAGAGCATGGTCCCCAGTCCTTGCACATGAGCCTCTTGCTCCATCCCTTGGATGAGCGTAGCAAAGTAAGGATTTATGACCGAGGGGCATACAATTAGAAGAATACGTCGATCTTTCTTTGCCCGTTTACTTACATACCCAAGCTCCTTGCTTACCCTATAGACAGTATCGATTGTTTCATCAGGAAAGCGTGAAAGGCTCTTCCCCGCAAGGATCATGGAAACACTTGCCGTCGATAGCCCTACTTTCTCAGCAATATCCTGCAATGTCACGGTTTTTCTTCTCATTCATCTGCCTCTCTTACCAGTGATTCAATATTAAACAGTATTAAGCATTCAATGCAAGAAAAACCGTTGCTTCATCAAATACTTTTTTTAAGCATCTATGAAATAATCCCACTATCAGCTGACACCAACCGTACTTCTTACTTTCTTCATATATTCAAGGTGGACAAGAGCACCTCTCGTGAGGTACTCTTTTACAGAGAGGAAGCAAGTGTCTAAAAAACCACTTTTTATCCGCTTGGCCCAACCAACGTATGGGGCCATGATTTTAAAGCGTAATAAGATCCAAGTTGTTGGAATGGAATATTTGTCAGAACTGAAACCTCCTTTTTTAGTAATGGCAAATCATGCACACACCTTTGACCCATTTTTCATCTCCTCAGCATCCCCGGTTCATATCCGATGGGTAGCGGGAGCCTATCTCTTCAAAATGAAGGGAATGAGGAGCATGATGGAGAAATGGATTGGAGCCATCGCAAAGCAGCAAGGCAGGAGTGACTTATTCACCATCAGGGCAATCTCAGAATCCCTGAAACAGGGAGACATCGTCGGTGTATTCCCTGAAGGAACACGTACATGGGATGGAGAGCCCGCTGGTTTTGATGAAGCAATCGCTAAACTGGTAAAGATATTCAAGGTCCCTATCGTACTCATCAACCTGGAAGGGGTTTATGGACTGAAACCCCGATGGGCGGAAAAGAAAAGAAAGGGAACAGCAATTCTCAGGGTTCTCCCCCCAGTTCATACCGATGTGATCGACCAACTCTCGGTGAAAGAGCTCTATGCGTTTCTCAAGGAGAAGCTGTACTATAGCTACCGTTCCTGGCAGGATGAGATGCAGTTTGACTATATCTCGGGGAAATCGGCTGAAGGAGTGGAGAAAATCCTCTATCTCTGCCCAGATTGTCACGCAACCAGTACCATCCATTCCAAGGGGAAGCTGATTACCTGCAGGCAATGCTCACTTACCATGGAGCTGGACAACCATGACAAGCTGCACACAATCAAAGGGAAGACCAACTTCCTAGATGTCGCTGCCTGGCACTCCTGGGAGAGAGAGTACAGCGCCTCAAGCGAGGGACAATCATTAACATTCCCACCTGATAAGGGGATCCTGTTCCAGACAGCTGATGAGCGACATCTCAAGCGGATCTCAAAGGATTTCACCCTCTCTCTGGAACAAGAGGGAATGCGTCTTGTGGAACGAAGCGGAAAAGAATATCACATGGCTTTTTCTGATATCCAATCCATGATTATCAACGCAAAGAACACGGTGGAACTCTACCATCTTCATACTCTGTACAGGATACGGATCCACAAACGAGGTTGTATCCTCAAATACGTGGAAGCGTACCAGCGAAACAAACTGATCCAGAAGGGGGCAACCTTATGAACTGGAACTTCTTTTTCCATATCGGAATCATCTCAGTATCACTTCTGCTTGCAGCGCTCATTCGTGCCCGAGTGCGGTTTTTCCAACGGTTCCTGATCCCCGTGCCCATCCTCTCTGGTCTCATGCTCCTGGTTTTCTACAACTTCATCGCACCAAGGTGGGGACTGAGAAATGACTTTCTCGGAGAGATAGTCTACCACTTACTGAATATCAGCTTTATTTCCATGTTGCTGAGGGTTACGCCAAAAGCTCATACAGAAGGAAGGGCGAAGCGAACCCTGGCAGCAAATGTGACTGCTGTCTTGGCTCAGTATGGCCTGCAATGTTTCTTCGGTCTCCTTGCAACCGCTTTGATTATCTCTACATTCAAACCAGACCTGTTCCCAGCATTTGGTTTTACCCTCCCCCTCGGGTTCGAGCTGGGCCCCGGGCAGGCATATTCGATTGGAGTTGGCTGGGAAGCGATGGGATTCAGGGGAGGTTCCTCAGTGGGACTTACCATGGCAGCCATCGGATTTTTGCTTGGTAGTTTTGGTGGCGTGATCTTGATCAACCAAGGACTCAAGCGTGGCTGGATCGGAAAGGAACAGGCAAAGAACATCAATGACCGAAGTGTAAGAACCGGATTTTTCAGTAGAGCACAACATGAGCGCCCTGTAGGGTCATATCTTTCCACCGACGGAGAGTCGCTGGACTCCATGACCTACCACATTGCACTGATCATGATGACCTACCTGGTCAGCTGGTCCTTCCTTACCGGTCTATCTGCCCTGCTCGGTCTCATAGGTCCTCTGGGCACTGAACTTGCAGACAGCCTTTGGGGTATCAACTTTGTTTTCAGCTCATTCAGTGCACTAGGCGTCAAGATGCTCATGAAGCTGTTCAAGGTCGAGACCACCATTGATAACGCAACATGCAACCGTCTCAGTGGACTCTCTGTCGACTTGACCGTTGCATCTTCACTCGGTGCGATCAGCTTGGTTGCTATACAGGGATATTGGATCCCTATCCTTATTCTCACCCTGGTAGGACTCTTCATCACCGTGGTTATTCTGCCCTGGTACTGTTCAAGGCTCTATGATGACCATCAATTCTTCAGAATGTTGATCATCTACGGTTCAGCAACAGGAACACTCCCCACCGGGCTGGCACTGCTACGTGTGGTCGATAAGGAGTTTGAGACACCGGTTGCCACAGACTATCTCTATTCGGTAGGAATTGTCTTTATTCTGGCCATTCCCATCATCCTGAGTATCAACCTTCCTGCATTCAGTGTTACCAAGAATAACCCAATCCTCTTTACATGGGCTATTGTAATCAGTGGAGTCTACTTGCTCGCTTCATTCCTCTCCTATCTGATCATTGCCAAGAAACGTGCATTCATCAAACCAAAGACCTATTTTTACACCGAAGATTAACCTATTGGGGAGATAATTGATTTCAAGAAGGATGAGGCTTGTACCGTGTACAGGCCTCTCTTTCTTGTGAGCATTATTTCTCAGGGAGGAGTACTCCAGAATCATATCTGTACTTTTCTTTTTACCACCCATGTTCTACAGTAGAGGAAGAATAGTACGGAAGGTGTAATTCATGAAATGTCGTGTTGTAGTACTGATAATTCTTCTATGTATAGGAATATTCCCCTTGGCTGCGGTATCCCCTGCCCAGATTCCTCTCTCCTCCCCCATCTATGAGGAAATTGATTTACTCTACCAGCTTGCAGGCCGTGCACTTCCCTCCACGAGTCGTCCATGGAACACCTATGAGGCACTAGCAATCCTAGAGGCAATCGAGGAAGACACCCCCTATCATGACCTATGGGATACAGCATACCAGAGAATGGAAGGAACTTCATTTCACCAGGTAGATGAGACCTTCTCTTACCGTATGTCCCCTACCATTAATCTTGAATCGTACGTCCATTCCAATGACCAGGATTTCACTTCCTACGATGACTGGATCTACAGCTATGATGAAAGGAAACCCTTCCTCGACCTTACCTTTTCCATGCAGTTCTCCTCCTCCTTCCTCTTCGAGACATCCCTGCAGGCAGGAGTTGGGGCGTATATAGAAGGAGAAGATCCTACCAGTGATTCTGAAATCGAGAGTTGGGGGATTGGGGCCATCCTCGATTATGGTGATGCTTTCCTTGTTCCCGATGCGACCCTCTACAGAAGAACATTCAGCAGCAACCTCCCATTCTTTGGATCCCCTCTTGAGCCAGACTTCCCCCGTCACTCCCAGATGACCTATGCAGGTCCCTGGTGGGCCATCAGCCTAGGACGAGGTGCCTACTCCTGGGGAGCAGGTAAGAGTGGCAACCTCGTGGTGGGAGACCATATATCCAACCATAGTGGACTCACTGCCTCCTTCTTCAACCAGAAATTCAAGGCTCAATTGCTCTACCTCTTCTTTCCCGATGTGAGCCAGAGTGGAAAAAGCCCTCGTATCTTCCTCGCACACCGTTTTGAGTTCAACCCAGCATCGTGGGCAAGAATCTCCATCAGTGAGAATGTAATGGCAAACCAGGATGGACTGAGCCTGCAATATGTTGACCCGACCTATATCTATCATAACCTCTTTGACGTTGACCAAGTAAACTCAATTGCCAGTATCGAAGCTGACATCACTCCCCTCCCGGGGCTCACCTTCCATGGTCAGTTTGCATTGGACCAGCTTCAACTATCCAGCGAGGGAGCTAATACTGCAAACGCTATAGCATACCTGGTTTCTGGGTCATATTCATGGGGTGTGAAAAAGGGATATTTTACATTCGGTCTTGAAGCAGCATCTACAGATCCAGCGATGTATAGAAGACAATCCGTCGACTTCTTGGTTGCACGGGATCTGATAAAGAACCAGGCACACCTGCGTCCAGTCATTATAGACTACTTGGGTTACAGTTGGGGTTCTGACAGCAAGGTCTACCAAGCAAGATTCAACTACCTCCTCCCTGAGAGTGTGAACATTGCAACCTCAGTAACCATTCACCGTCAGGGGGAGCTGGACTATCTTGCAGCCCACCGTGAAGATACCGACGGAGACGATACCAACAATAATGATGGAGAGCCCAATATCTCTGGTCCCTCTCCTTCCGGGGACACCATCACAGAGCGCTTGATCGTTGGCCTTGGCTGCACCTACTATATAGATATTCCAAACCTGGAATTGTTTGGTCAGGTCAATTGGATTGGAAGAAGGACATACGACCGCCCGAGTGGAAGTGCGAGCGGGTATGCTGATGATTTCCAGATAGTCTTTGGGGTGACCAAACGCTTCTAGCCGGTTTTTTTCTTACCCCACTGCTTGGTATTTCTGGCCTTGTGCCCATACCACTGAATAAACTTAACCGAGAAACCAGTACGTCAAGTATTGCATACAAAAACTTGACGTACTGGTTATCAACGTAAACTATTTCTTTCCAAATACAGCATTTACACCTTCCTAAACCTTGCCCCTCCCTACCAAAAGGAGGTAGTATCGTCAGAGGAACGTATATTCATGAACAGACGATGGACACACAAGGCTCGGCCTTACTTACTCATACTCCCAGCTTTGATCTTGGCGATGGTTTTCAGCTATCGTCCTTTTCTTGTAACCATCCTCAACAGCTTTCATACCGTATCGATCATGGGAGAGAGACTCAAGTTTGTTGGGCTGGAAAACTATTGCCGGCTCTTCGCCAGTCAATCCTTTCAAGACAGTCTGTCCAACACCCTCCGGTTTACGCTTTTTTTTGTCCCGGCAAATATGTTCCTCTGCCTTTCTGCAGCCCTGCTTGCAAACAGGAAAGGAAAGCTTGCTACCTTGAATCAGGTATTTTTCTTCCTCCCCCTTGCAGTCGGGCTCTCCTCTGCCATGATGATTTTCAAGATGATCTTCAATCCCTCGCTTGGTATCGTGAATCATTTACTTGGAGCCAGTATCCAGTGGTTCAACAACCCCAAAGCTGCAATGGCTCTCTTGGTCATCGCAGGGGTGTATCTTGATTTTGGGTTCAACTTCTTGTTGTTCCATGCTGCTCTTCGCAATGTCCCCAAGGATTTGATCGAGGTAGCACAGATTGAAGGGGCTTCACCTTTTCAAACCTTTCGCTACCTTATTTTTCCTCTGATCGGCCCAACTGTGGTATTCGTTTTGATCACCAATATAAAGGATGCCATGCTTATTTCATCCCCTGTGCTCATCCTCACCGAAGGGGGGCCATTCCGCTCAACACAGACGCTGGTCTACCAGATGTATCTTGAGGGCTTCAAGAGCGGAAACTATGCAGTGGGGTCCTCCATTGCAACGGTGGTCTTCCTCCTAACCTTCAGCATCCTCCTCATCTTGATGCACTTACAACGAAGGAGGGTGTACTACCAATGAGATTCATCAAAGCAAGCATAGCAACCCTTTTCTCTCTGGTGGTGATATTCCCCATCATCTATACCATCAGTGCGTCTTTTTTCACCTATGCAGACTTTACCTCAATCCCAGCAAAACTGCTGCCATCCAGTTTTTATCTGGAGAACTATGTCCGGGCATTTGCTGAGACCAGTTTGGCACGCTTTCTGGCAAACTCCTTTGTGACAGCAACATTGGGGATGTTGCTCAGGATGGGTATCAGCATAGGGGCAGCGTATGCATTCACATTCTTCACGTTCAAGGGAAGAGACCTTCTCTTCTTTGTCGTCATTGCAACCATGCTGCTCCCCTCTGATGCCTTGATCCTTGCCAACTACTCAACCATCAGGACACTGGGGTTGACCGATACCTATTTGGGAATTATCAGCACCAAGCTGCTTAGCCCAACCCATATATTCATGTTGCGCCAATACTTCAAGACCATGAGCAGGGAGTACCGTGAGGCAGCCCTTATCGAGGGATGCAACGATGCTCGGTTCATCACCACCCTCCTACTTCCGATCAGCAAAGCCGTGGTTATTACCTTGGGAATCCACAGCTTCAGCAACATATTCAACGACTATCTCTGGCCTCTTCTGGTTACAAACAAGGAGGGAATGAGAACCGTGCAGGTAGGACTCACGATGCTTGGTTTCAGTGAGAACCTCGACTACGGTCCTCAGTTTGCTGCCATTGCACTTCTTATGATTCCGATTGTTATTGCATTCATCATAATGCATTCACCAATACAAAATAGCGTGAGTTCACGCTTCGCAGGGAGATAATACCATGAAACGATTACTAGCTTTGTTACTGCTTGTCATGTTGGCTACCCAGGGGCTTTTCGCTCTTGGTCAGGAGGAGGCCCCAGAGGCCGGAGTGACCACCCTTACCTGGTGGCATTATGGAAGTGGACTTGCCGGAAAAGCAGTCGATTCCATTGTGCAGGAGTTCAACGAAACCGTTGGAAAGGAGAAACACATCCAGGTCAATGCAGTCTTCCAGGGAAAGGCAAACGATGTTCTTACCAAGACCAAGGCCATCTTACAGTCAGGAAGCACGAAGGACCTGCCCGATCTGGCCCAGTTCGATGGATCGGCAGTGTTGGATATCCGCGATGTACCTTCCCTGATTCCTATGGAAGATCTGGCAGTACAGGACGGGTATGACCTTACCCAACTCCTCGAGGCTGCCCTTCTCTCGGTAACCTATAAGAATAAGATGATAGCCATGCCATTCAACAGCTCAACCATTCTTCTTTACTACAACAAGACTGCATTTGAGGAAGCTGGTATAACTACCCCTCCAACAACCCTTGCGGAACTTGGCAATGTTGCCAAGGCACTGGTGCAGAAGGATGAGAAAGGAAACATCACTCGCTATGGGTTTGCAAATGTCCCAACCACCTATGAGTTGATCGTGTGGCTCGGGCAACAAAATGGGCTGAGTTATATCACCGACAATGAAAATGGACACCTCGGCAATCCTACAAAGGTACTCTTTGATGAGAATGGGACCATGGTGAACTTCCTCACCCGATGGAAGGAGCTCTACGCCACAGGAGCGGTAGAAAATCTTACCAGTGATGTGAATGGAGCCTTCGCCAGCGGTCGTGTTGCAATGATCGTTGCCTCCACCAGTAAGCTTACCACCATCCACTCCATGGTTGCTGACCGGTTTGAGGTAGGAGTTGCCAACTTCCCAGCCGTTGATGAGCAGGCAACCGGAGGGGTGAATGTTGGTGGTGGTGCCATCTATGCGTTTGACAATCAGTCAGGCAACGAAGATGCTGCGTGGGAATTTGTAAAGTTTGCTACCAGCCCTGAACAACAGTTCAATTGGCATATCGCAACCGGGTACTTCCCGGTCCACCATGATACATACGGCATGGAGGCTTTCCAGAACCACATTGAAGAGAATCCTCACTACAGGGTAGCAATCGAACAACTGATGGAGAGCAATCCAAAAATGCAGGGGATTTGGGTACCCAGTGCTTATCAGATCTACTATGCATTCCAGAGTGGAATACTCAGGATGCTGGAAGAGGACCTCTCTCCCGGTGAGACCAGCAAGGCCCTTGCACAAGAGATCAATGGGTATTTTGAAGAGTACCTAAGGATGCAGGGAGAATAAACAAAATAGGCTGCTTCCTTTTGTGGGGAGACAGCCTTTTCTCATTTACGATAGTTCCTTGAACCTACATCGTTCCCGGAAGGTGCAGTTCTTGCACATCAGGCCGGGACATTGCTGGAAGTCATCATTGGTTTCCAGCTGCTGTACATGCCAGGTAAGATCAGAGACACGTTTTTCCAGTGCAGCTTGTCTCTCCAGGGCTTCACTAAGCTTGCTCCGGTATTGTTTAAGCAACTCATTACGACGCTTCTCTCCAGTTGCGTCATCACTGCCCATAAGGATGATGGAACGAATCTCATTCAGAGAGAAGTCCAATTCCTTCAACTCTGCAATTCTGTTTAGATACACCACATCTGCATCGGTATAGTAGCGTTGACCACCTTCAGAGCGGGAATTGGTTTTCAGCAACCCCAGGGACTCATAGTATCTGATGGTCCGTGCGGTAACATTGCATTTTCTAGCCAATTCTCCGATACGATAGGTATTTTCCTGCATGCCTTAGTTGTACCACAGCTCTACCTCAGAGCTCAAGCAAACAAGAGGGTTTTGCATCTTAGCTAAGTATGAAATACAAAATAAACCAACCAACTGATCGACGAATCAAGGAGATGGCTGTCTGCGACCGGCCAAGGGAGCGACTGATCCAGCGTGGGGCTGAGGCACTCAGCGACCAGGAACTTCTCTCCATTCTCATCGGGAGCGGGAATCGTGACCGCCCGGTGAACGCGATTGCCAAGGATCTTCTGGAACTCCTGGACCGAAAGCCTATGGCCAACAACGAAGACCTTATGGCCATAGGAGGACTTGGTATGGCGAAGGCCACCCTCATAGGGGCAGCCCTGGAGCTTGGAAGGAGAAGGCTCCCTGCCAAACGAAGGCAAATTTCCACTCCAGGGGACATCTTTCCCCTGATCAGGCACTATGCAGGACGTATGCAGGAACACTTCCTGAGTATCTGTTTGAACGGAGCCCATGAGGTACTCTCGGTGAATGTATGCTCTATAGGCTTGGTCAACAGAACACTTGTCCATCCTCGTGAAGTTTTCGGGGAAGCAGTGCGTCAGCGTGCCACGGCCATCCTGGTAGCCCATAATCACCCCAGTGGCAATCTTGAACCGAGTGTGGAGGATAAGGATGTAACAAGGAGGCTGAAGCAAGCTGGGGATATTCTGGGTATTAAGGTACTGGATCATTTAATCTTCAGCGAAGAGGGATATTTATCGATGTTGGAGGGTAATCTGTTCTAAAGAAGAAATGAAAACTACCAGGTGCAAGCTCCTTTCGGTTGCCACAAAACCAAATTTTCTCTACTGGTTTTTGGCTTGCACCTGGTTTTCTTATGAAATGCTCAAAGGTACAGAACAGTCGATAGAAACATTATTAGAGTATAAGGCGATGATTATGAAACAACAGTTCTTATCCAAACAAAGCAATAAGATTGACGCTTTTAGGGATGATGTGTGTGATATCTAATATTTATACACATATTACACAGGAGGCTGCAATGCGGACGAATATCGTCATTGATGATCAGCTGATGAGCGAGGCTTTGATGATTTCAGGCTGCAAAACGAAAAAAGAAGCCGTGGAACAAGCGTTGAAACTCCTCATTATCATGAAGAAGCAAGAAAAGATTCGGGAACTCAGGGGTAAGTTATCTTGGGAAGGAGACCTTGCTGCAATGAGGACCGACGTATGATCGTCGTAGATACCTCTGTCTGGATTGACTATGTGAATGGAGTGCATACAGCCCAAACTGATATCTTGGACAAAGAATTACAGGAGAGTCGAGTTGTTACAGGTGATGTGATAATGGTGGAGTTTCTCCAAGGGTTTCGAGACAACAAACAGTTCCAAACTGCCAGGATGCTTATGAACTCACTTGAGTATTATGACTTTGCCGGAAAGGAGATGGCCATCAAGGCGGCTGAGAACATCCGGTTGCTAAGAAAGAAAGGTATTACCGTTCGTAAGACCATCGATGTTCTTATAGCAACGTTTTGCATTGAACATGGATTTGAGCTTCTTCATAATGACAGGGATTTTGAACCGATGAAAGAGATTCTTGGTTTGCAAGTAAAACACTAATGTTGAACCATCATGCTCACTACCGATGGTAAGCTGAATGAATTTGGAAACCAGTAACGGTCGCAGCAAGAAAGTGTATACCAAAGCGCACCCATAGCAATCTACTTGAGCATGTACGCCTGTTGATTGTTATCATACAGCATCCCCTTTTTTAACCCAAAAAGGGTTTTCTTCATCAGAACAGAGAGGAAATATCCTCGCTAGCAAGGTACTAAACCAGCTCCTCTTGTGAGAAAGGGATCCTAGTCCGAGCTTTCGTATAAGGTTGCTATACGATGAATCCGACGCTTCATCTCCAATCGGATATGCATGGGTTCCAAACACTCGCAGGCATCTCCAAAACTGAGTAGGATATTGTAATAGTAATCATTCTCTATGAAGGGGAAATCAACAAGGTAATGCTCTGCCCCATCTGGTGAAATCTGTTCAGACGTACAAAAATCAAGCACTCGTTCCTTAGCTGATGCATGAATACGTATCTTGATTGGGTTATGCATCATTTCCAAGGTATTTGAAACATCCAACTGTGGTTCATGATACGCTCGTGGAATAAAGCGCTTTTCAGATATCTGCAAACCAGAAATACGTGATACCCTGAACAGCCGATAGTCATTTCTTCTATAGCAGTACCCATGGACATACCACCTACTACCCTTCAATACCAATTGGTATGGCTCAGCTGTGCGTGTGGTTGTATTACCATAGCGGTCTGCATAGACAAAGGAAAGCAATTTGGTTTCGTGTAAGGCTGTTTTGCTATTTCCAGATATGCTTGTATATTCCTGTTGCCCATCCACGGACTCAAGTCGATGTGTATCTGATTTGCTTTCAGTGTAATCTCTTTAGCCCTATCGGGAGGTATGAAACTCTTCACCTTCGCAAGGGCACCAACCAGCTCATCACCTCGGATCATGCCAGAAAGGCTGGATAGCCCCATCAAGATAGAGGAAAGGTCGGTAGTCGAGAAAACCTTCCGATCGACCTTGTATCCCGGCATGATTTCAAAGCCACCACCCACTCCCGAAGTTGAACGTACAGGAATACCAGCCATTCCGATTGCCTCAATGTCACGGTAGAATGTTCTAAGCGAAACTTCAAACATATCGGCCAACTCCTGTGCCCCGATACGATTTTTATCAAGGAGTATCATTATTATGCTTACAAGCCTATCTACTTTCATCTGATTACAATCTTCCTGTAGTTTGTATAGGTATTGTGGATTGTCGCCACAGTGTTGTCAACAATTGCATTCTATAGTGATACCAACAAAGCAACCTAACAGGGAGATCCACTATGCAGAAGAAAGCCTTGGTCGTAATCGATATCCAAAACGACATAACCAAAAACTACAAGCAAGTTATCGGCAATATCAATAAAGTCATTGATTGGGCAGTGAAAACGAATATTCACGTTGTTTACATACGACATGAAAACCTATCAGACGGAACGAGGACATTTAAAAGAGGAACACGTGGGGCTGAATTGGCTCCAGACTTGCACATAGTATCAGAGAATATATTTACCAAAGATAAAGGGAATGCTTTAACCTCTGAAGCTTTTTTAACCTTCATTACTGAAAATGACATAAGAGAGTTCTATATAGCAGGGGCTGATGCTGTCGCTTGTGTTAAGTCAACATGCTACAACCTTTGCAAGGCACAGTACGAAGTCAAGATACTATCAGATTGCATAACCAGTTACGAGATGCTGCATTACTACGAGAGCAAAGGTTGCACTATCATAAACCTGCATGCTGTACTCTCTGATCAATAGCCTTGCATACAACATTCACCACTGCTCAGAGAAGCGGTCCACAACCAATACTCCTTGGGGAACATTCAGTTTCAAATATAATCGTCCATGAGCGTTGTAACCGACCAATTTGATTGTATGTTTCCCTGGGCGCAACGTAAGATGGCCAGGGGCATCATCGGCTACCTCGGACAGTATCTCGACTTCACCAGTTTCCTCATGGACCAACACCACTTTGTACACCTCTGCCTGTACATCTGCTCTATCTAGTTCATAGGGTAGCAGAACTGTATGATCGGTAGATATTTCAAATACCGTATCACGACCAAAAAACCCTTTGAAATGAATGGTGATTGAATCATCTATGGTATGTGAACTACGGTGCTGGTAGGAGTACGAATCACCCACTTGGGATATCCAAGCAGGATCTTCACATTGTTCTCTCGAGAAGCGTTTCCCAGAGCCAATGGGAAATAACGAACACGAAAGGCTGAACAGCATCACCACCCCAACAAGAAACACCAGTCTAGATCCTCTTCTATTTTGTTTCATACGATACCTCTGGTAAATTGATACTGTTAAGATTCACTGATAACCATACGAATATATTCGTATGTTGCTGAAAACACGATACTCATCTTGCTTGACGGCCTCTACGATGGGATAGTCTTTCCGTGAAACATCTGATATTGCTGAGTTACATCATCATTTTCTCAACTGGATTTGGTGCCCTCGCGGTACTTTTGATGCTATCTGTACGACTCAAGCAACCGTTCACCAAGTGTATGGCAGTAGTACAGGGACTGTTCATCGCCAGTCTTGCAGTGGTGGCAATCTATTACTATCTTATGCAGGTGTTGGAGCTGATCGGGCCAAGGCAAACAACAGTGGAGGCCGTATTCGGGGTAATCTCTTCTTTGCTCACCATGGGACTGTATCTTGGATTATGGTGGATATTGGGAATACGGGAATTGCAAAAAGGATCAGGGAATCTGTTTCTGTATGCCCGCATAAGCTGCTTTGTTTCTGCTGTACTGATGGTAATCGGGATGGCAGGGTCCCTGTTATCTACAAGCACGCTAACAACCTCTAGCATCTGGCAAGCTTTCGTGTATATCGTAGTTGCAATTACCCTCTCTCTATTTGCTCTTACCCTGGTAAAAGCTACAATGAAACAACAACATAGTGCATACCGATTTCTGGTTCATGGCATTGGATACAGTTCATTGGCATATGTTCCCCTCAGTCTACTGGAGTTGCTCTTGAGCAGATCATTGGGAGAAACTCTTCGCCCACTCTCACTCGAGTACTTGTTCTATCTTGGTATCAATGTGGTTGTGCTTATCTCCTCACTCCGCTCATTGGGAAAGGACCCTACAAGTACATCGGCTTTTGGACCCATACAGGAATCAACATGGACACGCTTTTCCTTGACTCCGCGAGAACGGGAGATGGCAACCCTTATCGCACAAGGACAGTCAAACAAGGAGATTGCCCGCAACCTGGGGATTTCTGAAGCTACTGTGCGAACCCACATATACAATCTCTTCCAGAAAGTCGGAGCCCAAAGCCGGATCGACCTGTTAAACATGCTCCACGACTGATGCAATATCTTGAACTCAGGAGACCTCACTGTAGGATGAGGTAGCTCCTCCTGCTCTTTATCACAAACATATCAATCCAATAAGTCTCAGTCGGTTTGATTTGAACTTTTTCGACAATTTTGATCCTATGTGTCAGTATCTCTTGAAATTTCTGCAACTTACGTCATAATACTCCATATAATTGAATACAAATCTGGTTTATTTTGTTCATTGCAATAAGCCCTATTTATATTCTATTTCATTGAATGGAGTTACGAAATCAATAGAGAGGAGGACGTATGACACGTGATACCCATGATCTATCAATCAAGACGATTATCATCACGACATTTGTCCTTGTTATCATGATTGCAGTAGCAGTTATCGCCTATCTCATCTTTTCTCGCTGGTACAGTTCCGCTGAATCCACCGTGATGAAGATTTCCCACAGCATCAACAATCATATCTATGAACAGGTTGCATCATTCATGGAAAGCCCCGTCTCTATCAACAATGAGAACCATAAACTTATACGTGATGGTATTGTAGACATCCAGAATGAAGAAGAACGAGAGCGATACTTTCTTGGGGCACTGGATTCCTTCAATGAAGAAATCTACAGCTATAGCTATGGAACCGCTGAGGGAGCATACTACGGCGCCCGTCGTAATGAAACGGGAGATCTGGAGATCATGAGGAATGATCACTCCACTGGTGGTAATTCTTGGTATTTTTCGGTAGATGACGACTACCGTGCAGGAGACATAGCAGTTAAACTCGGGCAATTCGACCCACGCACTCGTCCTTGGTTCCAAGCGGCAGTAGAGGCCGGGGCACCGGCATTCTCCCCTCTCTATAAGCATTTTGTCATGGACGACTTAACGGTATCCGTAGCAACACCTGTCTATAGCAGCGAGGGAGTCCTGAAAGGGGTTCTGGGTACACATATGCTTCTCTCAAAGATTGGGTCATTCCTCGAGAAGACGGTCACGCCCTATGAGGGAATGGCCCTCATCGTAGAGCGGGAGAGCGGATATGTAATCGCAAACTCACAAGGATTACAGAATTTTACAATACGTCCAGACCGATCGCTGGAAAGACTCCATATAGAGCAAATTACCAATGAAGCCCTGTATAATGCCTTCGAGCAATTCACCTCTACTGGAAAATCCCAATTAACCTATAGGCAGGGTATCGAACATATGTTCGCAGACATCCAGGGATTCAAGGCCGAGGGAGTTGATTGGGTTATCATCTCGGCGGTAACCGGGGGATTCCTTCTCGATGAAGTACAAGAAAGTATCTCCCTTACGATACTACTGATAATTATTACAATCTTGGTAATTGTGCTCATTTATCAACTCATTACTTCCCGACTCTTCAGACCGATACGGGAACTACTGGATGTATCAAAAGCCATCGCTGAAGGAGATCTTTCCAGACGCGTCACCGTTGCAAGAGACGATGAAATCGGCAGCATTGCAAGCAGCCTCAACCATGTGGCTAATAGCCTGCAACAGCTTTTCTTCAACCTTGAAAACAGTGTGGAGAAGCGTACCCATGAACTGCACGAAACCAACACCCAATTGGAAGCAAACAGGGATCAGCTCAGCTTGATCCTGAACTCTGCAGCAGAGGGTATCTATGGAATTGACAGTGAAGGAAATTGCACCTTCTGCAACCGTAGCTCACTGCTTCTATTGGGATATGAGAGAGAAGAAGATTTGCTGGGAAAGAACATGCATGATCTGATCCATCACAGCTATGAGGATGGTTCCAAATTCCCTTTGGATTCCTGTAAGGTATTTAGAGCAATCCAAACCGGCATTGGATACTCGGAAAATGGAGAAGTGTTCTGGAAAAAGAATGGTTCGAATTTTCCTGTCTCCTACCATGCTTTTCCACAAATACGCAATGAACAGGTCATCGGAGCAGTCATTACATTTACTGATATAACTGAACGCAGGCAACATGAACAACAAATTGAGTATATGCGTTGTCATGATTCCCTTACAGGTCTTCATAACCGTAATTGCTTTGAGGAAAAGCACACAACATTGGACGTGCCTGAAAATCTGCCGCTTTCCATTATCTTTGCCGATATCAATGCCCTTAAATTAACCAACGATATTTTTGGCCACAGTGCAGGGGATGAACTGATCAAGAAATCAGCAGAAATCCTCAAGCATGTATGCAGAGATTCCGGCATAATCGCCCGCCTTGGGGGTGATGAATTCATTATCGTATTACCGAACACAACAACGGATGATGCGGCGAGGATTATTGGGCAGATCCAGCTGGAGTTCTCCCAAACGAAAGTGGAAGCCATGCGCTGTAGCATATCACTGGGAAGTTGCACCAAGGTACACCAAGAACAGTCTCTCAGTGATACCATTGTGACTGCTGAGAATCAAATGTATCAGGATAAGACAAGGAACAGAGGTACGGTTAACAGGGCAATCATCAATGCACTACAGGAAACTCTGCACACCCGAAGCCCTCGAGAAAAGGACCACGCAGAAAAAGTTAAGGACATTGCAAGTAGGTTTGGCTCTTCACTCCATCTTAATGAGGCAGAGATCAGTTCTTTGGAACGCACGGCATACCTACATGACATTGGAAAAATTGTGCTCGACCCACATATCTTGAATGCCAAAGAATTGAGTGACGACGAACGAGAACAAATGCGCCAACACCCTGCTATCGGGTATCGAATCTTGAATCTTTTTGATGATACGCTTGATATAGCTGAATATGTTTACGGCCATCACGAACGGTGGGATGGTTCAGGTTATCCTAGGGGCTTGAAACATGATCAAATTCCGTACATCTCCCGCATTCTCTCCATCGCGGAAGCATATGAGCGGATTGTGGAGAGAAGTCATTCAAGAGAAGAGGCAATCAAAGAAATACAGGAGGGAGCTGGAACACAGTTCGACCCCGAACTTGCCCAAGCATTCCTGGAAATGATAGAGCAACAGTAAGTCTTCTCTTTTAATTGATAATGCATGATTACCATATCCATCATTCCATTTAAGCGATTCTCATAGGAATAATCCATTATTCGGACAGCCCATAGACTTGCTCAATCCTCGTCCTTTATTGACTGATAGAGCAAAAAGCTCTACATTTTCCCTATGGGCAGGAATAAAATAACAATCGAAGACATTGCCCGTGAAGCTAATGTAGGAATCGGCACTGTTTCACGTGTTCTCAACAACAGCTCTCATGTTGCAGAAGACACCCGTAAGCGGGTTCTTGATGTGGTTAAGGCTCGACAATACTCTCCAAGTGGCGCTGCAAGCCGACTTGCGCGAAATGACGCCATTGAGTCAACAGTAGGATTGCTTCTGCCAGATATTGGAAACCACTACTTCTTTGAAATATTTGAGACTATCTACAGAAAATTCCGTGGGTTGGGTGTAGACCTCCTCATATTCAACTATGAGAAACATAACCCACAATTCATCCAGAAAGTACTGGGAGCCCAACTCTCCGCCCTACTCATCTTTGCTTTCCAGCTCGACGAAACAGAGAGGGAACTGCTGAGAAGACGCAATGTACCCTACCTGTATATCGACTACTCTCGTGATGACGAGCACTGTATGTACACAGACAATGAACAGGGAGGGCGTCTTGCCGCCCGGTATCTTCTCTCAAAAGGGGTGAAACACCCTGGATATATCGCAATGGACCCTCCAGGGCAAACTGACACAGACCGACATACGGGATTTATCAGTGAACTCGCTCTCTATGGCTATAAGGAGTGTGCACTGTACAACTCTGAGATATCAGAGGAGATGGGCTACCAAATCGGCATGCAAATCATCGATGAACAAACCTGTGACGGAGTCTTCTGCTACTGTGACGACATAGCCGTAGGAGTGTATAAGGCAGTGAAAGAGAGGGGAAGCTCAATCCGTATCATAGGATTCGATGGAGTTCGTGCTACTGAGCACCTGGGTATCTCGACGGTTAGCCAGGAACCGGGAGCCATCGGCACACAAGCCGCCTCCTTTATCGTGAACCTCATGGAGGCTCACCAAGAAAGGCAACCTATACATCATCGAATCATTCCTGTCCTCGTTGACCGCAACAGCTAATCACCAGAGCAACATTTCCACGGTCAAATCAGCGGTTGTAAGCACGTGTGCATCACAGAGCTCAGGATCGACAGCACTGCCAACCCCAACAGCCTTCATCAATGCTTCCTTTATGGCAGTAATGCCTGCTGGAGCATCCTCTACACCAGTACACTCCTCTGGATACAATCCCAGCATATCAGCAGCTCGTGCAAAGACCTCTGGATTGGGTTTTCCCAGTACCACCTCTCCAGCTGGAACTACTGCATCAAATGAATCAGAAAGTCCCAACCTATCAAGGATAAACGGAGCATTCCGACTTGCCGATGCGATGGCGGTATAGATTTTTCGCTGCTTCAGTTGTTCCAGCAATGCAGGAATACCGGGAAGGATATCCTCTGGAGTCAACTCCTCCAGCGATTCGCGATACCAGGTATTCTTCTGGTCAGTGTATTCTTGCATCTCCTCCTCAGACACAGTCACCCTGTTGTGGTCAAGGATTACCTGTAGAGATTGTCTTCTGGAAATACCTCTCAGCTTTTGGTTTATCTCCTCATTAAAAGCCCATTGGTGGGCATCAGAAAGACGTTTCCATGCCCGATAATGGTACCCATCGGTGGAGGTTATTACCCCATCAAGATCAAAGATGACAGCCTTGCATGCGGCTCGCGTGGGACACTGTACAGCTTCTTTGCCAACAATGAGTACATCAGAGCGATGATGCACGGTAAGATTGCCACCCTTGGCTTCATAGGTGGTAATCTCAGGCTCAATCGTAACGGTAAGCACTATTCCCCTGAAGGTCAGATGGAATTTCAGTCGCTGCAGCTCCTTTGGAAGCTGAGGTCTGAATGTAGGAATTCCATCTTTCATACGGAATCCTCCCAACCCATAGACCATAGCCATCCATGAACCAGCCATCGCCGCAGTATGCAAGCCATCCTTGGTATTGTGATGCAGATCTTCAATATCCATGAGTGCTGTCTGGCGGATATAGGAACTACCAAGATCCAAGAATCCACAATCGTATGCAACAATTCCCTGAATACATGCAGAAAGGGAACTGTCCCCAGTGGTCAGGGGTTCATAGAACGCAAAGTTTCTCTTTCTCTGGTACCAGGGGAAGCGATGATGCTGCAGAAGCATACCAAGCACGGTATCGGCTTGCTTGATGACCTGGTGCCGGTAGATTACCAACGGATGGTAGTGGAGAAGCATGGGATGGCGTATCTCTCCTCGCTTTTGGGTATCCCACGGTTCCTTGTTGAGGAAATAGTCATCCTGCATATGAATACCCCGTTTTCTGTCATAGGGGATATACATCTGCTCTGCTGCACGGGCAAAGAGACCCAGCTCTTCATCACGTATGGAAAGTTCTTCAACCAGATGGCTCCATAGCTTAGGATTCTCGTTTTGCAGACGGGAAGCTAGCTTGGACACCCCCTCCAAGTGATGTTGGACCATGACATTGGTATAGCAATTGTTATCGGAGAGCGCTGAATACTCATCCGGGCCAGTTACCTCATTGATACAGAACTTACCACCCTTTTCTGGATTGAAAAAACCAAGATCGAAAAACAGACGAGCTGTCTCTATCAGCACCTCAGCAGCACCCTCTTCCAGGATGGTATCATCACCTGTCACCTCCAGGTATTGAAAGATCGCATAGGCAATATCTGCATTGATATGGTACTGAGCAGTCCCGGCAGGAAAGTATGCAGAAGCTTCCAATCCATTGATGGTTCTCCAAGGGTAGAGCGCACCCCTCTGGTTCATCTCCCTGGCTCTTGCGCGAGCTCGGTCGAGTGTTGAGATCCTGTATTTGATCAAGGCGCGTGCGGTATCAGGAAGGGTATGGTTGAAGAGTGCCATTCCATAAATTTCCGTATCCCAGAAATAATGGCCTTCATACCCACTTCCAGTCAGTCCTTTGGCAGCTAGTGCGGACTTACCGTCTCTACCGGTGCTCTGCTGGAGCTGGAAAAAGTTGAACCTGAGGGCCTGCTGGAGTTTCTCTTCCCCGGTAATCTCGATATCGGCATGGGCCCAGAAGGACTCATACCAGGTCCGTTGCATCTCTACCAAGGTTTGCCAACTGGCGTTTACCACCTCCTCTCGATACTGCTGGGCCAACTCAAGCGGAAGGGTCTCTCCAGGACGTCCAGAGGTATGATAGTAGAAATACTTCGTGAGACTAAGATCTGTCCCACTCCATGTGAAGGCCAGTGCCGGGAGATGCCCCTCCTCCAGGTCACCTCGCTCAACCTGAAGCGGTTCTGAACTCTCATGCACAGCACCACAGGAAAGATCAAGGGCACTTTCCAAAGTCTTGAAGGTAGCCTGGAATCCTGGGCGTACCTCCTCACCTTCTCCATAATAGCCATAATCTTCACAAACCAGGGAGGAGGTGGAGAGTGTACTGCCCATACGGGGATCAAGCTCAGTATTTGCACGCTGAACAGGCATCCCTATGGTAGAGTACAGGTTGGCATGAACCTCATCAGTACAGTGAATGCGAACCCGCAGGGCTCCTATATGGTGCTGTTGCATGCTGAGCAGGGTCTCCCAGGTAATATGCACCAGCTTACCTTCATCGGTAAGCCACTGCATATGCTGTTCAAGGATTCCTGTACGGAAATCAAGTCGCCTACGGTAGAACTGCACCCGGCTATCAGCTACATTGACCTGAATACCATCGATGGTAATCACCAGATACCGGCAGTCGGGAAGATCAAGCATACTCTGGTTGATGCGTGCGAACCCATAGGCATCCTCTCCATAGATAATCGGAGATATCTCGTAGAATCCGTTGATGAAACATCCACTGTGGTGCGCAGGTTCCCGTTCACAGGGAAACCCACGATAGCCGATATATCCGTTTCCAATTGAGAATAAGCTCTCACCCTGGGCGATGTGCTCTTCATCAAACCCGGTTTCTTCGAGACTCCAAGTATCCAAAGCCATGTATTACCCCTTGACTGATCCTGCCATAAGTCCCTGTACAAAGTACCGTTGCAGGAAGAAAAATACGAGAATTGGGACAATCATGACAATGAAGGCCCCTGCAGTAAGCAAATGCCAGTCCTGTCCACGTGATCCCACCATATTCGCCAGACGCTGGGTCAATACAGCTACATCACTGGTACCACCGAGGAAGACCAATGCTACCAGCAGGTCATTCCAAACCCAAAGAAACTGGAAAATACCCAACGATGCAATAGCAGGAACAGAGAGAGGAAGCACCAGCCGTACGAAGATCACCATTGGCCTTGCTCCATCAAGGAATGCTGATTCAAACACATCCCGAGGGATGGTGGAAACATAGTTATAGAGCAGGTAGATTCCAAGCGGCAGACCGAAGCCTGTATGGGCAAGCCATATCCCCAGATAGGAGCCGGTGAGTCCAATCTTCATGTAATCACGAAGGATAGGAATCAAGGATATCTGCAATGGAACCACCAACAGGGCAACAACAATGGTAAAGAATAGTTTCCTACCGGGAAATACCATCCAGGCAAACCCAAAAGCTGCTGCTGTTGCAATAAGAATCGGAATGATCACCGAGGGAATAGTGACAGTAAAACTATTGATGAAGGCTTGGGAGAGGTTGTCCCCACTTGCGCGAAGAACATTCCCTTCCGCGTCAGTAAATGTGGCTTGTCTACCTCCCAAAACACGTCGATAGTTGTTCAAGGTGAAATCTCCGTCACCTTTAAAAATTGTCCACCATCCGGTATTCAACACATCATCCTGCGGTCTCAGTGATGAGATAAGTAGGCCTATGATCGGGATACTCCAGATGATGACCAGTACAATCAGAATGATATTGACCACCATGGTCCACTTGTTTTGTCTTTTTCTTGCAAGGGAAATCATATTAGAAGCCCTCCCTTTTACTGAACTGATGCAGGTTGTACCACATGACAGGTATGACGGCCAGAACCAGAACAATGGCGATTGCAGAGCCTCGTCCATAGTGGTAGAAACGGAACATCTGCTTGTACTGCATGCTTGCAATAACCTCGGTCCCATAGTTACCGTTGGTCATGGTGAATACAATATCGAATATCTTCAACGTAATAATGATAATCGTTGTTGATACTGTGATAAGGGTGGGAGCAATGAAGGGTATGATAATACTCCTGATTATCCTGAACTCCCCTGCCCCATCAATACGACCTGCTTCAATAATCGTAGAGGGAACACCCTTGAGTGCAGAGCTGATGATAACCATGGCATAGCCGGTTTGCAGCCATACCAAGATGGCAATCAGGAAGATATTGTTCCAGACAGGCATGGTAAACCAGGCTTGTGGTTCACCTCCGAAAAAGGTAACAATCGCATTGAGCAAACCTATCTGATCCTCTCCTGCGGGTTTGTACGAATAAATAAATCTCCAGATAACACCAGCCCCTACGAAGGAGATTGCCATTGGCATGAAAATGATGCTCTTGAAGACTTTCTCCATTTTCACACGATCAGCGAGTAGTGCGATGATAAGACCGAAGCCGACTGCCCCGCCGGTTCCGATGATTAACCACAGGAGATTGTTCATGAATGATTCACGCATCTTGGAATCGGTAAAAGCGAACACATAGTTCGCAAGCCCTACGAAATTCTTCGACTGAGCATCAAAGAAACTCAAATAGAGTGATCTCACGGTAGGGATAAAAAGATACCAAGCGAGGATCAGCAATGCTGGTCCTACAAATATGATCGGTTGCAGCTTCTTAGCTGTCGTAACACTGGTTCTATTGATAACCCAATCAGCAACCCAGAACAGAAGAGCAATCCCACCAACACCCCACACAATAGCGATGATTGCAATTATTCCTTGTGGAGCATTGCTATCCCGTAAGAAGATAAAACCAACCCACAATACAAAGAACACCCCAACAAGCACAAGAACAGAAAATGCTATACGACCAAGTTTTGCGAGGGGTGATGTAGGTTTCCCTTGTCTTTCAATTGTTGTCATGTACGTTCCCCTTTGAGAGTACGATACAAGAGCACCGGCAGGAAGTACTACTTCTCTGCCGGTGCAACACATCGTCTACTTATTCCGGCCAGGATTTCTGAACATCGTTCAACATGGCATCAAGGCTCTTGCCGTTGACCCAGTCAACAATACCAGTCCAGAAAGAGCCCGCTCCAACTTGGCCCGGCATCAGATCGGAAGCATCAAATCTGAAGACCTTGGCATTCACCAGGGATTCAGCAAGTGAGCGTTCAATCTCGTTCGGGTAGGCATTTATATCCTGATTAAGATAGGGGAAGAGAGCTCCGCCTCTCTTTGCCCAGATCTCACCAGATTCCCAAGTTGCCAGGAATTCCATGAACTCACGGACTTCAGGGCGGTCATTGAAGACAACAAACTGGTCACCACCACCAAGAATAGGAATACCAAACTCATCATTGATACCAGGAAGTGGGAATACTCCTACTTCTTCCTCAAGATTTGCCTGAATGTCATCCTGGAGGAACGAGGTGACAAAGTTACCCTGTCGATGCATCCAAGAGCGTGGAGGATTCTCAAACATGGTTCGTGGGGAATCAGTATAACTCTGGGTAAGAATGGTATTGGTTCCACCATAGACATATTTTGGATTCAACCAAATATCGCCAATTACCTCGAAGGCTTCTCGAACCTCAGGTGCATTGAATGCAATCTCGTGGTTTACCCATTTGTCATACACTTCAGGACCAGCGGTTCTGAGCATGACATCCTCAACCCAGTCGGTACCAACCCAACCTGTGGCTCCACCGGCTTCAATACCGATTGACCAAGGGGTATGTCCATTGGCGACCATTTTGTCCATCAGGGCGATCAATTCGTCCCATGTGGTAGGAACTTCATATCCTTCTCTTGCCCAAGCTTTCTTGGGATACCACACAAAACTCTTTGCATTTACACGGTGGAATACGCCGTAGGGGGTGCCATCATAGGAACCCAGGTCTTTCCAAACCGGTGCATAGTTTGCATCGACTGTTTCCAACAGGGAGTCCCACATTGGAACCAGGTATCCCTGGGAAGCAAAGTTATACATGAGACCAGGCTGGGGAAGTGCAGCGATATCTGGGGGATTACCACCCTCAACACGTACACTGATCAGCGTCTCAAAGTCCTTCGATCCTTCGTAGATTACATCGATTCCTGTCCTCTCTTCGAATGGCACGATTGCCTCTTCAAAACGTCTCAGTTCCTCATCTACGAAAGCTCCAAACACCTGTACGACCTTCTTGTCGTCTTCTTTGGTGTCAGCTTGTCCAGCAGCAAATGCTGATGGTAGAACCACCAATGCAATGAGTAACACTACTACTACTGCTTTCTTCATTCTCCTCTCCTTTTGCTTGGTTTTCCCAAGCGGTATGATTACCTATTGCGTTAAACGCATCACACACTTCACAGCGATATGAGAGAGCAGAACACTGGGGAAACAAGATACTTCATACCGTGGAAGCGTTTCCATACATATATTGTTTCACACCTTTTCATATCTGTCAAATGAAAAGTTACATAGAGAACAAAATATCTAACACACTGTTATATAACCATATAGATAAAAACCCTTTGCATAGTACAATGAGAGCAGTACACTACATAGAGCCAGCACTCCTCTTGGAGGGTCCATGCAAGATACAGTGATCAGGTGGTTACTGGATGGAGATGTTTCCATTCAATACCTCACCCATACTACACTCCTTGACAGTGAAGCCTCAGTGGTCGAATCGCTCCAGAAAAGGATTGAGAGAGAGGGGTACGGAAAAAAACTACTCTCTTGCCAGACCGAAACAGGGCATTGGGGCCTCAGGTTCTATCAACCAAAATGGACCAGCACACACTACACGCTCTATGCATTGAGACAGCTCGGAATTCACCCTGGAGTAAAAGCTTGTCAGGAAATGGTAACCAGGACTTTCAATGAATGCATGCTTCCCAGCGGGGGAATGAACCTGGCGAAGAGTATCATGCCAAGTGATATTGCCATCGATGGCATGTTCTTGGACTATGCAGCCTACTTCTGCCCAGATGATGATCGAGTTGAAAGCCTTGTCACCTACCTCCTTTCACAGAAAAAACCCCAAGGCGGCTATAGCTGGAATTATGATTCTCCCATAGGGGATTCACACACAACCATCTGTGTGATCGAGGGATTTCTCTCCTATCTTGAAAATGGATTACAAATTCAACACCATCTTGTTCACGAAGCTGTGCAAGAGGCCATAGAGTTTATCCTTGCTCATGACCTATTCTGGGATGATGATAAACGCTATCAGAAACTCACCTATCCTCACTATTACCACTATGACATACTTCGCTTCCTCGTTGCTGCCTCACGTTTCAACTACCCCTGTGATAAACATATACGCAATGCTCTTCATTGGTTGAAAACCAAAGAAAAGGATGGATTCTGGGACCTGGAATATATACATCCGGGTGCAGTCCATTTGGTGTATGAACAGAAACGTGAAAGAAGCCGATTCATCACCTATAAAGCGCTCTCTGTCCTAAAAAACTATGGAATAGGATGCGAATGACTGAGCTTTTCCTGTATTATTTTGCTGTGTGATTGCTCCCATGCTATACTTTCGCCATCCACAATGAAGGGGGAAGCAGTTGCAAAACCTGGAAAAGAAACCCTATGCATACAGCGAACAAGAGCTCATAGAAACACTCTCTACTGATGCCAAAGAGGGCCTCTCCCCAGGAGAAGCCCAGAGGCGATTCGATGAGTTTGGCCCAAATACGATTGAGTCAGGAAGCAAGGTCTCTGCTTGGAAAATCTTGCTTTCAAACCTGAACAACATCATCGTCTACCTACTCATGGTCGCCGGTGCTGTAGCCTTCATCATGGGAGATACGGTAGAGGGAATCGCCATCATCATCGCAATTCTCATTGCAGTACTCTCCGGGTTCATCAGTGAATACAAGGCACAAAAATCTGTGGAATCTCTGCAAAACATGGTAAAAACCACCGCCAAGGTCATTCGCGGTGGCTCTCTCACGGAAATTGAGTCCTCAGGTCTTGTTATCGGTGACTTGATATATATCGAAGAGGGGGATTCAATCACCATTGATGGCCGCCTGACCAGCACGAAAAACTTTGCAACCAATGAATCGGCGTTGACCGGGGAATCAGAGGCAATAGACAAAGATACGCTGACCATAGACGAGCAGGATGTCCCAATCGGGGATAGAAAGAACATGGTGCACGCTGGCACCGCAGCCACACGGGGCAATGCCTATGCCATTGTTACCGGTACCGGCATGAACAGCGAGTTGGGACGAATCAGTTCCATGCTCGAGGAAGAAGAACAGTCCGATACACCATTGGAAAAACAGCTCAACACCCTGGGAAAATCCTTGATGGTGATCTCTTTTGCGGTAGCAGCGATTGTGACCATTACAGGGATTATCACCGGCAGAGAGCTTTATGAGATGATCAAGATAGGTATCATTCTTGCCATTGCAGCAGTACCCGAAGCACTTCCTGCTGTCTCCACCATCACCCTGGCACTGGGAATGAAAACCATGGCAAATCATAATGCCTTGGTAAAAAGTCTCCCTGCAGTGGAGACCTTGGGATCGACCACCGTAATCTGTACTGACAAGACAGGGACACTCACCGAAAACCAGATGACGGTCACCCATTTGCATCTGAAGGATGGATCTGTCTATACGGTTACAGGCAAAGGATATGAACCAGAGGGAACATTCTCAAACGACGATGGTGAAATTGATCCATCAGAACATGATTTCTTGCAGGAGTTTCTGCTCGCTGGCGCCTTTTCCAGCAACGCAACGCTGGTGAAGGAAGAGACCTACTCCATCGTAGGAGATCCTACCGAGGGGGCATTGGTCGTTTTAGGGAGAAAGGCTTCTATCGACAGGAAGGAGATGGAAGATGGAGCATGGGAACGTATCGGGGAGATTCCATTCGACTCCAAAGCCAAGTACATGGCAACCACATACCAACAGGACAATAAAGAGAAAACCCTGTTCATCAAGGGTGCTCCCGATGTCCTGATTGATATGAGTGGAATGGACCAGAAAGAGAAACAATTGCTCCAGGAAGCCAATGAAACACTTGCAAGTGAAGGTCTACGTGTCCTTGCAGTCGGAAAGTTGCCTGGGTATCAGGGAGATGGATCTGAGCAGGCAATGCAAGATGCCCTGCAACAAGGATTCACCATCCTGGGCCTCGCAGGTATCATCGATCCTCCTCGTGAGGATGTAAAACAAGCGATTCAGGAAGCCAGGGAAGCGGGCATCCGCGTCATTATGATCACCGGTGATCATCCAAAGACCGCAGGTATTATCGCGGGGCGTATAGGAATGGATGTTTCAGGTGAGGTTATCACCGGAAAGGAAATGGACCAGATGAGTGAGGATGAGCTTGCAGAGAAGATCAAAAACACGTCCATCTTTGCCCGGGTCTCTCCGGAGAATAAATTGCAAATTGTCAGGGCCCTGAAGATCGATGAAGAGATAACCGCAATGACCGGAGATGGGGTGAATGATGCTCCTGCGCTCAATGGTGCTGACATTGGAGTGGCTATGGGAATACGAGGAACCGAGGTCGCGAAGGAAGCATCGGACATGATCCTTACCGATGACCGCTTCTCTACCATCGTCGATGCAGTGAGAGAGGGGAGAGTTATTTTCGACAATATCGAAAAATTCATCTACTTCCTCTTCTCCTGCAACTTCATTGAGATTTTCGTGGTCTTCATCTCCATCATGCTGGGACTGCCGATGCCGATTGTTGCCCTGCAAATCCTTTGGCTGAATCTGGTGGTTGATGTCTTGCCGGCAATGTCACTTGCATGGGAACCAGGGGAGCCAGGAGTGATGAAACGAGAACCAAGGGACCCAAGGCGAGGAATCATGAACCGTTCATTCGCAATGGGAGTCCTTGGGAATGGAGCCGTGATCAGCTTGGGAGCACTCGCTGTCTTTATGCTCTCCCTTGCTATGGGATGGGAGATACGAGTCGCACAGACCATCACCTTCACCACCATGGCTTTTGGGCAGCTGGCACATATCTTCAACGTTCGGGAAAAGGAATCCTTTGGTCTCGATAGAGGTATCCTGAGAAATCGGTTTTTGATCTTTGCGCTCATCATTTCTGTTCTCTTGCAGCTAATTGCTATTTATGTACCATTGTTAAGCAACGCGCTTGGCACCACGGCACTCAATGCAACACAGTGGCTGCTTGTGCTTGCAGGAGCCGTACTCCCTCTGCTGATCATCCAGGCAGAAAGGGCTATCAAGAGACGTATACGGAAATCGTAGCTCACCTTCAATTCCATATATATGATTGGAGACAACAAACCCCCGCTTCATGTTATATTGGCGGGGGTTTTCTTGGTGGAAGTGGCTGTACTATCTACTATGTCTTCCCTTGAGAATCTCAACAACTTCACTCAACCGTACTTCCTTCTGGGTAAGGAGTACTAAAAAGTGGTAGAGAAGGTCTGCAGCTTCCCCGAGGAACAGGTCCTTGTTGTCATCCTTGCTTTCAATGATGAGCTCAACTGCCTCTTCCCCTACTTTCTGTGCAATCTTGTTGATGCCTCTACTGAAAAGATGGTTGGTGTATGAACCTTCCTGGGGGAATTCACGGCGGTCATGGATAACCTGCTCAAGGTAGAATAAGAAGTCGGTTGCTGGAATTTTTTCAGGGTTGTTTTCTTCTGCAAAACAGGTATCACTTCCAGTGTGGCACACCGGTCCAGTGGGTATTGCCTTGATCAGGAGGGTGTCATGGTCACAATCCTCAATGATATCCCTGACCTCAAGATAATTTCCACTGGTCTCGCCTTTCGTCCAAAGCGTATTGCGACTTCTGGACCAGAAGGTGACAAGCCCACGGTCACGGGTAATTTTGAGCGACTCATCGCTCATATAACCGAGCATCAACACCTTGTTTGTCACAGAATCCTGGATAATTGCGGGAACCAATCCACCCTGTTTTTCGAAATCAAGAGCCATATAATCCATCTCCTTACTACTACTTACGCATAGTTATACCATGTTGTTCAAGAAAAATCTTCAACTCTGGGATATCAATTTCATGAAAATGAAAGATGGAGGCTGCCAATGCTGCGTCGGCCTTGCCATCGGTGAATACTTCATGGAAATGTTCCATCGTCCCAGCCCCTCCACTCGCGATGACAGGAATTCCCACCGCCTCAGAGACTCGACGGGTCAGGTCAACAGCAAACCCTCCCTTCACTCCGTCGTGTTCCATGCTGGTAAGCAGAATTTCTCCTGCTCCCCTGCTGTAGGCTTCCTTCGCCCAGGAGATAACATCTATCCCAGTTCCTTTTCTCCCGCCATGGACGTATACCTCCCAACCTTCCTCAGCTCCATTGTCAAAGGCAGGATTCCTTCTTGCATCGATGGCACAGACCACACATTGACTGCCAAAACGCAGAGCGAGCTCATCGATGACATCCGGTTTTGCCACGGCCTGGCTATTGATGGAGATCTTGTCGGCGCCGCTGTCAAGGAGAGAGGCCACGTCTGCCTCATTCCTGATGCCACCACCAACGGTAAAAGGAATGCCGATATGGTCGGCAATACTCCTTACCAAGGAACGGAACGTTGAACGGTTCTCCACCGTTGCTGTGATATCAAGGAAGGTAAGCTCATCAGCGCCGCAGCGGCTATAGGCCTGAGCAAGTTCCACTGCATCCCCCGCATCACGCAAGTTCACGAAGTTGACCCCTTTTACCGTACGTCCATCACGCACATCAAGACAGGGAATGATTCGTTTTGCCAACATACTATTCCTCCCCGAAGGCTGCAAGCTCTTCGATGGTAATTTTGCCTTCATAGATTGCCTTACCGATGATCGCCCCCGATAAGCCTGCTTCCTGTAAGTCATGTAGGTCCTGCAGGGTGGTTATACCACCTGATGCAATGAGATGAAGATCGTCTCGATCTTTTAAAAGTGTACGATACAGGTCAATTGAGGGGCCACTGAGCATTCCATCCTTGGCAATATCTGTACAGATTACCTGATAGAGGCCCTGACTACGGTACAGGTCGATGAAGGCTGCAACTTCCTGGTCACTCCCTTCAGTCCACCCCGCACTCTGGACCATTCCATTCTTGGCATCGGCTCCAAGGATCAAGCGATCACAGCCGAATTCCTCAATCCAGGAGATCAACAGAGAGGGATTCTTCACGGCAACAGAACCACAGGTAACCTTGCTCGCCCCACTGGAAAATGCTGCTTCAAGGTCCTCACTTCGTTTGATCCCCCCACCAAAGTCGATGATCAGATTGGTATTGCTGGCAATACGTTCAAGACTCTTCAGATTGACAATGCCTTTCCCCTTAGCCCCATCAAGGTCCACAACATGCAAATAACGAAGATTGGCATCCTCGAACTGCTTTGCAAGATCAAGTGGATCAGAAGCATAAATCTTTTTCGATGCATAGTCGCCTTGGGTGAGGCGGACTGCTTTTCCATCAATAATATCGATAGCAGGGATGATATGCATTAAATCTCCTCCAAAAATGTTCTCAGCAACTGTTCTCCTACATCCCCACTCTTCTCAGGGTGGAACTGGCAACCGTAGTAGTTATCCTTGTGCAGTACTGAGGAGAACACCTTCCCGCCATACTCCGTGCTTGCAATGGTTGCTTCACAGAGGGGAACATAATAGCTATGTACAAAATAGCACCAAGCCTCTTCCTTCAAACCTAAGAACAACCGGTCATCCCTGCACTGGAGTGTATTCCATCCCATGTGTGGAATCTTATACTCAGGGGAAAGGGAAAACTTACGCGTTGGTATGGGGAAAATACCAAGTGTCTGGGTGTCATGCTCCTCACTGGTGGCACACATCAGTTGCATTCCCAGGCAAATCCCCAAGAAGGGTTGTTTCAGGGAGGTAAGGACCGCATCGAGCCCTTTCTCACGAAGGTAAGCCATTGCCGTGGAGGCTTCCCCTACCCCAGGGAATATTACCTTGTCGGCAGTTGCCAGTCTTGTTGGGTCATCAGTAACCTCTGCTTCATAGCCAAGGCGGTGAAGTGCACAGAGTACTGAGCGGGTATTCCCCGCATTATACTTCACGATTGCGATATTCATAGCATCCCCTTGGTTGTAGGCAGTTCCATCGAATATGGGTTTCGATGCACTGCCTCTTTGATAGCCCGTGCAAAAGCCTTGAATAGTGCCTCACACTGGTGGTGAGCGTTTCCATCGCTTACCTTGAGCGAAAGATTACATCCTGCACTATCGCTGAAAGATTTGAAAAAGTGCTCAACCATTTCAGTGGGGAATGTCCCTATATACTCTCGTTTGAAGGAAACATCCCACTGGAGATACGGTCGTCCGGAAAAATCCATTGCCACCTGGGCAAGCACCTCATCCATGGGAAGGATCTCAGCACCATAACGATTTATACCCCGTTTATCACCCAAAGCTTCACGGAATGCCCCACCCAAGGCGATACCCACATCTTCCACCGTGTGGTGTTCATCCACCACAAGATCACCATGTGCGTGGAGGTCCAAGTCACAACCACTGTGGCGTAGTACCTGTTCCAGCATATGGTCAAAGAAAGGAATGTGGGTGTGGATGGAACCAAGTGATCCTCCATCAAGATTCAGCTTAAGTGAGATCTCCGTCTCTTTTGTTTTTCTTTCCAATCGTGCAGTACGTGGATAGAGATTGTGCTCATCAAGAAGGAAGGATGCAATGGCAGCCCAGTTGTCGCTGACCAGGATACAGACCTCCTTGAGTTCCTCACCCAACTCATCTGCTCTTGATTCCTCGGCGAACCAGATTGCCTTGCATCCAAGGTTCTTCGCAAGTTGTACATCCGTAAGTCGATCCCCGATCATAATTGAGTGCTCAAGGTCGTAGCTTCCATCCATGTACTCAGTGAGCATTCCAATCTCAGGCTTCCTTCCCGGGCAGTTATCCTCAGGTAGTGAGTAATCTATATGCTCGGCATCAAAGGTAATGCCCTCCCCATTCAGTGTCTCCATGATTCTCTGGTGGGGAATCTCAAAGGCTTCCTTGGGGAAGGAAGGAGTTCCAACCCCATCCTGGTTACTCACCATGGCAAAATACCAGCTCCCATCCTTCCTTAGGCGGGAGAGGGCACCAAACACCCCTGGGATGTAGCGTATCTTCTCCAGGCTATCTACCTGCATTTCCTCAACGATGATTCCGTCACGATCCAAAAACAGTACTCGCTTATGCATCTTCGTGCTCCTTGTATGCTGCCAATGCTGCCAGCAGTCTGTCATTCTCTTTCCTGCTTCCTATGGTAACTCTCAGGCAGTTTTCACAGTGCAGTTCTTTACTTCGATTACGTACGATGATACCCAGCCCTGCAAGATAGTGGTAGATCGAGAGGGCATCAGAAACCCGCACAAGAAAGAAGTTCGCATCACTGGGAAAGACCGTTCTAACACATGCAAGCGTTTTCAACTTCTCTTCCAAACGTAGCCTCTCTTCCTTGATAAGACGAAGCCCCTTCTCTACCTCACCAGCATTGCCAAGAGCCTTGAGTGCCAACTCCTGACTCGGAGTTCCGAGGTTATAGGGGTACTTCATACTTCTGAAGACTGATACCATCTCCTCGTCAGCCACCGCAATACCAACCCTCGCACTGGCAAGAGCCCAGCACTTGGAGAGGGTCCTCAGCACCACCAGATTAGGGAAGGAATCCAACAACTTGGCCGCACTCTCCTTGTCGCTGAAATCATAATAGGCTTCATCAACCACGGTAATGCCATCAAAAAGTTCACACACCTTCCTCACCTCGCTGAGGGGGAATGCATTTCCACTGGGGTTGTTCGGGCTGCAGATAAAGAGAACCTTCAGTCTACCAACACCATTTCTGTTCTCCTTCTCCTGCTGCAGGAACTGAGAGAGTGCAGGAAAATCAATTCCAAAGGAAGGGGTCAAGGGAACGGTGGAGACTCCAACATCATTGATGTCTGCAAATACCTTGTATGCACCATAGGTGGGGGGCATGAGCAAGATTGAGTCCTTTCCTGGTTCACAGAAACAACGTAACAGATTGTCGATCAACTCATCACTGCCATTGCCCAAAACGGTCTTCGAAAAAGGAAGACCAAGCACCTCTTCGACCTTTTTGCGTACCGAAACCGAAAGTGGGTCTGGATAGCGGTTTGCATCGGCTTTCTCGACAAAGTCCTGCCAATTCTCATTCGCATCGAGATAGACCTCGGCTTTCCCGGTAAAATCATTACGTGCACAGCTGTACGGGGTCAGATTGGCAATATTCTTTCTCAGCAACTCTCTCATCTCTCTCCTCCCAAACGAACTGCAACCGCACTCCGGTGAGCACCCAGCTGTTCCTGTTCTGCCATACAGAGCAGGGTTGGTGCAAGAGAGGCAAGGCCTTCCTTGCTGATTTTTTGTACGGTAATTTTCTTGATGAATGAATCGGTACTCACCCCGCTGTACGAGCGCGCCCATCCATTGGTGGGAAGGGTGTGATTTGTGCCGCTTGCATAATCCCCTGCACTCTCACAGGAGTAGGGCCCGAGGAATACCGACCCAGCATTGACCACCTTCTCCAGCAGTGCATCATCCTCTGCTTCTCCCAGATCGATGATCAGGTGTTCAGGGGCATATGCATTGACAATGTGTGCAGAGGCCTCCAGGTCAGGGACAATAAAGGCCCTGGAACCGGCAAGACTCTGCTTTAAAAAGGTTGTTCTCTGTAATTTGGTAAGTTGCTCAGCTATCGCTACTTCCACCTGATCGATAAAGGCATTCCCTTCACTTTTTTCTCCCTGCACAATAAGCATCGCCTGGCTATCTCTTCCATGTTCTGCCTGGCTGAGCAAGTCACTGGCTACAAAAGCTGGGTTGGAGGAAGGAGAGGCAACAACCATTACCTCACTCGGACCTGCCGGCATATCAATGGCACAGGTAGTACTGCTTACCTGTACCTTTGCTTCAGTCACATACTGGTTGCCTGGTCCAAAAATTTTGTCCACTGCTTTGATGGACTGGGTTCCATATGCCATGGCAGCTATAGCCTGGGCACCTCCCACTGCATAGATTTCCTTCACATTGCACAGATCTGCTGCATAGAGAATGGCTGGGTGAATCCTTCCTTGTTTTCCTGGAGGAGTACAGAGGACCACCTCTGGGCACCCAGCAACCAAGGCTGGTATTGCCAACATCAAGACAGTGGAGAACAGCGGTGCGGTACCACCAGGGATATAGAGCCCAACCCGATTCAGGGGAACAACCTTCCTGGAGAGAGTAATACCTGAAGAAACCTCTACTTGCTCACCAGTGGGCATCTGCGCAGCATGGAAGCTGTGGATATTGTCATATGCCTGGCTGAGAGCCCGCTTCAGTGAATCATCCACTTCTGCCGCTACTGCTTTCCGCTCTTTGGGGGACACAGAGAGGGATGCAAGAGTAACTCCATCGAACTCTGAAGCAAAGCGAAAGAGGGCTGAATCGCCTTCCTCCTTCACTGCATCCAGAATGGCGGAAACCTGTTTGGTTACCGACTGTGTTGTATCCAGATTCCGGGCAAGCAACTTCTTCAACTGCTCATCCGGTGGATTCTCATACCGCTGTAGAAAGGCCATGGTTCCCCCTACTCTGTCATCTTTTCAATCGGGGTTACGAGTATCCCCTGTGCACCAAGGGCCTTGAGCTGTTCAAAGTCCTCCCAAAAGGTATCCTCTGCCACAACGGTTTGTACAGAGACCCACCCCTTTTCCATCAATGGAGTGACCGTAGGACTCTTCATGCCACCGATGATGTGCGCCACCTGCTCCAGGTGTTCCTCGGGAAGGTTGAACATGATGTACTTATAGGAGGAAGCCTTCATGACTGCATCGAGGCGGATCATCAGGCGGTCAAGAATACGTTGTTTTTCAGCATTGGCCATCTGCTTGCGTCCGATCATGACAGCGGTTGATGTATAGATGCTCTGCACCTCTCTCAATCCGTTCATCGCCAAGGTCGCTCCAGTGGAAACCAGGTCACAAATGGCATCAGCAACACCAACAGCAGGAGTTATTTCCACAGACCCGGAGACCTGGACGAAGCTTGCAGAAACCCCATTCGCTTTCAGGATACCTCCAAGGATGTTTGGATAGCTGGTTGCTACGCGCTTTCCTTCCAGAGAGGAAAGCCCCTGATACACGAAGTCATTGGGCACCGCTATACTCAGCCGGCACTTGGCAAAACCAAGGTCTCTGAGTACTTCCAGGTCGATTGCCTGTTCATCATACTCATTTCTTCCCACAATCCCGATATCAGCTATTCCATCCCGTATGTAGGCAGGAATATCGTCATCCCGTACATAGAGAAACTCCAAGGGGAAGTTGGAAGCTTCCTCTTTCAGTACACGGGCATCACTGCCGAACTTGATCCCGCAGTTCTTGATGATCTGCAACGATTTTTCGCTCAGCCTTCCGCTCTTCTGGATTGCAATTCGTACTACTTCAGCCATGATTTTCTCCTTCCTGGGGATAAAAAAAGCCCCCGCGACATGCGGAGGTCTGTATATAGAGGTCCAGCTCCCACCTGTCTACGGTCGGTTACACAAGTGATGATGGTGATGGACGCGGTTCTGATTCGTTTTCATGGCAAAACCTTACCGTTCTCTCTCGGTCACTGTCAATACCAAACCAAGAAAACCGTATGAATATTCAAAAAATATGCATATGAACAACTCTATCAGTTTACGCTTCCAGAAGGAATGAAAGCACATCAGCTTTAAACTGCTTCCCCCTCGCAGGATGTCCCATGTGAGGATAGAGACAGAGTTTGGCATCAGGGATACCCTGGGCAGTCTCCCTAAAGAGCTCTGGACTATAGAAAAAGTCATCCTCACCCCCTGCAACAAGGGTAGGGCAGGTTACTTCATCCAGATGGTCCAGGAACGCATGGTTGTCCTCGGCTTCTACGGTCACTACCAGGTCATTTGCATTCTTGGGGTGATCGAGGGAAAGGAAGAAACCAAGAAGATACACCAGCGGCTTCGCTAGCGGTGAGGAAAAGCCAGTTCCAATGAGAAGCCTCCAAGCTTCTCCCCATTTGCCCTTCTCGGCAGCTCTGGCAACCGCCAACTGGAGTTGTTTTGCCCTGTCGTTCAAGGTATGTGCACTTGAGTGTATCACCAGTTTGCGAACCAGAGTTGGGTGGTGTGCAGCAAAGTGCAATGCAACAGAGCCCCCGGTGGAGATACCAATGATATCCACCGGAGCGGTGAACTCTTCCCTGATCATCTGGGCATAGTCACCTGCCATATCATCAAGTGAATAATGATCGGGTGGTTGGGGACGACGGAGTACACTGTAAATTGTATAGTCCGAACAGAGGAAAGAGTACATCTTGAGCATGACTGGCGGTTGGGGTTTATGCGAGAAGGTCAGCCCTTCGAACACCACCAAGGGCTTTGGTCCATTCCCTATGGTAGTGTAAGGCAATCCACTGCAAAAGTACCCACGGTTGTTCATGGGAGTAGCTGCTTGGTCCACTGGATGGCACGTTCAACTTCACCATCCTTGAGAGGGCCTTCCTTGCCATGTACGAAAAAACCAGCAGGGGTGGTCACTTTTACACCTCCCTTCCTCACCAATTTCGCTTGCATCGGTTCAGCAGCATACCCAAACAGCTTTACCAGAAAACTTAACAGCTTGTTGCCTACCTCATCCAAATCTGCTCGGGTATCGAAGGATGCAACCTTGACTCCCTTCAGTATTCCAGCAGGGAGATCTTTCAAGAAGGTCTTCATCGATTTCAGGGGTTGGAAGGCTTGGGTTGGTGATCCGACAATCAGGATATCAAGGCCGGCAAGATGTTCTTCCTTCACTTGATTTACATGCAATACGGTTGCTTCGGTTGCAGTACCGATTGCTTGAGCAATCTTCTCTGTATTCCCATACATGGAATCATACACTACTAAAATATTCATCGATCTCTCTCTCCATTTGCTTGATTTTAAACACTCACCTGCAATTCTGCAACATCACAATCCCTTATATTGGAATATATTAGAATATTTATTTGCAATACTGTTTAGTAGATAGCAATGAGAGGGTCGAATGATGCCCCACGTGCTGCCGGCACATAAAAACCATGCTCTTCTTCGAATGCTAAAAAAGCCTCTGTGGTGGTTTTCCGCTTAAGTATGGGTATCGGACGGGGACCAGCCCATCCCTTCCTCATCTTCTGATGCAAGTATGAGATGGTTATGGAATCACCTTCAGCTAGATTGGTTTCACTGGAAACCACCCCAATCACTTCAGCTTTTACCGTTATCTCAGTTCCACCGGTGAAGGGTCGCCACCGCTTGGAGACACTTCCAATCGAAAGGTATAGCTGTTCGGGAGCATTGAGTTGCATAGAGCGATACTCAACCGGAGCAATCTCGGATGTGAGCAATGCCAAGGGAAAAATGAGTAGGAATACCAGAAACAAGAGCTTTCTCATAAAAATATTTCCTCTTCCCCTACATTGGAATTGAAAAAGAAGGCTGTCAAGAGAAGGAGTAGGATTAACCCCTACTCTTCTGATACTGATATCATTTGACCAGCCCTATTACCACATGGTACCATCCCTACATCCCTTGATGCAGGAAGGATTCAATGAAACTACTGGTGTTCGTCTTGAATAACGAAGCATTTCTGGAAGAGGTCATGGAAGCCTATGTTGAGGCTGGCATCACCGGGTCCACCATCCTCGACAGTGAGGGAATGGGACGTTTCCTTACCTATGAGGTCCCGCTATTTGAAGGATTCAAGGATTTCATGAAGGGCAATAAACCCTACAACAAGACGATTTTCTCGGTAGTGCACAACGAAGAAGTGGTGCAACAAGCCAAGAAACTGGTAGAGGAGATTGTCGGCAGCTTGGATAATCCAGGAACCGGAATCATGTTCACGCTACCAGTGGATTGGGCAGCCGGCCTGGTAAGGGAAGCAGAAGAGGTGTAGTCATGGAAGGAATTAGCAGATTGATTGACGAGTCGTGTATCTTGCTCGATAGAGAAGAACACTCAATTGAGACCATCATCAAGACATTGACTGAACAGCTGAGCAGTACGCATCCTGACCTTGCACCCCAACAACTGATGCAGAAGGTCATCGATGGGGGATTCCACACCACCTGTATGGGAGAAGAGTGCGCTATCACTCATGCCCGTTGCCCATCCATGACCAAAACACTCATGGCGGTAATGCGTCTTGCCCCTCCCTTGGACCTGAAAGCAATCGACGGAAAAAAGGTCCGCCTGGTCTTTCTCTTGGTTGGCCCACAGAGTAGTGCAAGTTTTCACCTGAAAATTCTCAGCAGACTTGCCCGTCTCCTGCATAATGAGGCTCTTCGTAGTGACTTGCTGGGTGCAGAAACCAGTAAGGCTTTCTTGGATAGGATTATTCGTCAGGAGGATTGAATGAACAGCAGGCGAGTCTGGGCGATCTTGCGTTTTGTGTTGACCACCCTGTTTTTGTACTTCGTCTGGGTCTTGTTCACCGCCGACTTGGGCCTCTTCAGCCTGCTCTTTGGGCTTGGAGCCTCAGTTTTAACTGCAGCACTCACCTACCACATCTTCCTTCCCGAACATGAGGCAAATCTGCGCTTCTTCATCCCGCACCTCTGGGCTCTCCTGAGATTCCTGTTTCTTATGGTCCTTTCCTTGTATCAATCGAGTTATCAAGTAGTGAAAGCTGTCATAACAGGGAACACCAATCCAAGGATTGTACACTTCAGGACCCATCTTCGCAGTGATCTTGCTAGGACGGTACTGGCAAATGCCATCACATTCACTCCAGGAACCATGACCCTTGATCTTAATGACGACCATCTTACCGTCCACTGGCTCCTATGCAGCACCACCCATACAAAAGCTGCAGGGGAAGCAGTAAAGACAAAACTCGAACATGCACTCGGGAGGACATGGCTATGACAGACATACTCCTCCAGGCAATGCTGGTGATGCTGATTCTTTTTGCCATCGGCACATTACTGAGGCTGCTGCTCGGTCCCACTGCAAGTGACCGATTGGTTGCCTTGAATGTGCTGAGCGCTGTCTCCCTTGCATTGTTGGTGCTCTGGGGGATCAGGGTCGGGCGGACACTGTATCTGGATGTTGCCCTGGTCTATGACATCTTTGGATTCCTCGGATTCCTTGCGATCACCCGGTTCCTCAAAGACCGGAAGGAGAACTGATGATTATACGAGAGATTCTGGCATTGATAGCCTTTCTGGTTGGAACCTTCTTTGGTCTGTTCGGGATGGTTGGGCTTTTCCGTTTCCGAGACCCCTACTCCCGCCTTCATGCAGGCTCCTTATGTGGAACCACAGCAGTTTTCTCATATCTGATCGCCCTGCTCTTGCTCTCTCCAACACTCGCAAGTGGAGCACGGATTTTCATAATTCTGGTGTTTTTCCTCATTTCTGCTCCCACAGGCTCCTCAATCGTGGCCAAATTCATCTGGGAGAGTGAGGATGCCACAAGGCAACGATCATCAATGAAGAGGGAGGATAAGAGCCTATGACCATCCTACTTCTCTGTATGATTCTTGCTCTTGGAAGTTTTGCATTGCTCTCCAGGGATTTGTTGCATTCAGTGATAGCCCTCTCTGCACTCAGCATGCTCAGCGCCTTGATGTTCACGATACTCAAGGCTCCAGACGTTGCCATCACCGAGGCAGCTGTAGGGGCCGGGGTTTCCACCATCATATTTGTATGGGCTATTCGCCATACACGAAGAAGGAGTAAAGATTAGTGAAACGAACACTGTTCATCATAAAAATCACATTCACCCTTCTTGTCTTGGCCCTTGCCATCCTCCCAGTCTTTCTCTCCTCCCACCCTTGGCCGGAGGCATCGAGGGACTATCTCTATGAACATGCGCTCACTGACACGGGAGCCGTGAACACTGTCAGCTCTATTTACTTGGGGTATCGGGCAATGGATACCTTGGGGGAAACCTTGGTTTTGCTGGTTTCCATTACCGGTACGATGGGGATTCTGATCAATCTTGGAAAGGAGAGTGAAGAAGAGGAAGCGGTGAGCTTCTCCCTCGCTCCCGAAAAACGTCCCACCAATGCACAAAGGACCCACCTTCTTGAGGTGGTTTCCTCCAAGCTTGGCCCAGTCGTATTGCTCTTTGGATTCTATGTCATGTTGTATGGACATATCTCCCCAGGTGGAGGATTCCAGGGAGGCGTCATTGTTGCCTCAGCCATCGTTTTCCTTGCACTCGGAACCGAGACGCAGACCAAGTTGACCAATACGAATGTGCTAGGAAGAATAGAAGCTCTATCTTTCCTTGTTCTCATAGTGGCAGCTACCAGTGGGGTTTTCTTTGAAAGCGGGTTCTTCGGTAACCCGATCAAGAGCGGTTCTGCACTCTCTGCAAACTTCATCATCCTCCTGAATATCATCATTGGGTTGAAGGTGGGAACAAGCATAGCAGTTATGTGTATCGCGATGATGGGAGGACGCCGTGGTCATTGAACGCATTCTGATCTTCCTGCTTGCCCTGATAGGATTCACTGCCATTGTAGGGGCAAAAAATATCATTAAAAAGGTGTTCGGACTCAATATCCTGAACGCTGCAGTGGTACTGCTCTACATCCTGGAAGGGAGCAGGATTGGGGACCAAGCCCCTATCCTGGGGGAGGGGGTAACCAACATGGTAGACCCTGTTCCCCAAGCCTTGATGCTGACCGCTATTGTCATTGGAGTGTGTGTTACTGCGCTTGCCTTGGCTCTGGCAGTTAGGCTATACAAGGCAACCGGTTCCTTGGAGATAGACACGATCAGTGAGAGGTTGCGTAGTGAGCATTGAGAGCCTCTTTCTCAGCCCAGTCTACCTTCCCATGCTTGGTGCTGCACTCATTCTGATTACCAAGCACTTCTTTACAGACAGACAAAGACGAGCTGTGGAATACCTCTCTGCCCTTATTGCATTCATTATCCCACTCATTGCATTCATATTCCTGATCAAGCCGGTTCTAGCTCGTCATCAGGTGCATATGATTCTCGGAACCTGGGAGACTACACTGGGTATCCACTACCATTTTGACGGCCTCTCCTTCCTCCTTATCACCATCAATCTCCTGGTCAGTATCCCGGTTTGGCTCTACAGCAGGAGAACAGGACCTCATCAGGAGACTTTCACGGTAATATTCCTCATCCAGAGTGCATCCATTGCTGCGACCAGCCTTACAGCTGACCTGTTCAACCTGTTCGTCTGCCTTGAGGTGATGGGTGTAACCAGCTATGTATTGGTTGCCAGTAGTGAGAAGAACAAGGCAATACTCTCCTCTTTTACCTACCTGCTCTTCAGCGCCACGGCAATGGTATTCTTCCTGATAGGAACATTCGGCCTCTATAGAATCTCAGGCTCCCTTGCCTACGACACCATCGCCCAAGTAAAAAATATGCTCTCAGGATCCGACCTCCTGGTTGCACGTCTCTCACTTGTCCTGATTGTCGTATCGGTGCTCTTGAGAACTGCAGTCATCCCACTCTCCGGCTGGCTGGTTGGGGCACACTCGAATGCACCCCATGCAGTTTCAGCCTTGCTCTCTGGGGTGTTGATTAAAATACCCCTCTTTGCCTTGGTTCGTCTTTTATTGCTGGTTACCGGTACCGAGTTACTTGGGTCCATCCTTGCATGGGCAGGAGGGATTTCAGCCCTGCTGGGTATTCTCTTGGCACTTAGGGAGCACCACGCCAAGCGTTTGCTTGCCTATAGCTCAGTCAGCCAGATTGGGTATATCGTGACCGCCTATGGATTGGCCTTGGCATCAGGGCTTGAGACTGAAGAGGGAGCACTGTTACTCGCGCTCTCACTCCTCTATGCGTTCAGCCATGCCTTGGCAAAAGCGACCCTCTTCATGACGGTAGGACGCGCTAGTGACGCAGTGGGCAGCAAAGATTTGCATACGGCTCGGGGAGCTCTCTCAGCGCTACGCGCACAAGGTGAGCGATTCCCCATTACAGGCATAGCATACCTGGTTGCATTTCTCTCGATCAGTGCACTCCCCCCCACCATTGGGTTCTGGGGCAAGAACACACTTGTATATCTTTCAAAAGGACATGGGTCAACCTACTTTTTGAGTATTACTTCAGTATTGACCATTGTTGCATATCTTAAGCTCTCTGGTATCTTTCTTCCAAGAAAAAACCAAGAAATCCAGAATGTGGAACCGTCGTCTACTGCACTTACCTCTCTATCGCTCATTTTCCTTACGATACTCCTGCTTGCCGGAGGGCTTTGGTATACTGAGCTCCAGACGTTTGTGGTCCAGGTTCTCTCTCCACTTGGAGCTACGAATGCAACACTGACCAGTTATTCAGCACTCCAGGATTTACTGAAGACAGGGCTCACCACCACTATCGCTCTGTTATTCTTTATCATCGGATCCAAAACCAGATTGGAAAGGCGTTTTGAGGCAAGAAGGGAGTCAACAGCATCATTCCCTAATCTCTTCTTCGGTTTTGCTCTGATGGTTGCTGTCATGGCATGGTGGCTCCTCTTTCCGGGAGGAGTACTATGAATATAACTCACACCATACTCTTCTCCCCAGTATTTCTCCCACTTCTCTCAGCAGCAGGTATACTCTTTATCAAGAGCTTCTGCCCGACGGGCATCAGGAGAATTGCGGAGTATTTGGGAATACTGATTGGAATGATACTCCCCCTTTTCCTGGTTCTTACTCTCTACCCCATCCTGCAGAACCAAGGGTACATTGAGACAACCATAGGAGGGTATGCAAAGAGTATCGGCATCGTCTACCGTTTTGACGGAATGAGCTTGCTTTTGATTTTCCTGGCTGCAGCAATCACCATCCCCTCTTGGATTTTCTCCCGTAAGGAAGGACCTGGACATAGCTATTACACAGCACTGATGCTCATCCAGAACGCTTCCATAGCAGCAATCGGTATGACTGCTGACCTGTTCAACCTCTTTGTCTGCCTTGAACTCATGGGCGTAACTGCCTATGTCCTGATCGCAACCGGAAAGAAAGCCAATGCAGCCTATGCATCATTCTCCTACCTTATGCTCTCATCATCTGCAATGGTCTTTTTCCTGCTCGGTACCTTCGGTCTCTACAAACTCACCGGTTCACTCAGCTATGAAGGGATTTCCAGGGGATTGGAAGCAGTCTCTGGAAGAAACCAATACGTTGCACTTTTCTCCTTGCTCCTGATCATTGTCCCGGTTCTATTACGAGTAGCAGTCATGCCACTCTCACTTTGGTTGGTGGATGCACATGCAAAGGCGCCCCATGCTGTTTCAGCGCTCCTCTCGGGAGTGCTGTTGAAAGTTCCTCTCTTTGCACTGCTGAGAGTCTTTACTCTCTCACCACTTGCCACTCAGCTTGCACTTCCGGTCAGCTATGCTGGAGCTGCAACGGCCTTGATCGGTGTATTGCTTGCACTCTCCCAGAGTGATGCAAAGCAACTGCTTGCCTATCACTCCATCAGCCAGATAGGGTATATCGTAAGTGCCTGGGGGATGGCACTGCATACAGGAATCACCACCTCAGAAGGAGCACTGCTTCTTTCAGCTTCCTTCTTCCATGCATTCAGCCATGCACAATTCAAGGCCTTGCTCTTTCTTACCATCGGAAAGGCTACTGATGCAGCAGGCAACCGCAATGTCTACACACTCAGGGGGGCAAACCAGGCACTACGAATCGAAGGAGAGAGAATACCGCTTACGATGCTCTGTTTTCTCGTCGGTGCACTCTCCATTTCTGCACTTCCCCCGTTCAATGGTTTTTACAGCAAGATGTTGGTTACCTATACCCTCAAGGGAAGTATGCATTATACCTTCCTAACCCTTGCCTCAGCGGGAACCATTGCTTCGTTTATTAAGCTTTCCCGTATTTTTCTTCCATCCAAACAACCACTGATGAGTGCAGTCAGTAAAGAGAAAAAACGCTTTTCCGTCTCCACACACCTCTCATTTATCCTGCTTGCCCTCTCCTGTCTTGCTGTCGGCCTGCTCAGTGAGCAAATGATTCTTTTCATTACTAAATTGATAAGCCCAGAAGAAGCACAAACCTATGGTAGTAGTTTCTTCTTCACACAGGACAATCTTATCAAGACTGCTCTCACCGTCCTCGCAGGCATAGTACTCTTCAGTTTTGCCGTTATCAAACCAGGACGGCATGTATTGCACTTCTTGGAGAAGAGACGAGGAGGATTCACCGATCTCTTCCTCGGCTTTTCCGTTGCACTCGGGGCGCTTGCTTTGATTGGATGGTAAAATAAAAAGTGCCACAACGCATTTCTGGCTGCAGCACTCTTCTCTTCACCTTGGATGTTTGTTAGTTCAACAACATATCCAGGTCTACCTCACAGGCAATGGTGGGAGTTTCACTTCCCCAGTTCTCCAGAACTGCAGGATGGATTTCTCCAAATACCCCAACCTCTTCTTCGCCTAGCATAATTTTGGCACAACGACCTTTTATGAACCGGCCATCGCCTTCCAAGGCTGCAAGTTGATACTCCTTGCCGAGGAAGTAGAACAGGGTGTTCACAATCGAGGAGACCTCGTTGTAACCCATCACACTGTCACTGGCTAGGAAACCGAGACTATTACGGGTTGTGGTCCCACTGTTCTCGTTCTCATCGAGGAAAGCAATCTTGCCCACTTCGAAGATCTTATGAGGGAAAGGTGCATGGGCGCTAACGCTCTCACTCTCCAACAGGGAAGGAATGACCGAGGGGCGTACCACCTCATAGTTCTCACTCATTGGATTGGAGATAAAGATACATTTTTCAGCAGGGAACTGCATGTTGTCCACGTATTCCCGTTTGGAGCCCAGATAGTTGTACATCATCTCCTGGAATCCGAGACCCACCATCAAGTCCTTGACCTTGCGGCCCAACTCTTCAGCTGGGCTGAGTCGTCCAACCGTGAAATCCTGAGGCATCTCAGGCTGGAAGTTTCCAAGCCCATAACCGATCATAATATCCTCGATTAGGTCGACTGGATGCAGGAAGTCATTTCTCCACTCTGGGACGGTTGCCCAGATGGTGTCCTCATCATAGACAGCATAGATTCCCATTCTCTTCAAGGCTGCAACAGCATCGTCTCCACTCATCAGCTCACCAAGGGTCTTATGGACCTGGCTGAGTGAGCAGGAGATAGGCTCTTGGAAATAATAGGGAACCGTTATCTCTCTTCCAAACTCTGTCTCCTCTGGAAAAGAGACCTTCACGGGAAGAATCTCATACCCAAGGTCGGACATATCACAGGCAAGAATGGAGGCTGCAAGCAAGAGATCGTGAAGATCAGATCCACTAAGCTCAAGGAACAGATTCTCATCTCCTGCCTCAACAGCCCCGATATGAGCACTGTTGATCACCGGTGGGAAACTCAGTGTCTCTCCCTTGTCATCATGCAGATAGGGAAATACCTTGCTGTCGCTTACAATCGGACCATACTCCCTGCCCTTGGGGTGTTCGCTGCAGATTTCCCTCAGGGTGAGTTCCTTATCCATTCCAAGCGGTATGAATTTGGTGGTATCAGGATCTGCCCCACGGTAATGTACCGGGTAGGTAATCAGATCGGAGCGATAGATCCCAATTGCAATCGTCTTGCGTTTTCTCCCAAAGTTGGAACAGAGCTTTTCCTGACTCTGGATCAATGCTTCGAGTTCATCCTCACTTACCTTGTGGCCTTTTGCAGCAAAGCCAATTGAGTACGGTCTTACTTCCTTTACTGAGGCATCTACGATGAGCTCCCTTCCCTCGCTGTCAAAGGTTTCATCAGCGGTAGAGAAAAAATCGTAGAGAGGAGCTTCAACTCCCCAGTATGCTTTGAGCTGACGTGCGATACCTGCGGCAGACCAGAGGTCAGGACGGTTGGTGTCGTTGAGCTCAATTTTCAGCAGGTCATCTTCATGACCATCCAGTTCAGCTTTTGCAACGGGGAAAATTTCTTCCAGTTGCTCATCTTGTATGGTTTTTCCAAGCAAGCTGTAGAACAACTTGCCGGTAGTCTCAATCTTTGGCATTAGTTTCCCCTCCTCGTGCGTACCGACTCGATGTTCGGAGTAAAGAGCTCCCTGAGATCGTTCAATCCAAGGTGCATTAAGGCCATTCGGTCGATACCGAGTCCCCATGCGAGTACCGGCACGTCAATACCGAGTGCCTTGGTAACCTCAGGGCGGAAAATCCCACTCCCTCCAAGTTCAAACCATCCCAATACAGGATGTTTGATATGCACTTCGATAGAAGGTTCTGTGAAGGGGAAGTAGCCAGGGACGTATTTCACTTCCTCGGCTCCTGCAATCTCTTCAGCAAACATCTTCAGCAGACCCAACAGAGTTTTCAGGTTCACATCATTGCCTAAGACAATACCCTCAGTCTGATAGAAATCAGCGCCGTGGGTTGCATCAACCTGATCATAACGGAAACAGCGGGCAACACCAAAATACTTGCCTGGAATCTTTGCATTGGGCAGCTGGCGTGCACTGAGAACCGTTCCTTGGCTGCGTAGCACCTGGCGACGGGTGAATTCATGGTCAAAGCTGTAGCGCCAACCTCGGCTACCTGTCTCCCAGCCATCTTCATGAGTCTTGGCAACCTGGCTGAGCCAAGGTTCCTCGATCTCCTTGCAATGCACCGGGTCCTTTACATAATACACATCGTGGATGTCACGAGCACTGTGGAACTGTGGCATGAACAGGGCATCGCCGTTCCAGAACTCATTCTCCACGAGAGAGCCATCGAATTCCTCAAAGCCGAGGCTGCAGAGCTTATCCTTGACCCACTGCAGATAGTTGCCGTATGGGTTGTGCCGACCTGGGATCAAGCGACTGGTGGGAGCATTCAAACCATAGGGGCGGAAGCTACCGGTTTTCCAACTTCCGGTAGCAAGCATCTCTGGGGTAAGGGAGCCAAGCTCCTCTCCTGTGATGTTTGCCTTCAGGACCGCTTCCTTGGCCTGGGAGCCCTCTTCAGTCAACTCGTAGACGATATCTTCCCGTTCAATGACCTTGAAGGGAGAGGAGGCTGCACCGCGTTTCTTCGCGATTTTGCCCATTGCTTTCTTCTCATCTGCATCCAATGCTGATTCATCAAGGTCCCCTTGCAAGCCTTTCTGCAGGAGATTGGCGGTAAGAAGGAACTCACCGCTCAGCTCATCAGCGATGGATTGAGCTTTGTTTTCGTCATTCATTTGTGCACAACGAGCCTTTGATAGCTGACCGAAGGCTGAACCCACTTCACTCTTTTCCAATCCCAGGGCTGAGGCGATCTCAGGAAGGGAGTGAGGTCCCTCAGCCTTGATAAATGCAAAGATACGCTGGGCGGGAGTCCCTTTCTCTGCTTGCTCCCTTCCGAATTCTGTCAGTTCATACAAGACGCGACTTTCGCGACTCTTCTCGACCAGATAGCCCTTTGCGCTCAACCAGCTGAACGCCTGGTTGCACTGCCCCACCTTGTAGTCAAGCTCGTCCACGATGCGGCCGGCGGTAATGGGTTCACCCAATGCCACATGCCTGAGTAGGCGGACTTCCAGCGGATGCAGGTTCTTTACATCAATTTCCATGCTGTTCTTACTCCTGTACATGAGCGCCGCAGAGGTCTGCGGCGCAAGTGGTTACTATTCTAGCGGTATCAGGAAAAAAAGGAAAGGCTATAGCGAGGAGAAAAGTGAGCGAACAGCGGCGACCACATCTTCCTTGGAGGGAATTGTCTCTTTTTCCAGCTCTGGGGCAAAGGGGATCGGGCACTCCTTTCCACATAATCGCAAGGGGGGTACCTTCAGGGATGCAAAACTCTTGGCATCGCTGGTCACCTGGGATACAACCTCAGCTCCATAGCCTCCAAACTCAGGGCTATCATGAACTACCAAGAGCCTTCCTGTTTTACGTACTGACTGACGGATGGCATTGCCATCCATCGGCTTTATGGTAGCCAGGTCAATGACCTCAGTATCGATTTCATCTTGCAAGCTCAACACCGTTGCTGCCTCGAGACAAGTCTGCACTGCATGACTATAGGCAACGATGGTTACATCACGCCCTCGTTTCTTGACAACCGCTTTTCCTATCGGCATCAGATAGTCTTCATCCCCTACCGGACCAAGATTGTTATAGAGGTGTTTGTGTTCAAAATAGAGTACTGGATTGTTGCTCCTGATGGCACTCTTGAGCAGGGCTTTTGCATCACCGGGGCATGAGGGAGCTACAATGACAAGACCAGGGATATTTGCAAACATTGCCTCCAGGCATTGGGTGTGTTGGGCTCCGTGACCTGTCCCACTCCCAATAGGTGCCCTCAGGACCATCGGACAGGAAAGCTGTCCAGCACTCATGAAGCGAATCTTCGCAGCATGATTTATCATGGGATCGCTCGCAAGTGTGGAAAAATCCCCGTACATGATTTCCACCACTGGGCGAATTCCCAACGTCGCTGCACCGACGGCTAGCCCCGTGAACGCTTCCTCACTGACAGGGGTTTCATGCATCTGCTGGGCATGTTTCTTATAAAGATCTCCCGTCACACGGAAACATCCCCCGTAGAGTCCGATATCCTCTCCGATAAGATGGACCGCCTTGTCACGGGACATCTCCTCATCAAGCGCTTCCCTGATCGCATCACGATAACTGATACGGCTGGTGGTCTTGCAGACCTTGTATAGTTCTTCATCTTCTTCTGTAAAGAGGTACTCCATCGCCTTCTCAAGGCTGATGTGCTGATCGCGTACAGAGAGCGCATCACGAACCGCATCATCCACGCGCTTACGACTCTCCAGAATAATGCGGGAGACTTCCTCCTCATTGAACAATCCACTCTCTACCATGGAGCGGGTAAAAAGGAAGATGGGATCCTTGGAGGCCCACATAGCCTCTTCCTTGTGGTCACGATACACACAGGCATCACTCTTTGAGTGCCCACAGCAACGGTACGTCTTGAGTTCCAGAAAATACGGTTTTGAAGTGGCGCGGATGGTATCTACGGCAAGTCTGCAGGCCTTGTAGACAGCCTCGACATCGTTGCCATCAACAGTGGCATGGGGCATGGAATATCCCTCCGCTCGCCTGGCAATGGAGGAAGTGGAAATCATTCTTGAGGCAGCAGCACTCATACCATAGTTGTTGTTCTCACAAAAAAACAGGACAGGAAGAGACCAGACAGAGGCAAGATTCATGCTCTCATGCAGGGCACCCCGGCTCGATGCTCCGTCCCCAAAGATGGCAACACTCAGCGCCTGGCTCTTCTGCATCTTCAAGGCAAACCCGATTCCTGCAGCCAGGTTGATCCCACTACCGACTACAGCAGAAGAACCGGTATTCCAGGTCTCTACATCAGTCATATGCATGGAACCACCAAGTCCTTTACAAATACCATCCGAGGAGCCGAACATCTCACTGAACATACGCCTTTCACTGGTACCCCTTGCTATGGTGTGCCCATGGCAGCGATGCGTGGGCACAATCCAGTCGCCTGGTTGTAAAGCCAAAGCCAAACCCGCCTGACAAGCCTCCTGTCCAATGGACAGGTGGGTTGTTCCATGCATCTCTTTTTGCTTGAATAACTCGTCAATTTGTTCTTCGAAATGGCGTGAACGTACCATAATCGAGAGCGCTTGTTGCGCCTGTTGTACAGAAAGGTCCATGAGTGCTCCCCGGCAGGATATGCAGTCCTGCCTTTACAAGCCGGCCTAAGCCTTGCCTTTGTATAGTCTCCCCATCCTATTGGTTGGAGAGGATGCTGTCAATAAATCCAATATATACGGTATGAAGGTCGCCGCTTTGGTAGAACTCCTTGATCTCGTCAAGCAGGAATTGGTCACTCTGCATATCCATGGTAGCAACTTTCGTACAAGAGAAAACCAACGAAGCTTCCTTGAAGGTTACACGCTCTCCTCCCTTTAGAGAGGAAATAAAGGTTGGTTGCAGTCCAGTCATGCTGATCTTGTCATATTCACGACCACTGTGTGCACCACACCAAAGCAATTTTTCCTTCATCTCGGAAGGGAAGAATGAAACGGTAAACCCGTCACTCTCCTCCAGGAATTGATGGGTGTAGCGGCTCTTGCGTACATAGAGAACTACAACATTTCTTCCCCAAAGAACACCCATCGTACCCCAGGATGCTGTCATGGTGTTGAAATGTTCAGGAGTTCCCGCTGTAACCAGGAATCCATCAGTTCCGATCGCTGTAAAGGGGTTCATTTGTAAAACTTCTACAGGAACATCAACATACATGGTGGCCTCCTAATCTACGCTTTTAGTGTAGCTGTACAGCAATAGTGTCGTCAAGTAGCAAGAATTCTTCACATATTTGTTCATCGGTGCAACTCTTTTCCAACATTGACACTCCACTCTTTTTCGTATATGCCTACTAGCATGCAGTACATGTTTCAACAGCTCGTCTGTTGCATTGAGGAGGCCCAATGAAAGATTCCCTCGCTATCCCTGCTTTGACAGAGGATCTCGCTCGTGTTCTCATCGATGCCGATACCATCAATAGAAGGGTCGATGAACTGGCCCGCCAGATCAGCAGTGACTATGCCGATACTGTAGATGACCTGATCCTTGTAGGGGTTCTCAAGGGATCCTTCATTTTTATTGCAGATTTAGCAAGAAAACTGAATGTAAGGCATGTTGTGGACTTCATTGCCCTCTCGTCCTATCAGGGGGACCACAGCGGGAATGTCCGCCTCCTGATGGATACCAGAGAGAATATGGAAGACAAGCATGTCCTGATCATCGAAGACATACTTGACAGTGGAAATACACTGGACTATCTCATTCGAAACTTCAAAACAAGAAATCCCAAGTCTGTGAAGACCGCAGTCCTTTTGGATAAACCTGACAGGCACATTCTGCCTGTTGAAATCGACTACATCGGTTTCACCATCCCCGATGTCTGGGTTGTTGGATACGGCCTGGATTACAATGAAAAATACCGGACCCTCCCCTACATCGCAGAGATGTACCCACAAGCCTAACCAAGGAGAGAGAAATGGACGACAACAAGTTCTACGTCAGTTACAATTCGGTGCATAAACTGGTAAAGAAACTCAGCAAAGAGTTGATTGAATCAGGGTATGACCCCGATGTAATCGTTGCAATCGGAAGCGGAGGCTACATCCCTGCAAGAATTATCAAGACCTTCATAAATCGTCCGATTTATGCAGTGGGAATTTCCTATTACGGTATCGACAAGAAACACAAGGACCACCCTACAAAAATCCAATGGATCGATGAAGTACAGTCCCAGTTGGTTGGCAAGAAGGTTCTCCTCATCGATGAGGTAGATGATACACGTGCCACCTTGGCATACTGTATTGGTGAGTTGCTTAAGTACAAGCCTGAAGAAATCGCTGTCTTGGTTCTACATAATAAGAACAAGGAAAAGGATGTTGAGTTCCCTGTGGAGATCAAGCGCTACTTCGCCGGCCTCAACCTGGATGATGTCTGGATCAAGTATCCCTGGGATGCTGATGACATCGATAGCCATACAGAAAAAGAGAATCTGATGCTTGATCATCTGAAAAAAGAAGGCAAGGAGTTATACCAATGAGCAACGTTACTTCAATTGTAGGAGCCCAGTGGGGCGATGAAGGAAAAGGCCGCATCGTAGACTATTTGGCAGTGAACTCCGATTTGGTTATCCGTTTCCAAGGCGGAGACAATGCAGGACACACAGTCATCAATGACAAGGGCAAGTTCGCCCTCCATATCATCCCGTCCGGTATCTTCAATCCTGAGACCATGAACATCGTGGGAGCAGGGACTGTCGTCAATTTCGAGACCATGAGTGAAGAGCTACAGACCATTACCACCAAGGGTGTAACGGTGGACAATCTGTTCATCGACGTACGTGCCCACCTGATCATGCCATACCACCGGGCACTTGATGGTGCTCAAGAGCAATCCAAGAGTGACAAGATGCAGATTGGTACAACCAAGCGTGGTATCGGACCTTGCTACAGTGACAAAGCTACCCGTAGCGGTATAAGGGCAGCAGATCTCCTCGATGAGGACCGACTTAGGAACCGCATTGAGATGGCCCTCCCGCAGAAGAATCGTGAACTTGCCTACTTTGGCCTGAAAGAGTACACCGTTGATGAGATCATGGAACTCTGCCGCAAGTGGAAAGAAACCTACGGAGATAAGATCATCGACACCCTTCCTGTAGTACGTCAGGCGTACGAAGAGGGCCGTAAGATTCTTCTTGAAGGTCAGCTGGGTGTCATGAGAGACCTTGATTGGGGCATCTACCCCTACACCACAAGCAGCAGTCCTACCTCTGGAGGGGCAGCCAATGGCAGCGGCCTCGGTCCTAGAAGGATTGATGAGGTAATTGGAGTGACCAAGGTCTACTCAACCAGTGTTGGTGGCGGTCCATTCATGACTGAACTGTTTGATGAGAATGCAGAGAAACTACGCGCCGTTGGTGGTGAATATGGTGCAACAACAGGTCGACCCCGCCGTTGCGGATGGTTTGATGCAGTTGCTACCGAATTCTCTTGCTGGATCAATGGATTTACCTCCATCGCCCTTACCAAACTTGATGTTCTTGATGGATTTGAGAAGATCAAGGTATGTACGGGCTACAGGGTAAACGGAGAGGTTATCAACTACCTGCCTGAGACGGCCCAGCAGGAGATTGCCGAGCCGATTTACGAAGAGTACGATGGCTGGATGAGTGACACGAGTGGTGCCCGCAAGTGGGAGGATCTGCCGAAGAATGCACAGATCTACTGTAAGCGACTAGGAGAGTTGGTGGGTGCACCGATCAAGTTCATCTCGGTTGGACCTGAGCGTGATCAGATCATCATCATGTAACTACTGGTTTTCTTGTATCAAAGGCTCTTCTTCGGAAGGGCCTTTTCTTTGGGTTAAGAAAAAAATGATAAAACTTTTTCGTTAGTTATTGACATATGCCAATAACCTTATTATAGTAAAGACAGTTACTGACATATGTCGATAACAATTATTATACTAAGGAGGCACACTATGCCAAGAAGAAATGGAACAGGCCCTACCGGCAACGGACCAATGACTGGAAGAGGCATGGGATACTGCCGTGGCGGAATTGGCTATGGCATGGGACGTGGTGCAGGTTTCGGCCGAGGACTCGGCTGGGGAATGTACGCTACTCCCGTCGCTCCCATCTCCCTTGCTGAACGCAAGCGCATGCTTGAGGAAGAACTCAAACAACTTGAAGCTCAGATGAAAGAGAGTAACGAATAGGAGGAGCTATGCCCCGTCCACGTAAATGGAGAAACGTCTGCGCACTTCCCCAAATCACCAAGTTCGGGCCCCTCGGGGCCCCCTTGGATGAAACCCCATCCATTATCATGACCGTTGATGAGTATGAAACCATACGCCTCATCGATCAGGAAGGATTGACCCAAGAGATGTGCGCTGGACAGATGAATGTTGCCAGGACTACGGTCCAAGGCATCTATGAAAGTGCCAGAAAGAAACTGGCAGAATCACTGGTGGAGGGCAAGCTGCTCTTCATTGAGGGTGGCGAGTACCACCTGAATGACCATGGTGGTCCCCATCACTACGGCTGCGGTCGTGGATGCAGGATGGGCCGGGGTCGCCACCAACACAGACAAGGAGATATACCGCAATGATTGTAGCAGTACCCGCAGAAGAAAAGAGCTTGGACAGCGCCATTTGTGTATCGTTTGGACGAGCACCCATCTATTGTCTCTATGATACAGAAAAAGAGACCAGCACCTTTTTGGACAACAAAGCAGCTGAAGCTTCAGGGGGAGCAGGAATCCAGGCCGCGCAATTCCTCGCTGACCAGAAGATCGACAGCCTGATCACCTTCCGCTTGGGAGAGAATGCCTCGAAAGTACTGAGTGCTGCAAATATCAGCATCCTCAAGGCACTCAACTTGAGTATAGCTGACAATATTGCCAACCTTCTGGAAGGCAAGCTTACCTCCCTGAACGAGGTACATCCTGGATTTCATCATGCACACTAAGGCTACCATTGCAGTTCTCAGTGGCAAGGGAGGAACAGGGAAGACCCTGGTCTCCGTTAACCTTGCCGCTGTGGCAGCAAATGCAACCTATATCGATTGCGACACGGAAGAGCCGAACGGACATATCTTTATCAAGCCAACCATTGTGGGAGAACATGTAATCACGGAACCAAAACCTGTAGTGAATCAGGATCTTTGCGATGGGTGTCGGAAATGTGTGGAAGCCTGTGCATTCAATGCCTTGGCACTCATTGGAAAGAACCTATTGGTCTTCGATGAGATCTGTCACTCCTGTGGGCTGTGTACCTACATCTGCCCAAAGGGTGCCCTTAGTGAAAAAGAGCACCCACTGGGCGTGGTAAAAAGAGGACAAAAGAATGGAATCACCTTCCTCGCAGGGGAGATGAATGTTGGGGAGAGCTCTGCAGTTCCCATCATCAAGGCACTCATGAGAGAGAAGAAAACTGATTTGGTTATCATCGACAGCCCCCCTGGTAGCGGGTGCCTGGTGACTGAGACCGTCGGCAACGCTGACTTCTGTCTCCTGGTTGCTGAACCTACGATTTTTGGAGCACACAACCTGGCGATGGTACATGAGTTGGTCACCCTTATGGAAAAACCCTCTGCAGTACTCCTGAACAAGACACAGGAGGGAAAGAACCCCAGTGAGGTCTACGCAAGACAGCATGGGCTCAAGATTATTGGATCACTCCCCTATGATGAGCATTTGGCCCTTCTCTCCAGTGACGGGTATCTAGCTGCCGAGGAAGATGAACACTATCACACCTATTTCAAGGAACTACTGTCAAAGGTAGTACAGGAGGCCAGTCATGCATCAGATTCTGATCCTCAGCGGTAAGGGAGGAACAGGCAAGACCACGGTGGCCAGTGCCTTTATCAACCTCAGCGAAGCAAAAGCCTATGCCGATTGCGACGTCGATGCACCCAATCTCCATCTGGTGATGGGATCATATGAGCAAAAGCAAAAGAAAGACTATTTTGGATTGCCCAAGGCCGTGATCGACCCAGATGCGTGTATCAGTTGCAACAAGTGCTTCGAGGTATGTCGATTCGACGCCATTAAGCCGGGAAATCCGTATGAAGTGCTTCCCCTCGCTTGTGAAGGTTGCAACTACTGCATCCATGTCTGCCCTGTGGACGCAATACACAGGGAAGAGGCAAAAGTCGGGGACCTGAAGTTGCTGAAGCGAAAGGATGAGGTATTCTCAACAGCAACGCTGCTGATGGGCAGTGGTACTACCGGGAAACTGGTCAGTGAAGTCAAGAATCAGTTAAAGGAAGTAAGCAGCGAGCACGAAGTTGCCATTCTTGATGGAAGCCCTGGCATAGGATGCCCGGTAATAGCCTCCTTGAGTGGGGTAAGCCTGGCACTTATGGTTGCCGAACCCTCGGTCAGTGGGCTCGCCGACCTGAAACGTGTGCTGGCTAGTGCCAGACAATTACAGGTACCAGTAGCTGTTATTGTAAATAAATATGACTCCAATGAACGAAAAAGTGCTGAAATAGAAGTATACTGCTACAAAGAGGGAGTACCGTTCCTTGGGAAAATTCCCTACGACAAGATGGCACTGGAAGCAATCAATACCAATAGGACGTTGGTCGAAATGAACAGCAAGGGAGCTGAGGCAATCAAGACCATCTATGAGAAGACCTTACGATTGATGAAGGAGCGTATACACACATGAAGATAACCACACTGGTGGAGAATACCACCAACAATGAAACATTGGGAGCAGAACATGGATTGAGTCTCTACATCGAAGCAAGTCAGAAAACCATGCTCTTCGATATGGGAGCAAGTCCCTTGTTTGCTGAGAATGCAGAAAAACTCAATGTTGATCTGAAGAAGGTTGACCTTGCCATCCTCAGTCATGGCCATTATGACCATGGAGGTGGTATCAAAACCTTTTTCAGTATAAACAGTACCGCCCCTCTCTATGCCAGAAAGGAAGCCTTTGGGCCGCTCTTCTCCGAGCGAAGTGAGGGAGACTACCACTATATTGGAGTCGACCAGGATTTACTGAGGAACAATCGCCTTATCTTTACATCAGCACTCACCCCGGTAGCTGAGGGAATATTCCTTTTCAGCAAGGTGGAAGGCACTCGCTTCATTCCCACGGGAAACAAGAGCCTGTTCAAGAAGGAGGGAGAGGCATATATCGTTGACCCATTCACCCATGAACAGTACCTTGCGATTAAGGAAGGGGATGAACATATATTGGTAAGCGGTTGTTCGCACCGTGGGATCGTAAATATCCTGGAAGCCTTCCACGATGAGTTCGGTTCCTATCCCACTCGCGTAATCGGGGGATTCCACCTCTACAACCACCGCACGGGCAAGCCTGAGGACCCAGAAGTCCTGGACCAGATTGCAGCCATCCTCTTGGCAAGCAAAGCAATATTTTACACCTGTCACTGCACAGGAGAAGAAAACTATACCTATCTCAAGGGAAAGATGGGAGAAGCCATGCATTACCTTGCTGGTGGAGATATCCTCGACTTCAAGACACATAAGGAGTAGCAACATGGCACAACCTAATACAGATATGAGAGCATATTCCAAGACAGGAAGCACCATCGGTAACATCATTGCAGTTGTAAGCGGAAAGGGAGGGGTTGGAAAATCCTCGGTTACCAGCCTACTCGCTTCTGAAATGCAAAGGCGTGGTCACAAGGTGGGAGTACTTGATGCAGACATCACCGGATCTTCCATCCCAAAGATGTTCGGTATCCATAGCAAGGCAACCGGGGAGGAAGGAAGAATTGAACCAGCGGTAAGCAAGAATGGTATCAAGATTATCTCAACAAACATGTTGTTGGATAATGAGAGTGATGCGGTCATATGGCGTGGCCCCCTGATTGCAAACACAGTCAAGCTCTTCTACACCGATGTGGACTGGAAAGAGTTGGACTATCTCTTTGTTGACATGCCCCCTGGGACAGGAGACGTCCCCTTGACGGTGTTCCAATCCCTTCCTGTTGAAGGAATCGTCATGGTTACTTCTCCACAAGAGTTGGTATCCATGGTAGTGGAAAAAGCAGTGAACATGGCCCAGAAAATGAATGTACCGATTGTAGGATTGGTGGAGAACCTCTCCTATTTCCTCTGCCCTGACAACCAGAAGCAATACAAGGTCTTCGGAGAAAGCCATATCGATGGCGTTGCGGAGCACTATGCACTTGAAGTACTTGCAAAACTGCCCATCGACCCACTGTTGAGTGAAGCGTGTGATAATGGAACGATAGAAGCATACCAGGGAGCCGATCTTAGCGGACTCTGTAATATATTGGAAGCAAGGGAGAAATAAGGAATGTTGAAAGTAGCAGTAGCAAGTGAGAAAAAGAATGTATGTGGTCATTTTGGGCACTGTGAGACCTTTGAGATCTACGAAACGGAGAACGAGAAGATCCTCAAGCATGAGAGCATGCCAAACCCAGGGCATCGTCCTGGATTTCTACCCAACTACCTCCATGAACTGGGTGTGAACACCATTATCAGTGGTGGAATGGGTGGAGGTGCCGTGGATATCTTCAATGGACACAACATTGAGGTCATCGTTGGGGCAAAAGGGTCTGCAGAAGAAGCCGTCAAGCAGTACCTGGAAGGAAATCTTGCCTCCACAGGGAGTGTTTGCCACGAACATGCCCATCATGATGAGTGCGGTGAATAACCGGAAAGGCTTCAGGATCATACGTACTACCCTGTCTCGCGGAGGCAGGGTACTTTTTTTCATGTTTCTTGCAATTACTTGCTAATTTCTTCATACTTCTGCTTCTACCAAACAATCCCAGGAGTTTTTGCATGAAGCAAATCGAGAATACCGCAGAGGGTATTCAACAACGTTCGTATATTTCGTGCCTTCCTTTCTATTATGGGTGGGTAATTCTCATTGCTGGCGCAATAGGAGTTTTGGCAAGTATCCCTGGACAGACCATGGGTGTGTCTGTATTCACCGACCATCTTATCACATCTCTGAATATATCCAGGGTCGGTATCTCATCTGCATATATGGTTGGGACACTGGGAAGCAGCCTTATTATCAGCTATGCAGGAGTGCTTTTCGACCGCTATGGAGCCAGACCTGTTGCTGCAGTTGCAGCGTTCTTTTTAAGTCTGTTTCTTCTGTTGCTTGTTTTCTCCAGCAATATTGCATCCCTACTCGCTTCTATCGGAATTCCTTCTTCGATTGCTGCCTTTGCTGTAATCGGATTCGGATTTTTTGGGATAAGGTTTTTTGGACAGGGCGTATTGACATTGGTCAGTCGTGGAATGGTAGCAAAATGGTTCAGTACCCATCGAGGGCTTGCAACCGGTTTGATGGGAATCACCACCTCTTTCACGTTTTCCTATGCACCACAACCACTGCAACATTTGATTAATCAATATGGATGGAAATCATCGCTGGGAATACTTTCAGCACTACTCATGTTCCTATTCCTCCCCTTTATCCTCACATTCTTTAGGAGCGATCCTGAATCATGTGGTCTGGAAATGGAGAGGGGCTTGCCAAAGCCAAAGAAGAATCGTTCAGCGCGTAGTGAGGATGCCCATGTGGAACTAGATCTCAAGGATGCAAGAAGGCATGCCGCATATTGGGTTATCCTCCTCTCTTTGGGATACTGGTCCCTGTTTAATACTGCATTCACTTTCCACATCGTATCCATCTATGGGGAATTTGGCATTGATGCAAGTCAAGCAGTTAAGATATTCCTACCAATCTCAGTCATTTCAGTAATCTCCCGATTCCTCGGAAGTTATCTCAGTGACCGGATAGCGATCAAATATATCTACATTGTCTACGGACTTTCCCTGATCATAGCTTCAATTGCCATGATGATGCTCCACACCGTCGCCGGAACTGTGCTTGTTATTATCGGCTATGGAATCGGAACCGGGTTGTTTGGAATGCTCAATATTGTTACCTGGCCAAAGATCTATGGAAGAAAACACCTTGGAGCAGTGAGTGGCTTTGCTATGTCGATTATCGTGGCAGGAAGTGCAATCGGTCCTTGGGCATTCAGCATGGTGCACCGTTTCACCCACTCCTACCAGGGAACTGGGGTAATCGGTCTTGCCGTCTCTTCATTCATCATGCTTGCAATTCTCTTCATCCCCTTCTCAACTGAGAAGAATAAGAAAAGGAACAATCAATGAAACAAGAAGATGTTGAGCGAATGAAAGAGCTTATTACTACCTTGCTTGCCCAGTTGAATCACCATGCAGAATTTCTTGATCAAGAGACCCAGGCCATCGCTCCATCGTGTAGCCTTGGCAGGGTAACCAGAATGGAAGCCATCGGTGAACAAGCGATCAGTGCACATGCCCAGTCCCTGAACCAGAAGAGGATTATTGGGCTTGAAAATGCTCTGCAAAGGATAGAAAAGGGAACTTACGGTACCTGTATTCGATGCCAAGCAGAAATCCCTCTCGGGAGACTGGAATTGGTACCTGAAGCACTGCTCTGTGTACAGTGTGCCGAGAAGAAACGCCGTTAGATCAGGGAAATACGCAGGTTTTCTCTTTGTTCTCTTTCCACCCTATAGGAACAAAGCTGTAGGTTGTTCTCCATTGCAATATTAGCACATGCCTCGTATCCTTCCTTGATCAAGGATGGCTTATGGGCATCGCTATGGGTCACCACCTGGAGCGGATACTCACTTGCAATCTCCCAGAACGGGGAAAGTGGATAGGGGTGGCGCCAACCCTCATCAAGCTGAACCTTGCGCTTTCTCATCCCGTTTGCGTTGATCTCCAAGGCTACATTGTTGGCTACAGCACACTCAATAATTGCCCTGCTGCACGCCTCCGCCTCAGTATCCCACTGATGGTAGTAGTACCCAAACAAGTCAGGATGAGCACCAAAGAGGAACAAGCCTGAAGAGAGCATGTCGCAGTACATATCGGTATAGGTAGCAAGATCCTTCTTGGTCAGCTGATGCCAAAACACTGAGTGTTCACTGTTCAGGTCTGTAGAGAGGTCATGGATGGCGCCGATGAGGTAGTCTACTCTCTCAGCCACCTCCCTATAGTACCCTTGATACTCCAGAAGATAGTCACACTCATAACCAGTGATCACAGCAAGCCCTTCGGGAGCAGTCTCTTTCGCCATCTTGCAGTCATCTTCATATGCTTCAATCTGAGAGTAGTCCATTCGGCTACGATGCCACCTGCCATCAGGTACCGGGCAGTGCTCACTCATGCCGAGCAGGGCGAGTCCATGCTCATTTGCAGCTTGGACATATTCTGCAATGGTGCCACTGCCGTGGCCACAATAAAAACTATGGGTGTGGAGGTTTACCACCTCTTGGGGATATTCTTTATTTTGCATCACTCTTTGTCTGTAAGTATCAGAAATATATGAGGTTTGTGCAACACCCTCCAGATGCAGGATGGACTATGCTAGAGCAGGCCCATGTACCTTACCTCTTTTTAAAAATAATACAATTTTCTGAGTTGTTTTCTTGTATTCTGGAAAACAATCAATGAGAATACATAGATATGTTGTTACTGATAAAGATGGTAGGGATAGTTGTAATACTGGTTTTGGCTGTTGTATTGGTAGTGTTTGCAGGATCTTTCATCAATCATAGACTTCAATTAAAAAAAGAAACAGAAGCATTTCCTCCTCCTGGGATATTGATTCCTGTTGACGGTGTCACCCTTCATCTGTATGTCCAAGGAAATTCAGATACCACCTTGGTATTTTTAGCCGGCCATGGAACCAGTTGCCCTACATTGGATTTTAAACCTTTATGGTCCCAATTGGTTGATGCTTTTACGATTGTTGTAGTGGAGCGAACAGGCTATGGATGGAGCCCGACTTCAAAATCTCCCCGTGATATTGATACCGTACTCGAGCAGAGTCGAACTGCCTTGCAGCTAGCCGGCCACACTGCACCGTATGTATTGATCCCTCATTCCATGAGCGGACTTGAAGCGATTCATTGGGCACAGAAATACCCTGATGAAGTACAAGCAATAATCGGTTTGGACCCCAGCACACCAAAGGCATTACGTACACTCCCTGAAGCACAGAAGTCACAACTGACTGCTCTTCAGGTCCTCTCTCTCATCGGGATCACTCGCTTCATACCTAAGTCTGACATACAGAGTTACCTACCACTCCTTGCTTCCAAGTCCCTCTCCGATGCTGAGAAGGCGAACTATCGGGCAATGTTCTACCGAAGTACTGTTACCTCTGACATGATCCGTGAAGCAGAAGTAGTCGGGGAAAATTCAGAGATTGTAGACCAATTCGGAGTACCGATTGAAACACCTATGCATTTCTTCCTTTCAGAAGAGCAGGACCATATAGCCCCAGGTTGGATAGAGGTGGCAACTACCTATCTGTCCTCCGTGACAAAAAGTTCGTATACGATTCTTGCTGTTGATCACTATGTCCACCATGAGGAGGCTGATCTCATCGCTTCCGAGATTCTGGATTTTCTCAAACAACTGTAGATATCAGACTTCAAGAAAAGCAGTTTTAATTTCATTCAATATAAATATTTCAAAAAAATTTCAATCTTTGCCGATTTTTTGCATGCCAAGTGATTGACTCAACCAGAGAAATACCTAATTATTGGGCTGAATTTTAAAGGAGGCTGCCATGCAAGCAAGCATCAATTCTTATCAGTCTCTTAGCCTCTCCACTCCAGCCTAGAATCTCCTATTGGCCTACCATGTAGGCATAGTTTGCCACCGATCCAGGGAATGGCGTATGCTGACCTGGACGGGTAGTTATCTTTTCTTTCAGGAGGTTTCGCCATGAGCAGACCTACCACCAAGCATGTTATCATCATTTTGCTGACCATCTTCAGCATGATCGCCCTTCTCGGTTGCCAGAAGTCCGAAACGAATGATTCAAAGAGCAGCAGCAAAAAGCTCTATGTCTACAACTGGTCCTACTATACTCCCGATTCAGTCATCGCCTCGTTTGAAGAGGAATTTGGTGTAGATGTAATTCTCGATTACTTTGCATCCAATGAAGAGATGTTCACCAAGCTTATGGCTTCCTCAGGTGCTGGCTATGATGTCATATTCCCCAGTGGGGATTATGTCTCCATCATGAAAAATCTCGATATGCTGGAAAAAATTGACACCACCAAGATGGACAACCTGCAATACATCTCCCCGCTCGCCTTGGAAAAGGCTACCTATGACCCTGAAATGGAATACTCGGTTCCCTACTACCTTGGTGCCAGTGGAATTGCCGTCAACAAGGAGATGGTCAGCGATTATGAGAAGAGCTGGAACATTTTTGCTGATGAGCGCTACAAGGACCGCATGGTGATGATGGATGACATGCGGGAGGTCATTGGTGATGCACTTGCCTATCTGGGCTATTCAGTCAACACCACAAACCCAGCCGAGCTCGAGGAAGCACGGAGACTGATCAACACCGAGTGGAAACCCAATTTGGTCAAATTCGATGCAGAAGGGTTTGCGAAGGGATTCGCCAGCGGTGAGTACTGGATCGCACATGGCTACGCAGAGGCTATCTTTGAGGAGCTTCAGGAATCCCAGTGGGACAATGTGGACTTCTTCCTCCCTTCCGACGGAGGACCGATGTATATTGACTCGATGTGTATCCCTAAAGGAGCCAGGAACTACGACCTTGCCCTTGAATTCATCAACTATATCCATAAGCCGGAGAACTATGCACAGTTCCTCGACCGTTTCCACTTCCCTTCTTCTGTAAACATGGAAGCCGAGCAGTACCGCACAACCACCCCGTTCTATACCGTTGATATGCTCACCTCCTATGAGTTGAAGGATGACCTGGGAGCAAGCTTGGAAATGTACAACAAGGCGTGGGAGAGCATCCGTTATGTTGATTGACCTACTCTCTCCTTAGAGGGTACAGTCATGGGTAAGCGGAGGTCTCTATGCAAAGCTTTACCCATGACACCTATATTTCACCTTTTTCTTGGCGCTATGCAAGCGAGGAAATGCGAACCGTATTCAGTGAGGAGCATAAGAGAAAACTCCTGAGAAAGGTATGGGTTGCCCTTGCAAGCGCCCAGGCAGAAGCTGGTCTGGTAAAAGCGGAACAGCTCTCTGAGTTGATCGCACACCAAGAAGACATAGATATCGAGAGAGCCAGCGAGATTGAGGCTGAGATCCACCATGACCTTATGGCAGAGATCAAGACCTTCGCAGAACAGTGCCCCAATGCTGGCTCTATCATTCACCTTGGGGCAACCAGCATGGACATCCTGGACAACATGGATGCAATGCGCCTGAAGGAAGCCCTGACCCTGATCATCGAAAAAACCAAGGCCCTGCTCTCCCTCTTCGTGGAGAAGATGGAGAGTTATGCAGATACACCTTGCATGGCCTTCACCCATATCCAACCCGCAGAACCCACCACGGTAGGCTATCGCCTTGCCCAGACTGCCCAGGACCTCAAAGAGGACCTTGAAGGTCTCTTGGCCGTACAAGCATCGATTCGTGGCAAGGGAATGAAGGGAGCCGTAGGTACGAGTGCAAGTTATACGGAGTTGCTCAAAGACCGTGCAATGTCTGCCATGGAGCTGGAGCAACGGGTGATGGAGCATCTGGGACTGGAAGCATTCACCGCAGCCACCCAGGTCTATCCCCGCAAGCAGGATTATCGAGTAGGGACAGCACTTAGTTCACTTGCCTGTACCCTCTATAAGTTCTTTATTGACTTCCGTCTGCTCCAGAGCCCACCCATTGGGGAGTGGAGTGAACCCTTCGGGGCAAAGCAGGTAGGCTCTTCAGCCATGCCGTTCAAGCGTAATCCGATAAACAGCGAAAAGATCGACAGCCTTTGCAGGTATATATCCGCACAGAGCGAGGTGCTCTGGCAGAACGCTGCATCCACCCTTCTTGAGCGCACACTCGATGACAGTGCAAACCGTCGCCTGGTGCTTCCCGATATGTTCCTTGCCCTGGATGAGGTGCTTCTCACTGCCAACAAGGTGGTTGGGGGAATGCAGATCCACCAAAGTGGTATCGCTCGCAATCTTGAGGCGTACGGTATCTTTGCTGCAAGTGAACGCCTTTTGATGGAATTGGGAAGAAAAGGTGCCAACCGTCAGGAGATGCATGAACTTATCAGGGAGTACAGCCTGAAAGCTTGGGCAGAGGTACAAGAGGGTAAGCCAAATACCTTGAAGGATATGCTCACCCAAGATGAGACAGTCCTCTCATTTCTATCCAAGGAAGCAGCTCTTGAGACACTTGATGCTACCCAATATATCGGGGACAGTGCCCTTCGTACCCGCCTGGTAGCCCAGGAGATTGCCCCCCTGATCAACCGATAACGATCAGGCCGGTAAAAATCAGGTAATAGATTGCCATACGGGGGAAGCGGATAAGGCTGGCAAGCAAAAAGTGATGAACCTTCAGTTCCAGTATCCCTGCCACGGTACAGATGGTAGAGAAAGGAAGCGGGGTCAATCCACTGATGACAATGGCCCAGATTCCATACTTGGTGATGATCTGCTCGGTATGGGTTCCTGACTGTCTAAGTACCCACTTCCTGAAGATGGGGATAAGGCCTACAAGTCTCCCAAAGAGGTAGGCGAAGAACGCTCCTGCTACCGAGCTCGCCCCCATTACCAGGATAGCCAGTGCTGGATGCCACTCCATCACAAATGGCCACATCAAATCCACGGAGAGTGGTAGTACGAAGAGGTCTACGATGAATACGTAGATTGCAACGCCGTGTACCCCGAAGTTCTCAATGAACTGCTGTACCACCACGTTCTGGTCCCAGCCTGAAAGCCTGTAGTACCTGAGGCCGATGAAATACATCCCAAAGATGAAAAGCATCAGGAGGAAGGTACGTAGGAGCAGCTTTCGTACATCCAGCGACCCATCCTCCTTGAGATAGGTTTCTTTCTTGAACAGTGATCTCATCCACAATGGCATCTTCATACCAATAGATCCTTGAATGTCTTGAGCAGGATAAGCCCCTCTCCTGTCCCCACTCCTTGGTAGAGGGGAGGCTTTCCACCTCCCTTTCCTGCAATAGGGGAAAGCAGTGTCTGACGATGCTTGGTGAAATCCAACAAGGTTGAGGCTTCTCCAACTAGGGCAATGAGCCAGAGGACCTGCTCATCATTTTGCTGTACAGCACAGAGAGCCAGGTTTTCAAATGCTGTGGCAGCCTTACCGATGTCCTTGAGAGAGAGCCCTTCCTCTACTTCCCAAAGCACAACTGGCGTCCCTTTTTCCTCAGGAGCTCCTGCAATGCGTTTCTCCAACTCCAGAAGAGCCAGCCGTTCATTGCACTTCTTCAGTGCACTCTTATCAGAAGAGGCCTGGGATACTGCCTTGCTCGCAGTCTCAAAGAGATCCTCCACCGGAGCGGAGAAGAGAGCACCCAGCTGCTCAACGATGCGCTCCTTCCGTCGAATCTCTTCCCGGGCGATTGTTCCAATAGTGAAGATGAGTCTGACATGTCCCCTGATCATCTCCTGTCCCTCATAATGGAAGAGATCTATCTCCTTGGTGTTTGCAATGTGAAGCCCTCCGCAGGCAACAGTGTCGATATCATCAATGACCACCAGTCTTACCCCGTCCCCTTCTACTTTGATCGATCTTCTCAGGTCCAAGGCCTGTGCGCTTTGCTGGGTATGTACTTCATAGGAGACAGGCTTCGCCTCGCGTACACTCTGGTTCACCAGATCCTCTAAGCCATAGCAGACAGTGAGGGGGATATCCTTCCTATCGGTCTCTATGGTAAGGATTCTCTCTCCCTGATGCACACTGACTGTCGCTATGGAGAAGTGGTGGAACAGCAATCCACTGGCCACATGCTGGGCTGTGTGCATCTGCATATAGTGGTAACGGTGTTCCCAGTCAAGGACAATATCCACGGTATCACCGACAGTGAAATCATGATCCTCCACCTGATGGTAGATGGTATGATCATCATCCTTGATGGTATCAAGGAGGGGCTTTCCTGCAATAGTGCCCCTGTCTCCCGCCTGGCCTCCCCCCTCTGGGTAGCAGATGGTCTTGTCCAAGACTACTCCCTTTTCTGTGATGGAGGTGACAACGGCCTGAAGGGTCCGCTGATAGGGTTTTTCATAATAGATAGGCTTTGAATGCATGTTCAGTCCTTTGATTTCAATGGAGTGTTTGCTCGTCTTCCACCGGCAAGGCAGTATTTGCCACGGGGAGGTGGAAGTTGTACCTGATCGCAACGATGCGAATCAGGAAGACTACACTACTCGCTATGATGAATTTGCTCAAGAGTCCGAGTCCCGTCATCTCGAGTGCCAAGTAAAGGATGCCTCCCAAGAGGCTTGCTGTCGCGTAGAAGTCACTGGTAAGTACGGTTGGAATTGAGCGGCTCATGACATCACGAACAACCCCTCCTCCGACTGCAGAAAAGACACCACAAAGCAACTGACCTATCGGCCCAATGCCAAACATCGCCCCTTTCGCAACGCCAAGGGCAGTGAAGACTCCCAGGCCAAGGGAATCGGCAAAGAGGATTACTCTCCAACGCCCGACAAACTTGGGAGCAAGGAAGAATACAGCAAGACCAGTACCGACACAAATGAGTATATAGGCACTGTTGGAAAAGGCAGCCACCGGGGTTGCCCCAATTGCTGCATCCCTGAGCATGCCTCCCCCACAACCGACTGTACAGGCAAATACGACAACTCCCAGGATGTCCAACTTGAGCCGTACTCCTTTTACTGCACCGGTTATGGCAAAGATAAAGGTTCCCAGTAGGTCAAAGATATAGATGATGTTTTGCTCCAGTTCCATGGGTTGAGGGTACCACCAAACCATGACTTGTCCAAGATGGAGAACTGTACTATCTTTACTAAGGTCTAGAGGAGAAAGTTATGGCAATTATCAAATCTGCATGGGAACTGGCCCTGGAGAAGACAGAGAACTTACAGGCCGACCCTAAGAAAATCAAGAAAGAACAGCTCATCAAGGAGGGCAGACAACTTGCAGCAACCTTCCTCATGGATATAGATGCCACCAAGGAAGGAACTGTAAAGCAGTATGCTTCCTATGCTGGTGAAGAGAAAGACTCAGTCAAGGAAGGAATGGTTATCACATTCTTGTCCAACCTCTCCCTGCCACGCAGTGCTGCCTACAAGGAATCCTTTTCCAAGGTCCTGGAACTAGGAGAAATCCTAGGTGATGGAAATGAGGAACTAAAAGAGATGCTTGGACAGCTGGAGGGCTTCTTCAGTCAATATCTGGAGAATCAGGAAGACCTGATAGAAAGGATGAAGCAACAGTTTGCTCCCCATCTCCAGCAAAAACAGGCTCAGTTGCAACAACAGTACGGTCCAAATTTCACGCTCCGTCCAGAGCAGGATCCTGAGTTCATGAAGCTTCTGGAAAAACAGCTTGGGCAGTTGGATGAGCAGTACACCAATATCCTGAACCAGGTGAAGGACCAGATCAAACAGATTCTGGGCGTTGCATAAAACTTAAAAAAGCTTGATAGAGAAAGCCTTCCGATAGTCGGGAGGCTTTTTGTAGCTATGAGTATATATACCCTATTCGCTCTTCAAAAAAACAACAAATAACAACAGTTTTCAATCTTGACACATACCCATTCTGTGATAATCTACCATTAAGTGGTTCTATTTAAGAACCAATATATTTGATAAATTTGAGATTTATTCAATATTAACGGCAGAAGTGGTTCCTTTCTTGAACATTAAAGCAAGTAAGCATTTCCCATGGTTATGGGAAAAAAAATAAGGAGAACTGTATGAAAAAAATGGTACGGTTAGCTATGCTGGTTGCCATGTTGGCAATCATGGGTGGGCTGTTCGCAGCAGGGTCTGCTGAGAAGGAACAAGCCACAGAGCTCCGGTTTATCGATGTATCTCCCAGCCCTACCCGGCAGGAGTATTTCACCAACACCTTCGACAAATTCAAAGAGGAAACGGGAATTTCCGTCATCTATGAGAGTGTTCCCTGGGACGATGCAGCGAACAAGCTGACCGTACTTGGTGCGTCTAATCAGCTTCCTGATGTTATGACCACCTGGGCTGGATGGCTTGGTCAGTTCACTGAGGCTGGTTGGGTTGTGCCCCTCTCCGACTATATCGGCGATACGAGTGACGAATATGCTAAAACCGTAACCGAACTGGTTTGGAAAGCAGAGCAGGAACTGTATGGCAACATCTATACCATTCCTGATGGCATGATGGTTAAGGGTGTATTTGTTCGAAAGGATTGGGCAGAGGATGCCGGCCTTGACCTGGACATGGAGAAAGGCTGGACGTACAGCGAATATTTCGATGCCGTATATGCCCTTACAGACCCTTCAAAGAATCATTACGGTACTTCATTTCGTGGGTCCCGCGGTGCATTCGACCCCTTGTTTGTCTATCTGGAAAGTCTTAATGGTGGATCAGCATATGCAGCCGATGGATCTTCATTGATGAAGGACCAAGAAGCTATTGAGGCATACAAGAAGTGGATGGATCTCTATCTTGATGGAACAGCTCCAAAAGATGCAATCAACTGGGGTTTTGTAGAGATGGTTGACAACTTCTGCGGTGGTCTTACCGGTACCTTGATCAACGATAGTGAAGTTGCCGCTACCTGTCTTGAAAGAATGGAAGATGATGAATGGATGGTAATGCCCATGCCTAAGAGTGATAAGGATGGAAAGATCTACAATACCGTCAATTCACCATACGCATACTCCATCAGTTCATCCTCGAAGAACAAGGATGCTGCTTGGCAGCTTATCCAGTTCCTCACCAGACCGGACAACAATATTGAGTATTGTAAGCTTACCGGCTTGATCCCCATCAAGACAGCCATCGGTGATGATCCTCTCTATGGTCCAAATGGTCCCTATGCAGCCTTTGTACAGCAGCTGAATGACCCTGACATGGTTGTCCCTGTTGCATTTGGCCCCTTCAACTATACCGACATGCATCAGGGCATGATGCACGAAGAGATGCAGAAGTATATGTTGGGCAAGCAAGATGCAAGGACTTCCCTGTTCAATGTCGTGAATGAACTTGAAAAGAGGATGAAAGCATACTTGGCTGAGAATCCGGGTTCTTCCGTGGAACAGCCGAAGGGATTGCAATAAAACGTAGTATAGTGGTACTGCAGGAATCCTGCAGTACCATTCAATAATTTGAGGGAAATGGATATGGGTATACTTGTTCTGTATTTAATCGTTGTTGCAGTTCTGTGTGGATTGGGAATTGCATTGATAAGAAAACATGCAAAAAGACATGCAATGGCTTGGGAAAGCCTTGCCATGAAGAGAAGAACTGAACCCTACCTGTTTCTCCTTCCTACGCTGATTCCGTTGATCCTTATGTTCGGATATCCCTTGATAAATAGCTTTATCATGGCTTTCCAGAACTATAAGCTCTCTTCACCAGGGAAAATTCACTTCAATGGATTGGAAAACTTTCAGAAACTATTCTCAGAAACTGATATTTGGCTGATCATCAAGAACTCTTTCATCTATGTAATCATTTCCGTAGCAGGTCAGTTCTTGCTCGGACTAACCTTGGCTATGGCCTTGAACAAGCAGTTCAGGTTCCGTGGATTATACCAAGCGATCATCTTCCTTCCCTGGTCCTTCTCTGCATTTGTGATTGGGCTCATGCACCGTTGGTCATTTAATGGTGAATACGGCGTAGTGAATGATCTTTTACTGAAGTTGAACATAATTTCCGAAAAGATCGCTTGGTTAGGTACACCTGGATTTTCGTTGGCAGTAGTCATCATAGCAATGATCTGGATGGGTATCCCGTTCTTTGCCATCATGATTCTTGCCGCCCTACAGTCTATTCCAGCCAATATTTATGAAGCATCACATATTGATGGATGCGGTCCATTGAGACGTTTCTTCATGATCACGATTCCTTATATCAAACCGACGGTAATCATTACCATCCTGCTCCGAACCATCTGGATCTTCAACTCATTCGATTTAATCGTAGTCATCACAAACGGAGGACCTGCAAACTACTCACAGACACTTCCTTCCTACATGTACACAAAGGCCTTCTCCAGCTATGACTTTGGATTGGCTTCAGCCTTGGGCGTGGTACTCATGGTCTTCCTGGCTTTGTACGTACTGATATTCTTGAAGTCTACCAATTACAATAAAGCGGGGAATTTCTAATGAAGAACTATAGAATTGCAAAACAAATCGGTAATCTTGGAAGAGCGCTCATCCTGCTTTTTTTCCTGCTTCTGGTACTGATGCCGATCTATTGGATGGCGATCACCTCCTTCAAGACGAATTCTGAGATTATTGACACACAGACGGTCACTTACTATCCACATGAAACAACTACTGACAATTATGTACAGTTATTTGAGTTATACGACTACAAGAGTATGCTGGTTAATAGTCTGATCGTGTCAGTCTCCACAGGTTTGTGCATCACCATGCTCTCCATACTCGGTGGGTACGGACTTGCCAGATACTCCTTCGGAGGAAAGACAACTATGCTGCTCTTCTTCCTCGTCACGCAGATGATTCCACTTATCCTTGTAATCATTCCACTGTATGTGATCTTTGCAAAGATGGGCATTATCAATACGAGGCTGAGCCTATTCCTGTTCTACCTCATCGCAAACCTCCCTTTCTGTGTCATCACCATGCGGAGTTTCTTTGAGCGGATCCCCTATACACTGGAAGAAGCAGCGTATGTGGATGGATGTTCCAAGATGATGACGTTGGTACGGATCATTCTTCCGGTCATGTTCCCTGGCATTGTTGCTGTCTTTGTGTTTGCATTCATTGGAGCCTGGAATGAGCTGATTGCCGGCACCATTTTCATCAACACGAGCAATCTCTGGACGATCCCGGTCGGATTGAAGTCCTTGATCGGAAAATATGATGTAAAATGGGGAGTGCTTATGGCCGGCGGCATGTGTGCACTGCTTCCAACTGCAATCATGTTCGCGTTCATGCAGAAATTCGTAGTGGAAGGGTTGACCGCAGGAGCAGTAAAAGAATGAGTACGATGCCTATTACCCAATCATTCAAACCAATTGCAAAGGATTCGTTATACGAAAAAGTTACGGATGCTATCATCAGCTACATCTACCGCAATGGATTGAAGATCGGTGACAAACTACCAGGAGAACGTCAATTGGCCCTGGAGCTTGAGGTAGGGAGGAACTCCGTACGTCAGGGACTTTGCCAACTTGAAGAGAACGGCATCATCACCAGAATGGTGGGAAAGGGTGCTTTTGTTAAGCGAGAGGTTACTGCAGACTCCGTAGAACTCAAACTCATGCGTGTCGATTACCAAGACCTGTTGGAAATCAAGATCAACATCGAAGAACTGGCAATCAAAAGGGCTGTGGAGCATGCAACAGATGAGCAAATTGCTCGCTTAAGGGAAATCGGGGAGGAACTGAACAACCTGGCAAAGGCCGGGACATTCTCTCATACGTTGGACAAGAAGTTCCACACCGCTCTCCTGGAATGTGCAGGCAGCCCCACACTCACACAGATGGTCCTCTCCTTGGTGGACTCCCTGGACAGTTACACAAAGGTCCTGGGGAATGTCTCTGATATTTGGGTCAAGACCATCCCGTTCCATCTCGATATCGTATCGGCCTTGGAACAAAGACAAGTTTCCTATGCAATAGCTGCGCACCAATATATCTATCACTATGATATGGAAGTTCTAAACGGTCTCGCAGAAAAAACAGAACCAAAAGCAAACTAATGAGGGGGATCACTCGTATGGGAACACCAGAGGTATGGTGGCAAGAAGCTAAATTCGGCATGTTTATCCATTATGGATTGTATTCGATGCTTGCCGGTGAATATAACGGGAACCGAACAGACAATATTGCGGAATGGATTATGCACGATCTCGATATTCCCAGAGAGGAGTATCGTAAACTCGCTCAGTCCTTTACTGCAGATGAATTCAATCTTGAAGAGATTGTCCTTCTTGCGAAAAGGGCGGGAATGAAATATGTGGTACTTACCAGCAAACACCATGAAGGATTTGCTCTATACGATTCCGCAGTAAGCGACTATACGAGCATGAGAGCCGCCCCTTGCAAGAGAGATTTTGTAAGGGAGTTGAAAGATGCATGTCAAAAACATGGTCTGCGATTTGGGTTGTACTATTCCCAAGCACAGGATTGGGACGATCCTGATGCCTGTAGAGACGGATTTGGACCGGAGGGAAAGGATTTTGACCAATACCTACAAAACAAATGCCTACCCCAGATAACTGAACTCCTGACAAACTATGGCCAGATAGATCTTCTGTGGCTCGATACGCCCATGTATATGACCAAGGAACAGTCAGAAACTATCAGGAGCCTAGTAAAACGGTTGCAGCCCCACTGCATGATCAGTGGAAGGATCGGCAACGGCCTGGGTGATTACATGACCACTGGAGACAACTTCCTTCCTGCCCTTCCCTATCCTGGTGCCTTCGAGGTTCCTGCCACCATCAACAATACCTGGGGATACAATGCATTCGATACCCGTTGGAAGAGTCCAAAGCAGATTTTGAAGTCACTGGTCAAGATTGTCAGTCGTGGTGGCAATTATCTTCTGAACATCGGCCCTATGGGAAGCGGGAAGATTCCAGAACCCAGTATTGCAGTATTGGAGGCTGTTGGCCAGTTCATGCAGAAAAATGCAGAGAGCATCTACAGCACGAAGACGTTGCCCCTCTATCCTTATGATATCGACTGGGGATTCTTTACTGCCAAGAAGGGAAAACTGTTCCTTCATATCTTTGAAGAAAAGGAGCAAGCATACTTGCTCAATATTGCCAATACACCGGTTCGTTGCTACAGACTTTCCGATGGACTGGAATTGAAACTGAAGATTCGGGTCACCTGTGAAGGGGACTCAAGCTGGCTCATCAATCTACCTCCGAGGGAAGATGATGAAGTAGACCAAGTCATCTGTATTGAGCTCGCAGAGGATGACGTACTATTTGAACCTATCAGGGGATGAAACATAAACCAATGATGTACCCAGAAGATATACTCACCGATGACACCTATGATTTCCTGAACATTGAACGACCTGTAGCTGCACCACTATACCAAACATCGTTGTTTACGTTCCCTACTGTGCAAAGTCTCCGTGAGGCACTAGGCGATGAGAGAAGTACCCACCTGTACTCCAGAGGCAACAATCCGACAGTTGAGCAGGTAGAGAAAAGGCTTGCCTTGCTGGAGGGCGGAGAGTGCGCAAAACTCTTCTCTTCTGGAGTGGCTGCCATAGCAAGTGCCATACTGTCCAATGTCGAGCAAGGTGACCATATCATCTGTAGCACAGATGCTTACACCTGGGCGAAATACATTAGTGACACATATCTCAAACGATTCGGGGTTTCAACCACATTTGTTGATACCACCAACCTGGAAGCAGTCGAGCAAGCTATCACAAAACAGACAAAAGTGATCTATCTTGAAAGTCCTGGAACACTTATGCTGCGTGTACAAGACCTAAGAAAACTTGCAGCGTTGGCAAGAACGCATGGCATCACCACCATTGTTGATAATACCTGGGCAACGCCGATCTACCAGAACCCACTGCAATTTGGTATCGACCTGGTGGTCCATTCCGCTTCCAAGTATATTGGTGGTCATAGTGACATAATCGGGGGTGTCGTAGTAGGAAGCAAAGAGAGAGTGGACCATATCTTCAAGACTGAGTTCCTTCCCATCGGGCATGTTCCCGACCCATTTCAAGCTTGGCTCATCCAGCGAGGAATGAGAACATTACACGTCCGGCTCAATTACCATTACCAAAGTGCATTGAAGGTATGTGACTTTCTCTATGATCATGCTGCTGTAGAGCAGGTATACTATCCAATGCATTCAAAAAGCCCTTATTACGCACTTGCAAGCTCGCAAATGAGTGGGGGGTCGGGATTGTTGTCGGTTCGCCTGAAATCCAGCAACCGTGACAAAATTGAGCAAGCTGTAGATGCGATGAAAATGTTCAGGCTAGGTGTGAGTTGGGGCGGATATGAGAGTTTGGTATTCCCAACCATTGCAACCAAGGAAGGGGATCCGTCAATACTCCGTCTTCACATCGGGTTGGAACACACCCAGACCATTCTTGAGGACCTGGACCACGCTTTCTCCCTCTTGAAGGAAACCGTATGATCCCTGATTTCTCAACATTACCAATGGCAAACAGTGCAAAACCGTATGTCCGCTGGTGGTGGTTCTCAGGGGCTTTGGATTACCAGGAAATTGAGACGCAACTCTCTTGGCTTGCAAGCAATGGATTCGGTGGTGTAGAGATTGCATGGGTGTATCCATACCCGGAGGCAGGAAAGGATCATGGACCAAAATTCCTTGATGAGGATTTCCAGGCCTATGTGCAATTCACGCTGAAGCAATGCAAGGAGAAAGGGCTTGGTTGTGACCTCACCTTTGGGACTCTCTGGCCATTCTCCGGTACGTTCATTCCCAAAAAATACACAGGTAAAGCAAGGGACGGTTTCAGCACCCAGCGTGTAAATCGTAGCTGGGAGGCCAGTTATGCTCAAACTGAAGCAAGAATACTCGACCATCTCGATGTAAGAGCTTTCCAGTGGTATAGTGATTACTTATCTGAACATGGGTTTGCAGATTTTGTCAAAACAGGACCAATGGCGTTGTTCTGTGATTCCTGGGAAGTGGAACCGGAGAACCTGAGCTACGATACATTCCAAAAAGAATTTGTATCGAACTATGGATATATATATGATTTCTCAACGAAGGATAGCAATGAGCGATATGATTATCGATCTCTGATCTCTGAACGAGTCCTCTCAGATTTTTATCAACCATACGCCAAGAACTGCAAGGAGATGGGAGCTTTTTCACGAGTACAATGTCATGGAGCCCCTACTGATATACTTGCCGCGTATGCCTATGTGGATATCCCTGAGACTGAGACGTTGCTTTTTAATCCAGAGTTTGCGCTTATTGCTGCTTCAGCAGCAGCTCTGGAGCATAAGCCGATCGTAAGCAGCGAGAGCTTCACGTGTTTATACGGTTGGGTTCCAAGTCCTGCTGAACCTCCCCATATCAAACAGGAACACATTGACGACCTTCGTTGTGTGGCCGATGCACAGTTTGCTTGGGGCGTTAATCGTGTCGTCTGGCATGGCATGCCGTACAATACAAAGGATAAGCCACGACAGTTCTATGCCACGGTACATGTCGGCCCCGATGGCAACCTTGCGTCCCAGCTTCCTCAGTTCAATGCCTATCTGGAAGAAGTTTCGGAGATCCTTACCAGAGGGGAAACCTTTTCCAACATCTCCATATTGCTCCCACTGGAAGACCAGTGGATGAGAGATGAGCTCCCAGCCCATTTACAAAAGCCAAGCAGCAGGTATTGGTGGGAACTGCAGGAACTTGCTATTCCCCTACCTTTGATGCAGTACAGACCTCTCTGGTTCTCTCCACATTGGATTGATGATTTGTCTTATCAAGATGGCCAACTTCTCTATAAGCAGAAGCATATAGGGGCCTTGTATTGCATGAATGAGTACATGAGCTTCTCTTCCCTAAAAACATTAGCGGGGTTATGCGCGAAGGGAGCACCCATCTATTTCTCACGGCTTCCAAAAGAACCTGGAACGCAGAAACATAGAGCGTACAATCAGTACCTTTCAATCATTTCCACTACCCCTCCGGCTCAAACAAGCTATCTTCGGCCTATCCTAAAGAGCTCAACCCTGATCGACTATTGGTGCAGGAAGGATGGTGAAACGTACTATGTATTTTTTGCTCATCCTGAAATGAGGAACCTCAGATACCCTCTTCCCTATGGGTATGCAAGGTCGATCAAGCCTTGCACGGTAAAGGCAGTGTTCCATTCAGAGAACTATGCTTACGATCTCTCTTTGCAATTTCCTCGTGGTGAATCTCTTCTTGTTACTATCGATGATGTATCACATGAGGTAACCATAAGAAACTTGCATATTGAGGATACCACTATAGATACTCACTCCATCTGCGATTAGACCTAGGATTTATTGGATAGAGAGAGGCGTTTGTATTTCATAAAGGAGAGGCCACCCTCCTGCAACGCAAGATAGTGACCTCTCTATATGAAAAAGTGTGTATGAAGATCTTAGTTCCAGTACTTCTCCATCCGCTTAACCAGGCTCTTTCTATAGCCTTCCCAGTCAGTGATGGGTTTCTCAGCCAATCCTTCCTCACAGGCAGCCTTTGCAACAGCAACAGCCTCCCATTCAATGACACGAGGGTCGAACGGCTTGGGAACAATGTAGTTACGACCGAAGCTGAACTTCTGGCCACCGTAGGCCTTCTCTACCGAGACAGGAACAGGTTCCTTAGCCAAAGCAGCCAAGGCCTTGGCTGCTGCCATTTTCATCCCTTCGCTGATAACCACTGAACGGACATCCAGAGCACCACGGAAGATGAAGGGGAAGCCAAGTACGTTGTTGATCTGATTTGGATAGTCACTCCTGCCGGTTGCCATGATCAGGTCATCCCTGGTCTCCATTGCCAGCTCATAGGCAATTTCCGGATTCGGATTGCTCATTGCAAAAACCACTGGATCCTTTGCCATGGAAAGCAACATCTGGGGGGTTACGCAATCTGCAACAGAGAGTCCCATGAATACATCTGCATCGACCATTGCCTCTGCAAGGGTTCTTGCAGGCAAATCGGTTGCAAACTCTTCCTTCTCGGGAGTCATACCTGCGGCTCTTCCCTTATAGATGACACCCTTGCTGTCGCACATGAGAATATTCTCTCTCTTCACTCCAGCGGCAATAAACATCTTTCCACAAGAGATACCAGCAGCACCTGCACCGTTGACCACAACCTTGACCTCTTCCAATTTCTTGCCGACAATCTCACAACTGTTCATCAAGCCAGCGGTTGCGATAATGGCGGTTCCATGCTGGTCATCATGGAAGATCGGAATGTTGCAGCTCTTGATCAACTCCTGCTCAATGCGGAAGCATTCAGGTCCCTTGATATCCTCAAGGTTTACACCACCGAAGGTAGGACTCATGGTCTTTACGATATCGATGATCTTATCGGGATCCTTGGTGTCGAGCTCGATGTCAAAGACGTCGATATCCGCAAATCTCTTGAAGAGTACTCCCTTTCCTTCCATGACGGGCTTGCTCGCCAATGCACCACGGTCACCAAGACCGAGAATGGCGGTTCCGTTGGAAACAACTGCCACCAGGTTACCCTTTGAGGTGTACTTGTAGGCATCCTCCGGGTTCTCTGCAATAGCCAAGACTGGCTTGGCAACCCCAGGGGTGTATGCCAGGCCGAGTTCATCAGCGGTCTGACAGGGTTTGGAGGGAACTACGGACACCTTTCCAGGAACTCCGTCTTTCATATGGTAATCGAGTGCACGTTTGGTCAAATCATCTTGCATGGTAATAACTCCTGTTTATTTTTCGAAATCCCACTGATAGTCCATCTTGAACCGGTCACGAAGAGTGGTCATGACCTTCTGGAGACTTGGAGGAACCGGGCATCCATGTTCCTTTCTATACTGGTACGCCAGGTGCTCTTTCTCTCCTGCGGTGAAGATGTAATCTTCCCCTGGTGCCTTCTTGCTGGCTCGAAGCTCACGACAGATGGTTCCAGCAATTTTCTTGAAAATTCCCAATCCCATGAAGAACTCTGGGTTGATGGCAATGAAGAAGTGCCCAAGTGGATACGGGATGGGCTTATGCTCATCATCAAATCCATTGAGAGCCTTCATCCAGGAACCATCCTGCAAGGCAGCTGAGAGAATCTCAACCACGGTTGCATACCCGAAGCCCTTATAACCTCCGGTCATCTCCCCGATTCCGCCGAGCGGAGTGAGGGCAGCCATGCCTGTGGTCAGATCCTTGAGCACCTGCTGCGTATCGGTCCTGGTCTTTCCTTCATGGTCGAGTACCCAACCTGCAGGCAATTCCTTTCCTGCACGGCCATATACTTCAATCTTTCCTCTCTGGGAGACGCTGGTTGCACAGTCAAGGACAAAGGGGAACTCCTCATCGGTTGGGATACCGAAGGTTAGAGGGTTGGTTCCAAGCATGTTCTCTACACCATGGGTGGAGCGATTGAGGGACGGGCATTGGTGCCTGTGATTCCGATCATTCCTGCATCAGTAGCCATGGTGGCATAGTAGCCAGCAATTCCATAGTGGTTGGAGTTGCGCACAGCAACCATACCAAGACCATACTTCTTTGCCTTCTCGATTGCCATTTCCATTGCCTTGTAACCGGCAACATGTCCCATTCCATTGTGGGCATCGAGGACTGCGGTTGCTGCCTGATCCTTCAAGACCTCGATCTCAGTGACAGGATTCATGATCCCGATGTCAATGCGGTCGATGTAGATTGGTTTCAGTCTTCCGATTCCGTGGCTGTCAATTCCACGTTTGTCACTTTCGATCAGCACATCACCGATGATCTTTGCATCATCTTTGGGTACTCCTGCATGTACCAAGGCTTCTTCCATGAACTTTTCCAATTCACCGAAGGGGATCCATGCACAATCTTCATACTGCTCTGCATACTCATCCATATACTTCATACGGCACTCCTTGTATTGGTTGCTACGATAATTTCCAGACTCTCTGGAATCTCCATTTGCTGCACTATTTCTGCTCCCTTTTCATCCGTTACCAGGGCATCGACCTGGTCAAGGGAGACAGTCTTGAAGTTTGATACCACCCCTATCTTGTTGCTCGCTGCAACGACAAACACCTTACCTACCGTGTGCTCTATCATGGCCCTGGTAGTCTCAGCCTCTTCCAGGATTGGAGTGGTAAGTCCTGCTGATGGGGAAAACCCATCCACACCTATGATGGCTTTGTTTGCATGTATCTGGCTTACGATCAGGGAAGAGAGGGAACCTGAAACTGAATGGCTTCTGTTTCGGTAGATACCACCGGCAAGAATGAGTCTGATGTGTTCACTCTCTTTACAGAGGTAGACTGCATCTATGTTGTTGGTGACGATGGTTACCCGCTTCTCCAAGGATGCTACGGCCCTGATCACTTCAAACGTGGTGGAACCACTATTGATATAGAGGGTATCACCTTCTTCCACGAAGGAAGCAACAGTCTCCGCGATTGCAGCTTTCTCCTGGGGGTATTCACTTGCTTTCTGTAGGTAATCAGGTTCCACTGGAAGATTTCTCCTGGCCGTCGCCCCTCCATGGGTACGCTCAACCAAGCCCTTCTTTGCAAGGTGGTCCAAATCTCTTCTGATGGTAAGTTCACTGACAGAAAACTGTTCCGCGAGCAAGCTGACCGTTACACTCCCCTCCTGACGGATGAGAGTGAGAATATCATGCTGTCTGCTTGCTGGTATGTTTGACATGAACGCTTCCTTGAATGTTTTTGAACTTTTTACCTGCTATACACCCAGAATACAATCATAAACGTTCATTTGTCAATGGAAGATTGTAAGAAACACACCGAACAAACTGCTAAGAGCTAAGAAAGAATCCGATCCTACTTGATTATCGCCCGAAAACCTGTTATGTTCATCATGCAACGAGCATTGGTGCCATACCCAAGTGGTAAGGGAAAGGTCTGCAAAACCTTGATGCATCGGTTCGAATCCGATTGGCACCTCTTTGACAGCCGCTGAACAATTCAGCGGCTGTTTCTTTTGTCTTGAGCTGCTTTCACAACCCGTTCCCAGACGTCTCTCCTTATATATAGGATAAGACCAACGCTAACCTCCACAGGATATAGGTTTCATGATCAGAGTAGGTACATACTACAAACCAATGTTCACAACTTAAGCCCAACTCTCCCAAAATCTCAACAATTTGACTTGTGATTATGATGGAATTTGGTCTTCCGCTTGTTTTCCGCCCTTGGTACTGTCCGCCCTGGTTTTAAGGGGCAGACAAACTTTTCCGCCCTCTGGATAATCTTATTCATCCGCAATGTCAGGGTCTTTGGAGTTTTTGCTGTAAGCGCATAAATGAGGTCGTCACGCATGATTCCGACGAATATATTCCGGTTAACCTGATACTCATACTTGTTGCCTTTGTCTTCCCTTTCCTTGCTGATCTGCTCGTCCACGTCCTCTTCAAGGACCATGAGCATGGTGGAGGCGAGTATGGTCGCCCAGAAGTCCTGCTTGAGGGTATTCTCTGTTTTCCCGGTGAAGTTTTCCAGCTGGAATCGGTTCTTCAAGAGCAAGTAGGAGCCTTCGATGCCCCAACGCATGAAGTACAGCTGCTTGAAATCCCCAGTCTTGTGCTCTGTGTCATTGGTGATCAGGGTCTCGACCTGGCCTGAGCTGAGCTCGAACTTTATGACCCGGATGACTGATCCCTCACTAGTGACTGTTGTATCACATCCAAGGGGAAGAGCATCAATCTCACGGTTGAACTTGGTCCTGCAGCGCATGAGGTATATCATCCCCATCTTCTCAAATTCCTGTATGAGAGCGATGGAGGGATACCCCCTGTCGAAGGTAAACATGCTTTTCCTGTCCCCTGGGCGCAACTTCTCATACCTTTTCATATGGGAGACCGCACAGGAGCGTTCATTGTATTCGGATGAGAAAGCCGCATCTATCAGGCGGTTGTTGCTGATGTCGTACAGGCAGGAGCCCAGGGCGGTGGGGGAAGATGCCTTGGCGCCGGTGCAGAAATACTTCTCCCTCAGCTCGGGAAGGTTGGGAAGGGCTATCTTGGTCCCGTCAACAGCAAGATAGGTCCATCCGCTGTCACTGCGGGCAGGAAGCCTACCCATCAAACCCTGATACTCGTCCTCGATCTGCTGTTCGAAGAGAGTCCTGAGCGGATACTCGGAAATCTGGTTCCTTGCCTTGCTGAAGGCTTGTTGCGTCACTTCCATCTCTTCCCCTGGCTTCCTGAAATATTCGGACAGCCTGTGTTGCTTCAAGCTGGAGGACTCACGCCCGACATCAAGTATTGTAAGGATTGTACGTCTGAAGTTCAACTTGCGCTCACGGGTAAAAGCCCTGGGGAAGGCTTCTGTTCTTGCCTTGGCGAGAAGGTTTGGGTTGTCAAATGCAACAACAAAACGATGGAACCAGGTACGGGAGAATATATTCATGAGGTGCCCTCAGTTATACAATAATGATATTGTAATTATATAACATTTGGCAAAAAGAGTCTTAATTTATTGCAAATAATACAATTAAATATGACTTGAGGGGTTGCTCAAACCACAGGTTTTCTTAAGTTGTGAACATTGACTACAAACTGTATATTTTCTGGGTATTTGCCCATAGAAAGCGCTAAATGACCAAATACACTGGTTATTCCTGAATAAATATTCAAATTGACCGAATAAGCCCCTCAATTCTTCCGACGTACTTATAACGTAAGTTGGGCATATACACTTCAATTTGTCCTTACCTAGGGTCCCAACAAAAAGTATAAACTGTGGGAATACCATGGATATCCTACCCATTTGTCACAAGTTGGAATAAGATGAATATCTTATAAATGTATATAAATTATAGATATAAAAAATATTTAAAATTTTAAAAACTTTTTACAAACTTTTTTTCGTTTAGTATTGACATAAGTCTCCTTTGTTATTAATATACAAACAAGCTTAGGGAAAAGAGCTTAATAACTTGCACAAGGGCACTGCCCTTAAAAAGGATGAATGATATGAAAAAGACTATTGCTATCTTATTGGTACTGGTAATCGGAATGGCTGGGGTGTTTGCTGCGGATGATGCATCTCTTAAGTTGACTACTACTGTTAATACATTAAACGAATTCAAGATTACTTCGGTCGGAATTGAAACTGGATCAGAAAATGACTATTCTGCTTTCACTGGATTAGTACCACTGGCAGAGACTACTGTTGCCGCTGATGGAACTCTTGGGTCGACTGCTTTTCTTGCCGTAGCCAACAATTCCACAACACCATTCAAAGTCGGACTAAGAGCCTCAAAACTCACTGCAAGTGGAATAAATACTACTATCGGATATACCGTTAGTTGTGGGACTGCCTCTTCGGTTCCTGCTGTTGAGTCAGCTAATATTGAATCAGCAAATTTCATTGCTGCATTAGAAGTAACCGGTACCGTAGAACATGGTGTTGAGATTGCAACAGAACAGATTTCAGTTTCAATCGATCAGAACGATTTTAACAGTGCTGCAGCATCCACAGATTATATTGGTTATATTCACTTTAATATTGCAACTATCTAAAACTCAGAAATAAGAAAAAATTTTACTCAATTCTCAATACAAGGTTGGCCACTTCTGGCCAACCTTAATTTTTTTTGGCTCAGGACAGAATTCTGTGGGATTGATACCGATAGTAGAGCTTTCTGCTTGCTTCCATGATCTTGAGGAAGAAGTACTCGGTATCCCGAAAACCGTAGGATTGTCTCCTGATTGTCTTGATCAGATTGTTCGTCCCCTCCAGCTTTCCTGAGTTTATGGGATAGGGATTATCGGATTATCGGAACCAGGTACAACTGTCACATTTTCCACAGACAATCGGCACCAGGAAGAATTGTCACATTTTCCTCAGAAAGGTAAGCGCACTATAAATCACTATTCAAATCCTGTCTGAAAACCAATAGCCTCTCATCTATGGAGGCGAACAATGGATATCAATCTTGAGGATTATGATTTTTACATCAAGCCAGGGGTAACGGATATGAGGAAAGGATCCCCCAGCCTGGCATACATCGTTCAGAACGAGATGAGACTCGAGCCCTTTTCCAAGTCGGTGTTCTTGTTTTGCGGCGGAACCAGGAGAACGATAAAGGCAATTGTCTGGGACCGCAACGGCTGGGTCGAGATCATCAAGCGGCTTGAATGTGGCTCATCGTTCAGATGGCCCAACACCGAGGAAGAGGCGCTCCAGGTGGAAATTCCAGACCTGCTCCTGTTGCTGAAAGGCTATGATGTCTGGAGAAGGTTTCCCGTTCTCAATCCAAGATATGTAGGCTAAAATGATGTCCTGAAATACCTTATTTATGCCAAATCTATTGAGCAAACCTTCGTTTTCTGCTATCATTCATCCATGGACGATATGAAGATCACGAAGGAAAACCTAGCCCGGATGTCACGTGAGGACCTTGCTGCATTGGCTCTCAACCTTTCTTCGATCGTTCAGAAAAAGGATGAGGAAATCGCTAATCTCAGGGAGCTGTACAAGCTCAGGACAGCAGAGCGATACCTCCCCTCATCCGAACAGATCGGCTGGTTGTTCCAGGAACTTGAGATCCTGGATGCAGTGCTTTCGGAAATTCCCGGGAAAGAGGAAGCCACCGAGGTTGCGGCACACAGCCGGAAGAAGCGCCCAAGGGTCAATGCCTGCACAGCACCTGCCGGAACCCCTGTATGCGATGTATTCCATACCGAGGGATGTGACGATGTGATCACCGGCAATGACGGTATTTCCTACAAGCGGGTCGAGGACAAGGTGATCAGCAAGATTGCCGTCGTTCCCCGCAAGATCGTGGTCGAGCGCCATCACTATCCCCAGTACCGCACACTTGATGTGGAAGCGGACAGGGACAACAACAAGAGGATCCTCTTTCCTTCCAAAACATCGACGCTAGGGGCATCCCCCAGCCTGGTGGCGGGTGTGGTGGTCAGCAAGTTTGACGACCACCTTCCCCTGTACCGGCAGGAGGAAATCTTCCGCAGGGATGGCTACTTCCTCTCAAGGCAGAAGCTGGCCTCCTGGGTGATAACCTACTACGAGGAGTTGCTTCCCTTTGTGGAGTACCTCAAGAAGCGGGTCTACCGTTCGGCATTCATAAGCAAGGACGAGACCAGGGTCTCGGTGCTGAATGTGAAAGGCCCTTCGGGCAAGGTTTCGAAGAACGGGTTCATGTACATAACCATAGGCGACACCTACGACGTGCAGACGCGCAAGACCCAGAGTCTCGTGCTGCTGGACTACATCCAGGGCCGTTCACGTGAGGTATTGTTCGAGGATATGACCAAGCATGGCTACACATCCCACCTGATGACCGATGGGCTCAAGGGATATCTCACCTATGACAAGCATTGCGTCTGCTGGGTCCATGCAGTACGACAGCTGAAGAAGATCCTCAAGCTCAACAAGCATGACATGCATGCACTGGAGATTGTCAAGGAAGTGGCCAAGCTCTATGACATCGATGAGCAGTACAGGAAGATGCTCCGTTGCGGGGAAATCTCAACAGAGCAGTTCCTTGCCGCCAGAAAGCAGGAATCCGAAGAGGTCATCGACAATGTGTATGCCATGGCCGAGGACACCCGCAGGCAGTACTCCCCGAAAGGGGCGATGGGAAAGGCCCTTGACTACCTGTACACCTACAAGCCGTACATGAGGACCTACCTGGATGTTGTCGAGGCGACCCCTTCGAACAATTCGTGTGAATTGGTGGCCAAAGCATTTGCGACAGGTCGCAAAAATTGGCTTTTTTCCCAATCCGTCGATGGAGCAGATGCCTCAGCCTTCTTCTACTCAATGATAGAGACGGCCAAACGATCTTCCCTCAATCCAATGGATTACGTGGAGGCCCTCTGTACCTTCGGTCCCGGCTGCAGCACCGACGAGCAGCGTGAGGCCCTGCTGCCGTGGAACATTGATCTCTCAATACTGGATGAGCTGAGAAACAGGCGTTTGAATGCTAAACCTGATCCACAGAGAACCACGGTATACAACTTCGTTGGCGCCACTAGATAGAGCTCTCAATCCGTATGCCTTGAAGCAATTCCAGGAAATTGCCTGACAGGCTTACCTCGATTTTCGCACCAAAGACATGCACTACCAACTTCTGGTCCCCAGCCGGTTGTTTATCCACTGGCTTACCCAAACCGACGAAGGGAATGATAGGCTTGGGGTCGTAGTCTTCCTCATAATACCCATATGTATGCATCCACTTGTAGAAGGTGCTTCTTCCTATTCCTGCGGTTTGAGCGTATGACAAGAAGGATCCTTTTCCTTCTTCTCTGACGGCTTTTGCCCGCTCCAGGTGAGCAAGCTTCTCTTTCCTAGTATAGGTGTGATAGTGCATCGATTACTTCTCCTTTCCTTGATTGATGATTGTGTTCATTCTATTGAAGGAGATTCGGTTGATTAAGAGCGATTTATAGTGCGCTTACTCAGAAAGCGGCATTTTAAGGCACTGGAAGCGTGAGTTGCTGATTCCGGGTTCCAGGTAAGATTGTCACAGAATCCACAACGGCCAACATTGGATCTGTCTGAACTGGCTTTGTTCCTATTGAACAAGATTCTTGTCTTGGCCGCTTTGCTCAACCGAAATTTAATCAGCCTCCCCTATTCAGGGAGGCTGCAATACATTATAAGGCTTACCTTATCTCTCAGATCCTCTTACAAGGCCTTGCTTCTATATATCCTCTGTATCCCAATGGCTCCATCTGGAACCTGGGACCATCTTCGTCTGCCCAGGCAAACCCGTAGAATGTTGGATCATACTTCTTCATCACATCCCACAGTCCTGCTATTGCTTCCTCATAGTCCTCATCCTCGAACGGAGGGCCCTGGAATATCATCATCTGACATACAGGCAGATCAATCAGATCGTACCCCTTGGGAACAGTTCCAGCAAAGTCTTTGGGAACCTCTACCCCCTGCATGTATTCACCAGTTCCGATTCTTCTCAAATTCTCAGGCATCCACATCCCTACCGGTTCGTAGAGTGCTTCCTTGATTGAACTTAGGACCTCCCAGACATCACAACCAACCTCTTCACAATAGGATAAGTAGTCAGTTGCCTTCTGCGAGCTCTTTACAATAGCTTTTCGCTCCGGTCGATCCACCACTTGTACGAATACAGTCTTCATTGTTGTCTCTCCTTCAGAATCTTGTTTTGGGGTTGTTGTGCGACGTTCAGCTCTATTCGTGACAAACTCATTCCAGTGCTGCCTGAACTCATGGGGGTTCATTCCAAACTGTTTTGAGAACGCCCTTGTGAATCCTTCATGAGAATCAAACACAAAGCCAAACGCCACATCCACCACCTTCTGTTCTGGCTTCTCCAATCTTCTTGCGGCTTCACTCAAACGCCGGTGCCTCAAGTAAGTGAAGGGAGCCATACCAGTAGCCTCCTTGAACATTCGCGCGCTATGCCAGGGGGAATACTGGGCAGCCTGTGTCAGTTGATGTAGTGTGATTGGCTTACTTAGATGCTCATCAATAAACTCCAGCATCCTTTGGACCGCTTCTTTGTGTTCTTCTTTCATAGTCACCTTACATCTCCATTGACTGCACTCTAGCTGAGAAACAAAACTTGAGCTTGACCGTCCTTGCTCAGTTTCAGATTATAGGATAATTCCACTTGTATTAGAATTATTCTTTGATCTACATACAGCCACTTCTACAAACTTCTACCCATATTTAATGAGATATTGTCAAAATCAGTATAGATTATCAGTAAATAGGCATATATTTCACCAACTTCTGTCATAGTTAGTACATTACACAGAAATTTTCTGACACTATACGTATAGCTATTGTAATACATACACAAATAGCAAACTTTGATTGCTATAAGTTGATATAAGTTTATCTTACGTTAAGAATTTTTTATTATTATATATTATAATATACTTATAAATTTTATTCGCAAAATTTTCTATTGTAATACTCAGTATATTTCAAAAAACTAATCACACCTGTTGACATAAGTCCTTAGAATTACTATTATACAAATGTGCTTGGGAAAGCATAAATGACTTGCACTGGAGTGTAGCTCCTAAAAGGATGTTTAAAATGAAGAAGAATATTATTGCAACTTTGTTGGTACTGGCTATCGCTTCGATGGCTAGGAGTTCTGGCTGTAGTCAATGGTGGAGCTACATCTTCATTTGATGTATCCACACAGGTTACTGGCTTGAACTACCTTGCTATCACATCGAAACTGAGTTCTCCAGGTGACCAACGGTCGAACGATTGGAATTCAGCCATAACGTGCAACTCAGATCACTATCTCCTGTTCGATCTTAACACGGGAACAGCTACTGAAGTTGCTTTCATATGAATCTGGTAATCAACAACAAGCGTGATGGAGTTATCTGTATACATCAAGGCTGATAAGATGGAATCTGTTGCGAAACTCTGCAACCAATACCTACCTGAAATAGACTACGACCGCAACAGTGAACAGTGTTGATTACAATACTGCTTCAGAAACCGTGGGATCATTTAAATGAGCTATTTGTCACCACGCAGCAGAATTCAGCTGCTACGCAGGGTCATCTGTTTATGGAAAGTTATGGGATTATCTATCAATAGTACTTGATCACTGACTCTTTTGATAACGCACCTCAGGACACGTACTCCGGTACCATTACTTTTAACTTCACCTGGCGCTTACATACTTAGATCCAATACAAACTTGTCTGTCCAAGACCACCCTTTCGCCGGGGTGGTCTTCTTTCAGTCATGCGGACATGATGCGTTTTGCCAAGGTCTTGATGCAGTGGAATACCGAGTCAGCTGGGATGAATGCGTAACTCTTCGTGCGTTTGAGGAGAATACCCTCCACCACCTGTTCTACCGTATAGAAATTACCGCCGATGCGATTATTGTCATATGGAGCAAAGGCTGTCGCGTAATAGAGTGATCGTGTCTCTCCTGCCCTTACAGTGACGGTAGTATCAGCATCAAACAAGGTATCAGAAGCAGAAGCTTCCTTGGTTCCTGCATAGAACTTGTTTGTCCCTGATCCACAGTTGAGAGAGTACTGCTGGCTCATCCCACCAGGATAGAGCGTCCAGGGTGTCTCTGTACGCCCACCATAGTCAAAGAGGAAGTTGTTGAAGTTCAGGCCAATCTCCCCTTCTCCCAAAGCCTGTGGACCAGGAAAGAACGTAAAGTAGACCATCTGTTGCCTTGGATTGATCACACTCGCCCAACCAAGGTTGCTGAGCCTTGGAATGGCTCCGCTGATAAAGTCAGTCTTACCGATGGGAGGAGAAACCTCTGTTAGATCGACCGTCCCTCCCTGCTTGAGAGGTGCCTTCCTCCAGTCATCAAATTGGGCGTTGGGCTGTAAGCGGGAAGCAATCCCAGGAAGAGTCTCCTCTGGCCCTGTCTGCCAACTTTGAGCGCTGGCATTAAGCACACAGCCAGACTCGAGAAAGGGGGAGCCGATCTCATTATTCCAAGCAGTGTTGGCAAGCATGTCCTCACTACCATTGTTGGTGATAAAGACCGCCGTATAGTGCACAGGATGATTTGGCAGCAGCATATCAATCTTTCTCACCATATAGTGCTCTTTCCTGTTCCTTACCATGCTCATGAGCCAAACCCCACCAAACTCTGGATCGGTACCGTATCGCTCTACCATCCAGTAGGAAGAAGAGGTAAACCCACTCTGATCTTGTGCTCCCTGGACTGCATCATATGCAGGACCATAGTTGGGAAAGCTGAAGTATGAACCAGCCCTCTGATAAAGATAGGGGCTGGTCTTCCAGAACTCAGCATTCTCATCACTGAATACAGAGGTGCCTGTTCCACGGTAATACGGAACCAGATGGGCATTTATCCGTCCTCCTTGGGACAAGAGCGCACTCAGCTCAAGCACCATGCCACCCTGATCTTCCAATACCACCTGAATCAGGTCATTGGTAAGGACGGTAGCATTCCTGCTCTCCCATAATCTCAGACGACGGATATCCATTCCCACTTCTCCTCTTAAAAGCGACACAACATGGTGTTAAAAACAGCCTAATGACAGTATACTGGTAGCATAGACTGTTTCCAAGTTCAAGGAGTGCTGTTCCATGATTTCCAAGAAGGACCGACTGTTCAATCTATCAACGAAGAAAACCACCTACCTGTTCGCCATAACCGAAACAGGACACCTTGAACACCTCTATTATGGCAGATACCTCAGCAAAGATACCATCAGCATTGATGCGTTGGCAGAGAAAAGGAGTATCAGCATCGGCACAGGCACTGCCTATGACAGTGACCACCCAACCCTCTTCTTCAACAACCTCTGTATGGAATACTCTACCATGGGCAAAGGTGATTATCGAGAGAGTTCCATCGATATTTCCTATTCACGTGGTATGCATACGCTCGATTTTATCGTGAAGAGCTACAGAATCCTTCCTGGAAAGCCAAGAACATTCAGTGGCCTGCCCGAGTCCTATGGGGACAAGGCTACCTGTACCACCTTGGAAGTTATGCTGAAGGAAGCCTGTCTTCCCCTACGTCTGGCCCTCACCTACACGGTCTTCGAGGATAGCAACGTCATCACAAGGCGTGCCACCCTGTACAATGACAGCAACGAGGAAGTTACGATCAAGAATCTTGCATCAGCACAGCTCGATCTTGATACCGATGATTGGAAGCTGGTTACCTTTGACGGGGCATGGTCGAGGGAGCGATACATGCATGAACGCCCACTTGCTCCTGGAATCATGATTAACGACAGCAAAAGTGGCGTCAGCAGCGCTGATCACAACCCCTGCATATTCCTCACCAAGGAGAACGGGGAGACCATCGGAATGAACCTCATCTACAGCTCCAACCATCGGGAGCTCGTGGAAACATCCCCCTACGGCAAGGTCAGGGTTTTGACGGGTATCAATCCGGCAACCTTCAGCTGGAACCTTGCTCCGCAAGACCGTTTCCAATCCCCTGAGGCGGTAATGACCTACTCCCCTGATGCACTCAACGGGGCAAGCCAGAACTTTCACCACTTCATCAACAACCACATCATCCGTGGTCCTTGGAAGTTCCGAGAGAGACCAGTCCTGATCAACAATTGGGAAGCGACCTACTTCAAATTCACTGAGGACAAGCTTATCAATCTGGCGAAGGAGAGCGCTAACCTCGGTATTGAGCTGTTCGTCCTTGATGATGGCTGGTTCGGTTTACGTAATGATGATACCACCAGTCTTGGAGATTGGACCGTGAACCCAAAGAAACTCCCTTCAGGGTTGGAAAACCTCTCTCTTGAAGTACACAGGCTTGGTATGATGTTCGGGCTCTGGGTAGAGCCGGAGATGATAAGCATTGAGAGTCAGCTGTATAAGAAACACCCCGAATGGATGATCGCCATACCTGGAAGGCGTCCAAGCGTTGGACGGAACCAATATATTCTCGACCTAACTAGACCTGATGTACGGGATTACCTCTTCAAGCAACTCTCTGATGTTTGGCATTTTGCAAATGTGAACTATATCAAGTGGGATATGAACCGTGTATTCAGTGACCTCTATAGTGCAAACAGAGAGATGAAAGACCATGGTGAATTCTTCCACCGCTATATCCTGGGGCTCTATGAACTGTTGGAGAAGCTTACTGCAGCTTTCCCCAATGTACTCTTTGAATCATGCGCAAGTGGAGGCAACCGTTTCGATTTGGGCATGCTCTGTTACATGCCCCAAACCTGGACCAGTGACAATACTGATGCACTCAGCCGTCTGTATATCCAGGAAGGCACCAGCTGCGGCTACCCGCTCTCAACCATGGGCAGCCATGTGAGCGACTCTCCCAATCACCAGACCCTGAGAAGGTCGGACCTGGAGTCCCGCTTCAATGTTGCAGCATTCGGTGTCCTTGGGTATGAGTTGGATGTCACTAAGCTGAAAGGGCAACAGAAAGATGCCATCAAGGCACAGATTGCCTTCTACAAGGCACACCGCGCACTGTTGCAGTATGGAACCTTTACCAGAGTGAAACTGGCAAACAGTATATCGAACCAAGTAATCTGGGCAGTGGCAAGCCAGGACAAAAGCGAACTTCTGGTGCTTTTCGCCCAGAAGCTCAATCCTGCAAATCCAGGCTCAGACAAGCTACGTGTGGAAGCTGTTGATCTGAATGCGGTCTATGAGGTATTCCCACGCCAGCAGCGCATAGATATCAAGATGTTCGGGAATTTGCTCAACCGGGTCAGCCCGCTTCCCATTACCGAGGGAGGTATCGCACAGGACACCATCAGCAAAGCTGTCTCACTGGACAGTGAGGTTGAGCACTACCGAGTTACGGGAGAGCAGGTTGCCTGGGCAGGTATCAAGCTGAACCAGCAGTTTGGTGGAACCGGTTATGATGCTATGACCAGGGTCTTGGGTGACTTCGGCAGCAGAATCTATATCTTCAAGAAGATTAAGTAGGACGCTTCCAACAACACGATGCTTTACGTTTGCAACCTCTTGCCCGATTACCTGACTTGCCGTTATGATGGACAGAATGGAACAGACTGTCATATACCTTGAACCAGGGAGTGCTTCCCTGGCTACCAATCAGGGCTATCTTGCAATGTGCAAGCACATACGACATGAGGTTTTCGTCAGAGGACAAGGCGTAAGCGAGGCCATTGATTTTGACGGGAAAGATCCCGACTGTGGTCATCTCCTGCTGCTCATTGGCGATGAAGCAGTAGGGACTGTACGTATCCGAGTGACAGAAAAAGGAACCAAACTGGAACGCATTGCGGTACTCTCCACCTATCGTGGATTGCATTATGGAGAGCTCTTGGTACGTTGTGCCTTGAGCGTTGCCCATGGACCAGTCTATATCCATGCCCAGATTCAGAGCGAGGGATTTTATCAGAAGCTTGGCTTCGTTGCAGAAGATCAGAGTATCTTCTATGAAGCAAACATCCCACACCGAACCATGATCTGGCCCCACGAAGAAGGAGTTGCACCTTGCCCTATCACAATACCATCGTAATTGCAGGAGCCGGCGTGTTTGGCACCGCCATGGCTGAACGGCTCTCTTGGAATACCAACAATACCGTCATCCTCTGGTCCATTGAAAAGGACGTCGTAGAGGATATCAATAAAAACCATCGGAATACCAAGTACTTCCCTACCCACTTCCTGAACACCAGTATCAGGGCAACAAGCGACAAGCAGATTTTCCGCAGCGCTGACTGCATACTTCTTGTCATCCCATCAAAGGTCATTGTCTCTTTTACCGAGGAGATCAAGGCATATACAAAGGAAGATTGTCTTGTAATAAACCTGGCAAAGGGCATGAGTGATGATGGGGCATTTATCACTGAACAGATTCCCTTTCCCAGAACAGCCAGCATGAAGGGACCAACGTTCGCAATTGAAGTTCTGCATGGACTACCCTCTTCCTTTACCTTTGGGGGCAAGAGAGAGGACTATGACCGTTTCAAGAGAGAAGTACTCAAGGACACCGGTCTCTATCTGGACTACACTGAAGATATCCGCTCAGTCGAGCTCATGAGTATCCTAAAGAACATGTATGCCATTGCAATCGGCCTGGTTAGTGGGCGTTTCAACTCACCGAATGTCGACTTTCTCATCTATACAAAGGCAGTTGGAGAAATGCGTCGTTTTCTCAGCCTATTCGGCTGCAGCACAGAGACCATCTTCTGCTACTGCGGTCTTGGAGACCTAGGACTGACCAGTCTCAATGACCTCTCCAGGAACAGGACGCTTGGCCTCTTGATGGGTAAAGGATTCTCGATCGACAATAGTGGGAGCTCTGCAACGGTCATAGAAGGAAGCAGAACCGTCAAGCTCATGGGAGAGCTCACCCGTGAGAGACATGTCGAAGAGGAATTCCCCCTTGTACAGGCTCTCTATAGGATGATGTATGAACATGAGAATCTCAACGACTACATGAGTGCGGTGTTTAACTAATCCCTCAGAAAAACCAGAATCCATCTGGACATATAAGAGAATCGTTTCTTAGATTGACTCAATAAACATACATTTTTAAAAACTTATGTCATATTAGCCTATTAAAATATTGACAACGCGAGAGTTTCATTCAAAAAATAGCATAAGGGCATGTTAAGTGATGACATACTCCAGTTATTTTGGGTGTGAAAACGATTCATGGATCATGTAATGCTACTTGCTTTTGTCTCTATCCCCTTATGAGTACTACCAGTACTGCTGCTAAGCATCCTTGTACCGGTAGGTACGGTTGCTGTAGGTAAAACCATCTTTTCTTAGTAGGGGGAGAGAGATATGAATCGTAAGGCGCTGTTTGTTGGAATATTGATTCTTGTTCTGTTGGCTGGTTTGGTTGCACCACTCGGTGCAAAGGTCAGGCGATCAAGTAGTAGGATTCTTTCCATCCCTGAAAATATTGTCACAACCAGAAAAGCCAAATTCAAGATGGGGGATATTCTGACAAATGAGATGGTCTCCATTACTATTGTAAATGACCCAAAGCCAGCATATTTACTGCTTGTCCTGGAACTGGAAATAGACAGTGACTCCATTACCGGGGAGAGTACGGCAAGAGCAGAAATCGTCAAGCACTTTGCAGGAAATGAAACGCTCACCTTCACCAACAAAGATATTCTTAAATATACCAGCAATGTAAAACGAGGTTCAGTTTCCCAATCCCTGAAGGATGTATTCGGTGTCTCAAGCATGGATTCCTTGACTAAAACTTTCTTTACAGAAGGAAAGCAGGAAGTACCTGAAGGAATATACAAGCTCTCACTCCTTGCTTATGAAATTGATGATGAGAATGCAACTTCCGGAAGGTCGCTAATTGAGAAACAATCACTAACATTCAAGGTAGTAAACATTGAACCAATTGAAATACTTCAGACTCCTACGGTAAGTGAACCAATACTGAAGTTTCGTGTTCCTCAGATTCCGTACTACAGTGAGATGAGTATCTCAAATAATTCTACAACACATGTGACGATTACCGGACCTGGAATGAATACCACAATAAGGAAAGATCATAGAAAGGTAACAGCTCCGAGCATGAATGCCTTGAAAGGCTACCCTTCTGATCTTCAAGACGGGATTGTTACCTATGATCTGTCTACGGTACTGTTTAGAGCAGGTGGAGAGTATTCTTTCGATATCATATTCAAAGATGACTCAAACTATGAGATTGATACCAAGACAGCAGGTGTAAAATTCCCTACACCCAAATTCAATACAACAGTGGATGTCTCTCAACCTCTTCTTCCCCTATTCCGCTGGAGTTTCAACGATGATTATGCCCTATGGGCAAGTGAGTACCATGTTTATCTCAATGAAGTCAGATCGGGAATATCCTCAACCAACAGCTATACGCCGAAAAATCTTCTTTGGCCAAGCACTACCTACAACTGGTATGTCATGCCGATCAATAGAGACGGAACCCCGTTCTTCTCATCTGATGCTGTTACAAGTCAATCATTCAAGACAAAAGACCACACAGAGCTAACAATTTCAATTGATAACCCTCCAACCAACGCTACGCTGCTAACTGATTTGACATATTCTTTCAGTGCCAATGCGGTATTCAGTGATGGAGCAGAGCTCAAACATGCTTCCTGGAAAGTTGGAGCTGATATCCTTCAAGGAACCACTACCTCTTATACCCCAACCAAACAATATACAAACAACAGCTTACTTGCCTATTTATCAGTTACCGATACCCTCAACATGAGCAAGAATTCAGAAAATATCTATCTCACGGTACACCAACCTCAACTTGCAATCCAAGGAGAACCTGTAAGGGATGCAAAGAAAAAAGCAACCGTGATGTTCACCCTAGACCCTAAGAAAAGCAGACATTATCAGTCGATATCATGGTACCTTGACGATAAACAAATTGGCACAGGATCAACAGTAGCTTACAACTGTGATACCAGCGGGGTATTCTCCGTAGTCGCAAAGGGAGAAAGCACCCCCGATTATCTAGGAAACACAAAACAATTGGAGTCCGCACCTCAACAGATTACAGTAATTGGAACTGAACCAATTGTATCACTGCTCAATGTTGAAGACTCCATCCAGATGCTCCTGGGCTCAACGCTAGACATCTATTCAGCAGTCCAGAATGACAACCAGATCAAGTCTATACAATGGAGCTATACTGGCCCAGAATCAGGAAACTTAGGTTCAACGCTTACACAAGCCACCTTCTCCCCTTCAAAGACGGGGGAATATATCATCACACAGACAGTCACCGACATCTATAATGAAGCAGGGACCGCATCAGCTCGCATATTGGTCATCGATCCAGAAGTACGTATTACCAATATTGATGCAGGAAAGAATTTCCCATTGGATTCAACCCATGCAATCTCCTATTCAGCTACAAATGCAAAAGAGATTCAATTTTTCGTTGACGGAAAGGAACTGCTCTCAGATCGGTTAATTTTTGGAAACCTTGGTCTTGGTAATCATACAGTCTTTGCAAGAGCAATTTACTCGGTTGTTGATAAAACAGGAAATCAGGTTCTTCATACAAAAGATACCGAACCTATCCAGTTCCTCGTCCGCGATATAAGACCCCCAGAAATCCAATTACGCTTCCCAGCATATAACACCCGCCTCATGAGAGGAGTTACCTACACGCTCGAAGCTGATGTATCAAGCACATCCCCTATTACTGAAAGTTATTGGGAATTGAATGGAACCAGGCTTGCCTCCAACACTTTTACGGTTACAAAGGACATGCCTTCAATTTTAACCATTAGATACACAGCAAAGAACCAAGATAACATGGAAAAGACAGTATCAACATCGGTACGTAAAATTGATCCTACCGTCTTTATCAACCCTCCAGCAAATCTAGACATTCCTTCCTCTGGATATATCCCTATCGTTGCAAGCACTACAGAAAATGCAAGCTTATTCTGGATTATCGATGGAGAAAAACTCAATTATTGGAACAAGAACATCCCCCAAGTTGGAGAACACACCATACAGGCAGGATGGAGTATAGGTGCAGCAGATGAGAACGGCAACTACAAGGTATATGAAGGTGTATCTGAAGAAGTGAAGGTAACCATCTACAGTGACGAGCCACCCAAGATTACTTCATATGCCCCAACAGAAGATGTGGTACGTCAAACGATACATACCCCGGTACAATTTTCTCTTACCACCTCTGACGGTTATGAGATGGATATTACTAAATGGAATATATATGACCAGAAGGGAATACCCATTCGCCAGATTGCGGGAGAGACATTACAACTACAGAATTATGGAAAAGGTGTGTATACAGTCCAGGCAATTATTTCTGATAAGTATGGTAGAACCGACAGCCATGAATGGACTGTAAGTCTTTTTGACCCACAGGTATCCATAGCTTTCCCCAAGGATGGCGAGGAGGTTTCGCTTAAACAAATAGAGCAACCTATAATCCAACAACAAGATATCAAATCATATGCCTTGACTTTAAACGGGGAGGCAATCCCCAATACGTTCAATTGGGTTGCCTTGGAAAGCGGCGAATATTCTTTATCGATCGAAGGACTTTATAACGTAAGCGATAAGACCGAACTGCAAAGGACACCACCCCATACCATCTCATTCTCCATCGCAAAAGATAAAACACCTCCAGAATTTGAGGTGGATATCATTAAGAATAACGATCGAATCATTGCAGGCCTTGATTACCGTCTCACGGCACATGGGAAGGCCGATGAAACATTTACTTGGATTTTGAATGGCAAAGAGGTAGGAAGCGGTCCTGAATATACCTTACGGCCTTCAACAACCCAGAAAAACTTGACACTCATTGCACGGGGTAAACGTAATGGTATTACCTTGGACAAGACATTTAATCTCAGAATCATCAACCCGTTCTATGCGATGAATACCCCTAAGGGAGGCTATGAGAATTTCTACCCTCTTGGATCAAAACTCTACCTCTCCTATAGTTTTCGCGACATTGATAGAGTCGAGTGGATTATCGACGGGAGTCCTTCTTCGAGCAACTCAATCTCCTTACCGATAGGAATGCATACCATTGAATTGCAAGGATATGCAAGTCAAGTACGTCTACCTGAAGGCACGTTGAAAGACTATCGTCCATCTATGAATAGCAATGAGACACGCCGTGATATCCAAATTGTGGAAACACAACGCGTCCTTTCGATTGATGCACCTGATGAGGTTCTCGAAGGCCAAAGCTTTGTTGTTCGTGCAAATACGAGCAGAGAGGATCCAAGGGATTTACTGAACCAATTAACACTTTATATTGATGATACATATAACAGACGGAATTATGGGAATCCTGTTAATCGAATGTTTACCCTATCGTCTCTCATCGAAGGGAACCATATGCTTAAGATATATTCCTCTGATGTTTTCGATCGTGGAGGCGTAGCATATAAACCGATCAACGTGTACAAACCCCTCGAACTGGCTATCATCTCTCCTACTGATGCACAGAGAATATCGCCTGATGTCAATGTGATAGCTCGTACAGAAGTACTGACGGGTAAGATCAACCGTCTGACATGGCGTATAGACAACCGAGTCGTACCAAACAGCAATTACACAACGGTGAATCTTGGAAAATTGGAACCAGGAAAACATACCATCAGTGTCAGTGCCGAGGATGTGCTGGGAAATATTAAAACCGAACAAATATCGGTTGAAATACAGAGTGATTTCCAACTCGATCTCCTGCAACCTGTCAAATCCATGGAAACAGTAGTAGGCACCTCCGTTTCTTTCCTCGCTGGTGTAGACAAGGTAATAGGCTCTGCTGTAAATGTGACTGATGCCGCAAGACATATAACGTGGTATGTGAATAATACCAGCACCAATAAAAATGGAATTTCCTATCTCTTCGATGCAGAGAATCCAGGGACTTACACGATTTATAGTGAGTATGACCATAATGAGATGGTCCGCACCACTTCTTCAAGAACCATCACTGTTCGGGATATTGCCTCACCCCAGATTACTTATCCCAAGAACGGACAAACCATTCTCTATGCAGATGGAAGCACTATCTTACTTTCCGCAAAGGGAGAACCTGGGGCAACATACCATTGGATGCATAACAATGAGATTGTGGCGATAGGGCCTGAAGCTAACTTTAATCCAAATGGATACGAAGGTGAGATTCAGCTGAAATTGGTCACATCTGCATTTGGAAGGAGTAAACAGCAGTTGCTGAGTTTCTTCCTTGATAGAAACACCCCTCCTTCTTTGATGTTGTCAGTACCTGAAATACAGTACACCGGTGACATGCTCAATTGGACCGCAGCAGCAAGTGATAGTGAAGATCAGACAACTGACCAAGCCATAACCTTTGCCCTTGATGGCCTTACACTCTCTGGCGGAAATCCGCGTGAGCTTTCCAGCAAGGATGTAGGTGCTCATACGCTGGTCGCAAGCACAGTAGACTCGCTTGGAGCTACCACTACCCAGCTTGCAAGCTTCAAGGTTGTTGAGACTACACTACCCTTGGAGTTGTTATCGCCTCAAGAAGGTGCAACCTATTACAAAGGATTCGAAATTCCACTCCTCGCATCTCTATCTCAAGGAGAGGAAGGAACGTATACATGGACAGTCCAGTATCTGGATGATCCGAGTATTCCGAAGAAAACCTTCCAAACGAAGCAAGCAATGTTCACGAGTGAAGCTACAGGGTCTGTTTTGGTAGGCCTCGTGTTCACCGACACAAATGGCAGGGAGAGAGGTCGAAAGCAAATACTCCTGAGTATAGAAAACGAACCTATCTATCTGAATATCAATTGGCCGCACGGAAGTATCGTCAATGCAGGGATTCCACTGAATCCTACATTACAGGGATTGCCGGATAATTGGGAGGAAGGGGAACTGAACTGGTATCTTGCAGGGTTCCCTGTTGAAGATGCCACACAGATGGTTGCGCCCAGCAATAGTGGGACGTATACTCTCTCAGCTGTCTATCATATTGAAGAAAGAAGCGAACAAGCATCTGTTGAGTTCAAGGTAAATACTGAGCCTTCTGTTTCCATCACAAGCATTGTCGATGGAGACGCATACAAGACAGGTACCCCGCTGATCCTCTCAGCAAATGTAATAGATGATCAAACTTATACAGGAACGGTTACATGGTCAATGGATGATGGGACCTTGATTGGGGAAGGGAATCCTTTGATCTATACTTCCACAAATCCAGGAATCATGTACATCAATGCAAAAGCCACAGACGATTTCCAACTCTCAGGAAGAGATGCTGTTTCTATTGAATTCTATGATGCAGTCCAGGCAGTGACAGTAGCAGTGAATGATGGACTCCCCACCTATCTGATAAGTGAAGATGCTCCTGCTCTGCCAATGTCAGTTTCCTTCACAGGAGGGAGAAGCCCGCAGGTATCCTGGCAAATCAGACAAGGAAACAAAATCCTTGAAAAACAAGGTTTAGTTTCTTCCTTTGCCTATGAGGAATTGAAGGATTTCCAGAGAGAACCTGCCATTGTGTCCATGATCCTGAGTGACAGGACAATGCTCGGTGAAGAGCGAACTGAAATCTTGCGAAAAGATATTCCTCTACAGCTAACCTCTGATGCGACGCTGGAAATACTTGATCCAGTTGCAAGTACTATTTACCGGGTTGGTCAAGATGTGGATGTGACGCTTTCCATGACTGGTTTTACCGAGCCCGCAATAAGTATCACAATCAACGAGATTGTGCGCTCTGTAACTTGGGAACTGAGTGATGATGCCAGAACTGCAAAAACCACCATTCCAGCCAATCAGTTTGGAAGAGAAGGCGTCTATCTTATCACGGTTAGCATTTTGGAAGATGGTGTGTTCAAGGAGTCAGAGACCAGTATAAATCTCTATGAAAAGCCAAAAGGGATCTATATTGTAGGTGCTCCTGAGATTTTTGATAAGACCGTTGATACCGTACAGATTACTGCTGACACCTCTGACCTCGAGGGAGTAGACAAGATATTCTGGAAGAGCGACCTATCAACAGAACCCATTGGAACTGGGGCAATGCTCGACCTCGGTGAGGCTGACTTGCAGGCAGGAAGTCGATCAATCACCGTAGAGGCATATAATGGAGAACAGCTGCTTGCCAGCAATACCATCACGCTGCAGGTACTCCAGCAAATAGAAGTCTCTATAGAAGGAGGTGATGAGCTCTTAGTAGTGCGAGGAGGAGCCGATGTTACACTAACTGCTAAGGGAACAGACAGGGATGGTACGGTTCTTGCGCCTGAGTCCTTCACCTGGAGTTCTCACCTAAATGGTTCTATAGACGTTGGGAACATACTCTCATTTGCCAACCATCCAAATCTCAGTGGTGGTGAGCATATCATTGCTGTACAGGTTGTCGGCAAAGATGGATCGATTGCGAATGCACTGAAAATGGTGCAGATTATTGGACTTCCCGAAGCAGATGAGCCACAAGAGCAACAGACCCAAGTAGCCGCAATATCTAATGATCAGGAACCCAGTGGTTCTCAAGAGGAAGGAGGAGATAGTGCAGCTCCCTCTGGTCAACAAGAGGAAGAGCAAGCAGAGACAGATTACTTCGATCTAGGTAGGCCAATAGATACATTCTTACCTTCTGAAATTCCTGACCCATTTGGCCCAGGAGCAGGAGGTGCTCCCCCAAGTAGCATGATTGAAGATGAGATGAACTCCTTTCTTGGAGCAAACGCTGAGAGTGGCCGATAAGGAGGACCATGATGAAGAAATATTTAATAATACTATTGGTAAGCATCTTAATAAGTTCCTCCTTGTTTGCTCTGAATGTCGACATCCCAACGGAAATTCCTGCCTATCGCAACCTTATGGTCAAACTCATACCAGCACAGAGTGAAGGCACCATTTCTGAAGCTCGGTTCTTCTTCTACCAAACAGGAGCAAGGGAACCTCTCTACTCTGAGTTCATGCCTGAGCGGGATGAGTGGATAGCAAAGGTTCCCTATACATACCTGACGGGAGAGGAACTGACGTATTTCTCAGTAATGAAAAATACAGAGGGAACGGTTTACCGCACACCACAAATAGGAACAGAAAAAGTCCGTCTGATTCAGGACATCACCCCACCAACGCTGAAGCTCGTGTCCCCAACTACCTTTGATTTGGTGGCGGAAGAACAACAGTTGGTTGTCTTTGAGATAGAGGACGAGAGTGCCCTATCAAGTTTTTCTATTACAATTGATGGGCAAGAAGCAATTCACTCAGGAGCCTTTGGACAGTACCTTTCTTTCTTGGTAAAACCTACTGGGCAAGAAGAAAGTGTGGTTACAGTTTCCATGAAGGACCGATACGAGAACACAAGCACGGAGGAGTATCGCTTCAAGATAGGAGCAAAGAAAGCTCCAGTCTTTGTCGCTGATGCCTCGTATCAAAGCAGTATTGAACTCGAATACATACTTGGTCTGGGGGAGAGTGAAAAGACTCTGGATGTTCCAACAGTGTTTGCTGATCAGAACCATCAATTGAATGTAAGTTATGAACTTGGAGGTGACACTTACCTTAAGGCAGGGCCGATCTCCCTCCAAGTGGCAGCTAGCTTGAGTGACTCAATTTCGGTAGAAGAAATCTTTGAGGCCTACCCAAACACACTAGTGGCTGATCTTCAAAATATCCTGAATTTGTACAATCCTCTCAACTTCGCAAATGAATTTGATTACACAGGAGAGATAGCAAGAAAGTATGAGAATGATAACAGATTATTGCTGAAGGTCTCGTTCTTTGACCCCATCATTACCTATACTTTTGGAGACCAAGAACTCAATTTCCAGCCGGAGACCATCAATAAATTGGGGTTCAGAGGAACTGCTTTGGCAATAGATCTCCCCTTCTTTGAGATGAAAGTAGGAAAAGGCCTTACAGATCTTGGACTATATCAAGTAGCATGGCCGAAAAACTTCCTTGGTTTCCAAGTAGGAGTAAAAGCTAAGGAATTGTGGTATTTCCAAACAAATCTTTCCTTTATTAGCGCACTTCAGGGTCGGTATACTGAGCTCAAGAAAAATGGTGCAACCTCTCAGATTGGGGAACTGTATGATGTGCTCACTACCCCTCCTGACCAGAATATGGTCATGGGACTAGGAACAGGTGTTCACACCAAAACGTTTACGATTGATGCGTCCTTCTCCTTTTCTCTGTACAACCAGGATGCAAGCACCATTCTCGATGTGAACCAGTTAGCAAGTGACTTGGAATCCCAAGGAGGCCCTAACCTTGACTCCTATATCGATTATATCGATACAGTGCACGCAATATTCCCAGTGTTGGATTACTTCCTACCCTCCAATGGATTGATTGCGGGAATTGTCGACAAGGATTTGTGGGGTATCAGCTACGGAGTTGATATGACCATTCCTTCCCTTGGAATAGAAGCTTGGGTTCGAAAGACAGATGCTGCATTTAGAAGCCTTGGCTCATCCGTGGAAACAGACATCTTCACATTTGGGGTATTCTCTGAAAAGAGCGTTGGGGACTTTATGGTACGAGGAGGGTACTCATACGATAAAGATACCATTGCAGATATCCTCTTCAATGACATCATTGCTTTGGTAAAACCTGATCTTCTATCTACGAGCACCGTTTCTGCTAACGATATCTCTACCATTCTACATACTGCACAAGTTGGGTTTGATACACCTCAGAGCAAGCTTCTTGGTACTGTAAGTGTGAATTATTCGTTTACGTTTGCAACCAACACTGCAGAAAAACTTGCAGAAAAGGCCCCCAACAATACGGTTGAATCCTCGATTCTTACCTCTACAAAAAATGATGTAACAATTACCCATACGGGTGAAGCCCGATGGAGAAGTGGGCAATACAAAATTGGTCCCATTTCAACAAATGTTGGGGCTCAAACAAAGGATTCCTATGTAATACAATCACGTATTGATGGTGTAGATTCTGATACATCATTCTTTGAGTACTCGTATGCCTTGACCAACAGTTTAGGATTCGATCGCTATGTGCTCTCCCTTGGTTTTGACCAAGCCTGGAGCACTGAAGATGATAGCTTGATTACTTATGGCTATGACTCGTCTCTTTCGATCAAGGATACGTTCTTTAATACTGTACGTATCAGTGCTTCTCTTGACCAAGCTTTCAAGTCATCACTCGAGGCTTATCGAGTATCTGGAGGATTTGAACTAGATAAACAATTCGGGATGTTCGTGGCATCAGCATCACTAAAGACAGAGTATTATGATTCTTTGCAAGACAACACTGAAGATTCCCTGACAACTTCTCTGACGATCAAGGGTGTATTCAGGAAATAGAGTATAATAGTAATACAAACGAAGAGACGTTCTTACATTCCTTACTAAATTCCCCCAATTGTGTACTCACACAACTGGGGGATACCCAAACAAATCTAGGAAGGGATTGTTAGAGCGCTTCCAATACCGCTACGTCCTTGATGCCATACGCATCACGAATTATCCGGAGTTCTTTCTTGAGATTCTTTTCCGCTTCACCATCAAGTGAAGAGAAAGGTTTTCTCACGGTTCCTGCATCACAACCAATCCAGTTGAGCATACACTTCATGCTTGCATGCATGGGATACTTTAGGACACAGAAGATGATGGCATCAGCCTGGCGCTGCAAGAGCTTAGCCTGTTCCCAGTCATCTCTCTTATATGCATTATAGAGACCAATGAACAGTTCTGGAATGACATTGTAGAAGCTGCCGATAAGGCCATCACTACCATAGGCCAGACTAGAGAGTGCCATCTCATCAAGAGGCATCTGCAACAGATCTTCTTCTCACAACTTATTGCTTTTAAGGTTTTACAATGAAATACCCTCACTTCTGTTCAATATTTTCAAGAAAATTGTGCAATTTGTACCATCATTTCAACCGACATACCTCGGACTCAGAACCGAGAACCTTTTCCATCAAGGGTTGAATAGTCATAAAGCAATACAATTACAAGATGCTGTCTCAAGAGTGTGGAATAATCCAAGGGTAATTGAAGAAATTACTCCATTCAGCAAGAGCTAGATCGGATTTCGAGAAGGAAGACGAAACAAGAACCATCCAAATAACGTGACGCTAGGTTTTCAATATGAGACTTATAGAATTCTTCTTACGGAATTTGACTCTCGGTTATTTCATGTAGTGATAGTATCGAAGCTGTAACGATGCGAACGCATGCCCCTCCTATCCTACGCCTCCCTGACCCCGATCGACTCCTTGAAGTTGTAAGAGAAGTGGTAGATAAGTGCTGCCTCAAACGCCTCAAAGTCACGGGCCTTGAGGGCATCGAGGATACGCTTGTGCTTGTCATAGCGGAGATTGCCATCGTCGATGAACTTGGAGCGGTAGTAGCGGTCACAGCTCCAGGCAGAATCGACAAAGGCAATAAGCACATCGTTCTTGATATTCCTCAATATCACCTTATGGAAGTTGGCATCCAAGGTATAGAAATCAATATGACTGTCAGCCGTTTTCATCGTACTGAGAATCTTCTCAAGCTCAGCAATCTGCCCATTGGTCATGGAGTCGAAGCTCTCGCGAGCGAAGCCCAACTCCAGGACCTTGCGTACCTGCTGGGACTGGCTGACCAAATCTACATCATCCCCGATAAGATTCAGGAAAATGACACTGGAGAGAAAGTTGGAATTGAAACTGTTGACGACTATTCCTACCCCGGGCTTGCTTGAGACAACCCCGATGATCTCCAGCGTCTTGATCGCCTCGCGCAGCACATTGCGCGAGACACCAAGGGCGGAAGCCATCTCCATCTCAGTCGGAAGCTTGTCCCCAGGGCGTAGATTGTTCTGCACAATATACCCACGGAGTTCCTCATAGACCTGCAAATACAGTTTCTTGTTCTTCAGATTCTTCATGCCACTTCCTACTTTCCAACCTAAATTCCCTTATAATAACCAACTATACCGTTCTTTTCAATCGAGCTATTTTCTCCTTTTGGACACAAACCCCATATGGATATATCCATGGGTCTGCTGGAGCGTATCAAGGAAGGACCATACCTCATCCATAACCTGGCTATCGGGATGGACAAAGGGACGACGCACATACCCGACATCAATGCCAGTATCCATCATAAGTTGCTTCATGACACCAAAATGGCCGTGCTTGACAGCCTTGAGAATGAAACTGGTGGCAATCTTCTGGATCTCGAATGCCTCCTGATACTTCCCTTGCTGACAAAGATGATAGATTTCTCCGAACGTATCGGGAATGATATTGTAGAAGGAACCAATAATCCCATCAGCGCCGGCAAGCAATCCCTGAGTTGCCATCTCATCGCAACCGGAATAGATCATGAAATCGGGACCAAGTTCTCCCTTGAGCGTAGCCATGTCATGGTGCTGGGTTCCAGTGAACTTCAACCCGCACACCCCATCGATGGAAGCAAGGCGAAGGACCAATGAATTGTCCATCAATCCGGCGAGGGCGATGTTGTAGACAATCATGGGAAGATCGACGGCAGAGGAGATATCACTGTAGTAGCGGTAGATCTCATCGCCGCTGAAGTGGTAGTAGAACGGGGGAACGCTGCTGATGGCATCGGCCCCGATCTGTTGTGCATGGCTTGCCAAGTCAATGCTCCTCAATGTCCCGATAGCCCCCACATGTACGATGACCGGCACACGCTTATTCACATGGCTGACCACAGCCTGGGCAAACGCTTTGCGTTCCTCATCACTCATGAGGAACCCTTCCCCGGTACTGCCGGTAATATAGAGACCGTGCACCCCTTCCCCGATCAAATAATCGACCAGGACGCGGGCACGCTTCAGGTCGAGTTGCTCGTTCTCATCGAACGTACTGAACATTGCAGGGATGACACCCTTGATGTGTGAAACACTGGATTTTGTATGCATAGTAGTAGACTCCTTGAAAATATGACTCATGAAGGGATATTGCCTGCGGCAAACTGCTCGCCAAAGTGACAACTTACATAGTGGGTGGACCCATCGATGGAAAGCGGTCGCAACTGGGGTACTTCCTGCTTACACCGCTCCTGGCAGAACGAACACCGTGGATGGAACGGACAGCCCGAGGGTGGATTCACCGGAGATGGCACATCCCCCTGCAGGGGAATGCGCTTCTTCTTCTTGGTGATATCAGCAATGGGGATTGCTGAAAGCAGCGCCTTCGTGTAGGGGTGTGTAGTGTGCTTGAACAACTCCTCGGTGGAAGCAAGTTCCACCACCTTGCCCAGGTACATAACCGCGATGCGGTCGGCAATGTACTCCACAACCGACAGGTCATGGGTGATGAAGAGATAGGTAAGGTTGCGTTCAGCCTGCAATTTCTTGAGCAACTTCAGCACCTGTGCCTGGATGGAAACATCAAGGGCGGAGACCGCCTCGTCACAGACGATCAACTCAGGATTCACCGAAAGAGCACGTGCAATACCGATACGCTGTCGCTGCCCTCCACTGAACTCATTGGGATACCGGGTCATGTAGTCGCGGGGAAGATTGACATCAGAAAGCAGGCGGGCAACCAAATCCTCACGCTCCTTCTTTCTCTTCACCCCGAACTTCTTCAACGGGTCGTTGAAGGAACCGAAAATGGTAAAGGAGGGATTCAAGGAGGAGTACGGGTCCTGGAAGACAATCTGGAGGCGCTTACGGGCTTCATCCAACTCAGATCCCTTGAGCTGCAGTACATCCTTCTTCCCGTCAGGAAATGCATAGGTGACCTTGCCCTCGGTTGGTTGGGTAAGACGCAAGAGCGATTTACCCAAGGTGGTCTTTCCACACCCTGACTCACCAACTATTCCCAGCGTCTCGCCCCGATAGATCTCAAGATTCACCCCGTCGACGGCCTTCACGTGCCCGACGGTCCGCTTGAAGACTCCCTTCTTCACCGGGAAGTGGGTCTTCAAGTTCTCAATTTTCATCAGAACTTCACGATTCTCAGCCATTGAGCAGCTCCTTGTAGTTGAAGCAGCGGACCATGTGTCCGTCCTGGTCGATGTTGGTCTCATCAGGCATGGCCTGACGACACTGCTCCGTGGCATAGTCGCAGCGAGGAGCAAACTGGCACCCCACTGGACGGTTGTACGGGTCAGGGGTGGTACCCCTGATGGGCTCCAGCTTCTGGTTCTTCCCCTTGCCCAGCACGGGAATGGACTCAAGCAGAGCTTTGGTATAGGGATGGGAGGGAGAGGCCATCACCTGTTCGGCCGTCCCACTCTCCACAATGTTGCCCATATACATCACCGCCACATCGTCAGCCATCTCAGCAACCACTCCCATATCGTGGGTGATCAGGAGAATTGCCATCTCCTTCTCACGCTTGAGGGCAAGCATGAGTTCGAAGATCTGGGCCTGGATGGTCACATCCAGGGCAGTGGTAGGTTCATCGGCGATGAGCACCTTCGGCTCACACGCCATGGCCATGGCGATCATGGCACGCTGTCGCATGCCTCCGGAGTACTGGTGCGGATACTCATGTACCCGCTGCTCAGGAAGAGGGACTCCCATATCCTTGAGCAAGCGGATGGAGTTCTCTTTTGCCTCCTTCCTGCTCAGGGGCTTGTGGTTGCGCAGCATCTCATCAATCTGGAACCCTACGGTAAACACCGGGTTCAACGCAGTCATGGGATCCTGAAAGATCATTGCGATCTCCTGTCCTCGGAGGCCTCGCATGACCCGCCCGTTGCGTTTGAGGCTTTCAATGGAGACAGGGCCCTCCGCTCCATAGTAGGTGATGGTACCATTCTCTATACGGCTGAGCTCAGGGAGCAGCTGCATGATGGAGTTGGCTGTTACACTCTTTCCACAGCCCGACTCACCCACAATACAGAGTGTCCTGGCTTTCCTCATGGAGAAGGAGACATTACGCAGTGCCTTGTTGCACCGCTGGTTGGTATAAAAATTGACACATAGGTCTTTTACTTCCAGTACGACATTCTGTTCCATATCAACCTACCTGAGTGGGGTCGGCAGCATCGCGCAAACCGTCACCGATGAAGTTAATGGCCATGACAAAGATGGTAATGACCAAACCGACTGGGAGCCATACCCACCACGCATCACGCAGGATGTTGAGGTCCTGGGCAACGTTGAGGATGTTTCCCCAGGTAGCCTGCTCCAGGGGAACACCAAGACCAAGGAAACTCAAGGCTGCTTCCTGTAGGATGAACATCGCAGTGGAGAGCGTAATGTTGACGAAGATGGGACCGATGGCATTGGGAAGCATATGCTTGAAGCTGATCACGAACTTGCTGATCCCGAATGCCTGCAAGGCTTGGATGTACTCCTGCTCCCGAATACTGAGCATCTGGGAACGGGCCATACGGTACATGCTTGGCCATCCGGTAAGGATGAAGATCAGAATGAGGTTCCAGAGGCTCTGCCCCACGATGGTTACCAAAATGGAGACCAGAATGATCTGGGGGAAGCTCATCATGATCTCACTCACCTTCATGACCGTGGCATCGAGCATCCCTCGTCGGTACCCGGCGTAGGTGCCCAGAGAGACTCCGATGAGCGCTGCTCCCAGAGCTGAGCCGAGTCCCACAAAGATGGAGATACGTCCGCCATAGAGAATACGAGTATAGATGTCACGCCCGATCTGATCGGTTCCGAGCAGATGCCCCTCCCCGGGAGGGACGAGACGGTTGCGCAGGTCGATGGTATTCGGCCCGTAGGAGCTGATCAGGGGAGCCGCGATACAGGCAAGGAACATGAGGACGAAGAGAACCAGTCCAATAATTGCCAAGGGATTGGCGGCGAGTTTACGCAGGGTACGGCTGGTATTGGAAGAGGAGAGCTTGCCTTGTTCCTCGAGAAGGAGAAGGCGATCCATTTTGCGTTGCAGCGCTTTGTTTGCCATAGGGGCCTCCTAGGAGAGCTTGACTCGGGGATCGAGCAAGGCAGTAGCGATATCGACCAGGATACTGGCGATCAAGACAATAAGGACACTAAAGAATGCAACCATCATGATGATGGGCGTGTTCTGGCTGCGTACGGCAGCTACGAACATCTGCCCTACCCCAGGCCACTGGAAGACCTGCTCGATTACCACCGAGCCGCCGATGAGCATGGGAAGTCGGAAGCCGATGAGGACGGCCACCGGGGTCATTGCCACGCGCAGTCCATGCACCAGGTTCACCCGCCACTCAGGCAGCCCCTTGCTGCGTGCAGTCTTGATGAACTCCTTGTTCAGGGAGTCGAGCATGCTTGCCCTTGAATAGCGCATGACACCTGCTGTCATCGAAAGACCCAGGACAATTGCAGGGAGGATGAGGTGGTCGAGACGCTGGAAGAACGCTTCATTGCCCGGTGTCATGCGTCCACCCACCGGAAGCCAGCCCAGCTTGAATACGAAGAGCACAATCATAATGAGGCCGAAGAGGAACTGGGGAATGGCCACCCCCACCATACCGGCGACGGTAAGTACATTGTCTCCAATACGCCCCTTGTTCAGGGCAGAGACAACACCCAGCAAACTCCCCAATAAGGTGGAGATCAAGAGGGCTGCAATCGACAGTTCCAAGGTAGCTGGAAGGGTATTTGCCAGCAACTCACTGACGGCAACACCACTTTGCAGGCTATAGCCGAAATCGCCTTGCACCAGATTGGTTATCCAGGAGACGTAGCGGGTCATGAACGGGTCGTCAAGTCCGAGTTCTGCACGCAGGATATCCAGCTCAGCGGGGCTGATGGTTGCCAGTGCATCGGGGGGGATCATGAAATCGACCGCATCACCCGGCATGAGTTCAATACCAAGGAAGATGAGGAAGCTGATAACCAAGAGCATGGGAATCAGCAGCAGGAATTTTCTGATGATGAATGCTATCACAGTTGTAACCTCTTGAAGAAAATGAAGGAAGATGGCTGTGAGTGTACCTCACAGCCACCTGCCATTCCACACTGCTACTTGATGTTCGCAGGGTGGGCGAATTGGTTCACCCAGAACACACGCGTATAACGGATGTTTACCGGAGTCACTGTCATGTGGCTAATCTTCTCGATGGAGAGAGAGTCAGCGACGCTCTTGCTCCAAGCGTAGTCAATTCGACCACTTTCGGCATTCTTCACGAGGTTGCTGTCGTTTTCACTGCTGGCATTCATGAAGATGGTCTTGATGTTTCCTGTTCCACTTCGGTAGTAGGAAGCATTGCGCTCGAGTATTGCATAGTTACCCAGTACAGTTTCCTTTACCTTGAACGGACCGGTTCCCACGGGCTTCTGCCAGAATGCATTCTGCTGGAATGTCACCGGGTTGCTTCCTTTCAGAATATGGGAAGGGAGCATCGGCCACTGACTGAAGGTAAGCAGTGCATTGGGGTCGAGGGTCTCAAAGGTAATGGTAACCTTGTTACCGTCAACCTTGATGCCGCTGACCGAAGAAGCTGAGCCATCTACGTAGGCGGAAGCACCCTTGATTGACTTGAAGGTATTGAGTGCAACGGCGTTCAAACCAGGGGTCTTGAGGAAGTACTCAATGGAGAACACGACGTCTTTCGCAGAGAAAGCTGCGCCGTCATGCCACTTCACATCACTGCGCAAGTCAAAGGTAATTTGCATCCCGTCGGGGCTTACGCTGTAGCTCTTTGCAAGCATGCCATCGGTGGGTGTCAGGTTTGCATCGGCGTTGATCAACTTGTCAAACAACAGCTCCTGATAGAGGTAGAGACCAGGGTTTACCATGGGAGCTTCATAGAACTCCATCGGTCCACCATTGGTGTACATCATGCCGTCCTTGCTGTCGATCTTCCAGTCAAGGATGTTCTTGTTGAAGCTGAATTGGTCGTTGCCCAAATCACTTCCTGCAATGTCAAGCTTATTGCTGGTGTAGATGAACGAGAGCTGGTGGTACAAAGGAATGTTGTACATGTTCTCATTGATCTCACGCTGCAATGCCTTGAATGCTGCTTTCTGCTTCTCAACATCAGCTGTTGCGCGGGTTGCCTGTACCAGTTCATCCAGGCCTTCCTGCCAGGGAATGGAAGAGTTGTTGCTGGCAGTACTCTCAAAGCGGTCGTAGAACTCGTTCTCGCTCAAGGCTGCGACTGCTGCATAGGCAAGGTCCCACTTCACAGCTGAAGGACCATTCTTGCGATCGGCAGGGGGTACCCACAACTGACTGGCAAGGTCACCTTCCAGTTTGCGGAATGAGGACTTGACGCCAACAGCTGCCCAGTACTGCTGGATGATGGCCATCAAATCTACAGTCTGCTGGTCGCCATAGTAATAGACGACATCCAAGGTGTAGTCTTTCGGCCAGCCTGCTTCATCCAGAAGAGCCTTTGCCTTCTCTGGATCGTAGGTATAAGGATCCAATCCATCGGCCAACCATGAACCAGGACTGGTCATTGCCACTGCTCTCTGGGCTTTTCCTTCAAACAGTTCATCGACAATGGTTTCCATATCAATGGCCAGACGGAGTGCTTGGCGGATGCGCACATCGGCCAAAGGAGTGCCTTGGGCTTCCCAAGCGGCTGCAGTAGGTGCCACCTCTTGTGTACCTGCTGCGAATACTCCCAAGCATAAGCTCAGCAGCAATACAATTGCAGTAAGTTTTTTCATATTGATCTCCTTTTACGATATTGTAGTTTGTACTACAAAGTCAGTATTAAACGGAAAATTTCATCTGTCAAACATTTTTTACAGAAAATGCATCAGGAAAGAGTCCAAACATGAGAAATTGCCTACTTACTCTCTATTCTTACCAAGTACATTATTTATTTATCTATAAAGTTTTAGTTTGTGTACTCAACGCTGTACAGCAGGTCTGACGAGGAAAGATTTGTATTAGATTCTTTTCATTTTCTGTACCCAAGGATATCCTTACCATACTAAGAAAGCGAGTAATTGTAGGACAAATGTATAGATACCCAGCTGATGGGATGTCTCAAGCAACCCCTACTCCACCGGGCCAATGAACACATACACCGTCGAAGTGAACAAGTCCATAGGAGGATCCTTATAACTACGAAGGCAGGCTGAGGAACCAAGCCTTCCAGAACATGCATCTGGTAGATGGATATACATCTATGTGAGAGGTTACAGACAATCGACCAGAGGCGAATCTGATTCTGTCCCTCATCTTTCTATTATTTTTCTAGTATTCCAGTTTACTATGATCTATAGACAAAGACTGTTCTGATTTAAGCATCTTTGAGAAGGGCCACAACAGTGGTAGAATAGGAGCATTATGGCAACAAAGACAGTTATAATCGACCAGATATACCATGATATCAGGGATAAGATCCTGAAGAATGAATATATTCCTGGCAGCAAGCTTAGTGAAAACTCCCTCTCGGTTGAATACAACTGTAGCCGGACCCCTGTAAGGGAGGCAATCAAGCGCCTTGAGCAAGATGGCTTTGTATCGGTACTACCCCAGAGCGGGTCCTATGTGAAGGAGCTGACAGTCAAGGATTACCAACACATTGCAGAAGTCAGAACATACCTGGAAAGCCTAGCCTTCCGCTTGAATTGTGAACATGCAGTAGATATTGCCCCATTCAGCGCCATTCTCGATGAGATGGATACATGTGATATGGATGACCCGAGTGATGTAATGCGATTCAGCGACCTACACTTCAAATTCCACCTGGAGATGGTTCGCTCTTCAGGAAACGAGATCCTTCTCACTACCTTCAGCAGGCTGAACCTGAATACAAACAGCTTGCTTTTCTACCAACGCCTTAGCAACCTAGGAAAGAAACAGACCCAGGAAGAACACAGGAAAATCCTTGCATATCTGGAAAAACAGGACAGGAACAAGGGAGAGAAGTTCATGTTCGCTCATCTCTGGCGCAAGAGGAATGCCTATAAGCGAAGCAGGGAGTAGTCACCTCACATAATTGATTCAACCTCTACCGTAATGGTATCACGATAATCTCCTGTAGGTGCGTTTTCAGCATCCACAGGGTCAATATTGCCTACGCTTATTAAGGTCTCGTTCAACCCATTCCCTAGCCCTTCCCAACTGATCAATTCGTTGCCAACAACCGGCTCTCCAAGAAAATAGAGCGTATATGGTATTACATATGGGATTGCGCTTGCAGTATGATGCAAGCGGAACGAGGGAAGCAAAGATGAATTGCTAAAAGTAATATAGACAGCGTTGTCATTGCCGCTGGCATAGTAAAGAGTAAGTTGACAGTTCGCTATGGGTATAGGCGTATACCCAATATAGGCATCATCAATATCAAATGAAACAACGCTCTCGATGGAAAGTAAATAATCGATTGGAGGAGGATCTCCCCCATAGGGAATAGAAGGGATATCCCCTCCAACAACGTCTCCAATGATGGGAACGGGGTTTTCTGGTGGGGAACCATCCTCTGGAAGTTCTTGGTTATTAACAGGAATGTAAACATCTATCCACTTCCCTTTTTCATTATACCCCAATTTTGTTACATTAAATCCCCCGATGACTCCTTCCACTAGCTCGTACAACTCTCCCATCTCGTAGTATTGGGCATCATGGTGGCTTACAAAAAAGAAATCCACCACAAAAGGATTCACCCCAATGACTGTATTTGAATCCCCTGCAAGAGCCTCAGAACCATCTTCAAGCCACAAAGGAAAGGGAGAGGAGCTGAGGGATGTGAAGGCATAGATGTAAAACTCTGTATCCTGGACACCTCCTCCCCAAGTATTGAATTGTCCACGAAACATATAGGGACGATCAAAATCGGAGGCATCAAGATAGGGACGCATCAGGCCTTCATTGATAGCTGTTATCTCCAGTGTCCCAATATGGGCAACCAACTTGTCTGATGAAAATGTATTGCCTGGGGTAAGAGAAGTTGAGATATCTGGACCCAACTTAAAACCCAGAAAGGGTTGAGACACATAAGTTGCTGTTATATCTGCATGGAGCAAAGTAAGTACAAACAAGATGAAAGCCATGATTAAACAAGTACGCTTTCCCATATCTATACTATGTATAATAGAATAACCAAACCAGTCAATACTTATAGAGACTTTTCTTTGCTTGAAAAGAAAAACTCGCTCAAGCTTGCTTTTCTACCAACGCCTCAGCAACCTAGGAAAGAAACAGACCCAGGAAGAACACAGGAAAATCCTTGCATATCTGGAAAAACAGGATAGGAACAAGGGAGAGAAGTTCATGTTCGCTCATCTTTGGCGCAAGAGAAATGCCTATAAGCGAAGCAGGGAGTAGTCAATCCTACCTATTCAATGAATCACATCCACATGCTTGGTAACGACCAGGTCTGCACCGGTTCCAGCTACGTCTTTCAAAGCCACCTGTCCGATCCTTACCGGTGCAAGCAGGATCACCTTTTTTGCCTCAACCATCACCTTGAAAAGGCTGGCCTTGGGCACAGGCCTGTTCAATCGGACACTTGCAACGGGCAATTCTCCTCCCTTTACGACTACGGAAGTTGAGAGGGTACGCATTGCATCGGTCAGCTCTTGCTGTACATACGATCTGCCTTTGGCACAATTGTTGCCAGTCAAGGAAATCATTTCATTATCTTCAATCTCAGCGACCATATCACAGCCAATGGGACAGATGATGCAGGTATACTCTCTTCTCATATAATGGTTATCTCCAAGTTTTTCTCTGGATTAATCCTTTCTGCAGAGACGGGAAGCTGGATCATCTCAGCGGGCAGGACTTTGGCGAACTTCTTGCTGGTGATGGTCTCATTTCCCTGTTTCACGAGAACTGTACAACCACGACCCGGCCTCTTCGGCCTCAGGGAAAGCGTAAAGTCCTTCTTACCAGTAATTTTTTGCGGAACTGCATAGGCTACAGAGGCGTCGACAGCAATCTCAATTCCTGCCATCCCAAATGAGAAAGATCGGAGATATGCTTGTATGGAATGGGCCATGCGTTCAGCCTCGGTGGAGACGAAATCCACGAGATCGTGGACCTGCAGGACATTGCCAGAGGCGAAGATACCAGCGCAACTTGTCATGTAATGCTCATCCACCACAGCTCCTTTGGTCATTGAATCGAGCACAACACCGGCTCCAAGGGAAAGCTCATTCTCAGGGATGAGGCCTACAGAGAGAACAAGCGTATCACAACTGTAGGCTTGTTCTGTTCCCGGAATCGGTCGATACTGTTCATCGACCTGTGCTACGGTTACGCCTTCAAGGCGGGCGTGTCCTTTGATATCAACCACAGTATGGCTTAAAAGAAGAGGAATTCCATAATCATTGAGACACTGCTCGATATTGCGTGGCAGACCACTCGCATAGGGCTGGACCTCAAGAACAGCTTTTACATGTGCCCCCTCAAGGGTCAACCTACGGGCCATGATCAGACCGATGTCACCGGAGCCTAGAATCACCACCTCTTTTCCCGGCATGATGTTCGCTAGATTCATATAGGATTGTACAACCCCTGCAGTATAGACTCCTGCGGGCCTGGTCCCTGGAATACTGATTGCACCACGTGTCCGTTCCCTGCAACCCATGGTCAAGGCTACCGCCTTGGCCTGGAATTCCAGCACACCGCTTCTCGAGACGGCGTTCACAATCCTTCCAGCAGTTACTTCGGTTACCGTCACCTCAGTCATATAGGGAATGTTCAGCTCTCTTACCTCATCAATGAAGCGCTGGGCATATTCAGGGCCGCTCAATGATTCCCCAAATCGCTGAAGGCCGAATCCATCATGAATGCATTGCCGCAGAATACCTCCCAATTGCTTTTCCCTCTCAAGGATCAGAATATTGGTAATCCCAAGCTTGTACAGCTGGACGGCGGCAGCCAACCCGGCGGGGCCCCCTCCGATGATAATGACATCCTTATTCTCCATCCAGGACCTCCCTTACCTTGCCGATGAACATCCCAGAGCCCTTGTGTTGGTACATCACCTCTGGTTCTTTTACTTTGCACTGCTCCTGGATCAGGGCTGTGATTCGTGTTTCACAGTACCCCCCTTGGCATCTACCCATGCAGGCCCGGGTTCGGTTCTTGATGCCCGTCAAGGTCACCGCCCCAAGGGGATTGTTGATCGCCTGGACAATCTCAGCTCGTGTAACAGTTTCGCATCGACATATGATTTCCCCATAGTCAGGATCAGTGGCTATGAGTTCTTTCTGCCGTTCTTTCGACTGTTCTGCAAAACGTACAATTCCCTTGCGATATGGATTGAAATCATTGTTTACCTCCAGTACTTCCTTTTCCTGTATCTTTGCCACCACCCGGCGGGCAATAGGTAGGGCGCAGGTAAGCCCGGGAGACTCTATTCCGATCAGGTTCACCACACCTGGATGGTCATCTCTGGTCTCAATAAGGAAGTCCAGAACCTCACCTGTCTCAGGGTCTATCCTTTTCCAACGGGTCCCGGCAAAATTCCTGATGAAATACTCAGCCTTCATATGCTTGAATATCGCCGACCCGTCTTTTACGAGACCCTGCATATGATCGCGAGTGCAAGCATAATCGTCAGGGCTCTCGGTGATATAGGAATCAGGGCCGACCAAGATGTTTCCGTCGACAGTAGGTGTTGCGTGGGTGGAGAAGCCCCCTTTTGCATTGGGTGCTGGATAGACGGGGATATTCATGAACTCCTTGGCTTTCTTGTCCAACACATAATACTCTCCCTTGAAGCCCTTCACCTGGTGACCATGCAAGCCCAGCATTTCCGAAATGGTTACACAATGCATCCCGGCGCAGTTTACAATCCAGCGGCTGGAGAAAACCGAATCACCAGCTGAGACCTGAAAGTACTCCCCCTGCCTTTTGATTGCCTTGACTTCACTGTCAAAGAAAAAGTCCACACCGTTCTGATGGGCATTCTCTGCGAGGGCTATGGTGTACAACATCGGATTAAGGATGCCAGAATCTGGGCTGTATAGGGCAAACTCTCCCCCAGCGCTGTTATCGATCTGGTTCAGCCTGGCCTTGTCGATCATCTCCAGGCCTCGCACCCCGTTCAACTCACCGATTCTCTTGAACTTGAGGATGTTTTGCCTGTCCTCATCACTAAAGCCTACCACCACTTTGCCAGTACGCTTGAAGGGTATATCCAGTTCCTTTGCCACCTGGTCAAACTCACGATTCCCTTCCACCGCACACTCGGCTTTCAGGGAACCAGGCTTGTACGTGAAACCCGCATGAAGCATACCGGTATTCCTGCAAGAATTGCCGCACGCCACATCGAGCTCTTTCTCAAGTACACCAATCCTAAGATGGTATCTGGAAAGTTCCCTCGCAACAGATGATCCGATGACTCCACCCCCTATGATAAGGATGTCGTAGGTATTTTCCCTCATGCATTGTCTCCTGTAGTCTCTCTAAGGTGTTCAGCGTAGACTCTATTTCGTTGTAGGTGTTTTCTCATGGCAATCTCAGCACGTTCGGGATTCTTGGCCCTGATGGCGTCCAAGATTTCACGGTGTGTTGCAATGGTTGTCTCGGTGAGAGGTTTTCCATACAAGTAAGCGAAGATTTTGACAGCAGAATGGATGATCGGAATAAGCGTTGATGCCAATTGATTGCCTGATGCCTGTGCTATCGTTTCATGAAAAGCGATATCTTCATCTGTCCAAGGCAACCCTCTTGCAATATTCGCCTCTATTGCCAGCAAGGATGCCTCAATCTTCATCATCCCTTCCTTGGTTACACGTCTGGCAGCGAGAGAAGCAATCTGGGGTTCGATCATAAGGCGCATCTCATACAGGTCCATAGACAGTTTCTTCTTGTCCTTGATGAAAGCCAGACCTAGCGGGTCCTCGACCTGACCCGGCCTTTCGGCTACAAACGTACCGGTTCCCCGCTTGATCTCAACAACATGCCTGGATATCAGGATTTTGATCGCTTCCCTGATGGTACCCCTACCAACATCCAGTTTTTCTGCAAGCTGGAATTCACTGGGCAGCTGCTGCCCTGTCTTGAACTCAGCATTCATGATGGTTTCTGTCAAACGATCAGCAGTCTGCTCTGCCAGGGTTTTCTTGGTACGGACAGTTGTTTTCATGGCTAATCCCTCATTTTCAAATACAGACTAACACGTATGACGTGCTACGTCTAGAATATTTGAGAATACGCCCATGAAGATAGGTGAAAAAATGTTCATGTATAGAGAGCATCGAGATCAACTGAAGAGCCAAAAAAAACTCCCTCAAGCTTGCACCCTTGAAGGAGTTCCGCATATGCGCGGCCTGCATCTGCCGTTACCTCATAATGAGGGGGAAACAACGACAAGATACACGGTGGGAGAGAGTATATGACATAAGCTACTCGCCCACTCGTTTGGACATTTACACTATATCAACAAAAACCTTGTCTGTTAAGTCCTTTTAAGACTTTTTTTCATTTCTTTGTTTATGAACAAATTGCTACCACTCTATTGCTTTATATCAGTACATCTCATACACAATCGAAACCGTAGAAGAGACTTCCATGGATCCTGCAGGAATCTCGGTAGCCATGTCATAAGCAACAGCAGAGGCTGCTTCCATCTTCATCCTTGTATTATAGGGGTTGCTAGCAACGGAGTATTCACTGATGGTGATGGGGGATCCAACCTGCATGGATGAACTTTCTGCATAGAGCTCGGCTTTTGCTTTTGCATTCCCGATTGCTTCCAATCGTGCCTGCTTTAGTGCTTCACTCTTGTCCTCCTTGTCAAGCTGTACAGAGTTTAGGTAGATACCACTGACCTTCCCCATCTGGTCAATAATGGAACCAAGGGCCTTCAGGTCACGTACCTTCACTGAAAGACTCTGGCTTGCAACCTGCCCTTCCAGGATCTGTTCTCCTTCATCCCATCGGTAACTGGGCCTCAAGTTCAGTGAAGTGGTCTTGATATCAGCCTCAGCTATCCCATACTCATCAAGAACAGAGCGCAGCTGTGCCAGTTTTGCATTCGCAAACCTCTGGGCTTCCTCAGTGGTCTTCCCCAGTTCACTGACCTGGATGGAAAACGTAGCAATATCAGGAGTGACGGTAACCTTTGCGGTTCCATTCACCTCGATTGTCCTTACCAAATCCTTTCCTGTCATACAGGAAGAGAATAAAACGACCATGGCAAGTGCCATTACAGGCAACACAAGACGTATTCGTTTCATTTCAATTACTCCTTCTTTAGTGTGGCAACCAACTCAGGACGCTTTTGTGCCTCCCGAAGGAAGAAACCCAAGGCAATCATCATAATACCATTATCATAAATGCCGGTGCCCATATCCGCAACCACCTGGGCTACCGGTACAGAGAACACATCCAGTTGTTCGTTCGGATCAAGTTCCTGTCCGGTGACATGCTCAGCCCCCTCGACGAGATAGAAATAGGACCGGTTGTTCATGAATGCGGAGTTGGGACTGACATTCCCCAGGGCAGTAACCCTGCCACCGGCAAGACCTGTCTCTTCCCGCAACTCCCTGAGGGCTGCATCGAGGGGATCTTCACCCTCTTCCACCACCCCGGCAGGAAATTCCCGGGTAACGGTATTCGAACCATGACGGAACTGCTCTTCCATGATCATCATGGGAACACCATGCTCGTCACGGTACCAAGGGATTATCGTTACCCAGTTGGGTGCGTCCACCTCTATAAAGGAAGAGCTCCGTCCATCAGTACTGGTACGATGAACGGTACAAATGTCAAAGATGGGCCCCTTGAAGACCCGCTGACGCTGCCCGGACTTCCAAATGAGATGCTTCGTCTCCTTGCTCCCCCCTTCTTGCGAAAACGGATCAAACATATGCTTACTCTCCTTTCCTGGATGGACAGTTACTGCTGCATGAGGAACAAGCAGAAGGTGCACAGGAAGCAGTTCCGGCAAAATCGGTTGAACGATGGGACGAGACAGCAGTTCCGCTGTTGATTATCTCTGCAATTGCCTTCAATGCAGCAGAGGAAGGACTTGTAGGTTGCATGCTCAGATAGCTCTTGCCGGCATCCTCTGCCTCCATGAGAGGCACCTCAAGGGGGACACGCCCCAGGAAGGGAACTCCCATCTGTTCACACATCTTCTTTCCCCCACCGATTCCGAAGATGGGGATCTCTGTATTGCAGCCCGGACAGATAAGGCCACTCATATTTTCCACGACGCCCAGGATTGCCACACCCATCTTCCTCGAGAAGCTCACACTTCTTCGTGCATCAAGGATTGCAACCTCCTGAGGGGTGGTTACAATGACCGTTCCGGTAAGTTCTGGAATCGTCTGGCAAACAGTGAGCTGCTCATCACCGGTACCCGGAGGAGAATCAATGAGTAAATAGTCCAGCTCTCCCCAATCGGCTTGGGCAAGGAACTGTCTGATGGCTGCAATTTTCATGGGTCCACGCCATACAATGGGGCTATCGGGGTCTATTGCAAAGGCAAGGCTCATTACCTTCAACCCTGGTCGGGCTTCAACTGGATAGAACGTCTCTCCACCATTCTCAGTAGTAAGAATCTCATTTTCACAACCGAGCATTTTTGCAACGTTCGGTCCATGCAGGTCCGTATCAAGAATGCCGACAGTACATCCACTGTCAACCAGTGCATTTGCCAGATTCACGGTAACAGTGGTCTTTCCCACCCCACCTTTTCCACTCATGACCAGGATTTTTCTCCCGATCTTATCCATATTTCCCCTAATTGCCTTGTCTTCAGCAATTTTCTGCGCAAAATCCATTCCTTCAGCCATATATATCCTTCTTCTTTCAGTAATTTTACCACAGAGTACCTTACTGCAAAGCACAAAAACAGACAAGTGAAGCAGACTACAGAGAGGCCACCATGGAAGATTCTATAAAAAGGTATCCAGATAATTGTATACAGGCAAACTAAAACTTCCAAAGAAGGGTGTTTTTTCGCAAAAAAACCCTTTCTAAAAATGAGCTATGCTAAATTCCTAAAAGCATTTATCGTACCTTTACTTGAAACGCTCCCCATGATTCCGATATACTAACCCCCAGTGTGTCATTTGTAGTCCTTGGCTACGATCACTATAAACCTTATTAGGAGTTCGTATGGTATTCTTAGCGCAACTACCGAAAGAGCAACTTGTCGCCCAGTTGGAGAATGGGGTCATCCTCATGATTCTGGGTATTGCTACGGTGTTTGTGTTTCTTACGTTGCTGTTTTTCCTTACCAAGGCCATGAGCGCCATTGCAAGTAAAATCGCACCACAGAAGCCCAAAGCCGTTGTAAGCAGTCCCGCAGCTGTCACAGCTTCTGCTTCCTCTGCCAGTGAGGCAGACATAGCAGCAGCAATTGTCGCAGCCTTCGCAAAGTCAAAAGAATAAGAAACCCCGGAGGATCATCTCAAATGAAGAAGAAAGTCAATTTTATGTGCACAGCGTTTCGTGACGGATTCCAGTCAGTATACGGTGCACGTGTATTCACCAAGGATTTCATGCCTGCAGTTGCAGCAGCCAAAGAGGCTGGCATCAATCACTTCGAAGCCGGCGGGGGTGCCCGCTTCCAGTCCCTGTACTTCTATACCAATGAAGATGCATTCGCCATGATGGATGAGTTCCGTCGTGTTGCCGGGGATGATGCAGACCTGCAGACCCTCAGCCGAGGTGTTAACGTTGTCGGTCTTGACTCCCAGCCAAGGGATATCATCGACCTGCACGCAAAGCTCTTCAAGAAGCACGGTATTTCCACCATCCGTAACTTTGATGCACTCAATGACGTCAACAACCTCATTGACAGCGGAAAGTCCATTGTTGACGCAGGACTTCGCCACGAAGTGGTTGTAACCATGATGAGCCTTCCCCCAAACACCGAGGGCGCTCACGACCCAGACTTCTATGAAGCAACCCTGAAGCAGATCATGGATGCAGGGATTGAGTTCCAGTCCGTCTGTTTCAAGGACGCAAGTGGTACCTCTACCCCAGCTTATGTGTACGAAACCATTAAGCGCGCAAGAAAGTTGCTCGGCAAGGATGTGAACCTCGTATTCCACAGCCACGACACCGCAGGTGTATCAATCCAGCAGTATGTCAGTGCAATTGAAGCAGGTGCAGACCAGGTAGACCTCTCCATGAGCCCGGTTTCCGGTGGTACCTGTCAGCCAGACATTATCACCATGTGGCACGCACTGCGCCATACTGATTATGATTTGGGTATCGATATCAAGAAGATTCGTGAAGCTGAGTCAGTATTCAGGGATTGCATGAAAGATTATATCATTCCCCCTGAAGCAATGACCGTTAGCCCTGAAATCCCGTTCTCACCGCTTCCAGGTGGTGCCCTTACGGCAAACACCCAGATGCTGCGTGACAACAACCTGATGGACAAGTATCCTGCCATCGTCGAGGCTATGGCTGAGACTGTAGCAAAGGGTGGTTTCGGTACTTCCGTTACCCCTGTTTCCCAGTTCTATTTCCAGCAGGCTTTCAACAATGTCATGTTTGGACCTTGGAAAAAGATTGCAGAAGGCTACGGCAAGATGGTTCTCGGTTACTTTGGCAAGACTCCTGTTGAGCCGGATGCCGAAGTTGTCAAGATCTGTGCAGAGCAGATGAAGATGGAGCCCACCACCAAGAAGGTTGTCGACATCAACGATGCCGATCCCAAGAAGGGTGTAAAGGTAGCAAAAGAGATGCTTGAGAAGGAAGGACTCCCTCTTACCGACGAGAACATCTTCATTGCTGCTTCCTGCAAGGAGAAGGGTATCCTATACCTTACCGGTAAGGCTCAGGTAAACGGCATTTACAAGATCAACCGCGAGGAAGAAGCTGCCAAACAGAAGGGCGAGTACACCGTTACTGTCAATGGAAAGGCCTATGGCGTTAAGCTCACCAAGAACTCCGCCAAGGTTAATGGCAATGACTATCCTCTCAATGTTGTTTTCGGCATCGACGAGAGTGCCATCGAGGCAACCAAGGATGCTGCCGGCAGTGCTCCTGCTGCTTCCTCCGGTGCTTCCGCTGCACCTTCCCATGAAGCTGTCTCGGTCAATGCACCAATGCCAGGTCTGATCCTCCGCATAGATGTGAAGGAAGGCCAGCAGGTCAAGAAGAACCAGGTGCTTATGATCATGGAAGCCATGAAGATGGAAAATGAGATCTATGCTCCTTGTGATGGCGTAGTAACCAAGATCGCCGTAAGCCAAGGCCAGCAGATGCAGAGCGATGACGAATTGCTGGTGATCAGCTAAAGGAGACTCTGAGATGATTGGTTCCGCGTTTAATCAACTCTGGCAGTCCACTGGACTGTACGGATTCTTGGGGTTGGCAGAAGGCTTCGGTGTTGGCAATCTTGTCATGATCATCGTTGGCTTTGTCCTCCTCTATCTTGCCATAGTAAAGAACTTTGAACCTTTACTATTGGTGACCATTGGGTTCGGTTGTATCCTCTCGAATATCCCTATGGGATATGCAGCAAGCATTGATCCTACCTCAGGAGCTCCTGGGTTTATCAAGCTGTTGTTCGATATGGGTATCGATACCGGTCTATTCCCGATCTTGATCTTCATGGGTGTTGGTGCAATGACGGACTTCGGCCCGCTTATTGCTAACCCCAAGACCCTGTTGCTCGGCGCAGCAGCCCAGGCAGGCATCTTCGTTGCCCTGCTTGGAGCCCTTGCCCTGAGCTTCATCCCTGGGATCAACTTTGACCTCTTCGCTGCTGGTTCCATCGGAATCATCGGTGGTGCTGACGGTCCGACGGCTATCTATGTGACCAGCCGCCTCAAACCGGATTTGCTGGGCCCCATCGCCGTAGCTGCCTACAGCTATATGGCATTGGTTCCCATCATCCAACCCCCGATCATGCGGGCTCTTACCACCAAGGAAGAGCGGATGATCAAGATGAAACAGCTTCGACCGGTCTCAAAACTGGAAAGAATACTTTTCCCCTTGACCGTTCTTACCGCTTGTGCAGTCTTGCTTCCCTCAGCTACCCCGCTCATCGGCTCCCTGATGTTCGGTAACTTGGCCAAGGAGTGCGGAGTGACCAACCGTCTTTCGGACACCATGCAGAATGCATTGATGAATATCGTAACGATCTTCCTCGGCCTCTCTGTTGGTTCGAAGATGGAAGCTTCCCACTTCCTCAACCTGAACACCCTGGGAATTCTCGCTCTTGGCATGATTGCATTCTCTATCGGTACTGCATCCGGCTTGCTGATTGCGAAGTTGATGAACAAACTTGATCCGAAACATCCAGTCAATCCACTTATTGGAAGCGCTGGTGTTTCAGCTGTACCAATGGCTGCCCGTGTTTCCAGCAAGGTCGGTCAGGAGTCAGATCCCCAGAACTTCCTGCTCATGCACGCCATGGGCCCGAACGTTGCTGGTGTTATCGGCTCTGCTGTAGCAGCTGGTGTCTTGCTTGCAGTCATCCCGTTCATGATGGCCTAGCAGAAAATTCGTTACCTATCACAAGAGCCTATCCTCACCGATAGGCTCTTGTTTTTTGCTCTTTCCTTCATCTGTTCTCTGGGATATAGTTAAGGCCATGTGGTATATCATCCTCGTTCTCATCATTGCATTCATACTCTGGAATACGACCCTTATCGGGTATCGCGACAGGAATGTAGAGCCCCTCACTGTCGATGAAACCAAGGTATGCTGTGAGGAAGCAAAGAGTATCATCATGACTAAAGAAGGAAGGAAACAGGCCATCTTGCTTGTTCACGGTTTTCCTTCCACTCCCTCGGTCTACCACTACAGCGCCGAGCGGTTTTTCGAAGCAGGAATGGATGTACATGCGCCTTTGATGCCTGGCTTCGGAACCGATCCAGACCAGTTTGCCCACACCACCTTCACCCAGTGGTTCTCCTACCTCTGCAGTTACTACGAGAAGCTCAGGGACCAGTATGCGACGCTCTACGTACTTGGTATCAGCATGGGGGGAATGATGACCCTGAAGCTCGGAGAAACCTACTGCCAGAGTACACTTGCTCCCGATAAGCTGGTAACCATAGCGGCCCCTGTGGTCTACAATAGCCTGAAGGACGGTGTCATTACGGATTGGAAACAATATATATCCAGAACCCTGGGGCTCTTCACCCCCTCCATCGGGGCACATGTGGTTGCTGGCAATCCTAAGGGAGAAGACGGCAGTGAGTACTGGTATGGCTATGGAGGGATCTTTATCCGTCCGGGGCTGAGCTTGGTCCATGCCATGAAGGATGTCAGAAAGAATCTTGGAAAGATAACCTGTCCCCTCTTTTCCATCCATGATGTCAACGACCAGACTGTTCCGTTCAAGAATCTCAAGATCATTGAGAAAGAGCAGAACAGTGTTGATTTCCACATCCTTGAAACAGAGATGGACAACTACAACCACAGCAGACATGCCCTACTCCTCTACAGGTCTATCCAGCAATCATTAACCGATACCATTCTTGAATTCTTGCTAGAAAAGGAGCGTAAAAATCATGCCCAAGCGTAAAGACTATCTCAGTTGGGACGAATATTTCATGGGAGTGGCAGTCCTTTCGTCACTCAGAAGCAAAGACCCGAGCACCCAGGTGGGAGCATGTATCGTGAACACCGACCATAAGATCGTTGGCGTGGGATACAATGGTTTCCCGATCGGGGTGGATGATGATGACATCCCCTGGGAAAGAGAAGGAGAGTGGCTCGAGACAAAGTATCCCTATGTCTGTCATGCTGAGCTGAACGCCATCCTCAACGCAATCAGCAGCAACCTCAAGGGGTGTACGCTGTACGTTGGCCTGTTTCCTTGCAATGAGTGTGCGAAGGCAATCATCCAGTCAGGAATCAAGGAAGTGGTATTCCTTTCCGACAAATACAGTGAAGCAGACAACACAAAGGCATCCAAGCTGATGTTTGACAAGACCGGTGTTGCCTACCGGCAACTGGTTCCCCAGCATGGTTCGATTCTGCTCAAATTATCATGAAGATTCTTTCTGTCTGCCTGAACCCAACTTTCCAGATTACGATGCGCTTCCCCTCCTTCTCTATCGGGGAGGTGAATCGTGCCCAGGAACACTACCTGGATGCATCAGGGAAGGGAATGAACGCAGCAAGGATTGTCAGCCAACTTGGGCATGAAAGTCTCCTGCTCACCCACTTGGGAGGTAGTCGTACAGAAGAGATGATTGGCCTTTGCAGAAAAGATGGGGTCACCCCACTCTGGGCGGATAGTAAAAGTGCCATCAGGACCTGTGTAACCGTCCTTACAAGCGAGGGGACGACTGAGCTGGTCCAGGAACCCTTTCCTGTGGACCCTGCCTGCGAGGAGCCCATCAGAAACCTCTTCACTCAGAACATCAAGGATTGTGACGGCCTGATCATTCTAGGTACCCGCGCTCCTGGGTACTCAGACAATCTCTATGCAGACTTTGTCAAGAAAGCGAAAACATTGGGGAAGTTTGTCTTGCTCGACTTGAAGGGTGAAGACCTGAAGCGCTGTCTCCCCCACCATCCTGATGTAGTGAAGATCAACCTCAGTGAAGCAGGCCATACCTTCCTTGGGATCAAGCTTGCAGAACACCAGGATACCGATGATCTTAAGGAGACTGTGAGGAATATGCTTGGGCCGTTGTATGAACAGTATGGGAGTATATTCGTACTCTCTCGGGGATCATCTGAACTCTGGGTACAGAATTCTCGTTTCTTTACAGTTCCAGTTGAGAAGACAGAGATAGTGAATACCATCGGGTGCGGAGATTCCTTGAGTGCAGCCCTGACAGTACAGTTGCTAAAGGGTGAAAAACTGCAACAAGCAGTAATCAATGCAACAAAAGTTGCAACAATGAGTGCAAAATCTATACATCCTGCAAGTATTGTCTAATTTTTTACCTCATATGAATGGTGCATAAAGATAGTAATACTTTTATGTTTCACTAAAATTGCAACATGTAAATCTTCATTTTCCCTCGATATTTGCTGTAAATATCACTGATAGCTCAATTTATGAATCGATAATTTCACAACTAATTACATATTTCTTTTGACAGAGTATCCAATCCACCTCTATACTGGAAAAAGCTTAGACCTAGTAAATTGGGTTGATATTCCAAGAGGAGAAGGAACATGAAAAAATTTCTGACAATTCTGTTTTGTCTTGCGCTCGTCAGTGGCTCGCTTTTTGCTGCAGGAAGCAGTGAAGCTCCAGCTGAAGAGGCTGATTCCGATGTGGTCAAGATTGCCTTGATCATCGAGAATACCATTGACGACAAGGGCTGGTGTCAGGCAATGCACGATGGTATCATCGCTGCGCAGAAAAGCCTGCCTGGTCGTATCGAGTACAGCTACACAGAGAAGATGAAGCCAGTTGATGCCGGTTCTGCTGCACGCCAGTATGTTGCCCAGGGTTTTGATATCGTCATCGCCCATGGAGCACAGTACAAGAACCTTATCATGGAAATGGCTGAAGAGTATCCTGATGTTTCCTTCGCCTTTGGAACCAGCGCCGAGGTTGGTCCGGACAATGTATTCACCTACATGCCAGAAAGTGAAGAGACCGGCTACCTTTCCGGTATCATCGCTGGAATGACCACAAAGGCCAATATCATCGGCCTTGTCGGTCCTGTTGATGCAGGGGACGCAGCTCGCTACAACCGTGGTTTCGTCCTCGGTGTCCAGGCTGTCAATCCAAAAGCCAAGATCATGGTTGCACACAGTGGATCCTTCAGTGATTTCGTAAAAGCTGGAGAGGTTGCACAGTCCCAGATCAGAAGCGGTGCAGATGTATTGACAGGAAGCAGCCAGCAGGCTCTCGGTGCTCTTCGTGCCGTAGCTGACTACCCCAATGAAGAGATTTGGTGGGTAGGACAGGATATTGCCCAGATCCACATCACCGAAGGCTACAAGGTTATTGCAGCTTCTTCCTACAACTATGCATCCGTCATCGAAGGCCTCGTTGCCAAACTTGATGCCGGCGTCTTGGGCGGAGAGGTCATTCCTTTGAACTTCAAGAACGGTGGATTCGTATTTGAGTTCAACCCTGAACTTGAAAACATGTATGCAGGAGAGATTGAAGAGAAGGTCAATGCTGCCATCGATTCCTTCAATGCTGCAAGTGGGACCATCAACTACACCAGTGTTGATTACTCCAAACTGTAAGCACATTGTTTCCCAGTCATGCAGGGATTACTCTGCATGACTGCTTTTTTTTGATTATTTCCCACGGAGGCTTCCCCCATGGAACTCACACAGAAGAAAATAACCAACCTACGGGTGGAACACATCACCAAGCGCTTCCCTGGAGTCTTGGCAAGTGATGACATCACCTTGGAGATATCCGAGGGTCAGATCCTGGCGCTGGTTGGAGAGAACGGAGCAGGCAAGACGACCTTGATGAACATCCTCATGGGTCTCTACCAGCCTGATGAAGGGCGCATACTCATAAACGGTGAGGAAGTGCATTTCCGCTCCCCGAATGATGCTTTTGCAGCAGGGCTTGGCATGGTACACCAACAGTATATGCTGGTTGCAAACATGACCGTCCTGGAGAACATTGCCCTTGGATTCAAGGCAGCATGGTCACCACACAAGTTGGACCTTGAGATGGTGCGTGACCGGATAAATGAAGTAGCGAAAAAATACGGGCTTGTAGTCGATCCCGATGCGTATATCTGGCAACTCTCTGTTGGTGAGCAACAACGGGTGGAACTGGTAAAGACACTCTGTCTGGGTGCACGGTTCCTGATCCTCGATGAGCCAACCAGTGCACTTACCCCACAGGAGACTGATGAATTGATCGCACTGCTCAAGAATATGAGCAGCGAACTTTCCATCATCTTTATCAGCCACAAGCTGCAGGAAGTAAAAGATCTATCTGACAAGATCACCATTCTTCGTCATGGTGCGGTTGTCTTCGAGGGAAATACCCATGAACACTCCCCTTCCGACATCGCCGCCTTGATGACCGGACATGAGGTTGACCTCCCTCTGAACGAAGAGCCTGCATGTGAGGGGGTTCCTGTTTTGGATATCCAGCACCTCAACGTGAAGAGCGATCGTGGGTTTCTTGCACTTCAGGACCTGAACCTAACGATCTGCTCTGGTGAGATCGTCGGTCTTGCCGGTGTATCAGGAAATGGGCAGAGGGAGTTGGCCGAAGCCATCAATGGACTGAGAAAAGTAGAAAGTGGGGAGATCCAGTTCTACGGCGAGAATATTGCAAACAAGAGCCCTCACCACATCATAGAAGCTGGCATGGGGTATATTCCTGAGGAACGTAATACCGAGGGCATTGTTCCTTCCTTCTCGATGAAGGAGAACCTTATCCTCAAGGATTCAGAGCATGATGAGTTCAGTAAATATGCATTCCTTAAGAATAAAGCCATAGACAAGAATGCCGAAGACCTGCGTGTTAAATTTGATATCCGCAGCCCCAACATCTCCGTTGCAGCTGGATCGCTCTCTGGAGGAAATATCCAGAAAGTCATCCTTGCCCGAGAGATCTCGAGGAAACCAAAATTCCTGATCGCCGTCTACCCCATCAGAGGGCTGGACCTTGGGGCAGCAGAGTTCATCCATAAGCAACTTCTGGAGATCAGGCGTGAAGGAGTCGGCATCCTCCTCATCAGTGAGGAGCTGGATGAGATCCTCGACCTTTCAGACCGTGTGGCGGTAATCTTCAAGGGCCAGATCCAGAAGGTGCTTGATAGGAAAGACGCCAATCGAAGGAGTCTCGGTATTTTGATGGCAGGAGTGAAAGATGACCAAACAGTTTAGGATACTCTACAAGGTTACCATCATCATTCTGGCCATTCTGGCTGCAATGTTGATCGGTTCGGTAATTCTATTGACCATCGGGGCTGATGTCTTCAAGACCTATATGGTTATTCTCTTTGAACCATTGAAGACAACCCTCCAGTTCACCGAGGTTCTGATCAGGGCGATACCGCTCACGATCATAGCCCTCGGCATTTCAGTTGCCTATAGAAGCGGCATCATCAACATCGGTGGAGAGGGACAGATGGCTATGGGAATACTCGGTACCACCGCGGTGGCACTTGCATTCCCTGAACTCCCCAAACCCATCCTTCTCCCCATGGCGGTTTTGGCTGGAGCAATGGCAGGAGGGGTCTGGGGATTCATCCCCGGTATCCTGAAGGCAAAGCTACAGGTCAGTGAATTGCTTTCTACGGTAATGCTCAACTATATTGCCGCCCAGTTCTACACCTTTATGCTTCGTGGACCTTTCCTTGATCCAGCAGAGCTCACAATGGGGAGCGGAACTCCCCAGTCCATGAGACTGTCTAGGGGGATCTGGCTTGATCGATTCCTCAAGGGAACTCGATTGCATACCGGCATCTTCTTTGCGTTGTTGCTTGCATTGCTCATCTTCTTCCTCCTCTGGAAAACCAACTATGGGTATAAGATGAGGGCAGCTGGGGCAAGTGCCCGTGCAGCCAAGTATGGCGGTATCAGTGTTACCTGGTATCTGGTAATTGCCATGGTCATCAGTGGTGCGTTTGCCGGTATGGCAGGAGCCATTGAGATTGCAGGCGTACACCGCCGAGCAATTGAAGGCATTACCGGAGGATACGGATTCAGTGGAATCGTTGTCGCCCTCTTTGGGGGATTGCATCCGGCAGGCATCATACCGGCATCATTCTTCTTTGGACTTCTGATCGTCGGGGCTGACATGACCCAACGTATGGTTGGAGTCCCTGCAAATATGGTCAATGTACTGCAGGGTGTCATCATCCTGGTCATCGTTGCTACCAAGATGATCCTCGCCGACCCCTACCTGATGGAACGGATCTGGCGTAAGTACCAAGGAATAGGCAAGAAACAAGTGGAGGTGGAAGCATGAACTTTATCGTAAACATCCTGAGTCTGGGCATCCCCTTCTCCGTCGCCCTTCTTATCGCCAGCCTTGGAGAGATGTTCAACCAGAGAGCAGGTGTCTTCAACCTTGGCTGTGAAGGAATTATGGCAATGGGAGCATTCCTTGGAATGCTTGTACCCTACAGCATTGGACAGGGTGGCCCGACCTCTGGCATGTATAATGTCCTGGGGTTGGCTCTTGCAATGGTTGTGGGAGCGTTGTTTGGTATCTTCTTCGCCTTCGTTGTAGTCACATTCCGTGCCCCACAAGGTATTGCCGGTATTGGATTGCAGATGTTTGGTGTTGGAACCGCCGGCACACTGTTCCGCCACTTCATCGGCGGTACCCAGTCAGTACCTGGTATCGGAAACCTTCCCATTCCAGGACTCTCCAAGATCCCCTTTATCGGTCCAATTTTCTTCAGCCACAATGTCTTGGTGTACCTCGCTTTCCTCTTCGTTCCTCTTGCATGGTACATCCTGTTCAAGACACCGTGGGGACTTAGGGTACGTGCGGTTGGCACAAACCCACGTGCCGCTGACTCAATCGGTATCCAGGTCAACAGGGTTCGCTATCAAGCACTTGCTGTGGGAGGTGCATTGGCTGGCTTGGCGGGTGCATACCTCTCTCTAGCCCAGGTGAAAATGTTCAGTGATGAGATCATCGCAGGACGAGGGTTCATCGCAGTTGCCTTGGTTTACTTCGGACACTGGCATCCAGTGAAGATCATGGGTGGAGCACTGCTGTTCAGCTTGGCACAAGCCTTGCAGCTGGCCATCCAGGGCCAAGGCATCAACTTCCCCTACGAGTTTGCGGTCATGTTGCCCTATGTGATGGTCATCATCGTCCTCGCATTCAGCAGGGAGAGCCAGTTGCTTGGGCCAACATCCCTTGGAAAACCGTTCAACCGAGAGAAGCGTATTTAGGATATCTGCATCAATGGTAGAGATGGGCGTTGCTCATTTCTACCTTGTTCAGATTATTTTTACAAATTTGCGGTATACTGCAACATAATGCGCAACAAATAGAAACTTACCGCAACAAATTGTTGACTTTTTACGGGTTCGTTGCAATCATGAAGATGTATAGCATCACAGACCGATGTATCCAATTCTGGGTACTGACGCTAAGCGGCTAGCACCTGTTCCCAAAGAAACATGCGTACCAACGTACGATGGAGAGCACAGCTATGTATGCATTCAGCGTAAATGGAAATCAGATCACCTATAACGGAGAGGACAAGAAACTCCTCAGGTTCCTCCGTGAAGACTTGAATTTGACCGGCACCAAGGACGGCTGCAGTGAGGGTATTTGTGGTACCTGTACTGTCTTGGTGGACGGAAAGAAAATGAAGGCCTGTACGATTCCTCTCTCAAGGCTTGAAGGGAGAGCGGTTACCACCATTGAGGGTCTCTCTACGCGGGAATCAGAAGTCTATGGCTACTGCTTTGCCGAAGCAGGAGCTGTGCAGTGCGGGTACTGCACGCCCGGTATGATCATCAGCGCAAAAAGCCTGCTCGATACAAATCTTTCCCCTACCCGTGAAGAAGTGACAAAAGCGATCAGGGGGAATATTTGCCGCTGCACTGGATATAAGAAGATAGAGGAAGCAATCCTGATGTGCGCGGAGTTCTTCCGCGAAAACCGTTCAGTCCCTACAACCGAGGAAGAGCCAAAGCTCGACAAACGGTACCGCCGTGTGGATGCTGAGCCCAAGGCACTGGGAAAAGGGCTGTATGCCGATGACATCAGGATACCCGGCATGCTGCATGCAAAGGCTGTCCGCTCTGCATTTCCTCGTGCAAAGGTTCTTTCCATTGACGATACAAAAGCAAAGTCACATCCTGATTTTGTACGTATCATCACCAGTGAGGAGGTCCCTCACAACATCATCGGCCATATCAAACAGGACTGGCCGGTACTCATTCCTATTGGCGAGATTACCCGGTACACAGGGGATGCCATCTGCCTTGTCGTAGGAAAGAGCCCTGAAACGTTGGAAGAAATTGCTAACCTGGTGGAGGTTTCCTATGAAGTGCTCCCCCCTGTACTCGATATTTATAAGGCACTCGAGGAAGAATCACCAAAGGTGCATGAGGATGGAAACCTACTCTCACTGGAACATATTCAACGAGGGGATGTGGAGAAGGCCTTCAAAGAGAGTACACACGTCATTACCAGAACCTACAAGACCCCTTACACTGAACATGCATTCATGGAACCAGAGTGTGCAGTAGGATTACCTGAAGGTGAAGGTGGGGTTCTTGTTCATACTTCCGGACAATCCATCTATGATGAACAGCATGAGATCTGTACGATGCTTCAGCTGCCAGCGGAGAAAGTACATTGTCACAGCATGCTCGTCGGTGGAGGATTCGGCGGCAAGGAGGATATGAGTGTCCAGCACCATGCAGCGCTTGCTGCTTGGATACTCAAAGCACCAGTAAAGGTGAAACTGACCCGTCAGGAGAGCCTACAGGTCCATCCAAAGCGTCATCCTATGGATATTGAGATTACCACAAGTTGTGATGATGAAGGCCACCTTACCGGTGTTAAGGCGATTATTTTGGCCAATACAGGAGCCTACGCCTCCCTTGGAGGTCCAGTGCTCCAAAGAGCATGTACCCATGCCTCAGGTCCATACAACTTCCAGAACTTCGAGGTCATCGGCAAGGCAATCTATACGAATATGGTCCCCTCCGGTGCCTTCAGGGGCTTTGGTGTTACCCAGAGCTGTTTTGCTGTGGAGTCAAACATCAACCTCCTTGCTGATGAATTGGGCATGGATTATTACGAGATTCGGAGAATCAATGCACTTAAGCCAGGGAATATTATGCCGAATGGGCAGATTGCTGGAGAGGACACCGGTGTCCTTGAATGCTTGGAGGCTGTAAAGGATGCCTATTACTCCTCCCCCAGGGCAGGCATTGCCCTTGCATTCAAGAACAGTGGACTTGGTGTCGGCTTCCCTGATACTGGCCGCTGCATTCTCTCGGTTGAGCAAGGAAAGGTACATATCAGGACCAGTGCAGCATGTATGGGACAGGGAGTTGCCACGGTCTGTACCCAGATGCTTGGAGAGACCTGTTCACTGAAGGCGAACCAGATTGTGGTTGAGGATCCCGATACCGTCAGGACCCCTGACTCGGGCACCAGCACAGCAAGTCGCCAATCAGTGTTTACGGGTGAAGCAGTGAGAAGAGCAGCCTTAAAGCTGAAGGACGATCTACAGATATCCTCCCTCAAGGAGCTGGAAGGCAAGGAGTACTTCGGAGAGTACACGTCCATCACCGACCCAATTACCAGCAAAAAGAAGAATCCTGTAAGCCATGTGGCATACAGCTATTCAGCTCAGGTTGTTATCCTTGATGAGGAAGGCAAACTGGAGAAGGTAGTTGCAGCTTGTGATGTAGGGCAAATTGTCAATCATCAAGCGCTCACCGGCCAGATAGAAGGTGGGGTGACCATGGGTCTCGGTTATGGATTGACCGAGGATTTCCCGATTGAGGAAGGATACCTGAAGGTACGCTATGGTACCTTGGGACTGCTTCGCAGCACCGATGTACCTCCCTTGGAAGTAAAGTTGGTGGAAGGACCTGGAAAGCATCCTGTGGCCTATGGAGTAAAGGGGGTTGGTGAACTAACCACCATTCCCACTGCTCCTGCATGCCAGAATGCATATTATCGGTATGACAAGAAGTTTCGAACCTCCTTGCCACTGGAAGATACGCCCTACCGCAAGAAGAAACACTAAGCTCCAAGAGTATTCTCAAAACACCCTAGGAATCGAACCTTGGGTGTTTCTTTATGATCCCAACCGGGCAGATTTCTCTACCCTGAGAAAATCTTGCAAACCTCGCAGGATTGTGCATCAATGGAGAGGATACATCTGTTTCCCTATTCCATACTAAGACTCGAGGTCAGAGCAATGCAATGGATTGAGCGATTGAATGAAGCACTTAACTATGTAGAGGAAAACCTGGATGGTGAAATTTCCTATGAGAAAGCGGCACGGTTGGCAGACTGTTCAACCTATCACTTCCAGAGGATGTTCACCTATATAGCAGGAGTTCCCCTTGGAGAGTACATCCGTAGAAGGAAACTGACCAAGGCAGCCCTAGCACTGCAGAGAGGGGAAAAAGTCTTGGATGTCTCACTCAACTATGGATATGACTCCCCTACATCCTTCACCCGGGCGTTTCAGGCACTCCATGGAGTGAATCCATCTGAAGCGAAGAAGGAAGGTGCTTCCTTAAAAGCTTTTCCAAGAATCAGCTTCAGCCTGACCATCAAAGGAGACCAGGAAATGGAGTATCGAATTGAACGGAAGGACGCATTTCGCGTAACGGGGGTTTCTCTCAAGCTTGTCAAAGACATGGAAGAGAACATGAAAACAATACCGCAGTTCTGGGGCGAGAAGACCATGGATGGAACCATCCCCAAACTATGTTCACTCTTGAAGCCAGGGCACGGACTCTTCGGTCTCTGCACCAACACCGATGAGAAGGACTATTGGCTCTATACCATAGGAATTGAACTGGATGAAGGTGCTACCCTTGAAGGGATGGAAACCCAGGAAGTGGATGCTGCCCTTTGGGCGATATTCCCTGGTAGGGGGAAAATGCCTAATGTTATCCAAGATGTAGAACGACGTATCATGACCGATTGGCTGCCAACCAGTGGATACGAATTGGCAAAAGGGGTTGATGTTGAGTTGTACCTCTCAGAAGACCCTTCTGACCAAGCGTTCGAGGTCTGGATGCCGATTAGGAAACAAGGCTGATTATTTCTCATTTTGAGAGCTCCCTAGGGGGCTCTCTATCATAATTGGGCACTTTGTATAGAAATCCATACCAAAAGTGCCATCTTTTACTTGGAAGCAATAAAAGCAGATGATATGGTTTACGCATGATACTCAAACAAACACGTTTTCTGGGACCAGATTACTCTCTGCACAAGAAAGACATAAGAATTGAAGAAGGCACAATCACCGATATTGAGGATTCCTTGCATGAAAAATCGGAAGAAGAAGTAATCGATTGTTCAGCCTTCCTGATTTACCCCGCCCTTGCTGATTGTCATGTGCATACACCAGACACGCTGCTCAGGGGACTGTTCAGCGATATGAGCCTCCATAATTGGTGTAACGAGACAGAACAAGGAAGACTGCAATCAGATCTGTTTGAGTATCTCGACAACAGTGTAGGAACACCCGCATTTGAAACGCTGGTTCTGTATGCCTATTTGCAATATGTGAAATCAGGTGTTGGCTTCATCGTAGAGACAGGACAGGCTGATGAGAGTAGTGGGATTCTGGAAGCATGTGCTGAGAAGATCGGTATCAAGGCCTTGGTTGATTGGTATGACGAGAATCCAAGCCATGAACTTACCTGCACGCACATACAGCGTGGTACCCATTTACCAGAAGAAGAGGACCTGGATGGGAAAGGTCTGCAGGAGGCAATCCAAAGAGTTGAGAAAACTGCTTGGCCACTCATGACCCATTGTCTGGAGACACGCTTCAGGAGGGAAGAAATACTCAGGAAATTTGGCATGTCCACTGTGGAATTGCTGGAGAAGAAAGCCCTACTCGGCAAGCAAACGATACTGTTCCATTGTGTGGAGACTTCTGAGAGGGACCGCGCAATGCTTGCTTCAAGCAAAGCAACAATCGTGCACTGCCCGGTTTCCAACCTTATCTCTGGTGCACGCACCATGAACCTTGTTGACCTTTTGGAGAGAGGTGCTCACATCACACTGGGAACCGATTTCCTCACCCATGACATCTGGGAAGTCATGCGTACCACCTATGCTGAGCTGAAACAGAGCAACAAGAGCGAACACTTCGGGGCATCCCATGTCTGGAATATGGCAACCAACGCAGCAGCCCCGATAGCTTCTTCTTCAGGATACCAGGGGACGATTGCTGTTGGAGCTCCGGCCGACATGCTCTTCGTGGAGGACGGGCTTGCACTCTCCCCGCTTATAAAAACGCAGGGATTTTCCAATGTCGCCTACAATACCTTGCTTCATACCCGACCCTCCATGATCAAACACGTTATGCTCGGTGGACGGTGGATAATACAGGAAGGACGATGCCTTACGATCGATGAGGAAAAACTGGAGATGGAATATTCGGCGATTTTACGAAGTGTGCTCGCCGAGAAGCTGGTCAATCGCCCTGATCGCAACTCGCATTGAACTGATTCTTCTCTCCAGCAGGGTCCTTTGAGGACTCCCATGAACTAGTTTTACGTATGACCTCTCCAAGGAAGGAATAAGACCCGAGAGAACCGCATGACCTTCCTTGAGCTCATCTATGCTATATAATGAAGCATCAGCAAAGAGTACAGCAAACCCTAGCCGATATGCACGCAGGCGTCTCTCGGCCAATGCCGTGGAGGCTCCTTTTCCCTGAAGGGCTAATATGGTTTTCTCCAACTTTTTAATTGTAGAGAGAAAGGAAGCTCTTCCTTTCTCCTGCTCTTCCAAAAGCATCATATTCATTCTTCCATACTACTTAAAATCCACTGCTTTCGTCTAGAAAACACAATTTACTCTACGTGGCGTCTACCCATTTCTCTGACAGGTCTTTATATTCTCTGCAATATCTACTCCGCTACGATGAAGACTTAATGAGGGAACAGGGGAAAAGAATCTTTTCTAACACTATTACAAAAACTGTAATTATGTTAATGTTAGGCAATACTAGTACCTGCAATAAAGGAATGTAGCATGACAATACCGGATTTAGAAACATTACATACAAATCTCAAGAGCGTATTGCACCATTGTGTGCAACAACTGCATCTAGGGGAGGTCAAGCCTGCTATTGAGAAAATACTCAGTTCAAAAATTACCTGGCCGGAACTGAGAATCGGAAACCTTGTGGCGAAGACCCCTATTGTACAAGGGGGTATGGGAGTTGGAATCTCACTCTCCTCTCTGGCCTCGGCTGTTGCCAATGCCGGAGGTATCGGGGTAATTGCTGCCAATGGAATCGGACTGCTTGAGAAAGACTACTATGAGGACGGTAGAGCTGCCAATCTCAGGGCATTCAGGAATGAAATCCGTAAAGCCAGAAGCTTGAGTGATGGAATTATTGGGGTGAACATCATGGTCGCTGTGAATGATTTCCATCAACTCCTCGATGTAGCCATTGAAGAGAAGGTTGATATCGTTTTTCTTGGAGCGGGCCTCCCGATCAAGAACATACCGGTTGAAGCACTCAGAGAGGCAAACGTTAAACTTGCCCCAATCGTAAGCTCTGCACGAGCTGCCCAGATGATCTTCCGCATGTGGGAGAAGCTGTATAAAGACACCCCGGATGCTGTCGTGGTGGAAGGGCCAAAGGCAGGCGGACACCTTGGATTTACCGCCGAGCAATTGGACGACCCAGAGTACCAACTCGAGGCCATTGTTCCCTTGGTTGTAGAAGCACTGAAACCTTTCGAGAAGAGCAAGGGTGTCGCCATTCCTGTAATTGCAGGAGGTGGTGTCTATACTGGAAAGGATATCTACAAGGTATTAAGCCTCGGTGCTAGTGCCGTACAGATGGCAACCCGTTTTGTAGCAACTGATGAATGTGATGCCGATATCCGTTTCAAGGAAGCTTATGTTTCCTGCACGAAGGAACAAATCGGTCTCATCAAGAGTCCCGTTGGAATGCCTGGTCGTGCAATTCGCAACCAGTTCATCCTTGATAGTGAAGCAGGAAACAATCCCTCATTCCGCTGTGCTTGGAAGTGTCTTGCCACCTGCAAGGCAGAGCAAGCGAACTACTGCATCTCCATTGCATTGAACAATGCAAGAAGAGGATTGCTGAATAGCGGATATGTATTTGCAGGCAGCAATGCCTATCGGGTAAAAAGAATTATACCGGTAGCTACCTTGGTTGAAGAGCTACAGCGAGGATACCAGCTGAATGTACAGGCCAAGCTGACCGAACTGCTGGATACAGTGAAAGCCTTGCTTGATGCGTACGGAAAAAGAGAAGCCTTGCTGAAAGAACTCACAGAACGTTATGAGCAAGCATTGGAAGCACTTCCTAGCCAGAGAGATGTCATTACTGCATTGAAAAAACAGTACAGCAAGCTTGTCTCACAGGAAGAAGTGCTTCGTTTGACGGTGAAGGAGAAGCTTGTGCTCTCCTCACACCTGGCTCACTAGAACAACTGTTCCTGACCGCTAAAACCCGCTTGGGCATGGAGTACCAGTGCTCCGTGTCCGGGGTGTTTAACAGGATTAAAGGCCTTCATGAAATCATAGTAGGCACCCTCTGTGTGGTAGCTTACCTCACCTTTCAGTTGATATGACTTACCTTCCTCTGTAATAAAAAGCACGGAGGCTTTTGTTCCCGTATCAATATTATGCTTCGTCTTGTCGAAGTAGTTGTTGGCTATGACAATTTCATTATCCTGATAGAGATCAGTACAGGTTGCGTAAATGCTGTTTGGCATCCCTTGCTCGTCAACGGTAGTAAGTACAATAGCTGGCTGTTTATTCTTCCAAGCCTCAGTGATTGTGTTTGGCAACATAATATATCCTCCAATAACCCATACTATGCTTCTTGCCTATCGGTTACAAGCATATTAGTATCAACACAAGCAATTCCCTGCTTGAGGAGGCTTGCATGGCAACGGTGAACTATCGACACTTCCTCAAAGATGTCTTGATCTGCAGTTTGGGGGCCTATGGAGGACCGGAGGCACACTTCGGGGTATTCCTTGACCACCTTGTGACCAAGAAGCACTATCTAGAAGAAGAGGACCTTGTAGAACTACTCGCCCTAAACAGCATACTCCCTGGCCCGACCAGCACGCAGACCATTGTCTCGGTTGGCTACCGAATTGGTGGACCACTCCTTGCATTCTTCACCCTGATGGTCTGGGCATTACCAGTTGTGCTGATCATGACTGCACTGTCATTTCTCTATCAAATACTTGAGGAGTTGCAGATATCCGGCAAAATCCTTCGCTTTATCGGCCCAATGGCGGTAGGATTCATTGTTCTCGCTGCCTACCGTATCGGGAAAAAAGTGTTGATAGACATAACAAGTTATACACTCTTCATGTTTGGTGCTGTTACTACGTATTTTATACGCTCTCCTTGGATTTTCCCCTTGGTTCTCATCATTGGGGGAATCATTTCTGTGGTCAGCAGCAGGGAAACAGACTTATTCCAGAAAACAAAGCTCAATCCTCCTTGGCACTACCTTGTATGGTTTGCCTGCTTTGCTGCCGGATCATTGCTTCTCGCTACCCTAACCCATCACCTGCTTATCACGCTGTTTGAGGCATTCTACCGCTACGGTTACCTGGTATTCGGAGGAGGACAGGTGGTAGTCCCCGTCATGATCGCAGAATTGGTGGAAACAAAGGGGTACATGAGCAATGAGGAGTTTCTCACCGGATACGGTCTGGTCCAAGGGTTACCCGGCCCGATGTTCAGCTTCAGCGCCTATGCAGGAGGCATGGCAGCCCGTGGACATGGTTATCTGTTCCAGATTGCAGCTGCCTTACTCTCAGCAATTGGAATTTTCCTTCCGGGAACACTACTTATATTCTATGTCTATCCTGTATGGGAGAAGTTGAAGGGGATCAAGGCAGTAAGACTATCCCTGAGAGGAGTCAATGCAGTGGCAGGGGGGCTCATCACTACGGCAGCAATTCTGCTATTGCAGAAAAGTGGATTAAGCCTTGAGAATTTCCTTGTACTCCTCACCACGGTGCTCTTGTTGCTTACACGAAAAATACCCGCCCCCTTGATCGTACTTGCGGTACTGGGAGCGGGAATTATCCTGTAACTTGGTTGTTTACTTAAACGATTGCTGGAAAATCTTGAGACAATCCTCATCGCTGAGTATCATCGGGTCAACCTCGAACAGACCACCCATGTTCTCTCTGGCATTCTTCACCATCGAAGGAATCTCTTCCTCCTTCATGCCATAGTCACTCATCTTGAGGTCTGCTACCCCACAATCCTTCTGGAGATCTTCCAAGGCTCTCACAAAATCCATCGCCTCAGTTGCATCTTCCCTGCCAAGAGCCTTAGCCATGGCTACCATTCGCTCATCTGCAATGTGGTTCTCTGCAATATGGGTGTAGTAGGCCTTGCTTATCATAATCAAGCCTGCACCATGAGCAAGCTCAGGGTGGAAGGCACTCATGGCATGCTCCAGTGAGTGTTCGCTGATACATCCACTGGTCCATTCAACAAGACCTGCAAGAGTATTTGCTAGGGCTACATCTTCACGTGCTGCAAGATTCTTGCCGTCCGCTACAGCTGTTCTTAGGCTTTTTCCGATTAGCCGGATTGCTTCCAGGCTATAGAGGTCACTGAATGTATTTGCTGTCTTATTGAGATACCCTTCTGTGCTGTGAAAGAGTGCATCGAAACCTTGGAATGCTGTGAGCTGGGGAGGAACACTAACCATCAGTGTTGGGTCGACAATACTGAGTGTGGGAAAGGTATCCTCAGTTCCCATACCAATCTTCTCATTGGTCTCTTCCTTGGTAATAACCAACCAAGGGTCTACCTCCGTACCGGTTCCGGCTGTGGTGGTAATAGCAACAATGGGCAGTGGTTTTTTACTCATGGGCTTGCCCTTGCCAGAGCCTCCGCTGATATAGTCCCAAAGATCTCCATCATTGGTTGCCATGATGGCAATTGCTTTCGCTGAGTCAATGACCGATCCACCACCAAGACCGATGACAAAGTCACAGCCTTTCTCCTTGGCAAGTGCAGAACCTTCTTCTACATGCCGCTTCACTGGGTTGGGAAGGATCTTGTCAAATACTTCGTATGAGACATCAGCTTGTTTCAACTGATCTTCAACTTGGCCGAGATAGCCGTATTTACGGGTCGATGTTCCACTGGATATAACAATTAAGGCTTTCTTGCCGGGAAGTGACTGCTCGTGGAGCGTTGAAAGAGTATTCTGTCCGAAAACAAGTTTCGTTGGAAGAAAATAGGTCATGTTCATGAAAAAACCTCCTTGGTTTATTCCTATAACATATAAAAATCCTCTACTACCGGCAAATCGAGAGGCTGAGTGCAGAAAGATAAACATGCATAAGGGAATGTACCCCTTTGTTGGGGTATTTATCCAGGAAACCTAGAGAAAATCCTCTCGTGCAGGTGAAAAGCAATCGAGTACCACACCATCTTCCAAACAGGTGACACCATGTTCCACATTCGAGGCAAAGGCCAAAGAATCACCAGGTCCTGCTTCTTCAGATGACCCATTGCCTGTAAAGGAGAATCGTCCTGACTTGATATAGCTTATTTGTTGATGAGGGTGCTTATGGACTGGTACTACCGCACCGGAGGCAAAGGTTACTTCAACCAACATCAGCTCTGGAGTATGGGAGAGAACCCTTCTGGATACGCCAGGGGCCATGGTAATTGTAGTGGCATCATCATATTTCAATCTGTTCATATCTACTCCTGCAAACAGCCTACCTAATTTCAGGAAGGAAGGAAAGCTCCTAACTGAGCAATCTCCTGATCTGCTTTCCCTCAAATGGTGCAATCTTCAAAGCCTCAGGAGCATGTACGAGTGGACCTTCATAGTGCATGAGGTCGAGTCTCTCCTTGATAAGAGCCCAAGGCAACGCTCCATTGCCAACCGCTTGTCCATTGTTCTCCCTGATATGGATGCAGTGTAGGTAATACCCAGCTTGCTCGAAAGCTGCGAGTATGTCCGATTCCTCGATATTCATGTGGAAGGTATCAAGATCGATTCCACAGCCTGGATGGTTTACAGCCCGAACAAATTGGAGAGCGTCAGAAGCAGTGTTGAGAAAAAAGTGTTCGTAGCGATTTACCGGGCGGATGTTCAGCAAGACATCCTCGTCCACGGCAATATTTGCCAAAGACCGCAGACTTCCTACACTCTGCTCGAACAAGCGATCTTTCTGGCTTTCCATGTGGAGCAATGGAGGAAAAGCGGTATAGAAGGGCCCATTCAGGCTCCCCCCTCCCATCTGTCCGATATTCCTGATGATTTTCTCAACTGTTAAGTGACCCCTCTTTCTCACCTCTTCATCCAGTGATGAAAGATCATAAAGAGGGCCAAGGGAAAGTGAATACGAGAGATCCAGCTGAAAGTTCCTTGCCTCCAATGAAATGCGTTTGAGCCCAAGGGGAGATAGGGAAAGCAAGCGCTCTCCGTTGATTTCGAGTAGATTGTATTCGTATTCCCTTGCTCTGGCAAACAGGGCAACAACATCATCATTCCCATATTCCTTGAACCGAGTCTCGTGAACACCAATTCTTCTCATATAGGAAACCCTCTACTACAGTATAGCAGAGGGTATGGAAGGAAGCCAGATGAGCATCTCTTTCTGCCCTAGGGCTTGGCAACACCCTCAATAGCGAGCGTTTCCTCTCTTCTGTCGTCAGCAATATCCATTGTGGCAAAGGAACCACTGGAAGGAAGAATGAGCTGAAACTCCTTCATATCTCCCATCTCAAGCTCTCCTTGAATAAGAGCAGCCTCTAAAAGATGCCCACCCTTGCTTTTATCTTCAGAAAGAAAGTGCAGATGCCAACCCGGCAGGTTGATCCCTTCTACATAGTCGGGAGAGCGGAATGCAACAATGGTCCCCTCCACTTGCTTATATTCAAACTCTTTTTGGGATTCTGCGATTACAGAGAGCGGTAGGTACGGTTTCTTCTGGGATGGAACACTCCGTACTCTTACGTGGCTGAAAGATCCTTGTACTTTTGCAACATAGAAGCGATTGAAATCATTGGTAGTTTCAGCAATACATGCATCCATCGTATTCTTCAAGATCTCAATGTCTGCAATCACACTATATGGTTTCATAACAACATCCGGTTCAAACATCGTTGCAACAGCAAAGGGCACCATAACCTGGTCATCTATTATTTCTACAGAGCCGTCAGCCTTGGCTTTATAAACTTCCCCATCGAGGAAAATCATCTCCCCATCCAGAGTATCAAAGGTACCAATGCCCGTATCTCCATGGTCCTTCAAGGTATCAACAGATATGAACCCATCATACTCTCCCTGCAACAATGCATTGAGCAAAGAGACCTGGTAGATATTGTCTTCCTTGGGAACTGAGGTACATCCACTTGCAAGAAACAAGCATAAAACCAACACTACAGCACTAAGGACCCGATTACCCGTTTTCATGAGAGCACCCCCTATTTGATTCAGCATAGAGGGTGCAGTGAGGAGAGACAAGGATTATCCATTGCTACTTGAATAAAAAATACATCTCGTGTCTTAGGACTATTTCTACCCTTTCACAGCTCCCATCGTAAGTCCTTTGACAACATACTTCTGGAAGAACATCGTAAGGATAATTGCCGGAGCCATAATGGTAACAGCTGCTGCCATGACCGCACCCCAGTCAACTTCGACATAACTGAGGAAGTTATATACTGCAATGGGAAGTGTTCTTGTTTTCTGCTGGCTCAGTACCTGGCTGAACATGAAGTTGTTCCAACTGAAGATAAAACTCAACGTTGTAGCGGTAACCACCCCAGGACCGGAGAGAGGCAACAAGATCTTGAGGAACGCACTCTGCTGCGTCAGTCCATCCACCATAGCAGCCTCTTCTAGCTCACGAGGCACCGAATCGAAATAGGGAGCCATTACCCACACAACCAAAGGAAGAGCAATAAGCATATGGCTGAGAATCAAGGCAATATAGCTATCCATCAAGTGAAGCCTTGAAAAAACAATGTACCAAGGCATAAGGAATGAGATACCCGGCATCAAGCGAGCAACCAGAATGAATACAGAGAGTTTCTTCTGCTTATAGCGAGCAATGGAGTAGGCTGCGGGGAGCCCAAGAATGAGTGAAAAGAACACACTCACCACCGATACAATGACAGAGTTTTTCATGTAATGCAGGAAATCCTGCTCTATGAACACCCGCTCATAGTTCTGCATCACCGGGGTAAATATGAACTTTGGAGGCCAACTGATGATATCAACTTGTGTCTTGAACGAACTCATCAGCATCCAGATGAAGGGGAATAAAATTGGTACGATGATCAAAACCAGCATGATACCAAAGAGAATTGAATGGACTATTTTTCGCTGCATGCCTCTCCTCCTACAACTCGAAAATTCTGCGTACGCGCATCACCATCAAGCTGAAGAGCATGACGATAGCAAACAGGAAGACCAACATAACAGCACTCTGTCCCATCCTGAAGTATTCAAAGCTGTATTTAAAAGCCAAGACATTCAGGTTCTCTGAAGCATACCCCGGCCCCCCTCCAGTCATCGAGTAGATGATATCGTAGGTTTTAAGTGCATCGATCGCCCGAAGGATTACCGCAGTAAGGATGGTCGGCATCAACATGGGAAGCGTGATCTGAAACAGGACCTGCCTTCCATTTGCCCCATCGACCATGGCCGATTCATACGGCTCAGTGGACAAACCAGCAAGACCCGCTAGTACGATGATGGTAATCATAGGCGTCCACTGCCAGATATCTACCATGATCAAGGAAGGCATAACAGTCCTTGCATCACTGACCCAACCACTCTGTGGAAGCTTTAACACACTGAGCACATAGTTCAGAATGCCAATTGTCGGGTCATAGAACAGGTTCCAAACAATTCCAATAGCGACCGGAGTTGCAACCAAGGGCAACAGCAACAAGGTTTTCACCATACCCTTCCCCTTGAACTTTCGGTTGAGAATTAGGGCTAGGACAGTCCCAAGAACCATTTCCACAATTACAGCACCAAACGTAAAATAGAAAGTCCTTCCCAGAGACTGAAGGAACCTAGGCTCCTTGAGTACCTTGAAATAACTCTCCAGTCCCACTACAGAGAGGGGTCTCCCACTGGTCAATGACCAATCAGTAAAACTGAGAAAGAAAGTATACACCACCGGAAACACCATAAGTATCACTACAAACAGCACGGCAGGAAGTGGGAAAATATAGCGTAGATTTTTTTCTAAGAAACCTTGTTTGACCATGGGACAACTCCTTGCAATACGATAGGCCGACCGAGAGTATCGGTCGGCCAATTCCTCTTACTACTTACTTAGAGTCCGTACTCACCATCGGCCTTCAGGAGCTCATCTACAGCATCTGCCTTCTCACTGGCAAGTGCACTGAGTTTACTTGAAGTACCCTTGGTATTGATGGATTCGATGATGACTTCACCGATCAGGTCACGTGCCTGTCCAACAGAACTCATGAACGGTCGGTCAAACGGGAACCCGTTCTTTGCAGCATGTGCCTGTGTCTCAACCAAACTAGGATTCATAACTGCCCTAACCTCAGCATCTGCCCAAGCAGAATCTCGTGCCATGGTGATGTTCGTGAGCATACCTTCCTTGGCAAGTTCCTTGCTTGTAGCCCAGTCGAGGAACTTCTGTGCAGCATCCTTGTTCTTGGAAGCGGAGGACATTGCCATACCCCATGAAACTACGATGAACGGGGAATCATCCTTTGGGCCTCTTGGAAGCTGTGCTACCCCGATATCCTCAGCAGGAATCTCTGTCTTTGCAGGATCAACAATCTGTCCATAGAAGACACTTGCATCAGTCCACATTGCGACCTTTCCAGCCTGGAACACAGGCATGATATTCTCCCAAGACATGCTGGTAACGCCCTGTGGTCCATAATTGCCAAGCAATTTGCCATAATATCGGATTGCTTCAATTGCCTCTGGGCTATCAAAGACAGCCTTTCCATCTTCAAGATATCTACCACCATAGTTATAGATATAGCTGGAAATCTGAGTTACTGCAGCAGCACCCTTACCTCTTGAGGCAAAACCAGCAACACCGTCCTTATTAAGGACTCTTGCGGCATTCTCAAGCTCTGCAAAGGTTGTAGGTACGGAAAGACCAGCCTTTTTAAACAGATCCTTTCGGTAGTACATTACCTGCCACTCGGTTACGAGAGGTACAATGTAGGCTTTACCATCTTTTCTGCCGATATCTACTGAGTTCGCTGGATAATCAGCAAAGTCATAGTTGTCCAAGCTCTCATACCAACCATTCTTGATGAACATCAAGCCTTCCTGAAGAGGACGAGTCATAAACACATCCACGGTGGAACTGTTGGTTGCAAATTCAGTGGTCAACTTATTGGTGAGCTGGCTCTCCTGCAGACTCTCATAGTTTACCTTGATCCCAGTCTCTGCTTCGAATTCAGGAATCTTGGTCTTCAGCAACTCCCCATAAGGGTGGTTAGCCAGCAACACACGGATCTCTTGCGGGGCTGCTTCATCTTTAGTCCCTTGTGCGAACATTGGTGCCAACACAAGACCGAGCAACAGCGCAATAATGACCATTGTTTTCATCTTCATTTCTTCTTCTCCTTTGTAAATTGTACAAATACAACCTTTTGGCTATAGTATAACCCCTTTTTTGGAATTGTATAGCGATAAATGAATATTTTTTTCTCATTGCCTGAATATTTTTTTCATACTATACTGACTACAAGAGGACCAGCATGCAAGAAGTAAGTGCCATCTATACGATTCGAAGCAAGTACAACACCCTCAGTGCGAAAGAGAAGAAAATTGCTGACTTCATCCTCGAACATCCCAAGGAATCGGTAAACCCGAGTATTGAGAAACTAGCAGAGAGAATTGGGATCAGCGAATCAACCATGGTTCGCTTTGCCCGTAAACTTGGATACTCAGGATACCAGCGCTTTCGTATCGCCCTTGCAAGGGAAACCATCCCCAAAAATGAACAAGTCTTTGAAACTGAGCTCCTTGAGGGTGAAGAGGTAGTGGATATGGTCTTCAAGAATGCACAACATACCCTCTCTGAAACACTGGGGGCCATTGACCGTAAGGCAATCAAGGAAAGTGCAACATTGATTGCCAAGGCTCGCTCGGTATTTCTCATGGGCCTCGGAGGTTCCAATACCCTTGCCCAGGATGCATATCATAAATTTATCAGAACAGGAATCAACTGCCAGTATGCTGCTGACTTCCATATGCAACTTATGCTCGCCAGCCAAGCAGCAAAGGATGATGTTGCCCTTATTGTAAGTCATACCGGTGAAGGCTATGACACCCTTGCCCTGGCAGAAGAGCTCAGAAACAATGGAGCCAAGCTGCTTATTTTAACCAGCAATGCACGATCCCCTTTGGCAAAACTGGGAGACTATGTCTTGTCTGTAAGCCCTTGTTGTTCGAAAATAGTTGCAGAATCCTTTTCTGCCAGGATTACCTCCTTGGTGCTTATCGATGTCCTGTACGTGGAAATCCTTGAGCTCATGGAGAATACTGGGGTGGAAAATTTGAATAAAATGAGAGATGTTATCGCAAAACGAAGAATTTAAGATGAGGAGACATATATAAATGAAAGCAAATATTGGTCTTATCGGCCTTGCAGTAATGGGAGAAAACCTGGTGCTCAATATGGAGAGCAAAGGGTTTAGTGTTGCTGTCTATAACCGTAGCATTTCCAAAGTCGATGCCTTCCTTGATTCCAGGGCGAAAGGAAAGAACATCATCGGTACACACAGCCTTGAAGAACTGGTTGAACATCTGGAACGCCCCAGGAAAGTGATGATGATGGTGAAGGCAGGGAAAGCTGTCGATGAAACCATCGAAAAGCTCATTCCACTTCTGGAAGCAGGAGATATTATCATTGACGGAGGAAACTCCAACTATGAAGACAGTGAGCGTAGAATGGCCTATGTGGAGAGCAAAGGCTTGCTGTACATCGGAACAGGAGTATCGGGTGGCGAGGAAGGTGCCTTGAAGGGGCCCTCCATCATGCCCGGTGGCTCAAAGTCCGCATGGGAATCTGTAAAACCCATACTGCAAGGAATCAGCGCACATGTACATGGCGAGCCATGCTGTGATTGGATCGGGAAAGGAGGCGCGGGTCACTTTGTAAAGATGGTACACAACGGCATCGAGTATGGAGATATGCAGCTTATCGGTGAGATCTACGACCTAATGCATCGAATCCTTAAACTGGACAATGAAAGCATGCAAAGCATATTCTCGGATTGGAATGAAGGAGACCTGGACAGCTACCTGATCGAGATCACCAAGGATATTCTTGGGTATAAGGAAGAAGATGGTTCCTTCCTCCTTGATAAAATTCTTGATACCGCTGGACAGAAAGGAACCGGTAAATGGACCGGCATCAGTGCACTGCATGAGGGTGTTCCCTTGACCTTGATCGTTGAATCTGTTTTCGCAAGAAGCGTTTCAAGCCAGAAGGACGAGCGCCTGGCTGCCAGCAAGGTGTACGACTTGGCACCCAACCATCCTGTTTCTGATCCACAGGCCTTCATCACCATGCTTGGAAAAGCACTCTATGCAGCAAAAATTATCAGCTATGCACAGGGTTTCAGCCTGATCAAGGCAGCAGGTGAGACAAACAATTGGGACCTGAACCTGGGAGGGATTGCCCTGCTCTGGAGAGGCGGCTGCATCATCCGCTCTGCATTTCTCGACAAGATCAGTCAGGCATTCACCAAGAATCCCCTACTGCAGAACCTTATCATGGACCCCTACTTCGTTCAGATCCTGAAAGAGAATCACCAGAGTCTGAGAGAAGTGGTCGCTGCTGCTGCACTGAATGGTATTCCTACCCCATCCTTGAGTGCAGCGCTCTCCTGGTTCGACAGCTACAGGACCGAACGTCTACCGGCAAATCTCCTCCAGGCACAGCGTGACTATTTCGGAGCTCATACATATGAGCGGGTAGACAAGAAGCGGGGAGAATTCTTCCACACCAACTGGACTGGCAGAGGCGGCGATACCGCCAGCACCACCTATACCGTATAAGCGCACTGGAGGTTTGCAGATGGCATCAATTCCACTCATGAACAAAGAAGACGCATCCTTGGATTTTCTCTCGCTGGGAGCCTTGGTTGTTCGTCTCGACCCGGGCGTAGTCCCTTTCGAATATGCCCAGAATCTTGACTTGCATGTTTCAGGTGGTGAGTATAACGTCGCTGCAAACCTGAGCAGGGCATTTGGACAAAGAACTGCGATTGCCAGTGCAATGGTAGACTACCCGGTAGGACAGAAGATTGAGAGTGAGGTCAGGAGAATGGGAGTACAAGCGTTTTACAAACGCTTCGCCCATGATGGGGTCAGGGGACCCAATATGGCTCATGTGTACAGTGACCGTGGACAGGGACTACGAGCCCCTGTGGTCTTTTATAATCGCAGCAACGAGGCAGCATCATTCCTAACCGAGGACAGCTTCGACTGGGATTCAATCTTTGCAAACAAGGTCAGATGGTTCCATAGCGGAGGCATCTTCAGTGCTCTCTCCCCTGCCATTCCTTCCCTGATCATCCGTGCGATGAAAAAAGCAAAGGAACAGGGAGCCATTATTTCCTTTGACCTGAACTACCGAGAGAAGCTTTGGAAGTCCATTGCCGATGCAGGTCAAGATCCTCAAAAGGTAGCGCAGGAAACCCTCTCTTCGATCGTTGAGCATGTTGATGTTCTCATTGGCAATGAAGAGGACCTCCAGCTTGGCTTAGGGCTCAAGGGACCGGAAGTACATAAGAGTGACAAACTCGACCCATCTTCGTTTTATGCAATGATGGAGACAGTTTCAAAACGTTTTCCCCAGATCAAGGCAGTAGCAACAACCATGAGGGAAGTACAATCAACCAACCGACACCGCTGGAGTGCTGTACTCTATCTCAATGGGAAAGGGTACCAGGCTCCTACCTGTGAACTGGATATTCTTGACCGGGTAGGTGGTGGCGATGGTTTTGCCAGTGGCCTCATCTATGGATTGTTGGAAGGAAAGGAACCGGAAGAGGCACTGCGTTTGGGATGGGCTCATGGAGCACTCCTGACCAGTTATCCCGGCGATACCACCATGGCCAGCCTGGCCCAGGTGGAAGCACTTGCCAAAGGCGGCAGTGCACGAATTCAGAGGTAATCATGCAAGCGCTCGTTCTCACTGACTACAAGAAATTGGAAATTCAGGATGTTCCGCGTCCTGCCATCACCTCCCCTACCCAGGTGCTTATACGCATCAAGGCTGCTGCCATTTGTGGTAGTGATGTCCACGGTTATGATGGCTCAAGCGGACGACGACGCCCGCCCATCATCATGGGGCATGAAGGAAGTGGGATCATCGAAGAAGTTGGTTCCATGGTTACCGGCTTTGCAGTTGGGGATCGTGTTACCTTCGACTCAACCATCTACTGTGGAACCTGTTCCTATTGCAGACAAGGCCTATTCAATCTCTGTGACAATCGCAGGGTGCTGGGGGTGAGTTGTGAGGAGTACAAACAGGATGGTATTTTTGCTGAGTATGCCTTGGTGGAGGAGCGTGTCTTGTTTCACCTTCCTCCCGCCTTGGATTTTATTCAGGCATCCCTTGCTGAACCAGCAGGAGTAGCAGCCCATGCAATCTCACAAGCCAACATCTCCCTCGCTGATGATGTTGCAGTGGTAGGAGCTGGATTGATCGGGCTCTTAATCATCAAGCTACTGAGAACCATGACCAGCGGAACTATCATTGCATTGGATCTTGATGAGAATAGAAGGAAAAAGGCACTGGAAGTAGGTGCAGACAAAGCATTCGACCCCACAGACAGTGATATGCTCTCACACGTTCAGCAGATAACTGACCGGCAGATGCTCCCTCTGGTCTTCGAGGCCGTCGGGGCAACAGCTCCCGTCCAGACAGCACTCTCCCTGGTAAAAAAGGGAGGAGAGGTAGTTCTGGTCGGAAACATCACTCCTGAGATCAAGATTCCACTACAGAGTGTTGTAACCCGGCAGATCCGGCTCCAGGGAACGTGCGCGATCAACGGGGAATATCCAGCTGTCCTGAAAATGATGGCGAACAAGGCACTTGTGGTCGATGACCTGATCAGCAAGGTGGTACCGCTTGAAGAAGGTCCACTTTGGTTCGACAAACTCTACAATCGAGAAGAAGAACTTCTCAAGGTTGTACTGGTTCCCGGTAAAAAGTGAGGAAAACATGGTTCGTTATGCACTGGTAGGCTATGGCAAGGTAGCACACGTTCATGCAAAGGCCATCAAGGAAGCAGAAGAGAGTACCTTGGTTGCTGTTTGGGGCAGGAACAATGAGAAAGCCCAAGCATTTGCTGCCGAATGGAATATTACGGCTTTTACCGATATGCAACAGATGATCAAGGAAGAAGAGGTTGATGCGGTTATCATAACCACCCCTCATCCATTGCATAAGGAGCATGCCATTACTGCCTTTCAGGCAGGAGCCCATGTTCTGGTAGAGAAACCTATGGCACTGACCGTAAGTGAGTGTGATGCCATGATCGAGGTTGCAAGGCAAGAAAAGAAACAGCTTGCGGTTATCAGCCAACGTCGTTGGTTCCCCGCAAGCCAGCGTATCAGGATAGCTATAGATGATGGGAAACTTGGTACTCCGATGATCGGGCAGGTCACGATGCTGGGGTGGAGAGATGAAGAGTACTACAACAGCGACCCCTGGAGAGGAAAGTGGGACAGTGAAGGCGGTGGTGTCTTGATTAACCAAGCCCCTCACCAGTTGGACTTGCTCTGCTGGTTCCTTGGACCGGTCAAGGAAGTCTACGCACAGTGGGAGAACGTGAACCACCCCTACATCGAGGTAGAGGATACCGCAGTTGGTACAGTACGGTTTGAGAGCGGTGCCATTGCCTCGATTCTGGTTTCAAACTCCCAAAAGCCAGGTATTCACGCCAAGGTACATGTCCACGGTTCAAGTGCTGCTTCGGTAGGAGTACAGACAGATGGAGGGGCGATGTTCATTGCAGGAAGAAGCGGTATTGCCGAGCCTCCTGTCACTGATCTCTGGACCATCGAAGGAGAAAAAGAGAATATTGGACTTTGGAAGACAGAAGATACCAATCTCTTCAACTCGATCGACCCGGTTGCCTACTTTTTTACGCTGCAGATTGAAAACTTCACCCAGGCACTCCTGAACGGAAGCCCACTCATCTCCTCTGGTGAGGAAGGAAGGGAGACCGTCAAGCTGATCGAAGGCATGTATAGGAGCCAGAGAGAAGGAAAACCGGTAAGATATTAGACAGAAAGCCAAGCTGGATAAAACCCCACTATACCCCCCTTTCAATCGAGAGGGGGGCATTCTTCATCATCTAATCAAATCTGCCAGCTGCTCTCCCAATATTTCTTGACAAATCATCAGTTTGGTATAGTATATACGTACATACATACATTTAGATACATTAGCGTATGAAGGAGCCACCTATGCCCACCTATACCCCTGCACAGAAACCCACCATGTACTTTATCGGAGTGACTACCACCAAGTCATCAATCATGAAAGTATTTCCTCGATGGAGCATGGATGGAGCATTTTGGAATCGATGCCGAGCTGAAAGGGATCGACTTTGCACCACACTCCGCACCTGAAGCATACAGAGAAGCTGTCTCCTTTATTAAAAATGATCCTCACTCCCTAGGAGCATTGGTCACCACCCATAAGCTCGATTGTTACCAAGCAAGCAAGGACTTGTTCGAAGGAACCGGGCCCTACACCAAGCTACTGCACGAGGCGAGTTCCATCAGTAAACGGGGAAAAGAACTCTGGGCACACGCAAAGGACCCGATCACCAGTGGCCTTGCCTTGGAAAATTGTATGCCCAAAGGATATTTCACCAAATCTGATGCTTCCATGCTTCTCTTGGGCGCTGGAGGCAGCTCACTTGCACTCAGTCTTTACCTGATCAACAAGGCAAAAGAGTCCGATGACGTTCCAAAGCACATCATCATTACAAACCGCAGTGAAAAACGATTGGAAGAGATGAAGGCTATCCATGCAACGCTGGATAGTCCTATCTCTTTCACGTATGAACTCTGTCCCACACCAGAGGAGAATGATGCGGTGATGCAAAGATTGCCAGAAGGGTCCCTCGTGATCAATGCAACAGGACTTGGAAAGGATGGCCCAGGATCCCCTCTTCCTGATAATGCACACTTTCCCAAAAACGGATATGTCTGGGAGTTCAACTATCGGGGTGAGTTGCAGTTCCTCAGCCAGGCAAAAGCAGCACAAGCAGAGAAAAAGCTTACCATCGTGGATGGTTGGCAGTATTTCATCTACGGATGGACACAGGTTATTGCGGAGGTCTTTCATATTGACATCCCAGTAAGTGGACCTGCCTTCGATACCATCTGTGATATCGCATTGAAAGCAATAAAATAATCAGGAGCAATACATGCAATCATCAAAAACCAAATTCAACCTAAAAAACGGACTTGCAAAAAGTGAAGGCGTAGAATCCCTCAAACGCTATGCCACCAACCTCAAGGGCATCTTCGCAGATGAGGAAAAGCTCACTTCTCTGATCGATTCCTCCAATCCACTGATCTATGAATTCTATGACCTTGGAGTGGAAGAAAAACCAGGAAACCTCGCGTATGGCACCAGCATCGTTTATCCTGGTGTGGTGGGATGTGAGTTTTACATGACAAAGGGACATTTTCATACCGTTCTCGACACTGCTGAGGTATATCTCTGCCTCTCAGGTCATGGTTTAATGGTAATGGAAAATCCTGAAGGGGAAACCGAGATACAAGAACTTACAGCAGGAGAAGCCGTCCTCGTTCCTGGTCGATATGCTCATCGGTCGGTAAACATCAGTGATTCCGAACCACTGGTCACGTTCTTCACCTTTGCTGCCGACGCAGGACATGACTATGGAACCATCGAGCAGAAAGGCTTCAGGAAACTAGTATTGAGAACAGGCAATGAAACGTATGAGGTGGTAGACAACCCTAATTGGAAGGCAAACTGATGGTAGAAAAACACATTGTTGATTCACTGGAAACATGGTTTTACGAAGAGACAGACAAGCTCCCTGTTAACTCCATGCAATTTGCATGGGTGGGTCAGGCAGGATTCCTATTCAAAACCAAGAGTATTCGCCTGGGAATTGACCTCTACCTCTCAGACTCCCTCGCAAGGAAATATCAAGGTGGGGAATTTCCCCACAAACGCATGGTGGATATCCCCATTCCACCAAATACACTCACGAACCTTGATGTCGTGTTATGCTCCCATGGCCACACAGACCATATGGACAAGGAAACACTCACTCCCCTCTTCAGCGATGGCAGGGGACCACTGGTCATTGCCCCTCGCTACGAGGTTTCCCGTCTCCTGGATATGGGAGTCCCCTCCGAGCGGATTGTTGGGTTGAGTGAGGGAGAGTCTTTCCTTATGAAGGAAGGGATAGCTATCCATGCAATCCCAGCTGCGCATGAAGAGCTCACCTATGATTCCTGGGGCCAGATAAAAGCACTTGGATTCGTGGTCGATATGGGGTTTGTAGCCTGGTACCACAGTGGAGATACCGTACGCTTCCCTTCGCTTAGTGAATCAGTCAGAACCCGGAACCCTTCACTCTGCTTCCTCCCGGTAAATGGGAAGAAACCCCATCTTACCGAGAAGGGCATCATTGGTAATCTCTCGATAGCAGAAGCAGGAACCCTCGCCAAGGATATCGGCGCATCCCTTCTCATACCACACCATTTTGGTATGTTCGATTTCAATACTGTAGCAGAAGATGCGATTATCACTACGCTCAGTGATCAAGGATGGAAAAAGGATGCCACATTCATACTCCCAAGCCTCAATACCATCTATACCTACACTAATGAGAGGAAGTAGCAATGCATAGTTTTTTTGTACAGCAACAACTCGACAAAAATACTCCCATTCCACTGTATTTCCAACTGAAAACACTTCTGCTCAAGTTCATAAAGACCCAGGATGGGGTGGTATCGCTACCTACAGAGCAGCAACTTTGTAATCATTTCAATATCTCTCGCTCTACGGTTCGCCAGGCCTTGAAAGAGCTGGTGAATGAAGGAGTCATCGAGCGCCACAAGGCAAAGGGGTCCCTCACCATCCCCAAGAAACTGGAGCAAAACTTTCTTTCAGTCTTGGAGAGTTTCAATGACGAGATGCAGGAAAAAGGGTTGCTTCCTACAACCCAAGTACTCGACCTCTCCCTCATTGAACCATCTCGGGCAATCGGGGAAGCTCTGGAAATTCCCCCTGGAGAACAAGTGGTACAGTTGATTAGACTCAGGGGAACGGGAGAAGAACCCATTGTCCTGGTATACACCTACCTTCCTGCCTCCTTCAAAGGCATCCGCAATTTGATCCAGGAAGACCTAGTAAACAACTCCTTATACAAATTGCTGCAGAGCAAGTACCACGTTGCAATTGACTGGACCAGGAGAATAATTGAAATCCGGAGTGCAGGAGAGTTTGAAGCAAAGCTTTTACATATCAAGGCAAAGGACCCACTGCAATATATCGAAACCATCTCCAGGACCAAGGAAGGAGTACCATTCGAATTCTCAAAGGCATATTACCGTGGCGATCTCAACAAATTCGTCATTGAAATCAGAAACAAGAGGTTATGATATGAAGCAGACGCTACTCGCCTATGGACCAAGCCTGAAGACATCACAGATCCAGGATCTTGCAGATAAAACTGAAGCCGAGGACATGGATACCTTATACCTCCAGGAAATTGCTGTTGGCAGGCTACCCAGGGAGGAACGGTCAGGGATGTTGGCTTCTCTTCCCTTTGCAGGATTGATGGATGAACAACTCTCTTTCATGATGGAGAGAGCCATGGAGTTGGATTGCTCACATTTCACGTTTGCTCTCCCAGCAGGCTACGTGCGTGATGGGCGTTTTCACGAGATTGAAGCTCTGCTTTCAACCTTGAAAGCAAAAAGTTCTCTTATCCTGGTCCCAACCATAGTCCTCGCTGAACTACCTGTGGAGCGTTTGGAAGAAATAATACATCGCTGTTTCACCTTAGGCTTGAACCATCTCTGTTTGGGAACAGGAACTTCGCTTGATGGAGCCACCCCAGAGTATATTGAAACAGCGCTCTCTCTCTACAAGAAACAGGGAATACCGACTACGAATCTGGAAATTGCCTGTTCAGTACCTGACCCGGCGCTTCCTGTCACACACCGTATCTGCCTTTCGCAGACACCGGGAAACCTGTCGGCCTATTAAGGGGGATACGTACCATGGACAGAAAAACATTTTGCCATATCATCGACCATACATTGCTTAAGCCTGAGGCAACCAGAGAACAGATAGAAAAGCTGTGCATGGAGGCAAGGGAAAACGAGTTTGCAACCGTCGCCATAGAACCCGTTTACATACCCTATGCTGCAAGTCTCTTACAAGGCAGCAAGACAGGCATCACCAGTGCAATAGCTTACCCCCATGGATCATGGAGCATTAAAGCGAAGTGCCATGAGATCGGACTCTGCCTGAAAGCAGGTGCAAGTGATTGTGACTATGTCCTCGACTTAGGTGCTCTAAAAGAGGGAAATTGGGATCAAATCAGAAAGGAAGCACGGGAGTGTAGAAAAGCTACCGGTTCTGCAATTCTCAAGATTATCCTCGAAGTATCGCTCCTTACTGATGAAGAAATCCGTATAGCTTCTCTTATAAGCGCAGAAGAAGGTGCAGATTTTATAAAAACTGCAACCGGTTATCTCGCATCCCCAACCATCGAACAAGTAGCCATCATGGCTGAAGCAGTCGCAGGAACCAAGACAAGTGTCAAAGCTGCAGGGGGGTTTTCCTCCATGAAACGGGTACAACAAGCATTGGATTTAGGGGTAAAACGCATCGGCACCAGTTCCGCATTTAAACTCCTGGAAGAACTGCAATCGTAATCTGATCAACAAGGAATGCATATGAGTGAGCATCGTATTTTTGAACTATGGCAGGAATTTGCACTCCACCAGAAGCCGGTGGATCTGGGCGTGGTTGCACCCGAGATAGCAGCTTCCTGGCATCGCTCAAAAGACCTGGGTCTCGACCCCTTCCTTGCAGACATGCAAACTGTTTCCGACCAGGAACTGAATCAGAGACGGAGGAAAGTACAGGAACTGATCACCTCCTCCCTACCCTATATGCATAAACTCTTTACCCTTATCAAGGATGACCAAGCGGTAATCACCCTCTGTGATGCTGATGCGGTTATCCTGGAGGTTCTCGCCAATCCCACAGCCTATCCGGAAATCAGTTATCCTGAAGAGGGAACCATCCACAGCGAAAAACTTGTAGGAACCAATGCGATTGGATTGGCACTTGCCATCGACAACTCTGTGGAAGTGGTTGGTGCAGAGCATTGGAGAAAGGTGAACCATGAATGGGCATGCTATGCAAACCCACTCCATGCAGGCAACTCTATCGTAGGATGCATCAATGTTGCCTGTCCCATCACCGGCTATAAAAACTCGGGAACCATAGCACCCATGGTACAAGCATCATCAAACGCCATTGAGCGGGAATTGATGTTCAAACTCAAGCTTAGTGACCAAGAAAAAGTCATCCAGCAACAGAAAACGCTGCTCGAGTATGTTGATACCGGGATCATTGCCATTGATCGGGATGGAGTAATCAAGCAGATTAACCAACAGGCACTCGACATTTTCAAGGTACAGGGAGCTTGGGAAGGCCGTCTTCTGAAAGACCTATTCCATAGTGAAGTAAATCTTACTGCATTGGCTGAACAGGGAAAGATGCTCGATGAGCAGGACTTACCCATCAAGATTGGCTCATCCTATGCACACATTACCTGCTCCACCTATAAATTGGAGCTCGACAAGCTTGGTATTAATCTCGTCATCTTGGTAAGAACTCCGGCCACGGTACGGAGAATCGTCAACAAGGCTTCTGGAGCGAATGCCCGCTATAGCTTCTCTGATATCATCGGCTCCTGTGCAGCTATGGAGCAACCGCTGAAAATTGCCCAGTTGGCAAGCAAGAACAACACAAATGTACTGGTGATGGGAGAAACCGGAACCGGCAAAGAGCTGTTGGTCCAAGCGATTCATAATGCAAGTGAGAGACGGAATAAACCATTTATCGCCATAAATTGTGGGGCACTATCCCGCGAGCTGATCCGAAGTGAATTATTCGGATATGAAGGTGGGGCATTTACCAGCGCTAAGAGCAGCGGTAGTCTTGGAAAATTTGAACTTGCAGAGGGAGGAACACTCTTTTTGGATGAAATTGGGGAGATGCCACTGGAAGTCCAGGCAGTCCTCCTTCGCGTATTACAGACGCAGGAAGTAGTGCGAATAGGTGGAAAGTACCCAATTCCGGTGAACGTCCGTGTGATCGCAGCCACCCACAGGGACCTTGCAATAGCAGTACAGGAACAAACGTTCAGAAATGACTTGTACTACCGCTTGAATGTCCTTTCCATCAATTTACCTGCATTGAGGGAGCGCAATGGCGACATTCATAAGCTGGTCGCATTCTTCCTCAAGAAATTTCAACATCAATTCGAAAAACCAAATCTCACGATTGATGACATGGTCTGTAAATTGTTTGAAGTATATAATTGGCCTGGGAACATCAGGGAGTTGGAGAATGTACTGCAGCGTGCGGCTGTCATTTGTGAGAACGATCTTATTACCATCCACGATATTCCCAGCACCATCGTGAATTACCAACCAAATGATTTTTCCCACAGCCAAGCCCAGCAAGATGGATTCTCCCTCGAGGAAGGGAAACGCGAGAAGTTGATCCAGATTCTCCAGAAAACGAATGGAAATGTACGAGAGGTCTCCACCCTGCTCAGGATTTCCAGGGGAACAGTCTACAACATGCTGAACCGCTATAACATTGACTTGCAAGCCTTCAGAAAAGGCTATATCGACTCATAATACTTATCCAATAAGGAGCAACCCTATGCATGAAGCACTATTTGAACAAATCCATACGATCGGCCTGGTACCGGTGGTGAAGATCGATGATGCCAGCAAGGCCGAGGGCCTTGCAGGAGCCCTGATCGCAGGCGGCCTGCCCTGTGCAGAGGTCACCTTCCGCACCCAAGCGGCAGAGGAGGCGATCAAGCGCATCACAAAGGCCTACCCCGAGATGCTCGTGGGAGCAGGCACGGTGACCAACCTCGAGTATGCAAAGAAGGCAGTGGCAGCCGGGGCCAAGTTCCTCGTCTCACCGGGATTCAACCCCACCGTCGTGGACTGGGCACTGGAGAACAACATCCCCATCGTCCCGGGTGTGTGCACACCCAGCGACATCGAGGCGGGCATCAGCCGTGGGCTCACCACCCTCAAGTTCTTCCCCGCCGAGGTGAGCGGGGGCGTGGACATGCTCAAGAACTTTGCAGGGCCCTTCCCCGACCTCCTCTTCATGCCCACCGGCGGCATCAGCACCAAGAACCTTGCCAGCTATGCCCGGCAGCCCAATGTCCTGGCAGTAGGCGGATCTTGGATGGTCAAGGCCGACCTCATCGAGGCGGAGGACTGGCAGGCGATAGAGGACCTGAGCAGGGAGGCGGTGCGTACCCTCCAGGGACTGGAGTTCGCACACATGGGCATCAACAACCAGGATGCAGCAGAGGCCGAGAAGACCATCAAGGGCCTGGAGGCACTGGGCATGGTGAAAAAGAGTGGCAGCAGTTCCACCTTCCTGGACACCACCATCGAGGTGTTGCCCAAGCAGTACCTGGGGAAGATGGGCCACATCGGATTCAGGTGCTTCTCCATCGAGCGCACCCTCTCCTACCTCTCCCAGTTCGGCTTCTCCGTGAACGAGGAGACCATCGCACGCGATGCAAAGGGCAAGATCAAGGTATGTTACCTTGAGCAGGAGCTCAGCGGATTCGCCGTTCACCTGATCAAGGCTTAACCATTCAACTTACACAGTAGTCACAATCATGGCCTTCAAGGATATCAAGAAGATTCCGGGAGGCCATAAGACTCATATTGCTAGATGCCTCATAGGTTGCTGCTCCAGCATGAGGAGTCAGGATACAGGAAGGCAGGGTTGCGAGCGGTCCCGACTCAGGATGCTCCTGAGCGCTGACATCCAAAGCAGCAGCACCAATCTGGCCAGTTTCAAGAGCAACCGCCAACGCTTCCTCATCTATGATTCCACCTCGCGCAGTATTGACCAACACCGCTCTTCTTTTCATGCTCGCAAACACCTCTGCATTGAATAAATTCTTTGTCTCTTCTGTTAAAGGCGTATGGATGGAAATGAAATCACTCTTGCTCGCCAGCGTGGCAAAATCGACATACCGAGCTCCATAGTGTTGCTTCAGTTCCTCATTCTCATATACATCATGGCAGAGAATCTCCATCTCAAAACCCTTGCAACGCTTAACCACCCCTGCCCCGATTCTCCCTGTTCCGATGACACCAAGCGTCTTTCTCCACATTTCCACACCGATGGGACGCTTCGTTTCACCCATCTTCATCTGATGGTCCATATAGGGAACATGCCTGGCAGCTGAGAGCATCAGTGTGACTGCCAAATCAGACACAGAGTCCCCATTTGCTCCCGGAGTTATGGTGACCTGTATGTTTCGCGCTCTTGCATACTCGAGATCTATCGCGTCATATCCTACCCCGTAGCGTGAAATAACCTTCAGTTTCTTTGCTTTGCTCAGGAGCGCTTGATCATAGGCTTCCAGTCCTGCGATTATTCCATCGGCTTCTGCTATCTGCCGATGTAGCTGATCAGTAACACTTTCTGTCTCTGTCGCTTTTATATGTCGGACTTCACATCCATGGGAGCGCAACAGCTCCCAAGCTTTCTCATCTGAACTCCCAAATGAACGGGCGGTTATCAATACTAGAAATGAACTCATCATATGCTCCTTTCTCTCGTAATATATTTCTTTGTCTTTTCATACCAATATCGGTATTGTTCAAAGTGTCTTGTATAGTATGCTCTTGTCTCTGGTACTGGATTCAAAATACGGGCTTTCTCTTGATCAGCTTCTCTCAGCGTTTCGCCAGAGGAACGGGCAGCTAGAATTAGTGCGCCGTACAGTGATGCCTGCTCCTGAATATCCTCTTGCATCGGGGTGTCAAAATAATTGCAACAGAGTTGCTTCCAGAAGGAGGAGTGCAACACCCCACCAGAGAGCTTAATAGTTTCAGGGATATGCCCACTCTTCAGAAGTTCCTCATAACACTGATAGAGATTGGCAACAACTCCCTGCAAGACACCTTGGTAGAAGGCACTTGTTGTCATGGACTCTTGTACATCATGGAAACTTGCAATACGGGTGTCATCCCACCCAGGACAGCGCTCTCCCACCAGGAATGGAAGGAATATTGGGGTATTCTCATTTTCCCTTAGTGAACTTTCAATCTGAGCGTATGAGATATCTGGATGAAAGGATTGCTCCTTGTACCAGTCCACACAGTTGGAACAGCCGCTTGTTGCAGCTCCAAGCAGGAACTCATCATCCACACTACGGTACAACCAAGTGGAGTGATTAGGAGAGAACCAAGGTTGTGGGATTACCATTCTCATCGCCCCACTGGTACCCATGGAAAGGGTCATGATACCTGGCTCTTCTGCTCTTGACCCTACTTGGTTCAACGCTCCATCAGGGAGAGGAGGAAGCACCGGAATACCTTCGGTCAATCCCAGCAATCTTGAACCTTGATTGCTGAGCGTACTGCTGTCTCTCCAATCGCAAATAGGGGATATGGTACAACCCAGGGCTTTCGCCATTGGATGAAGATCAACTGCTGAGGTCGAGAGTAATCCCATCCCACTGAGCATTGAAGCAGTCTCCTTGACCGTACCAGTGAGGAGATAGTGGAGGTATCCTGCGAGAGAACCTACGTGTCGATCAGTTAGGACAATTCCATCTGTTCTCTGTTTCAGGAGTTTGAAGAACGGGTACATCGCATGCACCATTGCGCCACTATCCTGGTAGTATTCCTCTACAAAGGAAGCATGCTTCCTAAGCTCCCAACAGAATGCTCGATTCGAGACATCCGTCCAATCTGAGAGTGGTTGAGAGGGTACATTTGACGAATCGCATACCACCAGACTGTGCCACGTTCCCGCGGTGGTAATTCGGTCTACCTCTCTCCCTTGTGCAGCTCTTCTTCCTAGTTGTATGGCATGCATACACACAACCACTACATCACTTGAGGAAGGATTTCGCTCAACAAGCAATGTCGATTCACCCAAACAGGTATCGAGGTATTGGGCTTTCGAGGAAGTGGTGCTTATTTCAAGGGCCAGAAGCTTCATTGGCATTCTCCAAGACATAATCAATCGGCTGTAGAAAGACAGCTAACTTTTTATATAATAATGATTTGACATCCTGCTAAATCAGTTTTACACTAGAGACATAAACCTATCTTGTCTGGTCTTTATCCAGGCGAGAAGAAAAAAGGAGCAGCCTCATGTTGATTGGTATTTCCCCTTACATCGGTCCAGAATTACTGGAAGCACTCGATAGAATGGGTCATGGTGATGAGATAGTCATCGTCGATGCGTTCTATCCTGGAGACACTCGATCCTCCCGTTGTATCAGAGCTGACGGAATCAAGGCAGAAGACCTGCTTGATGGTATCTTCCGACTGATGAATCCTGATGATTATGTCAAAGATCCGGTTGTGATGATGCAGCCCTCAGAAGGCGATAGCGCAGACCCTGCAGTGGAAAAATCGTTCCAGGCAGTCTTGGACAAATACTGGCCCGATACACCAAAAATCCAAAAAATCGAACGCCAGGAGTTCTATGACAGAGCAAAACGAGCATATGCAGTAGTGGTCTCTGGCTCCATCGTAAAATATGGATGTATCATCATCCGTAAGGGTGTACTGCCCCACTAACCTGTATGCAGGCCACCCCTGAAGAGGTGGTCTGCTATCCTTCTCTAATCAATAAGTATCACTGGCTTGATAACCTGCTCCTCCTTGTTACCAAATACAGCAAAGGCCTCATCTACCTCATCCATGGTGAATCGATGGGTCAGCAAGAGAGAACTAGGAATATGGCCCTGCTTTAACAGCTCAAATGCTTGGGGAAATCCCCAGTTGGGAATGGCATGAGAGGCGATAAGACGCTTCTTGGCGAAGTGGAAATCATTTGCAGAGAACGTTACCTGATCATGCTTGAAATCGATGCCGTCATAGACAATGGAGCTACAGAAACCGGCAAGCTCAATACCATCGGCAAGCGTTGCAGGAGGAGAGGTGACAATCACACGTTTGAACAGCTTGGGGAACTGTTGCTTGAGCTCGTCCTTCCACCCCGCTTTAGCGCTATCAATGACCAGGGAGGCACCGAGTTGTCTGGCAACCTCCCCTCGATAGGCTCCACGAGGAGTATTAAGATGATGGCCTACCATGACCACATTCCGAGCACCACGCAATTTAGCTAACTTAATACAGCTTAAGCCAATGATTCCAGGTCCCATGATCAGGACATCGTCAAAGAGCTCTATAGCTGCCTCCCTACTCAGATCGAGGGCAACGGTAATGGGCTCAGCAAGGGTAGCTTCAGGATAATCGAGTCCTTCATAGGGAATCACCATCTCCCGGGGGACTACCAGGAATTGTCCCATTCCTGCCTGGTCATCCATGTAACTGTAAATATTCTCACAGGCTTGCGGCTTCTGGTTCAGACACTGTTCACATCTTCCACAGGCAATATTGTTTTCAACCACCACTGAATCCCCAACGTTCAAGCCGGGAAAGGGTGATCCTACTTCGTGGATATACCCAGCAACCTCATGCCCAAGTGGGGTCAATGTTCCTGCAGGAAGGTCTTTTACAAAGTGGATATCAGTCCCACATATCCCACACGCCTTGATACGGACCACCACCTCATTCGCTTTCGGTTTGGGCAGTGTTTTCCTCACAATTCTAATTTGTTCATTGCTATCGACCCAGGCGCTTGTAAATTCCATTTTGCTCCTCACTTCAAAAAATCTTCACTTCCCGATGGAATGACACAGAGAAAGACCAAATCCTCTTCCTTTGAGTCATTCACCCACTGATGCTCATCCCCTCCAGGAATGAATACCGAAGTACCCGAAAGCAGGATCTTTTCTTCCTTCGGACCAACAACTCTGCCTTTTCCTTGCAGCACATACACCACATGCTCGTGTTCATGACTTCCGTTACTGCTCTTTCCACCAGGAGGGATCCTGATCTCTCGCATCTCGTAATTGGTTGAGCCATCTTCCTTGCTCACCAGCCAACGAACCTTGTTTCCTGACCCAGTGGTACTGAGCACAGCCTCTGCTGCAGTTCTACTCAAAATCATTTCACTTGCTCCCAATATGCTTTTTGATCCAATGTAGAAAGAAACTGCTGCACTTCATCATTGGTGGGCATTGCAGGGGCAGTACCTACCTTGGTAACGGAGAGAGATGCTACGGCAGTGGCAAAATAGATTGCCTGACGTAGATCCTTCCCCTTACTGAGAGCTGTAGCCAATCCTCCGTTGAACGCATCCCCTGCACCGGTGGTATCAACCACCTTCACTTCCATGGTGGGAAACATCAGAGCTTCCTGTTCAGCAGTGAGCAGGAAACACCCCATCTTGCCCATGGTGATGATGACATCCTTGACTCCTTTTGCTTGCAGGGCCAAGGCCGCCTTATGTGCACTCTCACGGTCTACAACATCAATGCCCGTCAGGCAGGATGCCTCAGTCTCATTGGGAGTTACCAAGTCAAACATGCCGATAAACTCATCATCCAGAGGTTCTACTGGTGCTGGAGCAGGGTTCAGTAAAGCAATCCCACCAGATGCATGCACACGCTCTACTGCGGGGGGAAGAATATCAAGGTTAGTCTCAAGCTGTGCCACCAGGACATTGGTATCATCCAAGATTGAATCGATGGACCGAATCTCCTCCTGGCTAATGGCACCACAAGCTCCAGGAACAACCGTGATGCTGTTCTGGGAGGTATGTTCATCAACCATGATCAAGGCAATGCCTGTTGCCAGCTCAGGGTCCTCAAATACATATCGGCTATCCATCTGCTCACCAGCATAAAAATCCTTGGCAACCATGCCAAAGACATCGTTTCCCACTTTTGTCACCAGCACCACATCCCCACCCGAGCGGTGGGCAGCTACTGCCTGGTTTGACCCTTTTCCCCCAGGCCCCATCTTGAAAATGCTTCCCTTTACGGTCTCTCCCTGTACCGGGATATGAGGGGACCGTGCCATAAGATCAACTACAAAACTACCAATTACCGTCACACGTTCTGCCATGTGCTACTCCCTTGTATATCGCTCAATAAAGCTGTAAGGCGATGGTTTTCCAATGGAACTGACTTCGTTCAGCCGTTTCATCTGATCATCACTCAATGACCAGGACAGTGAGTCAAGATTCTCCTTGAGCTGGCTGACAGTCCTAGCTCCTATGAGAGGAATGATACCTGCTGGATTCTGTCTCACCCAGTTGATACTTACCTGTGAAACACTGTGCCCTACCTCCTCAGCAATCTCATGCAAGACATCTATAATGTCATAGGCTTGGTCACTTCCTCGTTGTTCAGCTTGGTCATCCCACCGGTCCTTCCTGCCTGCACGACTATTTTTGGGGATGTCCTTTCCTCTTCGGTATTTTCCACTGAGCCAACCTCCTGCCAAGGGAGACCAGGCAAGCATACCCACCCCTTCTCTCTTGCACAGCGGAATGAGTTCCCACTCAGGACTTCGCACAAGGAGGCTGTACTCCAACTGAAGGCTGACAAAAGCTTCCTTGTGGGTATATCGGGCGATCATAAGGTTTTTCATCAGATCGGATGGTGTGTAGTTGGAGGCGCCAAGATACCGTACCTTGCCTGCTGATATGAGATCATCCAGCGTTCTTAAGGTCTCCTCGAAGGGGGTCCTTTTATCAAAACAATGGATCTGCAGCAAATCAATGTATTCGGTATTGAGGCGTCTAAGGCTGGACTCCACACTGTGCAGGATGTGCTTTCGGCTTGCCCCGGTATTATTGACATCCTCACCCGTTGGGAAGAACACCTTGGTGCCCAAAATCAAATCATCCCTTCGGGAACCAATATCCTTGATCCAGGAACCCAGAATCCTCTCCGAATCTCCATTGTTGTAGGAGTCAGCAGTATCAAGGTAATTCCCCCCTGCCTGAGTGTACTCCTCGAGCAGGCCCTTTGACTCCTTCTCATCAATATTCCAACCAAAGGTCTGCGTACCGAAAGCAATGGCACTCATACGCAACCCTGTATTTCCAAAATAGTGATACTCCATTCCTACCTCCGCAACAACAAGGAGCGCATATCCTCATCCTCTACTACGTACCAATTCCGTGAGAAGCATTGGGGAGGATGGATGTCATCAGAATCTGGAGCTGAAAAGATCTCATGATACATATGAGGCTTCCAGAGCGAGAGGATATGGTGGTGGACTTCTCCTGCATGAGCGTACCACTCTTCCCAGAAGAGATGATCTTGGTCCTCCTTCTCAGGAATTGCATTCACTACCAGATATCCATGGTTCTCTTTCACTATCCATGTATGTTTTCGGTACGGATTATCCTTCAGTTCATCGATACCAGGGAAAATATCTTCCATTTTGAAGCCAAAACGCTTCATGGTCTCAGCAACCTCAGCATGTTGTAATTGTGACAATAGCCCACTCATACTCAACTCTCCTTTGTATTGGCAAACTGGTCGAGGTTCTGGTAGAAATCGACCAAGCTTGTATATGCTTGTTCATAGAGGGGAAGATAGCGATCATAAAACTCCACATTTGCTTCGTTGGGAAGAATACGTCTTTCATAATGAAGCAGGTCCTTTACCACATCAGCACTCTCATACATCCCGATACCCAAGCCCCCAATAACTGCGGCGCCAAAATTCTTGCTGTCCTTGAGATGGTTATGGGAAACAACAGGAATATTGAAAGCATCGGCAATAATATGCTTGTTGATATCACTATTCGCCTGGCCCCCGATCACCACCAGTTCCGTGGCTTTATTGATCGGTTTGAGCGCTTCCCAGATTATCTTCAAATTCATTGCTACACCTTCGTAACATGCGCGGAACATATCCGAGCGACGGGTATTTCGTTTCAGTCCAATGAAGGCTCCTCGAGCCTGGGGATTCCAGTAGGGACTCCGCTCACCCATAAGATAGGGAAGGAAGAGCAATCCATTGGCGCCAGGAGGCGATTGGGTGACCAGCATTTCGATCAGATGCTGTGGATAACTGCGTTGAAGCTCCGATTGGGTAACCTCTTCCCTTGCCAACTCATCTTTCAACCAATCCAGGGAAGCACCAGCAGCCTGCATGGTACCACAAGGGGCAATCTGGTCAGGTTGGATAAATGACCAGTTGAAGGTCCTCATCGTTGGCTCCCAATATGGGGTTGGCTTGACCATTCCAATCCATGCTGATGATCCAAAATAGAGATATGCATCATCCTCCGTGGTGCAGCCACCTCCCAAGGAGGCACAAATGCCATCCCCTGCTCCAATGACCACAGGGGTTCCTGGAAGCAACCCTGTAGCAACGGATGCATCCATCGTTACGTAGCCGGCAATCTGGGTAGAAGGGATTGCCTCTGGGAGTATCTTTGGATTGAGACCAATTATGCTTGTCAGGGTACGAGACCACTGCCGCTTGGTAAGATTGAAGAGGTTTGTTCCTGATGCATCGGAGTAGTCTGTTACAATCTCTCCGGTGAGCTTGAAAACAATGTAGTCCTTCGCCTGGACAACCTTGGAAGTCTTTGCAAAGGCTTCTGGACGGTTATGCATGATCCAAAGCAGTTTACTGAGCGTATATGATGCACTGATCTTATGCCCAGTTATATGGAAGAAGAGTTTTTCATCAATCTGACTGAGCAGTTGTTTTGACTCTTTATCGGAGCGCATATCCGCCCAGATGATTGCATTGCCAATGGGATCCCCGGCCTTGTCGAGGCAGAGACAACCCATCATCTGGCCACTGAAGGTAACAACGGCGATTGACTTCTCGTTGATACCCCGCATTACCTTCTTTGTGGACTCACAAACAGCACGCCACCAATCGCCAGGGTCCTGTTCAACTTTGTTACCCTCTCGATAGATCACCCGATAGAGGGAGAGCCAGGAGCTTATGATATTTCCTTTTTCATCATACACTACCGCTTTATCTCCGGTTGTTCCCAGATTATGCGATAGGATGAGTCTGTCATACATCGTTTGCCCCTTTCTCCCTTCCATTACCGATTGAACCAAGGCTCAAGACTGCGATACAGGTCAGCGAATTGCCCTGTCAACTCTTCATAGAATGCTGTGTTTTCCTTATTTGGCTGCACAACTTCCTTGATTGGGTTCATAACCTCAATCATGGAAAAGTCTTCATAAAGGCCACACCCCACTCCGCCCAGCAAGGCCGCTCCCATGCTTGTTGCCTCAGTAAGGAACTGAGGTACAACAATCTCACAACCAAAGACATCTGAGAGGACCTGTCTAAGGAAGGTATTCAAGGCACCTCCGCCTATGAACATCACCCTACGGTCAGGAATCTCGGAGAGCATACCTGCAAAGTTGAGTTTCTGGTTCATTGCCACACCTTCAAGTAGTGCTCGACAGTGATCAGGGAATGTTGTGGAGATATCCATACCCACAAATGCACCTTTTGCCTTGGTATTCCACCAAGGGGACCGTTCCCCGAGGAGGTAGGGCAAGAAGGTAAGTCCATTTGCCCCTGGAACAGATTCCTGAGCAAGGTCATTGATGCTATCCAGTGTCTTTCCCTTGTCATTGCCAAGGTAGGTCTTTGCAAACCAGGAGAGTGATCCACCTGCGGTCTGCATCGTTGCACACGGTTGGTACAATCCAGCTACTGGATGAGCCCAGGTAAAACCAATCTTTTCTGGATCGGAGAGAGGATGTTTGCTGGCAATTGATACCCATGAGGAAGACCCCATATACATATAAGGTTTTCCAAACGATACAGATCCAGCACCAAGGCTTGCGCAACCTCCATCTCCAGCCCCAACTATGACTGCTGTTCCCTCTGGAATTCCTGTCTCCTCGCTTGCCCTTTGATGAACCTCCCCTATCTTTGTCGAGGAGGGATAGGCTTTTGGAAACAAGGAAGCAGGAACTCCCATTGCATCTAGGATTACCTGTGACCAATCCAGGGAAGCAAGATCAAATGCATTGGTTCCCGAGGCATCGTTGTAGTCGGTCGCATACTCTCCGGTGAGCAAAAAATTCATATAATCCTTTGCTTGGAGTACCTTGTAGGTTTTCTCATATACTGCAGGACGATGTTTCTTGATCCATAGGAGCTTGGTGAGGGAGTAGGATGCACTGGGCCGATGCCCGGTTATCTGATAAATCTTGTCGAACCCAAGAGCCTGGATAAACTCCTGCTCCTCTTCCGTACTCCTCTGGTCGCAATACAACAAGGCATTGTGCAGCGGTTTTCCTTCTCTATCCACAGGCAGACAACCCATCATCTGCCCGCTGAAGGAAACGGCTACAACATCCTTGGGGTTGATGGTTGAGAGCACTTCCCTGGAAGAAGAGCATACAGCATTCCACCAGATGGAAGGGTCTTGCTCAGCCCAATTGGAGTTGAACACCTCCATATTGTAGGGTGTAACCCTACTCTCCACCAATGTTCCTTGCTCATCAAACAGTGTTGCTTTATTACCCGAGGTCCCCAAGTCATGTGCCAAGACATATCGCTTCATTACCGTCCCCTTTTAGTTCTTTGTGGTTTTTCTGATCTGGTCGTACCAAACAGATGCTACGATCAGGACACCAACGATGATCTGCAGGATGAAAGCATTGATACCCAGCAAGTTGCCTCCATTCTGAATAAGGGAGATCAACAAAGCACCAAGAACGGTACCGATGATGGTTCCTGAGCCTCCACTCAAACTTGCTCCACCAACAACAGCAGATGCGATTGCGTCCATCTCATACCCTTGCCCAGCAGTGGGGATACCATTACCGAGACGACTGGTCATAAGGATGCCGGCAATGCCGCTCAGCAAACCACTCATGGCATACACACTCACGGTCACCTTTGCGGTGTTGATTCCCGATAGTCTTGCAGCTTCAATATTGCTTCCATAGGCAAAAATATTCCGTCCAAAGATGGTCTTGGTGGTAATTACAAAGGTTACGAGAATGACCAGGAACCAAACAAAGAAGAGTGAGGGGAAGCCCATAAACACCAGCTGTGCGAAGCCAGTAAAGCTTTTTGGGAGCCCTGCGATCATACGGGCATTGGAGAGCAACATGACAATACCACGTGCTGCCTGCATCATTCCCAAGGTGGCAATGAAAGGAGGCACCTTACCATAGTGGATGATCAGTCCATTAAGGGTACCAAGGAGCATACAAACCAAGAGAGCTATCAGGATAGCGGGGAATATTCCTATTCCTGCAACCAGAAGTTTCGCAACAACAATGCTGGCAACCCCTACCACGGATCCAACAGACAGATCAATTCCTCCTGAGATGATGACAAAGGTCATCCCCAGAGCGATGATGCCGTTGACCGAGGTTTGGCGAACCAGATTCCTCAAATTATTGACAGTGAAAAAATTCTTCGTTGCAAACGAAAGTATCACCATCAATACGATTACAATTACCAACAGGTTGCCTTCAGCGATCCTGAATTTATTATTTTTCTTCGATAACAGTTTCATCTCTATCTCCTTGCTTTCCAATCACAAACCTGATGCGTATCTCAGCAAGGTTTCCTCGCTGAATGCTTCTCGTTCAACAATGTGTGGCATTGATCCCTCATGCAAAACCCCAATTCTATCGGCAAGCCCCATGACCTCAGGAAGGTACGAGGAAATCAAAATGACTGCATGCCCATCCTTCGTCAATTGCTCGATCAACTTATAGATCTCTTGTTTTGCCCCGACATCAATTCCTACTGTTGGTTCATCAAAAATGAACAGTTTGCTCTCGCAGCAGAGCCATTTGGCAATAATCACCTTCTGTTGGTTTCCCCCTGAGAGGTTCCCTACCAGCTGATGGATGGAAGGTGTCTTTACCTTCAATTGGTTTACATACTCCACTGAACGCTCACGCTCTCTCTTTCCCAATACGAAATTGAATTTTGAGATTGCTTTATAGGATGCCAGATTGATGTTGTGATTGATGGATTGGCTCAAGGCAAGACCTTGGTGTTTCCGGTCCTCCGGCAACAGGCCAATCCCCAGGGAGATGGCCTTAGAAGGATGTTTGATCACTTCCTTCTGACCCTTGAAATAGATAGTTCCACTCTCAATGGTATCTGCCCCGTAAATGGCCCTGACAACCTCGGTTCTTCCTGAACCGACAAGGCCAAATAATCCAAAGATTTCTCCTTGCTTCACAGAGAAGGAGATATTTTTCAGTGCTTTACCACGATTCAGATCCTCAACCCGCAACAGCTCATCCCCTTTGGGATAGTGTTCGATATTGTACATGTCAGAGAGTGAACGTCCGACCATGTAGGAAATCAACTGGTCTTCGTTTGTATCCTTGACAGGAACAGTCTTTACATGCTGCCCATCCTTGAGTACCGTAACGCGGTCAGAAATGGAAAAGATTTCCTCCAGGCGGTGAGATATGTAAATAACAGAGATACCGGAAGCTTTCAGCTTCTTGATGATCTCAAACAAAATTTCTACTTCTTCATTGCTCAACAAGGCAGTTGGTTCATCAAAGATGACCAGCTTCGATTTCTTGTGAACAGTCTTTGCAATTGCAACCATTTCCTGCATTGCAGGAGAAAGCTCGGTGATGCGGAGTCTTGGATCGACATCCACATTCAAGGCTTTCAAGGTTTCTGCAGTTTTGGAATACACATGGTTCCAATCAATCATCCCGTTCTTCTTCCGGGGAAATTGTCCCATGAAGAAGTTCTCCCCAATAGAAAGGTCAGCAGCAAGTGTCAAATCCTGGTAAACGGCTGCCAAGCCCAAGCGGTCTGCTTCAATAACATTCGGTATGGTAACCTGCTTCCCATCCAGAGAAATTGTTCCCTCATCCTCTTGGTAAACGCCCATGATGATCTTGATGATAGTGGATTTTCCCGCACCATTTTCCCCTACCAAGGCATGCACCTCACCGGGATAGATGGTTAAATCCACATTGTCGAGTGCCTTGACTCCAGGAAATTGCTTGGATATTCCCTTCAATTCCAAGAATGGTCTTGTCTCCATTCCGGACCTCCTTCCTTTTATACAGCTAAACATGTCTCCAGCTCCTCCTATCGAGAGGAGCCAGAGACTTCAGTTCAGAGAACTAATCAATACTTTTTCAGTGTGAACGGATCGAGAATGCCTTGTGCTTCTGGATCGTTGACATTGTGCTTCTCAACAACGACTACACCAGTATCGACATACTCAGGAAGGGTTGCGCCTTCAATAGCCTTTACTGCTGAATCGACGCCCTTGTATCCCATGCCGTACGGATCCTGGACCATGATTGCCTTGATAGCACCACTCTTGATGGCTGCAACTTCTTCTGGGTCGGAGTCGTATGCAGTTACCATGATCTTGTTGTGCAGACCCTGCTCTGCGATTGCACGGGAGACACCGTCAGCAGAGTGGTTGTTGTCTGCGAAGATACCGATCAGGTCACTACCATAGGTGGTGATCAGGTCCTCAGTGGTGGAGAGAGCCTTGATGATGTCATTGTCGACATATCTGGTGGGGATCAACTCGATACTGGGGATCAATTCCTTGATACGGGTGATGAATCCATTGTCACGGTCAGTCAATACCTGGACACCAGCCATTGCACTTACCACAGCAACTTTCTTTCCAGCGGTGGAAATGTTGTTCTTCTTCAGATACTCAACCATCTTCTCTGCTGCAAGAGAACCACCAAGGGTGTTGTCGGTAGCCAAGAAGGTATGCACCTTGTCGGTGTTTACCCTGTTGTCAACGGTAACAATCTTGATTCCCTTATCATAGGCCATCTCAAGAGCTGGAACAGAAGCATCAGAACTGGTGGACGAAATGACAATACCATCGGGATTCGTCGAAATGACGTTTTCGAGGATTGCAATCTGCTGGTCGATATCTGACTCAGAGGGTGGGCCGTAGGTCGTTACGTTGACCAAATCGGGATTCTCAAACTCATAGTTGAGAGCACCAACGAGCAAGTACTGCCAGAAATCAGAGTCAGTAGCTTTGATGATTACTGCAATCTCATAGGGTTTTTCGCCCTTTGGACCATCTGCTTCTTGTGCACCTTGTGCAAACAAGCCGGACATTACGATTGTGACCAAAAGTATGGCACATAGCACTTTCTTCATTTTTTTTCCTCCTAATGTTGAAAAAAACTGTTACAAAGTACAATGCATAAATTGTGCCAATTATCATAATTCTGTTTACGATTTCGCGTTATGTTTATATGAGTTAGTGTTTTAGAAAATTTGTATATAGCAATATTATCACTACGAGACTAGGTTTAAAAAGGATTCACAGAGTATATATGTACATAATTTGAACATGTATTAGACAGATTAAACACTTTGAACACAAACCTGCTTTCACCTAGGACACACCTAGAGAGAAGAATTATGTCCAATTCTGCAGTATTACACATGTCAGTAACGTTTTTGAAAAATACTCATATCTCACGTATCAGATATCTCTTGGTCCTTCTCTGCTTTCAGCAACTGATAGATAGTTGCCACAAAAGGGACCCCAAACAGGATGCCGGGGATACCGAATAGGGCACCCCCAAGAATGACGGCAGTAAATACCCATACTCCCGGTAGTCCAACAGAGGTACCAACCACCCTAGGATAAATGATATTTCCTTCCAGCTGTTGGAGGATAACCAGAAACAGCACAAACAAGAGAGCCGTCTGATACCCTTGGTTGAAGAGCAGAACGAATCCGATCGCCCCGCCAAGATACGCACCAACCAGTGGAATTATGGCGGTCATACCCACTACCGATCCAACGGTCAGGGCATAGGGGAAGCGGAAGAGCAACATTCCCAGTGTACAGAGAGAACCCAAGATGATTGCTTCCACGAACTGTCCCGTAAAAAACTTGCCGAACGTTCTGTTGGCAATCACTTTCACATGTACAATTTTCCGGCAGTACTTCTCAGGTATGAATCGTTCCATCAGATATGTAAGCTGGGACAACAACCTACGTTTGCCAAAAAGCAGGTAAATACTGAAAACCAGCGCAATTGCAGCGTTCACCACACCATTGATCGCTCCCCCCAGAAGTGAGAGTGCATAATCTGCAATCTTGGGAGATGAAGATTTCAGATTTTCTACGAAGGTATTTATATACCCCTCAATGATGGAGAATCCCTGTTCCAACTCAGGGCGGGTATGCATGAACTGTTCCAGTGAGGATACAGAATCCTGGTAGAGAACCGGTAGGTTGGTACTGAACTGCCTGACGGCCAATCCCAACTGCGGCAATAACAGTATTAATACACCAGTAATCAACACCAAGAAAAAAATAAGGGAAATGAACACTGCAATAACCCGAGCAGCAAGAGGACTCTTCAGCTTCCCAAAAACTCGTTTTTCCATCCACTTGGCAGGTATGTCAACAAGATAAGCAAACACAATACCAAGGAGAAGCGGCATCAACATTGTCCAGAATTTCTTAAGCCCAGCCTGTACTGTAGAGAAATACACTACCACAAGTGCAAGAACTGCCGCGAGAATGAGAAGGTGCACAATACTGCGAAAGGTTTTCTTGTCCATCATGAAAATGAGTATTGCATAAGAAAAGTTGGGTTGCAATGCAAACAACCCAAAGTGTAACCTGTGCTATACTTTACTGGAGAAATCCAGGAGGAAAATCCATGGCACAGGATGTTCGGATCATCACCACAGGTGGAACGTTCGATAAACAGTACGATGCGATCAGCGGCGAATTAACGTTCAGGGAGTCACAACTACCAAGAATACTGAATCAGGCTCGTTGCACATTAAGTATTCACTTGGAAGGGCCATTGGCCATTGACAGCCTCTACATGACCGATGGACAGAGGGAAGAGATAGCCCAAACCTGTGTACATAGCCCTGAAGAGAAAATCGTAGTCGTTCATGGCACTGACACCATGTGCAGAACAGCAACAGTAATTGCTGAAGCCCTGAAAAAAGACACAACCAAAACCGTGGTCATGACGGGGGCAATGATTCCCTACTCTCTGGAGAATTCTGACGCAGTATTCAATCTAGGCTGCGCTCTTACCGCTGTCCAGCTCCTTCCACACGGGGTATACATTACCATGAGTGGAAGGGTTTTTCCGCATGACAACTGCAGAAAAAACAAGGACAAAGGGGTGTTCGAGGCTATCTCCTAGGAGAAGGCTGCTCACATGTTGATGAGAGCTTAACCTGTGCATGTTCATGAGATGCTTTCAGGATACTCTCCATGACATCAACAACATGCCGAGTCAAATCCCCACTGGCTCGATGTTCACTGCCACGCTCAATTGCCTCAGCGATATCGGCAATACCAAGACCGCGAGAGTTCTCAGGGTAGTCAAAGAGCAGTGGTATATCCGTCCACTCTTTCTCACCCATCCTACAGTAGGAGATTGGGCCCCCGAAGGTATTGGGATCGGGGACACGGAGAGAGCCTTTGGTTCCGTAGATTTCAATCCTCGGCATACTGTGCTTCCACACATCAAAGCTGGTCACCAAGGTGGCAACGCATCCAGAAACAAATTGCAGCAAACCTGCGATATGTGTATCCACCTCTACATCAATGGCTTTTCCCTGCTTTGGCTCACTAGTAATAACCCGCTGAGGAAAGCTTTTCTGTGCATATCCTGCAACTGATTGGACAGGACCGAGCAGATTGATGAGGGCGGTGATATAGTACGGTCCCATATCAAAGAGAGGACCACCACCGGCCTGGTAATAGAATTCTGGGTCTGGGTGCCAACTTTCATGCCCATGATTCATCATGAATGCTGAGGCAGCCACCGGTCGTCCGATCCAGCCATCATCTATAAGCTTCCGACAAGTTTGGATTCCGGATCCGAGGAAAGTATCAGGGGCACCACCAAGCACCAAGTGTTTTTCCTGGGCTAGCTGTACCAAGGCAGAGGCTTCCTTTGCAGTAAGAGAAAGTGGCTTCTCCACATAGACATGCTTTCCGGCTTCCAGTACTTGCTTGCAGAGAGCAAAATGGCTCTGTGGCGTCGTGAGGTTGAGCACCAATTCCACTGAGGGATCACCTAGCAGTTCATCAATAGATGCATACGGTTTTACTTGGTATGTCTCAGAAACCTCCTTGGTGCGTTCTTGGATCAAGTCCAACACACCAACCAACTCCACTTGTTTCTTGAACATGCCACTCAAATTCTCAAGATAAATGCCACTAATTTTTCCTAGTCCGATGATTGCTACCTGTAGTTTTTTCATATCAGAACATCTTCCTATCACTTGTGAACATCTCTATGTCCAGTTTCTGCTCTTTGGCAATCCTTTTTCCATCCGCAGCCCAGAGCAGTCCTCTCTTCATCAACTCCCATGCCTCAGGAATGTCAAAGATATCGTTGTGATGCCCAAGCGAGTTGTAATAGACTCTTCCATGCCCCCATTTCTTGGTCCAAACCACCGGCATCTGTACAACTCCATTGGTTGAGTGATACCAGTCAACAGTGGGAAACTTTGTAGTTGCCAGTACTTCCACAGCCGGATCTACATGGAGGTAATATTGTTCACTGGAGAGAGAGAAGTCCTTGATATTAGCTACCAACGGGCTGGAGCTTTGCTTAATATTCACTTCATAGGAAACTCCGTCAGAACCAGGATGAGCAACCCAGTTGCCTCCCATGATGAACTGCCAGAGCACGTTGGTCCTGAAGGCATCACACATGCCACCATGGCACCCTGCAACGCCTACTCCACTGGCTATGGCGTCTGCAAGAATTCCCGTCTGTTTGCTCTCGAACGTCCCCATGGTCCATACCGGAACAAAGAGATCCAGACTGAATAGGTACTCTCTATCCTGAAGAATCGCAAGATCACGTTCCTTACGAACCTCAAAGCCCTCTTCTTCCAGATAGGTAGCAAATCGCTCAGCAATCAATTCGGGCTCATGACCATCCCAACCACCAACAAGTAACAATGCTTTTCTGGTATCCGACATATAACCTCCTGAATGTTCTCTTTACACAGTATGGTTTCTTATCTACCAGAAATAAATGTCATATATTGCTTTTCCCTATATTCTATTGACTTCCACGCATATATGAAAACAGCTGCCTTGTGATTAGATAATCAGAAAGCAGCTGCCTATTTAATATTACTGTTCACTATCTACTCAGATATCCACCATCGACAGGAAGCATGATGCCACACACATAGTCTGAGGCGTCGCTGGCAAGATACACAGCCGCTCCTGCCATATCCTCTGGCTGTCCCCAGCGCTTGGCTGGAATACGCTGACTCAGCTCAGCAAACCGCGCTTCATCATTCACGAGGGCGGTATTGATTGGGGTTGCCATATACCCTGGGGCTATGCAGTTTACATTAATACCCAAGGAAGAAAGCTCGTTGGCCATCGTCTTGGTCATCTGCATTACTGCTCCCTTTGCTGAACAATACGCAACGGTGTTGATCCCCGCAGCGATTGAGTTTACCGAAGCAATATTAATGATCTTGCCCTTCCCCAATTTCACCATCAGGTTTCCTGCCCACTGGGCCAAGTCAAAGACACTGGTCAGATTAAGTTCAATTACCTTGTCCCAATCTTCCATGGGGAACTCAAGGGCAGGATGGCGTATCTGGATACCAGCATTGTTGACAATGATATCCAGCTTCCCTTCCAGCCTTTTCTCAACTGTTTGCTTCAGCTCAGCACGCTTAGATCGGTCAAGCAAGTCACAGATAACAGCTTCTGCTTGCATCCCGTGCTCTCTCAGTTTCTCAGCTTTTTCCACTACCTTTGGGTTGATATCCACCAATATGACAAAGGCCCCAGCCTCAGCAAGGCCTTTTGCCATTCCCCATCCCAATCCTTGGGATGAGCCAGTGACAAGTGCGTTCTTTCCTGTTAGATCAAACGGATTTCTCTGCATGGCTATACCTCATAGGAGAGCAACGGCTTCCATCCATCGTTGATGAACTGGTCGGTGGTCCGATTGCAGCTTCCGAAGGTGATGAACTGCTCCTCTTTCATTCCGTCCACGTCATACGCCTTGCGGAACTCATCGAGACTCATCAATCGGTCGATGACATTCTGCTCAACAGGCTTGTCAATCTGTGTTTCAAATGGACCATCCTCACTAAGCAATTCATCCTGAATTCCTTTGGAGATGGACATGATCATCTTTGCCCCTGAGAGGGCCGTTACATGGTATGCCCCACGACAACCAGCAGGCATAAGAACGGTATCATAGCCCCTCTCTGCAAAAAGTTTGTATGCTTTTTTGATACAGGCTGTACCTGCTTGCCTGATATCTGATTCACTGACTATAGACTCTTGATCCTGGGCAACATCCCTCAGGTAATCATCCAGACGGCCGACCATCAAGACCGCAATGGTCAGGGGTTCCTTGATCCCTGCCCGTCTGGCACGTTCCTTTCCCCGTTTTGCAGCCTCGGCTACCTTGAGTACCTGTGGAACGGTGAAACTCACTGTTGCAGCAACATTGAAACCGAGGGCGACACACTCTTCATATGCCTTGATACCTGCCTTTGTGGCAGGGAGTTTGATGACTACATTCTTATACCAAGCTGCATATTGCTTTGCTTGAGCAAGCATGTAAGAATAGTCCCCGGTTTTCAGGGGGCTGGTCTGTGCACAGACATATCCATGTCCGAATTCCCCGTTCTCATGTATGGAAGTAAACAGTTCTGCATAGTGGCCAGTGACCGCTTTAATCAAGGCGAGTACTTTTTCATCACCCTTCTTATTCTTGGCAAGAGACTGTACGCGTTCCTTCCACACCTCTGGATACGCCTGAAGTGTCTGGTTTACGAGAAAAGGATTGGTGGTCATCCCTACCGCTCCATAAGAAAATGCTCGCTCTTGTTCTTCAATATTGGCAGAGTCATGCCACCATATTGAGTCTGTCTCTCTGGAAAGCCATTCTAGATAATTCATGCAACCCTTCTTAAAAACCCATCAATATGTATTGATGGGAAGATTCAAACTAAAAATGAGTCAGAGTCCTTATCAAGAAAACCCTGACTCATCACCATTGTTATTTACGAACCTCAATGCCCGCTTCCTTCTCGTACCACTGGACAAGCCCGCCGTGGTCGTCAGAACCCTTGCCGTCTGAGGAGAGGGACCTCATCATCCCGATGATCGAGTCTGAAAGAGGTGTCGGGGTCTTCACCGTTGCTGCCGTGTCAAGCGCGTTCTGCAGGTCCTTGATGTGCAGGTCGATGCGGAACCCGGGCCTGAAGTTCCCGTCCAGCACCAAAGGTGCCTTCGCATCGAGGACCGTGCTGCCGGCAAGTCCCCCACGGATTGCCTTGAACACCTTCTCGGGATCCACGTCGGCCTTGGTTGCAAGCACCAGTGCCTCGCTCATCCCCGCGATGTTCGCCGCCACCATGATCTGGTTCGCCAGCTTGGTCGTGTTCCCGCTCCCGATCTCACCGACCAGGGTCACACTCCCACCCATCACCTGCAGGATCGGCTCGACCACCTTGAAGGTCTCCTCCGGTCCGCCGACCATGATCGCCAGCGTACCGTCGATCGCCTTGGGCTCCCCGCCGGAGACCGGGGCGTCAAGCATGACCACTCCCTTCTTCGCCAGCTCTGCGGCAACCTCCCGGCTCACAATCGGGCTGATGGAGCTCATGTCCACCACCACCAGGCCTTCCTTCGCACCTTCGATTACCCCACCCTCTCCAAGTACCACTGTCTGCACATGGGGGGAGTTGGGCAACATCGTGACCACCACATCGCTCTGTGATGCCACTTCCTTTGCGCTTGCTGCCTCTGCAGCCCCGGAGGCGACCAGCTCGGCGACCGCTTCCTTGTTGATATCGTTCACGACCAGGCTGTAGCCGGCCTTGATCAGGTTCTTCGCCATGGGCTTGCCCATGATCCCAAGTCCTATGAATCCTATCCTCATCTCTTTGCTCCTTACTTGTCGGCCAGGACGCTCCTGACCTTCTTCGCGACATCCTCCGCCTCCAGGCCGTAGTGCCTGAGCAGGATCTCGTAGTTCTCCGCACTGGTGCCGTAGCGGTCGCCCACTCCCAGCATCTCGATGGGCAGGCGGCTCTTGCTGAGCGCCTGGCACACCACGCTGCCAAGTCCGCCGATGACGTTGTGCTCCTCGGCGGTCACCACGCCCTTCACCCCCTCACAGAAGCCGAGCAGGGCCTCGGTGTCCAGCGGCTTGATCGTCGACACGTTCACCACTCTCGCGGAGATGCCTTCCTTTGCGAGGATCTTTGCAGCCTCCATGGACTGCTGCACCATCACGCCGGTTGCGAAGATCACCACGTCCCCTCCGTCGACCATCTGGGTCATCTTGCCGATGTGGTACTCCTCGTCGGGGTCGGTCACCACCGGCAGGTCGTTTCGGTTGATGCGCAGGTACATCGGTCCCTTCTGTTCCACCATGGCCCTGACCATCTTCTCGGTCTCCACTGCATCACAGGGGCTGAGCACAGTCATGTGCGGCAGCACCTGCATCAGTGCGATGTCGTCGATGCTCTGGTGCGTCTTGCCGTCGCCGTAGTCCGAGAGCCCGGCGCTCGAGCCGCAGATCTTCACGTTCAGGTTCGCGATCGTGATCGAGGAGCGGATCTGGTCGTAGGCACGACCTGATGCGAACACCGCAAACGAGTTCATGAACGGGATCTTCCCAGTCAGGGAGAGTCCTGCGGAGACCGACGCCATGTTCTGCTCGGCGATCCCCATCTGGAAGTAGCGCTCGGGGTACTCCGCTGCGAACAGCTTGCTCATCGTGGAGTTGCCCAGGTCGGCTTCCAGCATCACGATATCCTTGTTGTCCTTTCCCAGCTCGACCAATGTCTCGCCGTAGGTTGTCCTCAGGCTGTCTGTCGTCCTCATGCCTCTACCTCCTTCCTCATGTTGTCGATGCACTGCCATGCAATCTTGTACTCTTCCTCACTCATAGCCGCGTTGTGGTACTTGGCCTTGCCCTCCGCGAACGGGAAGCACTTGCCCTTGATGGTGTGTGCCATGATCGCAGTCGGGCCTTCCTTGTATGCCTTTGCAGCATCAATCGCCTCCAGGACCTGCACCATGTCGTGCCCGTCGATCTCGATCACGTTCCACCCGAAGGCCTTCCACTTCTCCACCAGGTTCTCGATCGGGAAGATCTCGGCGGTCGTGCTGGTCGCCTGCACGCCGTTCCAGTCCACGATCGCAGTCAGGTTGCTTGCCTTGTATACTGCCGCTGCCATCACGGCCTCCCACACCTGTCCCTCTGCAAGCTCACCGTCCCCCAGGATCGTGTACACCCGGCTCTCGCTCTTATCCAGCGTAAGGCCCAGGGCCACACCCAGGGATACCGACAGTCCCTGCCCGAGGCTCCCGGTCACCGCCTCGATGCCCGGGGTCTTGTCCATGTCCGGGTGTCCCTGCAGGATCCCCTCGAAGGTCTTCACCTTGCCCAGCTCGCTACGCTCGAAGTACCCCAGCTCGGCAAGGCATGCATACTGCACCAGGACCGCGTGCCCCTTGCTCATGATCAGCCGGTCACGGGCGGGATCCTTCGGGTCGTCCTTGTTCACCTTCATCGTGTGGAAGTACAGGGCCGCCATCACATCCGCTATCGAGCTGCTGCCTCCAAGGTGCCCCACCTTGCCGGGGGGGATCATCTCCAGGATGTTTGCTCTTACCTGGATCGCCTTCAGCTGCAGTTCCTTCACCAATTCTTGAGAATAGTTCATCTTCTCTCTCCTTACATGTACAGGATTCGTGTTCAGCAACAGGTCACGCCACCATCTACTGGCAGGGCAACCCCATTGATGAAAGAGGCCTCTTCGCTTGCGAGGTACAAAACAGCGTTTGCGACATCATCAGATGTGGCAAGACGTCCCAATGGAACCTCATCAAACCGTTGTTGTTTCTTTACCGGGTCTTTGAACATCTGCTGCACAAGAGGAGTATCGACTGTGCTGGGGTGAATTGAGTTACACCTGATGTTCTCACTTCCGTATCTACTGGCAATGGATTTGGTCAAAAGGGTGACCGCACCCTTGGTGGTGGTATACGCCTCTGGGGTATAGCGGTGACCGATCAAACCACAGACAGAGGAGGTGTTGATAATTGCTCCACCACCCTGTTTTCGCATGACAGGAATCACGTACTTGGTACCGAGGAATACTGAACCAACATTGACGAGCATCATAGTGTTGAACTCACTTATGACCATCTCCTCGATGGGCTTTCTGATGTTGATACCGGCGTTGTTCACCAGGACATCAATCCTTCCCTCTTTTGCCACTACCGTATCAATAGTCTCTTTCCATGCTTCTTCGCTGGTAAGATCCATCTGGATGAAGCTTGCACAATAGGAGCTCTTTACGAGTTCTGCTTCCAACTCCATCCCTTTCTTCTCATCGAGGTCGAGGATGTACAGCTTTGCCCCATGTTTGCAGAGCAACTCCACCATGACCGCTCCGAGGCCTCCGGCTCCGCCGGTGACCAGGATGACTTTATCTTTCACATTCACGATTAACTTCCTTTATTGTGGTTGGCTAGCGCTGGTTTTCTTTTGCAAGCGGCTGTTTTTTACACCACTGATGAAAATCCAGACAATAGCAAGCATCAATATGATACCGACAGGACGACCCAGCAATGGGATGATTGAACCCTGTCCCTGCATAAGAGCCTGGCGGAAACTGATGTCAGCCGTAGGTCCAAGAATGATTCCCAGTACCAAAGGTGCCATCGGATAGTTGAGTTTACGCAAGATGTATCCGAGGATACCGAAAATGAACATGACATGGATGTCAAAGATGTTCACGTTTCCGGCATACGCGCCAATGACCGTCAGGGGAACAATGATTGGCATCAAAATCTTCCGGTTTATCTTCAAGATCTTTACCATTGGCTTGGTGAGCAGCAGACCGAATACCAACATTGATGCGGTTGCGATCAAGAGCGTCACTGCAGTCAGGTAGAGGAAGTCCGGGGATTCAAGTGCGAGCATTGGACCTGGCTTGATTCCATGGAGCCAGATGGCTGCAAGGAACATGGCCGCTGGAGGAGATCCAGGAACAGCAAGGGTAAGCAGGGGAATCATGGCACCGCCAATACAGGCGTTGTTCGCTGTCTCAGCAGACGCGAGGCCTTCATAACTACCTTTCCCGAAAAGATGTCCATGCTTACTGCGTCGCTTTCCAACATCGTAGCTGACCCAGGCTGCAATATCTTCACCAGCACCAGGGACTGCTCCAATACCGCTTCCGATAAAGCCGGAGCGGACAGCTGTGGAAAGAACATCCTTGACCATACTCTTATCGGGAAGCACTTTTCCTAGCTGGCTCTCAATTGAATAGGGAATATCTTCCTGCAAGACAGTTAGAATCTCAGAGATGCCAAATACACCAATCAAGGCAGGGATCAGGGAGATTCCACCCATCAAGTCATAGCTGCCATAGGTAAACCGCGGGAACGCATAGACGGCATCCAAGCCGATCATGGCAGTAAAGAATCCCAGGAATCCTACTATCCAACCCTTGAGAGGAGTACTCTGCGTAGAGAGGTTGCCGCAGATCATGATACCGAAGACGGAGATAAGGAAGTACTCCCACTGACCGAACTTCAGTGCGATCTTATAGAGAAATGGGGTCAGGAAGATCAACAGAAGAATTGAAATCAGAGTACCTACAAAGGAGGCTACAATACCAACTCCAATTGCTTGTCCACCATGCCCTTTCTTGGCAAGGACAAATCCATCCAAGGCGGTTGCCGCCGCTGATGGTGTTCCAGGGATGTTAATCATAATTGCCGAATAACAACCACCCATGACAGCTCCGACGTAGACTCCGAGGAGGAAGGCTACAGCAGTGGCAAGCTGCATTGAGTAGGTAAGGTTGATCAGCAGGGCGAGGGCCATGGTAGCGGTCAGTCCAGGAACTGCTCCAACCACGATACCGGCCACGGTTGCAATCATTGTAACAAATACCTGTGGATATCCGAACGCCTGTGCTGCTGCGGACCCGAACAGGGCAAATTGCTGTGCAAATGCTTCAAACATAGGTGCTCCCACCTCTATGGTAGAGGAATTTTAAAGACATACTGGAAAATAGCACTGATCAGTAACGCTGAAAGGACTGAAATAATGATATTCTTCAACCAGGTTGTAGATTTCAGATACCAGAAGGTAACAACCAGATAGAGAAAGGTGGCTATTGCAAAATGAATTCTACCTATCAAGCCATAGATATAGACCACCATAAAGAATGAGAGAATGACTACGCGTTTTGATTCTGGGCTGAGGAACAACGCAATAAGGCTGTCCTTTCGAAATGTGCTTTTTGTCGCTGCTACACTTCCCCCTCGAATTGCCCCAATCAACATAACGATTCCGAACAGACAGAATATGATTCCCAGAATGAATGGGAAGAATCCTGGTGCATCGAGAAAACTGTTGAACACCTTCATACCAAGGGACTCAACAATAAGATAGACTCCGAATGCCAACAGGATTATACCCATGATGAGATCGGAAGCAGTTGTTTTCTTAATTTGGCTCATGCAACTATCCTTTTCCTAATAAATTCGGGAGATGGGTAGCCCATCCCCCGAAGCAAGACATATTATTTGATGTTCTGCTTAGCCACGTCCCAGTCGAAGTCTGCAAGCTTGGGAATACCAAACGTAGCAGGACTCTTAACGGTGGAACCGACGTTGTCCAAGGTCCAAGCATATCCAGCTTCCTGGATGGCAAGGAATTTGTCAGCATCTTCGCCAGCATAACCGGCAAGGACCAATCCCTGCTCTCTTGCATAGTCAACAATCTCGGGCTGCTCTACTGCCCAGTAGAACGCCTCAGTCAGACCATCAAGAATGTTCTGAGGGACATCACGTGGGATCAAGAGAGGCCAAGTCTCACTGAGCAAGGGGATGTTCTCTGCATTGTCCTGCACCTTCAAGATGGAAGGAATGTTGAGTCCGAAGTCAGTGTAGTCTTTGGTATCAGTGATGGCGAGGGCGCGAAGCTGTCCAGCCTTGATGAAGTCGATCAAGGAGGAGAAGGTACCCATGGCAATCTCTGCATCGCCTGCGATGACGTTGATACCAGCCTGACGGCAGGAACCAGCGGTCATGTAGTTGGGAGCATTGATACCACCAACTTCACGAATAGCCTCGAAAAGTACGTGGGGACCAACACCAAAGCCGCTGATTGCCATGTTCTGCTTGCCACTATTGAGGTAAGCTACTGCATCAGCATAGGTCTTGATATCGGAATCTGCAGCAACAACAAGAGCAGCAGCACCCATGTAGGGGTGGAAGGAAGCCCAGTCAGCCCAGTAGGTATCACTGGTTCCCATTACGCGGAATCCAGAGATTGGACCACTACCGGTGGCGAACAGGCTGTAACCATCATGCTTCTTGCTGTACATTACAGTATTAGCAGCAACTGCGGATGCAGCACCTTCCTGGTTAACCACGTTGATGGTTTCCCCAAGATACTCTTCCATCTTTGCGATAACCGGGCGAACAGCAGTATCAGTACCACCGCCGGCTCCGAAGCCGACGTATACTACCGGCTGTGTCTTTGGCCAAAGCTTGGTGCTTTCAGCCTCTTTCTGACCTTCTGCGAACAGTGAAGTCGCAACCAACAGTACCAGAAGGATAACAAGAATTCTGTTTTTCTTCATACAAAACTCTCCTTTTATTTTTTTATGGCATAAGCCATAAAATTACTCATAAGTTGTATGACGTCCTATAAGTTGGAAGACTCATACAAGGTATTTCACTCATCAGCTTCATCTGTCAGGAAAACCTACAGCTCAGCTAACTCTGAAATCCGATCAACAGTCTTTGCAACATGCTCTCGCATCAGCCTGGCTGCCTCTTCCCTGTTATGTACCCTTAATGCTTCGAGGATAAGTCGGTGGTAATACCTACCGTCATGCATACCCAAATGAGTGACAATGGACTCCATACTTGCATTCATCAGATCCTGCATGAAAAGAGCCACATTGATCAGCATGTTGTTCTTCGTTGCTTTTGCGATAGCCATATGGAACTGGATATCATCATGGGCAAATACCTTGATGTCGGTGGCATTCTGCTCCATTCGGACAACAATAGCCTCAAGTGCGTCACATTCCTCTTTCGTGATTCTCGTAGCGGCTATCTCCGTTGCCCCTACTTCCATTACCATCCTGTACTCAAGAATCTCCTGCAAGGAGTTCTTATCGATCATGAACATGGGAAACAACATGTCACGGTAGTTCTCACTGGTCACTCTTCTGATGAAGGACCCTTCCCCGTGGCGTGTCTCTACGATTCCCAAGGCCTTGAGCTTCTGCATCGCCTCACGAATGCTGATGCGGCTCACTCCAAATTCTTGCCTCATTTCATTTTCGGAAGGAAGCTTTGCGCCCTCCTTCCATTTATTGCTCTTGATCTGGGCAAGTAACTGTTCATACACTTGGTTGGATATCTTCTCTTGTCTCACAATTTTCGTTGAATTCTGTTGCGGCATTAAAAGCTCCCCTCCAAGTCAGTACCACTGATAGGTTATCATACAAGTATTATATGTCAACTAAATTCTTATACAAATTTACTTCATGGTATATATTTATCGATATTTTTTAATTGTTTGAATTGCTGCAAAGTGTTACTGCAGTATATAAATACATATAACATTTCTTACATACCATCATTATCTGTCCCGTCGTTTTACCGGTAATACAAGTTTTAAAGAGATAGGGAAAAGAAATGGAGCCAGTTCCCTACAGTCGGGACCTGGCTCTCAGTTATATGATCAAGATTCGATTACTTACGAACCTCAATGCCCGCTTCCTTCTCGTACCACTGGACAAGCCCGCCGTGGTCGTCAGATCCCTTGCCGTCTGAGGAGAGGGACCTCATCATCCCGATGATCGAGTCTGAGAGAGGTGTCGGGGTCTTCACCGTTGCTGCCGTGTCAAGCGCGTTCTGCAGGTCCTTGATGTGCAGGTCGATGCGGAACCCGGGCTTGAAGTTCCCGTCCAGCACCAAAGGTGCCTTCGCATCGAGGACCGTGCTGCCGGCAAGTCCACCACGGATTGCCTTGAACACCTTCTCGGGATCCACGTCGGCCTTGGTTGCAAGCACCAGTGCCTCGCTCATCCCCGCGATGTTCGCCGCCACCATGATCTGGTTCGCCAGCTTGGTCGTGTTCCCGCTCCCGATCTCACCGACCAGGGTCACACTCCCACCCATCACCTGCAGGATCGGCTCGACCACCTTGAAGGTCTCCTCCGGTCCGCCGACCATGATCGCCAGCGTACCGTCGATCGCCTTGGGCTCCCCGCCGGAGACCGGGGCGTCAAGCATGACCACTCCCTTCTTCGCCAGCTCTGCGGCAACCTCCCGGCTCACGATCGGGCTGATGGAGCTCATGTCCACCACCACCAGGCCTTCCTTCGCACCTTCGATTACCCCACCCTCTCCAAGTACCACTGTCTGCACATGGGGGGAGTTGGGCAACATCGTGACCACCACATCGCTCTGTGATGCCACTTCCTTTGCGCTTGCTGCCTCTGCAGCCCCGGAGGCGACCAGCTCGGCGACCGCTTCCTTGTTGATATCGTTCACGACCAGGCTGTAGCCGGCCTTGATCAGGTTCTTCGCCATGGGCTTGCCCATGATCCCAAGTCCTATGAATCCTATCCTCATCTCTTTGCTCCTTACTTGTCGGCCAGGACGCTCCTGACCTTCTTCGCGACATCCTCCGCCTCCAGGCCGTAGTGCCTGAGCAGGATCTCGTAGTTCTCCGCACTGGTGCCGTAGCGGTCGCCCACTCCCAGCATCTCGATGGGCAGGCGGCTCTTGCTGAGCGCCTGGCACACCACGCTGCCAAGTCCGCCGATGACGTTGTGCTCCTCGGCGGTCACCACGCCCTTCACCCCCTCACAGAAGCCGAGCAGGGCCTCGGTGTCCAGCGGCTTGATCGTCGACACGTTCACCACTCTCGCGGAGATGCCTTCCTTTGCGAGGATCTTTGCAGCCTCCATGGACTGCTGCACCATCACGCCGGTGGCGAAGATCACCACGTCCCCTCCATCGACCATCTGGGTCATCTTGCCGATGTGGTACTCCTCGTCGGGGTTGGTCACGATGGGCAGGTCGTTTCGGTTGATGCGCAGGTACATCGGTCCCTTCTCTTCCACCATCGCCCTGACCATCTTCTCGGTCTCCACTGCGTCACAGGGGCTGAGCACGGTCATGTGCGGCAACACCTGCATCAGTGCGATGTCGTCGATGCTCTGGTGCGTCTTGCCGTCGCCGTAGTCCGAGAGCCCGGCGCTCGAGCCGCAGATCTTCACGTTCAGGTTCGCGATCGTGATCGAGGAGCGGATCTGGTCGTAGGCACGACCTGATGCGAACACCGCAAACGAGTTCATGAACGGGATCTTCCCAGTCAGGGAGAGTCCTGCGGAGACCGACGCCATGTTCTGCTCGGCGATCCCCATCTGGAAGTAGCGCTCGGGGTACTCCGCTGCGAACAGCTTGCTCATCGTGGAGTTGCCCAGGTCGGCTTCCAGCATCACGATATCCTTGTTGTCCTTTCCCAGCTCGACCAATGTCTCGCCGTAGGTTGTCCTCAGGCTGTCTGTCGTCCTCATGCCTCTACCTCCTTCCTCATGTTGTCGATGCACTGCCATGCAATCTTGTACTCTTCCTCACTCATAGCCGCGTTGTGGTACTTGGCCTTGCCCTCCGCGAACGGGAAGCACTTGCCCTTGATGGTGTGTGCCATGATCGCAGTCGGGCCTTCCTTGTATGCCTTTGCAGCATCAATCGCCTCCAGGACCTGCACCATGTCGTGCCCGTCGATCTCGATCACGTTCCACCCGAAGGCCTTCCACTTCTCCACCAGGTTCTCGATCGGGAAGATCTCGGCGGTCGTGCTGGTCGCCTGCACGCCGTTCCAGTCCACGATCGCAGTCAGGTTGCTTGCCTTGTATACTGCCGCTGCCATCACGGCCTCCCACACCTGTCCCTCTGCAAGCTCACCGTCCCCCAGGATCGTGTACACCCGGCTCTCGCTCTTATCCAGCGTAAGGCCCAGGGCCACACCCAGGGATACCGACAGTCCCTGCCCGAGGCTCCCGGTCACCGCCTCGATGCCCGGGGTCTTGTCCATGTCCGGGTGTCCCTGCAGGATCCCCTCGAAGGTCTTCACCTTGCCCAGCTCGCTACGCTCGAAGTACCCCAGCTCGGCAAGGCATGCATACTGCACCAGCACCGCGTGCCCCTTGCTCATGATCAGCCGGTCACGGCTTGGGTCCTTCGGGTCGTCCTTGTTCACCTTCATCGTGTGGAAGTACAGGGCCGCCATCACATCCGCTATCGAGCTGCTCCCGCCAAGGTGCCCCACCTTGCCAGGGGGGATCATCTCCAGGATGTTTGCCCTTACCTGGATAGCCTTCAGCTGCAGTTCCTTCACCAATTCTTGAGAATAGTTCATCTTCTCTCTCCTTAGCAATCTCAACACATACTTCAACAAATCTATTGTTGAAGCGGTATAGATCATCGGCAACAGCAGTATCAGGAGACACTATCTGTTACCCATATCATCCTAACTTTCCAACATAACCTTCAGCATCTTACCTTCACGATTGTTTTCCAAATCCTTGAAGGCCTGCACACCATCTTCCAGCTTATAGCTATGGGTGATGAGCGGCTTGATGTTGATTTTTCTTTCACTCAACAGCCTAAGGCTGTCTGCAAAGCCATCGAGGTCATATACATAGTTTCCCTTGATCTTCAATTCCTTGGTTACAATGTTCTGCATATTGACTTCAATCATTTTCTGGGCATTTCCAATCCAGATAGCAGTTCCACCAATCTTCAAGCACTCGAGTGAGTTCTTAGCCGTCGGTGCAATACCTACCGCCTCGATGGAGAAATCGATCATCTTACCAGAGGTGATTGTTGTAATCTCTGCAAGGAAATCCTGGGTTCTGGGATTCACGAGATAATCGGCTCCCAGTTCCTTAGCAATGCCAAGGCGGAAATCAGTAGCATCACTGACGATGACATTCTTCGCACCACGATACTTCAGCAGTGCAAGAGCCATCAGTCCAATGGTACCGGCTCCAATTATCAGGGTGTAATCAGCCTCTGCAAGTTCAGCATCGCTGATCTTGTAGACCGAGCGATATGCAACTGCCAAAGGTTCTGTGAAGGCAGCTTCGTTGAAACTGATACCATCAAATGGAAGGAGGTATTTCTCCTCGATGGTTACATACTCACACATGGAACCATCGACATCGAGTACTCCCATGCAAATGCCTTCCGGACATACGTTTACCATACCCTTCTTGCAGAATTCACAAACACCACAGTAGGGCTTGGGAAAGACAACTACTTTCTGCCCTTCCTGAAATTTCCCACCCTTCGGAGCCTGGGTAACCACACCACTGAACTCATGCCCCATAATCATAGGAGGAGTTCTACGGCCGGTCTTTCCCATATATCCTTCGAAGTCAGAACCACAGATTCCGTTTGATTTAACCTGAATCAGATACTCATTCTCGGAGGGAACAGGCGTAGGAACTTCCCTAAGCACCATCTGTTTCTCTCCTACGTAATATAAAGCTTTCATAAAACAACCCTTCTTCTCTATCTCTTAATAAATATACCCAAGCAGACGTGGAACAATCAGTGTCAGTTCAGGAACATATGTCAGGAACATCAATGCAATCAACTCAACTCCAATGAACGGCAGTACTGCCTTGGAAATCTTCTCAATACTTAGCTTGGCTATCGGCGCCGCTGCATAGAGACAGGTACCTACCGGAGGCGTAATAAGGCCGAAGTTGAGGTTGACCAACATCACGATTGCAAAGTGCAATGGCTGAATTCCATAGGTCAATGCAATTGGCAGGAAGATTGGAGCCAGAATCAAGACACTTGCACCTGGATCCATGATCATTCCCATGAACAACAGGAATACGTTAACCATTAACAGGAATACAATCTTATTGGAAGTAAGATTCAGCATGAAGTTTGCGATCAAGCTGGGGATTCTTTCGATTGCAAGGACCTGACCAAAGAGGTTTGCCAATGCGATAACAAGTAACGTTACTGAAGAGGTAACCGCTGCGCTGAGGAAGCTGTCAAAAACTTCCTTCAAACTCATCGTTTTGAGCAAGAAGAGTCCTGCAATGATTGCATACAGACAAGCAATAACAGCAGCCTCGGTTGGAGTGAAGTATCCACTAAAGATACCGATGACCAGGATTGCAGGACACATCAAGCCGATAATTGACTCTTTCAGAGTATACACAACTTCCTTCATCGGAATCTTGTGGGTTCTTCTCGGATGGTTATGCTTCTTTGCATAATAGTAAGAGAGAACCATCAGCGAAAATGCAACAAGGATGCCAGGCAGATAGCCTGCTGCAAACAATGCACCAACCGACTCACCGGTAGCCATCGAGTAAATGACCATTACAACACTGGGTGGAATGATGGGACCAATAACTGAAGAGGCAACGGTAACTGCAGTCGCATACTCAGCGGTATATCCCTCTTTTTCCATGGCAGGAATCAGGATAGAACCAAGAGCTGCAGTATCTGCAACACCACTACCGGTAATACCGGCAAAGAATACGCTTGCCACAATATTTACCTGTGCTAATGCACCAGGAATCCGTCCAACCAGAATATTGGAAAAGCTGATCAAAGCATCGGTAATCTTGGAACGGTTCATCAACTCTCCTGCGAGAATGAAGAACGGGATGGCAAGCAAGATATAGTTATCAATGCCACTGTACATCTTCTGGCCGATCATGCTCAGAGGGATGTTTCCAAGAAATAAAAAGTAATACAGGCTGGATACGCCCAACACGAATGCAATAGGGATGCCTATAGCCAATGCAAGGATAAAAACAACTGCGATAATACCCATAGTTTCCTCTCCCCTAACTACCGATTGTCTTCCCAGCAATGCCTTTGCTGGTTAGCAAGTCACCTAAACCCCAAGCCAGATGAAAAAACATCATAAAGAAAGAGGCTGGGATCATCATTTTCACATACTTCATGGAGAAAGGAAGAATGTCACCACGGATACGGACTGCTTTCATGGCAGCCTCATAACTGTTCATAAAGAAATAGACGACAGAGAACATAAGCACGAGATAGGCCACGACAGCCACAATCTTGGCAATCTTGGCAGGAAGTATGGTGACAATGATATTGACACCTGAATGCTGCTTATTTCTCAATGCGGCACTTGCCCCGATGTAGGTAAGGCTAACCAAACCCCATCTTGCCAACTCTTCAGTCCAAGAAAAACGCAGGCTGGTGAACCTAGCAATAACACCAAGGGTGATAATGAAAAATACACCAATTAAGATAGCAGTCGCTATATAGGTTGCAATTTTTCCAAGGACCCAACTGATCCTATCCAGTACTTTAACCACTTTGAACCTCACATAGTTGACGACCGCCTCGTATGAGACGATCGTCAATACTCAATTAATTATCTTCTTACCAACCAAACTTTGCTTCAGATTTCTTCACTTCTGCGAGGAATTCATCGACGATCTCATCGCCAACCTCACCTCTGAGCCAGTCATAGGTAGGAGCAGCTGCTTCCTTGAAAAGCTCCAGCTCGTCAGCTGTAGGAACATAAACTTCCATGGTGTTCTTGACTGCTTCAAAGTCAAGTACGCGGGAAGCAAGAGCCTCAGATGCACGGTCTGCAGTCTGTGCGTGGTATGCAGCAATCTCGATGATGTGCTGATACTCAGCTGGCAGGGAGTTCCAGAAATCGGAGTTAATCAAGACAAAGTTCTCACTCCAGGTGTGGCCATCAAGGGTGATGTACTTCTGCACTTCATTCCACTTGTTGGCTGCAATGTTCCAGATAGGGTTCTCCTGTCCATCAACAACACCGGTTTGACAAGCGGTGTAGATCTCGCCGGAAGCAAGAGGAGTTGCTGCAGCGCCCATGGCCTCAACCATCTTCACGTAGATGGGGCTCTGCATAACGCGGAACTTCAACCCCTTCATGTCAGCAGGAGTACGAATAGGACGTACGTTGTTGGTGAAGTGACGAGTACCATTCTGTCCAACAGAGAGCATCTTAAGACCACTGATCTCTTCAAGCTCAGCTGTCATCTCTTTCCAGAGATCACTGGTGTCAAAGAAGTCCCATGCAATCTCATCACTCTTGAACACGTATGGGAGGAAGATAACCTGAGTCTCAGGCATCAGGGAAGAGATAGTACCAGTAGTGGTTACCATCTCAATACCACCGCTCATTGCCATTTCCATGGTTGCCTTGGTATCACCAAGTGCATTACCAGGATAGAGCTCAACTGCGACCTTACCATTCGAGTTTGACTCAACGATGCTCTTGAAGACCAAACCATAGGCATGCTCTGGGAGCGGGGTCTTCGAGATGTTTGGCCAGGTGGCTGCATCATAGTAAGCAAAGCGAATTGTGTAGTCTGGATCTACTGTGCGAACTTCTTCTTTTACAGACACCGCAATTTTTTCTTCTGTAGCAGGAGCTTCTGCAGCTGCAGTGGAAGAAGAGGTCTGAGCAGCACTAGCGGCAGGCATTGTACCTGCAGTGCTTGCAGCAGCAGTTGCCTTCTTTTCACAACCGATGAACAAGAAGGAAACAATCATGACGAGCGCAAGAACAGTCATCATTTTTTTCATAACGTTACATTCTCCTTTTAGGACTTAAGCAATAAACTTATCTTACAAGTGAAAAATGCATCTGTAAAGGAAAATTTTTACTTTTTTTCATATTTGTATATAATTCCTTATATTTGTATCATTTATATTAATTTTTTCAGTCATTAATTTAATATTTATCGATAAATTTTACTTGCATCATATTCGTAAAACTTGTATTATAAGTTAAAAGAGAGGTAGAGAAAATGAGTGATAGGGATAGTAAAGGACAGTCATTACGGGTACAAATATTTGAGAAATTAAAGAATAGAATTGAGGCAGGGACCTGGGAGGTAGGAAGTAAGTTCCCTTCGGAAAACCAACTCTGTAATGAATATAATGTGAGTAGGGTCACCATCCGCGCAGCCATCCAACAACTTGAAGCTGTCGGTCTGGTACAGACCCACCAGGGAGGGAGGACGATTGTAATACGCACCCATATACGAGGGGCTGTGTCAGTCCTAAACCCATTCCAGACTTCCGAGCTCCAAACAGACATCGTTAAAGTTCTGGAGTACCGCATGGTGGTTGAAAAAGGAACCATCGGACTAGCGGTACAGCACATTACCGAGGATGATCTCATCGCTTTGGAAGAGATCTTCAACATGATGCTTGTCCATCATGATGACATCAAGAAATTCTCACAGGCTGACTATCTTTTCCATAGGAAGATTGCAGAGTCATCAAAGAATGAGATACTCATCCAGGCTAATCAGGGCATCGAGGAAGTACTTTCAACCACGATGGACACCATCGTAAGCTTACTTGGATGCGCGATTGGTATTAGATACCACCGTCTCCTTCTTGCTGCTCTTCGTGTCCACGACAAAGCGACCTGCGAGCAGCTCATGGAAGAGCACCTGCAAGCCACCATCGATGGGATTAAAAACTTTCTAGAAATCTCCAAAGAGCCTGAAGAAAACAAGGCAGAATAGATAAGATTCAATCTGTTTTCTGTTTATGCTTACCAAGAAAAAGCAGAACCAGGAATATGATCAAGATGACCACGAAGATGGCCAGCATTCCTTGTCCCATCAATGTCAGGGATTTTGAAAAAATTGACTGCATACGCCTCCTCCTACAACAGTCCTGGGACCAGACCCAGGATGACTCCGCCGGCGATGACTGAAGCAATCTGCCCCGCGACATTTGCCCCAACCGCATGCATCAATAGATGGTTCTGCGGATCTGCTTGCTGACCAAGCCGCTGGATGACCCTTGCCGACATGGGGAAGGCAGAAATACCGGCAGCTCCAACCATCGGGTTGACCTTCTGCTTCACGAACAAATTCAAGACCTTGGCAAAGACAACCCCTGCAATGGTATCAAAGATGAAGGCAAGCAAACCGAGGCCCATGATCATAATGGTCTGGATAGTAACAAACGATTCTGCCTTCATCGTGGATGCAATCGTGATACCGAGCAACAGCGTAATCAGGTTGACCAGAACCGTCTGCGCAGCGGTAGAAAGTGTATCTAGGACGGTACACTCCCTGATCAGGTTGCCAAACATCAGCATCCCTACCAAGGAAACAGAGGCAGGGGCTACATAGCCAGCTACCACCGTTACAATGATCGGGAAAAGAATCTTAGCACGCTTCGATACTGAACGGGGATTGTACGGCATCTTGATCATCCGCTCTTTTTTTGTGGTGACCAGCTTGATGGCAAACGGCTGAATGATCGGTACCAAGGCCATATATGAATACGCCGCAATAGCAATCGGGCCTACATACTTGCTCCCAAGAACCTGGGAGACCAGAATTGATGTCGGTCCATCAGCAGCTCCTATGATACCAATCGAGGCTGCATCGATAAGGTTGAATCCAAGCAAGGTAGCCAAGCTGATGGTGGCAAAGATGCCCCACTGGGCAGCAGCCCCAAAAAGGATCAACTTTGGATTGGCCAAGAGAGGACCGAAGTCGATCATCGCCCCGATACCGATGAATAGCAGCAGGGGCAATGCCTCTGCCGACTCTATGCCCAGCTCAAAAAGCCAGTCAAGAATACCCGGCACTTCCCCAATTCCTTCCATCATCTGCGTGATGGCTCCAGAGAACGGCAAATTGACCAGGATGGCACCAAAGCCCATGGGAAGCAAGAGCGAGGGCTCAAGTTTCTTTGCAATCGCAAGATAAATAAGAAGACCTCCCACACCAAACATCACCAGTTGCTTCCAGGTGGTGTTAAGAAGTCCTTCCAGCAAGAAGTCCATAGAGAACCTCCGGGGAAAAAGAATAGGGGGAGAAGTTGACTTCGCACTAGGGCAATGAAGCTCCCCCAACGTTGTTAATCATAGAGGGCTTATGGGTTGAGGTCAAATAATAATTCTTGAAGATTTGAATTTCATTCCCCATAAAAAGCCATACATATATATTGAAACCAACTTTTACAATCTCTATAGTACTGACATGCACACTCCAATACAGTTAACAAACAAGGATATACCTGCGATACGTGCCTACATAGCAGAAGAGAAAGAGATGAACCTCTTCATTGAAGGTGATATCGAACAGTACGGATTGGAGACTGAGACAGTCTCCCTCTGGGCTTTCGGTGAGGATTGGGATTGCCTGTTGCTCAGGTACTACACCAATTTCATCATCTCCAGTAACAAGGACCAGTTTGATGCGCAAGCTGTGGCCGAGTTCTTACAAAACCAAGAGATCCAATGCATCAGTGCAAAGGAAACTATTCTCGAACAATTGGCCCCTTACTACCCCACCATTCCCTTTCAAGGCACATATTTGTGTCGCCTTAAAAGTGATACTTTCAAGAAGCTCAAAACTGGAACGGAAGATATACTCAAACTTGATTCTAGCCACGCCCAAGACATTGTAAACCTCTATAAGCTGATAGACGAATTCTCAAAGCCCTACATCGAGCATGAGGAAGAGAAGCTCACGCAAACAAGGGAAAACTATGAGAAAGGCTGTGAAGGGTATGGAATTTTCAAAGATGGCCGGTTGGTATGCACAGCTTATACCACTGCTACGACAAGAAGTGGAGCCATGATCATTGGTGTGGCGACACATCCTGCCTACCGTCAGAGAGGCTATGCGTCCATAGTGATGAATCATCTCTGTGAACAGGGGTTTGAGAGAGGACTCTCATTCCTCTGCCTTTTCTACGACAACCCTGCAGCAGGCGCCATGTATCACAGACTTGGATTTGAGACGATCGGACGCTGGGCAATGATGAAGTTCTAGGCTCGTACCTAAAATATTGTCGTTTCCAGGTTGCATGCCGCCCACAATGACTTAGAATAGTAATGAGGAGAAGCATACAATGAAAGCACTGGTACTGGAAGAAAAGGGACGACTGTGCGTACGTGATTTTCCCATTGAGGAGCACATGGGCCCCTATGATGTAACTGTTGATGTTAAAGCATGCGGTATCTGTGGTAGTGACGTGCACTATTACACTGAAGGAGCCATTGGGGAGTTCGTCGTCAAGGAGCCTATGATTCTCGGCCACGAGGCTGCCGGAGTCGTGGTGGCTAAAGGAAAACATGTTACCGACCTAGAGATTGGAGATCTGGTCTGCATGGAGCCAGGGGTTCCCAACCTGCAAGCAAAGCAAGTATTGGAAGGCAACTATCACCTTGACCCGGATATCTCTTTCTGGGCTACCCCGCCCATTCATGGCTGCTTGCGTGAGCAGGTCGTACATCCATCCCGTTTCTGTTTCAAGTTACCTGAAGGTGTCAGCCTGCAGGAAGGAGCCATGATGGAACCGCTGGCAACAGGTATTGAGGCTGCAAAAAAAGCCCAGGTAACACCTGGTGACACGGCCCTGGTTGTAGGAGCAGGAACCATTGGCATTATGGTTGCAATCTCCTGCCTTGCTGCTGGATGCTCCAAGGTCTTCATCAGCGACGTAAAAGAGGAGAAGCTAGCCATCGCAGCTTCCTATAAGAATATCATTCCCATCAATGTGGCAAACCAGGATCTACAGGCAAGCATCATGGCTGAAACAAACAATGAAGGGGTAGATCGCCTCTTTGAAGCCTCGGGTAGCCCAAGGGTCTACCCTTCTTTCTTCCGTTGTGCCAAACGCGGTGCTACAGTGGTACTGGTAGGTATGATGAACGGAACTGTTCCTCTTGATGTTTCCTTACTGCAGGTTCGTGGCCTTCGTATTGAGACGCTCTTTCGCTACACGAACACCTTTGACAGGGCAGTAGCCTTGGTGGCAAATGGTTCTATCGATGTCAAACCCCTGATCTCCAAGGTATTTCCTTTTGAGAATGCAGTAGAAGCATATGAGTATGCTGCCGAGGGGCATCAGGATGTTGTGAAGGTGATGATTGAGTTGTAAGGAATATCATACTATTCTGAATAGTAGAAAGAAAACCCCTGTGCAAGATTGAAACACAGGGGCTTCTATTATTATCATGCGCTTTTGACTGTTTTTCTTTGCTTCTTATCGCGAGTCTCCGATGAGCGTGCATTTATTCGTTGCTGAGTTTGGTCCAGAATTACTGCAGCGAGAATCACCAATCCTTTTATCACATTCTGCCAGAACTCAGACACACCCAGCATTACCAGACCATCACTTAACACTCCAATTACAAAAGCGCCAATGATAGTCCCTCCAATACTTCCTATTCCTCCTGAAAGACTTGTTCCACCAAGGACAGCCGCAGCAATGGCATTCATCTCATAACTTTCACCTGTAGCGGGGTGAGCAGCAACTAATTGACTGGCAATAATCAGCCCCACCAAGGCCGAAGTAAATCCAGAGAACATATATACCAGGGTTGTTACTTTCTTAACTTGAATTCCAGACAGCTCTGCCGCCCGTTGATTACCTCCAATGGCGTATATATGCCTTCCAAATGGAGTTTTCTTTGCAACATATATTGTAATTAGCATCAGTACTATCATCAACCAAACGGATAAGGGCATACCAAGGAATCTACCAGCACCAAGGATTGGAAATCCTGTATTTCCTAGTTCTGGTTTTCCTTGAAGGTTAGGAAATGTTGCACCACCCGAACGAATATTTGCAAATCCTCTTGCAATATACATCATCCCAAGCGTTCCTATAAAAGGAGCAACATTCAGCCTAGTGATAAGCAATCCATTCACCCCACCAATGGCAGTACCGAGCACTAAGCAAACGAAAATGATTAGAGGAACATGCAAGTACAAGGTTCCCCCAAACATATTGAGAACGATACCTTCGTTGATAAGACCACCAGCAATCATTCCACAGAGCCCTACAATAGAACCAACTGATAAATCTATTCCACCTGTCAAGATGACAAAAGTCATTCCAATTGCCATGATTCCAGTAATTGCAACATGTTTTGCTATAGTCATGAGGTTTACAGGGTGAAGGAAATTTATACCACGTGTAGTATTCAATAACACTGTGAAAACTATTACTAAAAGCACAAGGGCAATAATTGTCCTCAACTTGAGTAAAATCATACCGATAGAGAAATCATTATTTTTAATGGCATTCTTCATTTGTCTTTTCCTCCGAACCTCTGCGCTGTAGTCATATGCCCTATAGTTGAAGCATTTACAATATTCTCTTCCGTAATTTCTTCTTTTCCAAAATTACCGGTAATCTTGCCTTTGGAAAGAACGATCACTCTGTCACAAATTGCTAACAGTTCTTTCAACTCACTTGTAACCATGATAATTGCAAGCCCTTCCCGAGCTAAATTATTCATGATATTAAAAATTTCACCTTTTGCTCCAACATCGATACCCCTTGTGGGTTCGTCCAAGAGTAATACTTTCGGCTGGGTTAAGAGACTTTTCCCAAATACTACTTTCTGTTGGTTTCCTCCACTAAGAGACATGATTGAATTCTCAGAATTGGAAGTTTTGATTGACATGCTTGAAATTGTTTCATTTACACAGCTTGACTCATTACTCCCACTGATGTGTATCTTTTGTTTGACTATTCTCCAGAGACCCGGCAATGTAAGGTTATGCGAAACACTCATTGTTTGTACAATGCCCTCTCGCTGCCTATCCTCAGGAACCAGAGCAATACCTTTTCTAATTCTTGATTTAATATCGGGTTCGCCAAGTAGTTCATTCTCAAGATATATTTCACCTCGAGCATCAGTATGAAGCCCCATAATTGACTCCAGGGTTTCTGTTCTGCCTGCTCCAAGTAACCCATATATACCAAGAACCTCTCCCTTTCGTACATCAAAAGAAATACTTTTCAATAGAGGTTCCTCAGCAGGCCCATGAAAAAAAAGATCTTTTACTTCCAGGACGACATCTCCAATCGTACGTTTCCCAGAATGAAATATTTTACTTGCTTCACCCCCGACCATAGAAGAGATAATCCATTGAAGATTTACATCACTCATTGGCTTTTCCGTAATTAACTCGCCATCACGTAAAACAGTGATGTAATCACCAATCTGTATTAGTTCTTCTAGCCGGTGGGAGATGTAAATGATAGAAACCCCGTTTGATTTCAATTCATCAATAATCTTAAATAGTATTTCGACTTCCGTTTTTGAGAGTGCAGAAGTAGGTTCATCCATAATAAGTATGTTAATATCTTCAGCTAGAGCACGAGCTATCTCCACTATCTGTTGTTGGCCGACTTTCAAGGAACTAACCTTTCTTTTAGGATTTATATCTTGTTCTAGTTTTCTCAATAATTCCTTTGCTTTCTGTTCTTGGGTTTTGTGATCAATCCACCCTTTATTTTTCAACAGCTCCTTATTCATAAAGATGTTTTCAGCCACATTGAGGTTAGGGAAGAGACTTAGCTCCTGATAGATAATCCCTATTCCTTTCTGTGTAGCTGTCTTTGGAGTTAGATGAGTTAATTCTTCATCACGCAAGTAGAATTTTCCACTTGTAGGAGTCTCTACACCAGACAGTATTTTCATGAGCGTAGATTTCCCTGCGCCATTCTCCCCTACCAGTACATTCACCTTGCCCTCATAAACATTAAAATCAACCCCTTTTAATGCCGTGGTGCCAGGATACACTTTACGGATATTTTCTGCCCGAAGAATTACTTGATCACTCATTGGCATCACCACTACATAACTCTAGTTGGACTGGTGTTATCATTACTTCTTCTGATCCATCAAAGAGCGTAAATGCACCCAGAAAATCAACAACCATTCCAGGCTTCCATGAATCATCAACTGAAGGAACAATATTGTCTCTGATATAAAAATTGATTTCTCGTGAGATATTTGCGAATTCAATTTGGTTGTTGAAATCATCGAACTTGATAAATTCCAGAGCATCTCTGACCATACTTTTCTTGATAACTGGTCCAATCTGTATCGTGCAGTTTGATTCTTCGCTCAAATCGAGAATATCCAACACAAGCAATCCTGCTGAAGATTCTCTATTCACTTCTTTGATAGGAATTCTACCAGAGACAATAAATGTGTATGGTGAAAGTTCTTCTTTTCGTATTCCGTAGGCTTCTTTGGTTTTTTCGGGATCCGTTCTTAAACCATTCAACAACGCTTCCAATTCACGTGCTTCTTCTTTAAAAGTGCCAAGAACTTGATCGTCCCAAATACCATGCACATATTCAACAGCATCAAACGACTCATCTTCAAAATAAAAGGATACACCATCATCATTTTTACTCGTACTTGAACCATCATGCTTTACAAACGTACACGACATAAAAACCGATGAAATCATTAAGATAAGAAAAGCATTTCGTAAAAGTTTCATTCGAATCCACCCAATTTGTAAATATAGCTCCTCTTTTTGGAGGAGCTATATTACTATTCAATTTATTTCAACATGAAGTTGTCCAACTTAGCAGCATTGGATTCATCAATTAAGATACAATCGGTAAGCTGCTTCTCAGGCAGACCAGTGGAACCTGTCTTAATATATTTATCAGCCTGCTCAACAGCCATGATAGCATTGATTGCAGCAGTCTGGAGAACGGTAGCCTTGATATCACCAGCCAAAATTGAGTCACGAACGTCATTGCTACCATCAAATCCAACGACAATGACATCACCCATTCCAGCTGCATTCAAAGCTGCCATCGCACCCATGGCCATTGTATCGTTACCACTAATCACACCCTTGATATCAGGATTAGCCTGCAATATGGATTCCATCTTCTCAAAAGCTTCAGTCTGGCTCCAGTTTGCACTCTGTCTTGCCACCATCTCTAGTCCAGGATACTGATCGATTATTTCATGATAACCCTTTGAACGAATGCCTGCGTTTGTATCTGATTCCTTTCCGACCAACTCAACATACTTACCGCTTTCACCCATCAATTCAACGAATTTCTCTCCGCCCAGCAAAGCTCCTTGATAATTGTTGGAAACAATCTGGCTTACAGCAAGACCGGTCTCATTGATTTCTCTGTCAATTAAGAAAGATGGAACACCAGCTTCTTTAGCTTTTCTGACAGCACCAATAGTTGCATCAGCTCCGGCATTATCACAAATAATTGCAGCAGCATTACTTGCAATAGCAGTGTCGAAGTGCTGATCCTGCTTATTGGCATCATCATCATGTGACAATACAAGTGTTTCATACCCCAATGATTTAGCAGTCTCTTCAGCCACCAAAGCCTCTGTTTTAAAGAAGGGGTTATCGTGCGAAGGAGTAATAATTACAATTAGATTACTCTTGACAGCTTCCTTTTGCCCTTGTGCAAACAAAGTAAACGAAAGCAAAGCCACTAAAACAAAAACAACAAGTTTCTTTCCCATAGTAGAATCTCCTTTTTATGGTTTGTACTTCGATGGTAATATGGCAAACTTGAGCTGTCAATGAAAATATTTTCTATTTCTTTCGTTTTAGAGATTATAGAATATTTTTACTTGTTTTTATTTTTTTTTGTAGTCTAACTTGAAAACACACACTTTCTGTTTGTATTTATTAAGACTCAACGTGTTTTGCTCTAAATACACAACACAGCATGCTACTGCTCAAACCTTTATAAGTTTTACGCCTAAATCAAGTATTCTCTTCTCATATTCTGCAGCGATGCCGGCATCTGTAATGATATAGTCTATCTGTGATAGATTTCCAAGCGATGCTATACTTGTTTTACCAAACTTACTTGAATCAACGAGCAAATATGTTTCATGAGCGGAATTGATCATAGCTCGCTTAACAACCAAATCATTAAAACTTGGATAGGTCAGATCCAAAGACTGCGCAACGCCTCCTGATGCTAGGAATAATTTATCAACAAAAGCTGTTTCAAAGAATGAGGCAGCTTTCAATCCAGTCAAAGAGAGCGTGGGTGGCTTAAACTCTCCACCGGACACCATCAGTTGAAAATTTGGGTTTGAACCTACCAACAACGCAATATTTAGCGCATTTGTAAGTACTGTAAGATTTTTTTTCTGATGTAAAATTGCAGCCAATTCTGTTACAGTTGACCCTGAATCAAGAATAAGGCTATCACCATCTTTAATATATTCCAGAGCCTTTTCTGCAATCTTTCTCTTCTCGTCCAAATGTTCTGTGTGCTGGAGCGTAAGGGTGCTTACCTGACGAGACATTGTTTTTAAAAATGCTCCTCCATGTTCGCGGACAATATGCCCATCCTTCTCCAACACCTCCAAATCTTGCCTAATGGTTGGCTCACTGACATGAAACATTTCGCTTAAAGTCTTAACTCGTGCACTTCCATCTTCTTGGATAAATTCCAGTATTTTGTTACGCCTTTCGTTTGCAAGCATTTTTATTGTTCTTCCTTATTTTCTTATGCATAACATCCTAAAGCATATTGGATAATTTGAAAAGCAAGCATTTCGCAAACTCGCGAATTATATTGCAAGAAATACAAACCATTCCATATAATTTCCCAAATTTCTCTCCCATAATCGCAATCTTTTTTGGTTAAATAAAAATCAAATGAAAATAAATGAAAGTATATGGAGTATTATTCCTTGACTTACAAAACAGACTGTCGTACTCTGCATATATACTTTTCACATGATAAAGGAGCGCATCATGCCAACCATCAGATTAGGGTATGCACCCACCCGTAGAAGTATCTTCAGTGCACCGGATGCCATTAAATATCGTAACCTCACTCGAGATCGACTCGTCGAACTCGGTATCGAATTCGTCGACATTACAGACATCAATGAGGAGGGTCTCCTCTATGATGACAAGGATATGGTAAAAATTCTGGAGAAATTCAAAGCTGAAAAGGTGGATGGGCTCTTCCTCCCCCACTGCAACTTCGGCACTGAGTATGTCTCAACACGTCTTGCAAAGGAGTTGGGTGTTCCTGTTCTCCTCTGGGGCCCGCTTGATGAGCGACCAGAGCCCAATGGCGAGCGGCTCAGGGATACACAGTGCGGCCTCTTTGCAACAGGCAAAGTGCTTAGACGGTTCAGGGTACCTTTTACCTACATGACCAACTGCAGACTCAATGATCCAGTCTTCGAGAGAGGCATTCGTGACTTCCTTGCTGTCTGCAATACGGTAAAGACCTTCAAGTCCATAAGGATTCTCCAGATCTCCACCCGTCCCTACGACTTCATGACCACCATGTGCAATGAAGGGGAACTACTCGAGCGGTTCAACGTACAGCTTGCCCCTATCCCAATGCCTGAGTTGATAGAAACGGTCAAGAAATGCAAAGCTGAGGAGAAGGAAGCAGTAGCAGAGGTCATCTCCTATGTTAAGGAGTCAATGATCATCAAGGTTACTGAAGAACAGCTGGAAACAGTGGCCGCCCTAAAGGTGGCAATGGCAAAGCTGAGAGAGCAGTATGGATGCAATGCAGTTGCCATCCAGTGCTGGAATGCCCTACAGGGAGAGCTTGGTATCATGCCCTGTGCTGCCAATGCCTTGCTTAACGATGAAGGTGTACCTGTGGTTTGTGAAACAGACATCCACGGCGCAATAACCGCTCTTCTGGTGGAAGCAGCCGGCATGGATAAAAACCGGTCCTTCTTCGCCGACTGGACCATCCGTCACCCCGACATCCCCAACGGAGAACTCTTGCAACACTGTGGGCCGTGGCCAGTATCAGTGGCAAAAGAAAAGCCCGTCCTTGGCTACCCGCTTGCCTTCGACCATCCTGGAAGCCTTACTGCAGAAGCAAAGGGAGGCAATTTGACTCTTTGCCGCTTTGACGGAGACAACGGAGAGTACTCACTGTTGCTCGGTAACGCAAAAGGCACCTCTGGCCCTAAGGGCATGGGAACCTATCTCTGGATTGAGGTGGACAACATCAAACGTCTAGAAGAGAAGATTGTTACTGGTCCGTACATCCACCACTGTGTCGGTATTCACCAGAATATCGTTCCCATCCTCTATGAAGCTTGCAAGTACATTGGGATCAAGGCTGATTTCTACGATCCAATTGAGGAAGACGTACAGGCCTATCTCCGTGGGGAAGATGTCCCCAGCATGCAGTAAAAGAGGATGGTAATGACTATACAAGAGCTCAAACAACAAGCACTCGACATCCGAAAATCCCTGCTTTCCATGATTTACCAAGCGAAAACGGGGCATACCGGTGGCGCTCTCAGCTCCACCGATGTGATCACAGCTCTCTACTTTGAAGTCATGAACATCGATCCCTCCAACCCCAAGTGGGAGGGAAGGGATTACTTCATCCTCTCCAAGGGTCATAGTGTGGAAGGATACCTATCTGCACTCGCCAAGCGTGGGTTCTTTGATGAGAGCCTGCTCTCCACCTTCTGCCAATACAAGAGTCCGCTTATTGGGCATCCAAACAACAAGATTCCCGGAATTGAGATGAACACCGGGGCTCTGGGTCATGGACTTTCCATCTCGGTAGGTATGGCGATCGGATTGAAGAAGGATAGCAAGCCAAACAGGGTATTCACCCTTATGGGGGACGGAGAACTTGCCGAAGGATCGGTATGGGAAGCTGCAATGGCAGCGAGCCACTACAAGCTGGACAACCTGGTTGCAATCATTGACAGAAATCACCTGCAGATATCAGGTTCGACCGAAGATGTCATGGGATTGGAGCCACTTTCCCAACGCTGGGAAAGCTTTGGTTGGGAGGTGAAGGAGATCAATGGGAACTCCATGACCGAGGTAGTGAATACGCTCAAGGCTACGCCGTTCAAGGAGAACAAACCCTCTCTGATCATAGCCCATACCACGAAGGGGAAAGGGGTCAAGGAGATGGAGGACATTCCCTCCTGGCACCATGGAGTTCCAAACCAAAACCTGTATGAGCAAGCCATGCTCGACTTTGAATCCATGGAGAAGGAGCTACAGAATGTCTGATTACCGTGCCTGCAGGGAGGCTTACACCACAGCTCTACTCGCCCTCGCCAAGAAAGACCCCTCGGTCATCGTCATAAGCAGTGATGCCCGTGGATCATGTTCCTTGAATACGTTCGTAGAGACCCTGCCCGATCAATTCGTTGAGATCGGTATCGCTGAACAGAATGAAATCGGTGTGGCAGCAGGCCTCTCGGTAGTTGGCAAGAATCCATTTGTGTGTGCACCTGCCTGCTTCCTGACAGCAAGAAGTCTCGAACAACTGAAAGTTGATGTAGCCTACTCCCACCAGAATGTGAAGGTTCTGGGAGTGAGCGGAGGAGTGAGCTATGGAGCCCTCGGGTCCAGCCATCACACCCTGCATGATATCGCAACGCTACGCTGTATCCCAGAGCTTACCATTATCCTCCCCAGCGATGCTGCACAAACTGAAGAGGTTGTGAGGGCCATCGCACAAGAAAAGGGTGCTTTCTTTATCAGGATAGGAAGAGAGAAAATTCCCCAGATTTACACAGAGGAATTGGGAGTAAAACCCTTTACCTTGGGAAAAGCCAACACGCTGCGAGAAGGAAAAACCGTTACCCTGGTTAGCTGCGGAGAACTTGTCTACCATACCCTTGAGGCAGCAAAACTCCTCAGTGATGAGGGTATAGAGGCCAGGGTCCTCGACATGGCTACCCTTAAACCATTCGATGAAGAGGCGATCATCAAGGCTGCAAAGGAGACCGGTGCACTGGTAACGGTTGAGGAACATAGTATCAATGGAGGGCTGGGAGCGACTGTCAGTCAGATTGTCTGTGCCAATCATCCAGTACCGGTGAAAACCCTTGCCTTCCCAGATGAATACCTGGTTACAGGAAACAGCCTTGAACTGTTTGCCCATTATGGCCTCGATGCCAAGGGTATTGCAGCCTCCACAAAGACTTTCATTTCCCAGGTGAGTACCCTATGAGTGAACAATTCATCCTTGCATTCGACCAGAGCACATCAACTACGAAAGCCCTGCTTTTCGACCAGAAGGGAGCTTTGAAGGGACGTTCAGATGTACCCCACCGCCAGATCATCAATGACCAAGGATGGGTGGAACATGATGCTGAACAGATTATCAAGAACCTCTTCTCTGCGGCAAAGAACCTGTTGGAAACCACTGCGGTAGACCTCAGTCTTATCAAGGCTGTGGCGATCAGCAACCAACGGGAGACTGCTGTTGCGTGGGACAGAAACAGCGGAAAACCTCTCTATCATGCCATTGTCTGGCAGTGTGGAAGAGCAAAGGATATCTGTGCAGCCCTGGAAAAAGACAAGGATGAAATTCACAGGAGAACCGGCCTGCACCTCTCACCCTACTTCAGCGCTGCCAAGTTTGCGTGGATGCTCCAGAACGTCAAAGAGGTACGAGAAGCAGCACATTCAAAAGAGCTTGTCCTCTCAACCATGGACAGCTTTGTACTCTATCATCTGAGCAAGGAGAAAGCAATTAGAAGTGAGTACTCCAATGCTTCACGGACACAGCTACTGAATATCACAAACCTGGATTGGGATAATCGCGTAGCTTCACTCTTTGGCATCCCAACAGAAAGCTTACCTGAGATTTGCGATTCCAACGCTCTCTTCGGACATACCGACCTTGGAGGACTGTTACCAGGGGAGGTTCCCATCCATGCTATGCTCGGAGACTCTCAAGGAGCGCTCTATGCACAAGGGTGTCATTTAGATGGCATGACCAAAGCCACCTATGGCACGGGATCCTCCATCATGATGAATATTGGGCAAGTACCGGTGCTCTGTGAGGACCTCGTTACCAGCCTTGCTTGGGGGATTGATGGAAAGGTCACTTACGTCCTGGAAGGGAACATCAACTACAGCGGAGCAACAATCTCTTACCTGGTTGAGGACCTTGAGCTTATAGGCTCAGCAAAGGAAGCAGGAATCCTAGCAGGGCAAGCCAAGGACATTGAAGGTCTTTACATGGTGCCAGCATTCAGTGGCTTGGGAGCACCGTACTGGGATCCTGAGGCAAGAGCGGTTATCGTTGGATTGGATAGGCGGTGCAAGAAAGCAGAACTGGTCAGGGCAGCAGAAGAATCGATCGCTTATCAAATCGCAGACATTGTCTTCCTGATGCACAAACATGCAAAGCAAGATATAACCAGCCTCCGAGTTGATGGAGGTCCTACCAACGATTCATTCCTCATGCAAGCACAGAGTGATATCATTGGCTGTGAGGTTCGCGTTGCCGCACTAGAAGAATTAAGTGGACAGGGTCCAGCGCTTATCGCTGCAAAGGCAGTAGGCATCCTGGAAGAGGAGCAACTCCCAGCAAAAGCACTCTATCAACCAATGATGAGCGATACAAAGAGAGAAAAACGGTATAAAGGATGGAAGAAGGCAGTCAGTAAAGCACTGTCATCCTAAAGCTCCAACAGAGTCTTCTCCCCGAAAACAGATTTCCAATCCTTGGAAAAGTCATCAACTGCCTGGCTGATGGAAGGCATCGCCAGTCCGGTTGAAAGCAGCTCTGGACGGACCGTGCACACACCGGCCCCATTGGCGTAGGCACTGGTTACCTCACTGATATTCCTGAAACTTGCAGCGAGGACCTGGGTTGTACTGGTATTCGTCCAAAGGAATCCAGACAGTTCCTTGATTACCCTTTTTGCATCAATATCCAGATTGAGCATCCGATCATAGAATACTGCAATATAGCGGGCTCCACTGAGCATGGCCAGAATGCCTTGCATGGTGGAGAACACGGTCGTCCCGGTGACAGCAATCCCTTCTGAGGTAAGTTGTTTGATCACCTTTAAGCCACACTCGGTAACAGGAACGGCAATACAGGTTTTCTCACCAAGCTGAGAGACTAGATAATGGGCCTCCTTGATCATGGTGGACTCATCACAACCCATGACCTGGATATGCAATTCCCGCTCTTCCCCGATCATCTCCCTGATACGTCTCAAGTGGGAGAGAACGGCACCTCCTTCAATGGTGCTGAGCATGGTGGGGTTGGTGGTTACCCCTTTGATGGGGTAATGCTCCAGAGCATGTGCAATTGCCGAAAGGTCGGCGCTATCGAGTAGTAGATCCATAACTTGGTTTCTCCTCACGACAAGTGTGCCATACAAGGCCAATGAGAACAACTATCCAAGCGGTAGTTCTTGACAAAGCCTGCAGGATGCACAACCATTTTGCTATGATTGATTCCATCTTGTCAGACACCTCGTACTTTTGGGAACCTACCATGCAGTTGAAGGTCATCAAGCGTGATCCGGAAATTCCTTACCGGTTGCACAGCCATGAGTTCAATGAATTGGTATTCGTGGTAAGTGGGCGTGGGATAAATTTCACCAAGAGCGAACAGCAACCACTCCAAGAGGGATCGATTTTCTTCATCCCACCTGGTGTTGAACACGGGTATAAGGATGTGGAGAACCTGGTGCTCTACAACATCATCTATGCAAGAAACCTACTGGGAAGAAAGTTTCTCGACCTGCCATCCCTTCCAGGCTATTGCTCCATCTTCATGGAAACCCAGAAAGTACCCTATCTCTTGCTCTCCCCTTCCCAAACTGCTGAACTCATTCCCTTGATCCAGATGATGGAGAAGGAAGCCGATGACCAGAGTTATGGCTCTGGGTCCAGACCTCTGGCACTCGCATATCTGATTGAGTTGATCATCTCACTCTCCCGTATCTGGGACCAGACCCCACGAGAGACCAACCAGGGAACACGAAGACTCTGGGAGGTCATCTCCTATATGGATCAGCGTCTCGATACAAATCTCTCAACTGAAGATTTGGTAGAGGTGGCAAATATGAGTACGAGTACCTTGAACCGGCTCTTCAAGCAGAGTACCGGGCTCTCCCCCATTGAGTTCCATATCCATAAGCGTGTTGCACACGCCTGTACCCTTATCCAGAAACGTGGACTTTCCATGTCACAGATAAGTGAGGCGTGTGGTTTCAAGGATCCGAACTACTTCAGCAGGCAATTCAGGAAGGTCATGGGCATGAGCCCGAAACAGTACCAGCGTATTTTCACCAGCCGTTTCACCTAAAACCTATTTTTTCTCAGGAACGATTTCAATCCAGTACCCATCAGGGTCAACGATGAAGTAGATTCCCATCTGCTTGTTCTCATAAATGATACAATCCATTGCACGGTGTTTCTCCCGAGCACCTTCCAGATCGTCGGTCTCGAATGCAAGATGGAATTCGTTGTCTCCAAGGTTGTAGGAATCCTTCTCCCAGTTCTTCAACCAAGTAAGCTCGAGTTGGTGCTTTGAAGATCCATCTCCCAGGAAAACCAGGATGAAGGAACCATCCGAGGCTTCCTTTCTGCGTACTTCCACGAGCCCTAGAGCCTCTTTATAGAAAGCAAGGGATTTATCAAGATCCATAACATTGAAATTATTATGAGCGAAATGAAACTGCATTATATCCTCCATGTTTGTGGGACCGTATCCAGAAGAATTACTTCCTTGACACGATCTCCGAGCTCTTTCTGTAATTTGCTGCATACTGAATAATCTTCCCACATATGCATGGGAACAAGCGTGTCTACAGACACTGTCTGAACCAAATCTTTTGCCCCTAGGCTGTAATAAGTACCTAAGCGTGGATCGACGGGTACGAAAGCAAGATCCAGATGAGAAGGAAGAAGAGCCAACTCCTTATGGTAGTTATCGGCCATCTCTTCATTGTACTGCTTACTCTCCCCTTCCCAGTGCCAATGGTTCAGGTCACCGGCAAAATAGAGGGTTTTTCCCTCAACCTCCACAACAAAGGCCACCCCTTCATCAGTACTCTTGAGTGTCTTGACTACAAGGCCTTCTACGATATCCTCCTCATACGGGCCCATCGGGTTGATGGTACAGGAAAAGGGGATATCTGTTGGAGGAATATCGGAGGAGAGAAAGAAAACGGTATGCCCCTTCCGGTCTGCGAGCGAAAAGATGGACGAGTCATAGTGGTCGGCATGCCGATGACTTGCAAATACCATCAGCGGCTTGGTATCAGAGGGAAGGCTCACTGCACCTTTGGTGTAATCAAAAAGCAGGAGATACGCATCCGTTTCCAACAAGAAGGCACTATGCCCAAGGAATGTACAATTCATAGTATAACCATGGACCAATTGCTGGTTGCTGTCAAGCAAGGCAAAGCTGTGGTATAGTGAGTTATGCGGAGGATTGTTGTATGAAAATCATGATTCTTGATGCAAATGAAACAATACTTGCCTCGAGCAGGAAAAGTGGATATGGAGTCTCCCTGGTCTATAAAGAAGCCTACGAGGAAGGAGACCAAGTCGTTCTGGAAGTAGATGAACCTGGTATCTATCTCATACAACTTGATGAGACATTGGGTACACACCCCATCTATCTTGAGAAGGAGGCTAGCTTCACCATCCCTGTATCAGAGGTCAAGCGTACCTGTTATAGCCCATATGCCTTCCAAGGACAGAGACATCTCCTTACACTCAGCCATGTAGACAGTCTCCCCCGCAGGAATCTTGCATGCAATCCATATGATCATCATGAGACGAAAGGGCTCTTCCCCCATGCAAGCGCCAACGTTGAAACCCGCGGAGAGATGGTCTTTGCTGCCAGGAATGCCATCGATGGCATCTTTGCCAATGAGTATCATGGAGAATATCCATGGACAAGCTGGGGGATCAACCAAGACCCGAAAGCAGAGCACCATATTGATTTCGGAAGACCGGTTATCATAGACGAGGTTCGTCTCACCCTTAGGGCAGACTGGCCACATGACAGCTGGTGGAGCGATGCAACGCTGATCGACAGCGACGGGGATATCACCCACCTCTCTCTGGAGAAATCATCATTGCCCCAACGATTCCCAGTCCAGCAGAAAACCATTACCTGTCTTACGCTCTGCAACCTGAAAAAGGCTGATGACCCCTCCCCATTCCCAGCACTTACGCAAATAGAGGTGTATGGGACAGAAGGATAAATAGGCAAAGATAGTGAGCAGTCCTTTTTAAAGGCTTTGGAGGTTCTCATAACTGTGAGGATAGAGATCCTCCAAAACTTCGAGAACCGGAATGAGCGGTTTTCACGCCTGCCCTAGCGAATCCTCACCGCCTTCTGCTCAGCCTCAATTGCCAACTCTATCGCCCTAAAGGTGTGTTCTTGTTTCATTGCCGTCTCGCTGCGGTCGAGGCAATCCCTGATCAAGCGGCCGAAGTAGGGAAAACCCACTTTTCCACCCACATGAAAATGCTTTTCTCCCTCTCCATCTACCAGAATCACATGGTCGCCCTCTTTGGAGGCAGCAACATCGATATATTTGCGTAGCTCTATGTATCCTTTGGTGCCCACAATAAACATTCGCCCATCTCCCCAGGTGCCCAAACCATCGGGAGTGTACCAATCGAGAGAGAAGTAGCAGGGAACTCCATTGCTTGTGGTAAAGCAGGCATCTCCATAATCCTCCAGTCCTGGATACTCCCGGTGGTAGAGATTTCCCACCCTGCTGGAGATCAATGTGGCATCCTCTGCACCACTGAACTGCAGGATCTGTTCGAGTTGATGACTCCCAATATCTACCAGAATACCCCCATACTTTTCCTTTTCAAAGAACCAGTCTGGACGGCTTTTTGCTGAAAGACGATGAGGTCCCCAACCACGAATTGAGACAATATCACCTATTGCTCCATCACTCAGCAGTTTTTCAGCGTAGACAGCCGCTTCAACATGGAGGCGTTCGCTGTAGTAGACAAACCACTTGCGACCAGTCTCTGCAACCTTTCTTCGAGCCTCGGCTACCTGCTCCTGGGTGGTGAAGGGAGGTTTGTCTGAGAAGTAATCCTTTCCATGATCAAGCACATCCAGTCCCAAGGGACCGCGGCTTGAGGGAATTGCGGCACTGGCGATCAAATGAACTGATGGATTCTTGAGCACCTCCTCTTTGGAAGCTGCCTGCTTCGCTGATGGGAACTTTTCCTGGAAGGATGCTACTTTCTTTGCATCTGGGTCATACACAAAGGCAATATCAGCCCCTGCTTCAAATAACCCATTACACATCCCATAGATATGGCCATGATCAAGCCCTATAACCCCAACAACGAACTCCCCCTGCTTACAAGCCGGTTGGGGCTTTCCCTCTGGGGCATACTGCTGTCCATCCATTTTCTGCATTGGTGTCCTCCTTTTTACTTTCCCATCGTCCCTAGGCTGATCTCGCCAGACTCCTCAAGATTCTCTACTGAATTAAGCTTTTTGTTGTACCGCACCAACCTTGCACGCATTCCCTCAGTGGTATAGAAAGGATCATCCTTTGCAAGAGGCAATGAGACGCTCGTATGCTCGGTTGCAGATTTGTACATTGCACTAATCAGCTGTACAGCCTTTCTTCCTTCTTCTCCTGTTACCAGCGGTTCTGTGTTATGCATCACTGCTTGGAGAACATTCTCCAACTGTGCTTCATGCCCTTCCGTTTTAAGCGAAGGAAGCGACTCATATAATGCATTCAGTTCCACTTCAGTCTCAGGATTGGGCTGGATAAACCCATTAGGCAACTGCTTGGCTGATTTCACATACCAAGGAATACCAATTGAGGCTTTCTCAGTGGCAAGGAAGAACTCCTGTTTCTCATCATGATCGACCAAGCAGGAATTTACCTCAGCCACCATATTCGGGTAAGAAAGGATTGAGAGGGAGACATCCTCAACCTCACTATTGCTATGCCCCACATTGTTCATGACCGACACAACCTGGTCAGGCACCCCTATAAGCCATTGAAGCATATCAATCTGGTGCACAGCATGGTTGAGCGTACAACCCCCACCTTCATGCTCATACGTCCCTCGCCACCAGAGGTCATAATAAGCTGAACCTCGCCACCACATGGAGTTCACTCGGGCCAGGAGCACCCTGCCTAGTACTCCTTCATCCAAGAGCTGTTTCACACGCATGGCAGCAGTTTTGAATCGATTCTGGCTGATAACCGAGAGAATCTTACCACTTCTCTTCTGGGCCTCGATCATCTGGTCACACTCAGCAAGGGAAGGAGCCATCGGTTTCTCAACAATGACATGCTTTCCAGCTTCCAGAAAATCAACCGTAACCTGGCAATGCAGGCTAGGAGGCAAGCAAAGCGATACGAGGTGAATGTCATCACGGGATAGAAGTTCATGATAGTCCTTGGTTATGGCAACTGAACCACTGAGATCATAGGTTTGTGCCAATGTTTCTGCCTTCGACGGATAAGAATCACAGAGAGCCCTTATCTCGCAGAGATGCCCCAACGCAAGAAACCCCTTCACATGTGCTTTTGCAATACCACCTGAGCCAATGATGGCTACACCAATTTTATCCATATGCTCGCCCCTTTCTCCTAACACAATATGATCTCTTTCTGGAAATGAGATATTACAACACCCTAAGATGCTGAGGAATCATTTATTGGCCAACAAAGCAGGAATCAACAAATTCCTGCAATAGGACAATCCCTCTTCAACCAAGTCAAATCCTGCTGAGCTGATGTTCCAGTCCAGAAAGAGCCCCCTGATGGCCCTATTGAAAAGCACCGCAAGGTAGGAGCTCTCCCTGTCCTTCCTGAACTCACCTGATCTCTGTCCTTCCTCAATGATGCTTCTGATGAAGGTATGCCAGAATCGGGACTGGTCGGTAATGACCTTGGTGGAACCCTCGTTGCTCACCTGGTTGGCATAGAGTACTTTCAGCATCTCAACCCCGATAACATCACGCACATAGGTAAGCTGCAACTCCGTGAATTTCAGAAGCTTGAGCGCTGCATCCTTCTCTCTGGACACTTCACCCTCGATACTTCGGTAGTAGGCATCGATGGCCCAGAACTCCTGTACAATGATATCGCTCTTCGTGGAGAAGTAGGTATAGAAACTTCCCTTTGCAGTACCTGCATAGTTGGTTATCTGCTGGATGGAGACCTGGTTGAACCCCTTTTGCTTGAAAAGCGTCAGGGCACTCTCGAATATCAAGCGCTTGGTTGCCTCAGCTTTGCTTGTCCCCTTTGATTTCTTGGCCATTACCCTTCCTTATAGGAGAATCTTCCCAGGATTCATGATATTCTTTGGGTCAAGCGCCTGCTTGACTGCACACAGCAACTGGTACTCCGCCCCTGGAGTCACGTCCTTGAAGAACGACCTCCTCTTCAGCCCAATACCATGCTCCCCGCTGATCTTCCCCCCAAGCTCCCCTACGATAAATGCATAGAACTCGGAAAGCAACCGTGGTTCCATCTCCAACCACTCCTCCATGGTACTATCGGGATTCTTCACCAATGTTGCATGCAGGTTACCATCTCCTGCGTGGCCATAACAAGGAATTTTCATGTTGTATTTGCTGGAGAGCTGCTCAAGACGGGGAATGACCAAAGGAATGGAGCCAATGGGAACAACCACATCTTCCAGGCTCTGAATAGGACTGTAGACCTTGATGGCCTCGGCAATATTCCGCCTGATCGACCAAATCCTCTCCCGATTCGTTGCATCCTCAGCAATATATACCTCCATTGCCTTATGATCGGAACAGAGATCACCAACCTGGATAAGGTCATGTTCAACCTGGCTTTCATCAGTGCCGTCAATCTCAATGAGCAACATCGCACCCACTCCCTCCAGTGGCAAACTCTCGTTCAAATAGGAGCAGGACATCTCAAGGGAACTCCTGTCCATAAACTCAATACTGGTGGGAATGATCCCTTGCTTCATGATCAGGGGAACGACAGAGATAGCATCCTGGGCAGTCCTAAAAGGAACCAAGAGATTAGAGGCAGAGGTGGGCACGCCAAGGAGTCTGATGGTCGCCTTGGTGATAATCCCAAGGGTCCCCTCCGAACCGATGTACAGCTGCTTGAGATCATACCCACTGACATCCTTGGTCACCTTTCCTCCCAATTGGACCACTTCCCCCTGGGGAGTGACGACCTCCATACCGAGGATATAGCGCCCGGTTACTCCGTATTTCACGGCCTTCCCACCTCCCGCGTTCTCCGCAATATTACCTCCAAGAAAGCATGTCTCCAGACTCATCGGATAGCCGGCGAAAAAAAGCCCGGTCTGTTTAAGCCGCTCGTTCAGCTCATTGGTTACAATCCCTGCCTCAGCGGTCACGGTTAGGTTTGCCTCATCAATCTCCAGCACCTTGTTCATCTTCTCCACCGAGAGCACAATTCCTCCATGAATTGGAATCGCACCACCAGAGAGACCAGAGCCTGCACCACGTGGAGTTACCGGTATGGTGTAACGGTCTGCCAACTTCATGACCTCACTGATCTGCTCAGTAGAGACGGGAGTAAGCACTACCTCCGGCATATGGCTGAACTGCTCCCTGCTGGTCTCGTCATGGCTGTAATTTTCTATCCGCTCTGTGTCGGTGAACAGGTTATGCTCCCCTACAATCGCCTTCAGCTCCTCAAGAATGGATGGGGTAATTGCTGTATAGCTGGTATTCATGCCTTCCTCCTCTGCTCAAGGCGCTTCTCAATCTCTGGGAGTACCTGAAACAGGTCCCCGATGATGGCGAAATCAGCAATACCAAGGATATTGGCTTGCTCATCACTGTTGATTGCCACTATACACTTGGCTGTCTTGATACCTGCGAGGTGTTGGATGGCCCCAGAGATACCTGCAGCGAGATAGAGACGGGGAGAGATGGTCTTGCCTGAAAGACCAACCTGATGAGGATAGGAAGCCCAACCTCGGTCCACTGCGTCCCGGCTCGCACCTACTTCTGCACCAAACGCCTTGGCCAGACGCTCGATCAGGGCAAAGTTATCCCGTTTCTTAAGCCCCTTTCCCCCGGAGATGACGATGTCTGCTTCTTCGATGGATCCACTCTGACCTTCGAGAGCCCTTAGTCCCAATACCTCGACAGAGGGCTTTTCACGCTTGGGAGGTACAGCTACCTCTTCCACCACGAAAGGACGGTCACTCCTTGCTTCAAGCGGCTTGGTAGAACGTGGTCTAACGGTGGCCATCTGCGGCCGATGGTTCGGGGTCTTAATCGTTGCCATGATGTTGCCACCTATTGCTGGGCGGGTCTGCAAGAGATTCCCCGTTCCTTCCTCGATAGCCAGCTCGGTGCAGTCGGCAGTCAACCCTGCATGAGCCTTGACTGCCACATAGGGCATCAAGGTTCTTCCAGAGGTGGTTGCTGCTGCAATGATAATCTGCGGCTCCTTCGCAGTAATAAGACGGAGAAGTTGCTCAGCATACCGTTCACAAACAAACGAGGAAAGTGAAGGATCATCGGTAAGGTAGATTACATCTGCTCCTTGGGCGGAGAGACGTTTCAGGTCATCTACATTGACATTGCAACCGATGACTACTGCTGCCAGTCTCACATTGAGTGTATCGGCAAGGGACCTTCCACGTGCCAATAGCTCGTATGAAACATCCTTTACCCTACCCTGATGGCATTCGCTTATTGTCCAAACTTCATGCATTGCGTCCTCCTAACAAATCACGTTCCTCAAGGAAGGTGAACAATTGATCGACTGCCACATGAAGCGAAGCATCATCCTCTACCTTCACCATGCTGCATTGCCTGCTTACTTTGGGAGTCTCAATTTTTACCACCCGGGTTGGAGACCCCTTCAACCCCAAGAATGCTGGATCTGTATCCAGATCGGAGGCACTCCAGGAGGTAATCTCTGTGGCCATGGCACGTTTCTTGCCCTTGAGGGTGGGAAGACGAGGCTCGGCAATCTCCTTGACCACGGTAAGGAGGGCTGGAAGAGGAGACCTAACTCGCTGGTACCCCTCCTCGATCAAACGCTCGGCTATCAGGTTCTTTGAATCAATCTCCTCTACTGATGCAACATAGGAGAGCACCGGCAGGTCCAACCATGAAGCCACTGCCGGTCCAACCTGGGCAGTATCACCATCGGTTGCCCGCTCCCCGGTAATGACCAGATCAGGAAGGCCAACTTTCTCTATGGCTTTTGCCAGTACATAGCTGGTTGCCCAGGTATCTGAGCCTGCAAAGGCTCGGTCATTCAGGTGATAGACATCATCTGCTCCCATGGCGATGGCCTCCTTGAGTACTTTAACAGCACTCGCCGGTCCCATGGTGATGATAGTCACTCGTCCACCGCTATGGTCTTTGATTCGTAACGTCGTTTCCAAGGCATACACATCCAATGGATTCAGGATGGCAGCAGAACCGCTACGGATCATGGTACCGGTCTCCTTGTCCATCTGGACATCACTGGTTTGTGGGACCTGCTTGATTAGAACTATACTATGCATGAAAATCCCCCTCTTTTTCTCTATCCTAAAAGGGGTTTTGTGCTAGGTCAACAATTTTTTTGACCGCGGTCAATTTTTGACTGTTTTTCCTTTCCTTATCTTTAATAGAGGCATAACTCATGACAGCCAGTTTTTCTCCACTCCATCGGATTTTCGCGTAGTATTGAAAAATATCAACTATCCAGACAGCAAAGACACCGCGCAAGACACCGCGCAAGACACCGCGCAAGACACCGCGCAAGACACCGCGCAAGATATTCGTTTGCATATGTTGCTAGAGTTTTGCTCTACCCCAAGAACAAGGGAAGAGATGCAAGGTTATATTGGCATAGAACATCGGGAACATTTTCGAAAGACGTTCCTCACACCGTTACTCGCATCTGGAAAACTCCGGATGACCATACCAGACAAGCCTACCAGCAGGTATCAGAAGTACGTTACCGTATGATGATTTTCCACTGAAGACGCTCTACATTCCTGAGAGCATATCCAGAGCTAGGTCAAATAGGCCCAGCTCGTAGTAGAGATCTAGCACGGTATAGCGGTTTCGGATCATCTGAGCACCAGTTACTGCATGGCGGAGCCCTTCCAGATTACTTGCAATATCAGCAGGAGAAATCGGACAGCCAACTTCCTTCATTGCTTCTTTCAGTTCCTGATACGGAGGTAGTTGCTCCTCCATTCTCACAATTAGGGCAGGAAGCAGAGAGATAAGCTTCTCCCTTCTAGTTAGCAGCGCATCCCCATCAAGGAATTTCTCTTTTGCGATGGCCAAGGTCTGTTTCCTTACGCTTTCATCGGGGAAGAATGCTGCAATCGATTGCTCGCGCTCCTCCCAACTCTCTGCCCCACTGAGCGGGATATCAGCAAGATCCAACTGCTTGAGTTGCTCATAGAGGTAGGTAATGGTCAGGGTACCGATGGAGACCTTGAATCCATGGCTTACTGGAAGCCCATACTTGCTCAAGTGTTCCATCTCCCAGATATGGCTGATCAAGTGCTCAGCACCACTGGCAGGGCGTGAGTCGTGCATCACCTGCATCGCAAACCCACTTGCTGAGAGCGCATCAAAGAGGAGTCCAATGGACGACCCCCTTCTCTGGGCTATCCCTGCATGCTGGGCGTATACTTTTCTCAGCGGAATCTGGACCATGTCCCATACATCACGGCGGATTGGGTGAACCCCGACCAGATCGGCGAGGATCCAGTCCATTCCGGCAGTGTACTTGGCCATGCAATCACCAAAACCACTTGCGATCATGTCCATGGGAGCTTCGCGGAGCACTTTGGTGTCAGCAAGAACCACCATCGGGGCAGCACAAGGAAGAGTCTGCTTGAAGCCACCGATAGAGACAGCAGCACCGTAGGAGGTATAGCCATCAACAGAAGGTGCGGTTGCAACAACCATATAGGGACGGTCCAGCTCAGCACTTGCACGCTTGGTAATATCGTTGAGCGTACCTGAGCCCAAGACCACTGCAATACTGTTGTCCATCTCCAGACTCAGTCTAACTTGTGCAATTGCATGCTCATCAGCATAAGGCTGCGGCTCAGAAGGGAAAATGAACTGTCTGACCTGGATATCAGCCTTCTCAAGCGATCTGGAAACAGGAAACCCTCCTACCTTGAGTGTTATGCCATCGGCAACCAACAACGCAGGGGTATGGCCGAATGCTTCCACAAAGACTGATCCAACCCGTTCAAGAGCCCCTTCCTCAACTACCGAAATCTTTGTATCCATGCAAGCCTCCCCGCCCAGCATACCACAGACTCTTGTAGCGGGAAAAGCTGTAGGATACACTACAGGCATGAAGACACAGACCTTTTCCATCCTTGCCGATTCCATCTCCACCTTTGCAGGTTTTGTCCCTGAGGAGAATGAACTCTTCTACCCCCGAGAGGGAGTGGATGTATCAGAGGTGCAACATACCTGGTGGTATATTCTGCAACAGCGTACGGGACTTAAGCTCCTCATGAATGAGTCCTACTCTGGGAGCAGGATAAGCAGGACAGGAGTCCGTCCCCGCTCCTCTTCCTTCTTGGACGAGAAAAGACAACAGCGACTGGTCGGTGATATCATCATCGTATTCGGGGGAACCAACGATTGGGGACAGGTGGAAGAACCTACCACCATCGAGGTCTTCCAGGAAGCGTATAAGACATTGGTACGTGATATGCTTAGAAATCATTCATCAAGTGGACTGTACTTCTGCACCCCACTGCAGAGAACTGACAGGGCCCTTGATGAAGAGAACATCCATCACTGGAGTCAGCTAGACTTGGCTAGAAGTATAAGGGAGATTGTTGCGGGGCATGAGGGAGCCAACCTCATAGACCTTGCCAGATACCCCATCAAGGCCGGTGACGGACTCCTTTCTGATGGGCTACACCCCACCAGAAAGGGCATGGAAGTACTTGCCACCCTGATGCAGAGAGGACTGGGGCTTTAGATCCCGGCGAGGCATTTCATCCCTCGCTGGTACTCAGTGAGGGCATTTTCCGCCTGCATCTGGGTGAGGATGGTCTTCACCAAGGAGAAGAGTTCACCCTCAGGGGTGTAGTCGGCCTCAGTGAAGAAGTTGATACGGTCCTCCTTCATCAACCGATAGCTAATAGCTTCCTTACCCTGTGCATAGACAGCAATGCTTTTTCCACCATTCTGCTTAACGAGCTTCATGCAGGGGACATCGGTCAGCCCATCTCCGATATACACCATATTCCTGAAAGGTACACTACGCTCACCCTCGGCGGTGTAGGCATTCAACGCCTGGTCCTCATGCACATCAAGCACCCCTTTATTGATCCTAAACAAGAACTGTGTCTTGGCTGTATAGTTAACCGATAATTTCGGCCATGTAGCCACCCCGTTCTCATCGTAGAAGTACTCACATGCATAAATACGTTTGAATCGATCCCCGATAGCTGATCCTTCGATGATCTCCCTGAGTCCTGAGGAGATAATGAAGTGCTGTAATTCCAAACCCATCAATGAGCCGAGCTTGTTCACCTCATCGAACCACGAGAGTACACCTGGAAAGAATTCAAGGCTTCCTCCCAGTGAAACAAAATCGCTTCTTCTAATCGACTGCTCATGACGTCTGGACTCATCAAGCATAAGCTTCATATATGCAAGAATGCGGTCCATACCCTGTTCTCCAGCAAGTTTGTCGGCCTTCTTCCAAAATGTTTCGGCAGACATCCCAAGCTTGGGAATAAATGTATACTCCTGCATATCCTTGGTACTCAGGGTCTTGTCAAAATCATACATGAAGGCAATGGTTGGTTTCTGCATACCATGAGTATATCACGAACCTGGTGAATCAGTTTGTTCAGATTATCATTAGAGACAGTGATTTCCATTCAAATGTTCTTGCAACGCAAACAACAAATTGAACCAGAGCAAAGACTCTGGTTCAAAGGAAGGGATTATCGTATCTCTCTACATATTTGTCGGGGTATACCCTGCAAAAATCTTCGGTAGGATGAGGCTGATCTCAGGAATGAACGACACCAGTAGCAGTGCAATAACCATACAGAGATAGAATGGAAGCGTCGCTTTTACCACCTTCTCCATGGAGACCTTACCAACGGCTGATCCTATGAACAGGACAGCTCCAACCGGTGGGGTCAAGAGGCCGATACCACAGTTGAGTACCACCATGATTCCGAACTGAATGGGATCCAGCCCTGCAACTCCAGTAGCGATAGGAAGCAGAATCGGTGTTGCAATAAGAATGATCGGCGCCATATCCATGATCGCCCCAAGGACCAAGAGAATTGCATTCAACAGCAGGATAATGAGAATCCTGTTATTGGTAAGGCTGGTAATCGCCTCAGCTGCAAGACGCGGAACATTGAGTGTAGTGAGGATGTAGCCAAAGACAGATGATGTAGCAATAAGGATAAGCACGATAGCTAGGGTACCTACACAATCGTCGAGGACCTTCCAAACACCCTTCCAATTCAAGCCTTTATAGATAAAGACCGAGACAATCAGGGAATAAATAACCGCAATTGCTGCAGATTCTGTAGCAGTGAAAAAACCTGCAACAACGCCAACGACAACAATAACAACCGCTGCCAAGGCCCAAATGGATTTACCAAATTGAATAATGAAGTTCTTGAGATTAAATTTCTCTCCCTTGGGATATCCACGCTTCACGGAGAATATATAGGAGCCAATCATCAAGGTAATGGCAAGCAAGGCACCAGGAAGGTATCCGGCAAGGAAGAGACTTCCAACTGAGATACCACCTGCAGTGGTGGCGTAGATGACCATGTTATGACTGGGAGGAACAAGCAGTCCTTCACAGGAACTGGTAACCGTAACAGCGGTGGAGAAGTCAGCATCATAGCCTTCATCGACCATCATGGGAATCAGGATGGAACCAAGGGATGCAGTATCGGCGGCGGCTGACCCGGAGATTCCTCCAAAGAAGTAGGATGCTACGATGTTAACCTGCGCCAAGCCTCCCCTCATCCAACCTACACAGGCATTGGCAAGGGCAATGAGCTTTTGGGAAATACCCCCTGAGCCCATCAACACTCCCATCGTAATAAAGAAAGGAACCGCCATCAGGGAGAACGAACTGATGCCTTTGACCATAAGACGGCTGATATCATTAAGACTGGAACCTTGGTAGAGCATGGTAAAAACAGAAGAAAGTCCAACCGCATATGCGATAGGAAAACGAAGGAAGATCATAAGAAAGAAGCTTCCCAGGAGTATCGTAATTGCAATACTGTTAGCGTCCATTATGCCTTCTCCTCTTCCTTCACATAGAAGGACTTTACATGGTTATAGATGGCCTCAATCTCGAAAATGATCATGGCAAGGCCAGCAAGTGGTACTGGAAAATACATCCAGAAACGACTGAGCCATGGTAGAGAGACATAAAAACCCCTACTTCCAATGGTGATAGCATATCTCCACCCTACATACAGCATTACCAACCCGAGGCAAAAAACCGCGATATCACTGAGGATATCGAGGAACTTAATCATACGTTTAGGGAGATATTTGTCAAAAGCCTTCATCCTGATATGGGTACCCCTGCGAATGGCAAGGGCCGCCGATAGAACGGCCATATAGGCCATGCAGGTCAAGACCACCTCTTCCGTCCAAGAAGGATCCTTTAGGAACGGTATGTATTCATTGAGCATACGCCCGGCTACTGCATAACTGGTGATCAGGATATCGACAATGAGCAAGACTTTGCAAATTATCAATACCACTTTGTCGGTCCAGTCATACGCCATCTTGATTTTATCCATTGTCGCAAAGAACTTTGGCATGTTTCATCTCCTGAGACTTGAAAAGGTGGGATTGGCTATGCAATCCCACCAATATCTGACTAAAAACCTTATTTCATATCCTTGATTTTCTGATACAACGCTGCCTGGCTCTTGGTATTCTCTTCGATTACCGCCTTGGTAGCATTTGCCCATGGGGCCTTGTCTGCAACATCAACCACATTCACGCCCTCAGCCTTGAGCTCTGCAAGAACTTCGTTCTCTGCATTCTCGCTGATCTCAGCATTGTAGGCCTGTGCAAGCTTGCCAGCTTCCATGATGGCTTCTCTCTGTCTCTCGGAAAGCTTGTTCCAAGCGGTATCGGTAATAACTACCTGAATAGCGCCGAGGGTGTGCCCATTGAGAATCAGATTGGGAGCAACTTCTTGGAAGGCATTGGCCTTGTAGTTGGCAATCGGCTGTTCAGCGCCGTCGACAACACCGGTCTGAAGAGCAGAGTACAGCTCACCAAAAGAGACAACCGTTGGAGAAGCTCCAAGGCCTCTAACCATGCCGGTCATAACCGGGTCATTGGATACGCGAAGCTTCATGCCTGCAAGATCCTTCATGCTACCAATGTGCTTTGCAGCAAAGAAGTGTCTGAATCCTTCCTCACCATAGAACACACCACGAATTGGTAGACCAATTTCCTGGGGCTCATTCAGGAACTCGGGAGCAAGATCAGAATTGGCAAATGCCCAAAAGTGTGCTCTATTCTCAAAGGTGAACGGAATGGAGAGAAGTTTTGACTTCTCAGCACCATAACTGGTAAGTGCAAAAGCAGAGATTCTTGACATATCGATTGATGTACCACCACCAAGAATGGAGTCAAGAACATCATTCTCGGAACCAAGAACGCCAGAAGCCTGAATATCAATGGTTACTGTACCATCGGAAAGCTTCTCAACCTGTTCCTTGAAATAGACGCCAGTCTTTCCAACGATGGAATCAAGCGGGTTAACCTCAGCATAGACAAGCTTCACATTTTTTTCACCACCAGCTTCAGCTGCTTCTTTTTCACCAGCAGCAAAGAGCAGGGTAGAACTGAGCAACAGCGCCAAAAGAACAATCAATACTCGTTTCATAATCGCCTCCTAAAGTAATTCGACCCAGAATGTCTAGGTTTCATCAAAAATGTAAAAGAGGAATTCTGCCAGCGCAAGATGCAGTCAAAGAAAGTGCAAACTATCAAAAAAATTGAAAAAACAAATGCCTAGATATCTTCAATCCTCCGCACAATATCCTGTTCGTTTTCATTCAGTTCTTGGTAGAGCGGTTCCATTATCTGCCTTAAGTATAGCAACGTATCCTCGCTGAGTTTGGTGACCACTACTCCAGAGGCTATTGCCTTCTCGTAAGCACGTGCTTCTTCTTGTTGCCAGAGTACTCGTTCATATAATCCGCTTTCCACAGCACATGTCCTAACAACCTCAACAAACAAAGGGTCTAATGCCGCAATTTTCTGCTCAGCATAAACACTCATCATTACCACTTCCGGCAAGCGAAAATGCTCGTCCTGGTAAAAATACGGAGCTGCCTGGTAGTGACCAGTAAATATATAGCTTGGCAAGTTGTTCTCTGCCCCATCAATCCGCATTTTTTGTAACGCAGAATAGACATCCGCATATGGTATCTGCACTGCTTCGGCACCAAGAAGCTCAATGGTACGACTCATCATATCATTCTCCATTACTCGAATAACCATACTATGGAGATCCTCGATGCTAGCGACGGGAGCACGGGTATAAAAACTCCTCGCCCCGGCATCATACCAAGCTAAGGCAATAAGCCCTTTCCCAGACACCTCTTTTAGGTACATATCCCCAATCTCACCATCCAGAACTCTCCACATGTGGTCATTATCGGTATAGAGGTAGGGCAATTGCAATGTCCATAGCTTAGGGAAATATCGGGTGAGTGTCCCAACAGAGAATCGTGACATGTCGATACCACCATAACCCATCTGCTCCATGACGCTGTTCTCTGAACCTAGCACACTGTCAGGAAATACCCTGATTTCAATCTTCCCATCAGTCCTTTCCTTTACGAGTTCTGCAAAATACTTCGCAGCTTCCACTGTTGGGTAGCCATCACTCTGGTTGTCAGCATAACGAAGCACCAACTCAGGATAGGTAGTTTCCTCCTTCTTGCAAGAAACGAAGACGAGGACAAAGAGGAAAGCCATGACCACAAGTTTTTTCATCTACCTGCACCTCCTCCGCTCAGCCGCCGGTACTCAGTTGGAGTGATTCCGGCATTCTTCTTGAACGCACGACTGAAATAGCTGGGGCTCTCATAACCTACCATGGAAGCTATCTCTGCGATGGATTTGAACGGGTCTGCAAGGTACTCCTTTGCAGCACTGATTCTGAGATTGGTGATATGGTCGAGAAAGTTGACTCCTGTACAACGCTTGAAAATACAACTCAAGTATGATGGATTTATATTCAGCAGCGAGCTTACTGAATCAAGGGAAAGATCATAATTCATATAACTGTGTTCCAGATATTTTTTCACCTTGGACATCATCAAAGCAGCCTTGTCGACACCCTCGTCCCCCTGCAAGCATTCAGCTTCGGGCCTGACTGCCTTGAGCTGGCGCTCAGCTTCAACTTGGCTTTCTGCACGCTTGACGGCCCTACATACATCTGCCTTGTCCACTGGCTTCAGTATATAATCAATCGCTCCGAGTTTCACAGCTTCACATGCATAGGAAAAAATGCTGTAGGCTGTTATAAAAATGATACGGCAAGTTGGCTTATCCTGTAGTATCCGCTTGGATGCCTCTATCCCATTAAGAGCGGGCATCTCAATATCCATAAGCACAATATCCACATCGTAGAGTTCAGCATAGTTTACGGCCAGACGACCATTCTCCGCTTGGTAGAGCTCATAGAAAGGATT